>NZ_JACBZD010000001.1:400000-1600000 GCF_013407765.1 Allostreptomyces psammosilenae
CGGGAGAAGGGGGGCCGCTGCTGGTGAAGGGACTTGCTCCTGGAGCTGGTGGTGGCCGCAGAGACCAGCGAGAAGCGACTGTTTACTAAAAACACAGGTCCGTGCGAAGCCGTAAGGCGATGTATACGGACTGACGCCTGCCCGGTGCTGGAACGTTAAGGGGACCGGTTAGTCGACTCTTCGGGGTTGGCGAAGCTGAGAACTTAAGCGCCAGTAAACGGCGGTGGTAACTATAACCATCCTAAGGTAGCGAAATTCCTTGTCGGGTAAGTTCCGACCTGCACGAATGGCGTAACGACTTCTCGACTGTCTCAACCATGGGCCCGGTGAAATTGCATTACGAGTAAAGATGCTCGTTTCGCGCAGCAGGACGGAAAGACCCCGGGACCTTTACTATAGCTTGATATTGGTGTTCGGTTCGGCTTGTGTAGGATAGGTGGGAGCCGGTGAAGTCGCGTCGCTAGGCGTGGTGGAGGCGTTGTTGAAATACCACTCTGGTCGTGCTGGATGTCTAACCTGGGTCCGTGATCCGGATCAGGGACAGTGTCTGGTGGGTAGTTTAACTGGGGCGGTTGCCTCCTAAAGGGTAACGGAGGCGCCCAAAGGTTCCCTCAGCCTGGTTGGCAATCAGGTGTTGAGTGTAAGTGCACAAGGGAGCTTGACTGTGAGACTGACGGGTCGAGCAGGTGCGAAAGCAGGGACTAGTGATCCGGCGGTGGCTTGTGGAAGCGCCGTCGCTCAACGGATAAAAGGTACCCCGGGGATAACAGGCTGATCTTCCCCAAGAGTCCATATCGACGGGATGGTTTGGCACCTCGATGTCGGCTCGTCGCATCCTGGGGCTGGAGTTGGTCCCAAGGGTTGGGCTGTTCGCCCATTAAAGCGGTACGCGAGCTGGGTTTAGAACGTCGTGAGACAGTTCGGTCCCTATCCGCTGTGCGCGTAGGAGTCTTGAGAAGGGCTGTCCCTAGTACGAGAGGACCGGGACGGACGAACCTCTGGTGTGCCAGTTGTTCTGCCAAGGGCATGGCTGGTTGGCTACGTTCGGGAGGGATAACCGCTGAAAGCATCTAAGCGGGAAGCTTGCTTCGAGATGAGGACTCCCACCCACGTGATGGGTTAAGGCTCCCGGTAGACGACCGGGTTGATAGGCCGGGTGTGGAAGCACTGTGAGGTGTGGAGCTGACCGGTACTAATAGGCCGAGGGCTTGTCCATAGATGCTACGCGTCCACTGTGTGGTTCTGGAACCACGAACACGCCATCCCTGGCCAGGGCTGGACGTTTGATATGTGAATCTGTTGCTGGATTCCTGTTCCCAAGGTTTCCGGTGGTCATAGCGTGAGGGAAACGCCCGGTTACATTCCGAACCCGGAAGCTAAGCCTCTCAGCGCCGATGGTACTGCACGCGGGAGTGTGTGGGAGAGTAGGACGCCGCCGGATTAATAGTGAAGATGGGGTGTGGTCTTCCGACCGAAGGATTGGTCGGAAGACCACACCCCATTTTTTGTGTCGTCTCCCGACTCGTTCTCGTGTCGACGGAGCCGGATCGGAACCGCTCACCCGGTTCCGCCGGCGCGGTCGCCCACACGATGGGCGACAATGGGTGAGTTGCCCGGATACCCAGGAGGACCGGGCCCGCTTACGGACCCGATCGGCGGGTAACCGCCGGGGTCTACTCCAACAGCAGAGTGTGCCGAGAACCAGTGCCCGAGAAGCAGACAGGAGCCGCGTCGATGTCGAACCCACCCGAGGGTCCCCGGGATGACCGGCGGGCCGGCGAGAGCCGAGGCCCCCGGGGCGGTCGGCGCGAGGAGCGCGGCGGCTTCCGACGTGACGAGCGCCGTGAGGACCGTGGAGGCTTCCGCGGCGAAGACAGCCGCCGAGACCGCGGCGAGGGGCAGCGTGGCGGGGGGCGCCCCGCACCCCGTCGTGGGGAGGGCGGCGGCTACCGCCGCGATGACCGGGAAGGCTTCCGTCGTGATGACCGCGGTGGCGGTTTCCGCCGCGACGACCGCCCCTCCTACCGCCGGGACGAGGAGCGCGGCGACGACCGGCGCGGCTACCGTCCCGTAGAGCGTCGTGACGACCGGCCGGCGCCTCGCCGTGACGACCGTGGCGACTTCCGCCGGTACGACGACGACCGCCCGCGGCGGCCGCGTGACGACCGTGATGCCGGTCCGCGTCGTGATGAGCGTGGTGGCGGTTTCCGTCGGGATGAGCGTCCGGGTGGTTTCCGGCGTGATGACCGTGAGGGCGGTTTCCGTCGGGATGACCGTGATGCCGGTCCGCGTCGTGATGAGCGTGGCGGTGGTTTCCGTCGGGATGAGCGTCCGGGTGGTTTCCGGCGTGATGACCGTGAGGGCGGTTTCCGTCGGGATGACCGTGATGCCGGTCCGCGTCGTGATGAGCGTGGCGGTGGTTTCCGTCGGGATGAGCGTCCGGGTGGTTTCCGGCGTGATGACCGTGAGGGCGGTTTCCGTCGGGACGACCGTGATGCCGGTCCGCGTCGTGACGAGCGTGGTGGCGGTTTCCGTCGGGATGAGCGTCCGGGTGGTTTCCGTCGGGACGACCGTGACGGCGGTCCGCGTCGTGACGAGCGTGGTGGCGGTTTCCGTCGGGATGAGCGTCCGGGTGGTTTCCGTCGGGATGACCGTGACGCCGGTCCGCGCCGCGATGAGCGTGGTGGCGGTTTCCGTCGGGATGAGCGTCCGGGTGGTTTCCGTCGGGATGACCGTGAGGGCGGTTTCCGGCGCGAGGATCGTCCGGGTGGTTTCCGTCGGGACGACCGCGATGCCGGTCCGCGCCGCGATGAGCGTGGTGGCGGGTTCCGCCGTGACGAGCGTCCCGGCCGTGACGAGCGCCCCGGCGGCTTCCGCCGGGACGACCGCCCCGGCGGCTTCCGGCGCGACGACCGCCCCGGCGGTTTCCGTCGGGACCGTGACGGCGGCCCGCGCCGTGACGAGCGTGGCGGCGGTTTCCGTCGCGAGGGGCGTCCCGGTGGGTACCGGCGCGACGAGCGTGGCGGTCCCCGTGGCGAGGGCGCTCCGCCCCGCCGCCGGCTGCCGATCCCGGAGGACGTCACGGGCATGGAGCTCGACGCCTCCGTGCGGCAGGAACTCAAGAGCATGCCGAAGGACCTCGCCGACGACGTCGCGCGCCACCTGGTGATGGTGGCCCGACTGGTCGACTCGGAGCCGGAGCGCGCCTACGAGTACGCGCAGACCGCCCTGCGGCTCGCCTCCCGGGTCGCCGCCGTCCGCGAGGCCGCGGGATTCGCCGCGTACGCCACCGAGCGCTACTCGGAGGCGCTGGCGGAGTTCCGCGCGGCGCGCCGGATGAGCGGCAGCGCGGACCTGTGGCCCGTCATGGCGGACTGCGAGCGCGGCATGGGCCGCCCGGAGAAGGCCCTGGAGATGGCCGGTGACCCCGAGGTCAACCGGCTGGACCAGGCCGGGCGCATCGAGATGCGCCTGGTCGCCGCCGGGGCCCGCACCGACATGGGCCAGATCGACGCGGCGGTGGTCACCCTGCAGTGCCCGGAGCTGACCTCCACGGCCGTGCGGCCCTGGACGGCGCGGCTGCGCTACGCCTACGCGGACGCCCTGCTCGCGGCCGGCCGGGAGAAGGAGGCCCGCGACTGGTTCGCCAAGGCGGCGGACGCCGACCGTGACGGCTCCACCGACGCCGCCGAGCGCCTCGCCGTGCTGGACGGCGTGGAGTACACCGACGCCCTGGACCCGGACGCCGAGGACCTCGACGAGGTCGAGGACCTGGCCGCCGGCGAGGAGTTCCTGAGCGCCACCGAGGCGGAGGCCGACGGGCGGCACGCCCACGACGTGCGGGAGGACGCGGGCGAGGAGGTCGCGCCCAGCCAGGAGACGGCCGGTGACCAGGTGTCCCCGACCAGCCCCTTCCTGGAGCCGCGGATCCCCCAGGAGGGCGACGCGGACGCCGACGTCACCCCGGAGACCGAGCCCGAGTCCGGGCGCGACTCCGAGGCGGAGCAGGCACCCTCCGACGAGGCGCGCTCCGACGAGGCGCCGGAGTCGGAGCAGCGGGAGAGCGGCGAGGGCGAGCGCTGACGCGCCGCCCGACCAGCACGCGGTGAAACGCGGTGGGGGCGACCGGCTTCGGCCGGTCGCCCCCACCGCTTTCTCCTGAACCGGCCGGGGCGGGCCGGTGGACTCAGCCCTCCGGCAGTGCCCGCATCACCAGGCCGACGGCCGGCTTCGGGCCGAAGGAGGTCGACTTCCGCGGCATGGTGACGCCCTGGGCCGCGAGCGACCGCACCAGATCCTCACGGACGGGCGCCAGCAGCACCGCCGTGCCGCCGTCCCGCCGTGCCCGGCGCAGGGCGTCCCCCGCCTGGTGCACGTAGTGCACCCGGCCGGGCGCGTCCGGCACCCCCCACAGCCGCTCCAGGACCACGTCGTGCAACACGGTGGCCGACAGCCGGCGCCATGGCTCGGGCCGGTCGCGGCGCACCCTGGCCTGGAGCAGCGCCTCGTCGGGGTCGGTGGCGAGCGTCGGCGCGGTTCCCTCGGGCCCGCCGGCGACCAGCAGTGCCGGCCCGTGGGCGGCGGCCTGGGCGAGCGCGCGCTGGGCGGCGGGCAGGTCCGGGGAGACCGGGCGCAGCCGCCGGAAGGCGCCGGTGAGCCGCCGGACCGCCTCGGTCGGCGGCAGTCCGGGCACCACCCGATGGATGGCGCCGAGGCGCAGCGGGTAGCGGTCGGAGTCCACCAGCATGGCGAGGCCCCGGTCCCAGAATCCGGGCGCCGGCGTCGTACGGCCGTGGTCGCCCGGCCGGTGGCCCGGCGCCGGCGCCGCGGCGGTCCCGTGCCGTGACCGCAGGGCGAGGTAGGTGGCCCAGCGGTGGTGGCCGTCGGCGATCAGCGCCGGACCGGACGCGGCGAGGTCGGCGCTGATGGCGGCGATCGCGTCGGTGTCGGTGACCGGCCAGAGGCGGTGCCGGGCCCCGCCGGCCGTCCGGGCCGAGACCGCCGGTGTCCGTTCGGCGACGACCTCCTCGATGACCTGCGCCGCGGTGCCCCGGCCGTGGTAGGTGAGCAGGATCGGCTCCGGGTTGGCGCCGAGCTCGCTCATGAGTCCGGCGCGCTCCTCCACCGTCCGCGGGACCACGTCCTCGTGCGGCAGCACCAGCCCCTCCTCGGGCGGGCTCAGCCGCAGGGCGCCGATGACGCCGCGCTGGAGGAGCACGTCCTCGCCGGGGACGTCGCGGCGCTGCTCGTAGACGTAGAGCGCGGGGTGGGGCTCGGGCACCAGCACGCCCTGGTGTCGCCAGTCGCGGAAGGTGCGTGCGGCCCTGCGGTGGCATTCCCCGGCCGGTACGCTGTCGCAGTCCGGGGCGATCAGCCGCACGGCGTTGTGCGGCGAGGTGGCGCGGAGTTCGCGCAGCAGGGCGGCGTCCACCATGTCGTAGGGCGGGCTGATGACGGCCGCGATGTCGTCGATCCGCCGGCCGTCGTACCGCAGGCCGCGGAAGGGCGCCAGGGACAGGGCGGGCTGGTGGTCCGGCCCGGTCGTTCGCGTCGCGCCTCGCGGGATCGCCGCGTCAGGGCACTTCGGTGTCATCCTCGGCATGCTACGTGCCGGGCGCTGACCTGGACGGACGCGCCCGGTCGCGGCGGTGGTGCGGTGGCCCGTCCCGCCCCGGGGCGGGGTCGCGGTGCCCGGGGGACCGCCCCGGCGCGCCGACCAACGTGAGAGAGGGTGGAGCTCGATGACGACGTCCGAACCGAGGCCGGGCGCCGCGCGGGTGTTGCCGCGCACCGGCACCCCTGGCGCGCTGCACGAGGAGTACGACACGGCACTGCTCGACCTCGACGGCGTCGTCTACACCGGGCCGGTCGCCGTCCCGCACGCCGTGGAGTCGCTGCTCGCGGCGCGGGACGCCGGGATGCGGCTGGCGTACGTGACCAACAACGCGGCCCGCCCGCCGTCCGTGGTGGCCGCGCACATCTCCGAGCTGGGGATCCCCGCCGACGCCTCGGAGGTGGTCACCTCGGCGCAGGCGGCGGCCCGGCTGGTGGCCGAGCGGGTGCCCGAGGGCGCGGCGGTGCTGGTGGTCGGCGGGGCCGGGCTGGAGGAGGCGCTGCGGGAGCGGGGGCTGCGGCCGGTCCGTTCGGCGGAGGACTCCCCGGCGGCGGTGGTCCAGGGCTACGCGCCGGACGTGGACTGGCGGCAGCTTGCCGAGGCGTCCTACGCGGTGGCGGCCGGCCTGCCCTACATCGCCTCCAACACCGACCTGACCATTCCGACGGCGCGCGGCAAGGCGCCGGGGAACGGCGCGCTGGTGAACGTGGTGCGCACGGCGACGGGGGTGGATCCGGTGGTGGCGGGCAAGCCGCTGCTGCCGATGCACCGGGAGACGATCCGGCGGACCGGTGCGCGCCGGCCGCTGGTGGTGGGGGACCGGCTGGACACCGACATCGAGGGTGCGGTGACCGGTGGGGTGGACAGCCTGCTGGTGCTCACCGGGGTCACCGACGCGGCGCAGCTGCTGGCGGCGCCCGCGCACCAGCGGCCGACCTGGATCGCCGAGGACCTGCGCGGGCTGCTGGTGCCGCACCCGGCGGTGACGACGGCGGACGCGGCGGCGGAGGGACCGGGCGGGGAGCCGGACGGCGTCGGGCCGGTGTGGCGGTGCGGCGACTGGTCGGCCCGGGTGGCCGGCGGGGTGCTGGAGCTCTCCGCGGGGGTGGCCGAGGCGGACCGGATCGACGGGCTGCGTGCGGCGTGCGCGGCCGCCTGGGGCCACCCGGGGGAGCGGCCGCTGGACGTGCGCAAGGCGTTGGAGGCCCTGGAGGGCTGAGCCGGGCCGGGTGGCCGGGCCCGCCCTTCGTGATGGGCCGGGCCGCCCCGGCGCGCCGTCCGACACGCCGGCGGCGCGGCCCCGCGCTGCCGGGCGGCTGTCGGAGTCGGGCGGCATGATCGAACCGTGCTACAGGTCTGCCTCAACGGTGCTCGCGGTCGCGCCGAGCATCCCGCTCTCCCGGTGTCCGCGGAGGAGCTCGCGACGGCGGCGCGGGCGGCCGTCGCGGCCGGCGCGGAGGACATACATCTGCATCCCAAGACGCCGGACGGCGTGGACTCGCTGGATCCGGTGGTGCTGGCGCGGGCGGTGGCGTGTGTGCGCGAGGCCGTGCCGGGCGTGCCGGTGGGGGTGACCACCGGCGCGTGGACGGCGCCCGACGCGGCGGAGCGGGCGGCGCTGGTGCGCTCCTGGACGGTCCTTCCGGACACCGCCTCGGTGAACTGGCACGAGGAGGGTGCCGAGCGGGTGGCGGAGGCGCTGTCGGAGCGCGGGGTGGGCGTCGAGGCGGGTCTGTTCACCGGGACGGACGCGGTGGGCCGGTTCCTCGCCTCGGGGTTCGCGCGCCGGGTGCTTCGGGTGCTGGTCGAGGTGGTGCCGGGTACGGCGGCGGCCGGCGGGGTGGGTGCGGCGGCGGGTGCCGAGGCGGCGATCGCGGCGCTGGAGGAGCTGCGGGAGGGCTACCGCGGCGCGGTGCTGCTGCACGGCGAGGCCGAGCAGGCCTGGCCGGTGCTGCGGCTGGCGGCGGAGCGCGGGCTGGATCGCCGGATCGGGCTGGAGGACACGCTGACCCTGCCGGACGGCCGCAGGGCGCCGGACAACGCCGCTCTGGTGCGGGCGGCGCTGGCCGGGTAGCCGGCGGGGGCGTGGCGGTGTCCCGGGCGTGCGCGTGTCCCGGGCGCGCGGTGTTCAGCGCGTCCGGCTGACCACGTCGCGCGGGGGCTTGCCGTCCAGGTAGGCGCGCACGTTCTCCAGTGCCGCGAGCGCGATGCGGACCAGCGTCTCCCGGGTGACGCCGCCGACGTGCGGGGAGAGCACGACGTTCGGGGCGCGCAGCAGCCGCAGGGCGGTGGTGGGCGGCTCGGGATCGAAGACGTCCAGGCCGGCGCCGGCGAGGCGTCCGGCCTCCAGGGCGTCGGCGAGCGCGTCCTGGTCGACGATCGCGCCCCGGGCGGTGTTGATCAGGTGGGCCGTGGGCTTGAGCAGGGCGAGCCGTTCGGCGTCGAGCAGGCCCCGGGTGTGCTCGTTCAGCGGGGCGTGCACCGAGACGTAGTCCGAGGTGGTCAGCAGTTCCTCCAGCGGGACCCGGCGCGCCGCGTAGCGCGCCTCCGCCTGCGGCTGCGGACGCGGGCCGGTGTAGAGGACGGACATGTCGAACGCGGCGGCGCGGCGGGCCACCTCCTGGCCGATCCGGCCGAGGCCGATGATGCCGAGGGTCTTCCCGCACAGCTCGGTGATCGACCGCTGGAGCCGGGGGAGCGCCCAGTCGGCGTCGACCAGGGCGGTGTGCGCGGGGACGAGGCGCTTGGCGAGCGCGAGCATCAGCGCGAAGGTCTGCTCGGCGACGTTCTGGTTCTCGGCGCCGCTGGATCCGATGTTGGCCACGGTGACGCCGGCGCGCTCCGCGGCGGGGAGGTCGACGTAGTCGAAGCCGTGGCTGGCGCACTGGACGAGGCGCAGCTGTGGCGCCGCCGCGACGGCCTCGGCGGTGATCGGGGCGAGCGCGGTGGTGATGACCTGCGCGCGGGCCAGGGCCCGGGGGTCCTCGGTGGCGCTCTCCACGACGGTGACCTCGGCGCGGTCGCCGAGCTGGGCGGCGAGGGCGCCGCCGACGTCGCGTCCGCCGACGTGCGGGGAGATGACGACGAGGACGTGTGTGGGCTCGGTCATGGGCGTCCTTGCTGTGACGGGCGGATGGGGGGTGGGCGCGGGTCGGTGGAGGGTCCGCGGGGGTGTCAGGCGGGCAGCAGGGTCCGTCTGTCGAGTTCGCGGTGGCTGGTGTGGCCGGTGAGGGCCACCGTGAGGTCGAGTTCGGCCAGCAGGCAGCGCAGCACGTGCTCCACGCCGCGCTGGCCGTCCAGCGCGAGGCCGTACAGGACGGGGCGGCCGAGGAGCACGGCGCGGGCGCCGAGGGCGAGCGCCTTGACGACGTCGGCGCCGGTGCGCACGCCGGAGTCGAACAGCACGGTGAGCCGGTCCCCGACGGCGTCGGCGACGGCGGGGAGGGCGTCCAGGGCGGCGACGGCGCCGTCGACCTGCCGGCCGCCGTGGTTGGAGACGATGACGCCGTCCATGCCGTGCTCGGCGGCGAGTTCGGCGTCCTCGACGGCGCAGATTCCCTTGAGCAGGATGGGGCCGTCCCAGTGCTCGCGGAGGAACGGCAGGTCGTCCCAGCCGAGCTGGGGGTGGGGGAACATGCCGGCCCAGTGCAGGGCGGCGGCGCCCGGGTCCTCCTCGACCGGCCTGGCCAGCCCGGCCCGGAACGCCGGGTCGGTGAGGTAGTTGGCGATGCCGACGCCGTCCAGGAAGGGCAGGAAGCCCCGGTCGAGGTCGGCGGGCCGCCAGCCCATCAGCGGCACGTCCAGGGTCACCACCAGCGCCGAGTAGCCGGCGGCCCTGGCCCGGCGCAGGAAGCTGAGGCACACCTCGCGGTCGGTGGGCCAGTACAGCTGGTACCAGCGCGGCGCCGCGGGGCCGCCGGCCTCGGCGACCTGCTCGAAGGAGTGCGACGCCTGGGTGGAGTGGACGTAGGGCACCCCGAGCGCCGCGGCCGCCCGGGCGGTGGCCAGCTCGCCCTCCGGGTGGGCCAGGGTCTGCACGCCCATGGGCGCGATCAGCACGGGCGCCGGGAGGTCGGTGCCCGCGACGGTGCAGCCGAGGTCGCGCCGGGCGGCGCCGCGCAGCATCCGGGGCAGGATGCGCCAGCGGTCGAAGGCGGCGCGGTTGGCGCGGGCGGTGGCGCCGCTGCCCGCGCTCGGCACCACGTATCCGAGGGCCTCGGGCGGCAGCACCTCGCGTGCCCGCTCCTCCAGCCCGGCCAGGTCGGTGGTGATGGCGGGCGTGCGCCCGGCGAGCATGCCGTTCAGGTAGATCTCGCTCTGGTGGTCGCTGAAGTTGGCGGGCCGCGGCGCTGCGGCTTGCGACATGGGGCGCCCCCGGCGGAGAGTGGATACGAAACGTATCGGATACTGAATGTATCGTCAGGGGGCCGTGTCGGCCCGTCAATAGCGGAGTGACCGTCAGATGCCCAAGGGACCCACGAAGCGCCGCCCGGAGACGGTGGCGCGGCTGCTGGAGGCGGCCCTGGACGCCTTCGCGGAGCGGGGGGTGCACGGCGTGACGATCGAGGAGCTGTGCGAGCGCGCCGGGTTCACCCGTGGCGCCTTCTACTCGAACTTCCGCAGCAAGGACGAGCTGCTGTGGGCGCTGTTCGACGCCTACGCGGAGCGGGCGGTGACCCGGGCCGGCGCCCTGCTCACGGCGATGGACGAGGCGGCCGATCCGATCTCCGCGCTGATCGACGCCAGTCGGCTGGACGATCCGGAGGAGCGCCGGTGGTACCTGGTCACCACCGAGATCAACCTCTACGCGATGCGGGATCCGGACGTCGCGCGGGCGCTCGCCGCGCACGAGGACCGGCTGCGGGAGAAGATCGCCGCGCTGCTCGCGGTCGCCTTCGAGCGCGCGGGGGTGCGCCCGGCGGTGGACCTGCACCAGTTGGCGCGGCTGCTGGTGGCGATCCGGGAGGGCGGGCAGGCGCAGAGCTACGTCCAGCCCGAGCGCTACCCGCCGGGTGACCTGGAGCGGACCTTCCTGCCGTTGATCCTGGAGGCCGTCACCGCGGGCAAGCGGGGCGCGGGGGACGGCGGCGCCCGCGAGGGCTGACGGCGCCGTCGCGCGTCCTCGCACCGGCACGGGTGCGCGCTAGCGCTGCTAGACAAACGAGCGGCAGTAGTACTAGCGTTGCCTCATCAGCTAGCAACGCTAGATTCCTGGAGGGGTCGTCATGCTCAACGCACTCGAGGTGTTCACCACCGTGGTCGTCGGCGTGATGGTGGGGGTGGAGTTCTCCGTCGCCTTCGTCATCAACCGGATCCTCGACGCACTCCCCGGCGACAGCGGCCAACTCGGCCGCGCCCACGGGGGCCGGATGCTCGGCGCCGTGATGCCGGTCTGGTACATCACCTCGCTCGTCCTCGTCGCGGTCTGGGCCGCCGCCGGATGGCGCCAGCAGGGCACCGGCCTCGTCGTCACCGCCGGCGCGCTGCTGGTCCTCAGCGTGATCATGTCGGTCCTGCTGCTCGTCCCGATCAACAACCGGGGCAAGACGTGGACCCCGGAGAACCGGCCCGCCGACTGGAAGCAGCAGATGAACCGCTGGGACCGCTACCACCAGGTCCGCGTCGCCGTCATCATGGCCGCCTTCGCCCTGCTGGTAGCCGCCCTCGTCTGACCCGCCGGACGAGCCCCGGCCCCTGCCTCAGAGCAGGGCGCGCAGGCGGAGCAGGTCGGTGAAGCTCGCCTCCAGGCGCACCCGGCCGGAGGCCCAGGCCGAGCCGAACGACAGCTCGCCGGCCACCAGGGCCAGCAGGTCGTCCCCACTCAGCGCGAGGCGCACCTTCGCCTCGGGCGCGGCCGTGGCGGGATGCTCGGCCAGCTCGGTGATCCGGCCCCCGGTCAGCCGCCCGGTGAACACCACGTCCGGCTCGGTCAGTCGGCAGCTCACCGTGCGGTCCAGCCGGGCCGCCCCGCCCGCACCGCCGGCGCTCGCCGCGCCCAGGGTGGCGGCGAGCTGTTCGAGCGCCTCCCGGCACTGCGCCACTGTGGCCATGGTCTCTCCCCGTCCCCTCCACGAACACGCCGCCGGCGCTCCCGCGCCCGCGACCTCCGGACGACGGCACGGTATCCGAACACCGCTGCGGATCGGCGGTGCGGCCGTGCGCAGGGGGTAGCGTCGGACGGGTGCGCGAGAACGACAGCGAGTACCCCACCGCGGCCGACGGCGAGACCCTCCCCACGCCGCGGCGCCCCGCCCCGCCGGAGCACCCCGGCCCGCACGGCGCCGGCCCGGACGGCCCTGACCTCCCGGACGGCGCCGACCTCCCTGACGGGGCCGAGCCCGCGGACGCCGGGCCGGACGGCGGCGCGCCGGTCGGGCAGAGCCGTCCGGAGGCTCCCGTTCCCGTTCCGCTGGACCTCCCGACGACCGGCGAGGAGCCGGTGGACCGCCTGCTCGCCCGGTTGCGTACCGTGGACGCCCTGCCGGTCGGGGCGCACGCCGAGGTGTACGAGGATGTGCACGGCGGCCTGCGGGACGTGCTGGCGGCCCTGGACGAACGGGCGCCGGGGCCAAGGAGCTAGAGGAGAACAGGTGGCAGCGCGACGACGGCTGGACGCGGAACTGGTGCGCCGGTCACTGGCCCGGTCGCGGGAGCACGCCGGCGAGCTGATCGCCGCCGGCCGGGTCACCGTGGGCGGTCGGGCGGCCACGAAGCCGGCGACCCAGGTGGAGACCGGCGCCGCCATCGTCGTCACGCGCGACGACGACGACCCCGAGTACGCCTCCCGCGGCGGCCACAAGCTGGCCGGCGCGCTCGCCGCCTTCGCCCCCCTGGGCCTGACCGTCTCCGGACGGCGCTGCCTGGACGCCGGCGCCTCCACCGGCGGCTTCACGGACGTCCTGCTGCGCGGCGGGGCCGCCCGGGTGGCGGCCGTGGACGTCGGCTACGGCCAGCTGGCCTGGTCGCTGCGCACCGACCCGCGGGTGGCCGTGTACGACCGCACCAACGTGCGGGAGCTGGTGCCGGAGACCATCGACGGGCGGGTGGACCTGGTCGTCGGCGACCTCTCCTTCATCTCCCTCGGCCTGGTGCTGCCGGCCCTGGCCGGCTGCGCCGAGCCGGACGCCGACCTCGTCCTCATGGTGAAGCCGCAGTTCGAGGTCGGGCGGGAGCGGCTGGGCTCCGGCGGCGTGGTGCGGGACCCGGAGCTCCGGGTGGACGCGGTGCTGACGGTGGCCGCCCGCGCGGCCGAGCTGGGGCTCGGGGTGCGCGCGGTCACCGCCAGCCCGCTGCCCGGGCCGTCCGGCAACGTCGAGTACTTCGTGTGGTTCCGGGCCGACGCGCCGCCGGTCGATCCGGAGCAGGTGCGCCGGGCGGTCGCCGAGGGCCCGAGCTGACCCGCCCGGTCGGCCACCGGGCCAGCCGCCCGGTCGGCCCGCCCCCGGCCGCCGCCCCGGCCGGTGGAGGAGGGATACCGCCTTGATCTTCTCCGCCGCACGCTGTAGTCAGGTCCGCGGGCGGGCGGGTCGCCTCCGGGCGGGTCACCTCCCGGTGGACCGGCTCCGGGGTGAGGGTCATCGAGGGACCGTCGGCAGACCCCCTGACTCGCCGGTCCGTCCCAGGACGGCGGTCGCATGCCGCCGCCCGTGGTCGCGAGGAGTGGTTCGTTGGACAAGCGCACGGTGCTCCTGCTGGCACACACCGGCCGGGACGCGGCGCTGAGAAGCGCGCACCGGGTCGTCGAGCAACTGCTCGACGCGGGCATGTGCGTGCGCGTGCTCGCCACCGAGGCGGAGGAGCTGTCCCTGCCCGGGGCCGAGGTGGTGACCCCGCAGAGCGCCACCACCGAGGGCTGCGAGCTGCTCGTGGTGATGGGCGGGGACGGCACGCTGCTGCGCGGCGCGGAGCTGGCCCGGGAGTCCGGCATCCCCATGCTCGGGGTCAACCTCGGCCGGGTCGGCTTCCTCGCCGAGGCCGAACGCGAGGACCTGGACACCGTGGCGGTGCGGGTCATCGAGGGCTCCTACGAGGTCGAGGAGCGGATGACGATCGACGTCACGGTGCGGCAGGACGGCCGGGTGGTCCACCGCGACTGGGCGCTGAACGAGGCCGCCGTGGAGAAGGCCTCCCGGGAGCGCATGCTGGAGGTCGTCGCCGAGGTGGACGGCCGCCCGCTCTCCCGCTGGGGATGCGACGGGGTGGTCTGCGCCACCCCCACCGGCTCCACCGCCTACGCCTTCTCCGCCGGCGGACCGGTGGTCTGGCCCGAGGTGGAGGCGCTGCTCATGGTGCCGATCAGCGCCCACGCGCTGTTCGCCCGGCCGCTGGTGGTCTCCCCGGACTCGGTGCTGGCCGTGGAGGTGCTCTCCGGGACCTCGCACGGCGTGCTGTGGTGCGACGGCCGGCGCACCACGGAGCTGCCGCCCGGCGCCCGGGTGGAGGTCCGCCGGGGCGCCAAGCCGGTGCGGCTGGCCCGCCTGCACCGCGCGCCGTTCACCAACCGGCTGGTGGCCAAGTTCGCGCTGCCCGTGCAGGGCTGGCGCGGGACGGCGCGGTGACCGGGGCGGCGCGACGACCCGGGTGACCGGGCGGGCGACGCCGGGCCCGGCACGGCGCGGTGAGGCTCGACACGGGGAGCCGTTACCCTCGCTCGGAGGGTGTGGTGGAACCCGGCGCCGTCCGCGACGGCGTCGCCACGGCACCCTCTCAGCGGCCTCCCGACCCGGGTGCCCACCGCGCGCCGCGAGCCGCCGGGGTCGCGACCGACACGTCTTCGCAGGGGTTCGATGAGCGACACCAGGAGTAGCGCCGCGCCCGCCACCGGGCTGGCCGGCGACGCCAGAACAGCTGCGGCCGGAGGTTCGGCGGCGGGCGTGCCGCGCCCGGGGCTCCCCGCCCCGGACGCGCCGGCGGGCCCGCCGCCGGACGGCGTGCCGGCCGCCGCCGGGCCGACCCGGCCGGATCCGGCCGCCGGCCGCGCCCGTCTGGAGGAGATGCGCATCCGCTGCCTCGGCGTGATCGAGGACGCCGCGGTGGAGCTCTCCCCGGGCTTCACCGTCGTCACCGGGGAGACCGGCGCGGGCAAGACCATGGTGGTCACCAGCCTGGGCCTGCTGCTCGGCGGCAAGGCCGACCCGGCCCTGGTGCGCAGCGGCGCGGACCGGGCCGTCGTCGAGGGCCGGATAGTGCTGCCGCCCGACCACCCGGCCGCCCGCCGCGCCGAGGACGCCGGCGCGGAGCTGGACGACGGGGAACTGCTGGTCAGCCGGACCATCGTGGCCGAGGGCCGCTCCCGGGCGCACGTGGGCGGACGCTCCGCCCCGGTGGGGCTGCTCGCCGAGCTCTCCGAGGACCTGATCGCGGTGCACGGCCAGACCGACCAGCAGCGGCTGCTCCAGCCGGCCCGCCAGCGCGGCGCGCTGGACCGGTTCGCCGGCGCGGCCGTCGCCCGGCCGCTCGCCCGCTACGCCGCCGCCTACCGGCGGCTGCGGGAGGTCGCCGCGGAGCTCGCCGAGCTGACCGAGCGCGCCCGCGAGCGGGTCCAGGAGGCCGACATGCTCCGCTTCGGCCTGGAGGAGGTGGCCGCCGCCGAGCCGCAGCCCGGTGAGGACGTGGCGCTGGCCGCCGAGGCCGAACGGCTCGGCCACGCCGACGCCCTGCGCACCGCCGCCAGCGGGGCGCACGCGCTGCTGGTCGGCGATCCGGCCGCCACCGACCCGGAGCTGACCGAGGCGGTCACCCTGGTCGGCCAGGCCCGCCGGGCCCTGGAGGCGGTGGCCGGGCACGACCCGAAGCTGGCCGGCTTCGCCGAGCGGCTGGGCGAGGTCGGCTACCTGCTGTCCGACGTGGCCACCGACCTGGCCGGCTACGTGGACGGCGTGGAGGCCGACCCGCTGCGCCTGGCGGCCGTGGAGGAGCGCCGCGCCGTGCTCGCGGGCCTGTCCCGCAAGTACGGGGAGAACACCGACGAGGTGATCGCCTGGGCGGAGCGCGCGGCGGCCCGGCTGGCCGAGCTGGAGGGCGACGACGACCGCATCGGCGCGCTGGGCGCCGAGCGCGACGGGCTGCGCGCGGAGCTGGCCTCGCTCGCCGAGGAGGTCTCCCGGGCCCGCGCGGAGGCCGCCGAACGGTTCGGCGCGGCGGTGACCGAGGAACTGCGCGAGCTGGCCATGCCGCACGCCCGGGTCTCGGTGGCGCTCACCCAGACCGAGGACCCGGACGACGGGCTGGAGGTGGGCGGCCGGCTGCTGGCCTTCGGCCCGGCCGGCGTGGACGAGGTGGAACTGCTGCTCGCCCCGCACCCGGGCGCGCCGCCGCGGCCGATCGCCAAGGGCGCCTCGGGCGGTGAGCTGTCCCGGGTGATGCTGGCCGTGGAGGTGGTGTTCGCCGGCGCGGATCCGGTGCCGACGTACCTCTTCGACGAGGTGGACGCCGGCGTGGGCGGCAAGGCGGCGGTCGAGGTGGGCCGCCGGTTGGCCCGGCTGGCCCGCACCTCGCAGGTGGTGGTGGTCACCCACCTGCCGCAGGTGGCGGCGTTCGCCGACCGCCACCTGGTGGTGCGCAAGAGCGTGGACGGGACGGTGACCAGCAGCGGCGTCGTCGCCCTGGACGAGGCGGAGCGGGTCAGCGAGCTCTCCCGCATGCTGGCCGGCCTGGAGGACTCCGAGCTGGGCCGGGCGCACGCCGAGGAACTGCTGCGCACCGCCCGCGCCGACGCCTGAGCGGGGGCGTCCCGGGCCGTCCGGCGTCGCCCGTCCGGGTGACCCGCCCGCGGGGAGCCGCCGCGCCGTCCGGCGGCTCCCCGCTCCGGCCCTCGCCCGGCCCCGCCCGACCCCTCGCCCGGGTCCGGCACGTCGCGGAGGGTGCGGCTCCGACAGGTGAGCGGGGCGCCGCAGCGGGCAGGTGGAATAACGAAGCGGTAACACATCTGTCGCGGGATCGCCCTGCTGATCGGCACCGGGAGGTCCGCGCGTCCGGACGAGCGGACAGGGGGAGCGGTGCCGCGTGGCAGGATTGACCGGGTGAGGATGCCTACGCTGCCCCGGAGGACGCGCCCCGTCGCCGACGTCGACGGAACGTCCGGCGTGGTGCGGGTGGACCGCCGCACCAAGAACCTCACCAAGCGGCTCCAGCCCGGAGACATCGCCGTCATCGACCACGTGGACGTCGACCGGGTGGCCGCCGAGGCGCTGGTCGCCTGCCGGCCGGCCGCCGTGGTGAACGCCGCCGCCAGCATCAGCGGCCGCTACCCGAACCTCGGGCCCGAGATCATCGTCTCCGCCGGCATCCCGCTGCTGGACAGCGTCGGCTCCGGCGTGCTGCAGCGGGCCCGCGAGGGCGCCGTGATGCACATCGACGGCAACGTCCTGTACGAGGGCGACTCCCCGGTCGCCGTCGGCACGCTGCTGGACAAGGAGCACCTCGACGCCGCCATGGAGGAGGCCCGCGCGGGCCTGTCCGAGCAGATCGAGGCCTTCGCCACCAACACCCTGGAGTACATCAAGGAGGAGCGCGACCTCCTCCTCGACGGCGTCGGCGTGCCCGACGTGCGCACCGACCTGGAGGGCCGGCAGGTCCTCATCGTGGTGCGCGGCTACCACTACCGCGAGGACCTGGTCACCCTGCGCTCCTACATCAAGGAGTACCGGCCCGTCCTGATCGGGGTGGACGGCGGCGCCGACGCGCTGCTGGAGGAGGGCTACAAGCCCGACATGATCATCGGGGACATGGACTCCGTCTCCGACGCCGCGCTGCGCTGCGGCGCCGAGATCGTGGTGCACGCCTACCGCGACGGGCGCGCACCCGGCATGGAGCGCCTGGAGCAGCTCGGCGTCCCGGGGATCGCCTTCCCGGCGACCGGCACCAGCGAGGACATCGCCATGCTGCTGGCGGACGACAAGGGCGCGAGCCTGATCGTGGCCGTCGGCACCCACGCCACGCTGGTGGAGTTCCTCGACAAGGGCCGCGCGGGCATGGCCAGCACCTTCCTCACCCGGCTGCGGGTCGGCGGCAAGCTCGTGGACGCCAAGGGCGTCAGCCGGTTGTACCGCAGCCGGGTGTCCACGACCTCGCTGCTGCTGCTGTGCGCGGCGGCGCTACTGACCATCGCGGTCACCGTCCGGCTGTCGCCGATGGGCCGGGCCTACTACCACGTGTTCGGCGGACAGTGGGACTCGTTCGTCTTCTGGCTCCAGGGGCTCTTCACTTGATCAACTTCCGGTATCACGTCGTCTCGATCGTCGCGGTGTTCCTGGCGCTGGCCCTCGGCCTGATCCTGGGCGGCTCGCTGCTCAACCAGGCGGCCTTCGAGGACCTCTCCCGGCGCGTGCAGGACCTCAACGAGGAGGCGGAGGAGAACCACGAGCAGATCAACGAGCTGACGCAGGCGCAGCAGTACCGGGACAGCGTCATCCGCGAGCTGACCCCGACGATGGTCGATGGCACCCTGACCGGGCACACCACCGTGATCGTCTCGCTGCCCGGCGCGGACAACGACACCGTCGGCGCCATGCGCTCGGTGATCGAGGAGGCCGGCGGCCAGGTCAGCGGCACCGTGCGGCTGTCCGACGCGTGGTCCGACCCGAACGGCGACGACGCCTTCACCGGCCCGCTGGACACCCTGGGCCTGGCGGACCTCGCCGTGGACGGCCAGGACGACCCCACCGCGCAGCAGCGCGCCGCCCAGGCCCTGGCCGACGCGGTGACCGGCGAGGCCGCCGACCCCGCCGCGGGCCCGGCCGACGGCAGCGCCGGCGAGGCCTCCGCCGCCCCCTCCGACGCGCCCCCCGGCTCCACCGACACCGCCGACCCGCAGGACGGCCCGGAGCAGACCGACGGCGCCACCGGCACCGACGGGACGGCGGCCACCGGCCCCGCCCCGGCCGACGTGCTGGAGGCGTTCGCCGACGCCGACCTCGTCGACATCGACGGCGACCCGGCCGCCGGCGCCGACACCGTGTACGTGGCCGTCCCGCCGCGCGGCGCCGACGACTCCGACGAGGCCGTCGAGCAGGCCGCCACCGCGCACCAGGGCTGGATCAACCTGGCCGCCGCCGTCGACTCCGACGCCTCCGCCACCGTGCTGGCCGGCCCGGCCTCGGCCGCCCTGGAGCGCGGCTTCCTCAAGGCCGTGCGCGACGACGGCGACTGGTCGAACAGCTACTCGACGGTGGACTCCGCCGACACCCCGGCCGGCCAGGTCGCCGCGGTGTACACGCTGGCGGCGGAACTCGGCGGCGCCGAGTCCGGCCACTACGGTGTGGATGACACGGACGGCCCGCTGCCGCGCATCCCCGAGGGGATCGAGCAGTGACCGCGGCCACGACCGTGCACGGCACCACCACCGGACCGCTTCCGCAGCCCTCCGAAGGGACCGACCAGTGACCCGCCGCGCGACCTCCCGCCCCGCCGCCACCGCCGCCCCGGCCCCGGAGACCGCCGCCCCTGGCACGGGCGCCGGCGCCACGCCCGGCCGCGCCACCGGCGGCCGGGCCGGCACCCTGCTCGCCGCCGTCGGCGCCGCCCGCACCGCCTGGGCCGCGCTGACCCGCCGGCCGCCCGGCGAGGCCGTGCACTGGGAGCGCACCAACTACAGCGGCCGGGTGCTCACCCTGCTGGAGGGCCCGTCCGCCGCCCTGGCCACCGGCGCCGCCATCGCCACCGCGCCCGGCCTGCCCGGCCGGGTGCGCGCGGCCGGCGTGCTGGCCACCACCGTCGCCGGCGCCCTCGGCACCTACGACGACCTGGCCGGCACCGGCGCCCGGCGCGGCTTCCGGCAGCACCTCGGCGCGCTGGCCAAGGGCGAGGTCACCTCCGGCGCGGTCAAGCTGTTCGGCATCGGCGCGGCCGGCCTGGCCGCCGGCGCCCTGCTGAAGGAGCGGCCGGTGGACAAGCTGCTCGCCGGCGTCGTCATCGGCGGCACCGCCAACCTGATCAACCTGCTCGACCTGCGGCCCGGCCGGGCCGGCAAGGCCGTGCTGCTCAGCGGCGTGCCCACCGTGCTGCGCGGCGGCGTCGGCGGCACCGTGGCCGCCGCCCCGGTCGGCGCCGCCGCCGCGCTGATCGGCGAGGACCTCGGCGAACGCGCCATGCTCGGCGACGCCGGGGCGAACGCCCTCGGCGCCGCCCTCGGCGTGGCCTCCGTCGCGAACTCCTCCCGGGCCGGCCTGCTGGTGCGGGCCGGCGTGCTGGTCGCCCTCACCGCCGCCAGCGAGCGGATCAGCTTCACCAAGGTCATCGCCTCCGTCCCGGCGCTGCGGGCCGTCGACGAGTTCGGCCGCCGCCCCCAGCCGCCGGCCGACGCCCCCACCTCGGCCCCCGCCCGGGCGGGGGCCGAGGCCGACGCCGAGCAGGACGCCCTGCCGGACGCCGTGCAGCCCGCTGCCCCCGCGGCCGGGCCGGAGACCGAGGCGGACCTCGCACCCGCGCTCGGCGCCGGCACCGGCGCCGCCGGCTTCGCCGCCGAGTTCGAGGCCGGCCTGGACACCGAGCCGGAGGCCGGCGGGGCCGGTACCAGATGACCGCGGCCGCCACGGCGCGGCGCGTCGGCACCGGACTCGCCGGGGCGGCGCTGCTCATGGGCGTCGTCACGGTCTTCGCCCGGCTCGCCGGGTTCCTGCGCCAGCTCGTCTTCAACGGCACCGTCGGCGAGACCAACCTCGGCCAGGTCTACTCGGCGACCAACGCCGTACCCAACATCGTCTTCGAGGTGGTCGCCGGCGGCGCCCTGGCCAGCGTCGTGGTGCCCCTGCTGGCCGCCCCGATCGCGCGCGGCGTCACCGACGCCCGCGCCCGCGCCGAGGCCGGCGCCATCGCCTCCGCCCTGCTCACCTGGTCGGTGACACTGCTGGTGCCGGCCGCCGCGCTGGCCTGCCTGGCCGCCGGCCCGATCGCCCGGTTCCTGCTCGGCGACGGCGGCACCGACGGCGGCAGCGGCACCGCCACCGTGCCCGGCGCCCACGAACTCGCCGTGCGGATGCTGCTGGTGTTCCTCCCGCAGATCCCGCTCTACGGCCTCGCCGTGGTCAGCGGCGGCATCCTCCAGGCACACGGCCGCTTCCTGCCCTCCTCGCTCGCCCCCCTGATCTCCAGCCTGGGCATGGCCGTCGCCTACTCCGCCTACGCCGCCACGGCCGGCGACGCCACCGGCGACGACCTGCGCGCCCTCGGCCGCGACGCCGAACTCGTCCTCACCCTCGGCACCACCGGCGGCGTGCTCGCCCTCGCCCTGTGCACGCTGCTGCCGCTGCGCTCCACCGGACTGCGGCTGCGCCCCACGCTGCGCTTCCCGGCCGGCACCGCGGCCAGGGCCGGCCGTCTCGCCATCGCCGGCGTCGCCACCCTCGGCGCGCAGCAGCTCGCCATGCTCACCGTGGTCAAGCTCTCCGCCCAGGGCACCACCGGCGCCCTGGTGACCTACCAGAACACCTGGATGGTCTACCTGCTGCCGTACGCGGTGCTCGCCGTGCCGATCGCCACCAGCGCCTTCCCCCGGCTCAGCGCCCACGGGGCCGAGGGCGACACCGACGCCTTCGCCCGGCTCGCGGCCACCACGACCCGGGCCGTGCTGCTGGTCGGCTTCGCCGGCGCCGGCCTGCTCGCGGCCACCGCGCTGCCGGTGGCCCGGGTCTTCGACGCGGCCGGCGCCGGCGACGTCGGCTGGCAGGTGATGGCCCGCGCCCTGGTCGCCTTCGCCCCCGGCCTGGTCGGCTACGCGCTGATCGCCCACCTCGGCCGCGCCCTCGGCGCCCTGGGCCGGCCGGGACCCGCCGCCGTCGCCACCGTGCTCGGCTGGGCGGCCGTGGTCGCCGCCGACCTGGCGCTGGTGCGGGTGGTCCCGCGGGAGTGGCTGGTGGCCGCGCTTGGCTTGGGCAACACCGTCGGCATGACCGTCGCCGGGGCGCTGCTGCTGCGCGCCGTCGCCGTGCACTCCGGGCGCGCCGCGCTCACCGGGGTGGTGCGGGCCGGCGCCGCCGGGGGTCTCGGCGCGGTCTGCGGCGGCGCCGCCGGCTGGGCCGTCGCGGCCGGCGCGCAGCGACTGCTGCCCGGCGCCGACGGCATCCTGACCCCGCTGGCCGTCGGCCTGCTCGCCGCACTGGTCGCCCTGGCGGTGTGCGCCGCCGTGGCGCTGCCGCTGGCCGGCGACCAGGTGCGTTCCGCCCTGGCCGGACGCGCCGGGCTCGGGCGGCTCGGGCGGCTGGCCCGCCCGACCCGGCCCGGAGGGGGGAACTGACAATGGCGGAACCCGCCGGATCGAAGGAGGACGCGATGGCGCACTGGACGCAGGCCGGGGTGGGCGGCGGACACCCTCGCGCCGCCGGCCGGAGCAGCAGCCGGGACACCCGCACCGGGCCGCTGCGCGCCGTGCTGGTGCTGGCCGGCAGCACCGGCGGCATCGGCACGCACGTCCGCTCGCTGGCCGAGGGCCTGTCCGCCCGTGGCGTGACGGTCACCGTCTGCGGGCCGCGCGCCACCCAGCAGCGCTTCGACTTCACTGGCGCCGGCGCCTCCTTCACCGCCGTCGAACTCGGCGGCGGCCGGCGCGGCACGGGCGACGTGGCGGTGCTGCGGGAACTGCGCCGCGCCTTCGCCGGGGCCGACGTGGTGCACGCCCACGGCCTCCAGGCCGGGCTGCTGGCCGGCCTGGCCCGCCGCGGCACGCCGGCCGTCCCGCTGGTGCTGACCCTGCACAACGCGCTGCTGGCCGGCGGGGCGAAGGGCGCGGTGCTGCGGATGGCCGAGCGGCGCGCCGTGCGCGGCGCCGACATCGTGCTCGGCGCCTCCTCCGACCTGGTGACCGGCGCCCGCGCGGCCGGCGCCCGGGACGCCCGGCTGGCGCCCGTCGCCGCCCCGCCCCTGCCGCCGGCATCCCGGGTGCGCTCCCAGGTGCGGGCCGAGCTGGGGCTGGACCGCCCCGGCCAGGAGGAGCGTCCGCTGGTCGTCGCGGTGGGCCGGCTCGCCGCGCAGAAGGACTACCCGACGCTGCTGGACGCCTCCCGCGCCTGGCGCAGCCTCGACCCCCGCCCGCTGCTGGCGATCGCCGGGGACGGCCCGCTGCGCGAGGAGCTCCAGGAGCGGATCGACGCCGACGCGCTGCCGGCGCGGCTGCTCGGCCACCGCGACGACGTGGCCGACCTGCTGACCGCCGCCGACCTGGTCGTGCTGACCAGCCGCTGGGAGGCCCGCGCCCTGGTGGCCCAGGAGGCGCTGCGGGCGGGCGTCCCGCTGGTCGCCACCGCCGTGGGCGGGATCCCGGAACTGGTCGGCGAGGCCGCGGCGCTGGTGCCGCCGGGCGACGCCGAGGCCGTCGGCCAGGAGGTGGCCGCGCTGCTGGCCGACCCGCGCCGCCGGCAGCGGCTGGCCGAGGCCGGCCTGGAGCAGGCGGAGAGCTGGCCGGACCAGAACGACACGGTCGTGCAGGTGCTCAGCGTCTACGACGAGGTCCGCGCCACCCTGGCCTGAGCCCACGACTGGGTTGCGGTGGCGCCTGGCCCGACCCGCCGGCCGGCCTCAGCGGCCGGCCGGGGCGTACACCCCGTCGAACCAGGACTGCCAGGCTCGCCGGGTCGCCTCGGCGTCGACGTCGTCGGCGAACAGGTGCATCGAGACCCCCACCCGCCAGCCGAAGGCGTTCCGGCCGAAGAAGCGGTACAGCCCGTCGTCGGTGCGCAGGCCCAGGAAGTAGGGGGTGCGGTAGTCCACCTCGGCCTCCTTCGCGGGCAGGCCGGGGATCTCCAGACGGAGCCGCTGGCCGGCGGCCGCGTCCTCCTTCAGGCCCAGCTCGCGCAGCAGGACCTCGAACGCGCCGGGGTCGGCCGCGGCCTCCGGGGAGGCCAGGTCGAGGTAGGTGGCCGGGCGCCCGGGGAAGTGGCGCAGGTACTGGCCGAGGGTGTGCAGGTAGAAGTCGGTGTGCTTTCCGGTGGCGTCGTACTGGGTGTCCCAGTCGTCGGTGAACACGCCGCTGTGCACGTAGCGCAGCACGGCGGTGCCGCCCTCGCGGCCCTCGATGAGGAACTCCAGCGCGTTGAACCAGCCGTCCTCGCCCTCCTCGCGGACCGCGTAGCGCCGGCCCGGCTCCCAGGCGAGGACCCCGGGGGCGGTCGGCCCGGTGGTCGCGTCGCCCTCCTCGGGGAACAGCCAGGCCGCGGTGCCCGTGGTGACGGCCTCGAAGACCGCCTCGGGGCTGGCGGGCAGGACGACCTCGCGGCGGATCTCGAATTCCCTGGCCATGATCACTCCTGTGTGCTGCTGGTGCTGGTGCTGGTGCTGGTGCTTGGGTTGGTGGCGGCCGTGCCGCTGGTGGCGCTGATGGGTGTGCCGTCCGCGTCGCGGGTGATGCTGGGATGCAGGGCGACGACGATGCGGTGCGGTCGGCCGCCCGGCGCGGTGGTGTCGTGGTACTTGCTGATCAGCGACTTCACGGCGTCGCCCAGCTCCTCGGCGAAGGCGGCGCGGTCGGCCGCCGAGGCGAAACGGACCTCGCCGTCGATGGCGAACGACGCCAGGCGCTGCCGGGCCGCCCGGGCCCTGGTGATCAGCTCGCCGACCTCGCGCACCAGCCGGGCGGCGAGGGCGAGCAGCCACTGCGCGGAGAGCTGGTCGGTGACCCGCCCCGGCTCGGGCGCCACGGCGGGCAGCGCGGCCGGGGAGATCACGTAGGAGGCGGCGGTGGCCCTCAGGATCCGCTCGGTGACGTTGCCCTTGCGACGTTCCTCGACCAGCTCCACCAGACCGTGTTGTTCCAGGGCGCGCAGGTGGTAGTTGGCCTTCTGCCTGGTCAGCCCGACCTGGGCGGCCAGGGTGGTGGCCGAGCCCGGCTCGGCGAGCGCGGCCAGCAGCCGGGCTCGGACCGGGTCCAGCGTGACCTCCGCGACGGCCGGATCCTGGATCACTTCGACGTCCTTCACGCTTCCCAGACTGCTACCGAAAAGAAAAATTGTCAAGGCAGGAAGTGTTGTCGGTGCTGTTCTGAGCTGTTGACCGTTCGTCGGTGGGGGCGCGCGAGGAGGCGGGACGGACAGGGCGGGGAAGCGGATCCGGAGCACACGGAGAGAGGGGCGGCCGAAGCCGGTTGGCTTCGGCCGCCCCTCTCTCCGTGTGCTCGCCCTGCGGATGGGGCTCCGACCGGAGCCGCAAGCGCGCTGCCGAGACGGTGGCGCTCCTGGCCACCTGCCCACCCGTGGCGCGCCCGCGGGTGGGCAGGTGGCCAGGAGCGCCCACCCGTGGCGCGCCCGCGGGTCGTGCGGCCTGCCCTGTTGGCGGCCAACCGACGAGCCGCGCCGCAGCCGTCGCGCCGATCGCGCCGATCGCGTTGATCGCGACGCCTGCGGGGTTCCCGCCGCCGCCCCTCCATGGGTACCCGACCGGTGCCTGCTCGTCCGGAACATGCCAGGCCGCTCCGCCGACCACCCCACCTGGCCCGGGAGGACCCCCTGTTTTCAGGATCCCACGCGGCGATGACGGAGCGCAGCCCCCTACTTCCCGCCTGTGGATAACTCGCACCCGGATCGCGCTGGGTCGCGCCCGGATCGTGCCTGGGTCGCACCCGGATCGTGCCTGAGTCGCGCCCGCCGTGCCTGGGTCGCCTGTCTGTGCCCGCTGCGGCCATTTCCGGGGTGAGTTATCCACAGGCCGCGAGAGGGGGGATGCGCTTGGTAATCCGCAGGTGGGATCCTGAAAACAGGGGGTCCCCCAGGCTGGTGAGGGCTCCTGGGAAGAACGATGGCATGTTCCTGGCGGGAAGGGGGCGGCCTCACCCGTGCGCCGTTCCCGGCGGGTATGCAGGGCCCGCGTCCCCTGCGCCGTAACCCGACCGGCCTCCGGGGGCCGCAAAGGGGCGGCTGCCGGGCATCCCCACCGGCAACAACGGCGTGGTTGCTGGGCGTCCCTCCCACCAGCCACAACTGCGCGGCTGCCGGGCGTCTCTCCTGGCGGCCGCAAGAGCGCGGTTGTCGGGCGTCCCTCGCCCGGGCTGCAACGGCGTGGTTGCCGCGCGTCCGTCCCCCTCGGCTACAACGGCGCGGCTGCCGGTCATCCGTCCCCCGGCCGCAAAGGGCGGTTGCCGGGCGTCCGTCCCCCGGCCACAACGGTGCGGCCACCGGGCGTTTCTCCCGGTGGCCGCAAAGGGCGGTTGCCGCGCGTCCGTCCCCCACCCACAACGGCGCGGCTGCCCCGCGTCCCTCCCCTCACCCGCAACGGCGCGGTTGCCCGGCATCCCTCCCGCCGGCCGCAAGGACGCGGCCGGCGGGAGGGACCGGCGCAAGGATCGCTCAGGCCTCGCCGAGCGCCCGCGCCTCCTCGGCCAGTCGGCGGGCGAGCTCGGCGTCCAGTTCGGCGCCCGCGTGCTTGTCCGCCCAGTCGGCGAGCTTGTCGTAGTCGGCGGCACCGATCATGTCGATCATCTTCTCGGTGTCCTTGGCCGACGCCTCCGCATCCAGCACCAGCCGCACCAACCCGGTGACGGACGCCTCCAGGGTGAACGAGGCCGTCGCCGTCGCCGTGCCGCCCGCCCCGGTGGCGGTGGCCGCCACCACGTGCTGCCCGCGCTCCATCGTGGCCAGGTCCAGCTCGGTGCCGGCGGCCACCTCCTCGCCGTCCACGGTGATCCGGACGTCCTCGGCGTCGGTCGCCAGCGCGTCCACCCGCACCCGCTGCGCCCGGTCCAGCACCGTGCCGTCGGCGAGCCCGGCCAGTCGCACGGTCGGCTCGGCGGCCACCGGCTCCTCGACCCGCGGCGCGGCGTTCCACCCCACCAGCTCGGCCGGCCGGTTGGTGATGATGCCGTCCACCCCGGCGGCGTCCAGAGCCTCCCAGCGAGCCGGGCTGTCCACCGTCCACACCATCACGGCCACCCCGGCCGCGTGCAGCGCGTCCACCACGTCCGGGCGGGTGGCGAGCGCCGCGTCGGACGGGTTGTACGCGGACAGGCCCAGCTGACGGCTGATCGCCACCGGGTCCGCGTCCAGCGTGGAGCGCAGCAGGCCGAGCGGCAGCTCGGGCGCCAGCTCGCGGGTGTACTGCAGGGCGGCGACCTCGAAGGACTGCACGAACACCCGGTCGGTCAGGCCGTAGGCGCGGATCAGCTCGACCAGCGTGGCGACCTCCTCCCGGCTGTGCGCCCCCTTGATCTCCAGCAGCAGGTCACCGCCGCGGGCCCGCAGGTCCTCCAGCACCGCCTCGAACGTCGGCACCTCCTCGCCGGCGAACGACGGCGCGAACCAGGAGCCGGCGTCCAGCGCGCCGATCTGGGCGGCGGTCAGCTTTCGCACCGCGCCGCTGCCGTCCGTGGTGCGGTCGACGGTGGAGTCGTGGATCACCACGGGCACGCCGTCGGCGCTGGGCTGGACGTCGATCTCCAGCAGGTCGGCGCCGGCCCGGCGGGCCACCTCGTTGGCCACGATGGTGTTCTCCGGCGCGGCGGAGGAGGCGCCACGGTGCGCGATCACCGTGGGCGCGGCGCCCGGCGGGCGGAGGTAGCCGTTGTCGCTCAATGGGGTGACCGTCACGTCGTCGAAGGATACGTGCGCCCCGTTGACCACCAGCCCGAGCCCTCCGTCGGCCGAGCGGGCCACCCGGGTGGTGCGCAGCGCCTCGGCGCCGTCGAAGAACCACCGGGCCTTGTTGCCGTGCACCTCGACGGCCAGGTGGACGTCCCGCCCGGTGCCGGCGGCGCTGGGCGCGGCGGCGGTGTCGGTGACGTTCCAGGTGTTGGCGGTGGTGCGCTGGGCGAACTCCAGCCCGTTGGAGGCGGTGCTGCCGGAGCGCACGGTGGCGATGGACCACGGGGTGGAGCCGTCGGCCGCCATGTCCAGCCCGAAGGCCGTCCACCGTGCGGCGTTCAGCACCGACTCGAAGCGCACCGTGGCCTCGATCCGGAAGTTCTCCAGGTGCGGGCCGAAGGTGATCCGGCTCTGCTGCGAGCTGCTGGAGGACGTCCCGTGCAGCCGTCCGTCGCGCACCGTCCACTCGCCCTCGACGGCCCGCCAGCCCGCCGGCAGCCCGCCACCCGAGAAGTCCTCGGAGATCACGGCGGCCGTCGGCTCGGCGCCGGTCGGAGCGTCGGCGGCCTGGGCGCCGACGGAGGAGGCGGTGGGCAGCAGCGCGGCCACGGCGGCGGCCACCAGGCCGGCCCGCAGGCCGCGTGACGACCACCCGGCACGAGTACGCAGATCGCTTGTCATGCCCGGGAAGCTAGGAACCCACCCCGAAGCCCGCGCCAACGCCGAACGGCCACGGCGTGAACACGCCTCGAACGCCCCGCATCGCGTGGATGGCGCCGTCGGGGCGGCGAGCCCCGCGGCGCGCCGGATGTGGCAGCGCTCTGTCCGCCTTGTCGCCAACCCACCCGCGAAAGCGCCATTTATGACCCTACGTCACCACGTGATCGCGAGGCGTTGATCACATGTTCATCAGAGCCGCTTCCGCAGGCGGCGTTCCCTGGGGGAAGCTGCCGCAGTTGCGTTGTCTGACGCGCCGTTGACGCGAAGGAGTGATACGTGGGAGAGGTTTCCTTGAGGGCCACGGTGCGGGGTCTCGCCGCAGCCGTTTTGGGCGGGGTGCTCGTCCTGCCCATGGCACCGGGCGCGGCGGCGTCCGTGTCCGACCCGGTCGGCGGAGCCGGCGCCGGGAGCGGCATCGACCTCGCGGCCGTGCCACCCCGGCAGGACTCCGTGCCGCCCACCCCGAGCCGCACCTTCCCGTTGGACGGGACGGCGGGGAGCACGCAGATCGACAGCTTCGGTGCCACATACTCGGCGGCGCTGCATGGCGGCGCCCAGCTCGGTGGTGAGGGCGTGCTGGGAACCGGGCTGCACCTGGACGGCGTGGACGACTACGCGCAGGCGCCGGGCCCGTTCCTGGACACCTCGGGCAGCTTCAGCGTGTCGCTGTGGGCGCGCCTGCCGGAGGAGCCCGTGGACGGCGTCGTCGTCGCCCTCGCGCAGGGCGGGACGGAGGGCCAGACCAACGCCGGTTTCCAGATCCAGTACGACTCCGAACTCGGTGGGTGGGTGTTCCGCCGCACCACCGCGCCCGGCGCGGATGGTCAGCAGGTGCGTGCCGTCCAGCCGGTCTGCCCGCCTGAGGACACCACTTGCCAGGACGCCCGCCTGGGTGAGTGGACGCACATCGTGGGTGTGAGCAACGCGGTGAGTCGGCAGAACCGCCTCTACGTCAATGGGGAACTCGTCTCCAAGGTGCCCTTCCTCACCCCCTGGGACGCCCGTGGCCCGCTGCACATCGGCGCCGACTGGTCCGCCGGCGAGGCGACCAACCACTTCCCGGGCGACCTGGACGAGATCGGCGTCTACGACTACGCGCTCTCCGGCGCCGCCATCGGCGAACTGCATGCCCACCGGCCCGTCCTCGACGGACACCCGGTCAAGGCGCACTGGCCGCTGGATGAACCGTCGTTCCTCACGTCCCTGACAGGCCGAGGCGCGACGGTGACAGCCCCCTTGTCCGGTGACGCCGTTCTCTTCACTCCCGGTGTCATCAGGGGCGCGCTGCGCCTCGACGGCAGTGGCGACTGGGCTTCCGCCGGTCGCCCGGTGGTCAACACCGCCAACAGCTTCTCCGTCTCGCTGTGGGCCCGGATTCCCGAGGAGCGGCAGGCTGGGGAGCTGACCGCGCTCTCCCAGGGCGGCGCCAACCGAAGCGGATTCCAGCTGTACCACTCGGCTGAACTGGGCGGCTGGGTGTTCCTCCGGGGCGACGCGGACACCACCGAGGCCGGAGACACCCGGGCCGCGCAGCGGGCCTGCCCCGCTGGAACGGCCGACTGCGCGCAGGCCGGGCTCGGGGAATGGACCCACGTGGTGGGGGTGTACGACCGGGCAGCGGCCGTGATGCGGCTGTACGTCGACGGCAGCGTGGTGGACGAGGTGCCGGCCACCTCCCCGGCCTGGTCCTCCTCCGGGGAGTTCCGGCTCGGTGACGTCCTGGTCGGGTCGAACCGCAGCGGGGACTTCCAGGGCGACCTGGACGACATCCAGCTCTTCGACCGGGCACTGACCGGACTGGAGGCTGAGACGCTCTTCGCCCATCGTCCCAGGGTCACCACCCACCTTCCGCTGAACGTCGCCACCGGAACCCCCGCGTTCACCCCCGACATCACCGGCCGGGGGAATGACGCCGTGCTGCACGGTGACGCGACGTTCGGTCGGGGCTACGTGGGACGAGGCAACGCGATCGTGCTGGACGGCGACGGCGACTACGCCTCGACCGAATCGGCGCCGATCGACACCACGAAGAGCTTCTCCGTCTCGATGTGGGTCACCGCGCCGGAGCGACCGCAGCAACGGGCCGCCGTGCTCTCGATGCCCGGTGAACACGACAGCGCCTTCACCGTCCGCTACGTGCCCCATGACACCGTCCCGCTGGACGCCGGGCGCTGGCAGCTGGAGCTGGGCGACGAGGACGCCCCCGAGCCTGATCCGACGCCGACGGTGGTGCAGCACACCAACTACCAGAGGAATTACAGGTGGAACCACCTTGCCGTGGTCTATGACGCCGTGGCGGGCCAGATCCGGCTGTTCGTCGACGGCAGCCTCATGCAGGTGGTCTGCGAGGATGACGATCCCGCCGACTGCACCGAATGGGCTTCCTGGCGTGCTGGCGTCAGCTCCTTCGCGGCGCAGGGCGGTCTCCAGCTCGGCCGGACGCTGACCGACGGGGTCTGGGGCGAGTACTGGACCGGCAGCATCGACGACGTGTGGACCTTCCAGGGGATCCTTCCGGACTCCGCGGTCCGGCAGCTGGCCAACTCCGGACGTGACGAGAACAGCAACACTCCCTGACCCACCGTCGCGTCACAGCGACACACCAGCACATGGCAGCGCGGTCCGGCCGGGCGCCCCATGCGGGCCCGACCGGACCGCGCTGTCTGCGAATCGCCGTTTTCCTGGTGGGTGCCACAGGACGGTGTCTGCTCCCGTCCCGCTGTTCCTCCGAACTGTCAGGAGCTCGGGCGGGCTTGGCGGGTGGCTCGGGAGGCTAGGAGGAGGGCGGCGGTGCCGAGGGCCATGGCTGTGGTGCCGGCGGCGAGCAGGGGGGTGTTGGGGGTGGTGCGGCCCGTCGCGGCGAGTTGGAGGGCCGGGTCGTTGGCGGTGGCGGGCGTCGTGCCGTCGGAGCCGCCGGGCGTCGGGGCGTCCGGGGCTGCGGAGGAGGGGGCGGGGGCGGAGCCGAGGGGATGTTCGCCGTTCAGCGGGCCGACGTGGACGAGCGTGCTGGCGGTGGCGACCACCTCGCCGTCGACCACGGTGCTGAAGGTCACGGTGCCCTGGTCGCCGGCCTCGGCGCCCGGGGCCGGGAGGAACTCCCACTCCCGGTAGTTGTCCTGGGGGGCCGCCGGGTACTCCAGGGGGTAGGCGCACTCGAACACCCGGGGGGTGTCGTCCCCGTCCAGGCAGGGGCCGCTGGAGAGGACGGCGACGCCCTCCAGTTCCGTGGCGTCCACCACCAGGACGTGGTCCTCGATGTGGGCGCCGGTCTGGTTGTAGACGCTCACGAAGGTGGAGTAGTACGGGTTCGGCGGTGCCGTGACCGGCAGGAGGACCTGCCCCGTGGCGGTGATCCGCACCTGGGGCGACTCGTTCGTGGAGGACGCGGAGGCCGGGGCGGCCGAGGCAGCCGCGGCGGTCGGGGCGGCGAGCGCGCCGTGGGCGAGGAGTGCGGCCGTCGCGATCACGGTGGCGGATCGGTGTCTGCGCATCTGTGGTTCCTCCAGGGCGCGTCGGTCGCGGGCCGTGCTGGCGCAACGCTGTTCGAGACTGACGTGATGCACCGTATCGGCGAGTGGGGCCGGACGTGTAGCAGGGAGGGGGATGGTGGCGGATTCGGGCGTTGATCGCCGGTAGCTGGCATGCTGCGAAAAGTCGTGCTGACGGGGTGTCGGAGCGGCGGTGCGCGGAGGCGGTCTCGCGGACGGGAGGCGAGGGATGGGGCGGCGGTGGGGTGGGGGAACCCGGGCTGTGGTTGTGGGGCTCGGCGTGCTGGTGTGCCTGGTGGTGCTGGGGGGCGTCGTGCTGGTGCGGACGTACGGGGGTGGCGGGGCGGAGGGGGATCAGCTGATCGGGGTGTGGGAGTCGGCGGACGGCCGTGCGCGGATCGAGCTCAACGCCGACAGCACCTTCCGGGCGGTGGGGTTCCCCGGGGACTTCGCGGCCGGGACCGCCGACCCGACGGAGCGGATCGACGGGGAGGGGACCTGGTCGGTGGGGCCGGGGGACTGGCTGGCCGACCAGGACCTGTACCTGATGTTCGACGCGAGCGGCGGCGGACGGCAGGGGTATCTGCTGGTGGCGCGGAACCTGGCGCGGGAGGGGATCTACGTGCCGGTGGGTGGGGGCGCGGATCCCGGTCTGGCGTACCGGTACACGCGGGTTCAGCAGTCGCCGGAGTGACGAGGGGCAGCGGGGTGAGGGGGGTGGGGGCGGGCGGCCTGCCGGGGGAGGGCCGTCGGTAGGACGGCCCAGACGGTGGTGCCGCCGGTGAGGTGGTGGACGCCCCAGCGGCCGGCGGTGAGTTCGTCGACGATGACCAGGCCGCGGCCGTTGGTCTCGTGGGGGTCCGGGTAGCGCGGGGCGGGGGTACCGGAGCCGGTGTCGGTCACGGCGATGCGGAGCAGGTCGGCGTCGCGGTGGAGGCGGAGGGTGACGTCTCCGGCGCCGTGCAGGACGCCGTTGCCGACCAGTTCGCTGACCACGAGGAGGGCGTCCGCGGGGGCCGTGACGCGCCAGTGGGTCAGGGCGGCGGCGGTGAGCCGGCGGGCGAGGGTGACAGAGGCGGGTTCGTTGCGCAGGCGCCAGTGGAAGTGGGGGAGGGGCGCGGTGGCGGCGTCGATCTCGTGGCGGAGGGCGGTCGGGTCCGCGTAGGTGGGAGGGATGGGGATGGTCAGGTGGTGGGGTGGGAGGGAGGTCACTGTCCGTTGGCCTTCGGGGAGTGCGGGGCGGGGAGGGAGATGACGGTGGCGTCGTGGGCTCTGGTCAGTGAGGTGCGCAGGGTGGCGAGTTCGGTGGGGGTGCCGAGGCAGCCGTCGAGGGTGAGGATGGTGCGGGCGTAGTCAATGCGCAGCAGCCAGCGGACGTAGGACCAGCCGTTGCGCTGGGGGAGCCGGACGGCGGCGTCCTGGTCGGTTACCCGGGAGGCCACGTGGAGGGCGTGGGCGGCGGCGTAGTCCTCGCAGGTCTTCTCGGCCGCGTCGAATGCTTCAGGGGTGAAGGGGCCGGCGAGGTAGAGGATGGCGGGACGAGAATTTTCGTCCGTCGATCGCTCGTTCGGGTGAGTGTTGTTTGCCACGCCGCTAACGATCCCCAGGCCTTTCTAGGCTCACCACGCGACCCGCTGATGCACTGGAGCACTTGTATCCGGGCAGCGGGAGCGGTGTATCCGGGATGGGCGTGACCCCCGGGGCGATCACGCGTTGGGTGGGAGGCAGACAGGAATGAAGCAGGACGACTCCACGGTCCTGGTGCGATGCGTGGGAGCGCAGGTGCGCATGCTGCGCGAGGCGGCCGGAATGACACGAGCTCAGCTCGGCAGACTCGTGGACTACTCTGAGCATCAGGTCAAGTCGGTCGAGATCGGCCAACGCATTCCGAGCGATCAGTTCATCGATAAGGCGGACGAGGTGCTGGGAGCGAAAGGACTCCTCACCGCGTTTCTCCCCTACCTGACGGAGGTGCGCTATCCCAAGTTCTTCGCGAAGTTCCCCGTCCTGGAGGCGAAGGCGCTCAGTGTGCACTCCTACCAAGCGATGCTGATCCCGGGCCTGCTCCAGACGGAGGAGTACGCCCGGGCGCTCTTCCGGACCGCCTTCCCGCCGCCGAGTGACGACGTGATCGAGAAGAGAGTCACCGCACGCCTGGACAGGCAGGAGATCCTGAAGCGCCAGCCGCCCCCTTTGCTGGGCTACGTGATCGAGGAGTCCGCGCTCCGCAGGCCCGTCGGCGGAGTCGGGGTGCTGAAGAGGCAGTTGCGTCGCCTGCTGGAGTGCGCAAGCATGCGGAACGTCTCCATTCAGGTGATGCCGACCGTGCAGGAAAACCATGCCGGCCTCAACGGCCCCATGGTTCTCCTGGAATTGCCGGATCAGGAGTTGGTCTACATCGAGAGCCAGGCCGACGGAATCTTCATTTCAGACAGAGCCAAGGTGCGTGCGATGAACCAGAGGTACGGGATCCTGCGGGCGCAGGCCCTCTCTCCGGGTGAGTCGGCGACCTTCATCGAGAAATGGATGGGAGAGCTGTGAACGGAGTGCGGAACGTGTGTGAGCCATCTGGGCTGGAGTGGTTCAAGTCGAGCTACAGCGACGATCGGGGGGCCGAGTGCGTCGAAGTGGCGATCGCGCCTTCGGCCGTGTACGCCCGGGACTCCAAGGACCCGGGCGGGCCCGCGCTGGCCTTCTCGCCGGCGGCCTGGTCGGCGTTCGTGGCCTTCGCATCCAAACAATGAATCACAACTGAACCATCCACCACAGCCCTCAGCCCCGCTGGCTGGGGGCTGTGGCGTTCCTCTGGGACGAACCTGGTCAAACTGTCTTCGGAGCCGCCCCCGCTCGGACACAATGCTGCTCGGCGGGCTCTGGTGATTTACATCCTGTCGCGGTGAGGGGGGAGGCAGGGCGCGTGCTCGCGCGCGCGTCCCGGAAGGAGCGCAGACGTGTCAACAGCGGTAGCTCGGGACGTCCTCGTCACCGGAGTCGGCTGCGTCACCCCGCTGGGCGCGGGCGTGCCGGCCACCTGGGAAGGACTGCTGAACGGCCGGTCCGGAGTCAGGCGGCTGACCGAGGACTGGGCCGACGCCCTGCCGGTCCGCGTCGCCGCCACCGCCCCCGACCCGAACCCGCCCTTACCCCGGGCCGCGCGCCGCCGCCTGGACCGCAGCACCCAGTACGCCCTCCAGGCAGCCCACGAGGCCTGGTCGGACGCCGGCCTGCCGCAGGAACCGAAGACGGGGAGCTCACCCGACCCTGAACGGCTCGGGGTGGTGGTGGCCAGCGCGGTGGGCGGCGTCACCACCCTGCTGACCAACCACGAGAAGTTCCTCGCGCGCGGCGCCCGCGCCGTCTCCCCCCACCTGGTGCCGATGATGCTGCCGAACGCGACCGCCGCCCAGACGGCCATCGCCTACGGCGCCCGCGCCTTCGCCCTCGCCCCGTCCGGAGCCTGCGCCTCCGGTACCGAGGCGGTCATCCAGGCGGCGGAGGCGATCCGCTCCGGGGCGGCGGACGTGGTGCTCGCCGGCGGCGCCGAGGCGCCGGTCTCGCCGATGGGCGTCGCCGCCTTCGCGGCGATGCGGGCCCTCGCCACCGACAGCAGTAACGATCCTTCGAGGGCCAGCCGCCCGTTCGGCAAGGGCCGCACCGGGATGGTGCTCGGCGAGGGCGCGGGCATCCTCGTCCTGGAGGCCGCCGAGCACGCCGCCGCCCGGGGCGCCCGCGCCTACTGCCGGATCGCCGGCGGCGGGCGCTCCGTGGACGCCTACGGGATGACGCACCCGCGCCCGGACGGCTCCGCCGCCGCCATGGCCATGATGCGCGCCCTGCGGGCCGCCGGGGCCGCTCCGGCCGAGGTCAGCCACATCAACGCGCACGCCACCGGCACCCCGGTGGGGGACGCGGCCGAGGCCGTGGCGCTCGGCCGGGTCTTCGGCGACGACCTGGCGCGCATCCCGGTGACGGCGCCGAAGTCGGCGACGGGCCACCTCCAGGCCGGGGCGGGCGCCGTCGAAACCGTCATCACCGCCCTGTCGCTGTACCACCGCACCGTCCCGCCCAGCCTGAACGCCGACGACATCGACGACGGCATCGGCTTCGAACTGGTCCGCTGGTCCCCGCGGCCCCTCGGCGAGGGGCGGCTGATCGGGGTCTCCAACTCCTTCGGCTTCGGCGGGCACAACGCGGTGGTGGTGCTGGCGCGGGAGTAGGCGCGCGGCGTTCCGGCGTTCCGCCGCCTACCGGCGGTTCGTCAGCAGTCGGCGCGGGCCGGGGCCCTCCTGGCCCAGCCGGTCGTAGGGGTTGAGCAGCATGCAGCGTTCCATCGACAGGCAGCCGCAGCCGACGCAGTCCTCGAAGTCGTCGCGCAGCTGGGCCAGGTAGCGCATGCGCTCCTCCAGCTCCTCCTGCCAGCGGCGGGAGAGCCGCTTCCAGTCCTCGCGGGTGGGGGTGCGGCCGTTCGGCAGGGTCTCCAGCACGGCGGCGACGTCCGCCAGGGGGATGCCGACCCGCTGGGCGATCCGGATGAGGGCCACCCGGCGCAGCACGTCGCGCCGGTAGCGGCGCTGGTTGCCGCTGGTGCGCCGGCTGCAGATGAGGCCCTGCCGCTCGTAGAAGTGCAGCGCCGAGACGGCGACCCCGCTGCGCGCCGCGACCTCACCGACGGACAGCTCCGCGCCCTTGGGCAGCGGCTCGTCACCGCACTCCGGTGCGCACTCCACGGCGTCCTGCGGTGCGCACTCCGGGACACACTCCACGGTGTCCTGCGGGGTGTACTCCGGGGTGCACTCCACGGCGCAGTCCTGCGTGGTTGCCTCGTCCATGCGGTCGGATCCTCCCGGTTGTCGGCTCGTTGCGATCCCATCCGATCATGTCCTGACGGCACTTGACCTTAACAAAAGTTGAGGTTCTACGGTTCTTCTCAGCCGCCGATCGAGCGATCGGGCGGCCCGAACACCGACGAGGAGAAGCCGATGTCCGACTCCACCACCGCCCCGTTCCGCCTCGCCGTGATCGTCGGCAGCACCCGGGAGGGACGCTTCGGCGAGACCGTGGCGAACTGGTTCGCCGAGCAGGCCCGGCAGCGCGCGGACATGGTCGTCGACGTGATCGACCTGGTCGCCACCCCGCTGCCGGCCGTCCTCACCAAGGAGCCCGACGAGGAGGACGCCCGGCTGCTCTCCGCCGTCTCACCGCGCCTGGCGGAGGCGGACGCCTTCGTGGTGGTCACCCCCGAGTACAACCACAGCTTCCCCGCCCCGCTCAAAAATGTGATCGACTGGCACTTCACGCAGTGGCAGGCTAAGCCGGTCGGGTTCGTCTCCTACGGCGGCATGGCGGGCGGCCTGCGCGCGGTCGAGCAGCTGCGCCTGGTCTTCGCCGAGCTGCACGCGGTCACCGTCCGGGACACGGTCAGCTTCCACAACGCCTGGAACGAGTTCGACGGGGACGGCCAGCCGAAGCGCCCGGAGGGATGCAACGCGGCGGCCAAGGGAATGCTCGACCAGCTCGCCTGGTGGGCGGGGGCCCTGCGCACGGCCAGGGCGACCCACCCCTACGGCGGCTGACCGCCCCGAAGCACGCCTGACCGTCCCGCACCACGCCTGACCGACCGCGGCGCCCACCTGGTGGCGGCGGTGGGGCCCGGGGAGACGCCCGCGGCCCACCGCCGCCACCATCGCCATGTCCAAGGAGATCCCGGAGTCCGTGTGCTGATCCGACTGCTGCGCACCCACTTGCGCCCCTATACCAGGCCCATCGCGCTGGTCGTGCTGCTGCAGTTCCTGCAGACGCTGGCCGCCGTCTACCTGCCGACGCTGAACGCCGACATCATCGACAACGGCGTGGTCACCGGCGACACCGGCCACATCCTGCGCACGGGCGGCGTCATGCTCGCCCTGACCCTCCTGCAGATCTCCTGCGCCGTCGGCGCCGTCTACTTCGGCGCCCGCACCGCGATGGGCGTCGGCCGCGACGTGCGGGCGGCGATATTCCGCCAGGTGCAGCGGTTCTCCGTCCGCGAGGTCGGCCGCTTCGGCGCCCCCTCGCTGATCACCCGCACCACCAACGACGTCCAGCAGGTGCAGATGGTGGTGCTGCTGGGGCTGCTGCTGATGGTGACGGCGCCGATCATGTGCGTCGGCGGCATCCTGATGGCGCTCAACCAGGACGTCCCGCTCTCCGCGCTGCTGCTGGTCATCGTCCCGGTGCTGATCATCGTGGTCTCGCTGATCGTGCGCCGGATGGCGCCGCTGTTCCGCTCCATGCAGGAGCGCATCGACACGGTCAACCGGGTCATGCGCGAGCAGATCACCGGCATCCGAGTCATCCGGGCGTTCGTCCGCGACGAGCACGAGCAGGCCCGCTTCGCCGACGCCAACCGCGACCTGATGACGGTGGCCACCTCCGCCGGCCGGCTGATGGCCTTCATGTGGCCGGCCGTGATGCTGGTGATGGACGCCTCCAGCGTCGCCGTGATGTGGTTCGGCGGGCAGCGCATCGACGACGGGCAGATGCAGGTCGGGGCGCTGATCGCGTTCCTGAACTACCTGATGCAGATCCTGATGTCGGTCATGATGGCGACCTTCATGCTGGTGCAGATCCCCCGCGCCCAGGTGTGCGCCGAGCGCATCTCCGAGGTGCTGGACACCGACTCCTCGGTCACCCCGCCCAGCAGCCCGGTCACGGCGCTACGCCGCCACGGCCACCTGGAGATCCGCGACGCCGAATTCCGCTACCCCGGGGCGGAGGAACCGGTGCTGCACGGCGTCAGCCTGGTCGCCCACCCGGGCCGGACCACCGCCGTGATCGGCTCCACCGGAAGCGGCAAGACCACCCTGCTGAACCTGGTGCCGCGGCTGTTCGACGCCACCGGCGGCAGCGTGCTGGTCGGCGGGGTGGACGTCCGCGAACTCGATCCGGCGACCCTCGCCCGCACGGTCGGCCTGGTGCCGCAGAAGCCCTACCTCTTCAACGGCACCATCGCGACGAACCTGCGCTACGGCAACCCGGACGCCACCGACGAGGAACTGTGGCACGCCCTGGAGGTGGCCCAGGCCCGGGACTTCGTCGAGGCCCTCCCGGAACGGCTCGACGCGCCGATCTCCCAGGGCGGCGGCAACGTCTCCGGCGGCCAGCGCCAGCGCCTGGCCATCGCCCGCACGCTGGTGGCCCGCCCGGAGATCTACCTCTTCGACGACTCCTTCTCGGCGCTCGACTACGCCACCGACGCCGCCCTGCGGGCCGAACTGGCCCGCGAGACCGGTGACGCGACCGTCGTGATCGTCGCCCAGCGGGTGTCGACCATCCGCCACGCCGACCGGATCGTCGTGCTCGACGCCGGGCGGGTCGTCGGCAGCGGAACCCACGACGAACTCATGGCAGACAACCAGATCTACCGGGAGATCGTGCTCTCCCAGCTCACCGAGCAGGAGGCGGCGTGACCACCACCGACCGAGGCCCCGGCCGCCCCGGCGCCGACGACGGGCCGAAGGCCGCCGGGCCTGCCGGGAAGGGCTCCGACCCGGTGAAGGCCGGCTCCGGGCCGACCCCCGCCCGGACGGTGCCGGCCCGCGGGCCCGGCCCCGGCGCCGGCGGACCGGGCGGCCCCATGCGCGGCGCCGGCGGACTGCCCACCGAACGCTCCATCGACTTCCGCGGCTCCAGCCGGCGCCTGCTGCGCATGATGGGCCCCGAGCGCCCGCTGATCGCGGCCGTGCTCGCCCTCGGCGTCATCGGCGTCTCCATGGGTGTGCTCGGCACCCGCGTCCTCGGCTACGCCACCGACCGGATCTTCGCCGGCGTCGTCGGCCGGAGCCTGCCCCCCGACACCACCCCGGAAGAGGCCGCCGAGGCGCTGCGGGCCCGCGGCGACGACACCCTCGCCGACATGGTCACCGCGATGGACGTCATCCCCGGCCGCGGCATCGACTTCGGCGAGGTGGGCACGGTGCTGCTCGGCGCCCTCGCCGCCTTCGTGCTGGCCTCCACCTTCACCTTCCTCCAGGGCCGGCTGACCACCACCATCGTGCAGCGGACGGCGTTCCGGCTGCGCGAGCAGGCCGAGACCAAGCTCTCCCGCCTGCCGCTCGGCTACTTCGACCGGCAGCCGCGCGGCGAGGTGCTCAGCCGCACCACCAACGACATCGACAACATCGGGCAGACCCTCCAACAGGCGTTCAGCCAGATGGTCACCTCCCTGCTCACCATCGTCGGCGTGCTGGCGATGATGCTGTGGATCTCCCCCCTGATGGCGCTGGTCGCCCTGGTGACCGTGCCCGTGTCGTTCTTCGTGGTGCGCGCCATCGGCCGCCGCGCCCAGCCGCAGTTCGTCAAGCAGTGGGCCACCACCGGCAAGCTCAACGCCCACATCGAGGAGATGTACACCGGGCACGCCCTGGTGAAGGTCTTCGGCCGGCAGCAGGAGGCCACCGACGTCTTCGACCAGCACAACGAGGCCCTGTTCACCTCCAGCTTCCGGGCGCAGTTCATCTCCGGCGTCATCCAGCCGGCGATGATGTTCGTCGGCAACCTCAACTACGTGCTGGTCGCCGTGATCGGCGGCCTGCGGGTGGCCTCCGGCGGGATGTCGCTCGGCGACGTCCAGGCGTTCATCCAGTACTCCCGGCAGTTCAGCCAGCCGATCACCCAGGTGGCGTCGATGGCCAACCTGCTCCAGTCCGGCGTCGCCTCCGCGGAACGCGTCTTCGACCTCCTCGACGCCGAGGAGCAGAAGCCGGACCCGGCCGAGCCGCTGCGCCCGGAGCGGGTGACCGGCCGGGTGGCGTTCGAGAACGTCTCCTTCCGCTACGAGCCGGACAAGCCGCTCATCGAGAACCTCTCGCTCTCCGTCGAGCCCGGCCAGACCGTGGCGATCGTCGGGCCGACCGGCGCCGGGAAGTCCACCCTGGTCAACCTCCTGATGCGGTTCTACGAGGTCACCGGCGGGCGGATCACCGTGGACGGGGTGGACGTCGCGAGGATGTCCCGCCAGGAGCTGCGCGGCCGCATCGGCATGGTGCTCCAGGACACCTGGCTGTTCGGCGGCACCATCGCGGAGAACATCGCCTACGGCGCCGCGGACGCCTCCCGGGAACGGGTCGTCGCGGCGGCGAAGGCCACCCACGCCGACCGCTTCGTCTCCACCCTCCCCGACGGCTACGACACCGTGATGGACGAGGAGGGCTCGGGCGTCAGCGCCGGCGAGAAGCAGCTGGTCACCATCGCCCGGGCGTTCCTCACCGAGCCGTCCATCCTGGTGCTCGACGAGGCCACCAGCTCGGTGGACACCCGCACCGAGGTGCTCATCCAGCGCGCGATGACCTCGCTGCGCGAGGGGCGCACCAGCTTCGTCATCGCGCACCGGCTCTCCACCATCCGCGACGCCGACGTCATCCTGGTGATGGAGTCGGGCCGGATCGTGGAACAGGGCACCCACACCGAACTCCTCGCCGCCGGCGGCGCCTACGCCCGCCTGTACGCCGCCCAGTTCGCCCAGGCGGTCGCCGAGGTCGACTGACCGCGCGACCGCCCCCACCAGGCGGAGGGTTCCCCGGATCCACGCGGCCCGGGAACCCTCCGCCGGGCCGTGGGGCGGCGGGATGCCGGCCGGCCCGCCGGGGCAGTACCCCTGGCATGATGAGCGACCTACCAGGTGGGGAAGCCGGAGCAGCTGACGTGCTGGTCCTCGCGGCGTCGGCGGCGGGGTCGGCGGCGTCGGCCGGCGCCGGGGGTGGGGGCGGGCCGGGGGCGGGGGGATCGGGGACGCTGCTGCCGCTGACCGTCGCCCTCGGCGTGCTGCTGGTCGTCCTGCTGCTGGCGGCGGCCGCGATCAGCGGATGGGGACGGCTGGGGCACGGGCGGGCCGTGCTGGGCGCCGGCGCGCGGGCGATCGCCCAGCTGGCCGTGGTCTCCGCGCTGATCACCCAGGTGGTCGGGTCGGTGCCGCTGACGCTGGCGTTCGTGCTGGTGATGTTCGCGGTGGCGACGCGGACGGCCGGGCGGCGGATCACCCCGGGCCGCGCCTGGGTGTGGGCCGGCGTGCCGATCGCCGCCGGCGTGGCCCCCGTACTGCTGCTGATGGCGGTGGCGGGGGTGCTGCCGACGCGCGGCATCGCCGTGCTGCCGGTGGCCGGCATCCTGATCGGCGGCGCCCTGACGGCGACGTCCATGGCGGGCCGCCGCTCCATGGAGGACCTGCGGCTGCGCCACGGCGAGGTGGAGGCCGCCCTCGCGCTGGGGCTGCTCGACCGGGACGCGCGGCTGGAGATCGCCCGCCCGGCGGCGGCCAGCGCCCTCATGCCCGCCCTGGACCAGACCCGGACGGTCGGACTGGTGACGCTGCCGGGCGCGTTCGTCGGGATGCTGCTCGGCGGGGCGTCGCCCGTCGAGGCGGGGGCGGTGCAGGTGTTCGTGTTGATCGCGCTGCTGGCGGTGGAGGCGGTCTGCGTGCTGGTCACCCTGGAGCTGGTCGCCCGGGGCCGGTTCGGCTCGCCGCGCGACGGCTCCCCCGCCCGGGGCGTGCGCTCGCGTCGCGGCGGACGGTGAGGGTGAAGGGGCGCGCGGCCGACCGGCCACGCGCCCCTTCACCACAACGCCTCAGCTCACCGCGGCACACCGCCCGGCGGCGACGCCCCGGGCGGACGCCGGGCGGACGCCGGTCACCCGTAGGCGCCGCACGCGGTCAGCCGCAGCGCCGTGTCGATCAGCGGCACGTGGCTGAACGCCTGCGGGAAGTTGCCGACCTGCCGCTGCAGCCGCGGATCCCACTCCTCCGCCAGCAGCCCGAGGTCGTTGCGGAGCGCCAGCAGCCGTTCGAAGAGCTGGCGGGCCTCCTCGACGCGGCCGATCATGGCGAGGTCGTCCGCCAGCCAGAACGAGCAGGCCAGGAACGCGCCCTCGTCGCCGGGCAGGCCGTCCAGGCCGCTGTCCTCGCCGACGGTCGGGTAGCGCAGCAGGAAGCCGCCCTCCACCGTCAGCTCCCGCTGGATCGCCTCGATGGTGCCGATCACCCGCTTGTCGTCCGGCGGCAGGAAGCCGACCTGCGGGATCAGCAGCAGGGAGGCGTCCAGCTCCTGGGAGCCGTAGGACTGGGTGAAGGTGTTGCGCTCCGGGTCGTAGCCCTTCTCGCAGACGTCCCGGTGGATGTCGTCGCGGAGCTGGCGCCACCGGGTGAGCTTGGCCTCGGTGCTGCCCTGCGACTCGATCAGCCGAACCGTGCGGTCCACCGCGACCCACGCCATCACCTTGGAGTGCACGAAGTGCCGGCGCGGCCCGCGCACCTCCCAGATCCCCTCGTCCGGCTCGTTCCAGTGCTTCTCCAGGTACTCGATCAGCTTGAGCTGGAGCAGCTGGGCGTAGTCGTTGCGGGCCAGCCCCGACATGTGGCCGAGATGCAGCGCCTCGATGACCTCGCCGTAGACGTCCAGCTGCAGCTGGTCCACCGCGCCGTTGCCGACCCGCACCGGGGAGGAGTTCTCGAAGCCGGGCAGCCAGCTCAGCTCCGCCTCGCCGAGCTCCCGCTCGCCCGCCACGCCGTACATGATCTGGAGGTTCTCCGGGTCGCCGGCGACCGCGCGGAGCAGCCAGGCCCGCCACGCCTCCGCCTCGTCCCGGTAGCCGGTGCGCAGCAGGGAGGACAGGGTGATCGCCGCGTCGCGCAGCCAGGTGTAGCGGTAGTCCCAGTTGCGGACGCCGCCGATGTCCTCGGGCAGCGAGGTGGTCGGCGCGGCGACGATGCCCCCGGTGGGCTCGTAGGTGAGCGCCTTGAGGGTGATCAGCGAGCGCACCACGGCGTCCCGCCACGGGCCCCGGTAGGTGCACTGGGCGACCCAGTCCTCCCAGAACGCCTCGGTGGTGCGCAGCGACTCCATGGCGTCGATGCGGGCCGGCGGGTCCAGGTGGGAGGCCTGCCAGCTCAGCACCAGGGTGAGCCGCTCGCCGGCGGAGACCGTGCAGTCGGAGAAGGTCGTCTTGTGGTGGCCGTGGGTGGCGGCGTCGCTGTCCAGCCACACCGAGTCCGGGCCGGCCACGGCGCCGGTGCGTCCCTCCCGGGAGTGCACCCACGGGATCACCCGGCCGTAGGAGAACCGCATGCGCAGCGCGGAGAGCATCGGCACCCGGCCGGAGAGGCCCTCGACGACGCGGACGATGCGCGGCACGCCGGTGCGCGGCGGCATGAAATCGGTCACCCGCACCGAGCCGAGGGGGGTGTCCCACTCCTGCTCCAGGATCAGCGAGTCACCGCGGTAGCGGCGGCGGGTGGCCGGCTCGGTGGGGACACCGGGAATCTTGGGCGCGATGCGCCAGAACCCGTGCTCGTCGGTGCCGAGAAGCCCGGCGAAGACGGCGGGGGAGTCGAAGCGGGGAGCGCAGAACCAGTCCACGGACCCGTCACGGCCCACCAGGGCAGCGGTCTGCATGTCCCCGATGAGTGCGTAGTCCTCGATTCGGCCAGCCACATGGATCTCCAGATGAGCGGTGGGGCAGGGGCGGGAGGTTGGAGCCCGGCACGGGCACGGCACGGCCGCGTCCCGGCCGCCGGCTCCGGCACTGTCTCGGTGTGTTGCTGTGGTGATGCGTCCCGGTGTGTCCCCCTGTGCGCCTGCTACCCGTGCGGTGGGCGGTGGCGCGATTCATGGGTGCCCGGTGACGGTGATGGGCCCCTCCTGCCCAGGTCGACCCCTCCTACGCCGATGGCGTGAAGGGCGGGCGGGGAGGGTGGTGGGACATTCGACCAGGTTATGTCGGCCATGACCCACCTGTTGCCCGGAGTGCGCGTGATCTAGTCGCCCGTTCGGGTGAGTGATCGGTTACCCGACGGTGTCGTCTATGTCAACAGTGGGTTGGTGTCCCGTGTCTCGCACGCCAGCAGCACGCCGCATGCGGTACGGCGACGCTGCCGGAGATCACTGTACGACCTGACGGGCTGTGATTCGTGCAGGCCGACGGGGCGCTGATACGCTGAGAGCCCGTGGACGGGTGGAATCAGCCACCTGACATTCCACCTCGAATCCGACCACGGGAGCCCCCTCTTGGCACTGCCCCATTCCGGCAAGGCATCGATCCGGCCGAACAGCCTGACGACCAAGCATCTCTTCGTCACTGGGGGAGTGGCCTCATCTCTGGGTAAGGGCCTCACCGCCTCCAGCTTGGGTTCACTTCTGAAGGCACGCGGACTGCGCGTGACCATGCAGAAGCTCGACCCATATCTGAACGTGGACCCGGGCACGATGAATCCCTTCCAGCACGGTGAGGTGTTCGTCACCAACGACGGCGCGGAAACCGATCTGGACATCGGACACTACGAGCGGTTCCTCGACGAGGACCTTCACGGATCGGCCAACGTCACGACCGGACAGGTGTACTCCACGGTGATCGCCAAGGAGCGGCGCGGGGAGTACCTCGGCGACACCGTGCAGGTCATCCCGCACATCACCAACGAGATCAAGGCCCGGATCCGGCGCATGGCCTCGGAAGACGTCGACGTGGTGATCACCGAGGTCGGTGGAACCGTCGGCGACATCGAGTCGCTGCCGTTCCTGGAAGCGGTGCGCCAGGTCCGCCACGAAGTGGGCCGGGACAACGTGTTCTTTCTACACGTATCCCTTCTTCCTTACATCGGCCCGTCCGGTGAGTTGAAGACCAAGCCGACGCAGCACTCCGTGGCGGCCCTGCGAAACATCGGTATTCAGCCGGACGCGATCGTGCTCCGCGCGGACCGGGAGGTCCCGCAGTCCATCAAGCGCAAGATCTCGATGATGTGCGACGTGGACGAGGACGCCGTGGTCGCCTGCCCGGACGCGCCGTCGATCTACGACATTCCCAAGGTGGTGCACTCCGAGGGGCTGGACGCCTACGTGGTGCGCCGGCTGGACCTGCCGTTCCGCGACGTGGACTGGACGGTCTGGGACGACCTGCTGCGGCGCGTGCACAACCCGGAGCACGAGGTGACCGTCGCGCTGGTCGGCAAGTACATCGACCTGCCGGACGCCTACCTCTCGGTGACCGAGGCACTGCGCGCCGGCGGCTTCGCCAACAACGCCCGGGTCAACATCAAGTGGGTGACCTCGGACGACTGCCGCACCCCGGAGGGCGCCGAGCGGGAGCTGGGCGGGGTCGACGCGATCTGCATCCCCGGCGGCTTCGGCGAGCGCGGCGTGGACGGCAAGGTCTCGGCGATCACCTACGCCAGGGAGAACAAGGTGCCGCTGCTCGGCCTCTGCCTGGGCCTGCAGTGCATCGTCATCGAGGCGGCGCGCAACCTCGCCGGGCTGGAGGGCGCCAACTCGACCGAGTTCGACGAGTCGGCGCACCACCCGGTCATCTCCACCATGGCCGACCAGCGCGACATCGTCGCCGGGAAGGGCGACCTCGGCGGCACCATGCGGCTGGGCCTGTACCCGGCAAAGCTGGCCGAGGGCTCGATCGTGCGGGAGGTGTACGGCGAGCCGTACATCGAGGAGCGCCACCGGCACCGCTTCGAGGTGAACAACTCCTACCGCGGTGAGCTGGAGAAGGCCGGCCTGCTGTTCTCCGGCACCTCGCCGGACGGCCGCCTGGTGGAGTTCGTGGAGTACCCGCGCGACCAGCACCCCTACCTGGTCGCCACCCAGGCCCACCCGGAGCTGCGCTCCCGGCCGACCCGCCCGCACCCGCTGTTCGCCGGCCTGGTCGCGGCGGCGGTGCGGCGCATCGCCGAGCGTGCGGCGGCGGACGCCGTGGTGGGCGCCCAGTCCGCCCCGGCCAGCGCGGCGACGGCCGCCGCGGCCGAGTGACCCGAGCGGGTGACGTCGACCGGGTGACCTCGACCGGGGTGACCCCGGTCGAGTGACCGTGGCCCGGTGGCCGGCCGGGCGGCGGTCACGGAACCTCGATGGAGGCCCTCCGTGACCGCCGCCCGGCCGCCGTCGTCTCCGGGCCCCGTTCCCGCGTCGCCGGCCGTGCCGCCGTCGGCGGGTGCGTGGCGGAGCGACCGCCGCGGCGGCGTAGCGTGAGCGGCGTAGCGTGAGGGGCGGGTGGGACGGGGATGATCTCCGCCCCACTTCCGGCGCGCCCTGCACAGGGGCGGAGAGACGAGGAGGGTGGCGTGGACCAGGCAACCGGCCAGCACCAGGGGAGCGGGCCCGACGTGCGCGACGCCGTCGAGCAGTGGGAGGTCGTCTCCTCCGAGACGCCCTTCACCGGCAAGGTGACCTCGCTGCGCACCGACGAGGTGCGGATGCCCGACGGCGGCACCGCACGCCGCGACTACCAGGTGCACCCCGGGGCCGTCGCGGTGATCGCGCTCGACGACGACCGGCGCGTGCTCTGCCTGAGCCAGTACCGGCACCCCGTCGGGCGCCGGCTGTGGGAGCCCCCCGCCGGCCTGCTCGACGTCCCGGGCGAGCACCCGCTGCACGCCGCCGAGCGCGAGCTGTACGAGGAGGCCCACTACCGGGCGGACGACTGGCGGGTCCTGGTCGACTTCTACAACAGCCCCGGTTCGTCCTCCGAGGCGATCCGGGTGTTCCTGGCCCGCGGACTCGAACCGGCGGAGGGCGAGCGCTTCGCGGCGGAGCACGAGGAGCTCGACATGGAGCTCGACTGGGTCGGCCTGGACGAGCTGGTGCGGCGGATCCTGGCCGGGCAGTTGCAGAGCCCGACGCTGATCGTCGGCGTGCTGGCGCTCCACGCGGCCCTGCACGGCACCGGCGACGGCCTCGCGGCCCTGCGGCTCCCGGACGCCCCCTGGCAGGCCCGGCCGTTCCGCCCCTGAGGATTGGCACGAGGGCCCCGGCGCGGGGCCTCGACCCAGGTGCCCGGCGCGGGGGCCTCGACCCGGGTGCCGGCGCCGCTGCCAATCGCTGATCGGTGGGCGGGCCGGTCCCGGGCCGGCCGCCCGGCGCGGGTGCTTCGATCCGGGTGCCGGTGCCGCCCGCCGGTCGCTGATCGGTGGGCGGGCCGGTCCCGGGCCGGCCGCCCGGCGCGGGTGCCGGTGTCGGGCCGTCCGCTTCGTGCGGGGTGCGGGTGCGGAGGGCGCCGGTCCCGGGCGGTCCCGGGAGCGGAGGAATCCCAGCCGGAACGGCCGCTCGTGCACGGCCCGGGCCCGGGTTATCCACAGGCTGGAATCGGGGTCCTGCGCTCCGTCTCCCCCCATGGGATCATGGAATTGGGGGGTCCCCAGGGGCTCCCCTAGCGGCGCGCGCCTCGTGGCCTGAGCATGGCAAGCCTGCCTCCGCCTCCGGCGCCCTGCCGGCCCGTCCCGAAGGGCTGCTCGGAGTTGGCGCGCGCGGATTCCGCCGGTCCCGCGCGAATCCCGGCATCGGTGCGAGCGCCGGTCGGCCGCCGGTCAGGGCGCCCCGTCGGCCGCCGATCCGGTGCCCCGTTCGCCGCCGGTCCGGGCGCCGGTCCGCCGCCGGTCTCGGGTCCCTGGCGAGCCGGTCCCGGGCCGCCCACCCGGCGCGGCGGCGGCCGGGGGTTCGGCCGTCCCGGGGAAGCAGGCGGACACGACGGCCGAAGCGCCGCGCGATGGCCCCCGCCCGGTGACCGAGCGACTACCGTGTCCCCGGTGGGAGGACCCTCCCGTGGATCCGGTGGTGGCGGCCCAGGCGGGGTGACCAGATGGCGCAGGACGCGGTGCGCGAGCGGACTCGGGACGACGCACGGACGGCGTCGGCCGACGCCACGCCCGGCCCGTCGGAACCGGGGCACCGACCGCCCGGCAGCCCAGGCACCTCCCGGCCGCCCGCCCCGGCCGCCGCCGGACGTCCGGCCGCCGGAACGGACACCCCCGTGGAGATCCCCGCGGAGCACCCCTCGCCGTTGTTCGTGCCGGGGCTGCCGGCCGAACCGGCCGACTTCGTCGGTCGCCTCGGCGAACTCGACGCGCTCCGGGCCGACCTGCCACGCCCGCCCGCGGCCACCGCGCGCACCCGCACCGCGCCCCACACCTCCGCGCCCCACACCCCCGCCCGGCCGACCGGCGAACCGCCCACCGGCGAGCCGGTGGGCGAGGCAGGCGAGCCAGGCGAGGCAGGCACGGAGGGTGCGGCCGACGCGGGAACCGCCGGCGGCACACCGGAGGAGGACGCCTCCGACGGCCACTGCCGGGTCCTGGTGATCGCCGGCGCCCCCGGAACCGGGCGCACCGCGCTCGCGCTCCGCCTCGCCCGGGTGCTGCGCGAGGAGTATCCGGACGGACGGGCGTACGTGCGGCTGGTCGAGCCGGACGGTTCCGCCGTCCCACCGCGGGTGGCCGCCCGCCGCCTCGCCCAGCAGCTCCCGCCCGCGCGCCCATCGGACGACGCGCCGACCGGCCCGTCCACCCCCGCGACCGGCCCGTCCACCCCTCCGGTCGGCACCGTCCCGGCCCGGCAGGCCGTGGTGCCGCTGGGCGAGGAGGCAGCCCGGCGGGAGATCCAGCGCCGCACCCGGGGGCGGCGCGCGCTGCTGATCCTGGACGACGTGCCGAACACCGACGCCGTCCGCGCCCTGCTTCCCCGGGAGACCGGCTGCCTGGTGGTCGCCGTCACCCGGGGACCGCTGACCGGCCTGCGGGACACCCGCCCCTGCGTGCTCTCCGGCCTCGACCGTGCCTCCGCGCTGCGGCTGCTGACCGGGCTGATCGGCTCGACCCGGGTGGTCTGCGACCCCACGGCCGCCCAGGCGCTCGTCGACCGGGTCCGCGGGGTGCCGACCGCGCTCCGGCTGGCGGCGCACTGGCTCCAGGCCCACCCCCGGGCCTCCGTGGCGGACCTGCTCCGCGAGATCGCCCTCGCGGAGCGGGGCGAGGGCGCCGCCCCCGGGGCCGACGCGCCCGCGAAGCCACCGGCCGCCGGCGGGCGCCGCCCGACGGCGACCGCCGCGGTCCCGGCGCCGTCCCTCACCGACCTGGTGGCCGCCCTGGTGGAGGGCCCGCCCGAGCAGGGCGCCGGCCTGCCGACCCCGACGGGCGCGGGTACGGCGTCGACCGGCCCCGCGTCGTCCGGCCCGGCCTCGTCCGGAAGGGCGCCCGCCGGCAGGGTGCCCGCCGACCCGGCGTCCCCGGCCAGGCCGGCCGCGCCGCCCCGGGCCGTCCGGCCCTCCGCCGACTCCGTCCGCGAGGCGGCCGGGGCGCTCGGCGTCCACGATCCCCTGCCGGCCTGCTTCCTGCCGCAGTACCGGGCGCTCTCCCCGTCGGCCGCACGCCTGCTGCGCCGCACCACCCTCGCGCCGTACGGGCTGGTCTGCGCGCACCGGGGCTCCGCGCTGCTGGGCGACTCCCTCGACCGCACCCGCGCCGCGCTGGGCGAGCTCGTGGCCGCCGGTCTGCTGGTGCCGCACGGCGACGGCACCGCCCGGCACCGGGTGCCCGGGTCGCTGCTGCACCTGGTGAGGGAACGTTGCGCCGCCGAGGAACGCGCCGCCGACCTGCGGCTGGCCCGTGCCCGCCTGCTGGAACGCAGCGTCCGGCTGGCCCAGGCGTGCCACCTGGCGCTGCTCGGCGCCGCGCCCGAGCCGGTGGCGCGCGGCGTGGTGCGGGTGCGCTTCCGCGACCGCGCGGAGGCGGTGAGCTGGCTGCACCGGGAGGTCGACGCGCTGGCGCGCACCGCCGCCGACGCCCTCGCCGACGGCGAACTGGACACCAGCGCCGGCCGGCTCGCCGTGGTGCTCATCCGGCTGCTCGGTGACGAGGCGCGGGCGCGCGGGGCTGACGTGGTGGTGGAGAGCGGCGACCGCCTCGCCTCGCTGCACACCACCGTGCTGGAGGTCTCCCGCCGGCGCCGGTTGCCCCGGCAGGAGGCCGCCGCGCTGCGGCACCTGGGGGCGCTGCACGTGGCCGAGGGCGACGACCCCCGGGCGCTGCGCCGCTTCCGCGAGGCGCTGGAGGTGGCGCGCACGATCGAGGACGACCGGGTGAGCGGGCCGCTGCTGGAGGAGATCGCCGCCGTGCACGAGCGCGCGGGCGAGTTGGAGCGGGCGGCGGACTGGTACCGGCGGGCGCTCGTCCCCTTCCAGGCGCTGCGCGATCCGCGCGGCCAGGCGCGGGTGCTGGACCGGCTGGCCGACTGCTGCGCGGCCGTCGGCGGGCACGCGGAGGCGCTGCGCCACCGGCGCGCGGTGGTGACGCTGCTGCGCCGGCGGGGGGACCGGCGGGAGCGGGCGGCGGCGGTGCTGCGGCTCGGGCTGGCGCAGGCCCGGGTGGGGCGGGTGGAGGAGGCGCTGGAGAGCCTGCGGGAGGCGGTGGCGCTGCACCGGGAGGCGTCGGACCGGGCGGGCGAGGCGGTGGCGCTGCGCGCGGCGGCGGACGTCCTGGAACGGTCGGGGGACCCGACCGGGGCCGCGGCGCAGCGCGCGCAGGCGGACCGCCTTCAGGACGCGTCCCACTGATCCCGGGGGCGCCCCCGGCCGCCCTGTGAAACACAAGTAAACAATCTCTTGTGGCTATGTATCGAAGGCTGACAGGGGTTACTTGCCTTGTTACTCTCGCCTTGATGCGGCCGTTCGCCTTCGTCTCTCCCCATGGGGACACTGGAATCGGGCGTTGCCGTACGCACCCCGCAAGGGCTCCCGCGTCCGGGTGGAGCGTTCACCTACCCGCCTCCACGGCGCGTTCCCCGGCCCGGCCCGGAGCCGCCCAACCGAAGGACACATCTGATGAAGGTCGGCATCCCCCGAGAGGTCAAGGACAACGAGTTCCGCGTGGCCATCACCCCCGCGGGCGTCCACGAACTGGTCCGCGCCGGTCACCGGGTCTCGATCGAGCGGGGCGCCGGGGCCGGCTCCTCGATCAGCGACGAGGAGTTCACCGCGGCCGGCGCGCGGATGGTCGCGGACGCCGACGAGGTGTGGGCCGAGGCGGACCTGCTGCTCAAGGTCAAGGAGCCGGTGGCCGAGGAGTACCACCGGTTGCGCCGCGGTCAGACGCTCTTCACCTACCTGCACCTGGCCGCCTCCAAGCCCTGCACCGACGCCCTGCTGGAGTCCGGCACCACCGCGATCGCCTACGAGACGGTGCAGCTGCCCGGCGGGGCGCTGCCGCTGCTCGCGCCCATGTCGGAGGTGGCCGGGCGGCTCGCCCCGCAGGTCGGCGCCTACCACCTGATGGCGGCCGGCGGCGGACGCGGCGTGCTGCCCGGCGGCGTCCCGGGGGTGCCGGGGGCGGAGGTCGTGGTGATCGGCGGCGGCGTCGCCGGCTGGAACGCGGCGACCGTGGCGGTCGGCATGGGCGCCCGCGTCACCCTGCTGGACAAGGACGTGAACAAGCTGCGGGAGGCGGACCGGGTCTTCGGCAGCCGGGTGCGGACCATGGCGTCCAACGCCTACGCCCTGCGCCGGGCGGTCCTCGAGGCGGACCTGGTGATCGGCGCGGTGCTGGTGCCGGGGGCCCGGGCCCCCAAGCTGGTCGGCGACGAGCTGGTGGCGGAGATGAAGTCCGGCGCCGTGCTGGTGGACATCGCGATCGACCAGGGCGGCTGCTTCGAGAGCTCCCGCCCCACCACCCACTCCGACCCGGTCTACCGCGTCCATGACACCGTTTTCTACTGCGTGGCCAACATGCCGGGCGCCGTGCCCAACACCTCCACCTACGCCCTGACCAACGCGACGCTGCCCTACGTGCTGCAGCTGGCCAACCGGGGCTGGCGCGAGGCGCTGCGCGCGGACCCCGCCCTCGCCGGCGGCCTCAACGCGCACGAGGGCGTCGTCACCCACGCGCCCGTCGCCGAGGCGCACGGCCTGACCGCCGTCCCGCTGGCCGAGGTGCTCGGCCACCGGGACGGCGCGGGGGCGTGAACGCGGCGCTCCACAGACGCCTTCCCCGCATTGCGCGCTTAACCCCGGGTATTTTCGAACAAGTCGTCAAATCGCCCTCGGTGACCGTCCACCGCCCTGTCCGACAGTGAACGGACGGGGCGGCGGCGTGATCATTGCGACTGCTTCCGGTCAACGAGAACACGCGTTTTCACCGTTTCGTGACGCGCCACGACGTCATGTCCGCTACCTCGTTGACCTCTTGACAGGACGCCCGAAAGACCCCGACATACCGTGTCGCATCGGGCCGATCGTGTTGCTCGAAACATGCGACACGCCATAGAGTCGCGGATCGTCGGCATGGTGTCACGCTGACCAATCAAGAAGTGTCCTGGTCGGCAAGGAGGTAAGACGACTTGTGAACGAGTCGACATTTGCTCCCGGGGGTGCTCAGCCAGGGCCTGCTCACGAGCTGACCGAAACGTCACCCTCCGCTCCCAAGGGCGGTCGCTACGAGTCGGTCGGGTCGGTCGCCGTGCGTACCTTCGCCGCGCGCGCGGGGGGTGGCCCGCACGGGTCCGCCGCGCACGGCCCGGCCGCGCAGGGCCCGGCCGCGGACGGGGCGTCGCCGGGCGACGCCCCCGCCGGCGTCTACGGGTACGGCGGCGAGGACGCCGAGGGCCCGTACGACCCGGCCGCCTACGACCCCGACGCGGAGTACGAACCCGATCCCGAGTACGCGGCCACCATCGCCCCGGACCCCGCGCGTCAGCGCCGCGACCGGGTCGGACCCACCGGCCGTCCGATGCCGTACTTCCCCATCCCGGCCCCGCTCGCCGAGCACGGGCCCGCCCAGATCATTGCCATGTGCAACCAGAAGGGCGGGGTGGGCAAGACCACCTCCACCATCAACCTCGGCGCGGCCCTGGCCGAGTACGGCCGCCGCGTCCTCCTGGTGGACTTCGACCCGCAGGGCGCCCTGTCCGTCGGCCTCGGCGTCAACCCCATGGAACTCGACGTCACCGTCTACAACCTGCTCATGGAGCGGTCGGTGACGCCGGACGACGTGCTGCTGAAGACCGCCGTGCCCGGCATGGACCTGCTGCCGAGCAACATCGACCTGTCCGCGGCGGAGGTGCAGCTGGTCAGCGAGGTGGCCCGGGAGTCGTCGCTCTCCCGCGCGCTGAAGCCGCTGCTGCCCGACTACGACTACGTCATCATCGACTGCCAGCCGTCCCTCGGTCTGCTCACGGTCAACGCGCTCACCGCCGCGCACAGCGTCATCGTGCCGCTGGAGTGCGAGTTCTTCGCCCTGCGCGGTGTCGCGCTGCTCACCGAGACCATCCAGACCGTGCACGAGCGGCTGAACCCGGAACTCCAGCTCGACGGCATCCTGGCCACGATGTACGACTCGCGCACCGTGCACAGCCGCGAGGTGCTGGCGCGGGTCGTCGAGGCGTTCGGCGACCACGTCTACCACACCGTCATCGGGCGCACCGTGCGCTTCCCGGAGACCACGGTCGCCGGTGAGCCGATCACCACCTACGCGTCGAACTCGGTCGGCGCCGCCGCGTACCGCCAGCTCGCCAGGGAGGTGCTCGCCCGGTGCCACGCCGAGTGAGTCTCCCCGGAGCAGACGAACTCTTCCGCACCACCGGGGGCACCTCCCTGCAACCCCTCGGCCGCCGCACCGAGCAGCAGCCCGCGCCCGCGGAGCCGGGCACGCCGGGCGGCGGGCATCCGCACGGACACCCCGACCCCGACGACCCCGCCGCCGAGTCGGCGGACGGCCAGCCCTCCGGCGGGCGCGCTGCGGCCCGGTCCGCCGCGCGCGCCGCGGCCGCCCGTGCCTCGGACGACGAGGCCGGCAGAGCCGCGGACGGCGGTGCTTCCGCCCCCGCCGGCGCGCCGGGTGGCGTGCCGTCCGGCGGGCCCGGCGAGGGATCGGGCCGCGGGGCCGGCGGCGGCCTGGACGGCCTCGGCGCCGGGCGGGCGCACCGCGCCGGCGCTCCGCGCGCCGCCGCGGCCGCCGCCGGGCCGGCGGCGACCCACGACCTCGCCGGTGTCGCCGGCGCGGCCCCGGGAGGGCCGGGCGGCGTGACCGGGTCCGAGGCCCGGGAGCACCACGGCCCCGGAGCCGGTGCGGCCGGTGCGTCCGCGCTCGCGGGCGGAGGAGCCGGCGGGGGACTCGGTGGAGGACCCGCCGGGGGACTCGGCGGGGGAGCGGCGGCGGGCGGGGCCGGGGGCGTCGCGGCGCGGCCCTCCCGACACGGAGCCGGCGGGCCGTCCGGCGGCTCCGGGCCGGTCGGGACGGCGCGATCGTCGGCCGCGGCGTCCGGCGCGGCGTCCACCGTCGCCGACGACGGGCGGCCGGGCCACCTCGGCGGGGCCGCCGTCGGTGGGGCCGACGGCGCCACCGGGTATCCGGGGGGCGCGCTGGGGAGCCAGGGCGCGCAGGCCGGGCGGGCCGCCGCCCGGGAACTGGCCGGTGGTCGCGAGCTGGCTGGTGGCCGTCCGCTCGGCGAGGCGGGCGGTGGGGTGGCGGGTGGCTCCGCCGCCCGGCGCGGCATTCCCACGGGCCGAACGCCCCAGCAGTCGAGCGGGGGGACGGCGGAGCAGGACCGCCCGCAGCTGCCGACCCAGCAGCAGGAGGCCGCCGTGGCGTCCCGCCGCCGGGCCCGGGCCGCGCGACGGCCGAGCGGCCGGGAGCGGCACGACGAGAAGATCACCGTGTACGTCTCCGCCGAGGAGTTGATGGATCTCGAACAGGCCCGGCTGGTGCTGCGGGGCGAGCACGGCCTGGCGGTGGACCGGGGGCGGATCGTCCGCGAGGCGGTGGCCGTGATGCTGTCCGACCTGGAGTCGCGGGGCGAGGCGAGCATCCTCGTGCGGCGGCTGCGGGGGAACTGAACGGGTGACCGCGGGTCGCTGAGCCGCCCCACGCTCACCGACGGCGGGGAAGGGGCGGTCGGTGGGGAAGGGGCAGCCGGGCGGGAACCGGGTGACGCGGGCGGGAGTCGGGCGAGCTTGGTGGATCCGGGCGAGCCGGGCAGCCCGGGCGGATCCTGGGGACCTGGGGACCTGGGCGGGCCTCCTCCCTGGAGCACGCCCGAGCGCCCACGCCGGCACCTGGAATCTCCGAACCCCCCTGGTGACCAGGGGGGTTCGCGGCTTCCCGCGCGCGGTCGTCCAGGTGCACGGGATGCGGGGGCGCGGGTTACCAGGGGTTTCGTGGGTCTTCCACAGAGCCGAGGTGCCCCCTTGCACGCGTGGCCGGCCGTGGGTTACCCCTGTTGATCAGGGGGGTTCGCGGTTGTCCACAGGGTGGAAGTGCCCTCTTGCGTGGTTGGCTGTCCGTGGGTTACCCCTGTTGATCAGGGGGGTTCGCGGTTGTCCACAGGGTGAAAGTGGCCTCTTGCGCAGCTGGCCCGGCCTGCCCCACGGGGCCGGCCGCCCGGCCCCCTGGAGCAGGCCGGCCGCCCGGCCCCGCCGCCCCCACCCAGGGCCCGACACGGACCCGGCCACACCACCATCAGCAGCCGGCCCAGGGGCCCCCGTGCCCCCTGGGAAACCGGCCCGCCGCGGTCACTCTGCGTGTGGTTCGGCGTGTCGGCAACCCCCGGGTGGCCTCGCCGTCGGTCCGGGGACGCACCATTGACCCTGATGGCCTCCGACGACACCAGTACCGACGACCTGCGGCAAGAGCCGCGACCGCCCCACGCGGGGCCCCACGCCGCCGTGCCGGACGCCCGATCCGGCGTCGTCACTCCGCGTCCGGCCGCCCGTGGCCGCCGGACCCTCGGCGCGGGACCGCGTCGCGGCGACGACCGCCCGGCGGTGGCCGGTCAGCCGGCGGCGACCAGTCAGGCAGCGCCCCCGGCGGATTCCCCGACCCCGCCCCAGCGGATCGAAGCGCCCACCTCCTCGCCCGGCAGCCAACCGCCTTCTCCCGCGGCCGCCGCCCGTGCGACCACGGCCCTTACGGCGCCACCCACCCCGGGGGCGCCCGTCGCCGACGCTGCCGAACCAGCAACCACGGCCGATGCCGAGACGGAAGCCGCCGCCGCTGCCGGGGGAACGGCGCCGGACGAGCCGGGATCCGGGGGCTTCCTGGTGCGGCTGGACAACTTCGAGGGGCCTTTCGACCTCCTCCTGGCCCTGATCGCCAAGCACCGGCTGGACGTCACCGAGGTCGCCCTCTCCCGGGTGACCGACGAGTTCATCGCGCACATCCGCGCGATGGGCCCGGACTGGGACCTGGACCAGGTGACCGAGTTCCTCGTCGTCGCCGCCACCCTTCTCGACCTCAAGGCCGCCCGCCTGCTGCCCAAGGCCGAGGTCGAGGACGAGGCCGACCTCGAACTGCTGGAGGCCCGGGACCTGCTCTTCGCCCGGCTCCTCCAGTACCGCGCCTACAAGCGCGTCGCAGGCATCTTCGCGGAGCGCTGGGAGGCGGAGAGCGCCCGCCTGCCGCGCACCGTGGGCCTGGAGCCGCACCACGCCGAGCTGCTCCCCGAGGTCGTGATCAACATCGGGCTGGAACGCTTCGCCCAACTGGCCGCCCGCGCCATGGCGCCGCGCCCGGCGCCCCAGGTGCGGGTGGAGCACATCCACGCCCCGCTGGTCAGTGTCCGGGAACAGGCCGAGGTGGTCGCCGAGCGGCTGCGTGAGCTGGGCACGGCGAGTTTCAGCCGTCTGGTCGCGGACGCCCCGGACACCCTCACCGTGGTCGCGCGCTTCCTCGCCCTGCTGGAGCTCTTCCGTTCCGCCGTGGTGGCGTTCTCCCAGGAGGAGGCGCTGGGTGAGCTGGAGGTGCGCTGGACCGGCTCGGACGGCGCCGGCCTCCCCCTCGTCACGGAGGAGTTCGACGAGCCCGGCGGGGCCGGGCAGTCGGACGGGGCCGCCGGCGCGGCGCGACGGCCGCGGGCGAGGAAGTCCGTCGAGGCGTGACGGTGGGGAACAGGATCGACAGGAAGGACAGCGCCATGCCCAACGCGGCCGTGCCGACCCCGCACCCGAACCCGACGGACATCGGGATGCCCGAGATCGAGGAGCCCGAGATCGAGGAGCCGGAGAACGCGGCCACCGACCACGCCGGGGCCGCCGCGGCCCCGCCCGGGCCCCGTTCGCCGGCCGAGGCCGTCGCCGCCCTGGAACTGGCGCCGGCGCTGGAGGCCGTGCTGATGGTCGCCGACCAGCCGGTCACCGAGGCACACCTCGCCTCGATCCTGGACCGGCCGCGCGACGAGGTCGCCGAAACCCTGCGCCGCCTGGCCGAGGAGTACCGCGAGCAGGGGCGCGGCTTCGACCTGCGACTGGTGGCCGGAGGGTGGCGCTTCTACACCCGGGCCGAGTACGCCGCGGCCGTGGAGCGCTTCGTGCTGGACGGCCAGCAGGCGCGGCTGACCCAGGCCGCGCTGGAGACCCTGGCGGTCGTCGCGTACCGCCAGCCGGTCTCCCGGGGCAGGGTCTCCGCGGTCCGCGGGGTGAACTGCGACGGCGTGATGCGTACCCTGCTCCAGCGGGGTCTGGTCGAGGAGGCGGGCACCGACCCCGCCACAGGTGCGATCCTGTACCGGACGACGAACTATTTCCTGGAGCGGATGGGGCTGCGCGGACTGGAGGAGCTTCCGGAACTGGCGCCCTTCCTCCCCGAGGTCGACGACGTCGAGGCGGAGTCCGCTGAGGGCTCGGTGCTCGCCGCCGTCGCGGACCTGGGGGTGCCCGCCCAAGCGGGCGGCGGAGCGCCCGACGACGCCGGCGCGCGCGACGGCGGTCAGCCGAGCACCGGCGGCGGCTCCGTCCGACCGGGTCCACCAGGATCTCCGCCCCACGACCACATGACGACGAGTACGGAATTCGATGCGTAGTAGCAGAGGCAGCCACGGCGGCAAGTCCGGTGGCAACGGCAACCGGAACTATCGGGGCGCGGGCAACAGCCGTGACGACAAGCAGCAGCGCCAGCCCCGGGGGCCGCGCCGCCCGCAGCGCCCCCGGGAGTACGAGGCCCGCCTGGAGGAGGCGGCCCGGGCCCGGCACGCCGGTGGCCGCACCGGTGGCGCGGCGCGGCCGGCGGGCACCCGTTCCGGGGCCGGCGGCGCGGAGCAGGACGGCGTGCGCCTGCAGAAGGTGCTCGCCCAGGCCGGCCTCGGCAGCCGTCGCGCCTGCGAGGAGCTGATCGACGCGGGCCGGGTCGAGGTCAACGGCCAGCGGGTGCGGGAGCAGGGGCTGCGGGTCGACCCGGACAAGGACGAGATCCGGGTGGACGGGCTCACCGTCACCACCCAGGGCCTGCTGTACTTCGCCCTCAACAAGCCGGCCGGTGTGGTCTCCACCATGGAGGACCCGGAGGGCCGGCAGTGCCTGGGCGACTACGTCACGAACCGGGAGACCCGGCTGTTCCACGTGGGCCGCCTGGACACCGAGACCGAGGGCCTGATCCTGCTCACCAACGACGGTGAACTGGCCAACCGCCTGATGCACCCGCGCTACGGCGTCACCAAGACCTACCTGGCCGGGCTGGTCGGCCCCATCCCGCGCGACCTCGGCAAGCGCCTGCGGGAGGGCGTGGTGCTGGAGGACGGTCTCGCCCGGGCCGACCACTTCCGCATCGTGGACAACGTGGGCAAGAACTACCTCGTCGAGATCAGCCTGCACGAGGGGCGCAAGCACATCGTCCGCCGCATGCTCGACCAGATGGGCTTCCCGGTGGAGCGGCTGGTCCGCACCAAGTTCGGGCCGCTGGCGCTCGGCGACCAGAAGTCCGGCTGGCTGCGCCGCCTGACCCAGCCGGAGGTCGGCATGCTCAAGCGCGAGGTCGGCATGTGAGCAGCGGGTCAGCCGATCGCTGAGAGTCACCGGCCACCCGGAGTCGGTCGGCCGTGGGGGCGGCCCGGTGGACGCCGGGCCGGCCGGCGGCGGCCCCGTAAGCTCTACCCGCAAGGAGCCGCGTCCGCCGGGGCGCGCGACCGTCGAGAGTAGGCAGCACCACCATGCGCAGCGCCGCCGTGATCGGAACCGGGCTGATCGGCACGTCCGTGGCCCTCGCCCTCAGCTCGCGCGGGGTCGCGGTCCACCTGCTGGACAACGACGTGCGGGCGGCGCGCACGGCCTCCTCGCTGGGTGCCGGCCAGGTCGGCGAGCCGGACGAGCCGGTGGACCTCGCGATCGTCGCGGTGCCCCCGGCCCGGGTCGGTGACACCCTCGCCTCGGTCCAGGCCCGGCGCCTGGCCCGGAGCTACACCGACGTGGCCAGCGTCAAGCACGGCCCGCTGCGGGCGGCCCGCGACCTCGGCTGCGAGCTGTCCCGGTACATCGGCGGCCATCCGATGGCGGGGCGGGAGAAGTCGGGGCCGCTGGCCGCCGACGCGCAGCTGTTCGTCGGCCGGCCCTGGGTGCTCACCCCGACCGCCGAGACCGACACCGACACGCTCAACCGCGCCCTGGAGCTGGTCTCGCTGTGCGGCGCGGTGCCGGTGGTGATGGAGGCGGCGGACCACGACCGGGCCGTCGCGCTGGTCTCGCACGCCCCGCAGCTGGTCTCCAGCCTCATGGCGGCGCGGCTCCAGCACGCCGGGGACCACGAGGTCCGCCTCGCCGGGCAGGGCCTGCGGGACGTCACCCGGATCGCCGCCTCGGATCCGGCGATGTGGATCGACATCCTCGGCGCCAACGCCGGCGTGGTCGCGGACGTCCTGGCCGAGCTGGCCGAGGACCTGCGGGCGACGGTCGGCGCGCTGCGCGCCATGGCCGCGGCTGGACCGGCCGGGGCGGGGACCACCGTCGCGACGGACGGGCCGGTCGTGACGGACGGGCCCGTCGCGGTGGAGGAGACCGCCGAGGCCGGTGGTGCCGCCGTTGCGGTGAGGACGCCGGAGGCGGCCAAGGGCGGCGACACCATCGCGGACGTGCTGCGCCGGGGCAACGCCGGACACGCCCGGATCCCCGGCAAGCACGGCGCACCGCAGGTCCGCTGGGCGGCGGTGCCGGTGCTCATCGGCGACCAGCCCGGCGAGCTGGCCCGTCTGTTCGCGGAGGTGGAGGCGGCCGGGGTGAACGTCGAGGACGTCTCCATCGAGCACTCTCCGGGGCAGCCGGCCGGTCTGGTGCAGCTCATGGTGGCGCCCGCCGCCGGCCGCTCGCTGGCCGAGGCGCTGCGTTCCCGCGGCTGGAACGTCCGCGCGTAGCGCGCGACCGGGGACGCGTCCGGGGACGCCCCGCGCGCGACGACCGCGCGCGACGACCGCGCGATTACGGGCACGCGACGCCCCCCCAGCGGGCGGCGCCCGGAGGCCGGCACGAAGACGGTTTCCGGCCATTTCACGGCCGCGGGGACCGGAAACCGCCTCGGGGCGCTCCGGGGCCCTTTACCCGGCACCACCGAACCAGGGATGCTCGTGAGGGCTGACCGGCCGGCGGTCCGCGGGCCGACGGTGCCCACGGTCCGGTGGGTCGGCCGCTCGACCGGCCGTGCGGCCGGAGCAGGCGGAACGCGTGGAGGGGGCGCGGGCGATGACCGCGATGCCGGGCCCGGAGATGCCGGTGATGGCCGGAGACGGCCTCAAGGTCGCGTCGAGCCCGACGCGGTCCGACGTGACCCGCCGACTGTGCGCGGCGGCCTACCTCCAGGTGCCACGGGGCGGCGGCAAGGCCGAGGACGGCGGCATCCCGTACGCGGAGTGGGTCGTCCGGCACGTCGTGCGTGGGACGAAGCGCCCGGCGCCCTCGCTCGGGTTCGACCTCTCCCTGGTCGTCGAGCACTGCCTGGCCGCGCTCCGGGTGGACCGCTTCCGGGCCTGGGGCCTGGGTCTGGCCTTCCTCGTCGGCCTCGTCGTCGACTGGCGCTCCACCCTGGTGTGGACCGGGATCGCCCTGGTGCTGTCCTCCGTCGCCCCGGCGCTGGTGCTGCCGGTGCTGCTGGTGGCCGGCGTGGTGATGGAGATCTACGGGGAGCGCATCGAGGCCGCCGCCAACTCCGAGGTGTTCTCCGCCTTCCGCCCGGAGCTGGGCCCGCTGCTGGTGCTGGTGCTCTGCTGCTGGCTGGCCCACTGGGGGTGGCGCTGCGCCCTGGTGCACGCGCGGGCCAGCGTCGGCGACCAGTGGAGCGGCCCGCACCCGCCGCGCTACCTCCGGCTCCCGGGCGCGCAGCGCCGCGCGGAGATCGAGCGGTACCAGCAGGCGGCGGTGATCTGTTACGCGAGCGGACGGCAGGAACGATTCGTCGGCTACGGCCGGCCGTGGCGGCGCAGCCAGGTCGGCGTGGTGCTGGAGGGCCGGGACGGCGGGCCGGTGACCGGGAAGCTGGACGGGGCGGCGCTGGTCGCGCACGTGGAGCAGCGACTGGCCGAGCTCGGCCGCGCCGACGCCGTGGCCCATCCGCTCCAGGACTTCACGGTGCGCTCGGTGATCGGGGTCTCCGCGGGCACCTACAAGGCCAACGGCGGCATCCTCGGTGACCCGGAGGCCGGCCTGCTGGTGGCGCCCACCCGGGCGGTGGCCGCCCGGCACAGCACTGGCCAGAGCGAACGCCACTACCTGAGCGCCTCGGTGGTCAGCTGGTCGGGGCAACTGGTCGCCTCCGTGGTGGTGCAGCTGGCGCTGGAGGGAAAGCTGCTGCGGGTGGTGCAGTGGCCGCACGTGCTCGGCCCGCTGCGCGGCGCCGTGGCCGGGGCGAGTCCGGGCGGCGCGGCGAACGCGCGGGCGTTCCGCCAGGAGCTCCGGCCGGCGTTCATGGACGTCTGGCGGATGTTCCGCGCCTGGCAGCCGCAGGTGCTGCCGCGGCCGATCGGCCGCGGCGAGCGGAAGACCGTCGCCGAGGAGGAGGCGCACGCCGCGGAGCAGCCGCCGGCGAGCCTGCGGGAGCGCTTCTCCTCCGCCGACGTGACCGACCTGCACCAGAGCGAGGACCTGCGCCGGCACATCCAGTCGGTGCAGCGCTGGGTGTTCCGCGCGGTCGACGAGTACCTGATCGCGCAGGGCGTCGACACCGGGACGTACCGGGCCCAGGTGACCCAGGTGGTCAACTCGTTCGTGGTCTCCAGCAACGTCGAGGACGACCCGGCCTCCTGAGCGGTGCGGGCTGTGCGGGCCTCCTGAGTGGGCCGCCTGCTGGGCGGTGCCGGCGTTGCGGGACGCCCGCCTCTTAGGATTCCGAGCGGCGCCGGTCGCCGCCGGCGCGCCGCGCTCTGTGGCCGCGCTCTGTGGCGGAATCGCGCGGGTGACGGTGCCGGTGAGCGGGTGACCGTCGTGGTCCGTGAGGCAGGGCCATTCGGGGGAACGGTACGCTTACGCTTGCCCCTGCCGGGGCGTTCGGGCCGGCCCGTGCGAAGGCCCTCCCGCCCCAGTCCGGCCCCGCGGCCGCCGCCGACCACCCTGTGGCGGGCTGCCCCCGAAACCGTGAGAGAGGTCACCCCCGTGCATTCAGCCGGCCCGTCCAAACCCCTGGTCGTCGCCGTCGACGGCACGTCCGGTTCCGGCAAGTCGAGCGTGTCCAAGCAGGCGGCGCACCGCCTGGGCCTGCGCTACCTCGACACCGGCGCGATGTACCGGGCCATGACCTGGTGGATGCTGCAGCACGGCGTCGACGTGGACGACGCGGAGACCGTGGCGGCCCTCGCCGGCAAGCCCGAGATCGTCTCCGGCACCGACCCGCTGGCCCCCACCATCGTGGTGGACGGCCAGGACGTCGCCGAGCCGATCCGCACCCGTACCGTCACCAACGCGGTCAGCGCGGTCAGCGCCGTCCCGGAGGTGCGTCACCGGCTGGTCGCGATGCAGCGGCTGGAGATCGAGCGGGCCGCCGCCTCCGGCGGCATCGTGGTCGAGGGCCGCGACATCGGCACGGTCGTCGCCCCGCACGCCACCGCCAAGCTCTACCTCACCGCCTCCCCGGAGGCCCGGGCGGCCCGACGCAGCGCCGAGATCAACGGCGACCCGGGGGCGACCGCCGAGGTCACCCGGCAGGAACTGCTCCGCCGCGACGCCAAGGACTCCGGCCGCAAGGCGTCGCCGCTGGCCAAGGCCGGTGACGCCGAGGAGATCGACACCACCGAGCTGACGCTGGAGGAGGTCGTCGAGCGCGCCGTGGAGACGATCCTCAAGCGCGCCGCCGTCGAGGGCTGAGCCCCGCCCCGTCCTACGCGCGCGCCGGGCCCCCGACGCAGCCCGTCCGGCCCTCCGACGCAGCCCGTCAGGCCCGGCGCGCCGCCGTGCCGACCTCGCACGCCCCCGACCGGGTGTGGGCGTGACGGTGCCACCTGCCCGCGCGGGCTCGTCCCCGGGCTCGGTACGGTCTGGCGTCGACCGGCCTGCCCTCGTATCCGCTCCCGTCCCGCTTCCTCTCACCCCTCGGAGTCCCGCATGAGTGCCCTGCAACGGCTGTCGTCGCGTATACGCCGCACGCCGGCGGGCGGAGCGGGGGGAGGTGGCGGCACCGGTGCCGCGGAGTCGATCCACGAACGCGGTGCCGAGATAGGCCGCCGCATCGGCGTCGTGCTGATGCACGGGGGATGGAAGGTCCGGATCCTCGGGGCGTGGCGGGTGCCGATGGACGGGCCGGTGATATTCGCGGTCAACCACAGCAGCCTGCTGGACGGCCCGATGATCATGGGGGTGGCGCCGCGGCCGATCCACTTCCTGATCAAGCAGGAGGCGTTCGTCGGTCCGCTCGATCCGTTCCTGCGGGCGATCGGGCAGCTCCCGGTGGACCGGGCGAGCACCGACCGCACGGCCATCACCGGTGCGCTGAGGGTGCTCCAGGCCGGTGGTGCGCTGGGGGTGTTCCCGGAGGGAACCCGGGGTGACGGGGACTTCGCGCAGCTGCGCGGGGGCCTGGCCTGGTTCGCGCTGCGCTCCGGTGCGCCGATCGTGCCGGTGGCGTGCCTCGGCACCGGGGCGGAGGAGAGCGGTGGGCGTTCGGTGCCGCGCTTCCGGGCCAAGGTGGACGTGGTCTTCGGCGAGCCCTTCCCGGCCGTGGAGACGGCTGCTGGGAGCGCGCCGCCGCGTGGCCGCCGGGCGGTGGACCAGGCGTCCGAGCACATCCGGACCCGGCTGGCCGAGCACCTGGTGGAGGCCCGCCGGCTCACCGGCCGGCGGTGAACCTGGGGCGTGCCCGTGGTGGGGGTGTTGCGCAAGGGGGGTCTTCTGGCTTGTGGACGACTGCGCGCCCCCCTGGTCAACAGGGGTAGCCGGGGGTGGGGGTGTTGCGCAAGGGGGGTCTTCTGGCCTGTGGACAACTGCGCGCCCCCCTGGTCAAAAGGGGTAACCCGGGGCGGGGGCGCTGCGCAAGGGGGTTCCTCTGGCCTGTGGACAATCCGGCGCCCCCCTGGTCAACAGGGGTAGCTTGTGGCGGGTGGGAGCCGCAAGGGGGGTCTTCTCGGCTGTGGATGACTGCTCGGATGCCGGCGGATCCGGGCTGAACCCCGCGCCGGCCCACGCCGGCGGGGGCCCGGCCGACGCCGGCGGCCAGGGCGGGAGCATCGGCGGGTCTCCGGTACCTCCGTGGGTGCATTACGGTGGGGGGTCGCCCGAATCGGCGACGGCGGACCCGCTGTGAGCTCCCGACCGGACCACCCCGGCGGCGGCCCGGCCCGCGGCCGGGAGCGTTTTGGGCTCCCGGTCGGGCGTCGGCGACAATGGCGGGCAGCCGCCGGAACAACCGGCCGACGACTTCCCCACCAACCCCTTCCGAACGACGAGGAACAACTGTCATGGAGCACGAGAGCGGCACCGGGACCGGCGAGCTCAGTGCCGACGAGTACGCGGAGTTCATGGAACTCGCCGCCCAGGAGGGCTTCGACACCGACGAGGTGGCGGCCGACCTGACGGGCGGGGGCCACGCTCCGCTGCCGGTGCTGGCCGTCGTCGGGCGCCCCAACGTGGGGAAGTCGACCCTGGTCAACCGCATCCTCGGCCGGCGCGAGGCGGTCGTCGAGGACCGCCCGGGCGTGACCCGGGACCGGGTCAGCTACGAGGCGGACTGGAACGGGCGGCGCTTCCGCGTCGTCGACACCGGCGGCTGGGAGCAGGACGTGCTGGGCATCGACGCCTCCGTCGCCCAGCAGGCCGAAGTGGCGATCGAGGCGGCCGACGCCGTGCTGTTCGTCGTCGACGCGGTGGTCGGCGCCACCGACACCGACCAGGCCGTCGTCCGGCTGCTGCGCAAGTCCGGCAAGCCCGTGGTGCTCGCGGCCAACAAGGTGGACGGCCCCTCCGGCGAGGCGGACGCCGCCGCCCTGTGGAACCTCGGCCTGGGCGAGCCGTACCCGGTCTCCGCGCTGCACGGCCGGGGCAGCGGCGACCTGCTGGACGCCGTGCTCTCCGCGCTGCCGGAGGCGCCGCAGCTCGACTTCGCCGGCGCCGGGCAGGGCGGCCCGCGGCGGATCGCCCTGATCGGCCGGCCGAACGTCGGCAAGTCCTCCATGCTCAACAAGCTGGCGGGGGAGACCCGCGTGGTGGTGGACTCCACCGCCGGAACCACCCGCGACCCGGTGGACGAGCTGATCGAGCTGGGCGGGAAGACCTGGAAGTTCGTCGACACCGCCGGCATCCGGCGGCGCGTCCACCTCACCGAGGGCGCCGACTACTACGCCTCGCTGCGCACCGCCGCCGCCCTGGAGAAGGCGGAGGTCGCGGTGGTGCTGATCGACGTCAGCGAGCCGCTGGCCGAGCAGGACACCCGCATCGTGTCGATGGCGGTGGAGGCCGGCCGCGCCGTGGTGCTCGCCTACAACAAGTGGGACGTCCTGGACGAGGAGCGCCGCTTCTACCTGGAGCGGGAGATCGAGAAGGACCTGGTGCAGGTCCGCTGGGCGCCCCGGGTGAACGTCTCGGCCCGGACCGGGCGGCACCTGGAGAAGCTGGTGCCGGCGATCGAGACGGCGCTGGAGGGCTGGGAGACCCGGGTGCCCACGGGACGCCTCAACGGCTTCCTGGGCGAGCTGGTCGCCGCCCACCCGCACCCGATCCGGGGCGGCAAGCAGCCCCGCATCCTGTTCGGCACCCAGGCCAGCACCCGGCCGCCGCGGTTCGTGCTGTTCGCGTCGGGCTTCCTGGAGGCCGGCTACCGCCGGTTCGTGGAGCGGCGGCTGCGCGAGGAGTTCGGCTTCGCGGGCACTCCGATCGACATCTCGGTGCGGGTCCGGGAGAAGCGCTCGCGGCGCAAGTGACCGCGGCGGGCGGCCTGACGCCCGTGACGTGAGCCCCGGGAGCAACGGTTCGGGCCCCGGTACCGCCGATGGGTACCGGGGCCCGACCGCGTCCGGGGGCCGCCGACCGCGTGGGGGCCGACCGGGTGGGGATCGGGCCGTGCGGGGCCCGACCGCGTCGGGAGGTCGGGCCCTGTGCGGGGCGTGGCGGGGACGGGATCAGTAGTACGTCGCGCCTGGCTGCGCCGGTGGCAGGGCGTAGCCGCCGCGGTGCCGGCCGTACGCCGCCGCCTGGTTGCCGCCGCCCCGCGCGGCGGGATGCGTGCCGGGATGCGCGCCGTTGTGCGTGGGGTGGTGCGTGCCCGGGTGCGCTCCCGGGTGTGCGCCGGGATGTGTGCCGTGGGGTGAACCGTGGCCCTGGTAGCCGGTGTGCGTGGCGTACCGGCCCCCCGCGAAGCCGTGGAAGACGAGGGCCTCCTCACCGGAGCGGTCGCCCGGGAGCGTGCGGAACAGCCGCTGGAACTCGGCGTACAGCGCGTCGTAGATGGGCGTCGCGGACGGCGGCCGGGCGTCCTGGGCCGCGCGCATGGCGGGGATCAGGGAGCCGTCGTGGGTGGGCACTCGTGGGGGCAGGTCGAAGGTGTACACGCCCGGCACAACGAGCCGCGGCCGCCTTGGATACGGTACGTCACCCTGTAGATCCAATGAGTGATGATCGGGTGGCGCGATGATGTCCGGGGCGGGGCGGTTCGGAGGGGTGGTCAGGAACCGGCCAGCGGCATCGAGCCGCCGACCAGCAGGCCCTTGTCCACCGCGTTCTGCATCGCCTCGCGCAGCAGGTCCTCCCGGGGCTGGCGGCCGATGCTGCCCACCGGCGCGGCGTAGACCAGCACCTCGTTGTCCCGGTTCGCGGCGTTCCGCCACGGCTCGGAGACCTCCATCGGGCGGTGCGCCTGCCACCAGGCGTCGCTGCTGCCGCCGGCGGCGGGCTGCAGCACGGCGTGCAGCTGGCCCATGGCCATCAGCACGGACCAGCCCTCCAGCGGCGCCGGCGGGACGTTGAGGTCGGTGACCGGGTGGTAGCCGTGCTCGGTCAGCAGGTCGAGGAACTCGTCGCGGTCCCCGGGGCCGCCGATCCGGGCCACCGGCACGGTGGGCTCGACCACGAGCGCCGGCTTGGTCTCCCGGCCGCACAGGATCAGGCCGCAGGTGACGGCGAGCTGGGCGGCGCCGCCCGGCGTCGGCTCGGCCAGGGCCTCGGCCGCGGCCTGGGCGCTCACCGCGTCGGCGAGCTGCTCGTCGCTCACCCGGACCACCTGCGAGGGGATGCAGCGGGCGTGCGCGAAGGCGAGGACGGCGCTCTCCTCGCCGACGAAGAGCACCGTGCTGGTGCGCTCCTGGTGGGTCTTGCCGGGGGTGCGGCAGGAGGCGCAGTCGTAGACGTCGGGCACGGCGTTGCCGGCAAGCAGCCGTTCGGTCTCCTCGTCGCCGATCTCCGACCGGACCGACTCGCTGACGTCGAGCATGCTCTGCACCGGGGCTCCTCGTGGTCGTTGCTGGGGCGCCTCCCGCCGGGCGGACCGTCCCGGCGGGCGCGGGGTGGGCGCCGAGGCGGGGGACGGGGGCGTGGGGGAGGGCGGTGTGGGCGGGTGCCCCGCACCGTGTACGACAACGCGGGAGTGGCTGCGGTGGTCACGGGCGGGATCCGGCTGTGCGAAGTCGACCCGGCCCGATCGATTGGTGGTGTCGAATGTCCGAGCGGTCCCCCGTTCGGCCCACCGCCGGTCACACTTACGATCATCGTCCGGCGACCGGGGCCGGTCGGTGCGGGGCCGGTCGGTGCGGGGCCGGGGGACTCCGGTCGGGTGATTCGGGGTGGCGTGGCCGGCGTGGTGACGTGTGGTCGCCGATAGTCGACGTACTGTCACCGCATGGCGTCTGTGAAAGTAGGATCATCATCTCTGCGGATGGTCATGCTCCGTAGGTTCCTCGCCTCCACGACCGTCGGCAGCACCCTCCTGGTGGCCGCCGCGCCCGGTGCCGGCGCGGCGCCGGAGCGGCTCTGGGACGCGCTCGCGCAGTGCGAGAGCGGCGGAGACTGGCAGGCCAACACCGGAAACGGCTTCTACGGCGGCCTGCAGATCTCCCTGGCCACCTGGGAGGCGCACCACGGCCTCGACTTCGCCGCCCGCCCGGACCTCGCCCCGCGGGCCGACCAGATCACCGTCGCCGAACACATCCGCGACACCCAGGGCTGGGACGCCTGGCCGCACTGCTCGGTGCAGTTGGGGCTGGGCGACCGCCAGGGCGAGGAGGACGGCGCGGCCGCGGCCGACACCGCCGGGGACGGCTACACGGTGCAGCCCGGCGACACCCTGCACTCCATCGCGGACCGGTTCGCGGTCGAGGGCGGCTGGCTGGCGCTGTACCGGGCCAACCGGGAGCAGATCGGCCCGGACCCCGGGCACATCACCCCGGGGACCGTCCTGGTGATCCCGTAGTCCGACCGTCGCGGTGCGCGCCGGGCCGGTGCGCGGCGGGCGGGTCCACGGCGGTCGGGGACCGGCGCGCCGGTCCGCGGCCACCGGGCACCGCGCCGTCGGGGGCTACGCCGGAGCGCCGCCGTCCACGGTGGTCAGCAGCGTCTCGCGCAGCCGTTCGCGCATGTCCGGGCCGCAGCCCAGCCCTTCGGTCAGGTAGCGCTCCTCGCTGCCCCAGTTCCGGCGCACCTCGTCCACAGCGGCGTGCAGGTACGACAGCCGGGCGTCGAAGAGCGGGGCCACCAGGGTGGCGATCTCCGAGTCCGGGTCGGGCACGCTCCCGTCCGCCCGGCGGAACCGGTACAGCCGGTGCGCCGCGCTGCTGGCCAGGTAGTCCCGCTCGATGGCGTCCCAGCGCACGCCCAGGGCCAGCAGCACCACGGCCGCGGACCAGCCGGCCCGGTCCTTGCCCGCGGTGCAGTGGATCAGCGCCGGGACGCCGTCCGGCTCGGCCAGCAGCCGCAGCATCCTGCCGTGCTCGGCGGTCCGCTCGGTGACGATCCTGCGGTAGGAGTCGCGCATCCGGTGTTCCGCGCGGCCGTCGCCGAGCGCCCGGCGCAGCTCGTCCAGCCGGCCGGACTGGACGATGGCCCAGAACTCCGCCCCGGAGGCCGGGTCGCTCAGCGGCATGTTGAGGTGGCGGACGCCGCGGAGCGGCACGTCCGGGCCGTCCAGCGAGATGTCCACGTGGTGGCGTAGGTCGAGGATGAGCCGCAGGCCGAGCCCGTCCAGCACGGCGACGTCCTCGGCGGTCGCGGCCGCGAGGTGTCCGCTGCGGAAGAGCCGCCCGTGCCGCACCCGGCCGGTGCCGTCGGCGGTGGGCAGGCCGCCGAGGTCCCGGAAGTTGCGCACGCCGGTCAGTCGGGTCTCGTCCGGCATCTCCTCCACGGCCCCGTCCGGGCTGCCGGTCACCGCCCGTGCCGCGGCGGCCTCGGCCGCCGCGCCCACCACGACGCCGTCCACCGGCCCGCCGCCGTCCGTCGGGGCGCCGCCGTTCGCGGGGACACCGCCGGGCGTGGGACTCTCCTCGGGCACGGGGCCCTCCTTACCTGCTGCCGCGACCGCGGCCACACCGCCGAGCACCGCGCTGCCCGGTCGCCCATGGTCGCCGAGCCGTCGTCATCCGGCCGGCGAACGGCCCCGCGACGGTCAGCGGACGATCAGCCGGTGATCGGCCGGCGGTCGTCGGCGGTCTGACCCGGGCCCGTTCCGTTCAGGGGCCCGTCCGCCGATGGTCGCCCGAGGCGTCCCCGGTTGTCGAGCCGGTGTGGTCCGGGAGACCGGCGCGGATGCGCGTCACCTCCGGGTAGGTGTGCCGCAGGTGCGCCTCCAGCGCGGCGACCCCCCGCTCCGGGGCGCCCTCGCGGATCGCCGCGTAGATCCGCTCGTGGTCCTCGCGCAGCCGTGCGGCGACCGTCGGCCACTGTCCGAGGCGCGCCACCGCGTCCACCGCGTGCCGGTGCACGGCGTCCCGCAGCGCCCGCATGAAGGCGGAGACCAGCCGGTTCCCGCAGGCCTGGGCGATCGCCACGTGGAACGCGGTGTCCAGCCGGACGAAGTCGCCGAGGGGGAGACCGGGGTCCCGCATGGCCTCCAGCGGCTCCGCGATGCGCGCCCACTCCGCCTCGCCGGCGTGCCGGGCGGCGGTCTCCACCGTCCAGCGCTCGATCATCATCCGGGACTCGACGACCTCGGTCATCCGGAAGCTGGCCAGTTCCACGTGCATGCGCAGGACGTCGGCCAGCGCCGCGGAGGAGGAGCCGACGAGCGTGGCGCCGGCGTCCGGCCCGCTGCCCGTCTGCGCGCTGAGCACCCCGAGGGCCTCCAGCACCCGCATCGCCTCGCGCACCGAGGAGCGGGAGACGCCGAGGTCGGTGGCCAGCTGGCGCTCGCCGGGCAGCCGGTCGCCGATGGAGAGCTCGCCCGCCACGATGCGCGCCTCGATCGTGCCGAGCACCTCCTCGAACGCCCGCTTGCGGCGCGGCGCCCGCGCGGCCGTGTCGTCCGGTCGCGGCGCGGGTCCGCCGAGGTCAGCCACGAAGCCGCTCCCTGTCGTCGTCGGTGGTCCGGTCGCCCGTCCCCGGTTGTCCGTTCCCCGCTCCGCCGTCGCCGGTGGTCCGGTCGCCCGGATCGGCCAGGGGTGGCCCGGATCGGCCAGGGGTGCCAGGGGCCCGGATCGGTGGCGGGACCCGGACCGACCGGTGGCCCGGTCGCCGGGGGGCGCACCTGTGAGTCTGCACCACGTCCGCGCCGGGCGGCGCACCGGGCGGGGCGGGACGGGCGTCGCGGAATGATCGTCCTCTTGTCTCTTGAACGGCGGTGGCGGCAAGATCATGTGCCGCTGGGCGCCCCCTCCCCGGGCACCGTGTTCTCCCACCGCTCCGGCGGGCGCCGCGTCCCGCGCCCGATACGCCGACCCCCGGAGACCCCATGCCCCACGACGCCGGCACGCCCGCCGGACCCCGGCTCGCGTCCGTCCCTTCCGGCTGTCCCGCGCACCAGGCCCCCGGCCCGCGGGGCGGTGCCGCGCCCGGTGCCGCCCCGGTCGACGAGCCGGCGCGGCTGTACGGGCAGCGCTTCCAGGACGACCCGCACGGGCTGTACGAGGAGCTGCGGGCCCGGCACGGCAGCGTGGCGCCGGTCGTCCTGGAGGGCGGCGTGCCGGCCTGGCTGGTGGTCGGCTACCAGGCGCTCCTCCAGCTCGTCCGCAACCCGGAGGTGTTCTCCCGGGACTCCCGCAACTGGCGGGACGCGGCCGAGGGGCGGGTGCCGGCGGACTGGCCGCTGTGGCCGATGGTGGCCTACATGCCGGCGATGCTGTACGCCGACGGCATCGAGCACCAGCGGCGCGGCGGCGCCGTCACCGACAGCCTCGGCCGGTTCGACCGGCGGGATCTGCAGCGCTACGTCGAGCGCGTCGCCGACGAGCTGATCGACGCGTTCGTCGCGGAGGGAGAGGCCGACCTGCTGGTCCGGTTCGCCCAGCCGCTGCCGCTGCTGGCCGTGGGCCACGTCGTCGGGGTGCCGGACGAGGACGGCCCCGACCTGGTGCGGGCGATCAACACCATGCTGGACGGCGGCGAGGACGCGCTGGCCGCGCAGCGCGAGTTCGCCGGGATCATGGGCCGCACGGTGGCGAACCGGCAGGAGGCCCCCGGCCCGGACGTCGCCTCCCGGATGCTCGCCCACGAGGCGGGGCTCAGCGCCGAGGAGGTCCTCAACGACCTGCTGGTGGTCATGACCGCCGGCCACCAGACCACGTCGAACTGGATCGGCAACACGCTGCGGCTGATGCTGACCGACCCGCGCTTCCACGCCTCGGTGGCGGTCGGCCGGCAGACCGTCGCCGACGCCCTCGAACAGGTGCTGTGGCAGGACCCGCCGTCGCAGAACAGCGCGGGCCGCTGGGCCACCCAGGACACCCTGCTGGACGGCACCCCGATCCGGGCGGGCGACTTCCTGATCCTCGGCATCACCGGCGCCAACAACGACCCGGAGGTCCGCCCCCGGACGGACGGCCCCGGCGCCAGCCGCGCCCACCTGGCCTGGGGTTCCGGCCCGCACATGTGCCCCTACCCGGCGCAGGAGATCGCCCGGATGGTGTGCCGCACCGCCGTGGAGACGATCCTGCGCCGGCTGCCCGACCTCCGGCTCGCCGTGCCGGAGGAGGAGCTGACCTGGCGGCCCACCCCGTGGATGCGCGGGCTGACCGCCCTGCCCGTCGCCTTCACCCCCCAGCGACCCACCCCAGGAGAGAGCGCATGGACCGCGACCGCTGCCCCGTCCACCCAATCGTCCTCGACCCCGAGGCCCGCGACGTCCACGGAGAGGGAGAGCGCCTCCGCGCCGCCGGCCCGGTCGTCCCGGTGGAGCTTCCTGACCAGGTGGCTGCGTGGTCGGTGACCCACCACGAGGTGGCCCGCACCCTGCTGATGGACCCCCGGCTGGTCAAGGACATCGGCCACTGGGGCGCCTGGCGGCGCGGCGAGGTCCCGCCCACCTGGCCGCTGCGCGGCATGGTGGACCTGCCGCCGAGCATGGTCACCACCGACGGCGCGGTGCACAGCCGGCTGCGCACGCCCGTCTCGCGGACCTTCACCGCGCGGCGGGTGGAGGAGCTGCGGCCCCGGGTGGAGGAGATCACCCACGCCCTGCTGGACGAGCTGGCCGAGGTACCGCCGGGCACCCCGATCGACCTGAAGGCGCGGTTCGCCTTCCCGCTGCCGATGGGCGTCATCGGCGACCTGTTCGGGGTGGCCCGGGAGCGCCACCCGCGGCTGCGCGAGCTGTACGACAGCCTGTTCAACACCACGGCGGGCCCCGAGGAGGTCGTCGCCACGCTGATGACCCTGCACGGGTTCTACGGGGAACTGGTCGCCGCCAAGCGCGCGGCCCCGGGCGACGACCTGACCAGCGCGCTGATCGCCACGGCCGGCGACGGGGAGCCGTTCACCGACGAGGAGATGGTCGGCACCCTGGAGACGATGGTGGCGGCCGGGCACGAGACCACCGTCAACCTGATCGTCAACGCCGTCCGCGCCCTGCTCGCCCACCCCGACCAGCTCGCCCTGGTGCGCGCCGGGAAGGTCTCGTGGGAGGCGGTGGTGGAGGAGACGCTGCGCTGGGACGCGCCGACCAGCCACGTGCTGTTCCGCTTCGCGACCGAGGACATCGAGGTGGGGGACGTGGTGATCGGCGAGGGCGAGGCGGTGATGATCTCCTACGCCGCCATCGGCCGCGACGCCTCCTGGCACGGGCCGGACGCCGACCGCTTCGACGTCACCCGCGAGGCGCGCCACCACCTGTCCTTCGGGCACGGACCGCACCACTGCCCGGGCGCGCCGCTGTCCCGGATGGAGGCGCGGGTGGCGCTGCCGGCGCTCTTCGAGCGCTTCCCCGACCTGGCGCTGGCGGTGGGGGACGCCGAGCTGCGGCCGAACCCGTCGATGGTGGTCAACAGCCTGAGCACCCTGCCGGTCCTGCTGCGCCCGGCGGCCGAGCGGGAGCCGGTGGCGGCGCAGCCCCGGCCGGTCGGCTGAGGACCGCCGACGGGTAGCGGCCGCGCGGGCCTGCGGGCCCCGGCCCGGTGGGTCGCCACCGGACCGGGGCCCGTCGGCGTCCGGCGCGCGTGGGGCGACGCGCCTGGGGGACGCGGCGGTGGCGGGCGCGCGTGGGGTGGCGCCGGCGGGGCAGGAGCAGTGGCGGCGTCCGGCCCGGCCCGCGGCGAGTTGCCGCCGCCGCGGCGGGATGGCTGCCGCGGCGGGCGCGGCCCCGGTGACCTCCGTGCGGGCGGCCCGGTCCTGGCGCCGTCCGGTGACCGAGGAGGAGTTCCCACGATGCGCGTCGGCTTCACGCTTCCCCAGTTCGGCACGCTGGCCCACCAGGCGGGGCAGGTGACCCGGTTCGCCCGGGAGGCCGAGCGCCTCGGCGCGGACAGCCTGTGGGTCGGCGACCGTCTGCTGGCGCCGGCCGAACCCACCGTCGGCTACGCCGGCGGCGCCACCATCCCGCGCTCGTTCCACTCCGTGCTGGACCCGTTCGCGCTGCTCGCCGCCGCCGCCGCGGTCACCGGGCGGGTGGAGCTGGGCAGCGGCGTGCTGAACGCGCCCTGGTACCCGCCGGTCGCCCTCGCCCGCTCGCTGACCAGCATCGACCAGCTCAGCGACGGCCGCCTGCTGGTCGGCTTCGGCACCGGCTGGTCCCCCGAGGAGTACCGGGCCGCCGGCGTGCCGATGCGGGAGCGCGGCGCCCGGCTGGAGGAGTGCCTGGAGGTGCTCGACGCGTTCTGGTCGGCCGAGCCCGGCGTGCCCGTCCGGCACCGGGGACGGTTCTGGGACGTGCCGCCCACCCATGTCGCCCTGTGGCCGGCCCGGCGTCCCCGGCCGCCGGTGTACCTGGCCGGGTCCGCGCCGGCGGCGACCCGCCGGGTCGCGCTGCGGGCCGACGGATGGCTGCCGGTGGTGACCGTGCCTGGCGACGTCGATCCCGCCGCGGCGATCGGCGAACCGCTGCGCCGGATCCGCGCGGAGGCGGAGCGGGCCGGGCGCGACCCGGCCTCGCTCGGCGCCGTGCTGCGGGTCGTCCCGCTCCCCGGGGCGACGCTGCGCGACGTCGTCGACTTCCTCGCCCGGGCCCGCGACGAGGCCGGGATCGACCACGCCTGCGTGGAGCTGGGGAGCCCGGCGGAGAACGTGGACCAGGCCCTGGACCTGTGCCAGCGCCTGCTGGAGATGACCCGGGCCAGCTGAGCCGCCGGCGCGGGTGCGGGCCGGACGCCCGAGTGGCCCACGCTACTGTGATGTGGTCTGACCACACGCTACAGTTCTGTGGTCAGACCACACGGCCCACGGCCCCCCACTGACCGGCGACCACCGGAAGGACGCACCGCATGCGCGTGGGACTCTTCCTCACCTGCGTCAACGACACCCTCTATCCCGGCACGGGACGCGCCACCGTGCGCCTGCTGGAGCGCCTCGGCGTCGAGGTGGACTTCCCCGCCGCCCAGACCTGCTGCGGCCAGATGCACTACAACACCGGCTACCGGCACGACGCCGAGCCGCTGGCCCGGCGCTACGCGGACACCTTCGCGGACTACGACGCGATCGTGGTGCCCTCCGGCTCGTGCGCCGCCATGGTCCGCGACAACTACCCCCGCCTCGGCCGACGCGCCCGGGACGAGGGCCGCGGCGAGGCCCTCGCCGCCCACCTCGACCCGGTGGTGCCGAAGACCTACGAGCTCAGCGAGTTCCTGTTGGACGTGCTCGGCGTCACCGACGTCGGCGCCTACTTCCCGCACCGGGTGACCTACCACCCGACCTGCCACTCCTCCCGGATGCTCGGCGTCGGCGACCGCCCGCTCCGGCTGCTGCGCGCGGTGCGCGGGCTGACCCTGCTGGAGCTGCCGGAGAAGGAGCAGTGCTGCGGCTTCGGCGGCACCTTCGCGCTGAAGAACCCCGACGTCTCCGCCGCGATGGGCACGGACAAGGCCCGGCACACCATCGCCACCGGCGCCGAGGTGCTGTGCGCCGCCGACAACTCCTGCCTGATGCACATCGGCGGCACCCTCAACCGGCAGCGCGCCGGGGTGCGGGTGATGCACCTCGCCGAGATCCTGGCGTCCACCGAGTCCGAGCCCGCGGACCCGTCCTCGGCACCGGCCGCCGCCGGCGCCCGGGCCGCCGGCGCCCCCTGTGCCCCCGCGGCGGACTGCGCCCCCGCCGCGGCCTGCGCCCCCGCGTCCACCACCGCCCGAGGAGGCAGCCGGTGACCCGCTCCGTCCGCAGCACCCCCGTCGACCTCGGCATGCCCGCCTTCCCGACCTTCCCCAAGGCCGCCCGGGAGGCCACCGGGAACGCCCAGCTGCGCCACAACCTGCGCAAGGCCACCGGCACCATCCGCGGCAAGCGCGCCGCCGTCGTGGCGGAACTCGACGACTGGGCCGAGCTCCGCCGCGCCGGCAAGCAGATCAAGGAACGCACCCTCCGCCACCTGGACACCTACCTGGAGCAGGTCGAGGCCGCGGTGATCGCGGCCGGCGGCACGGTGCACTGGGCCGCCGACGCCGCCGAGGCCAACCGGATCGTCACCGACCTGGTGCGGGCCACCGGCGAGCGCGACGTCATCAAGGTGAAGTCGATGGCCACCCAGGAGATCGGGCTCAACGAGGCGCTGGCCGAGGCGGGCATCACCGCCTACGAGACCGACCTGGCCGAGCTGATCGTGCAGCTCGGCGACGACCGCCCCTCGCACATCCTGGTCCCCGCGATCCACCGCAACCGCTCCGAGGTGCGCGAGATCTTCCGCGACCGGATGGGGGAGTGGGGCCGTCCGGCGCCCGACGACCTCACCGACGAGCCCGCGGACCTGGCCGCCGCCGCCCGGCGCCACCTGCGGGAACGCTTCCTCAGCAGCAAGGTGGCGATCTCCGGCGCCAACTTCCTGGTCGCCGAGACCGGCACGGCCGTCGTCGTGGAGTCCGAGGGCAACGGCCGGATGTGCCTGACCCTGCCGGAGACCCTGATCTCCGTCGTCGGCATCGAGAAGATCGTGCCCACCTGGGCCGACCTGGAGGTCTTCCTCCAGCTCCTGCCCCGCTCCTCCACCGGTGAGCGGATGAACCCCTACACCTCCACCTGGACCGGCACCACCGCGGCGGACGGCGCGGGCGACGGCCCCGGCACCTTCCACCTGGTGCTGCTGGACAACGGCCGCACCGACACCCTGGCCGACACCGTGGGCCGGCAGGCGCTGCGCTGCATCCGCTGCTCCGCCTGCCTGAACGTCTGCCCGGTCTACGAGCGGGCCGGCGGCCACGCCTACGGCTCGGTCTACCCCGGCCCGATCGGCGCGATCCTCACCCCGCAGCTGCGCGGCACCGCGGACCCGCTGGACGCCTCGCTGCCCTACGCCTCCTCGCTCTGCGGCGCCTGCTACGAGGTCTGCCCCGTCGCCATCGACATCCCCGAGGTCCTCGTCCACCTGCGGGAGCGGGTGGTGCAGGGCGACGCCGAACACCCCCGGGCCAAGGGCCACCTCGCCGAACGGGTCGCCATGCGCGCCGCCCGCACCCTGTTGGACAGCCCCCGGCTGCTCGGCGCCGCCCAGCGGGCCGGGATCGCCACCCGCCGGCTGCACCCCGGCCGGCTGCCCGGACCCGGCGCGGCCTGGACGGACACCCGCGACCTGCCGCAGTTCCCCGACGAGTCGTTCCGCGACTGGTGGGCGCGCCGCTCCGCCGCCGGCGAGGGCGCTCCGGCCGCTCCGGCCGCGCCCGCCCGGCCCACCCCCGAGGCCGGGCAGACCCCCGAGGCCGGGAACGCCCCCGCGTCGGGGGACACCCCGAGCACCACCCCCACCAGCGCGCCGGAGGAGCGGAAGTGACCACGCCCCGCACACCGTCCACCCAGCCCCGCACGCCCGGCGGCGCCGGCAGCGGCTCCCGGGCCGCCGTGCTCGCCCGGGTCCGCGCGGCGCTGCGGGACGTCCCCGCCACCGAGCGCCCCGAGGACGTCCCGGTCTCCCGCGACTACCGGCGCAGCCACCTCGACGACGACCCGGCGCGCCGCCTCGCGGTGCTGCACGAGAACCTGGTGGACTACCGGGCCAGCGTCCACCCGGCCACCCCGGGGGCCGTCGCGGCCACCGTCGCCCGGCTGCTCGCCGAACGGGGCAGCGCCAGCTGCGTCGTGCCGCCCGGGCTGCCCGAGGAGTGGCTGGCCGAGCTGGGCGACGGCGTCGAGGTGCTGCGCGACGACCCGGCCGGCCGGCCGCTCGGCGCCGAACGGCTGGACGCGGTGGACGCCGTGCTCACCGGCTGCGCGGTGGCGGTCGCCGAGACCGGCACCATCGTGCTGGACGCCTCCGCCGGCCAGGGGCGGCGCGTGCTCACCCTCATCCCGGACCACCACGTGTGCGTGGTGCGGGCCGACCAGGTGGTGGCGTCCGTGCCGCAGGCCCTCGCCGTCCTCGACCCGACCCGCCCGCTCACCTGGATCTCGGGGCCGTCGGCCACCAGCGACATCGAGCTGGACCGGGTCGAGGGCGTGCACGGCCCGCGCCGGCTGGACGTGATCCTGGTCCACGCGGACGGCGACGCGCCCCCCGCCCCCTGACGGAACGCTCCCTCGACGGTGACGCCGCGTCACCCCGTCGGCGCGGCGCGGCGTTCGGAGTCGACCGAAGCCCGGGCTGAGATGATCGCGAAGGTCCGGAACGGTGTTGCTTATCGGTGGCCGAACGTCAGATGCTGAAGCCAGGGAACGGCTCGGGCGGCGTCGGCCGGGGCGGAACCGACGGGCCGTCGAGGGACGGTCGGACATCGAGGGGTGCCACGGGCGCCCGCAGAGGGAGGGGCGCGGGTGCGCGAGCCGGCAGCCAACCCGGCGAGCAGCCCCGCGGTGGTGCGTGCCACCGCGGGGCTGATCGCCCTGGTGCGGGACGCCGTGGCGGCGTCCGGGCCAACCGTCCACGACTGCCTGGTCCACCGCGACCTGCTCTGGCTCGCCGACCTGGACGGCGTGGTGCCCCGCCCGCAGGCCCGCCCCGACGGGCTGCTGCTGGAGCTCCCCTACCAGCGCCCCGGTGACCCGGCGGCGGCCGACGCCGACCCCGCTACCCCGGCCCCGGCCGCCGCCGGGCGCGAGGGCGGCGGTCCGGCCGGCGACGGCCCCGGCGGTCCGGCCGACGGCGGCGAACCGGCCGAGGACGACGGCCGGACGGCGGGCGCGCTCGCCCCCACCATCGGCCGCACCCTGCCGCCCGGCGCCCTGCCCGGTCAGCGCACCGCAGCCCGCCGGGGAGAGCCCGGCCCGGTCGCCGAGCTGTACAACACCCTCGCCCGGATGGCCCGCAAGGCCGTCGCCCAGGACGACGTCTACGAACTCGTCCTCGGCGTGGGACTGCTCACCCACCGCACCGCCGACGGCGAGGTCATCCGGCGGCACCTGCTCACCCGCCCGGCCTGGATCCAGGTGGATCCGGCGAGCGCCGCCATCACCGTCGGCCTGTTCGCCGGCACCGCCGCGGTCACCGAGGACGCCGACTTCCTCGCCCACCTGCCCGGCTTCGACGCGGAGGCCGGCCGGCGCACCGCCGCCGCGCTGGACGCCTCCAGCGGACACCCGCTCGGCGAGGACGTCCTGGAACTGCTGCGCGCCTGGTACCCGCTGCCCGGCACCGAGCACCGGCTCACCGAGCGCGGCCCGGCCGAACCGGCCCCTCCGAGCGGCGACCATCCCGCCGGCGACGGGACCGGCGCCCCGCTGCTCACCCTCAGCCCCGCGCTGATCCTGCGGGAACGCCGCGGCACCGAGTCCGTCGCCTTCCACGGCGGACTGCACCGCGCGCTCACCGCGCCCGGCGCCGTCGCCCCGCTCGGCCTCGCCCAGCTCGTCACCAGCGTCGACGAGTCCACCGCCGCGGCCTGGACCACCGCCTCCGGACGGCGCGTCACCCCCGCCCTGGACGGCGTCGCCGGATCCGCCGACGGGCCGCTGCTGCCCCTGCCCACCAACGCCGAGCAGCGCACCGTCGCCGCCCGCCTGGCCACCGAGCACAGCGTCGTCGTCCAGGGCCCGCCCGGCACCGGCAAGACCCACACCATCGCCAACGTGCTCTCCGCGCTGCTCGCCGAGGGCAACCGGGTGCTGGTCACCGCCCGCAAGAGCCACTCCCTGAAGGTGCTCCGGGACAAACTGCCGGAACCCATCCGCGAGCTGTGCGTCGTCCTCGCCGACGACCACCACGCCGGCGACGACCCCGTCGCCAGCGGCCTGGCCGCCCTCGCCGACCGGGTGGCCGCCTCCAACCCCGACCTGATCCGCCAGCACATCGCCGCCCTGCGCGGCCGCCGCCAGGCCTTCCTGCAGCGCCGCTCCGAGGCGCTGCGCGGCCTGCTCGCCATCCGCGAGGCGGAGACCACCGACCGCGGCGAGGTCGCCCCCGGCTACCGCGGGGTGCTCGCCGACGTCGTCGAGGCCGTCGAGGCCCGCCGCGCGGAGCTCGGCTGGATGCCGCCGCTGCCCGAGTACGGCGGCGAACCCGCCCCGGACGCGCCCCCGCTGACCGCCGCCGACGCCGCTCGGCTGCGCGCCCTGCTGCGCGACCCGATGCTCTCCGGCAACGCCGCCGCCGGCCGGCTGCCCGAACCCGGGGACCTGCCCGACCCCGACGAGGTCGCCGCCGCGATGATCCGCGCCGGCAGCGAGGACAGCGCCGAACTGCGCTTCCCGGCCGGCACCCCGGAGTCCATGGCCAACCTGGAGGCCCGCACCGCCGCCGAACTGCGCGCCCTGGTGGACCGCGCGGAGAACGCCTTCGGCGCGCTCGGACTGCCCCGCCGGCTCACCCGCTGGCCGCTCACCGACTGGCGCCACCGCGCCCTGTCCGACCTGCTCGCCGGCGCCCGGCTGCCGCTGTGGCGCCAGGTCATCACCGGCGCCGACCTCGCCGAGGAGGCCCTCGGCGAACTCCGCTCGCTGCACCCGCTGGACGTCTCCGTCCCCGAGCTGTCCGCCGCGGACGTCGCCCAGTACACCCGGGCCGGGGAACGGCTGCGCGACCACCTCGCCGCCGGCGGCACGCTGCGCCGCTGGCTGGCCCCCGGCGCCCAGCGCGAGGCCGAACGGCTGCTCGCCACCTGCACCGTCGACGGCCACCCGCCGCGCACCCCGGAGCAGGTCGACGCCGTGCTGGTGATGCTCCGCCTGGACCTCCAGGTGCGGGCGCTGGCCGACCGCTGGGAACGCGTCGGCTTCCCGGCCACCCCCAGCGAGGAGGCCACCGGCGGCGAGGTGCCGCCCTCCGCCGGCGCCGCCCGGATGTACGCCCAGCTCACCACCATCGCCGCCCGCTCCGCCCAGCTGCGGCACCTGCGCGCCGCCGTCGACGCCCGGGACGCCGCCGACCGCCTGCTCGCCTCGCACGGCGTCCGGCTCGCCCTGGACACCCCCGACGACTGGGAGGCGTTCACCGAGCGCCTGGAGGTGCTGGAACGCCGCATCGACGCCGGCCGCGCCCAGGCCTGGCTGCGCGCCGCCGAGGACGGCATCCGCCGGCTCTCCCCCGGCGCCCAGCTCGGCATGGAACTGGAGGCCGCCCGCACCTCGCTGCGCCAGCGCGACATCGCCGGCTACCGCTGGGCCCTGGACTCGCTGCGCACCGCCCGCCGCACCCAGCTCGAACGCGGGCAGCGCGACGAGCTGCTGCGCACCCTGCGCCGCGGCCACCCGGCGCTCGCCCGGGAGCTGGAGGAGACCGCCGAGCAGCCGGTGTGGGAGGAGCGGCTCGCCCAGTGGGAGGCCGCGTGGTCGTGGGGGCGGGCGCTGGCGTTCGTCGAGCGGCACCGGGCCCCGCGCGCCGAGAGCCGGCTCCAGGGCGAGCTGGACGCGCTGGACCAGCAGGTCCGCCAGGTCACCGCGGAGCTGGCCGCCGAGCAGGCCTGGCTGGACTGCCTGCGCCGGATGACCGTCGAGCAGCGGCAGTCCCTCCAGGAGTTCCGGATCCACGCCGAGGCCGCCCGCCGGGAGACCGGTGAGCGGGCCGCGCACTCCCGGCGGGCCGCCCGGGAGGCGCTGCGCGGCGCGGTCGGGGCGGTGCCGGCGTGGGTCATGCCGGTGGCCCAGGTGGCGCGCACCCTGCCGGCGCGGCCGGACTCCTTCGACGTGGTCATCGTGGACGAGGCCAGCCAGGCCGGGCTGGAGTCGCTGTTCGTGCTCGGCCTCGCCCCGCGCGCCGTCGTCGTCGGCGACGACCGGCAGTGCGTGCCGCGGCAGGCGCTGTTCCGGGACCGCGGCGAGTTCCACGACCGGCTGGAGGAGCGGCTGGCCGGCGTGCCCCGCGAGGTCCGCGAGCTGTTCCGGCCCACCGCCAACCTCTACGAGGTGGTCTCCGCCCGCTCGGAGGCGGTGCGGCTGCGCGAGCACTTCCGCTGCATGCCGGAGATCATCGCCTGGTCCTCGGCCGAGTTCTACGACGACTCCCTGGTGCCGCTGCGCCAGTTCGGCACCGACCGGCTGGACCCGCTGCGGGTGGAACGGGTGCGCGGCGGGCGGGTCGTCGGCCGCGACGCCACCTTCCGCAACCCGGTGGAGGCGGAGGCCATCGTCAACCAGCTGGCCCGGATGATCGACGACCCCGCCTACCGGGGGCGCACCTTCGGCGTCGTGGTGCTCGCCGGCTCCGGCCAGGTGCGGCTGCTGGACGAGCTGATCACCCAGCGCATCGACCCCGCCGTCCGCGAGCGGCGGCAGATCCGGGTCGGCACCCCGCCGGACTTCCAGGGCGACGAGCGGGACGTCGTGCTGCTGTCCACGGTCGTGGTGGAGCCCCGCCGGGTGCAGGGCATGGCGGCCTGGGAACGCCGCGCCTACAACGTGGCCGCCTCCCGCGCCCGGGACCAGATGTGGCTGTTCACCTCGATCCGCGACGGCGCCCTGGCCGACAACGACCTGCGCACCTCGCTGATCACCTACATGCAGGATCCGCCGGGCGCCGCGGCTCCGGCGGACGACGACCTCGGCGAGGTGCTGCCGGACCAGCCGCACCCGCGCTTCGACTCCCTGCTGGAGCAGCGGGTCTACGTCCGGCTGCGCGAGCGCGGCTACCGGGTGGTGCCGCAGTACCCGGTCGGCGGACGCCGCCTGGACCTGGTGGTGATCGGCTCGCAGGGCCGGCTGGCGGTGGAGTGCGACAGCCGCAGCCCGATCGGCGGCGCCGAGCAGATCCGCCAGGAGCTGGAGTGGGAGCAGGACCTGCGCCGCACCGGCTGGCAGTTCTGGCGGATCCGGGAGAGCACCTACCTGTTCGACCCGGAGGCCGCCCTCGCCGGCCTGTGGGACGCCCTGGCCGGCCGCGGCATCGACCCGGTCGGCGCCCAGGTCTGGCGCACCGCCCGCTCCCGCTGGACCCCCGGACGCCAGGCGGCCTCCTCCGCCCCGACGCTCCTCGGCCCCCCGCCCCACGACCCCTCCGCCCACCCCGCCTACCCGTCCGGCCCCTCCACCGCCCCGTCCGGCGGAGGCGCCGGCGCGCCCACCCCGACCCGCTCCGACCTCGAGGAGCTCGACCTGCTCGACGCCGAGGACATCGACGACCCCGACCTGCGCCCCGACGACGACCTCGACGCCTACGAACCCTGACCCGGCGGCCCTTGGCGGGTGTGCCCGTTCACCGGCGCCGCCCTTTCGCGCGGGCCGGAGGCGGATGCGTGGTCACCGCCGCGCAGAACGGCCACGCCGCGGGCGGAGCTCGACGTCGCTCTTCCACGCCCGGTTTCCGGTGCCGGCGGGGCACACGCCGCTGTAGCAGCGCCAATACCAGGTACCGTTTCGACGCCTTCGCAGTTCGATCTCTCGCTGCCCGCACGCCCCGCAGGGTGGCGGATCGGCGAAGACCTCGGCGTGCTCGTGTGCCAGGACCCGCCGGGCGAAGTGCGTGCCGCGTATGGTCAGCATGACCTCGCGGGTCCAGCGCTGGGACAGTGTGTTGAGGCTGCCGATCAGGACCGTCCGTTCGTCGACCACGGCGATCTTCTGGTGCATGACGTTGATCGGCACCACGGTCGGTACCACCGCCCGCAGGTCGCTGAGATGTGCGGCGAACGCGGGCGTGCCCTGCAGAGTGTCGCTGGGATCCCTGACGAAGACGGTGACCCGGACGCCTCGTCGTACGGCCTTGTCGAGCACGGGGAGCAGCGACTGCACGCGCGAGGAGACCCATGGTGCCCACAGCCAGATCGACGCCTGAGCGTCTTCGAGGTGGGTGGCGAAGGTCGAGTAGAAGGAAGTCTCGTCGTTGATCTCGGTGACCTCGACGTGGCGTTCCAACACTTCGGCGAGACGCGCCCCGAAGGGCCCGAGGCGCAGCTCTTCATGGTGACCGGGCGGGGCGACCAGGTGTGCGGCTTGAACGGAACGTAGCCGCTTCGAGGCGAGGAGATCGCGAACGTGGGCCAGTGCCGTGCCACGCCTGGCCCGCATGACCCGCTCCCGGCTCGCGATGATGTACAGCCTGTTCTGGACACGGGTGACAGCGACGTTGAACAGGCGAACCCCGTCACGCTGCCATGATCCGGCCTCGGCGGCTCGCGAGGCGTGCGCCATCCACAGTCCTTCACCCAGCCTGCCTTCCACGGTGTCGAAGACGACGACGGGAAACTCCCGCCCCTGGAAGCGGTGCGCGGTCCCCACTTCGGCGAGGTGTCCGCCATTCCCCTCGATATCGCGCAGCGCCTCCAAAGTGGCCTCGGCCTGAACGGAGTACGGCGTGACGACACCCACCTCCTCCCCGTCGTCGCGATGGAGGTCGATCAGCGCTCGGGACAACAGCGGCCCGGCGGGCCACCATCCGCTACGCCGGCCGGTCAGGTGGGCCTGAGCCAACTCGTGCAGACCGTCGGTGTCGAGGAGCACGACCTCGGGATCGTCCGTGGCGCGTTCGCGAACCCCGTGTCCCGCTCGAAGTACGCCGTCGTAGGCGAGCCGGTTCGCCAGGTCCGTGACGACGTGGCCGAACCGGTGCTGCGTGTCGAGGGTGACGCATCCCGGGTGCTCGCGGGCCTCGGCTGGGGAGTCGATGCCGCAGTGCTGGAAGACGTTCGGCAGCAACCACCGCCGGACGTCGGACCGTGTGGACTCCTTCAGCTGGGAATCTATGACCGCGCCCAACTGCATGAAGTCACCGAGCAGCACCGCCGTGGTGGTGGCTCGGGAAACGGCGAGCAGTACTTCGGGCAGGGTGGCGGCACCCACCTCGTCCACCAGGACGACGTCATAGGGACCGTCGAAGACGGCCTTGTTGGTCCGAAACCGTGCCAGGGTGGTGGCGATCAGCCGGGCACCCTTGATGATCTCGCCCTGGGTGTCCCGCGCGAACGCCTCGTATCGCGTCTGCAGATCCTCGTGCTGCTTCTCCAAGCCGGCACGGAGGGGCGCTTCCGCTGCCACCTGGGGGCGCAGACTTTCCGCGCGTGCGTGCCGCTCCGGCTGGCCTCGGCGGTCCGCCTCGGCGACCAGGGCCCGTGCGGCTGTGAGACGGTCCTGGGTGTCGAGTGCTTCCCGCACGCGCAGGGCAGCCTGCTCGTGCGCGAGTTTCGCGGAGCGCACGCCAACCGCGGCGCTTCGTGCCCTCTCGTCGCGGCGGGCGATCTCCTCCTGGCTGAAGGGGATGGCGCCGCGTAATTGCTCGATCCGCACTGTGAGCCTGTCGCGTTGCCGATCCGCGACCGCTCGATCGCGCCGGGCCTGCTCTTCCGCTTCCGTGGACCTGGCACGTGCCGCCTCGTGCCGTTCCCGGCAGGCGTCCAACGCCCCGCGGGAACGCCACCTGAGTAGGCTCGGTCGACTCTGCAGCTCTTCCAGCTCCCGTTCTGCGGCGGCCAGCTCCTGGCGGGCGAGCAGAGCCAGGCTCTCGCTCTCGCCGGCCGCTTCATCGACGCGATCGCTCTGGGCCCGCAGATCGTCCAACTGCGCCCACATCAGACGGGAGTCGGCGGCATCCGTGACGGCCTGCCGGGCGGCCCGCAGCGCCTGCTCGGCGTCGGCAAGCGCCGCCGATGCGATCTCCACGTCGTGCTGGCGTGCCGCGAGGGTGTGGGCGTACGCGTCTGGACTGTGACCGGGCGCCTCCAGCAGGGCCTTCGCATCGGCGTAGGTCGCTGGGGCGTAGTCGGCCAGCAGCCTGTCCAGCGTTGCCAGTTCCTCGGCACGATCGAGGATGCCTCGTAGCTGATCGGCGACGGTACGGCGCTGCTCGTCGATGAGGGCGAGCCGATCGCGGATCATCAACGGCAGCGAGACCTGGGGATCCTCGGCAACCTCCCGGAGGTGTGGCGGGCCGACGCGGACGATCTCGCCTGGCTGGTGTCGCCGCTCCTTGAGGACTCCGAGCAGCGCGTTGTCCACCGCGACGTTGGTGGCCGACACCAGCAGGACGCGACGTCCCGCGGCGAGCAGGTCGCTGATCGCTCGCCGCAGGACCATTGTCTTTCCCGTTCCCGGAGGTCCCCACACCAGCCAAACCCCGCTGCCCAGGCAGGCTCGGTACGCGTCCGCCTGGGCGCGAGACATGCCTGGCGGGGCATCGAGCGGCGCGAAACCGCCACCGATTTCACCGCGCGCCAGCGTGTCGCCCAGTGGCGCTTCGGACAGCCTGGCGATGCCGTCCCGCAGGGCCTTGGTCAAGAAGGCGGGTGGTTGTCCGAGGAGCCACAGGTGGGGGTCGTCGGGGTGAGCGAATTCGGCGACCTGAACGCGCAGCGTGGAGCCGTCGTGCCGAGCCTCCAACACCGGAAAGCCCGCATCCAGGCTGTCCGTATCCGCACCGGCCAGACGCAGGCCGTCCAACTGGTCCGGATTGACGTCGATGCCGCGGGTGTCGACGGTGAAGACGCCTGGCTCGCGCATGCGCACCGCGCGTCCGAGGCGCCTCCACTGCCCCTGGCGCCGGGCCCCGCCCTCCAGGGCGAGCTGCTCCCCCAGCGCTGTGGCGATCTCCTCGCGCCAGCCCATGGTCCCCCCAGCAGCGTTGTCGAAGGCCGCAGAGCCTCGCCATCGTAAGCGGCACCGCACCGTCCGGTCATCTCGCTTCGCAGTGGGTCCGTCATACCGCGTGACGATGTGGCCGCCCGGGATCCCTGGCGCCCCGCCGCGACGTGGGGGGCGTCACCCGGCGCGGGAGGTTACTCGCGCGTAGGATTGGTGCCCCGACAGGCGCGCGTGCCGGCTCGGGCGCGGAACGGCCGGGCGCGTCCGCCGCCGGCACAGGGAAGGAACAGGCACACAGGATGGGTAGCCCCGTCGACCAGCTCGTCGACCTGCTCGACCTCGAACGCATCGAGGTGAACATATTCCGCGGGCGCAGCCCGGAGTCGCCGTTGCAGCGCGTCTTCGGCGGCCAGGTGGCGGGCCAGGCGCTGGTCGCCGCCGGGCGCACCGTCGAGCCGGACCGTCCGGTGCACTCGCTGCACTCCTACTTCCTGCGGCCGGGCATCCCGGGCGTGCCGATCGTCTACCAGGTGGAACGGGTGCGCGACGGGCGTTCCTTCTCCACCCGCCGGGTGGTCGCCGTGCAGAACGGCCGGATCATCTTCAACCTGACCGCCTCGTACCACGTGGGCGAGGAGGGCGCCGAGCAGCAGGCGGCGATGCCCGACGTGCCGGATCCGGACTCCCTGCGGTCGCTGGTGGACGTGCTGGAGAGCGAGCTGCCCGTGCCGCCGCCCAACATCGACCGCCGGTTCCCCTTCGACATCCGCTACACCGAGCCGCTGCGCTGGACGGCCGAGGAGGTCGCCGCCGCCGAGCCGCGCAGCGCCGTGTGGATGCGCACCCAGGGCGCGCTGGGCGACGACCCGCTGCTGCACGTGTGCGCGCTGACCTACGCCAGCGACCTCACCCTGCTGGACGCGGTCCGGGTCACCCTGGAGCCGCTGTGGGGCCCGCGCGGCTACGACATGGCCTCCCTGGACCACGCGGTCTGGTTCCACCGCCCCTTCCGCGCGGACGACTGGCTGCTGTACCAGCAGGAGTCCCCCTCCAGCTCCGGCGGACGCGGCCTGGCCCAGGGCCGTTTCTACGACCGCTCCGGCCGGCTGGTCGCCTCGGTCGTCCAGGAGGGCCTCTTCCGCCCGCTGAAGCGCTGACCCGGGGCGTCCCGGAGCAGCCGGAACCACCACCCTGGGCGACGCCGTCCCCGCCACGCGGCCACCGGGAATGCGGTATTGTTCTGGTCGTCCGCTTCGGCGGACACCGGGACGTGGCGCAGTTTGGTAGCGCACTTGACTGGGGGTCAAGGGGTCGTGGGTTCAAATCCCGCCGTCCCGACTCGGAGCCAACTCCAAAGTCGCAGGTCAGGGCCTTGTTTCACCACGGTGGGACAGGGCCCTCGATCGTTTCCGGAGGGCTGCCTCTCACAACTTCTCACATTCGATGTTGATCATGGTGTGGAGAGGAGTTCGCCCAGCTTCTCGGAGCCGGCCTTGAGGCTCTGGGGGTCGGGGTGGACGTAGACGCGTTTGGTGAAGCTGAGGTCGGTGTGTCCGGCCCAGGCGGAGACGACGGTGTCGGGGACGCCGTTGTTGGCCATCCAGGAGAGGGTGGCGTGGCGGGCGTCGTAGAGCCGGACCTTGCGGACGCCTGCGGCGGCCATGAGTTTGTAGGCCTCCCGGCGCAGTTTGTCGGTCTTGTACGGCCGCCCGAGTTCGTCGACGAGGACGTAGCCGCTGTCCTGGTAGGCGGAGCCGGCCGCGGCCTTCTCCTGGGCCTGTAGGGCTCTGAACTGTGTCAGGGCGGCGTGGACGGGGGCGGGCAGGGGAAGGGTGCGTCGGCCGGCCTGGGTCTTGGTGTCCTTCTCCACGACCTTGTTGCGTGTGCCCTTGTCCTGGGTGCGGTCGTAGACGATGGTGCGGGTGTTGGCGATGGCGATGGTTCCCGCGCCTTCGAGGTCGACGTCCTCGTCCCAACGGGTTCCGCAGACCTCGGCGGGGCGTTCGGCGATGAGGGCGAGCATCATCGCGGCGTAGAGGCGGTGGCCCTTGGTGCTGGTGAGGAAGGTCCTCACCTCGTCCTCGTTCCAGGGCGTACGGTCCGCCCGGTTGGCTTCCGCCTTCTTCTTCGCGTCGCGCGAGATGGTGACGTGCTCGGCGACGTTGCGAACGACGAGGCCCCGTCGTACGGCGAGGTTGAGTGCGGCGCGGAGGCGGCCGAGGGAGAGGCGGACGGACCGGACGCCGAGGCCGGTTCCGGGTCTGCCGCCGCGGCGGCGTCCGCTGGTGAGCATCCAGTCGATGAGGCCCTCAATGTCCTCTTCGGTGAGGTCCTGGATCTTCCTGTCTCCGAGGCGGGCCCGGACAGGGAGGAGGGCGGAGATGTAGTTGGACGCGGTTCCCTCCTCGACGTCGCGGGTGGCGCTCTTGAGCCAGGTGTCGAGCAGCTCGTTGAGAAGCAGTGGGGTTGGTGCGACGAAGGTCTTGGCGTGGACCTCGTGGCGTATGCGCGCGAGTTCGGCGAGCGCTTCCTTCTTGGTGTCGAAGGTGCGGGTGAGTTGGCGTCGTTTGCCGTCGGGGGTGGTGCCGACGTCCACCACCATGCGGTACCGGGTGCGCCCGTCCTTGTGCGTGACCTTGCGTATTGGTTCTTTCATGTGGCGTCTCTGTTGGTGGGCGGGTTGGCAGGGGGTGTGCGGGGCCGCGACACGACGGGCGTGACTCCGCTCGGGGGCGGCGGCTATCGGACGTGCTGGGTGCCCTGGTCGTCGCTGGTGTCCAGCAAGGCGAGTTCGCTTGGTGCCGCGGGTGGCGTGAGGCCTCGTGCGCGTGTGCGGTCGCGGAAGGCTCGTAGCTCGCGACAGTCGTCGAAGGCCGGCTCCTTGCGCGCGACAGCCTTCTGGGGCAGGCCTGTGCGCCCGCTGCCGTTCCGTGGGCTGGTGAGGGTGGAACCGGGTGCACAGTAGTTCCTGCCGGTCTTCGGGTCTCGGCAGGCGCACCGCCTCACGGCCATACCGGTAGTGCCCTTCATCGGTCTCCTCCGGTGGAGCTGGTCTCGGCCTCCGTTTCGTCGATGAAGGCCAACTCGGTGGGGAGTGCGGGGGGTGTGAGGCCGCGCTGACGCATGGCGGCTCGTGCGGCTTTGAGCTCGCGGCAGTCGGTAAGGGCGAGTTCTTCGTACTGGGCCGCGGTTGCGAGCAGGGCGGCGCGGCGGTCGGGGTCGAGGGTGGTGGTGGCCCGGCGGCGCCGGTCCTGGGCCTGGCGGGTGGAGGTCATGGCGACGGCGACCGCGTCGGCGTGGGCTCGGAAGGTCTCCAGTACCTCCCTGGGTGATCCCTTCGGTGGGGCTTCATCGAGGGGTTCCTCGCCGGTGAACCAGGCCACGGCATCCCAGACCGGGACGTCCCAGCCGGGCAGCACGGTGACTGTTGGGGTTTCACCGAGCGGGAAGAGCAGGGTGATGGGGGGAACTTCGAGCGCTCTGGCAAGGACCAGCAGCTCGGGGAGATCGATGGTGGTACGTCGCCCCGTCTCGAGGTTCGCGATCACGTTGCGCGGGACCGGCACTCCCAGGGCGGAGCAGGCTTCCGCGAGGCCCTCTCCCGTCAGTCCGCGTTCCTTGCGGAGGCGGCGGATCCTGCCTGCCACCGCCGCCGTCAGCTCTGCCATCCAAGCTTCGCGTGTCATGACTACATAATAACATGAATGTGTGTGTTGCTGTGGCATTTATGCTACAAGAGTCGCGTCAGTCCAGCGGACTTGTGTCATAGGAGTTGTGCGATGGAGGAGCGGGACGCCATGAGGGTGGTGCAGGGCATGAACGTCAGCGACGTGCTGGCTCTGCCGGTGGTCATCGACCTGGAAACCGGGAACCGGGCGCTGGGGTTGGGGCGGTCGACGGGGTACGACCTTGCGCGGCGAGGGCTGTATCCCTGCAAGGTGCTGCGGATCGGCCGCACCTACCGTGTGGTAACGGCGGACCTGTGTCGAGTAGCCGGTCGGTCTCGTGAGGGTGAGGAAGGGAGTCGAGCAGGGCGGCGAGACGGCGAACGGCGGTGAGCAGGGGATGGGGGTTGGCGGCCATAAAGTCCCTTCGAGGAAGGTCGATGACGAGGCAGTCAGCGACGGGCACGCACCGCCGCGGAAGGGTTGTGCTTGGCGGTGGGATGACCGTGTCCGGCCTGCTGGGAGGGCGTAGTGCCCCGGGCCTTTGCGGCTTGGGCACGCGCCCGGGTATCCGCCTCAGGGCCGACTGAGTCGGGCGGTGGGCTTGCGGCGGTGGCTTCCCGCCAGCGCTGACGCACGGCGGCGACCGCATCAAGGGCGCCGATGGCCTCGGATATGAGCCGGCCAGGCGGTAGGGCGTCATCGCCGGCCGCCGCCTGAATGCTCCGCGCCGCACTCGCCGCAGTACGGATCAAGGACGTTTGCAGGAGTGCTTCTGCGACATAGTCGGCGTCGCCGGCACCCAGCCCTCGCGTGATGCCGTCGACCTGATCGGCGGTGAGCACGCCCTGGGCCAACAGGCCGCGCCGCTGCGCCTCCCACAACACGGTCAGTGGGTCGATCGGCTCACCACGGTGGTGGAGTGCGGCCAGGCACCGGTAGAGCTGGCCGTGCCCGCGATCGGCGAAGTCCTCGGGGCGCAACCACCGCACCACCGAGTCGAGACTGTCCGGGCGATCGATCAGCGTCGCGAGCAGAAGCTGCTCATCGGCCCGATGCCGCTCGCAGACCGCAGCCGGCGCGGCGTTCGTCGACGCTGCCGTGGTGGCTGGGCGAGTGCCCCACTGGCGAGCGAGGTCGGCCAGTACTTCGGTGAGGATGTCGACCTGCCGCAGCGTCTCCTCGCTTTCGCCGCGCAGGAGGTCGGCGCGCGCGGCCTGGTGCAGGCGGGTGGCGTGCTCGGTGACCGTCCGGTGGATCGCTCCCTCAAGCACCATCCGCCCGTAGACGGGGGCATTGCGCGGATCAGGACACGCCGAGATCAGGGCGTGCGCGTAGGCCGGGAACAGGCCGCGGGTGTGGGTACCGGCCTCGGCCAGGGTGGCGCTGATCCACTCCACCCTGTCGCCATCCGCTGCGGGGAGTGCGGCGGCCGGCTTGTTCTGTCGAAGGTGGAGCATCGCGGCGTACAGGGCAGCGTGCTGTGGCCGGTAGAAGTGCTCCGGCCGCAGCCACTGGGCCAAACGATCGAGCTGCCCCGGGGCGAAGAGCAGAGCGCCGAGTACGGCCTGCTCGGCACGCAGCAGCGGCCTCACCCTCGGTTCTTCCCTCCTCCACGCGCGCCGGGGCGCCGCTCGTCCCGACGTTCCCTGCGGAGCTGGGCCACCGCCTGGTTGGCGGCGGCCAGGTCGGCGGCGAGGCGGTCGATAGCCCTCGTGAAGGCGGGGTCGTCTGCGAGGAGGGCGCCGGTCGGGGTGACCAGCCACCACCGGCCGTGTCGGCGAACGGCCGGCCTGCCAGCGAGGCGCTGCGAACGGCGGATGGATCGTGACGAGATGTCGGAAACAAACCTCCTAGCAGGTAGGCGATGACGTCGAGTGGGTCGACGAGACGGTTGTCGACCTAGTGGGGTTGGTCCCGGGGCGTGGCATGCTTGAGGAGCAGTCAGCGACTGGCCTGCGACGGGGGGTGTCGTTGGTGGCGGTGATGCTGCCGGAGGAGTTGGAGTTCGTCCTCGAGTTGATCGGTGTGGCGTGGCCGAACGTCAACGAGGACGAGTTGCGCGCGATGGCGGAGTCCTACCGGGGCTACGCGGACGAGCTGGAGTCGGTGAAGGGGGAGGCCGACGCGGTCGTCGCGGAGCTGGTGGGGGCGAACAGCGGCGCGGGGGTGGAGGCGTTCGGGGAGTACTGGGACCGCTTCTCCGGTGAGGGCTTCACCGGGTTGGCGGAGGCCGCCCGTGCGGTGGCCGGGGCGCTGGACACCGCGGCGGGGGCGGTGGAGTTCGGAAAGACCTCCGTGATCGGCCAGTTGTTCATCCTGGCCGCCGAAGTCGCCGCCGCGACCGCCGCCTCTCCCTTCACCCTCGGCCTGTCCGCCCTCGGTGGTCTGGCCGCCACCCAGGCGACCCGCCTGATCGTCAGGGAACTGCTCCAGGAGATGCTCGACCAGGTCATCGCCGCCCTCCTCGGAGTCGTGTCCGACGCCGTGGTCTCCGCGGTCGAGGCGACGCTGACCGAGATGCTGACCCAGGCGTTGGAGAACTCCATCGGGGTGCGCGACGGCTACGACGTCGGCGCCGCCGCGAACGCCGGCTACCAGGCCGGCGCCGACGCCCTGCCCGGCGCCTCCGGCACCACCACCTCGCTGGCCAGCGCCCAGAGCGCGCCCACGCCGAGTCCGATCGCCGACGTCATGCGCGGCCAGGCACCCGCTGAACCTGCGGCGGAGGCGCCGGTGCCGGTGCCGACCGGCAACCGCGTCCTGGACCGCATGCGCGGTCTGAACACCACCGGCACGGAGGTGAGTGGCTGATGACCCGAGGACGCGGCAACAACGGCAATCAGGGCGACAGCACCACCGACACCCCCCGCCCCGACGGCACCCCCGACCGCAACGACACGGGCAGCGGCACCACCCCAGCCCTGCCGGCGCCGCGCCCGGACAGCGGGAGTTCCGGGGCTGGCTCGCCGGCCTTCAGTGGCGGGAACGGCGTAAGCAACGACCCGGCCCACTTCGACTACGCCGCCTCCCGTCTGGACAACTCCCACAGCCGCGCGACCGACGCGGCCACTAACCGCGCCAACAGCGTGGCCGCGAGCCGGGAGAACCTCGGCACCGACGACACCGCCGCCCGTATCGACGAGGCCATCGGCGGCATCGAGGACGCCTTCACCCGCGCCACCAACTCCTTCGCCCAGATCCTGGAGACCATCCCCCAGCGGTTACGCGACAACCGAGGCCGCCGCGACAACGTTGAGAACGCGAACACCAACCTGTCCAACGCGACCTCTCTGCCGGGTAGTGGTCCGTCCGGGCCCTCCGGGGTTCCCACTGCGACCAGCACGCCGGGTGCGGCTGCGCCGGGAACGGTGCCGGCGCCGAGCGCGCCGACGTCGTTGTCGAGCGCCGCCACCACACCGGGATCGTCCGCCACCCCGGGAGGCACCATCCCGACCGCGCCCTCCGGCGCGAGCGGCCCCGTGACGTTCCGCCCGCCGCAGGGGGCATCGCCGACGGAAGTGGCCCAGGCTCGGGCGTACACCGCCGGCTGTCAGCGCGCCCTCGAGGCGGGCCAACTCTCCCCGACGGGACGCGTCTCCACCAAGGGGCGTCTGCGGCGGCAGGCGAGCCGGTCGGCCGCGAACGAGCGCGCTCGCGCCCAAGCGGCGGGCACCCCCTACAGCGGCCAGGCCGGCCACGTCCCCGACACCGCGTGGACGGGCCGCCCGGATCCGCCGGAGTGGCTCGATCTGACGCCCGCCACGAATACGAGCCTGGGCGGGCAGGTGGGCGGGTACCCTGTCGGCTACCGGCCCACAGAGTTCCGCTTCGAGCCCTCCCCAGGGGCGACGCCGGAGAGGTATGACACCGCCACCGGGACCTGGAGTCCGGTAACGTCGGCGAGCACGCCCGCGCCGACGGGAAACGCGCCCGCACCAGCCGGCAGCCCGCCTGCCGGACCACCCGGTGCGGTGACCAACAACGCGGCTCCGGCGGCGCCAGCGGCACAGCCCACCCCAACGACCACACCCGATCCAGCAGACGACGACACCGGGAGCACGTCGAATGGCAGCGGCCGGAGGCGATGACGCCGTGACGACGGACGACAAGTGGGGCCCGCTCATCGGCCAGATGATCCTGCTCAAGCAGCAGATCGCCGAAACCGGCGCGATCCCCACCTTCCGCTACACCCTGCCCCGCGTCGCGGCCCGGGAGGAAGAGATCGCCGCCGCCGAAGCCCGGCTCGGCGCTCCCCTCGACCCGGGCTACCGGACGTTCCTGACCTACGCCAACGGCTGGGACGCTTTCGACGTCTCCCTGCGACTGTTCGGCACCGAGGACTTCGGCCAGGGCGACGCCTGGCGGCTGGGGGAGAGCTACGTCGACACCTTCTGCAGCTTCCCGGAGAACGCCCAGTACCCCCCGACGGCGCTGCTCCCGATCGCCGTCGCCCTCGAGGACAAGGACCTTCTCTGCGCGGTGACCGCTCCCCATGAAGAAGCAGGACGGATCCTGTGGATCGCCGGGGAGATCGTCGACATGTTCGACACCTTCGAGGAGTACTTCGCCTCTATGATCGAGTACCACAAGGAGGACCTGCAGGAGGCCCGGAGCAGCGCAGGGAACAGCCCCACGTAGTGCCGTCGGTCCGCTGCGCACTGCACGCCAGGCTGGTGCGGGAGCGTGATCAGGCGGTAAGGCCGAACTTCTCCTGGGTGGAGGCGCCGGATCGGCAGGCCCAGGGGGAGCACCCGTCCGGCTCCCCGTCCTCGAGTTCGTGCGCCTCGATGAGCGGGAGCTGGCGGGCGCGGCGCTCCTGGGCTGTGGGGCGGTCGATGGGTGCCTGGTCGAGGGGGAGGCGGGAGCGGTGGAGGAACGCCTGCCCGAGGAGGCGGTTGCCGTCGGCGTTGGCGCGGGCGTTGCCGGCGCGGATGGCGTGGTCGAAGGCGACGACGTCGGCCCACTCTGCGGGTGAGCCGTCCCGGATGGCGCGCCACTGTGCGTTGCCGTGGTAGGGGCAGCCCAGGCAGGCCGATTTCGGGGTGGAGGCGAAGCCGTGTTCGGTGAGGATGCGTAGGCAGTCGTCGCGGGTGAGGCCGGCTTCGATGAGGGGGAAGCGGTTGCGCATGTAGCGGACGTCGGCGTCCTTGGCGCGGTGGAACTCGTCCGTGGAGATGCCGATCCACTGCTCGACGAAGACGTCCCTGGGTATTCGGGCGGGGTAGGGGTATCCGAGCAGGGACCGGATCTGCTTTTTGATCGGCTTGCTCTTGTATTCGCTGGTGCACTGCCGTCGGGTCATTCCGGGTGACCCGTCGCGGTTGAGGATGTGCAGGGGCATGGACGCGAATCGGTGTCGGGGGTCCAGGGCGTCGTCGCGGATGTTTCCGGAGGAGACCCGCAGGATCGGGATGACGGCGGGTCGGGCGATTTCTTTCTCGACTCGGTCCAGGTGCTGGTAGACGGCGGCGGGTTCCCAGCCGGTGTCGGCGAAGATCGCGTAGTCCAGTCGGGGCAGTTCGCCGGCGGCGGCCAGGACGAGCAGGGTGGTGGACTGGACGCCGGCGCCGAGGGAGAGCACCCGTAGGACCGGGGCCGGGGCAGCATCGGTCATGCGGCCACCCCGAAGCCGGGATCGGTGGTCTTGGCGATGGCGCGCTTGGTGATGTCGGCGGTGGCCCTGGCGGAGGCGGCGCCGAGTACGGCGGCGCCGGGTTCCTTGTACCAGGGGCGCAGGTCGAGGAGGGCGGGGCGGATTCCGGTGGCCAGGAGGAGTGCCTTTCCCTTGGGGAGCGCGCGGACCGCGTCGGGTGGGAGGACGCGTTCTTGGCGCGTGGAGATGGACGTGGAGTTTCCGGATTCGCTGGTGGATTTGGAGACGGTGGGGACGTCGTGTTCGCCGGCGGCGCGGGAGAGTTTGTCGGCGAAGTCCATGTCGTCGATGCCGGAGCCGATGAGTTTGCAGGTGGCGGCGGACCACAGGGCGTCCATTCCGGCCTCTCCCCACACCCTCACGCCTTGCCGGTAGGACTGCAGGATGGTGATGGGGATGACCCCGCGCGAGCCGAGGTGGGAATACAGGTCGGGAGGTCGCTGATTTTGCAGACGTTGGCGGCCTCGTCGAGGATCGCGAGCAGGGGTGGGTCGAGGCGGCCTCCGTCGCGTTCGGCCTGGATGACGGCGGCGCGCATCACGGCGTCGGCCGCGGCGGCGATGATCGCGGAGGCGGAGCCGCCGCCGTCCTTGCTGAGGAGGAAGAGGGTGTCGCGGCTGGTGGCGAAGGCGGCGGGGCGGAACTGAGGGAGGTCCGCGCGGGGGGTGACCCAGGTGGCGATGGTGGGGTCGAGGAGGCAGGCCGCGTACTGGCGCGCGGTTTCGTAGATGCCGTCCCGGGTCTCGACGGCCCCGGCGACCGTGCCTTGGAGCTGGGCGGCGACGGCGTCGAGGTGGTGGTCGTTCAGGATGTCGATGGGGGTGCGGTCGGCGGGGGTGGCGAGCCAGGCCAGTACGTCGGTGATCGGTCGGCGGTCCCGTGCGGCGGCCAGGAACAGCGCGGTGAGCGTGTTCGCCGCGGCGGTGGACCAGAAGTCGCCGGAGTTGCCATCGTCCACGGAGGCGGTGACGAAGTGTCCGGCCAGGCGGCGGGCGCCGGCGAGGATGTCCCACCACATGGTCTGGGGTGCGTGGGCGATCTGCTGCGGGTCGAGAGTCCAGACCGTGCCGACTTCGGCGCGGGCCTCCAGGGTGGTGGTGTAGGCGTCGCCGGCCGCCTTGTTGCTGGTCAGCAGGACGGGTCCGGGTGCGCGGAGCATGGCGGGGATGGCCAGGCCGCTGGTCTTGCCGGAGCGCGGCGCCATGATGGCGAGGAGGACGTCCTCCCAACTGGAGCGCACCTCCGCGCGGGTGGTGCCGAGGGTGCCCAGCAGCACCCCGCGGTCGTCCGGCGGGACCTTGTCCGGGGGTGTGCCCTTGAGGCTGGGGCGCAGGCTGATCGCCTTGGTCGCGCTCGCCTTGGGGAGCAGGGAGGCCAGGTCGCGGGGGGTGGCCAGGCCCTTGGGGGTGCTCCGGAACCGTTGCCAGGCCCGCAGCCCCACGCCCGTAGCGGTGGCGAGGAGGAGGGCGGGGGTCACGTAGCAGGCGGCAATCAGGGCTGGCCGGGGGAGATGCGGCCACAGTTGGTCGGGGGTCAGCAGGGCGGTGGTGGGCTCGTAGGGTGCCCACGGTTCGCCGGTGAGGGCGGCGGCGGTGTTCCCGCCGAGCCAGGCGAGGGTTCCGCCGCCGACGGCGATCGCGATGGTGGCGAACAGGAGGTAGAGGAGGGCGTCGGTGCCGGGGGTGGCCGAACCGGGAGAACGGGGAGGCAGCGGGCGACTCCAGGTGTGGGGGGAGGGGGCAGGCGTGGGAGCGGTGCCGGTGTCTCGGCGTGCGCATCACCCGTGGTGGGGGATGCTCTGGGGAGTCTCCACCAGGGCGGGCTGGAGCGGGGCGGCCACCTGTTCCAGGTGGTACCGGTGGTCGGGGCAGCCGACGACGAGGACGGCGTCGTCAGCCCTCGGTATGGGGGTTGGCAACAGCAGTCTCCGGAGTGGGGATCACCGGCGGTGGGCGGGGCGGGTCTGCGGGGTCGGTGGCACCGTGGCCGGTGGGGGCGTGGTCGCAGCGGTCGAGGAGCCGGGGGCGGTGGTGCGGGCAGTGGCGGCTGCGGCGCGGGGCGGCGGTGCCTGGGCTTCCGCGACGGGGGTGAGGTGGAGCAGTCCGCGTAGCTGTCGGGGAATCTGCCGCAGGGCCCGGGTGACGGGGGTGGGGTCGACCATGGCGGCGGCGGTGGCGGCGATCAGGTGCGTGGGTGTGTACGGGGTGAAGGTGATCTCCACGTGGGTGCCCCATCCACCCGGCCCCGCCCACAGCAGCCTGGACGCTGCGTGCGGGTCGTCCACGGCACGGGCGATGACGAGACCGGCCTGCTTGTCCGGAGAGGAGAACTCCACCGTCGGACGATCCAGTGGGGCGGGGGTCCACCCCGAGTCGACCAGTGGCTCGGTGCCATCGGCCCAGTAGTAAGGAGGGCCCGAGAGGTAGCGCTGCTCCCCTTCCACGTGGTCGCGGGCCAACACGGTGGTGAGGCCGGCGACGATCTCCGCGGGGGTGTTCTGGTTGGCGGTGATGATCCAGCGGGGTGGGTAGAAGGGGTCGTGGTCGTAGGCGGCGATCTTCCACAGCACGTAGTCGTCGCCGTAGAACCCGACTTTCAGCTTCCAGTCGGGGGAGGTGACGATCACGTTGCCGAGGTCGTCATCGTGCCGGTGCCAGCCCAGGTCGAGGAGGGGGCGTATCGCGGGGTCGCCTATTCCTCCGGAGCCGGCGAGGTAGCGGGGGGTGACGTGGTACTCGACGTACTCGGGATCATCGGTCGTGCTGATGGCGGCTCCTGGGTGGACCGGGTGCGGCGATGCGTTGTGGGTGGGTCAGCAGGAGCCGGGGCAGGTGGGGGTGTCGCCGCCGGGGTGGGAGAGGTAGGCGCCGTGGATCCAGCCGCGCACTCCGGTCGACCGGTTGGTGCCGTAGTACCAGGTCGCGCCGTTGCCGTACCAGGATCGGGTGATGGTGAAGCGCTGGCCTCGGTAGGCGAGGCCGAGGATCGTGGAACTCGTCGAGTGGTTGGAGCGGATTCGGACGCCGTTGGTGGTGACCGTGGCGGTCCAGGACGTGGCGGTCACGATCGCGGTCTGCGGCTGCTGGGGGGTCGGGGCCGCCTGGGCGGTGCTGGTGATGGGCATCACCAGGGCGGTCGTGGCGATGGTGGCGACGGTGAGCGAGCGGAACGGACGCATGCGCGACTTTCCTTTCGTTTTGGTGGGCGAACAGCTGCGAGCGCAGCGAGTGAGATGACCGCCGTGGCCTCGTAAGGGGTGGTGAGAGGCTCGGGGAACGCGCCGGGTTCGTCAGGGGGTCGTCGTGGCGTGTCGGGCGGGGCTGTACTGCAGGAGGCAGGCCCGGACGCGGTCGAGGTCGTTGTGGATGCGGGCCCAGCGGCCGTCCTCGCGGATGACGGAGGCGACGATGTCGAGTGCCTCGGGGGCGGTGCGCAGGGCGATCCACCGGCAGGCGGCCGGGTCGTCGACGGGCGCGATGCCGGCGACGTCGACCACCATGCGGGCGAGCGGCTCCCATGCCTGCTCGTCCCAGCCGTCGAGCGCGGTGGTGGTGATACGGCAGTGCCAGGCCGGGCGGGACGGGCGCTGGCCGGTGCGGCCGGCGCGCCGCATCATCGGCTCGTCCAGGACGTCGGCCAGTGCGGCCAGGGTGATGTGGCCGTCACCGATCAGGGCGGACAGGGCGGGCATCCACGCGGTGAGCAGGAACGGCTCGAAGTCGTCCTGGGCGTCGTCGTGCAGTTCGGTGAGGAGCGCGCCGATGTCGGCGCTGCGGCGGATGGAGCAGGTCATCGACGCCATGCAGATCCCTTCCACGAGGCGACAGGGCGAGGCGCTGGCGCCGTACCGGGCCGCGCGGAAGACAGGATCTGCGCGCCGCTGCGGCTTGGTGACGCTGCGCTACCTGTGGTAGATCGCCCGAAGTCGAGGGCTACGGCCGGTGCTTCGGCTGCGCGGCCGACGGGTTGGGCGCGTCGCTGGAGGGCGCGGGTGGTGCCGGGACGGCGCGGGCGGGCGGGGGTGCCCCGGGGGAGGTGCGGCGGGCGACGCTCGCGCGCGTCCAGTCACTCGCGGGTAGCGGTAGCGGCCCGGTGCTCGACTCGAGGTCGGTCACGAGCGAGATCAGCTCCGACTCGGCTTCGACCAGCCTGTCCTGGATGCCGCGGATCACGTTTGTGTAGTGACCAGCGGGGTTCCAGCCGGAGATGTCCATGCGGTCGTGCAGAGCGCGGATCACGTCGATCATGGGCTCGACGTGGTAGTCGTACAGGTCGTCGACGGCGCGGGCGAGAGAACGCATGGAGTCGGCGCGGGCAACCTGTTCGGCCAGCTCCTCCAGGCTGGGCGGGCGCCAGTCCGGGCTGTCGTGGGCTGGGGTCACAGGTAGGGGTTCTCCGTGGGGCGGTCGGCTTCCGTGGCGGCGGCGAGCAGCTCGGGCAGGTCGGCGCCCTCGGTGTCGCGTTGGTCGATCCACCATCCGGCGCGGGTGATGGTGCGGGCGGCGTCCTCGATGGCCTCCCACTCGGCTTCGGTGGTGGTGCCGTCCATGACGAGGGCTTCGTAGGCGGCGGCGACGAGTTGGTGGCGGCAGCGGTTCGCCCAGGCGACCGCCCGTTCGGTGCCTTCCAACGGAGGCATCCGGTACTGCGCGGCCCAGGCGTCGGCTTCGGCCTGCTCGGCGGCGCGCTGCTGTTCCAGCCACGCGGTCCGTGCGGTGTCGTCCGTGGTGCGGTGGGCTTTCCAGCAGTCGGTGCAGTCGCGGCCGGCGAGCCAGCGGGCGTACCCGGCGCGCCGATCCGCCGGGCGCGCGGACAGGTCGACCTCGGCGGTGTGGCCGCAGGCGTGGTCGATGGTCCAGATCTTCTTCACGGCCATCCGAAGGGCGCTCCTTCCGTCGGTGGGTCAGCGGGCGCGCGGGGCGGGCGGCTGCGGGCGTCCCGACGCAGCGGGAGGGCTGGGTGGGGGTGCGGAGGCGCCGGCGGCGGCCTGGCGGTGGGCGGGGGAGGTGGTGCCGGCGGCGTGGGCGCGGGCTTCCGTGGCGGAGGCGGTGGTGACGCGCGCGTTGTAGCCCGGGTGGGGCGCATATCGTCCGGCCAGCCGGGTGCGCAGGACGTCCGTCTTGGCGGCGAGGGTGTCGATCTCGTCGGCCAACTGCTCCAGGAGGGCGGAGTTGTGGGCGTCGTCGGCTTCGCCGAGGCGGTTCCACCAGGTGGCGATGGTGCGCAGGACGTCCGCGGAGGCGGACAGGACACCGGTGGGGGCGGTGAACTCGGACAGGAGGCGGTCGACCTGGCGGGTGTGGGTGGCGGTGGCGAGCCGATCGGCGACTGCGGAGACGGCGTGGCTGACAGGACGTACCAGGAGAGGTAGGGCCGCCATCTCAGGCCCGGTGGGGTGCAGTTCGGGGGCGAGGTGGACGTGGTAGCCGGAGCCGGTGAGGTCGACGTAGGCGTGGTGGGCGTGCCAGCGCTGATCGGCGTCGGCGGTGACGGTGTCGGGCAGGCGGTGGGCGTCGCCGTCGGGGATGAAGCCCGCTCGCTGCAGCAGGGAGGCGGCTGCGGCATCGCCGCCCTGCGCCACGATGGTGTTCTGCAGCGGGGCAGGCTCGATACGGACTGTGTGCGGATCGGATGAGTGGGTGGGCACGGGCTTTCCTGGTCAGCGGCGGTGGGTCGCCTCGGTGGATGGTCCGGTGGTGGGGCGGACGGCTGGAGGGCTCGGCGCTGGCGCCGCGCCTGTGATGGGGGCTCGGTTCGTCGCGGCACGGACCCGGGAAGGGGAAGTCGGTGGCTGCTCGGTGGTGGGGCCGGGGTCGACCGCGTTGCGGAAGGCCCGCCAGGCGCCGTCCGAGTCGAAGGTGAAGCCGGCGGCCACAGCCCGGGTGTCGCCGCTGCCTCGGATGAGGTAGTGGGCGTGGGCCTCGCGCGCGTGGGCGAGAGCGAACCGGGTGCCGTCCGGGCTGCGACCGGTGGCCACCAGTCGCCAGGAGCCGTCGCGGATCCGATCAGCGATCATCGACGCCTGGGCGCGCAGGGCGTCTCGGGCCGCGCCGACGAGTTCGGCCATCGTGATCCGCCGGGCAGACTCGGGCACGTTGGATGGCGCCAGGTCCGGGGCGCGGCTGGGGAAGACACGGGGGTCGGCGGCGACGACCAGGCCGTGCCTGTGGGCCTCGGTGGTGACGCGGGCGACCGCGTGGACGGCGTCGCGGTGGGCGAAACCCTCGGGCAGGACGAAGATGTCCAGGTCCGTCCGGTGGCGGAACCCGTGCCGCTCCAGGAGACGCTGCCCCACGACTTCGCCGTCGGGTACTGCGGCGACGACCCCGAGCGTGGGGTGGCGGCCGAAAGCGACGGCGACTTCCTCCGGAGACGGATCGGCCAACTGGTACGCACCGCCCCGCTGGGCGAGGAAACCCAAGGTGGTGAGGACCTCGTCGACCCGAGGGTCGTGGTCGGGGTTGAGGGCGATGGGGCCGTGGTCGGCGTGCCGGCCGAACACGATCCGAGGTTCCGCTGCAGGGCTGTCCAGAGGTAAGCCTCCGTTCAGTGGCGGGAAGGAAAAGGGGGCGATGGGTGGCCGGAGTGGGCCGTATGTTCGGGGCATGGCCGATACAGGTGCCCGCCCTCTGGTCCTGCTGGACGTCGATGGTCCGCTGAACCCTTATGCCGCGAAGCCGGAGAAGCGCCCGGCCGGGTACACCACCCATTGGGTCAAGCCGGCCTCCTGGGTTGCGTCGAATCCGCACGGCCGTCCGCGACCGGCCGCCTACACCCGGCCGCTGCGGCTGTGGCTGAACCCCGACCACGGCTCGTGGCTGCGGTCGCTGGGCGGTGACCTGGTGTGGGCCAGTACCTGGATGCACGAGGCGAACGAGTTCATCGGTCCGCGCATCGGGCTGCCGCATCTGCCGGTCATCGAGTGGCGGCGGATGGACCGGTTCGACCCGGATGGGCTGCACTGGAAGACCCGGGAGATCCTCGACTGGGTCGGTGACGGGCGGTCGTTCGTCTGGATCGACGACGAGATCACCGACGCCGATCGGGCCTGGGTCGCGGGCAACCATGCGGGCCCGGCGCTCCTGCACAGGGTCCATCCGGCCATTGGCCTGACCCGAGAGGACATCGACGCCGTGGCGGCCTGGGTCAGCGCGGCCTTCGGCGGCCGGGCAAGCGCCGCTGCGGCTGGCTGATCGCCCGCGTGGCCGGAGGTGGGTCAGCGCCCCTGGGTAGGACGGGCGGTAGGCGCGGGACCTGCGGGGTACGGCTGGGCCGGTGCGGGGGTGGTCGGGCCGGTGTGGTGGGGGGTGGGGGTGCGGGGTGAGGTGGCCTGCGCGGCGCGCGCCCGGTCGGCGGTGTGGTCCCGTGCCAGGCGGGTGCTCTCGCCTGCGGTGAGGGTGGGGAGGAAGACGCGGGGGTCGGCGACCACTCGGAGGCGGGCGGCCTGGAGCCTGGTGACGGCGGTGGTGACAGCGACGCGTGCGGCTTCGGGGCTGGTGCCTGCGGGGAGGTAGTACAGGCCGAGGGTGGGTTCGTGACGGAAGCCTGTCTGGCGCATGACATTGTGGGCGTGGGTTCGGGTGAGGGCGACGGACGCGACCACCCCGAGGGTCGCTTCCCGGGCGAAGACGACGTCCACGGTCAGCGGTAGGCCCGCCTGCGGCTGGGCGGGCTGCGGGGTCGGCGCGGGTGCGGGTGGTCGCGCCGGTGGGGTGGGTTCGGCCTGGTACCGGATGTCGGCGACGACGGTGTAGCCGGAGCGCTGGAGGAGGATGACGGCCTGCCGGACACGTTCGGGGCTGGTGTCCCCGGTGAGGGTGTGGAAGGGCTCGTCGGCATGGGGCTGGAATCCGAGGCGGCCCAGGACGTGGGCAACGGAGGGCAGGCCGAGGGGGTTGGTGGCGATGACGCCGTGCTGGGGGTGGTGGCCGATGACGATGTGGGGGGCGGGCGTGGTCACGTGGGGGAGGGCTCCTCAGCGTCGGGGGCGGCGAGGGGCGGCCGTGGTCTGCGTGCTCGGCGGCATTGCAGGTGCGGAGCCGCGGGCGGTGCGGGGCGCGGGGGCGGCGGCGCGCGCGGCGCCGGTGCGAGGCGACGGCTGGTCGACCCGGTCCTTCACCTGGAGGGGGATGTCCGCCTCGAGGAAGGAGTTGATGAGCCGGTAGGCGGCACGAGCGGCCTGCGACGTACTGGTGCCGGCGGGCAGGGTGTAGACGCCCGGTGCCGTTGTGGTGAAACCGGCTTTGGCGATCAGTTCCCGGGCGGCGGCCGGCTCGGCGTCGTCGGTGAGCACCATGGGTCCGAGAGAGGGGTGGACCCCGTATGTGACGTGGACGTCGTAGTGCTGGGGGTTGGACTCCACGGCCAACCCGATGATGGCTTCCTGAAGTTCCTGGCCCAGCGCGGAGAGGCGTTGCGCGAAGGCGCCGAGCGTGTCGGCCGCAGACGGCATGTCATGCTCGTTCAGCCAGTCCGCGGTCAGGTTGACGAACTGGCCCAGCCGGGCCAAGGCGCCCTCCTCGGTGCCGAGGACCTGCTCGTACAGGTCGACGAGGTCGTGGAGGGTGGTTGCCTGCGTGACCCGGGCGGTCCATGGGATGAGGGATGTCCCGGAGGGCGTCCGCAGGCCGGAGGCCACTCGGCGCAGGACTTCCTCGTCGTCCTGTTCGGAGTCGGGGTTGCCGAAGGGGGAAGGCACGGCGGGGTCTCCTCGGGGTGTCGGTGCCTGTGACAGGGATGGGGATGGGGCATGGCCGCCCGGCCGGTGATCGGGTCTCGCGGCGCCGGGGTCATCGGTGGGTTGCCGGGGTGGTGTGCATGCGGGCGTCGGTGTCGAACAGGGCCCGTTCGGTGGGGTGGAGGAGGTGTTGGACGATGAAGGAGCGGCCGGCGACCTTCCACAGGCCGCGTCCCTTGGTGAGGGCGGCGATGGCGTCGGTTTCCACGCTGGTCAGGCCGAGGAGGGTGGTGGCGGTGGCGAGCTGGTCGGTTTCCTGGCGGTAGATGACCCGGGTGGAGCAGTCGGTGAGCAGGCCCTCGGCGAGGGCTCGGCCTCGGGAGCCGGCGTCTCCGGCGCTGAGGAGGTCGGAGAGGCGGTGGATGACCATGAGGTTGGCGATGCCGAGGCCGCGGCTCAGCTTCCACTGGGCCTGCATGCGTTCCAGGAGGGGGACGTGGCGCATCAGGCGCCAGGCTTCGTCGTAGATCACCCAGCGTCGCCCGCCGGTGGGGTCGGCGAGCGCGGACTCCATCCAGGCGGAGGCGCAGGTCATGGCGAGGACCAGGGCGGTGTCGTCGCCGGCGGTGCCGAGGCGGGACAGGTCGATGGTGAGCATGGGCGCCGTCGGGTCGAATGCGACGGTGGAGGGGGCGTCGAACATGCCGGCCAGGTCGCCGGCGACCAGGCGGCGTAGGGCGTGGGCGAGGTTCTCCGCCGCGCTGGCGAGGCGTTCGGGTGAGGCGGGGGTGCCGCCGAGGTACTTGGGGTTGGCCAGGACGTTCGCGATGTGGCGCAGGAGGGGGGTGCCGCCGATGCGGGAGGTGTAGCCGACGACTTCGTCGAGGGCGACGTCGAGCGCGGTGTGCTCCATCGGCTGCAGTTCGCGGCCGAGCACGGTCTGGGCGAGCGAGCCGATCAGGAGCAGGCGGCGCTTGCGCACCTCACCGGCCCAGTCCTCCTCCGAGGTGCCGGCCGGGCGGGCGGGCGCGTCCAGTGGGTTCAGGCGTCCGGGCAGACCTGGCCCGAGGGCGATCGTCTGTCCGCCCAGGGCGGCGGCGACGCTGGTCCACTCGCCCCTGGGATCGCAGGGCACGTAGACGCGGTAGTTGTGGGCGATCGCGCGGGTGGCCAGGGACTTGGCCAGGGCGGACTTGCCCATGCCGATGATCCCGGCGAGCAGCATGTTCGGGTTGGTGAAGCCCTCCAGCCGCCCGTAGAGCGCGAAGGGGTCGAAGCAGAACGCGGCTTCCGCGTGGACGTCCCGGCCGATGTAGATGCCGTCCGCCCCGAGCCCGCCTTCCGCGAGGAAGGGGTAAGCCCCAGCGGCAACCGCGGTGGTCATACGGTGGGCGGGCAGCCTCAACCGGCCACCTCGGGCGGAGGCCGGACCTGGCCGACCCGACTGCGGGTAGGTGGCGCGCAGGTCGAGGTCGTCCTCGTCTGCGGTCGCACGGTTGCGGGTGGGGAGGGCGTGGCGGGCAGTCTGCCGGGCGGCGGCGAAGGCAGCCTGGGCCCGGCGCTGTTCGTCGCGAGTGGTCGTGCGCGGGCGGTACAGCGGGCTGGCGCTCGCGCGAGGGCTGCGGGACATCGGGTGTCGCTCCGGCTCCGGTCAGGGGCGGGTGAGGTCGGTCGGGGTGCTGTGGCGCCGCACCCGCACCCCTGCGGTCAGGTGCCTCTGGCACACGGTCAGCTCCGGGGCGCCCTCGGGGAGGCCGAGTCGGCACTCCTCGCGGGAGGGCACGCGGCCGGTGGTGGGGTGGGGGGCCGCGTGGTACGCGGCGTGCAGAGCGTCGGCGACCTGCCACAGCCGGGTCCGCGCCTCGCGCAGGCGCCCGGCCTCGATCGGCGCGACCGGGTCAGTGCGGGCGCCGTGGGCGTCGACGAGGCGGTGCAGGGAGAGCACCAGGGCGTGCAGGGCGTCCAGCTCGTCCCGCGGGGCCGCCGCCGGCCCCGGTGGGAGTTCGAGGGTGTGGTGGAAGTCGATGGCGGCGCCGGCGAAGGCGAGCAGGTCAGAGGAGGGCATGAGCGGTGGGTCGGCCTTCGCGAGGGTGGTCAGGGGCGGGCGAGGGGGAGAGCGGCCAAGGTGAAGGCTTCGGCCTGCTGCCAGGTCAGCAGCCGCAGGTCGATCAGGGCACCCACGGCGGCGGTCTCGATCACCGCGCACGCGCCGCGCAACTGCTCTTCGGTGTCCGCTGAGACGGTGAGGAGGCCGGTCAGCGCGACGTCGGCGTGGCCGGCGATCAGCTGCCGCTCGCGGGCCTTGGCGTCGGCGTACTCGATGGAGTCCTCTTCGGAGTCGACCTGTCCGCGGCGTGCGCGCTCGGCGGCGTCCGCCACCACGCTGGCCTTTCGCCGCTGCACGTCGCGGAGCGCGGCCTCCAGGCTCTTGGGCGCGTAGGTGAGGGAGAGGGTGCGGCGCACGCCGGAGGAGAACAGCACCTGATGGAGGAACGCTGGGCTGGTCTCGATGCGGGGCCAGTTCTCGATCCAGTACACGGCGTGGTACGCGGAGTCGGTCTGCAGGTATTCGCCGTGCTCGACCACGACCACCGGTCCGGCCGCCGCCGGGTCGGCCTGCGGATGGCCGGTGGGGGACCAGCGTTCGAGCCGGGCGAGGGCGGCGGGGTCGTAGGCGGTGCGGACCACGGCTGCGATCTGGCGGGCGGACAGCCAGCCGGCGGGGGTGAGGCCGGCGGTGCGGGCGGCTTGGTCGAAGGAGGCGGTGATCTGCCCGAGGACGGCGAAGGCGCCGGTCAGGCCGCCCCCGGCCTGGTTGATCAGGCGCCGGGCGGCGCGCAGGTCGAGGGCGAGGGCGACATACGCCTCGTGCGGCGCGGCTGCCGGGCCGGCGGCCTGCAGGAGTTCGGTGTAGAGCGGCCCGGCGACGGGGGTGTCGGGCCGGCCGTGGCTGGCCCAGTAGCGCTGCAGCGCGTCCCCGGAATCCGGCACGGTGCGCTCCAGGACCTGAATGCGGGCGACGTGCCCGGTGCGCGCCAGCGCGGCGAGGGCGCGGCCCCAACCGGCGACGTTGGCGTGCTGCGTCGCCGGGTCGAGCAGGGCGAAGGCGCGGCTGCTGATTTTGAGGACGGCCGTGAGGGTGGCGTGGTGCGGGTCGTGCACGGCGGCGAGCCGACCGTCGGGAGCGGTGACCACCCGCAGTGACGCGGCCGTGCCGGGCAGGTGCAGCAGCCCGTCCCGCACCGGCCGTGTGGACGGGCGGGCCAACCAGATGAGCTGGCCCTGGGCTCGCCGCAGGAGGTAGCGGGTGGCGATGGGGAGCCAGTCGGCCAGGGCCCGGCCGCGGTGCCGGACGAAGACGGCCGCCAGGACCAGGCCCCACAGCGGGACCAGGCGCAGGGCTCCGGACAGGCCGGAGGTGAGCATCACGCCGAGGACGAGCAGGCCGGTGGTGGCGGTGACGGTGAGCTGCGGGGCGGTCAGGCCGAGCAGCACCCCGCGCCTGCTGCGGTGCGGGAACTTCACGGTGGGCGGGGCGACGTCGGGCAAGGAACCGTCCCAGAGAGAGCCAGGGAAGAGGAGGGAGGTGGGGCGGGCTGGGGGAGCAGCCCGCCCCGGCGAGGGGTGTGATCAGGAGGAGTCGCGGGAGGACTGCCGGAAGGTGAACCGCGTTGGCGTTGGGGCAGCCGTTGCCGCCTCACCGGCCGGGGCTGGGGCGGAACGCACGGGGTCCGCATCCACCGAGGTGATGGGGCTGGAGCTGCTGGCAGACGGGCCGCTCGTGGAGCCCGGTGCCGGTGCCGGGGCTGGGGCTGGGTTCGGACCTGGGTTCGGGGCGGGGGCGTCGGCGCGCCGGATCAGCGGTCGTCCGCGGTCGCCGGTGGTGGGCGGGCGGGTGATCAGCGGACGTCCGCGATCGCCCGTGGTGTTCGGGTTGATCGCGTCCCTGTAGCTGAACCGGGTCTGGGCCGGTCCGCGGTCGGTGATGCCGTCGTGGCTGGTCACACCGCCGGCCGGGCTGATGCCGGTGACCACCCCGTCCTTGCCCGCGCCCGCGACGGAGGGCGGCCCCTGCGGAGCCGGTGCGCTGCCTGCGCCGCGCGCCTGCATGGCCAGCGTGCCGGCGGTGCGGGCGGCGCCCGCGACCGTGGCCAGCCCGGCGGCGCCGGTGCGGTGCAGGTCCGCGCCGTTGGTGCCGTCGGCCGCCCAGTGCACGAACCGGTAGGTCGCGTAGGGGCAGAACAGGACCAGAGCGAGGACCACCAGGCCGGCGATGGCATCGGACAGAGCGGCGAGTCCGTCGGCAGGGTCGGACTGGCCGATGGCGGAGATGCCGATGAGGAACACGATGGTCATCAGCAACTTCGAGACGACCAGGGTGGCGGTGGCCTCGATCCATCCGCGCCGCCACCGCTTCGCGGCATCCCATCCGCCACCGGCACCTGCCAGGGGAGCGAGGGTGACCAGGACGTAGATGCCGACCTGGCGGAACACCATCACGCCCCAGTACAGGAACGCGCCGATCGCACACGCAAGGGCCACCAAGGAGGGCACACCCCACCCCATCGGGTGCATCATGCCCAGCGACTGCACGGTCACCAGACGGCGCACCGCGTCGTCGATCGACGTGCCCGCCACCGTGAACAGGCCGTTCGACAGGGCGTCCACGATCGTGAGGGCGATGCCGGTGAGGGTGATGGCCAGGAAGGCGAACGCGACGCCGGTCGCGGTGCCGGTGAACGCCTGCCACAGGGCGCGTTCGTCGCGGCGCCAGGCGGCGGCAGCGAGCTGGAGGCAGAAGGTGCCGACCATGAGGATCAGCGCGATCGGCAGCATGAGCGCGTAGTTCTCGCGGAGCCACGGCGCGGACAGGTTCACCGTGGTGGTGCTGTCCACCGCGCTCGCGGCGAGGTCGGCCGCCGAGGCGGCGAGGTCGCCGGCCGAGGCGGCGATCCACGCGCCGATGCCGTTCGTGATCGCCTGTCCGGTGCCCTCGGCGACACCTCCGATGGCCTGACACACCTGGTCCATCAACGGCAGCGAGCACGCGCCGGTGCCATCAGGCATGGGTGATCACCTCCTTCGGTCAGAGGGCGTTGAGGGTCAGGGGTCAGGGGGCGACGGTGGGCAGCACGCCCACCAGGGCACAGGGCTGCTCCGGCCGGCACTGGACGGCGAGGGTGACCGCACGGGGCTCGGCGCCCTGACCGCCGCCGTTCCAGCGGATCGTCTGCTCGCCGGTGGCGGTGACCGCGTAGACGTAGGCGTCGGTGATCGCCCCCGGATCGGCGGCCAGGGCGTCGGTGAACGCGGCCGGGAAGTGCGCCTCGAACACCTCGGCAGTGGCGTACTGGCCGTTGTCCCGCATCCGCTCCCACAGCACCGGCCCCGGCACCTGCGCCGCCACCGATGCCTCGTCCGCGACGCCGTCCTCCCCGGTGAGCCACGCGCGCAGATCCTGCAGGTGATCCTGCTGCGTGCGCGCCCGGGTGTCGTACGACCACAGCGCCGCGGCAGCCGCCCGCGCGAAGACGATCGGATCCGTGGTCTCCACCGGCGGTACCGCAGCCTGCTCGGTCGCGGCCGAGTCGGCGGAGGTGGAAGTCGGGGTGGCGGGCGAGGCAGGAAGGAGAGGAGCCACTGGCATCGCCGACGTGCTCAGTGCCGATGGCGGTTTCGGGTCGGCGTTGGAGGAACGGGAGAGGAGCGCGGCAAGCAGAGCTACCAGCAGCAACCCGACCAGGACCATGGCACTGGCCGCGAGCCGACGACGGTCCAGGCCCGCAAGGCGCGCGGGCTGAGCGGACGGGGTCACTGGACCCGCTCGCCGAGGGCGGCGAAAAACGCCACGATGCCGTTGGCAGCACCCAGCACCAGTGCGGCACCGGCAGCGACCACCACGCCCTTCTTCCCATTCGCCTCGGCCTGGTGACCACCCGAGTGGTGGCCCCACGCCCACACCAACGCGCTCAGCGCCAGCGCGCCGACCACGGCGATGATCGCGAAGAGGTTGATGCTGCCCATCACGTCCCGCAGGACATTCAGGCCCGGCAGGCCACCCTCACGGGGCGTCACCCCCGGATCGAAGGAAACCGCCGCCAAAGGCAGTATTGCGGACAAACAGGACTCCGTTCTGCTGAAAACGCGTGCGCGGAACCACCGCCGCGAACCGGGCGGGCATGAGGAGAAGGGGTGGAGGAGGGAGGTCAGCCGACGATGCGGCGGGCGGCGAGGATGTCAGGTCGCCAGTCGGCCAGAGCGCCGACCCGGACGACGTCGCCCGTCCTCGGCGCGTGAACGACCAGGCCGGAGCCGATGTACATCCCGACGTGCTCCGGCGCCGCCGGCGTGCCCCGGGTGAAGAGCAGGTCGCCGGGGTGAAGGGCGTCCGCGCTGACGGCCGTGCCTTCGCCGACCTGTGTGTAGGTGGTTCGGGTCAGGGAGACGCCGGCGGCGGCGTACGCCTGCTGCATCAGGGACGAGCAGTCACACCGCCCCATCGGGTCCGGGCCGCGCGGGTCGGTGCAGGTGCCACCCCACTGGTACGGGGTGCCGAGCTGCCCCAGCGCCCACCGGATCGCCACCTGCACTTCCCGCCGGACGTCACCGGGGACCTCGTACCCTTCGGGGAGGGCGCCGGCAGGGATGGGGCCGAAGCCGGAACCGTCTGGGCCACACCCCGACACCAGGGCCGCGGCTCCCCTGGTACCGCTGGCGGGCGGATCGATGGTGGGCGCGATGGCCTGCTGGAGGGTGGTGGCCAGCTCCCACTTCGCGTAGGCGTCCGGGAAGTCGGACCGCTGCACCGCCTGGGCGGCTTGCGTCAGCGTCATGGACTCCCAGCCGTCCACCGCCAGCAGGCCCTCGTAGAACTTCGTCGAGGCGTACACCGGATCCTGGATCTGCTCCGCCGTCCCCCACCCCTGCGAGGGCCGCTGCTGGAACAAGCCCAGCGAATCGCGGTCGCCGTAGGACAGGTTGCGCAGGGAGGACTCCTGCAGGGCGGTGGCCAACGCGATCACCTGACCCCGAGCCGGCACACCCATCGCCACACCGGTCGCCTGGATTGTCCGCGCGTGCGGAATTTGTGCGGAAGGATCGTCCAAGCCGGCAACCGCTGCTACATCCTCGGCTGGCCCGCTGCCGGACACGATGGAGGCCACCTGTGCGGCGACCGCCGCGGTATCCACAGCCTGTGGACTGCCTGAGCAGGCGGCGGACGCCTGCCCGGCAACGGCCACCAGGACCGCCGGACCGATCACCACCACCGGGCCTACCGCCACCAGGCCGATCAGTCCGGCAGCCGCGAGTTTCTTCAACCAACCCCCTTCACCAGAACGCCGCCCCAGGGTGAACACGAAGTGGCGATTGTCCTTCCGTGTCCGGTGCGGCGCCGCTGAACCGGCGGAATCCTGCGGCGCCGTACCGGAGATCACCCGCATTACCCCCTGAGAGGTTGCGGGATACGAGGTGACGGAAGCAGCGAATGCCCCACCGCCTGTCCGGAAGCGGCAGCCAGCCGCCCTGGTAATCTCTCTCGCCTCACACACGGCCCCTTTCGTGATGGATTTCGCGGGTGGCGCGGCGGACCGTACGGTGCCCGAGCCGCGCTGCTCGCCGGAGGAAACATCTCCGGCGCGCTGGCAGGCCCAGACAGTAAACCGAGCACCGCAGCACGACCAAACGGCCCGGGAGAACGTCGCGAAAAGGGTGATCGGGGAAGGGATTAGGTGCGGATGCGGGACGGGGTCTACATTCCGTCGTCACGGTGCGCTCCGCGCGGCTGCGCGATTTCGAGGCGCCGCCCGGAGCGCACCCAATCCTCTTCGCGCCCCCGGGAGCCCATCCACGTGCCCTACACCCTGCACCGCGGCGACGCCCGGACCGTGCTCGCCGGCCTGCCCGACGGCATCATCGACGCCGTCATCACCGACCCCCCGTACAACTCCGGAGGCCGCACCAGCGCCGAGCGCACCACCAAGACCGCCCGCGCCAAGTACACCAGCGGTGACGCCGGCCACACCCTCGCGAATTTCCCGGGCGACAACCGTGATCAGCGCTCCTACACCCGCTGGCTGACCGAACTGCTCACCGAGTCCTACCGCGCCGCGAAGAAGCACGCGGTCGCCGTGGTATTCACCGACTGGCGCCAGGAACCGTGCACCACCGACGCCCTGCAGATGGCCGGCTGGACCTGGAGCGGAACCCTTCCCTGGATCAAGCCCGCATCACGACCCCGCAAGGGCGGATTCAAGCAGTCATCCGAATTCATCGTCTGGGGCGTGAAGGAAAGCCTCGACCGCAGCCGTGCGATTTACCTGCCCGGCCACTTCATCGCTTCCCAGCCGCGAAAGGGCCGCGTCCACATCACCCAAAAGCCCATCGAGGTCATGCGTGAAATCGTCCAGATCGCCCCGCCCGGCGGAACCGTCCTGGACCCCTTCACCGGCTCCGGCACCACCGGCGTCGCCGCCCTGCGCGAAGGCCGCCAGTTCATCGGCGTGGAACTCTCCGACCACTACGCCACCATCGCCGAGGCCCGCCTGAACGCCGAGGAGAACGGACTGACCCAGGACGACTTCATCCTCGCCGGCCCCGGAGACACCGCATGACCACCACCGACCCCACCGACAGAACACAGCGGGGCGGTCGCGAGCCACCACAGTGGCTCCCGGCCGCCCCGCCCATGAGCGGCTGCCGTCAGCTCGTCTCCAGGGCCCGGCGGATCAGGTCGCCGGCCCGTTCCAGGTCGGCGTGGTCGCGGATCCGGACCTCCAGGTCCCCCAGTCCCCGGTGACCCAGCCCCTGGACATTCCTGGTGAAGCCCTGTCGCAGCTCCACCATTGTCCGGTCGAGGCGCAGCTGGACCAGCAGGGTGTGGCTGGTGGAGCGACTTGGCTCTGTGGTGGCAAAACCATCCCCGCACGCGCGGGGCCGACCTGCGCGCGGCCAGCGGCTCGTCCTCGGCCCAGGGACCATCCCCGCACGCGCGGGGCTGACGCCATGGTAATCCTCTCGTCAGGCCATCTGGAAGGACCGCCCCCGCACGCGCTGGGCCGACTGGTCACCTGCGAAAGTTGGCAGGTGACCCCCAACCACCCCCGCGTGTGTGTGTGGCGCCGACCGCGGCAAGGGCCGGGCGCGGCGCCCCGACGACGAACCATCCCCGCACGCAGGCCGACTCCGCGATCGACCCCATGCCGGGGATGTAGGCGGGACCATCCCTGCACGCGCGGGGCCGACGAAGCCACCCACATACCAAAGTTCGTAGGTAAGGGACCATCCCCGCACGCGCGGGGCCGACGTCGTAGAGGGTCGAGCGGGGGATGTCGGCGAGGGACCATCCCCGCACGCGCGGGGCCGACCGACCCGGCGACGCACCGGTTGCCGAAGAACCGGGACCATCCCCGCACGCGCGGGGCCGACCGCTGCCGGCCGATAGGTGATCCCCAGGAGGAGGACCATCCCCGCACGCGCGGGGCCGACGATCCGGCGCCGTCACGGCTCTGCCCAGGCAGAGGACCATCCCCGCACGCGCGGGGCCGACCGCGATGGTGGTATCGCTCATATCCATGTCCCCGGACCATCCCCGCACGCGCGGGGCCGACCTGTCGAGCTGCTTGTTGGCGATGCGTTCCGCGGGAACCATCCCCGCACGCGCGGGGCCGACCGTGCTGTACTCGTTGAAGGTGTCGAGGAGGTCGGACCATCCCCGCACGCGCGGGGCCGACGGCCGATCATCGGCCTCGCCAGCGCCGCCAGCCGGACCATCCCCGCACGCGCGGGGCCGACGGCCCGAGCAGCGTCGAGCAGATCCTGCACGGCGGACCATCCCCGCACGCGCGGGGCCGACCGACCGCGCCGTGACTGAAGGAGTCCGGCATGGGGACCATCCCCGCACGCGCGGGGCCGACGCAGATGTCGAGCGCCCCTTGCTCCGATGACTCGGACCATCCCCGCACGCGCGGGGCCGACTCGTCCCGGCCTGGCTGGCCGCAGCATGGATGCGGACCATCCCCGCACGCGCGGGGCCGACGTCACGGACAGATGCGCTAGCTCTCCTCAAGGTGGACCATCCCTGCACGCGCGGGGCCGACGGCCGAGGAATCGTCGGCCTCGGCGGAGTCGGAGGACCATCCCCGCACGCGCGGGGCCGACATTTCGACGGGCAGCCTCAGGAGGAACCGGCCGGGACCATCCCCGCACGCGCGGGGCCGACCGTCGGTGGCGACAGGAGCGCCTGGACAGCGGCGGACCATCCCCGCACGCGCGGGGCCGACTGACGGCCGCCGAAGGTCGCAGGCCGGACGAGGGGACCATCCCCGCACGCGCGGGGCCGACCCGGCCGGCACCGCGCCGGCCGTCCATGCCCCGGGACCATCCCCGCACGCGCGGGGCCGACGAGCTGCCCGCCGACGTCCCCCGAACAGGGGTCGGACCATCCCCGCACGCGCGGGGCCGACGCGGGGTACGTGATGTCCGTGCCCTCCTCCGTGGGACCATCCCCGCACGCGCGGGGCCGACGCCGTGACGAGGGCATTGCCGGTGTCGCACCCGGGGCGCGGGGCGGACCATCCCCGCACGCGCGGGGCCGACGGGGAGACGCCCAGGTGGGCGGCGGCCTCGGCGGGACCATCCCCGCACGCGCGGGGCCGACGGTCTGGCCCGCAACACGGCGGAGACTGCCGGGGGACCATCCCCGCACGCGCGGGGCCGACTATGCCGACCCATACTCGGCACGTCAACTAGGGGGACCATCCCCGCACGCGCGGGGCCGACTCCACCACCGCGGCGATGGCGGCCGACGGCAGCGGACCATCCCCGCACGCGCGGGGCCGACACCGCGCTGGACGACGGCTTCATGGCCTACGAGGGACCATCCCCGCACGCGCGGGGCCGACTTGGAGCGCCACGCATCCGCTTCCGCGAACGTCGGACCATCCCCGCACGCGCGGGGCCGACGCTCGACAACTCCCACCGGATGCAGTGGGCATCGGACCATCCCCGCACGCGCGGGGCCGACGCAACGTCGACGGCCAGGCGGACGCGGAGGAACGGACCATCCCCGCACGCGCGGGGCCGACCGGAGTCGGCGTGCTGGTCCTTTTCGCACCCCCGGACCATCCCCGCACGCGCGGGGCCGACGTATGACATCTTTCAAGGGAAGCGCGACTGGGCGGACCATCCCCGCACGCGCGGGGCCGACCCGGGGTAGGTCCGGTGCCTGATGTGACGGGCCGGACCATCCCCGCACGCGCGGGGCCGACCGAGCGGGACCGCTCCCCGGCTCCTGACCAGCCGGACCATCCCCGCACGCGCGGGGCCGACATGACCCGCCAGATACCCGTATCCGCGCATCGCGGACCATCCCCGCACGCGCGGGGCCGACGACGCCCAGGGTCGCTACTACGGCGCGGGCCCAGGACCATCCCCGCACGCGCGGGGCCGACGGCCGGTCTCGCGGCGCGTTCACCGGCACCTCCGGACCATCCCCGCACGCGCGGGGCCGACCCACCCAGCCCGGGGGCCGGGCGCGCGACCCGAGGACCATCCCCGCACGCGCGGGGCCGACCGGCTCGCTCGGCGTGTACTGCCGTACAGGGACGGACCATCCCCGCACGCGCGGGGCCGACGAGCCGGCGGAATCCCGCAGCTCGAAAATCAGGGGACCATCCCCGCACGCGCGGGGCCGACTACCTGAACGGCGGCCCGGCACTCCCCGAGCGCGGACCATCCCCGCACGCGCGGGGCCGACCGGGAGCTGCGGGGTCGTCACGCGGACACCCCCGGACCATCCCCGCACGCGCGGGGCCGACGCTTCATGGGGGGTTAGCGACGGCTGATCCGGGGACCATCCCCGCACGCGCGGGGCCGACGGCCTCGGCGACGCGCTCGTGCGCCGAGCGAACGGACCATCCCCGCACGCGCGGGGCCGACGAAGTGGTGCGTGTCAAACGTTAGGGGGTGTGCGGACCATCCCCGCACGCGCGGGGCCGACCCTCTGCCTGGAGGATTCCAGCGCGAGGATACGGGACCATCCCCGCACGCGCGGGGCCGACGTCTGCGCAACATCCGGGGACACGTCCGCGCGCGGACCATCCCCGCACGCGCGGGGCCGACCGCCCGAGCAGCCCGTAGTAGGGGCTCAACGGGGGACCATCCCCGCACGCGCGGGGCCGACGCGGGCCCAACCGGCCACGACGCCGCGTAAGGAGGACCATCCCCGCACGCGCGGGGCCGACGGAGCTTCCTTCGGTCTCAGCCGGTCGAAGAGCGGACCATCCCCGCACGCGCGGGGCCGACCCGTGCTCAGTCGCGGTCGCGGTCCGGCCCTCCGGACCATCCCCGCACGCGCGGGGCCGACTGGATGGGCCGGCGGATCATCGGTTGCGGCATCGGACCATCCCCGCACGCGCGGGGCCGACCGAGGATTCCTCGGCGCGGAGGTATCCGTGGTCGGACCATCCCCGCACGCGCGGGGCCGACACTTGCTGACCTGCTGGTTTATCGAGCGGGGTGGCTGTTTTTCTTTAGTTGGGTGGCGGCGGTTCTGCGGTCTCGACCTGGGGTTGGTGAGGGTGGGGGCATGGGTTCGCTCGGGTGGTAGGCGTGTTGTCGGTGGCGGGGTCTATTGTGCCGCTGTAAGCGTGCACGGGGAGTGCCGAGTTGGCCACGGAGGGGTGGGTGGTTGGGGTGGACCGGGAGTTGGTGGCCCTGTTAGGGGTGCTGTGGGGGAAGTCGAAGGAGAAGGCGGGCGGTAGGACGAACCTGCTGGTGTCGCATCTGCTGGATACGGCGGCTGTGGCGGAGTGTATGTGGGATCACTTCCTGGCGCCGTCGACTCGGCGGTTGTTGGACGAGGTGGCGGGAGGGCCAGGGCGGGGGCGCCGCTTCTTCGCGTGGTTGTGTGGCATTCACGATTGCGGGAAGGCCAGTCCCGCTTTCCAGCGGACGTGGCCGGAGGGCGCTGCCGTTGTCCGTGCCGCCGGGTTGTCGTGGCATGAGCCGTCGATCGCGAGCTGTCGGTGGCGGCATGACCGTGCGGGGGGATGGATCCTTCGGCAGGTGCTGGCACGTGAGGGGTGGGCGCCGGAGCATGTGTCGTGGGTGTGGCCGCTGGTGGCGGGGCATCACGGAGCCTTCCCGACGGAGGGAGGCCTGGAGCCTTTGCCCAGGAGGGCCAATAAGCAACTGCAGGGGACCGGCTCCTGGCCTCGGGTTCAGCAGGGACTGGTGGAGTACTTCACCCGCCAGCTGGGATTCGCGGACCTGGCCGAGGTGGCGCCGGTGCGGGTCCCGTCGCGCGCCGCGCAGCTGCACCTGTCCGGCCTGGTGGTGATGGCGGACTGGATCGCCAGCGATGAGCGGTACTTCCCCGGTGTGGACGTCCTTGGGAAGGTGTCGCTCGAGGGAGCGCGGGAGCGTGCCCGGCTGGGATGGGAGAAGTTGGGCCTGCGCGGCGGGTGGGGTGCGCTGGCGGAGCCGGGGCCCGACGCGTTCCGGGAGCGGTTCGGGAATGAGCCGCGGCCTTCTCAGCACATGGTGGTCGAAGCGGCCATGCGGATGGAGGCGCCGGGCCTGCTGGTGGTCGAGGCCCCGATGGGGGAGGGGAAGACGAAGGCCGCGTTGCTGGCGGCGGAGGTGCTGGCGGCACGCTTCGGGGCGGACGGGGTGTTCGTTGGTATGCCGACGCAGGCGACCAGTGACCCGATGTTCACCCAGGTACGCACCTGGGTGAAGAGGATCGACGAGGGCCTCGGTTCGCTGGTGTGTTTGCTGCATGGCAAGCGGATGGTCAACAAGGAGTGGCGGGAGCTTCTGCGCGGGGTTGGAGCTGACGGGGGTGGGGTGTTCGGTGGGGTCGACGAGTACGGGGAGTACTACGACGACGATCCGTACGGGCTGACGGCAGCCGCCTACGATCCTCCGGGGGCGGGCGAGGCGGTGCGTCAGGGGCCGGCGGAGTGGTTCCTGGGCGCCAAGCGGGGACTGCTGTGCCCGTTCGTGGTGGGCACCATTGATCAGTTGCTGTTCGCGGCGACGCGTACCCGGCATGTGATGCTGCGGATGGCCGGGCTCGCCGGCAAGGTGGTGGTGCTGGACGAGGTGCACGCCGCAGACGTGTACATGTCGCAGTTCCTGATGGAAGGGCTGCGGTGGCTTGGCCAGGCCGGTGTGCCGGTGATCCTGTTGTCGGCGACCCTGGCTCCGGGGCAGCGGCGGGCGCTGACCAGCGCCTACCTGGCTGGCGCCGCCTCGCGGGAGAAGTACGAACCGGAGAACCTGCCGGAGCCAGGTGGCTATCCGGCCGTCACGGCCGCATGGTGGGACCCGGGGCAGACGGAGTCGCGTTTCCACGTCGACCACTGCGCGAGTTGGCGCCCCGACCTGACGGTGCGGGTGGAGCTGCTTCCCGAGCAGGTGCCCGGTCGGCAGGGGGCGCGTGACGATTACGACAGTGCGCGGCAGGCGGCCCAGGCCCTTGCCGACGCCGCCGTGGTGGACCTTCTGGAGCGCGAACTCGCTGAGGGCGGGTGTGCGCTGGTCATCCGAAACACCGTCGACCGGGCCCAGACCCTATACGAACGTCTGCGGGTCCGCTTCGGGCCCGAGGTGGAGTTGCTGCACGGGCGGCTGGCCATCGGCCCACGGGCCGACCGCACCGACAGGTGCCTGGAGTTGCTCGGGCCTCCACCCCGTCCCGGCCAGGGCGAACATCAACGCCCTGGCCGAATGATCCTGGTGGCGACCCAGATCGCCGAACAGTCCTTCGACGTGGACGCGGACCTGCTGATCACCGATCTGGCCCCGATCGACCTGCTGCTGCAGCGGGTCGGGCGCCTGCACCGACATGACGGCGTCACCCGGCCGGGAGCCTTGCGGGTACCGCGGGTGGTGATCACCGGGTTCGGCACCGGCGAGGCGGGCGCGCCGCCGCGCTTCCTGCCCGGGAGCGAGGCGATCTACGGGCGGTTCCTGCTGCTGCGCACCGCCGCCCAGGTCCTGCGGGCCGCGGCCGGCGAGGGCTGGAGCATCCCCGGTCAGGTGCCCGACCTCGTGCGCGCCGTCTACGACGTGCGCTGCGGTGTCCCGGACGGCTGGCGTGGGGCCGAGGCGCGCGCGGAGGAGAAGTGGGAGCGCGAGCAGACGGAGCGCGCGGGCAGGGCCGCAAAGTATGTGCTCACACGGTTGGGTGAAGGCGAGAACACCACGCTGTCCGGCCTGCACTACACCGCTGCCGCCGCGGACAGTGACGACTCGCTCGAGGCGGCGGTGCGTGACGGCAAGCCAAGCATGGAGGTCGTCCTGGTGCTGCGTGGCGACGGGGTGTATCGCACCCTGAGCGGGCGAGCACTGACCCCCAGCGGGGATGTGGCCGAGGACCTGCTCGATGACGTCCTTGCCGGGACGATACGCCTGCCCTCGTCGTACACCGAGGCCGTCACCAAGGAGTTGCTGCCCTTGCCAGGCTGGTACGGGCATCCGTGGCTGCGCCACAAGCCGGCGCTGGTCCTCGATGCCGACAGGCGCGCGGTCCTCGGGGGACAGCCGTTGCGCTACGACGACGAGCAGGGCCTCGTGCGGGGCTGAGACGCATCGCCGAGCGACTTCCGCGGGGACCAAGCCGAGGGCCCGGACGGGCACGGTTGGCCGTCGGGCTGGTCTCTCTCGTCACACAGGCACCGATTCTCGCGTTCGTCTGATAAGTCCGTCCCGTTCCGCAACAATGCTGACGGAGGTTTCAATGGCAGGAGTAGAGGGTATACATGTTGGCTTCCTTCAACCTGATTGATATGCCATGGCTGCGCGGTCAACTCGCGGGCGAGGCCGGGACGCGGGAGTGCGGCGTGGTGGAAGCGCTCCTGGACGCCCACCGCTTCCGGGACCTGGTGGTGGACCTTCCCACCCAGAAGCCCGCCCTGCTGCGGCAGCTCCTGCTGCCGATCGTCATCGACGCGATCGGTCTGCCGGCTGACAGGGCCGAGTGGGCCGCGGTGTTCGCCGCCGGAAGGTTCACCGACGAACACCGCGACAGGATCACGAATTACCTGGGCTCGCACAGACACCTGTTCGACCTGTTCAGTCCGGTGGAGCCGTTCGGGCAGGTGGCGGATCTGCACACGGCGAAGAACGAGACCAAGGGCGCGGCCCTGCTGGTCGCCACCGCCGCCACGGGCAACAACGTGCCGCTGTTCTCCTCCCGGACCGAGGCGGATCCACTGGAGCTGACACCGGCCCAGGCGGCGCACTGGCTGCTGCACACCCATTGCTGGGACACGGCCTCCATCAAGACCGGGGTAGTTGGCGACCCACAGGTGAAATCGGGAAAGACCACCGGCAACCCGACCGGACCGTTGGGTCAGCTCGGGGTCGTCTTACCAGTTGGCCGGACCCTGTTCGAAACGCTCATGCTCAACCTCCCGGCCGAAGGCAAGCCCGCCCCGGACGATCTGCCACAGTGGCGGCGTCGTGATCGGGCAGGTGAGCCGTGGAAGACCCGAAGCGTCGCCACCCCCGCCTGGCAGACGCGCAACCCCACCGGGCTACTGGACCTGCTGACCTGGCAGTCCCGCCGTATCCGCCTGTTCCCCGAACAGACCACCGACGGGATTCGCGTCTCGCGGGTGATCGTGGCGGCAGGGGACCGCCTCGAGCAGATCCCCGACATCGAGCCGCACACCGCCTGGATCATCGACCCGCCCAGCGGCGCGAAGAAGAAGGCCGGCGGTGCCGCCCGGTTGCCCCGCCCCCGGCGCCACCAGCCGGGCAAGGCCGCCTGGCGCGGGCTGGAGGCGCTGCTCGCCATCGACTGGCAGGACGTCGAAGCGACGAAGACCCGTGCCGGCTTTCGCACCAGCCGCCTCCTCGACGCCTTGCGCGTCCGTCAGCACCACATGCCCGACGGCTACCCGCTCCAGGTCGAGCTGACCGGCATCTCCTACGGCACCCAGTCCGCCGTCATCGAGGACATCCTCCACGACTCCATCCCGCTGCCGCTGACCGCCCTGGACCCGTACAGCCTTACCTTCACTTCGCTCCTGGGCGTGGCCGATCAGGCGGAGAGACTGGCCAACGCGGTGAACAACCTCTCCGCTGACCTGCGCCGCGCCGCCGGCGCCGAACCGATCCCCTGGGACAAGGGCCAACGCCCGGGTGAAACCCTCCTCCATGCTCTCGACCCCCTGGTGCGGCGGCTCCTGGCCGGGCTGCGCCAGGTGGGTGAGGACTTCGACGAGGCCGAACGCGGCCTCCTGGCCTGGGAACGCGCCGCCGCCCGCCAGACCTGGCTGGTAGCCGAGCAGCTCATCGCCACCGCGGCTCCGGGCGTGTTCGCCGGCCGCACCATCACCAAGGACGGCAAGGACCGCACCTACCGGCTCAGCAGCGCCGAGACCGCCTTCCGCAGCCAACTGGACACCGTACTCACCCGGCTGGCCACCGAACACGACAACGACGCTCCCGGTCCGGAGGAGGCGCCCAGCGTGCCCGCCCCCCGGCACGAGAATCCGCACGTCCCGATCGAAGGATGACCACCGTGTCGGACACCACCGCCCGCCGCTACTGGAACCGGCATGTCCGCAAGGACGGAACCTGGCGCATCGACCCGAGCACCGGGCAGGAGATGCGGCCGCCCGGCGAGGACCTGGCCGCGATGCGCTCCGGCCTCGGCCGCCCCGCCGTAGCCGTCCCCGCACTGTGGCCCTTCTACACCTGCGAGGTGGACGACCGCGCCGCCCAGCGCGGCGAAGTCTCCCAGGAACAAGACGCCGAGCATGCCGCCCTCGCCCTGTACGGCCTCCACCAGCAGGCACACAAGCGCCCCATGCACGCCCCCGGCACCAGCGTCGGCCGCGCCCTGAGGACCCTACGCCACCACGAACGATTCAGCCAGGACGCCGTGGACCGCCGAGTGCAAGCCGCGGTCAACAGCACCTCCGTCTCCACACTCCTCTACCGACTCCGCGGCCTGGTCAGCCAACTCCACACCATCAAGCAACCCCTCGACTACGACCTGCTGATGGCCGACATCCTCGACTGGCACCGGCCCGACACCCGCCAACGAGCCCGACGCCGCTGGGGCCTGAACTACTACGCCTGGCAACGCCCCGCCACTGCGCAGCCCGGCACCTGAGCCGACCAGTACCGCGACCGACAAAGGCCGCCCAACTCGCTCCCCCCACCGAACCGCCCCTGCCCACCAGCAGCGAAACCGAGGAAACGCTCATGGAACCCCGCCTCTACATCGACGTCCACATCCTGCAGACCGTGCCGCCCGCCAACCTCAACCGCGACGACCACGGCAACCCCAAGGAGGCGTACTTCGGCGGCGTGCGCCGATCACGGGTCTCATCGCAGGCGTGGAAGCGCGCCACCCGCAAGCGCTTCGCCGAGCACCTGCCCGAGCAGGACCTCGCGACCCGCACCAAGAAGATCGCCGCCAAGCTGACCGAACGCCTCCAGCAGCGGTGCGGCCTGGACGAGGACCAGGCGTCCCGCATCGCCGCGGCCCTGCTCGCACCCCTCGGCATCAGCGCCGGCAAGAAGGCCGGCGACACCGCCTACCTGTTCTTCTACGGCCGCCGCCAGCTCGAAGACGTCGTCGACCTGATCGCCGACCGCGCCACCGAACTGGCCGCCCTTCCCGACACGGACCTGGAAGCACAGATCAAGGACCTGCCCGTGCAGGAGAAGTTCAGCACCGGGCACCCCCTCGACGTCGCCCTGTTCGGCCGCATGGTCGCCGACATCCCCTCCCTCAACGTCGACGCCGCCACCCAGGTCGCCCACGCCCTGTCCACCCACGCCACCGAACTCGAATTCGACTACTACACCGCGGTCGACGACGAGAACACCCGGGAGGAAACCGGCGCCGGCATGATCGGCAACATCGGCTTCAACTCCGCCACCCTCTACCGCTACGCCACCGTCGGCCTGCACCAGCTCATGGACAACCTCTCCGACGCCGCGGCCGCGGTCGACGCCGCCGACCTCTTCGTCGAATCCTTCGCCCGCTCCATCCCCACCGGCTACGAGAACTCCTTCGCCCACCGCACCCTCCCCAGCTTCGTCGCCGTCGTGCTCCGCGCCGACCAGCCCGTCAACCTGGTCTCCGCGTTCGAAACGCCCATCACCACCACCACCGCCGGGATCGCCACCGCCTCCGCCCAGCGCCTGGCCCGCGAACACACCGCCGCCATCCGCATGTGGGGCGACACCCCGCTCTACACCGCCCAGTGCCACAGCTTCGATGCCGACCGCGACGACACCGCGACCGCCGCGGTGTTGAAGGAAGCGTTCGGCGAGCCCCTCACCTTCACGGACCTGCGCAACGGCCTGCGCGCCCAGCTCACCACCGCCTTGCAGCAGGAGCGGGCATGACCAGCACACCTCCCCACCCCACGCACACCCGCCCCGCCGAGCGACACGATCCCCTCCCGGACGGCGCCGACCACGGCGGAGAAGAGGCCGTGCTGCTGCTACGGCTGGCCGGCCCCCTGCAGTCCTGGGGAGACCGCAGCGTCTTCAACCGCCGCGAGACCCGGCCCGAGCCCACGAAGTCCGGCGTACTCGGCCTCCTCGCCGCCGCCGAAGGACGAGCCCGCGAGGACCGCCTCGACGACCTGACCCAGCTTCGCCTCGGCATCCGCGTCGACCAACCCGGCACGCTGCTCCGCGACTACCACACCGTCAGCGACTACCGGGGACGCCCACTGCTGCAGGCAGGCGTCTCGGCCAAGGGCCGGCAGAAGCCGACATCCCCCGCGAAGAACACCCACATCACCATCCGCTACTACCTCCAGGACGCCGTCTTCGTGGCCGCCCTCGCCGGCCCCGCACCACTGCTGCGCACCCTGGACACAGCGGTGCGGCACCCGGCGTACCCCCTCGCCCTCGGCCGACGCTCCTGCCCGCCCACCCAACCGGTCAGCCTCGGCCTACGCGACACCAGCGACCTGCGCCAGGCACTCGAAGCCGAGCCCTGGCAAGCCGCCCGCCACGTCCGCAACGAGCAGGGGCGCCGCAACAGCTACCCCACACACGTGGACCTGTCGGCCACGATCGAGGACCCGGACGGCGACGACGTACGGCACGACGTACCCCAGTCGTTCCACCCTCGCTCCCGCTCCTACACCAGCCGCCGCGTCCGCCACCTGTGGATCCCCACCCCCACCGGATTCACCACCCCCACCAACAACGACCAGCCGAGACAGCCCTCCGCCGGCCACGACCCGTTCGCCCTCCTGGGCTGGTGACCCCCATGACGTACCTCTCCCGCATCCGCATCAACCCCCTGCGCGCCGCCAGCCGCAAACTGCTCGCCAACCCCCGCGCCATGCACGGCGCCGTCGCCGGCGGCATCACCGGCACCCCCGACAGCGAACGCGTCCTGTGGCGCCTCGACACCGACAACCCCCACCGACCCCACCTGTACATCCTCACCCGGAGCAAACCCGACTGGACCCACATCGTCGAACAGGCCGGATGGCCCGGCGCCGAAGGCGAACACGCCGCCATCCGCGACTACACACCCCTGCTCGCCCAGATCGCCACCGGACGCGAGTTCGCGTTCCGCCTCACCGCCAACCCGGTGCAGAACACCGCCACCCCCGACAAGGCCACCCCCACCCAGGCCGCCCGACTCGAAGCTGCCCGACTCGAAGGCCGCCAGACCCGCGGGCTGCGCATCGGACACCGCACCGCCAACGCCCAACTCCACTGGCTCCTGCAACGCACCGAACGCTGGGGCTTCACCATCCCACCCTCCCGCGTCGACCCACCGGCCCCCGGCCTCGCCCCCACCAACGAGACCGCGGACGCCGACCCGCCGCGCGAAGTACGCATCACCGCCCGCCAACGCCACTCCTTCGCCAAGGGCGGCAACGGCCGAGTCGTGCTGCACACCGCCACCTTCGAAGGCCACCTCCGCATCACCGACCCCGACGCGTTCACCGAACGCCTCCTGAACGGCATCGGCCCCGCCAAGTCCTACGGCTGCGGCCTCCTCACCCTCGCACCCCTGACCAACCGGAGCACCTGAACCACCGTGGCCGACATCTGGTGGAAAGCCCACCCCCACGACCTGCACCGCCTCACCGACCGCGTCTCCAGCATCTACGTCGAACGCAGCCACCTCGACCGTGACGAGAACGCCGTCGTCATCATCAACAAACGCGAAACCGTCCGCGTCCCCGCCGCCATGATCGCCGTCATGCTCCTCGGCCCCGGCACCCGCACCACCCACGGCGCCATCCGCCTCCTCGCCGACCCCGGCACCGCCGTGTGCTGGGTCGGCGAACAAGGCGTCCGCATGTACGCGGCCGGCCTCGGCCCCAGCCGCGGCGCCGGACTCCTTCACCGCCAAGCCTGGCTCGTCACCCGCACCAAGGAACGACTCGGCGTCGCCCGCGCCATGTACGGCATGCGCTTCCCCGGCGAGGACGTCTCCACCAGCACCATGCAACAACTGCGGGGCCGGGAAGGCGCCCGGATCCGCAAGCTGTACCAGGAACACTCCCGGCGTACCGGCGTCCCCTGGAACGGCCGCGTCTACAAACCCGGTGACGCCTTCGCCGCCGGCGACGACCTCAACCGCCTCCTGTCCGCCGCCAACGCCGCTCTCTACGGCATCTGCCACGCGGTCATCGTCGGCCTCGGCGCCAGCCCCGGCCTGGGCTTCGTCCACACCGGCTCCGCCACTTCCTTCGTCATGGACATCGCCGACCTGTACAAAGCCGAATACACCATTCCCCTCGCCTTCGACCTCGCCGCCAAGGGACTCGTCGACGAGCGCGACGCCCGCACCGCCCTGCGAGACCGCATCGCCGAGACCCGACTCCTCGGCCGCGTCGTCAACGACATCAAAACCCTGCTGACCCCCGACGGCGTCGACTTCGACACCCCCGAGACCAACGAACTGTGGGACGAACGCACCGGAACCGTCCCCGGCGGCGTCAACTGGTCTTCCACCCCCATGGACCTCGACCTCGCACCCACCATCGTCCCGGCCGACATGGGCCAGCAGCACATCACGATCATCGGCCCCGACCTCGACGGAGTCCCGACCGACGAGGAACCTCGATGACCGTCATCGTCCTCATCGCCGCACCCGACGGACTCCGCGGCCACCTCACCCGCTGGATGGTCGAAGTCAACGCCGGTGTCTTCGTCGGCAACCCCAGCCGCCGCATCCGCGACCGCCTCTGGGACCTTCTCGCCACACGCATCGGCGACGGCCAAGCCGTCCTCGTCGAACCCGCAGACAACGAACAAGGCTGGGCCGTCCGTACCGCAGGCCGCGACCGCTGGCGCCCCACCGACTACGACGGACTAATCCTCTCCGCCCGAAACCGCCGATAAAACCCCAGGTCAGCAAGTGTCGGCCCCGCACGCGCGGGGATGGTCCCCTGGCCCTGTCGCGTCCCTTCCTCTGCGGTAAGTCGGCCCCGCACGCGCGGGGATGGTCCGCTCCGGATGCCCGTGGTGAGCATCAGCAGGAGGTCGGCCCCGCACGCGCGGGGATGGTCCCTTGCTCCGCCCGGGTGGCGGGGAGAGGAGACCGTCGGCCCCGCACGCGCGGGGATGGTCCGGCGCGCGAGCTGAGCTCCCGGCCCGGGGTGGCGTCGGCCCCGCACGCGCGGGGATGGTCCCTTTCTCCCACGCGCCTCCCGCTGCAGCGGTGCGTCGGCCCCGCACGCGCGGGGATGGTCCGTTCGGCGGTCCGCGCGACCGCCCACGTCGGGGGTCGGCCCCGCACGCGCGGGGATGGTCCGGGTGAGTCCTTCTCGTCGGCAGGCTGGCCGCGGTCGGCCCCGCACGCGCGGGGATGGTCCCGTGTGCGGCGCGTCCACGGGGTTGTTGAGGCGGTCGGCCCCGCACGCGCGGGGATGGTCCCGGGGACGCGCTGGACGTCTCCGCCCTGGATGAGTCGGCCCCGCACGCGCGGGGATGGTCCCCGCTCGCGGTGACCAGCACGACGACGTCGCAGGTCGGCCCCGCACGCGCGGGGATGGTCCCTTGGACCCGGTCTACGACGACATGGTCCGTGCGTCGGCCCCGCACGCGCGGGGATGGTCCGGCGCCGGCAACCTCGCCAGCTTGCGCTGGCCTGTCGGCCCCGCACGCGCGGGGATGGTCCGCCGGTGCCGATCACGCTGGCGATCGGGTCGTGGTCGGCCCCGCACGCGCGGGGATGGTCCTGCCCGCCACGCCCCCGCACATCACACCGCTGCGTCGGCCCCGCACGCGCGGGGATGGTCCCGCCCATCCGCGCGCCGGCCGGTTCCTCGACGCGTCGGCCCCGCACGCGCGGGGATGGTCCTCCGCAGGGAACTGGGGTGGTCGCGCCGGATGAGTCGGCCCCGCACGCGCGGGGATGGTCCCGGCATCCACCCCCTGCGCCTCGCCAACACCGCGTCGGCCCCGCACGCGCGGGGATGGTCCGAAAACGCGCCGCACGACCACGAACGGCTACGAGTCGGCCCCGCACGCGCGGGGATGGTCCCTGATCGGGTCGCGCGGAGTGCCCGCCATGGTCGTCGGCCCCGCACGCGCGGGGATGGTCCCCCTGACGGCACCTTCGGGCCGGCGGACCGCCGGTCGGCCCCGCACGCGCGGGGATGGTCCCTCCGCGCTGCGCTTGGCTCCGTAGCCGGGGTGGTCGGCCCCCGCACGCGGGGATGGTCCCACCTCGATGGTGGGCCGCCGGCGGGCCAGGGCGTCGGCCCCGCACGCGCGGGGATGGTCCCGGCGAACCCGCCGGACTGTGGGTCATCCCCGTGTCGGCCCCGCACGCGTGGGGATGGTCCGAGGGGCCGCGGGGCCTCGTCGGCCTGGCGGCGGTCGGCCCCGCACGCGCGGGGATGGTCCCTCCACAGCCGTCAACGTGACCCTCATCCTGGAGTCGGCCCCGCACGCGCGGGGATGGTCCCGGCGCGAGGCCGCCCCCGAGGTAGCGCATCGGGTCGGCCCCGCACGCGCGGGGGTGGTCGCTTTCCGACCTGCTGGACCGGTTGCTGCTCCTGGGGGACCTGCGCCTGGCAGTGCCTCGCCAGGCGCAGAATGGAGGGACGTAGAGGCCTGCTGCTCTCACATGCCTCTCACAGGGCTCTCACGGACGGGGTGCCACGAGGTGTCCCGTCGTGTCACTGGCCGTGGACGGAACAGGCCCTGACCTGCGCTTCGGGAGGGGAGCGGACTGGGCGGCGTCCCCTGTCCCACACTGGGGGTCAAGGGGTCGTGGGTTCAAATCCCGCCGTCCCGACTCGGAGCCAACTCCAAAGTCGCAGGTCAGGGCCCTGTCTCACTGTGGTGAGACAGGGCCCTCGATCGTTTCCGGGGGCTGCCTCTCACGACTTCCCACGTTCGGTGTCGATCATGGTGTGGAGAGGAGTTCGCCCAGCTTCTCGCAGCCGGCCTTGAGGCTCTGGGGGAGGTGGGGTTCTTTTCTTGATCAGCACCTGCGCGCCCGCGGTGCCGACCCGGAAGACGTGACCACCGTACTCATCGCTATGGCCGGCTGTTTTCTTCGCCAGTCCGTCCAGCCCTCGCCGCCGGGGCTGCCGACAGAGCGGGGCTTCCAGCGCGCTCAGGGTGAAGCTGCCCTGGATTGGGTGCGTGAGCGGACACGTTGGCGTTAGCGGATCTGCCTCGGGCGACCTAGAAGCGGTGGGTGGATGTGCGGCTTGTCATCGCGATTTCAGGGGTGAGGGGACGTTTCGCGGCTTGGGGATGCCCAGGTCGAGGGGTGGTCGGCCGGGCGGTGGGGGTTGGCCGACCCCGCCCACTTCTGCGGGGTCTTCCGCGTCGCGGTCGGGGTCTCCCCGCGCGACTGGCGGGCGTCCCGCGGCACCGCCGTGGAGCCCGGGCTGTGAGGTCGCTCACGTTGGCTCCGCGGTCAGGGACGGGTCCACGACATGTCAGGCTGGTCCGTTTCACTGTGCGCGTCCAGGTCTCCGCCCCGGCCCGGCAGGTCACGGGCGACAGCGCCGGTCGGCGCCCGGAGGCGGCGATTCGCCCTCGGGGCGGGCGGCGGGCGGGCGGGGGCCGACGCAGGCGTGCAGAGAGGAACAGGGACACCCATGTCCGCCCCCCACACCTCGCCCATCCCCCTCGGCTCCGACCCCGCTGAGCCCGGCTCCGATCCCGCTGACCCCGGCTCCGACTCCGCTCAGCCCGGTTTGGACCCGCGTGAGCTGGGCTTCGACCCGGAGGCGCTGCGCGCGAAGTACCGCGCGGAGCGTGACCGCAGGATCCGGCCCGACGGGAACTCCCAGTACCGCGGCACCACCGGCGAATTCGGCTACTTCGACGAGGACCCCTACGCCGATCCGGAGTTCGGCAGGGAACCGCTGACCGACCGGGTCGAGGCGCTGATCATCGGCGGGGGGTTCGGCGGCCTGCTCGCCGGGGCGCGGCTGCGCCAGGCGGGTGTGGCGTCGATCCGGGTGATCGAGAAGGGCGGGGACTTCGGCGGCACCTGGTACTGGAACCGTTACCCGGGAATTCACTGCGACATCGAGTCCTACGTCTACATGCCGCTGCTGGAGGAGGTCGGCTACCTCCCCCGGTGGAAGTACGCGCCCGGTGAAGAGATCCGGCAGCACGCCCGGGCGATCGCGCGGCACTTCGGCCTCTACGACGACGCCTGCTTCCAGACCCAGGCCACCGAACTGCGCTGGGACGACGCCGAGTCGGAATGGGTGGTCGGCACCGACCGCGGCGACCGCGTGCGGGCGCGCTACGTGGTGGTCGCCAGCGGCACCCTCAGCCAGGCCAAGCTGCCCGGCATCCCCGGGATCGAGAGCTTCGAGGGGCACACGTTCCACACCAGCCGCTGGGACTACGTCTACACCGGCGGCAACGCCGACGGAAACCTGCACCGGCTCGCGGACAAGCGGGTGGCCCTCATCGGCACCGGCGCCACGGCCATCCAGGTGGTGCCCCACCTCGGGGCCGATTCGCGGCACCTGTACGTGTTCCAGCGCACGCCGTCCTCGGTGGACGTACGCGGCAACCGGCCCACCGACCCGGAGTGGGCCCGGTCGCTGCGGCCGGGCTGGCAGCGGCACCGCAGGCAGAACTTCCTCGAGGTCGTCACCGGGGTGCGCGTCGACGAGGACCTCGTGAACGACGCGTGGACCAGCAGCGCCCGGCTGCAGGAGAAGCTGATCCCCACCGACTCCTACGCGCACGTCCCCGCCGGGGAACGGGAGCGCGCGTACGAGATCGCCGACTTCCAGAAGATGAACGAGCTGCGGGCGCGGGTGGACGCCATCGTCGAGGACCCGGCGACGGCGGAGAAGCTCAAGCCGTGGTACCGCTACATGTGCAAGCGGCCCACCTTCAGCGACAGCTACCTGCAGACCTTCAACCGGCCCAACGTCACCCTGGTTGACACCGCCGACACCCACGGCGTCGAGCGGATCACCGAGCACGCCGTCGTGGTGGGCGACGAGGCGTACGAGGTGGACTGCATCGTCTTCGCGACCGGCTTCGAGGTGGGCGTCTCCGGCGTGCTGTCCGGCCGGCTGCCGGTGTACGGCCGGGGCGGCGTCCCACTGCTGGAGTCCTGGCGCCGGCAGGGTCCGAAGACGCTGCACGGCTTCTACAGCCACGGCTTCCCCAACCTGTTCCAGCTCGGGCCGCTGCAGAACGCGAGCGCGGTCAACTTCGTCCACGTCCTCGACGAGCAGGCCTCCCACGTCGCCGAGGTGGTCGCGGCGGCGCGCGAGGCCCGGGCGCGGTACGTCGAACCGACCGTCGACGCCCAGGAGGCGTGGGTGGCCACGATCCACCGCAAGGCCGCGGACCTGCACGCCTTCCACGCCGAGTGCACCCCGGGCTACTACAACAACGAGGGCATGCCGCGCGAGCGCAACCAGGGCTACGGGGACGGTCCCGTCGCGTTCCACGAACTGCTCAGGCGCTGGCGCGCCGACGGCGGCGTGCGCGACGTCCTCGTCGGCGCGGGGGAGGACGCGTGACGGCGTCGCCCAACCGGTTCGACGGTACGGGGCGCGGGCGGATCAGCGGCTCCCGCTTCAGGGCCCGGCGGCTCAACGCGCCCAACCGGCTGTGGGGTTCCAACGGCGTCGCGTTCGGCCCCGACGGCCGGCTGTACGTCGCCGAGTTCCTGGCCGGCCGGATCAGCGCAGTCGACCCGGCCACCGGGGACGTCGACGTGGTGGTGCCGATGGACGGCCCCGTGCAGTCCCCGGACGACCTCGCCTTCGGGGCGGACGGTTCCATGTACATCGCCGACCTGGTGCCCGGTCGGGTGTGGCGCCGCGGTCCCGACGGCGAGTACACCCTCGTCTCCGCGGAGGTGACCAATCCCAACGGCATCACCTGCGTCGGAGACCGGCTGTTCGTCAACGAGATGAAGCCCGACGGCCGGCTGCTGGAGCTCTTCCCGGACGGCCGCGACCCGGTGGTCCTCACCGGGGGACTGGCCGTCGGCAACGCGATGCAGCTCGGCCCGGACGGGCACCTCTACTACCCGCACATGGTCACCAACCAGGTCTGGCGGATCGCCCCCGACGGCGGGGCACCCGAGCTGGTGGCCGAGGGCGTGCACGAACCGGTGGCCGTCCGGTTCGACCTCGGCGGCGTCCTGCACGTCCTCTCCCGGGGGGTGGAGGGCATCGTGACCCGCCTCGACCTGCACGGCACCGGCTCGCGCACCCTGGTGACCAGCGGGGTGGCCGGGCTGGACAACGCGGCGTTCGACCGGGAGAACCGGATGTTCGTCTCCAGCTACGCCAGCGGCGGCATCGTCGAGATGCACCCCGACGGCAGGATCCGCGAGATCGTGCCGCGCGGGTTCGACGGACCGTACGGCGTGACGATCGACCTGGGCGGCACGGTGTACGCGGCCGACCACTACCGGGTGGCGAGCCCCGCGGCCCGCGACGAGGGCCGGGCGAGCCGCTCCCGGGAGGGGGAGGCGGCAGGCGTCACCACGCACGCCCTGCTGCCGTTCGCCCACGGCATCACGGCCGACGGCGGGCTGCTGCACACGACCTCGCAGTACGGCACCGTCCAGACGTACGACCCCGCGCGGGGGACCACGCGGACGCGGGCGACCGGGTTGCGCCAGCCGCTCGGCATCGCCGTGGCACCGGACGGATCCCTGGTGGTGGCCGAGGCGGGCGCCGGCCGTGTCGTCGCCATCAGCGGCGGCGACACCATCACCGGCGCCACCGTCACCGGCGACAGCGTCACCGGCGACACCGTCACCGTGCTCGCGGAGGGACTCGGCCACCCCGTCGACGTGGCCTTCGACGCGGAGGGCCGCGCTTACGTGAGCGACGACCGGCTCGGCGCGGTGCTCCGGATCGACGGCGGGACGGTCGACGTCGTGGCGGACGGGCTGGAGGGACCGCAGGGGCTGGCGGCCCTGGGCGGCGAGCTGTTCACGGTCGAGGTCGCGCGCCGCCGTCTGCGGGCCATCTCCCCGGCCACGGGGGAGAGCAGGATCGACGCCGAGGACCTGCCGGTCGGCCCGCCCCCGGGGCAGGCGCCCCGCACCGAACCGGCGCTGTTCGCCGGCGGCATGCCCGGAGTGGCCCCGCGCTTCGCCGGCCTCGCCGCCACCCCGGACGGCGCGCTGCTGCTCTCGGCGAACGGCGAGGGGACCATCGTGAGGCTGAGCCCCTCCTCTCCCGATCTCGAGTCCTGACCACGCGGTTCCCGGCCGGCACGGCCGGCGGCGCTCAGGCGCCCGCCCCCCACCCCCGGGCGACGGCGGCCTCCTCCCGCAGCCGGGTGACGCCCGGCTCCGCGGGGCGGGCGTCGTAGGCGCGGCGAGCCTGGTCCACGGCCGCCTGGTGGTGCGCCGTCCAGTCCCGGATGGCGACCAGCGGAGCAGCGAGCGTGTGTCCCAGCGGCGTCAGCGCGTACCGCACCCGCACCACCGGGCCCTGCACGACGGTCCGGCTGACCAGCCCGTCGCGCTCCAGGGCGCGCAGGGTCTGGGTGAGGACCTTCCGGCTCACCTCGCCCATCCGCCGCCGCAGTTCTCCGTGGTACTCCGGCCCCTCCTCCAGGATCGCGAGCGCCAACGCGGACCACCGGTCGCCGAGCCGGTCCAGCAGCGGCCGGCAGGGGCAGCGGTCGTCCTGGTCGCCCCCGGCTGTCGGCGGTGGCACCAGGCGGGGGCGGGGCGCGCTCTCGTCGCGCCGCGCGGACGGGGGAGGGGGTGACGGCTGCGCGGTCATGTCCTCTCCAACCCCGCCTCGGCCCGGCTTGTTCCGGCGCGACTTGTTCCGGCGCGGGGCGGGTGGTGCGCGGGGGCCGGGTGGTGCGCGGGGTGTGCCGGTGCCTGCCCCCGCCGGGCCGGTCGGGTGCCGCCGCCGGGCCGGTTACCCGGAGGTTCCGTCTGTCCGCGGCCGTTCGCCCCAGCCGACGATGGCCGCGTGCGGCCGGAGGCCGGCCGCACGCGTCGTTCCGCCCGCAAGACGAGGAGCAGTGCCATGTCCGTCGCCCGCATGCAGACCGTGATCCAGGACCGCTTCGGTGGCCCCGAGGTGCTGTCGCGGACCGAGGTGGACCGCCCACGGCCCCTCCCCACGGAGGTGCTGGTGCGCGTGCACGCCGCCGGACTGAACCCCGTGGACGTCAAGAGCCGGGCCGGCGGCGGCATGGCCGGTGTGCTCGGCGAGCCGCCGTTCACCCTCGGCTGGGACGTCTCCGGTGTCGTGGAGGAGGTCGGCTTCGGGGTCACCACCCTCCGTCCCGGCGACGAGGTGTACGGCATGCCGCGCTTCCCGCACGCCGGCGGCGCCTTCGCCGAGTACGTCACCGCCCCGTCCCGGCACTTCGCCCGCAAGCCCGCCGGCCTGTCCCACACCGAGGCCGCCGGCCTGCCGCTGGCCGGCCTGACCGCCTGGCAGGTCCTCGTCGACACGGCCGGGGTGGGACCGGGGCAGCGGGTGCTGGTGCACGCGGCGGCCGGCGGCGTGGGCCACCTGGCGGTGCAGATCGCCAAGGCCCGGGGCGCCCACGTGATCGGCACCGCCTCCGCTGCCCGACACGACTTCCTGCGCTCCCTCGGCGCCGACGAGACGGTGGACTACACCGCCGTCCGCTTCGAGGAGGTGGTGCGGGACGTCGACCTGGTCGTCGACCTCGTCGGCGGCGCCGACCACCAGCTCCGGTCGCTGCAGACCCTGCGACCGGGCGGGCTGCTCGTCGGCGTGCCCGGCGGCGTGGAGCCGGAGGCCGAGCGACAGGCCGCCGCCAACGGCCTGCGCACCTCCTGGTTCCTCGTCGAGCCCGACCAGAAGGGCCTGGAGGAACTGACCGCGCTCGTCGAGACCGGCCGGCTGAGGGTGGAGGTCGAGACGGTGCTGCCACTCGCCGAGATCGCCAGGGCCCACGACCTGATGGAGTCCGGCCACGTACGAGGCAAGATAGTCCTCGCCGTGGCCTGACCCCTCGGCCCGTGGCGGTTCGGGAGGCGTGGAGGCGTGGAGGCGGGGGATCAGGTGGCGAAGATGAGGTACAGGTCCCAGCCGCCGTTGTTGGCCAGGCACTCGTAGTCGTCGGAGCCGCCGGGGTGGTTTGGCCACAGGTACTGCTCGCCCACGGCGACGCAGGCGTCGAGGGTCGCGTGGTGGCTGTGGAACTGCCAGTAGTCCATCGCCCGGAGCGTCTGGGACGCCTGGACGCGTGCGGCGCCGGTGTGCGGATCGGCCGGTGCCGCCGCGGCCGTGGGTGCGGCGCCGGCGAGCGCGATCCCGGCTGCCGCGACGGTGGTGACCATCAGTGCCCGTAACCGAGTCGGCATGGCCCAGCCTCTCTGAGGGAGCGCGGCACAGTGACAGGTGCACCTCATTAAAGGTGGGGGCCATCCGCGCCGCAAGGGCTCCGTCGTGGCCCGTAGGGGCGGGTGGCGGTGGACCCGGTGGCGCTGCCACACCGGCGCCCCGCCACCCGCCCCTACGGGCCGACGCTACGACGCCACGCCGTCGCGACGCCACGCCGTCGCGACGGCTCGTCGCGTACCGGTCAGGACTGTGCCAGGTAGCCGGCCAGGGTGCCGCGGGTGCGCTGGAGGTCGTCGATGCGCTCGTCCATGGCCGCCAACTCCCGGTCCATGATCGCCCGCAGGTCCGCGCACCAGTCGAAGCCCGGCTGCTCGCCGCGGGCGCACGGCAACACCTGGCGGATGACCTCGGTGGACAGGCCCGCGTTCAGCAGCGCGCGCACCTGCCGCACGGTGACCACCGAGTCGTCGTCGTACTCGCGGTAGCCGTTGGGCCCGCGCCGGGCTACGAGCAGCCCCTGCTGCTCGTAGTAGCGCAGCAGCCGCGGGCTGACCCCGGTACGCCGGGACAACTCCCCGATCAGCATCTGACCCGCCCCATCCACGTTCTGAGGTTGACCTTGCCATCGATGTCAAGCCTTAACGTCGCCGCGTGGGCGCGCATTCCGGCTCACGCGGACAGACATACCACTGGAGTGACACATGACCACTTCCGTCGTGCACCGTAACGGTCGGGCGGCGACCGTCGAGCAGTTGGCCCCGCTGGCCTTCGCCGGCTACGCCCACTTCACCGCCATGCAGGTGCGGGGCGGCCGGGTGCGCGGCCTCGACCTGCACCTGCGGCGGCTGCGCTCCGCCTCGATGGAGCTGTTCGGACGGGCGCTGCCCGACGAGCGGGTGCGGTCCTTCCTCCGGGCCGCGCTGGAGGAGGGTCCGGCGGACGTCTCGCTGACCGCCACCGTGTACTCCCCGGCGGGCGAGTTCACCGTGGCGGGGGACGACGTGGAACCCGAGGTGCTGGTGCGCACCGGCCCGGCCGCGAACGGCCCCGAGGGCCCGCTGACGCTGGCGGCGGTCGAGCACGAACGGACCCTCCCGGCGGTCAAGCACGTCGGCGAGGTGGCGAAGACCTACTTCCTCCGTCAGGCCGTCGGCCAGGGCTTCGATGACGCCGCCTTCGTCGACCGCGGGGGCCGGCTCAGCGAGGGGACCATCTGGAACCTGGCCTTCTGGGACGGCACCGCCGTGGTGTGGCCCGACGCCGAGATGCTGGGCGGCACCACGATGGGCATCGTCCGCCGGCAGCTGGACCGCCTCGGCGTGCCCCAGCGCGTCCAGGAGGTCAGGCTCGCCGACCTGCCGGCCCTGTCCGGGGCCGTGGTCATGAACTCGTGGACGCCCGGGGTGGCGGTCCACCGGATCGGCTCGGTGCCGCTGCCCGACGCCCCGGCCTTCCTGGAACTCCTCCACCGCGCCTACCAGGCCGAACCCCTCACCGCTCCCTGAGTCGGAGACGGACCCTGGCGAGGGCGCCGCGCGGACGGTGGTGGCGCGCCGTGGGGAGGGCGGAATGGGCCCCCGGCCGCTCCCCGCGCCCGTAGGGTGGGGGCGGCGCCGGGACGTGCAGGCGGTGCCGGGGACGTGCAGGCGGTGCCGGGACGAGGACGGGGACGAGGATGGCGACGTTCGAGATCGGGACGGCGAGCGCGAACGAGGCCCGGCAACTGGCCGACTGGGCGGACGACGAGGGATGGAACCCCGGGATCTCCGACTGGCGCGCGTTCCTCAGCGCCGATCCCACCGGCTTCCTGATCGGACGGCTGGACGGCGAGGCCGTCGCCTCCATCTCCGCCGTGCGCTACGGCACGGACTACGGCTTCCTCGGCTTCTACATCGCCAGGCCGTCGGTGCGCGGGCAGGGCTACGGCATCCAGGTGTGGCGCGCCGGCATGGCGCGCCTGGCGGGCCGTCACCTTGGCCTCGACGGGGTCGTCGAGCAGCAGGACAACTACCGCAGGTCCGGGTTCCGCACGGCCTGGAACCACGTGCGGTACGAGGGCGTGCCGGGCGGTGCGCCCTCGGGTTCGACTCCCGCTTCGGCTTCCGGGTCGGCTCCCGGCGGGGTGGATGACCTGGAAGACGTGGTCGGCCCAGAGGCCGTGGAGGAGGTGGGCGGCGTCCGGCTGGTCGACGCCCGCACCGTCCCCTTCGACCAGCTCGCGGCCTACGACCGGCGTTTCTTCCCCGCGCCCCGTGACGCGTTCCTCGCCACCTGGCTGAGCCTGCCCGGTCAGGTGGCCCTCGCCGCCGTGCGGGACGGCGACATCCACGGCTTCGGCGTGCTGCGCCCCGCCCGCGGCGCCTCGCGCATCGGGCCGCTGTACGCCGCCTCCACCGACATCGCCGAGACGCTGGTGCGTGCGCTGTCCGGCGCCGTCCCCGGCACCGCGGTCGCCATCGACGTCCCCGACGTGAACCGGCCCTCCGTGCGCCTGATGGAGCGGCTGGGGCTGACGCCGACCTTCGAGGTGGCGCGGATGTTCACGGGGCCGGGGCCCGAGGTGGATCTCCCCGGCATCTTCGCCACCACCAGCCTGGAGCTGGGGTAGCCGTCGCGGCCGGTGTGGCTCGGTGTGGCTCGCCCCGGCCCGATGTGCTTGCCGGTGTGGCCGGGACTTGGGGGGGCGGTCGCGGATCCGCGACGAGCGCCCACGGACCTCTCCGACGAATCTCCGCTGCCCGGAACAAGATCGCGGACCCCCGGGTTGTAGACGGCGCGACTCAACGGGGGTCGCGTCCAAGACTGCGGAGGTTCTGGACATGAAGATCGGCATCATCGGCGCCGGGAACATCGGCGGCAACCTCACCCGTCGACTCACCGCCCTCGGCCACGAGGTTTCCGTCGCCAACTCGCGCGGCCCGCACACCCTGACCGAGCTGGCGGAGGAGACCGGAGCGACCCCGGTCACCGTGGAGGAGGCGGCGCGCGGTGCCGCCGTCGTGGTGGTCGCCATCCCGCTGAAGGCCGTGCCGGACCTCCCCTCCGGGCTGTTCGACGAGGCGGCCGAGGGCGTGGCCGTGATCGACACCGGCAACTACTACCCGAAGCAGCGGGACGGCAGGATCGCCGCCATCGAGGACGGCCTGACCGAGAGCCGCTGGACCGAGCAGCAGATCGGGCACCCGGTGATCAAGGCCTTCAACGGCACCTACGCCCAGGACATCCTCGACAAGCCGCGCCCCAAGGGAGACCCGGAGCGGATCGCGCTGCCGGTGGCCGGGGACGACGAGGCGGCCAAGAAGGTGGTCCGGGACCTGATCGACGAGCTGGGATTCGACACCGTGGACGCGGGCGGCATCGACGAGTCCTGGCGCCAGCAGCCCGACACGCCGGTCTACGGCCTGCGGGGCGGTGTCGAGGCGGTGACCAAGGCCCTCGCCGAGGCGTCGCCGGAGCGGCCGGAGGCGCTGCGGGCCTGACGTGGGGTTCGGGGCGTTCGGGGCGGGGGCGGGTTGGGCGGCGGGCTCCGGCTCGGGGATGAGAGCTCGGGGTTGTTCGGGGGCCGCTGACGCGCCAACCCACCGCCCCCGATCGGGTCCGCCCGTCGGCGGACCCGATCCCCTCCCCGCTTGCCCCCTTGCTGCCCGCCGAGCGGGACTGGGCCGCCGGCCCCATCTCCGACCGCCAGCCCAACTCCGCCGCGGGCATCTCGCCAGGAGCATGCCAGAAAGCTGCGTCTGAACCCCCACCTCGCCCTGGGGGACCCCCTTCTTCAGGATCTCACGGGGTGAATCGCGCGCCACAGTCCCCATTTTCGCGCTGTGGATAACTATCGGCGCGGGCATGCCAGGTGGCGCGGGCATGTCAGAAGGCGCGAGCATGCCAGGTGGCGCGGGCATGCCAGTGAGGGTGAGCGCGTCAGTGGTGGGCGGGCGCGAGCATGCCAGTAGTGGCTCGGCCGCGAGCATGCCAGTAGTTGGCGCGGGCATGACGGTGGGCCGGGCGGGCACGTCAGGTGTTGCAACGGGCATGTCGGTGATTGCCGCGAGCACGTCGGTGATTGGCGCGCGCATGTGTCGGTCAACCTCGCCCATGTGCCTTCCAGGATCCGGAGCTCCCGCGCCATTGGGACAGGAACTGACCTAATGCGAGCCTATCGTCGCCGCTGGAAACCACATCGGCGAAAGGACCGCGATGTCCGGGCAGACCAACTCCGCACCCGAGGGCTACACCACCGTCGCGCCCTGGGTCGTCACCGACGACACCGGGGCCTTCCTCGACTTCGTCACCGAGGCGTTCGGTGGTGAGGAGCTCGGACGGGTGCTGACCGAGGACGGCTCGATCGGTCACGGCGAGATCCGGGTCGGCGACACCGTCGTGCTGGCCTTCGACCGACGCGCGGACTGGCCCGCCATGCCGAGCCTGCTGCGGGTGTTCGTCGCCGACGCCGACGAGGCGTTCTCGCGCGCCGTCGAGGCCGGCGGCCATGTCGTCACCGCCCTGGCGGACAACGCCTTCGGGCAGCGCGGAGGCCGTATCAGGGACCCCTTCGGCAACATCTGGTGGGTCACCAGCCACGTCGAGGACGTCCCCGAGGAGGAGATGTGGAAGCGGCTGGCGGACCCGGTGTACGCCGAGGGCATGCGCGTGGCTCAGGAGACGCTCGACGCCGAGCTCAGCGGGCGGCGCCACGGCCGCAGCAGCGCCCCCGTCAGGGCGACCACCTGATCGCCGACGGTCCGGGCGTCGCGCACGCCTGACCGGCCCTCGGGCCGCCTGTGACAGGGAAGCTCCCGGTGGGCGGTGGGTTCACGGCCGAGAACGTCGAGAACACCGCCGCCCGCCGGGAGCTTCTACACGCCCGCCCGCACCGTCGAACGATCCGGTTGCAGTCCCTGCCGGCTTCGGACGGGGCTGGTTGACCTCCTCGCGGATTACGTCGTCCGGCTACGTCCTCCGGCTGCGGGCCCACGGCCGCCCACGGCCGCACATGGCAGGGGGCGGGTGAAGGCCGGGTGAGGGAGGCCTTCCGCCCAGCACCCGGCCCGTCACCCGCCCCCTCACCGCCCGGCCCTCACCCGGCCTGTCGGGGTCACGCCGCGAGGTCGTCGTCCGGAATCCAGGAGCCGTGGATCGTGGCCGGCACCCGCCGCGGCAGGTGGATGGTGGCGAGCGGGGCCCTGGAGAGGTTGGACGCGTCCAGGACGAGCATGGCCGAGGCGTTCCGGTTCAGGTCGCTGACCACGGTCAGCAGGTAGCCGGCGTCCTCGTCGGCGGCGTCCTCGGCCGGGACGAACACCGCCTCGCTGGGCAGTTGCCCGGTGCCCACCGGCATCACCTGGCGGGCCCCCGTCACCCGGTCGTACTTGACGATGCCGTGGGAGCCGATGCCGTGGTCGTTCGGGTAGGCGATGGCGTAGTGGTAGCGGTGCTGCCGGCCGAGGACGTCCTCGTTGATGGTGGGGAACTCCACGACGAGGTCGTCGATCTGCTCCTCCGTGGCCGTGCCGGCGACCGGGTCGACCGTCCAGCGCCGCTGCCGGGAACCGGAGTTGGGTTCGGTGCCGAGGTCGGAGGGGGCGCCGACCCACCAGTTCCAGGAGCGCCGCCAGCCGCCGCGGTCCACGCTCGGGCCCTCGACGACGATCCGGCCGCGCGCGTCCTCGTAGGCGTTGGCGAAGTGCAGGGCCTGGCCCTGGCCGATGTCGTACCAGTGGATCCGGCGTGCCCCGTCGACGCCGCGCGGCATGACGCCGATGCGGGGACGCTGCGCGTCGCTCCAGCCGTACGGGATCCCGGAGTGCTCGTTCGGGTCGAAGGTCACCGACATCTCGACGAACACCACGAAGTTCTCGGTGATGGCGAAGTCGTGCTTGAGGGCGGCGGTGGCTCCCGGCACCTCCTGGCTGTGCAGGACGTTCCCGTCCGGCGAGGCCACGTGGTGGACGAGGAAGGGCGGGAAGGGCGAGGAGGCGAAGAAGTGCAGCTCGCCGGTGACCGGGTCCTGCTTGGGGTGGGCGGTCATCGCGGTGGTGAGCTTGCCGGAGAAGTCGAAGGCGCCCACGGTCTCCAGATCGGCCGTCAGCTCGAACGGCAGCGCGGACTCGCACAGCGCCAGCAGGCGACCGCCGTGCTCGACGACGTGCGTGCCGGCTGTGCTCACGGTCAGGTCCGGGCCGTGCTCCGTCATGTACGGGGCACCTTCCAGGGCCGGGGTGTGCACCCAGCGGTTGCGGTACCACTCGGCGCGCCCGCCGCGCAGCCGGACGCCGTGCACCATGCCGCTGCCCCGGAACCAGTGCGTGGGGGTGACGCCCGGCTTGGGGTTGTGGCCGTTGCGGACGAGCCGGCCGTTCAGCTCCGGGGGGATGGCGCCCTCCACGGTGAGCTCCGTCGCGGTGACCTCGTCGGCGACCGGGGTGTAGTGGCCGGTCAGGTAGGGCTTGTTCATGGTGTGGTCCTCTTCTTCCGGTGCTGTCGCCGGGCGTGTGCCGGTACCTGTGGTGCCGGTACCTGTGGTGCTGGTGCTGGTGCTGGTGCCTGTGGTGGTGCTGGTGCTGCTGCCGGGGGTGTCGGGGGAGGCGGGCGGAGGGCTCACGGCCGGTCCGCGGCGAGGGCCCAGCGGCGCTCGCACTCGGCGCGCAGGTGGCGCAGCCAGGTCTCCAGGGACTGTTCGAGCATCTGTCGCGCCTGTTCCGGCCGGGCCAGGACGGGCCCGCCGCTCCAGGACTCCTCGGTGCGTACGGTGACCACGCCGTCGTGCTCCTCGAAGGCCCACACGTGCACGCCCTGGATGCCCTGGGCCGGACCGGCCCAGACGACGCGTTCGCCCGGCGCGACGTGCAGGAGGGTGGAGACGATCTCGAGTCCGTGGGTGAGCCAGCGCAGCCGGGTGCCGGGGCGGAGCGGTCCGTCGAGCGCGGCGCGGTCGACGTCCGGGTTCCAGTCGGCCCAGGAGCCGACGGCGGTGTGCACCCCCCACACGACCGCGAGCGGCGCGGCGACCGTGGTGGAGCGGCGCACCACGACGGGGGCCGAGTCGTCGACCGTGGGGGGCGGGGTGGTCGCCTGGGTGTGCTGGGGGTGGTTGTCGTGCTTCATGGTGGTTTCTCCTGGTTCTTCGGTGAGGGGCAGGGGTGACGCGTCCCGCTGGGACGCGGGCCGTGCCGGGCCGCGCAGGACGACGGGGGCGCAGGCGGCCGCCAGGGCGATCACGGTCGCGGAGGTGAGGAAGGCGAGCCGGTATCCCTCGGTGAGGGCCGTGGCGGGCGGGGCGCCGGCGGTGGTGGCGGTAGCGGTGGCGGAGGCGGCGAGGCTGGTGAGGACGGCCAGTCCCACCGCCCCGCCGACCTGCCGGGTGGTGTTGACCAGTCCGCCGGCCAGACCGGCGTCCGCGGCCTGGACCCCGCCGACGGCGGCGCCGGTGAGCTGGACGAAGGCGAGGCCGAGACCGAGGCCGACGATCAGGCTGGGGCCGAGGACGTCGGCGAGGAAGCCGCCGTCCGCCGGGAGGCGGGAGAGCCAGCCGAGCCCGGTGGCGAGGGCGGCCAGGCCGGCGGTGAGCGTGCCGGTCGGTCCGAGCCGGCGGGCGAGGCGGGGCGCCAGGGCCGAGCCGAGGATGTTCGCCGCGGCGAGGGGGAGCTGGGCGAGCCCGGCCCGCAGCGGCCCGTCCCCGAGCACCTGTTGTTGGTAGAGGGGGAGGAAGAAGAACAGTCCGACCCAGACGGCGCCGACCAGCGCCATGACCAGGTTGGCGGGGCCGACCGAGCCGGTGGTGAGCAGGCGGGGCGGCAGCAGCGGCGCGGGGTGCCGTCGCTCGGTGCGGACGAACAGCCCGAGCAGTACGGCGGCCGCGGCCAGCGGGCCGAGGACCGCCGGGTCGGTCCAGCCGAGGCGTCCCGCACCGGTGAGTCCGAGGACCAGCGCCGCCAGGGACGCGGTGATGGTGCCGGCGCCGACGAGGTCCAGGCGGCGGGTGTCGGGGGTGGGGGCGGGGCCGCGGGGTACCAGGACCGCGGTGGCGACCAGCACGGCGGCGCCGGTGAGCGCCGTGGCGTGGAAGACGGCGGGCCAGCCCGGGGACTGGGTGAGTGCCCCGCCGAGCAGGACGCCGGCCGCTCCGCCGGCGCCGGAGACGGCGCCCCACACCCCGAGGGCCCGGCCGCGCCGTGGTCCGGGGGGATGCAGCCGGGTGAGCAGGGCGAGCGCGGCGGGTGCCACGGCGGCGGCGCCGACGCCCTGGACGGCGCGGGCGGTGATCAGCGCGGCAGGGGTGGTGGACAGCCCGGCGGCCAGTGCCGCGGCGGCGAACAGGGCGAGGCCGGCCAGCAGGACGCGGCGCGCCCCGAGGAGGTCGGCGGCGCGACCGCCGAGGAGCAGCAGGGCGCCGAAGGCGAGCCCGTAGGCGCCCACGACCCAGGACAGCGCGTGCTCGGACAGCCCGACGCCGTCGCGGAGCGCGGGGAGGGCGACGTTGACGACGGATGTGCTGAGCACGACCGCGAACTGCGCCGCCGCCAGGACGGCCAGGACGACTCCGGGCCGGTCGCCGGCCCCGTTCCGGGTGCGTGCCATCGAAGGCTCCTTATGTGTGGTCAGTCACTCACACTGTGGGCCGAAAGAATGGCGAGGGATCGAACCGCATTGGTTCGACGCCTCGCCGGGGGCTGGGGCGGCTCAGTCGTAGTGCCGGATGCCCGTGGTGAGGGTGCGGGTCCACGGCGCCTGGACCTCCTGCGCGCCGATCGACACCACCAGGTGGCACAGCATGCCCACCGCGAAGAAGTTCTGGATCTGCTCGTCGTCGCCCCCCGAGACCCCTCGGACGTACTCCACCAGGCGGGCGTACCCGGCCCGCACCGCCTCCCGGACGGCCGGCTCGGAGGCCGCCGCGGCCTGCGCGTGGAGCTGGACCAGCAGCAGGTCGTTGTCCGTGATCAGTCGGGCGTAGGCGTCCCCCATGACGGAGAGCACGGCCTCCGGCGAGCTGCTGCCCGCGGCGGCGGCGCCGGCCTCCAGGCTCTGCCGCACCCGGAGGAAGCAGTGCTCCACGACCGCGACGAACAGGGCCTCCTTGTTGGGGAAGAGCCGGTACACGTAGGCCTGCGAGATGCCGGCGGCCTTGGCCACCTCGGCGGTGGTGGTGCCGAAGTAGCCGCGTGCGGCGAAGGCGCCGATCGCGGTGCGCAGCACCGCCGCGCGGCGTTCCTCGGCCGTCGACAGTTCGCGACGTCGTTCAGATTGCATGTGAGTACTTAACCACTCACACCTTGCCGGTGGCAAGCCCCGGCCGCCGGAGGCGGGTCAGGTCCGCGCTGGCGCTTCGCCGAGAGCGGAAAGCGAGCACCGTCCGGGCGGCTCCCCGCGGAGCGTGAGGCTCCTATCCTGAGGGGGTGAGCAGCCACGCGCCGAACCGAGCCCGCGTCATCCACCTGCGCCCGGCCACCACGGCGCCGGCGCCCACCGCCGAGGCCCGCGCCGGAGACCGCGCCGGGGACACCACCCCGGGCGGCACCCGGAGCGCCGCCCAGGGCGGTGCCCCGGGCGGCGCCAGGGAGCCGCTGTGGCGGCACGTCCTCGGCGACGTGCTGCGCCGCGAGCGGCTGGCGCAGGAGCGCACGCTCAAGGACGTGGCCGACACCGCCCGGATCTCCATGCCCTACCTCTCCGAGGTCGAGCGCGGCCGCAAGGAGGCCTCTTCGGAGGTCCTCGCGGCCGCCGCCCAGGCCCTCGGGCTCTCCCTGGCCGACCTCCTCGCCCTGGCCCAGGGGGAGCTCGCCCGCGTGGCGCGGGCGCGGGCGGCCGGGCCCCGCACGGCCTCCGGCCCGGTGGCGCCGAAGCCCGAACGGGTCACCGGCCGCGCCGTCGCCACGGGCGACGACGACGGCTCGGCGACGTCCGTCACGGAGCTGGGCGCCCGGCGGACCGGCGCGCGGGTGGGCGTGCGGTGGGGCGACGTGCGCCTCGCCGCCTGACCGGCGGTCGCGCCCGCGCGGTCAGCCGGCCGCGCGCCGCCGGGTGAGCACCTCGTCGGCGAGCCCGTACGCCACGGCCTCCTCGGCGGTGAACACCCGGTCGCGGTCCATGTCCGCCCGCAGCGTCGCGACGTCGTGCGGCGTGTGCCGGGAGAGCACCTCCTCGACCTGGGACCGGATCCGGAGGATCTCCTTGGCCTGCAGGCTGAGGTCGGAGACGGTTCCCCGCTGGCCGCCGCTGGCCGGCTGCCCCAGCAGCACCCGGGAGTGCTCGAGGACGAACCGCCGCCCCGGGTCGCCCCCGGCCAGCAGCACCGCCGCGGTCGAGGCCGCCTGCCCCACGCAGAACGTGGAGATCGGCGCGCCCACGAAGGTCATGGTGTCGTAGATCGCCATGAGAGCGGTGTACGAGCCGCCCGGCGAGTTGATGTAGATCGCGATTTCGCTCTCCGGGCTGGAGGACTCCAGGTGGAGCAGCTGGGCGATGACGACGTTCGCGACGCCGTCGTCGATCGGCGTGCCGAGGAAGATGATCCGCTCGGACAGCAGCCGGCTGTAGACGTCGTAGGCGCGCTCCCCACGGGCGGTGCGCTCGATGACGGTCGGGATCGTGTACTGGGTCATCTCAGATCCCCATCCGTCGCCGCGAGCCGGCCGGCCGGACGTCGGCGAGCGACTCCACGACGCGGTCGATCATGCCGTACTCCTTCGCCTGCTCGGCCGTGAACCACCGGTCGCGGTCGCTGTCGCGGGCGATCGTCTCCTCGCTCTGGCCGGTGTGCTGCGCGGTGATCCGCTCGATGGCCTGCTTGGTGAAGTGGAGGTTCTCGGCCTGGATCGCGATGTCGGCGGCGGTCCCGCCGATCCCGGCGGAGGGCTGGTGCATCATGATGCGCGCGTTCGGCAGCGCGTACCGCTTGCCGGCCGTCCCGACGGTGAGCAGGAACTGCCCCATGCTGGCGGCGAATCCCATGGCGAGCGTCGAGACGTCGTTCGGGATCAGCCGCATCGTGTCGTAGATGGCCAGCCCGGCGCTCACCGAACCGCCCGGGCTGTTGATGTAGAGGCTGATGTCGGTCCGCGGGTCCTCCGCCGAGAGCAGGAGCAGCTGCGCGCAGACCCGGTTGGCGGAGACCTCGTCCACCTGGGTGCCGAGGAAGACGATCCGCTGGCTGAGCAGCTGTGCGGCCAGGTGGTCGTCGAACCGCGTGGGGGGCGTGTCGCCCTCGGCGGCTCGTGGTTGGGTGTCGGGGCCGGTGGCCAGTGGTGACAACGGTCCTCCCAGTGGTGGCGCGGCGCGGTCGGCGTCGCCGCGGGTTCCTCCACTGTCCGCCCGGGGATGGCGCCGCGTCAGGGTTCTCGGCCCGTGGCAGATTCGCCGAGGGCAGAGCCGCCGCGCGACGGCGGGGTGCGCCCGGTGGTTCGGGCGCACCCCGCTCGGCCCGCCGGCGCCTTGGAGCGGTGTCAGCCGGCCAGGTAGGCGCGGGCTTCGTAGGGGCGTAGGTGGTGGAAGGTGGGGGCGTCGTTGTGGGTGCTGATGAGGAGGTGGTGGTTGGGGCCGATGAGGGGGGTGGGGTCGAGGGGGACTTCGATCGGTCGGCCGGTCCAGTTGGCGATGACCAGGAGTTTGTGTTGGTCGTGGGTGCGGAGGTAGGCGTAGATGTCGTCGTGGTCGTCCAGGAGGGGGTGGAAGGTGCCGTGGACGATGACGGGGTGGGTTTTGCGGAGGGTGATGAGGCGTCGGTAGTGGTGGAAGACGGAGTTGTCGTCGGCGATGGCGGCTTCGGCGTTGATGTGCTGGTAGTTGTCGTTGACGGCGATCCAGGGGGTGCCGGTGGTGAAGCCGGCGCCGGGGCCGGCGTTCCATTGGACGGGGGTGCGGGCGTTGTCGCGGCCGCGGGCGCGGATGCCGCGCAGGGCCTGTTCGGGGGTGACCAGGCCGCCGCCGACGGCGGTGCGGTAGTAGTTGAGGATCTCGATGTCGCGGTAGTCGTCGATGCTGGTGAAGTGGGCGTTGGTCATGCCCAGTTCTTCGCCCTGGTAGATGTAGGGGGTGCCCTTCATCAGGTGCAGGACGGTGGCGAGCATCTTGGCGGAGGCGACGCGGGTGGTTTCGGTGGAGTCGTCGCCGAAGCGGGAGACGACGCGGGGCTGGTCGTGGTTGTTCCAGTACAGGCTGTTCCAGCCGTCCTCGGCGAGGCCCTGCTGCCAGCGGTTCAGTGACGCCCGGAGCACCGGTAGCGGGACCGGTACGGGGTCGAACTTGCCGCCGGGGCCGTCGTCGAGGTCGACGTGCTCGAACTGGAAGACCATGTTGACCTCGCGCCGCTCCGGCGCGGTGTAGAGGCGGGCCTGCTCCAGGGTGACGCCGGGCATCTCGCCGACGGTCATCACGTCCCGGCCGGCCAGCACCGCATCGTTCATCTCCCGCAGGTAGCGGTGCACCATCGGGCCGTCGACGGCGTGGGCGAAGAAGGAGCCGTAGCCGTCGGCGCCGATCTCCGGGGAGGAGGGCAGGCCGGGCTCCTTGGAGATGAAGTTGATGACGTCCATCCGGAAGCCGTCCACGCCGCGGTCCAGCCACCAGCGCATCACCTCGTGGACGGCCTCCCGCACCTGCGGGTTCTCCCAGTTCAGGTCCGGCTGGCGGCGGCTGAACAGGTGCAGGAAGTACTCCCCGGTCTTCTCGTCGTACTCCCAGGCCGAACCGGAGAAGACCGACCCCCAGTTGTTCGGCGGACCGCCGTCCGCGGCCGGGGGCCGCCAGATGTACCAGTCCCGCTTGGGCGAGTCGACCGACTCGCGGGACTCCCTGAACCACGGGTGCTCGTCCGAGGTGTGGTTCACGACCAGGTCCATCACCAGACGCATCCCGCGCTCGTGCAGACCGTCACGCAACCGCTCGAAGTCGGCCAGGGTGCCGAACTCGGGATTGATGCCGCAGTAGTCGCTGATGTCATAACCGTTGTCATCACCCGGCGAGGGGTACACCGGCGACAACCAGACCACGTCCACACCCAGCAGCTTCAGGTAGTCCAGCTTCTCGATGACCCCCGGCAGATCGCCGATGCCGTCACCGTCACTGTCCCGGAAACTGCGCGGATACACCTGGTAGACCACCGCGCTCTTCCACCAGTCACTGCTCTGCGGAACCGTCATGGGATGTCCTCACCGTCCAATGGGGAGTCTTCTGTGGTGGCACCGCCGCCCCTCCTCGGGAGCCCGGACCGGCGGCCATGTGCCCTGCGGGCATCCCGAGCTATGCAAACGCTGCCGGGTGTGCGTCTGTCGAGTCAAGCTGTATCGCCATCGTGGCACGTGGTGGCCCGGTTGGCGTAGTGCAAACGGTTGATGCGAGTGGTCGCGGGGGGCGATGGTGACGACTGGCCGTCCGTGGTGGTCACGGATCGGTCACCGGTTGCCAACGTTTGCAGCGATGCCATCGACGAGTTTCTTCTAGGTGGGAAATAATCCCCTTCACAAGGTGTTGACGGGGCTAGAACGGCGGTGACATCGTTTGCCGCCGGTAGGGGAGGGCGGCGATCGCCCCGGGCGGAGCAGCGGTGACGGCACCCGGTGTCACCAGGCCCGGGCGCGGCGCGGCGCCCGCCGACACCCCGTTCCGCCGGTGGCCTCATCGAGGCGACGGCCGTTCCACCTGATGTCAGGAGTCCCCATGCAGCTTTCCTCGTGGCGCCGTGCCGTGGTGGCGTTTCCGTTGGTGTTGGCCCTGGTGCCGGTGGTGGCCGGGTGTGGGGTCGGTGCGGGTGGTGATGACGGTGTGGTCGAGTTGGAGTTCTTCCAGGCGAAGCCGGAGGCGGTGGCGAGTTTCGACGCGTTGATCGCGGAGTTCGAGGCGGCTCATCCGGGGATCGATGTCCGGCAGAACCAGGTGCCGAACGCGGGGACGGCGCTGCGTACCCGGTTGGTGAAGAACGACGTGCCGGACGTGATCGCGTTGGACGGGACCGCGACCTACGGGGAGCTGGCCGAGGCGGGGGTGTTCGCGGACTTCACCGGTGATCCGGCCCTGGAGGCGATCCAGCCGGGTGTGGTGGAGGTGTTGAACGGGGTGGGCTCCCGGCCGGGGGAGACCAACGGCGTGCCGTTGTCCACGAACGCCAACGGGGTGCTCTACAACGTCGAGGCGTTCGCCGAGTTGGGGTTGGAGCCGCCGACCACGTGGGACGAACTGGTTCGGGTGTGTGAGGAGATCGAGGCGGCGGGGCGGACTCCGTTCGCGTTCACGTGGAAGGACGCGTGGACGGCGATGGTCGGCTTCAACTCGCTGGCGGCGAGTCTGGCGCCGGAGGGGTTCTTCGACGACCGGGAGGCCGACCGCACCACGTTCGCTGCGGATTTCGGGGAGGTCGCGGAGCGGTTCACGGCGTTGAAGGAGTTCGGCAACGAGGATCCGTTCGGCACCGACTACAACACCGGGAACGCGATGTTCACCCGGGGTGAGGCGTTGATGTTGACCCAGGGGATCTGGGCGATCAGCGCGATCAAGCAGGTCAACCCGGACATCACGGTGGGCGCTTTCGCGATGCCGGCCGCGGACGACCCGGCGGACAACCGGCTGGTGTCGGGTGTGGACACGGTGCTGACCACGGGGGTGGACACCGAGCACCCCGAAGAGGTCCGGGAGTTCATCCGATTCCTGACCAGCAAGGAAGCCTCCGCCCAGTACATCGCCGAGCAGGGCCTGTTCTCCGCCCGCGTCGACGTCCCCCAGCAGGACCCGGCACTGGCCTCCCTCAACCCCTACTTCGCTTCCGGTCAGGTGACCGGGTATCCCGAGCACCGGTTCGCGCCGGCGGTGCCGCTGCAGGCGATCACCCAGGAGTTCCTGATCTCCGAGGACGCCGGCGCCTTCCTGCGGGAGCTCGACGACGAATGGGAGAAGGTGCAGGCCCGCAGCTGACACACCCCGCCGCGAGCCCCGGGACACCGCCGAAAGCCGCTTTGTTGCGGAAGAGAGAGAAGCACGATGCCCAGATCCAGGGTCTTCTACTGGATGGCCGCTCCGGCCGTCATCCTGTTCTTCGTCCTGCACACCCTGCCCGCCCTCCAAGGCGCCTTCTACAGCCTGACCAACTTCAGCGGCTACGGCGACTGGGAGTTCGTGGGCCTGCGCAACTACGCCGCGATGACCAGGGATGACCGCATCCTCGACTCCTACCTGTTCACCCTCGGCTTCGCCATCGCCGCCACCATCGCCACCAACGTGATCGCCCTGGCCATCGCGGTCGGACTGAACTCCCGCATCTGGTTCCGCAAGACCCTGCGCGCGATCTTCTTCCTGCCCAACGTGCTCTCCGTGCTCATCGTGGGCTTCGTCTTCAACTACTTCTTCGCGTTCATCCTCCCCCAATGGGGAGCCAGCTGGGGCATCGACCGACTCGCCGTCAACATCCTCGGCGACCCCGACCTCGCCTGGATCGGCGTGGTCATCGTCACCGTCTGGCAGGCAGTCGCCTTCAACATCATCATCTACCTCGCCGGCCTGCAAACCATCGGCGCCGACATCTACGAGGCCGCCGCCATCGACGGCGCCACCCCCTGGCAACGCTTCCGACGCATCACCTTCCCGTTGATCGCCCCGTTCTTCACCATCAACATGGTCCTCGCCCTACGCGGCTTCCTCCAAGTCTTCGACCAGATCATGGCCCTGACCGGCGGCGGCCCCGGCAACGCCACCCAGTCCATCTCCGTCCTCATCTTCCAAGGCGGCTTCCAAGGCGGCGAATTCGCCTACCAATCCGCCAACGCCGTCATCTACTTCCTCCTCATCGCCGGACTGTCCCTGCTCCAGCTGCGCGTCCTGCAGCGCCGAGAGGTGAACGCATGATGCGCACCCGAAACAACTGGCTGGTCACCACACTCCTCTGCGCGGCGTCCCTCACCGTCGCCCTCCCCCTCTACCTCACCATCACCATCGCGCTGAAAAGCCCGGAACAGACCGCCGCCTCCGCACTCGCCCTGCCACTGGACCCACAATGGGACAACTTCAGCCGGGCCATCGAAACCACCGGCTTCTTCCGCGCACTCCTCAACAGCACGATCATCACCATCGCCGTGGTCGTCCTGGTCGTCCTGACCAACTCACTGGTCGCCTACGCCATCGCCCGCAACATGCACCGCCGACTCTTCCGCGGCCTGTACTTCTACCTCATCAGCGCCCTGTTCATCCCCTTCCCCATCATCATGCTCCCCGTCGTACGACAAATGAGCATGATCGGACTCGACAACCAGATCGGCCTGATCCTCCTCTACGTCGTCTACGGGCTCTCCTTCAACGTCTTCCTCTACACCGGCTACCTCCGCTCCATCCCCCGCGAACTCGAAGAAGCCGCCGCACTCGACGGCACCAACACCTGGCAGACCTTCTGGCGCGTCATCTTCCCCCTCCTCACCCCCATCAACGCCACCGTCGCCGTCCTCACCTGCCTGACCACCTGGAACGACTTCCTCCTCCCCCTGGTCATGCTCGGCGACCGCGACTCCTTCACCCTCCCCCTGGTCCAATACGCCTTCCAAGGACAGTTCAACACCGACTACAACCTCGCCTTCGCCTCCTACCTCATGGCCCTCGCCCCCATGGTCATCCTCTACGTCACCGCCCAACGCTGGATCATCTCCGGCGTCATGCGCGGAGCCATCCGCTGATCCCCCGAGCAGCCGCCGCGCCGGCCCCCTCCCCCCTGGCCCTCCCCTCCCCGGGGGCACGGCGAACGAGCCAAACGGGCCGGGGGGCGGGGGGCCGGCGCGGCGCCGTGCTCAGCCCTCGGCCGGGGTGAGCACCACGAAGTCCGCGCCGGCGGGGTCGACGCAGACGGCCAGGCGGCCCACGCCCTCGGCGTCCACCGGCCCCATCTGCACGCTGCCGCCGTTCCCGGTGACCGAGGCGACGGCGGCGTCGCAGTCCGCGACCTGGAACACCGGGTGCCAGTAGGGCTTCCCCCCGTTCAGCCCGAGGTCCTCCGGGGCGAGCTGCATGATCCCGCCCTGCATGCTCTCCTGGCCGCCGCCGGCCGGCGTGACCAGCCAGTACGTCTCCTCATCCATCGGCATCGCGTCGGTCTGCCAACCGAAGACGCCGCCGTAGAACTCCTTCGCCGCCTCCGCGTCCGTGGTGTACAGCTCGGTCCAGTTCAGCGCGCCGGGCCGGTCGACGGCCTCGATCCCGAGCATCGTCCCCGGCTGCCAGACGGCGAACTGCCCGCCCTGGGGATCGGTGTACTGGGCCATCCGCCCCTCGCCGTCGGCGTCCGTCGGGGGCACCCGCACGGTGCCGCCGGCCCGCCGCACGGCCTCGGTGGTCACGTCGGCGTCCTGGGTCCTGAAGTAGATCATCCAGGCCGAGCGGGCGCCCTCCTCGGTGAGCTTGCCCAGGCCGGCGACCGTCTTGCCCTCCACCCGGAAGAACCCGAAGTCGCCCATCTCCGGCCCGAGCGACTGGAACTCCCACCCGAGCACCGCGGAGTAGAACGCGGCCGCGGCGGGGACGTCCGGCGCGCCGAGGTCGAGCCAGCACGGGGCGCCGGTGAATTCGGTCCTGATCATGATGCTTCCCTTCGCCGAACCCTCTCCGGAACCAGCCTGGCACCCGCCACCGACACTCGCCTGTCGGCCTGCTTGCGTACGCTGGTTGATTGCAGGCGCCGTATTTTGTTGCCGTGGCGGTATCCTGGAGGTGACGTCGAAGGAGAGGTCCCATGTCGGAACTGCCCCATCCCGGTCCCGTCCGGGGCTGGTGCGCGCTGTCGGCCCTGCACGACAGGATCGAGGCGCGCGTCGAGCGCGCCCTCCAGGCCGCCCACGGGCTGAGCGTCCGCGAGTTCTCCGTGCTGGAGATGCTCAGCGGGCAGCACTCCGGCCCCGGCGGACACCTGCGGATGAACCAGCTCGCCGACTCCGTGGTGCTCAGCCAGAGCGCGACCACCCGGCTGGTCACCCGGTTGGAGGAACGCGGCCTGCTGACCCGCTACCTGTGCCCCGACGACCGCCGGGGCATCTACACCGACGTCACCGACGCCGGCCGAACGCTGCTGGAGCAGGCGCGTCCCACCAACGACGCCGCGCTGCGCGAGGCGCTCCAGGAGGCCGAGAAGCGCCCGGAACTCGCCCCGCTGGTCGCCGCCGTCCGCGCCCTCGACCCGGTGGACTGAGCGACCGGGGCCCGCGCCCCGGCCCGGGGCGCCCCACGTCGCACGCGGTCGCGCGCCGGGTGCCGCCCCGGCCCGGGGCGCCCCACCCGCCACCACTACGCTGGGCGGCGGAACTTTCCGGCCTCCCCAACCACCCCGCCCGCACCACCACCTGACGCGCGGTAAGGGTCGCGTCAGGGCGACGGCGGCACACCGCCGCCGTCGGGCCGGCCGCGGTGGCGAGGAGGCAGGGGTGGCAACCGAGGGGGCGTCGAGGCGGGGGCCGTCGCAGCGGAGTCCGCAGCCGGCACCGGAACGCGCGCCGCAGGACACGGAGCGCCGGCTGCGCGGCCGCTACCGGCTGATCCGGCCGCTGGGACGCGGCGGCATGGGCACCGTCTGGCTGGCCGAGGACGGCCTGCTGCACCGCCGGGTCGCGGTCAAGGAGCTCCGGGTCCACCCCGCGACCCCCGCCGACGACCTGGACGAGGTCCGCGCCCGCCTGCTGCGCGAGGCCCGCGCCGCCGCCTCCCTCGACCACCGCAACGTGGTCACCGTCCACGACGTCGTCGAGGAGGACGGCCGACCGTGGATCGTGATGGAGCACATCCGCGGCCGCTCCCTCCAGGAGGTCCTGGACCACGACGGCCCGCTGCCGCCCGGCCACGCCGCCCGGATCGGCGCGCAGATCCTCGCCGGACTGCGCCGTGCGCACGAGGCCGGGGTGCTGCACCGGGACGTCAAGCCGGCGAACGTGCTGATCGACGAGTCGGGCCGCGCCGTGCTGACCGACTTCGGCATCGCCAGCGTCCGCGGCGACGCCGCGCTGACCGCCCCCGGAACCCTCCTCGGCTCCCTGGCGTACATGGCGCCGGAGCGGGTCCCCGGCAGCCCGGTGGCGGCCGGCGACGGGCCGGAGTGCGACCTGTGGGGCCTCGGCGCCACCCTCTACGCCTGCGTGGAGGGCACCGCCCCGTTCCCGGACGACGACCCGGTGGCCGCCCTGCAGGGCCTGGTCTCCGGCCCGCTGCCCCGCCCCGAGCACGGGGGCGCGCTCACCACCCTGATCACCCGGCTGATGTGCCGCGACCCCGCCGAGCGGATCGACGCAGAGGGCACCCGGCTCGCGCTGGAGGCCGTCATGGACGCCGAGGCGCACGCCGGGCCGGACACCGAGGCCTCCACCTCCACCGCCCGGCCGCCGCGCCCGGTCGCCACGCCCTGGCCGGGCGAGCGGCGCCGGGCCCGACGTCCACTCCGCGCTCCCTGGCGGCGGCAGCGGCCCTCGCCGGCCCCGCCGCGCGGCGGACGCTGGGCGGCTCCGGCCGGCGTCGCCGTCCTCGGGGCGCTGCTGCTGGTCGCCGCCGGGCTGACCGTCACCCGGTTCGGGCTCCCCGGCCAGGCCACCACCGCGCCCGCCTCGCCCTCCCCCAGCCCCACCCCCACCCCCACCGCCTCGAAGCCGCCGGTGGCCGTCACCTGGGAGGGCGTCGGCACGGAGCAGAGCTGCGACCCCTGGTTCTACGCGGGCACGCCGGAGGAGTTCGAGCGCGAACTCGCCGCGGTCGGCATGGAGAACGGCTGGTACGACGACGACGCCCTCACCGAGACCGGCGCCACGCGGGTGCACAACATCTACTCGGTGGTCGTCGAAGGGCCGCCGGGCCGCTCCGTCGTCCTGACCGGCGCCCGGGTCACCGTCGTGGAACGGGCCCCCGCGCCCGACGGCATCTGGGTCACCCGTGGCGGCTGCGGCGGCGCCGTCGTCCCGCGCGTCTTCGACGTGGACCTCGACGCCCCCCGCCCCGCCGCCGTCGCCGCCGACCAGGACTTCCCGCTCACCGTCGACGCCACCGACCCCGAGGTGCTGGAACTGTACGCGCGCACCACCGACTGCGAGTGCTCCTGGACGGTCGAACTCGACTGGGTGGCCGACGGCGTGCGCGGCACCAGCGCCGTCGGCACCCCGGAGGACCCGCTGCGCGCCCTCCCCGACTCCTTCGAGGACAGCTACTACATCACCCCCGACGGCCTGCTGCCCTTCTCCGGCGTGTGACCGCCCGCCGCGCTCCCACCCCTCCCTCACCCTCCTGACCCGTCGTTAACATCTGGGAGAGGAAAGGTGGTTCAACGGGGGACGCGCACGGGGGTGGGTGTGGTGGCCGTCATGCTGCCGGACTGGGCCGAGGAGCCGCTGGAGATCCTGGGGATCACCTGGCCGAACCTCGACGAGGACGCGGTGCGTGAGCTGGCGCAGGCGTACCGGGACTACGCGACCGAGATGGAGGGGGCGCGGGAGGAGGCCGACCAGGTCGTCGCGCAGGTGCTGGCCGCGAACACCGGCGAGGGGATGGAGGCGTTCGGCGGGCACTGGGACCGGGTGTCGGGGGAGTCCTTCCAGGGGCTGGCGGACGCCTCGCGGACGATCGCGGACGCGCTGGACGTGGCGGCGGACGCCATCGAGGGCGGCAAGTGGTCGGTGATCGGCCAGTTGAGCATCCTGGCCGGGCAGATCGCGGCGGCGGTGGCGGCCTCGCCGTTCACCCTGGGGCTGTCGGCGCTGGCGGGGCTCGCCGGGACGCAGGCGATCCGGCTGGTGGTGCGGCAGATCCTCCAGGAGATGGCGGAGGCGGCGGCGGAGGCGCTGATGTCGGCCGCGTCCGACGCGGTGATGGCGTCGCTGGAGGGCACCCTGACGGAGCTGCTGAACCAGGGCCTGGAGAACGCGACCGGGCTGCGGGACGGCTACGACGTCGGCGCGGCGGTCGACGCCGGCGTGGGGGCGGGCGCCGACTCACTGGCGTCCTCGGCCGGTGCCGCGACCTCCCTGGCCAGCGCCGCCGGCGTCACGGCGGGCGCCCCCGCGGGCGCCCCCGCGGGCCTCACCCCGGACGGCGGCGGTGGTGGCGGTGACATCGCCGCGGTGATGCGCGGCGAGGCACCGCCCGGCTCCCCGCCCACGCAGGCCCCGCCGCCCACCGGCAACCCGATCATCGACTCGATGCGCGGCCACACCACCCGGCCGGCCCCGGGGGTGGCGTGATGGTGCGCAACCGGGGCGGCGACGGGGGGAACGGCGGCGACTCCGGCTCCACGCCCGCGCCCTCGACCAACAACCGCCCGGACGGCGGCGGCGACACCGGCGGCACGCCGGCACCGAGCACCCCACCCTCCTCCCGCGACGGCTCCACCACCCCGGGCGGATCCGGCGCGCCCGCCCCGACCGGGGACCGCGGGGCGCAGGTCAACCCCGACGACCTGGACTGGGCGGCGCAGCGCACCGACGAGGTCGCCGACCGGGCGGAGCGGGCCCGCACCAACCTGCTGAACATCCGCCAGGCGCACGCCGGGGTGTGGGACACCGACGAACTCGGCGCCAGCATCAAGGGGCCCTACGAGCGGCTGACCGAGACCCACGACCGAGCCGCCGGCGGCATGCCCACCGTGCTCCGCAACACCGGCACCGGCCTGCGCAACGACGCCACCCGGCGCCGCACCACCGAGCAGACCAATACCGACCAGATGAACCGCACCCGCACCAACTCGGGCAACCGCCCGGGGCCGGGTGGCGGACCGGGCGGTGGGTCGGGCGGTGTGGGCAACTCCGCGACTCCGGCCGGGACGTCGCCCACCGGGCGCGGGCCCAACGCCACCAACCTCAACAACGGCTCGACGGCACGGAACAACGCCGCCGACCCGGACACCACCCGAATGCCCCCGGGGGCGCGCTGCCCGGGCGGGGACCCGGTGGACGTCGCCACCGGCGAGGTGTTCATGACGCAGCGGGACGTGCGGCTGCCGGCCTCGCTCCCGCTCGTCGTGGAGCGGACCCACGTCTCCTCCTACCGCGCCGGCCGGTTCTTCGGCCGGTCGTGGGCCTCCACGCTCGACCAACGCCTGGAACTGGACAGCCACGGCGTCTGCTTCACGCGTTCCGACGGCGTCATCCTGGTCTATCCGGTGCCCCGGCCCGGCGTGGCCGCCATGCCGGTCGCGGGCCCGCGCTGGCCGCTGACCTGGGACGGCGTCCCGGGGGCGCCGTTGACCGTGAGTGATCCGCGCGCCGGCCACACCTATCATTTCGCCGCCCTGCCCACCCCCCAGCACAACGGGGCCGCCGCCGTCCTGCCGCTGCGCGCGATCAGCGACCGCAACGGCAACCGCGTCGAGGTCGACCACGACGAGGAGGGCGTCCCGACCGCGCTGCGGCACAGTGGCGGGTACCACGTCATGGTGGAGTCCAGCGGTGGACGGGTCACCGCGCTGCGGCTGAGGGACCCCGCCGCCGAGGACGGCACCACGCCGATCCTGCGCTACGGCTACGACACGGCGGGCGACCTCGCGGAGGTCGTGAACTCCTCGGGGCTCCCGTTCCGTTTCACCTACGACCCGGCCGGCCGGATCACCTCCTGGACCGACCGCAACGGCACCAGCTACCACTACACCTATGATCCGGCCGGCCGCTGCGTCCGCGGCACAGGCTCCGACGGCTTCCTCGACGCCAGCTTCGAGTACGACGCCGCCGGGCGCACCACCCGGGTCACCAACTCCCTGGGCCACACCACGACCTACCACCTCAACGACCGCCACCAGATCATCCGCGAGGTCGACCCCCTCGGTGCCGTCACCGTCAGCGAGTGGGACGAGTACGACCGCCTGCTGTTGCGCACCGACCCGCTGGGCCGCACCACCCGCCTGACCTACGACGTCGACGGCAACCTCGACAGCGTCACCCGCCCCGACGGCACCGTCTCCGCCGCCGCCTACAACGACCTGCACCTGCCGGTGGTGCTCACCGACCCGGATGGCGCCCAGTGGCGCCACGACTACGACGACCGGGGCAACCTCCTCGCCACCACCGACCCAGCCGGCGCCACCACCCGCTACGACTACGACGAGCGGGGCTTGCTGATCCGCGTCACCGACGCGATGGGCCACAGCCGTGGGGTGCGAACGGACGCGGCGGGGCTTCCGGTGCTGGTCACCGATCCCCTTGGCGCCTCGGTGCGGATCGATCGGGACGCGTTCGGCCGGGTCACGACCGTCACCGACGCCATGGGGACCGTCACCCGTTATCACTGGACCGTCGAGGGGAAGCCCGCTCGCCGGGTACGCCCCGACGGCGCCTTCGAAGAGTGGGTCTGGGACGGTGAGGGCAACCTCAGGGCACACACGGATCCAACCGGACACGTCACCCGCCACAGTGTTGGCCACTTCCGCCTGCCAACCGCTCGGAGCAGCCAGGACGGGAGCGGCTACCAGTTCGCCTACGACACCGAACTGCGTCTTGTCAGCGTTACCAACCCGCAGGGACTGGTCTGGCGGTACAGCTACGACGCCGCCGGCCGACTCGTCGCCGAGACCGACTTCAACGGCCGAACCCTCACGTACACGCACGACGACGCCGGGCAGCTGACCGCGCGGACCAACGGTGTCGGCCAGGTCATCACCTACCGCTGGGACGTCCTCGGGCGCGTCATCGAGAGGACGGCGGGGGACACGCGCATCGCTTACAGTCATGACGCCGCCGGACGGCTGCTGGCCGCCACCGACCAGGAGACCCATCTCGCCTTCACCCGTGACGCGCTCGGCCGCCCGCTGACCGAGAGCGTCAACGGCCGCGTCATCAGCTACGAGTACGACTCCCTGGGGCGGCGTGTCCGCCGGGTCACACCAACTGGAGTGACCAGCTCGTGGGGGTACGACGCGGCGGGACGCGCCACGGGGCTGACCACCGCCGGACACCGGCTGAGCTTCTCCTACGACGCGGCCGGGCGGGAGACGTTCCGTCGCCTGGACGACGGCGGTGTCAGCCTCACGCAGGCGTGGGACGTCAACCACCGCCTCACCGAACAGGTACTCAGCCTCGGTGCGGAAGAGCATGGGGCCGGGCGCGTCCTGCAGCGTCGCCGTTACCAGTACCGCGCGGACGGCATCCTCACCGGCATCGAGGATCTGCTCGCCGGTCCCCGTTCGCTCGAAGTTGACCTCAACGGTCGGGTCACGGCCATCCAGGCGCACGGTTGGAGCGAACGCTACGCCTACGACTCGGCCGGCAGGTTGGTCTCCGCCGACTATCCCCAGGCCGAGTCGCCCTCAGGTGGCGGTTCGACGCCGGCGATCGAACGCTCCTATGCCGGCACTCTGCTGCGCCGGGCCGGGCGCACGTCGTACGTGTACGACGCTCAGGGACGGGTGATCCGTCGCGACCGGCGAACCCTGTCCGGCCGCCGCGACGTCTGGCACTACACCTGGGACGCCGACGACCGCCTCCGCGAGGTCACCACGCCCGACGGCGATACCTGGCGCTACAGCTACGACCCGCTCGGCCGCCGTATCGCCAAGGCGCGGCTGACGGCGGACGGCGAGGAGCTGGAACGCGTCGAACACACGTGGGACGGCACACGCCTCGCCGAACAGCTGCACACCGGCGTGACCCGCCGGGCGACCGCCACCACGTGGGAGTGGTCGCCCGGGACCCACCGCCCGCTCAGCCAGACGGACCGCGCGTGGTCGTCGGAGCTGCCGCAGGAGGTCGTGGATCGGCGGTTCCGCGCCATCGTCACCGACCTCATCGGCACGCCGGCTGAACTGGTCGATCCCGACGGGCGAGTAACCCGGCAGGGGCAACGAAACCTGTGGGGGCATGCACTCCCCACGTCCGGGGACGACGGGGAATGCCCTCTGGGATTCCCCGGGCAGTACTTCGACGCGGAGACCGGGTGCTACTACAACCTCGCCCGCCACTATGATCCGGAGGCCGCCCGCTACCTCGGACCGGACCCACTCGGTCTGTGGCCGGCGCCGGATCACCATGCCTACGTCCCGAATCCGACCGCGTGGGCCGACCCCCTCGGTCTCCAACGCTGCACGACGATCCCGGACGACGTCATGGAGCACGTTCTGCACGGGAACTTCAACGCGGACGGCGAGTTCGGCGGGTGGCACCTGTATCCCGGTGCCACGCCGGAGGAGTATCCGGAGGGGCGCTATATTCGCGGAAATCTGATCGAGAACACGGATGGGACGTGGTCCGTTCGCGGCGAGGTCGGCGCCTACGACGCGGAGTGGAACATGACCCCGAAGATCGCCACCGCCGGTCACACCTTCTTCCCGTCCTCATGGAAGCCGGCGGACATCGCGGAGGCCGGGCGGGCGCTGTTCGAGAGGGGCGAGTACAGCCACGGTGGGACGATCGTCACCTACACGCACAACGGGGTCAGCATGACGGGCTTCCTGAGCAAGGGCCCCGACGGAGTCTACCGACCCTCGACCTTCTTTCCCGATGGAGGCTGATCGATGCCGGAGCAGGCACAATGGACATTCCGTCGCCAGGAGCGGTTCTGGAAACCGGAGAGGACGCCGGGCGTGGACGACAACACGCTTCTGGGGCTGGAGCTCTTCGCCGTTCCCTTCGGGACCCGCGCGTGGTCGGTGCGCGACTTCATCGAGGTCTGGCGGGAGCACCGGGAAAAGGACGGCGACAGCGCCGTACTGGCTTCCACGGCGGCCGTCATCCGGGCGCAGGAGGGAGGGTTGGTGCGTATCTGTGACCGGTACGGGCAGTTCCGGGACTTCGTGATGGAGGAAGCGGATTTCGAGGCGGCGCTCGAAGCCCTGGAGGCGGCCATGCGGGCGCACTCCGGCCAGGCCGGCTGATCGGCGGGTGGGGTCAGTCGCGCAGGAGGCGGGTGAGGGCGTGGGCGAAGAGGGGGCGGGCGGCGTGGGCGGTGGCGGCGTCGAGGAGGCGGGGGAGGCGGCGGAGGCGTAGTTCCTCGCGCCAGACGATCCGGGAGCCGTGGGGGAGCGGGTGGACCTCGATCTCGGCCCAGCCGAGGACCACGGAGCCGCGCTTGACCAGGCGGCAGTGGCCGGGGCGGCCGGCCGCGGGGGGTGACCAGCGCACGACCTCCATGGGGTCGTCGAAGGCGGCGCGGCCGATGCCGGTGCGGGCGGCGAAGGTGGTCCCCACCCGGTTGGGCGGCGGGGTGGTCACCCGGATGGTGGTCAGCGGGACGCTGCCGGTGTGGCGTTCCCAGGTGGTGAGACGGCGCCAGGCCTCGGGGGCGGCCAGGTGGGTCGGGCGCTCGATGCGGAAGACGGCCACGTCGCGATCATAAGGCGGGGCGGGGCGGGAACCGGGCGGGAGCCAGCCCGGCCGGGGCCGCAGGCTGCCGGGCCTGGCCGGCGGCCTGCGGCGGGCCGGGGGTCAGCGGGGGCCGAAGGCGTGGGTGAGGGGTGGGAGGAGGGTTCGGGCGTCGACTCCGGAGTGCCACAGGGCGATCAGGAAGGCGGTGGTCGCCTCCAGCAGGCCGGCGCGGTCCAGTGGGCCGGCCTCGACCGGGGTGCAGCCGAGGTCCCGGACCAGGGTGGCGACGGTGGCCAGGGCGTCGGGGTCGTCCCCGCACATCGGGACGGCCAGCGGGGTGCCGTCGAAGGCGGGTGGGGTCATCCGCCAGACGTCCTCGTGGCAGTGGTTGAAGGCCTTGACCACGCGCGCGCCGACGGCCTGGCGGGCGACGCGCTCGGCCATCGAGGGGCCGCCGGCGGTGGCCAGGACGAAGCCGGAGTGGACGGCGTTGACGCAGTCCACCAGCACGCGCCCGCGCAGGGCGCCGTCGTCGGCGCCGGCGGCGGACAGCACCTCGGGGACGGCGGTGTCGCGCACGGCGAGCAGGACGACGTCGCCGAACCGGGCGGCCTCGGCCCAGGTGCCCACGCGTGTGGGCGGGCCGATGCGGCGTGCCCGGGCGGCGGTCCGTTCCGGGTCCCGGCCGCTGATCATGAGTTCGTGGCCCGCGCGGGTCCACTGGGTGCCGAGCGCGTCCGCCATGCGGCCGGCGCCGAGGATGCCGATGCGCATCCGTCCTCCTGGGGTAGGGGGTGTGTGCCTCGATCAGCACGGTAGGAGGGGCGTCGGGCACCGAATGGTGCGTGCGGTGGCGTCAGACTGGGGGGATGGGGACACGGATGGTGGATCGTTCCGCGGCGAGTGGCCTGTTCCTCGCGGACTGCCGGGCCCGGCTCGCCTTCGACCTGCTGGCGAACACCTGGAACGCGGTGGTGGTGTGGGCACTGCGCGAGGGTCCGCGCCCGCCGGGGGAGCTGCGCGGGCGGATCGGCGGGATCAGCCCGAAGGTGCTGACCGAGACGTTGCGCAGGCTGGAGTACAACGGGCTGGTGGAGCGGCGGGCGCGTCCGCGGCCCGGGCCCCGGGTGGAGTACGGGCTCACCGAGCTGGGGCGGAGCCTGCTGCCGCCGATCGAGGCGTTCGGGGAGTGGGCGTTCCGGCACGGTGACGAGGTGCTGGCGGCCCAGGACCGGGCGGAGGGACGCCTCGGCTGATCGCCCCGCGGTTTCCCGGAGGGGAGGGGCGCGGGGCGAGGTGCCGAGGGGCGAGTGGGGAGCCGGCGGGCCGTCGGGGGGGAACGGCGTCCGGCCCGGGCCCGTCCCGCCGCGCGGCCCGGCGGGGGAGCGGGGCGGCGGGGCGGGAGCGGGACCGGGCCGGTGTGGCGCTGCCGAGGGGGCCGGGAACTCGGGGGTTCGGGGGGCCCGGGGGTGGGGGGTGGGTCGGGGCGCCGGGTCACCAGGGGAGCCGGCGCGGGCGGCCGGGGTCGTACGGCTGGGGGGCGGGCTCCTGCGGCTGGTCGTAGCCGTGCTCGTCCCCGTAGCGGAATCCGTAGCGCGGCGGCCAGGTCTGCTCCACCGGCTGCGGGGCGGGCGGTGCCGGCTCCGGGGCGGCCTGCCGGGGGTGGGCGGCGGGCTGGTCGGCCCCGGTCTGGCCGCCGTCGCGGTCGCGCAGCCGCACCTCGGACAGCAGTGCCTCGGCGAGCAGGCCGAGGCCCTTGAGGCGCTCGCGTCCCCAGTCGCGGGGGGAGTGGTCGAGGACGCAGAGCGTGCCGAGCACCGTGCCGGTGTCGTCGATCAGCGGCGTGCCCAGGTAGGAGCGCACGCCGAGTTCGTTGACGACCGGGTTGCCGGAGAAGCGGGGGTAGGCCAGCACGTCGTTGAGCGCGAGGGGGGAGCGCAGCGCGACGACGTGCGGGCAGAAGCCGTGGGTGAGCGGCATGTCGCGGCGGGAGAGCTGGTAGGGGACGACCTGACCGCCCCCGCCGCCGCCCTGCGGGGCCACCCCGGCGGCCTCGTCGGAGGCGGACGGGTTGTACAGGCACAGGCCGCGGAACATCTGACGTTCGTCGTTGACGAAGTTGACCATCGCGATCGGGGCGCCGGTGAGGCGGGCGGCGAGTTCGGCGAAGCGCTCGAACGCCTGGTCCGAGTCGGAGTCGTTCAGTCCCAACTGGGTGAGGCGGGCGGTGCGGTCGGATCCGCCTGGGGATTGATGATCCGTCATGTCGATCATGCTAGTGCATGCGCATGACGAGAAGGTTGCCGGGGTGGGTGTTGCTGGCGTGAACATGGTGAAGGTTGACGCGCAGTCAAAAAACTCCGCCCCGCCATTGACGCCGGTCGGGCTCGACCGCACCATGAGTGTGGTCGCTCGTGAGAGCGCTCTCATCCTAGTGTCAGGTTCACGTAATAAGTACGGAGGGGCGGGCGGATGTCCGAACCACGAGGGTCGGGACCGACCGACCGGGCGGAGGGAGCCCGGCCGCGCCGGGTGGCCCGCTCCCGGACGGCGCTGACCGCGACGGCTCTGCTGGCGCTGCTGGCCGCGGGCCCGGTCGCCCCGGCGGCCGCGCAGGCGGCGGAGGCCGCGCAGGCCACGCGGACCACCGAGGTCGCGGCGGCCGGCGCCGAGGCGGGCGCCGCGGCCGGCCAGTTCGCCTACGGCGAGGCGCTGCAGAAGTCGATGTTCTTCTACGAGGCGCAGCGCGCCGGTGATCTGCCCACGGACAACCGGGTCAACTGGCGTGGCGACTCCGCGCTGGAGGACGGCTCGGACGTCGGCCTCGACCTCACCGGCGGGTGGTACGACGCCGGCGACCACGTGAAGTTCGGCCTGCCGATGGCGTTCTCGGCCACCATGCTGGCCTGGGGCGGCCTGGAGAACCTGGACGGGTACCGCGACTCGGGGCAGCTGGAGTACCTGAAGTCCAACCTGCGCTGGGTCAACGACTACTTCATCAAGGCGCACCCCGCCCCCAACGTGCTGTACGCACAGGTCGGCGACGGCGACGCCGACCACCGCTGGTGGGGGCCGGCCGAGGTGATGCAGATGGAGCGTCCGGCCTACAAGGTCGACGCCTCCTGCCCGGGCAGCGACGTCGCCGGCGAGACCGCGGCGGCGATGGCCTCCTCCTCCCTGCTGTTCCGCGAGGACGACCCGGCGTACGCGGACGAGCTCGTCCGCCACGCCGAGGAGCTGTACCGCTTCGCCGACACCTACCGCGGCGAGTACTCCGACTGCGTCCCGGTCGGCGCCTTCTACAACTCGTGGTCCGGCTACCAGGACGAGCTGGTCTGGGGCGCGTACTGGCTGTACAAGGCCACCGGGGACGCGTCCTACCTGGCCAAGGCGGAGAGCGAGTACGACCGGCTGTCCACCGAGCCGCAGTCCTCCACCCGCAGCTACCGCTGGACCATCGCCTGGGACGACAAGTCCTACGGCGCCTACGCCCTGCTCGCCATGGAGACCGGCAAGCAGAAGTACGTCGATGACGCCAACCGCTGGCTCGACTACTGGACGGTCGGGGTGGACGGCCGGCGGGTGCCCACCTCGCCGGGCGGCCAGGCCGTCCTGGACACCTGGGGGTCGCTGCGGTACGCGGCCAACACCTCCTTCGTGGCGCTGGCCTACTCCGACTGGCTGGCGAACGACCCGACCCGCAAGGCGCGCTACCACGACTGGGCCGTGCGCCAGATCGACTACGCCCTCGGCGACAACCCGCGCGGCTCCTCCTACGTGGTCGGCTTCGGCGAGAACCCACCGGTCAACCCGCACCACCGGACCGCGCACGGCTCCTGGACGGACCAGCTCACCGCCCCGGTGGACAACCGGCACGTGCTCTACGGCGCGCTGGTCGGCGGCCCGACGGCCCCCAACGACCAGTACACCGACAGCCGCCAGGACTACACGATGAACGAGGTGGCGACCGACTACAACGCCGGCTTCACCTCCGCCCTGGCCCGCCTGTACGAGGAGTACGGCGGCGAGCCGCTGGCGAACTTCCCGGTCCCGGAGACGCCGGACGGCCCGGAGATCTTCGTGGAGTCCGCGACCAACGCCACCGGCCCGGGCTTCACCGAGATCAAGGCGATGGTGCGCAACCAGTCCGCCTGGCCCGCCCGGATGCTGGACGACGGCCGGTTCCGCTACTTCTTCACCCTCGACGCGGGCGTCGACCCGGCCTCGGTCACGGTGACCTCCGCCTACAACCAGTGCCGCGCGCCGGGCCGGGCCCAGCAGTGGGAGGGGCAGGTCTACTACGTCGAGATCGACTGCACCGGCACGCTGATCTACCCCGGCGGGCAGTCCGCGCACCGCGCGGAGGTGCAGTTCCGGATCACCGGCGGAACCGGCTGGGACGCCTCCAACGACTGGTCCCACGCGGGGATCACCACCACCCTGGCCCCCAACGAGCGCATCGTCCTGCTGGACGGCGGGGAGCCGGTGTGGGGGACCGCCCCGGACGGCGAGGGCCCCGGCGGCGGCGACCCGGACGACACCGTGGCGCCGACCGCGCCCGGCGCCCCCACGGTGACCGGCACCACCAGCAGCAGCGTCGCGCTGCGCTGGGCCGCGGCCACCGACAACGTGGCCGTCACCCGGTACACGGTGCACGCCTCGGCGGACGGCTCCGGCCCGGCCGTGGCGACGGTCTCCGGTGGCACCACCACGGCCACCGTCACCGGACTGGCCGCGCAGACCCGCTACACCTTCACGGTGCGGGCGGCGGACGCCGCCGGCAACGTCTCCGCCCCGTCGGCGGCGGTCACCGTGACCACCCAGGCGCCGCCGGCCGGCGGGAACGCCGTGAAGGCGCAGTACCGGGCGGCGGACACCAACGCCACGGACAACGCGGTGCGCGCCCACTTCCGCGCGGTCAACGACTCCGCCGCGCCGGTCGACCTGAGCACGGTGACCCTGCGCTACTGGTTCACCCTGGACGGCACCTCGGCCGCGCAGTGGCAGGTGCACTGCGACTGGGCGCAGCCGGGCTGCTCCACGGTCACCCGCCGGGTGGTGGCCACGGGCTCCGGTGACGGCGCCTACCTGGAGATCGGCTTCACGGGTGGCACGCTGGCGCCGGGAGCGTCGACCGGGGACATCCAGCTGCGGATGAACCGGACCGACTGGCAGAACCTCAACGAGGCCAACGACTGGTCGTTCCAGCCGACGGCCACCGGGTTCGTCGACGCCGAGCGGGTGACGGTGCACGTGGCCGGCCAGCGCGTGTGGGGCACCGAGCCGAGCAGCGGCTGACGTGGTCGGCCCGCGCCGCGCGGGCCGACCGAACGGAGAACGCACAGGCCGCCGGGCCCGCCTTCCCCTGGGGCGGGCCCGGTTCTCTTCTCGTGGTTCCGGCCCGTCGGCTGTGTGCGGGTGTGTGCCGGGGCTGTGTGCCTGCTGTGCGGAGGTGATGCGCACCACTAAATTATGGATGTCGTTTTCATTTGCATATCATCATTCTTATGAAGACGAACCGTGCCTCCCGAACCCTCCTCGCCTGCGCCACCGCGGTGGTGCTCGGCGCCGCCACCGCCGCCTGCGGCGACTCCGGATCGGACTCCGCCGAGGGCGGGTCCACCCAGGTCATCACCGGCATGTACCCGATGCAGTGGCTGGCGGAGCAGGTCGGGGGCACGGACGTCAGCGTGGAGAACCTGACCGAGCCCGGCACCGAGCCGCACGACCTGGAGCTCACCGCCCGCCAGGTCGGAGCGGTGGGGGAGGCCGACCTGGTGGTCTACATCGACGGCTTCCAGGCCGCCGTCGACGAGGCGGTCGACCAGCAGGCCGCGGACCGCGCCTTCGACGCCCTGGTCGCCGTGGAGAACCCCATATCCGGCTCCGAGGAGGGGCACGCCGAGGAGGGGCACGCCGAGGAGGGGCACGCCGAGGAGGGGCACGCCGAGGAGGGCCACGCCGAGGAGGGCCACGCGGAGGAGGGGCACGCCGAGGAGGGCCACGCGGAGGAGGGCCACGCCGAAGGCGAGGCCGCGCACGGCGAGGAGGGCCACGAGCACGGCGCGGAGGACCCGCACATCTGGCTCGACCCCTCCCGGCTGGCCGGCGTCGCCACCGCCCTCGGCGACCGCCTCGCCGAGGTCGACCCGGACAACGCCGACGGCTACCGCGAGCGCGCCCAGCAGGTCGCCGACGACCTCGCCGCCCTCGACGAGGAGTTCTCCACCGGCCTCGCCGCCTGCGACTCGCGCACCGTCGTCACCAACCACGCGGCCTTCGGCTACCTCGCCGACCGCTACGACCTGGAGCAGGTGGGCATCAGCGGCCTGAACCCGGACAGCGAGCCCACCCCGGCCCGGATGGCCGAGGTGGCCGAGATCGTCGAGCACGAGGGCGTCTCCACCATCTACACCGAGACCCTGATCAGCCCGGACGTCGCGGAGACGCTGGCCGCCGAGACCGGCGCCACCACCGCCGTCCTCGACCCGGTCGAGGGCATCACCGACACCTCGGCCGGCGACGACTACCCCTCGGTGATGCGGGCCAACCTGGAGGCGCTGCGCCAGGGCCTCGGCTGCTCCTGACCCGCACGCCACCGCGCCCGTGCCGCCGGTACGTCGCCGCGGCACGGGCGCCCGCGGCACGGGCGCCCGCGCCGTACGCGTCCCCGCCGGGCCGGCCCACCGCGGGGCCGGCCCCGCCGCCTACTCGGGCACGGTGCCGACGCCGATCAGGGTGGTGGCGTCCACCGCGCCGCCGGCCGCGGTCATCTCGGCGGTGAACCGCTCCCGCACCCGCTCCACGGCCTCCGCGTCCAGCCCGTGCAGGAAGCGCCGCAGCGCGCTGCCCACCACCAGCAGCCACAGCGCGCCGACCTCGGCGTCCCCGAGCGGCACGGCGGCGTCCCGGACCCGCAGCGGTGAGCGCTCCACCCGCACGTGCTCCAGCCCCAGCCCGGCCAGCCAGGTGGCGAAGCTCCCCGGCTGGTCGACGCCGCGCAGCGGGTCCTGCGCGAACGGCAGCGACAGATCGGGCCGCTCCGCGAGCACCGCGCGGCGCAGCACCTCCGGCGCCGGGGCGATCGCCCCGCGCTCCCACACCGTGACCACCAGCCGCCCGCCCGGCCGCAGCAGGTCGCGCAGGGCGCGGGTGCCGGCCGTCATGTCCGGCAGGAAGAACACCCCGAGGGCGCACTGCACGACGTCGTAGCCCTCGGCCGGCGCCAGTCCGCTCTCCCGCCACCGCAGCACGTCGCCGTGGTGGAACGACGCCTGCGCCAGGTGTTCCGCCGCCGCCCGTTCCCGGGCGCGCTCCAGCAGCCGCTCCGCCAGGTCCACGCCGTGCACCTGCCCGTCGGGGCCGGTCGCCACGGCGGCCGGCAGCGCCGAGGCGCCCGTGCCGCAGCACGCGTCCAGCACCCGCTCGCCCGGCGCGATCCCCGCCGCCCGCGCCGTCGCGGCGCCGATCGGACCCCACAGCAGTGGGGTCAGGGCCTCGAACGCCTCGGACGCCTCGTCGAAGGTGGACTCCACCGTCGTCGGATTCATCTGCTCCCCCCTTCCGCCGGCGCGCGCGGTGCCCGTTCCCGGCACCCCCGCCGCCGACCTGACGAACGCGGCCGTCCCCCGTCGCGACGAGCCGCCAGTGAGACAGATGATAGTGAAAACCGTTGCGCATCTCGCCCCCGCCACGCCGTGTCGCGCCGGGGCTCCGGTGGCCGCGGCCGGCCATGGATGGCTGCCCCCAGACGGGGAATACACCGGAACGTTGTCCGGGTTGGATCAACCCGTGCGGTGGTGACCGTGCCCAACGGGCCCACCGCAGTCCGTGCACGACGTCCGAGGAGAGAACTCCCGCATGACAGACGTTCCCGCCGTCAAGCTCAACGACGGCGCCGAGATCCCGCAGTTCGGCTTCGGTGTCTGGCAGGTGCCGGACGACGAGGTCGAGGCGGCGGTGGCCACCGCCCTCGAGGCCGGCTACCGCAGCATCGACACGGCCGCCGCCTACGGCAACGAGCGCGGCGTCGGGCGAGCCATCGCCGCTTCGGGGCTGCCCCGCGAGGAGCTCTACATCACCACCAAGCTCTGGAACTCCGACCAGGGCTACGACTCCACGCTGCGCGCCTTCGACGAGTCCATCTCCAAGCTGGGCCTGGACTACGTCGACCTGTACCTCACCCACTGGCCGACGCCGGCGCGCGACAAGTACGTGGACACCTTCCGGGCGTTCCTCAAGCTCCAGGAGGAGGGCCGCATCCGCTCGGTCGGCGTCTCCAACCACCAGAAGTCGCACCTGCGCCGGCTGATCGACGAGACGGGCGTGACGCCCGCCGTCAACCAGATCGAGCTGCACCCCCGCTTCCCGCAGGAGGACCTGCGCGCCTTCCACGCCGAGCAGGGAATCGTCACCGAGGCCTGGAGCCCGCTGGGCCAGGGCAGGGGCCTGCTCCAGGCGCCGGAGCTCGCGCCGATCGCCGAGCGCCACGGCAAGACCCCGGCCCAGGTGGTGCTGCGCTGGCACGTCCAGCTCGGCAACGTGGTGATCCCGAAGTCCGTCACCCCCTCCCGGATCCGGGAGAACATCGACATCTACGACTTCGAGCTGAGCCCCGAGGACGTCGCCGCCATCGACGCCCTCGCCACCGGCGAGCGCCTCGGCCCGGACCCGGACACCCTGAACGACTGACCGCCCCGCGACCGGGGCGGGTGACCCCACCCGCCCCGGTCCCACGGCGCCGCCCGGCGCCCCGCCCGCCGCGCCCCGCCCGGCGGGTATCCGGTTTCCCCGGGAACCCGCTGGTGGGGTATGGTTCTGTCCGTTGCCCGGACTGACCACCGGGCGCCGGGACGTGGCGCAGTTTGGTAGCGCACTTGACTGGGGGTCAAGGGGTCGTGGGTTCAAATCCCGCCGTCCCGACTCGGAGGTAACTCCAAAGTCGCAGGTCAGGGCCTTGTTTCACTACGGTGGGACAGGGCCCTCGATCGTTTCCGGGGGCTGCCTCTCACAACTTCCCACGGTCGATGTCGATCACCGCCGTGATCGTGGTGCAGCGGGGAAGCTGGAAGGATCCTTCTGCCTGATCTGCTGTGATCCGCTCTTCCTGATGGTGAGATCAACCTGGCGGTCGCGGTTGGCCGGGGCGGGCGTGTCCGCCTTCGTGCCACCGACTGGGCTAACGTTGACGGTTGGCCGTACCGAGTGACCAAGGGCAGAGGGGAGGGGAGGTGTCCGTGGAATCGACACCCCTGAGTCCCGGGGATCCCACCGAGATTGGTGGATTCGAACTGTTCCGTCGGATCGGTCACGGCGGCATGGGTCAGGTCTATCTCGGTGAGTCGCCGGCCGGGGAGCCCGCCGCGGTCAAAGTGATCAAGCCGTCGGTGGTCGACTCGGAGACGCGCGCACGTTTCGCCCAGGAGGTCGAGATCCTCAAAACGGTCGCCGGGCCCCGCATCGCGGCCTTCCTCGACGCCGATCCCGAGGCGGAGCGCCCGTGGCTGGCCACGGAGTTCGTGGACGGCCCCGACCTTCGAAGGCACATCGGTACCCACGGTCCGCTGCCGCTTGTGCTGACGGCGTCACTCGGGGCGACACTCGCCGAGGCCCTGGTGGGAGTCCACAGGCAGGGCCTGCTGCACCGGGATCTCAAGCCCGCGAACATCCTCCTCGGCGTCAACGGTCCCAAGATCATCGACTTCGGTCTGGCCGTCTTCATGGAGTCGAGTGCTTCGCTGACCGCACCGAACACGGTGATGGGCACACCGGCCTGCATGGCCCCGGAGCAGGCGGACGGCGTCCGGCCGTTGACTACCTCCGTCGACGTCTACGCCCTGGGTGCCGTCCTGCTCTTCGCCGCGACCGGCCACTACCCCTTTCACGCCGAGAACATCCAAGTACTCTTCCGGCTGATCACTGACCCTGCCAAGATGCCGGACTTGGACGGCGTTCCGCAGGAGCTCGCTCCGCTGCTGACCGTGATGCTCTCGCACGGTCCGGCCGATCGTCCGCCGCTCACGGAGGTCGTCCAGCGCTGCCGGGCGTTGATCGAGGCGCAAGGGCTCACAGTCGCCCAGGCACGACGCCGCCTCACGGCCCGGACAGCGGGCAGCCCCAAGCCGGCCGGCCCAGGCACGGCCGGCGCCCCTGCAACGGCCGACCACCCGTCCCCCGTCGACTCGCCGCCGGCCACGCCGGATGCCGTATCGGTCCCCCAGGACGGTCCTACGCCCCTGGGCAGTGTTCCGGAACCGAGCACGCGTACCTTCGCCCCAGGGTCCGGACGTCATACCGTCGGTGGCGCGTCCGCCCAGGCACGGCGGGTGGCCCGGCAGCTCCGTGAGGCGTATGCCCGGGGCGCGAAGTTCTGAGCCGCAGCGGCGACCACCACCACACGGCACCGCGGCAGCGCGATAGACATCAGCATCCGAAGGAGGGACGCGTGACCGTCGAGCAGGGCAGCGCCGTCGACAGCGGGGGCCAGCAGGGGGACCCGGAGTCGGGCCCCCGGTTCCCGCCGGGCGCGCAGATCGTCGTGCGCGACGAGGAATGGCTCGTACGGAACGCCACCCGCACCGCAGACGACGGCGACCGGATCGAGGCGGTCGGCATCTCCGAGTTCGTGCGCGACCAAGAGGCGGTCTTCTTCACCGGGCTCGACGAAGTCGAGCTCATGGACCCGCGCCGGACGAGATTGATCTCCGACGACTCGCCGAACTTCCGCCGTGGCCGCCTCTTCCTGGAGGCGGTACTGCGTAAGACCCCGCTGCCGCAGTCCGAGCGCGGCCTCGCCCTCGCCGACACCTTCCTGCTCGACGCGCTCCCCTATCAGCAGCGCCCCGCCCAGCTGGCCCTCTCCGGCCGGAACCTGCGCCCGCGCATGCTGATCGCGGACGTGGTCGGCCTCGGCAAGACCCTGGAGATCGGTCTGACGCTGGCGGAACTGATCAGGCGCGGCCGGGGTGAACGGATCCTCGTCGTCACCCCTCAACACGTCCTGGAGCAGTTCCAGCACGAGCTGTGGACACGCTTCGCCATCCCGCTGATCCGGCTGGACTCGGTGGGCATCGAGCGCATCCAGCGCGAGATCCCGGCCGGGCGCAACCCCTTCACCTACTTCAAGCGCGTCATCGTCTCCATCGACACGCTGAAGAACACCGACCAGTACAAGCACCACCTGGAGCGCATCACCTGGGACGCCGTGGTGATCGATGAGTCGCACAACCTCATCAACCGGGGCTCCCTGCGCAACCAGCTCGCCCAGCTCCTGGCTCCCCGCACCGATGCCCTGATCCTGGCCAGCGCCACCCCCCACAACGGTGACGCCCGTTCCTTCGCCGAGCTGATCCGTCTGCTCGACCCGGCCGCGATCCCAGACCCGGAGCGGTACGACGCGGACGACATCCGGCACCTGTTCATCCGGCGCACCAAGGTCAGCCCTGAGGTCCGCGACCGCATGCGGGGGCAGTGGGCCGACCGCGGCCCGTCCCGGTCGGTGCACTGTCCGGCGCGACCGGCCGAGGAGAAGATCTTCGAGGAACTGGCGCAGGTGTGGCTGCCGGCCGAGGGAGCCTCCGTCAGCGACAGCCGGTTGTTTCCTTACACCCTGTTGAAGTCCTTCCTCTCCTCCCACGTCGCCCTCACTGCCACCGTGGACGCCCGCATCAAAAACCTCACCGCGAAGGACGCCGCGGTCTCCGGGGCGCACGGTGCCGAGGTCGCCGCCCTCCAGCGCCTCAAAGGCCTGGCGGAAGGGATGACGGAGGCCGACTCGGCGAAGTTCGCCGGCCTCGTCGAGCAGCTCCGGGAGATCGGCGTCGGCCCGGGCAGCGAGACCCGCGTCGTGGTGTTCTCCGAGCGGGTGCACACCCTGGAGTGGCTGCGCAAGGTGGTGCCGCCGGCCCTCGGATTCAAGGGGCGGGCGGCCGAGGACGCGGCGCGCGTGATGCACGGCGGCCTGACCGACGAGCAGCAGATGAGCCGCGTCGAGGAGTTCGGCCTCGCCGATACCCCTGTGCGCATCCTGTTCACCGGCGACGTCGCCTCCGAAGGTGTCAACCTCCACCGCCAGTGCCACCACCTCGTGCACTACGACGTGCCCTGGTCGTTGATCCGTATCGAGCAGCGCAACGGCCGCATCGACCGCTACGGCCAGACCCACCAACCGCAGTTCCGCGCACTGATCCTCACCTCCGAGGTGCCTGACGCCAAGGACGACCGCACCGTCGCCGAGCGCCTGCTGGAGCGCGAGGACGAGGCGCACCGCAGCCTGGGTACCGCCGAGGCCGTCTCGGGTCTGTACCGTGCGGAGGCGGAGGAAAAATCCCTTGTGCAAGACCTGCTGCGCGGGCGGTCCGTCGATGAGTCCCTGGAGGCGTCCGCGACCTCCGGAGGGGACGCCGCCGACTTCCTCGCCGACTTCTTCGGCTCCGTCGATCCCACCCTCGATCCCGTGGCCGACTCGCTGATCGACACCGACAGCGAGGAAGTTTCCGGCATCGGCGACGGCGACACCGGGAGCGCCCCGCCACGGGCCGACGTGCCGCGCCTGTTCGCCAGCACGCGCGAGTTCGTGGAGGAAGCCCTGCGGGAGGTGTTCCCAGACACCCAGCGACAGCTCGACCTGGACCAGGACCCGGACACCGGATTGATCTCCTTCAGGCCGCCCACCGACCTCACCCACCGGTTGAAGACGCTGCCGCCGGACTACCGGCGCGAGCAGCGCCTCCACGATCGCCTGCTGGTGACCTTCAACCGCAAGCTGGCTGACCTTTCCCTCGCCAGGGCCCGCTCCTCCTCCGCGTCCAGTTGGCCCGAGATCTCCCTGCTCACCGACCTGCACCCGGTCGTGGAGTGGCTCACCGACAAGGTTCTGGTGCGCCTGGGCCGTCAGGAGGCCCCCGTCATCACCGCCGACGTCGCCGCGCCGACCTACCTGATCCAGGGCGTCTACTCCAACGCGCTGGGGCGGCCCACCGTCGTGAAGTGGATGGCCGTCACCGGCCGGGACGTCACCGACGACATGGTCGGAACGTTGCGCCGTGCCGGCGTCGGCCCGACTATGGCCAACCCGCTGCGCACCCACGATCTGGACGCCCTGAACGCCGGCATCCCCGACGCCCTCCAGGCTGCCGAGGAGTTCCTCGGCCACCGCCGGGCGGAGTGGGACAGGGCCCTGGAGGGCCCCATCAGGCAGTACAAGGAGCGGCTCAGGGTCTGGGAACAGCCGACACTCACCGGTGAGCGCACCAGACACCGGCTGGACCGGCTCGCCGACCTGGCCGACTCGCTGCTGACCAAGGGCCGGCCGATGCTTCGCGTCCTCGCCGTCCTCGATTCCGCCGCCGACCGCGCCTGACCCGGAAGGTTCACCGGACATGACGTACGACTCCCTGGTCAACCGCGGCGACTACTTCTCCGCCCACTACCTCGCCGAGGTCCTCCCCAAGGACCTGAAGTCGGGACTGCTGACCCGTTGGAAGGAACGGGAGGAATCCGCGAAGGCGGCCCAGGAACGGGCCCAGGCCACTGAACGGGACCCGCACGGGGAAGCGGGGCAAGGCGGGCGGACGGACGACACCGACGCGCCGGAGGCCCTCCCCGTCACCCCGCGCATGGGGCTGCGCGCGCTGCGCCGCCGCTACCTCGCCGCCCGCGCCGAGTTCGCCGCAGCCGCGGCGGAAGACGACGATGCCGTGACGTACGGCTCGCCCGCCTGGTGCAAGCGGGCGGCGGCGCTGAACACCTCCGTGCTGCGGGCCCTCGGCTACGACGCCAAGCCGCAGATCCTGACCGTCGAACGCGCCGACCACACCTACGAAGTCCGCGTCGCCCACGCCGAGCCCGGGCTGATCGCCCTCGACTGCGGCTGGGCTGCGGAACCGGACGCCGCGCTCGACCCGGAGGGGCCGGGCCGGCTGCTGCACCCTGTCACGCTGGATGCCGCGAACACCGTCACCACCGGTTCCAAGCTCGCCTCCTTCCTTTTCGCCACGGCCGACGCCCCCCGGTACGTGCTGCTGCTGGTCGGTGGCGTCGTCGTCCTCGCCGACCGCGCCGCCTGGGGCGAGGGCCGCTACCTCGCCGCCGCGCTGGACCTCGCCCTGGAGCGCAACGACACCAGGCCCGGCGGCGAACTCGACACCATCGCCGCCCTGTTCGGCGCCGACTCGCTGCGCACCCCGGTCGAAGGCGGCGAGAATCCCCTCGCCGGCCTCGTCGACAAGTCCACCAAGCACGCGGTGGGCGTCTCCTCCGAGCTGCGGGACGGGCTCCGCCAGTCCGTCGAGCTGATCGCCAACGAGGTGCTGGACCGCATCCGCGCGGCCGGCGTGCGACCCGAGGAAGTATGCGAGCTCCCCGAGTTGGCCAAGCAGCTCACCCGTGAGTCGCTGCGTTACCTGTACCGCATCCTGTTCCTGCTCTACGCCGAGGCCCGGCCAGAGCTCGGCATCCTGCCCTCGGACTATCCGGAGTACCACCAGGGCTACGGCCTCGGGCGGCTCGGCGAACTGGTCGCCGAGCGCGACCTGGTGGGTGAGAAGGCCCGCGAGGGCTTCTACCTGTACGAGTCCCTGGACCTGCTCTTCCGCAAGGTCCAGGTCGGCTACCGCTCCCGCCGGACCCACGGCCCTGCGGCTGGGGGAGAGCAGGAGTCTGAGGACGTCGGATTGCGGTTCGAGCCCCTGCACTCCAAGCTGTTCGAACCCGAATCGATCCGCCTGATCGGCCGCGCCGCCATTCCCGACCCCCGGCACGATCAGGACGAGCCGGGGGAACCCCGGTACCTGGACACGCGCCTGCGCAACGCCACGCTCTACCGCGTGCTGCGTCTGCTGATGCTCACCAAGGGGCGCAAGGGCGAGCGGGGCGGCTTCATCTCCTACGCCCAGCTGGGCATCAACCAGCTCGGTGCCGTCTACGAGGGCCTGATGTCCTACTCCGGCTTCGTCGCGGGGGAGGAGCTGTACGAGGTCGCCAAGAACGGAGACCCCGCCGACGGAAGCTGGCTGGTGCCCGTCTCCAGGGCCAACGAGTACCCGGACAACGTGTTCGTGCACCGGCGGGACGAGGAGACGGGCGAGGACGTCCGTGTCCGCTACCTCCCGGGGACTTTCGTCTACCGGCTGTCCGGGCGCGAGCGCCAGACCTCGGCCTCCTACTACACCCCCGAGTCGCTGACCCGGGTGACGGTCCAGCTCGCGTTGCAGTACCGGCTGGACCAGGACGGCACGGTGACGCCCGCTCGGGAGCTGCTGGACTGGAAGATCTGCGAGCCCGCGCTGGGCTCGGGCGCCTTCCTCAACGAAGCCATCAACCAGGTGGCCGCCGAGTACCTGCGCCGTCGGCAGGACGAACTGGGCACGCCGATCGACACCGAGAGGTACCCGTTCGAGCTGCAGCGGGTGAAGGCATACATCGCCCTGCACAACTGCTACGGCGTGGACCTCAACGCGACGGCGGTGGAGCTGGCCGAGGTCTCGCTGTGGCTGAACACCATGCACCCGGGCATGGAGGCTCCCTGGTTCGGCCTGCACCTGCGGAGGGGTAACTCCCTGATCGGTGGCCGCCGAGAGATCTACCCGGCGGAGAAGCTGAAGAAGGCGGCCTGGCTCGGCACGACGCCCGAGCGCTTCCCGCTGACCGAGGCCGGCGGGGGCGAGGCGCTGCCCGAGGGCGCCGTGCACCACTTCCTCCTGCCGGCCAAGGAGTGGGGCGCGGTCGCGGGGGAGCGGGAGGCCAAGACCCTCGCGCCGGACGACGCCAAGGCGCTGGCTGCCTGGCGCCGGGCGGTGACCAAGGCTCCGACCGCCACCCAGGCGACCCGCCTGCAGGCGCTCGCGCGCCGGGCGGAGTACCTGTGGCAGCTCGTCGTGCGGCGCCTGGAGATCTCCGAGCGGGACATCAGCCGTCGCATCGACGTCTGGGGTGCCGAGGAGGAGTGGCTGCGCCGGCCGACCGAGGCGGTGCAGCGCGACGAGGTCCTGGCCGACCTGGAGGCGGTGGACACGCCCTACTGGCGGCTGAAGACCCTGATGGACGCCTGGTGCGCCCTGTGGTTCTGGCCGGTGCAGGATGTGGGCTTGTTGGACAGCAGCGATCCGCGCTATCAGCAGGCGGTGGAGCTGGCCGAGCAGTCGGCGGCTTTCGAGGCCGTGGTCGCGCAGGCGACGGATGACGAGGACGAGCAGCAGGACGACGGCATCCTGATGACCTGGGAAGAGGACGTGCTCCCGGGCTTCACGGCCGATCCCAAGCAGCTCACTCTCACGCGGGAGAGTGTGGAGAGGCGCCGCATGGGCCGCCGCAAGGAGGCGGTGAAGGACAAGCGGCGGCCGGTCATTCCCCTGGCGAAGCTCGACGACTGGCTCGACTTCGCCGAGGCCCTGCTCGGCACGCATGACGTGCCGAAGGAGTCGCTGATCGGTGAGTTCGCGTCGCTGACCGAGCTCACGCCGTACGAGGATGCCCTGCCCGACCTGATGGGCATGGAGCGCTCGCACCGGTTGGAGAGCCGCTTCCCCTGGATGGCGAAGGCAAGGGACATCGCCGACCAGCAGGGCTTCTTCCACTGGGAGCTGGAGTTCGCCCAGGTCTTCGAGCGAGGAGGATACGACCTCCAGGTTGGCAATCCCCCGTGGGTGCGGCCGAGGTGGCAGGAGGACGTCATCCTGGCAGAGTTGGACCCGTGGTTCATGCTGGCGGAGAGGCTGAGTGCGCAGGAATGGCGACTCCGAAAGTATGAGGTGCTGAGCGACGCCAAATTGCCCTTCTTTCTCGGAGAGTTGGCAAGTAATGCCGGTGCGGTGTCGGTGCTGAGTAACTCGGCGACCTATCCGTTGCTAGTGGGCACGCAGCCTGATCTGTACAGGGCGTTCATGTGTAGAACATGGCAAAATCTGCGGCCGAGTGGCATGATCGGTCTGATTCATCCTGATAGTCATTTTGGAGGAGTGAAAGAGGGTGCCTTGCGAGCGGCTGCATATAATCATCTCCGCTTCCATGCTCATTTTCAGAACCGCCGACTGATCTTTCCTGAAGTGGACTGGAACAAGCAATTCGGTCTTCATATTTATGGTTGTGTGAAGGATGTCGGCTTCACGCATGTGAGCTGGCTCTTCGATCCTGTTTCACTTGTCGAGTCCATCTCGCACGATGGTGGAGGAGAGACGCCCGGGCTCAAGCATGAGCGGGCATGGGATCTGCGCCCTCATCGCGCTCGCCTAGTCGAGGTTGACCGAGAGGTACTGGCTGAGTGGAGGTTGCTCTCTGGCGACATCGGTACGCCCCTGGAAGCGACGAGGATTCTATATCCAGTTACCACGTCGGAGCAGAAAGCTATCTCGGCGTTGGCGCGGGCCAGTCAGAGATTGGGTGACCTGGAACCTTGGATTAGTCGGGGTTATGATGAGAAAGGCGCTAAGGATGCGGGGTTGATTCGATGGGAAACCTCTACTCCTGAAAGTTGGGAGGAGGTGATTCTTCGTGGTCCGCAATTCTCTGTGGCTACACCCATTGCGAAGCAGCCTCCATTTACATCTCATGTCGACAAGCCGATCTCGCTGGTCCAGTTGCCTTCGGATGCGATTCCCGCCACCGACTACCGGCGAGCCGCGAGTCTCGATGATTTTCGCAGCGCGCAAGATCGGTGGGGCGCCCAGCGGTATACAGAGTATTTCCGCGTAGCGTGGCGCGAAATGGTGCCTGCGTCGACGGAGCGTAGTCTCTTTGTGGCGCTACTGCCGCCTGGGCCGTCGCATATTCACGGTGTGCGAAGCATGGCGTTGCCTAGTGTTCGCGACACGGCGTTGGTGTCGGGTTTCTGGGCAAGTCTTCCTATGGATTATGCCTTGCGTATCGGTGGTCGTGGCCATCTTGACGTAGCCGATGCTCGTGCGTTGCCGGTTCCCGAAGCGAGTCACCCCCTTGCTGCTGCCCTATTGCTGCGAACTTTGCGGCTAAATTGTTTGACTTCTGCCTATGCCACTTTGTGGGCGGAGCTTTATGATGCGACCTGGGCCGTCCATGAAGGCTGGGCAGCAGATTGGCCAGGTCTGAGAGGGCTATGCGCTCACCTTGGTCCCGAGTGGGAGCGTCGTTGTGCTCTCCGTACTGAACGTGAACGTCGAGCAGCGCTGGTTGAGCTGGACTCTCTCGTTGCTGTCTGGTTGGGAATTCAGGCAGGCGAGCTAATCGCTCTCTATTTGTCAAGGTTTCCGCAACTCGTGGAATATGAGAGCGATATGTGGTTTGACGCGGAGGGGCGCCGCATCGCTGCTAATTTTAATGCCTACGGCCACGGCCAGAAGAAGGAGACATACCCCGCCCTCCTCGACCACCTCGCGGACCCGGCCAACACCCCGCCCCCGGACGGGTACATCGCACCCTTCTACAAGGCCGACCGGGTGAGTGAGATGCGGGCCGCGCATGCGCACTTCTCCGCGCGGCTTGATGAGGCGATCGCACGGGGTGAGTGGACGCCGCCCGGGTCCGCCGACACCTCAAGCTGAGGCTTCCGAACGGTCGGTCCCGAGCGGTAGGTTCCCCTCATGACAGGCCGTCTGCTGCGCCTAGACGTGGAGAACTTTCGCACTCTGCGGAAGGTCTCCGTCCCGCTCGGGCCGCTCACCGTGCTCGTCGGGCCCAACGGCGTGGGGAAGTCGAACGTCCTCAAGGTGTTCGACTTCCTCACGGATATCATCCAGACCGACCTCGAACCCGCCCTCGAAGCACGGGGCGGGTTCGACGAGGTCGCGTTCTGGGGCGGCGGTAAACGCCCGCCGACCACCATGAGCATCGGGCTGCAGGCTCTTTGGACCACCCACGCCAGTCCGAGCGCTCCGGACGAGTACGAACTCACCATCCGCCGCCGGGCCGTCCCCGGGCGGCCGGACGGTGCCTACACCCTCTCCCGCAGCGAGAAGTTCCAGTTCAAGCGGACACGGGGACGCGGCCGGCGGATCGCCATCTCCGGCGAGCAGGCCACCGTCGTGGAGACCCACGCCACCGAGGACGCGGAAGAGAGTCAGTTCGGCATTCAGCGCCTGAGCAGTGGCCTGTCCACGCTGCCCCGCCTCGCTCGTACTGAGGGCGGTGCGGAGGTCAGTCGCGTCGCTGAACGGCTCTCCTCCTTCCGCGTGTTCGACGTGGACGTCCGCGCGGCCCGCCGCCCGTCCCGCGTCGCCACGATGGGCCAGCACCTCGAACCGGACGCCGGAAACCTCGCCGACTTCCTCCTGGACCTGCGCGAGCAGGACGTGCAGAACTGGCAACGCCTTCTTGAAGACGTCAAAACGGTGCTGCCGCACCTGGAGGACATCGAGTTCGGTTCGGCCGGCAGCGCCATCGACGAGGTCACCGTTTATCTGCGCGAACGTGGCCTGCGCAGGGGCACCCCGTTGGCCGACGCCTCCTTCGGCACCGTGCGGCTGCTCGGCCTCCTCGCCCTCCTCTACGACCCCAACCCACCCGCGTTGACCTGTGTGGAGGAGATAGACCACGGCCTGCACCCCCAGGCCCTGGAGTTGCTGGTCGACCGCCTCCGGGAGGCGAGCACCCGCAGCCAGTTCCTGGTCGCCACCCATTCGCCCGCCCTGGTGGACCGGTTACGTCCGGAGGAGTTCGTGGTCTGCGAGCGCGACAGGCTCGGCGCCTCCGTTATCCCGGCCATCTCGACGGAGCAGATTCGGGCGATCGTCGAGGAGAGCGAGGATCTTCCGCTGGGGGAGCTGTGGTTTTCCGGTGCTCTGGGCGGTGACCTGTGAGCAAGTCAGGGAACTCGGCCAAGGGATCGCGGCGGAGGAGCGTCTTGGTGGTCGCGGGCGAGGACGCAAACGATCGGAAGATCGTCACGCACTTGGTCCAGGAGTTCTGTCCGTCGCTCGGCGCCAAGGTCGTTGAGATCCGCGACGATGTACGCCTGAAGAGCGCGACGGGCGCCAATCTCACCCAGCGCATACAGACGTTGGTCAGGAAGGCCAAGGCCCGAGCCCTGCGAGAAGGCGCGGGACTGGCGGGGATAGTGGTCCATGAGGACCTTGACGGCGTCACGGATGAGACGTACGACCGAGTGCGCCGAGCGATCTCGGCCGAGTTGGCCAAGCACAGTCCCTGCGGGACTGCGTTGGCACTCGCTGCCTGGGAGTCGGAGGCCTGGCTGCTGCTCTTCCCGGCTGCCTTTCCCGCGGTGCGTCCGGGGTGGCGGCTTCCCGTCCAGTTGCACCGCCGGGACACCGGGCAGCTCACCGACCCGAAAGAGCTCCTTCAGACCAAGCTGCCCGCCCCCAGGTACCGGGAGAGCGACGGCCCGGACCTCATCGCCGCAGCGCGGAAGCACGGCTTGCTCCGTGCAGGTCCCGTCGGCCTGAACCGCTCGTACGCGGAGTTCGTCGGCGAGCTGAAGCAGTGGGCCTGACGGGGCCGCCCCGTACGTGCCCGAGTCGCCGCCGAGCCAACGGTCGGCAGCGGCTCAGCTCGTGGGCCGCCGGACTCAGGCGGCGAGGTGGGCTTCCGACGACTAGCCCCGCAGCATTCCAAATCATGACGTGTCAGGAGGATGATCGTCCTCGCGCGACTCCGAGGCGGGTGGCTCAGAGTGGCCCGAGGAACCCGACGACAGAGCGGACCATGGCCACGAGGAGGTTTCCCTCACTGGGCGCTCGTGCGAGCGAGAAGACGAACAAGCTCATTGAAATGACGAAGTAGAGAACGAATCCGAGTTTTGCGTTGTCGTCGCCGCGCCAGGTCATCCGCAAGCCGGCGGCCGTGAGCAGGAATCCCAGGACAGTGGCGAGCGGAACGGTGGCCATAATGAACACCAGGCCCGAGAACACGGCCGGGGCCGGAGTTGCCTAGTACATCAATCGGATGGTCGTGCCGGCAAGCATCAGAGGAAGCGGTGCAGGCAACAGGATCGCGGAAGTGATGAGGAGGCCGGAGACGCTGCTTTCGGCCACCGACCGCTTCCGCTTCTGTGCGGCTGAAACGGTCTCCAAGTCGGCCGGCGTCAGTGGCCGTTGTTCTGATGACCTCCGTGGGCTGTCGGAGCGACCGCCGCGATGGCAGCGCGCTGCGGGGCAGGGCGCCGCGAGCCCTCCTCCGAAGCATCGTTCACGGCTTGGCCCGGAACGACCTTCACCGAGGGTTCCGCCAGCCGATACCACGAGTCGTTGCTCAACCGGCGTTGCTCAACCGGCGCAGCTCCTGTCGGAGATGGTCGAGTTCGGCGGCGGCTACCTCCATCGCGAAGTCGTAGGCGCCGAGATCCAGGGCGTGGGGAAAGTCCCGCGGGGCTCCGGCCGCGATGAGAGGGGTTGTGCCCCTCCGCTGTTGCATTCCTCCACGGCGCGGCGGTATTCTTTCGTTGATCATGAGCACATCTCTTCGTGCCGATCGCGTGAGGCCTCGCCACCTCATTGCTCGCACACGTGCCGGCGGGGGCCTCAAGGACCTGGCCTAGCCTGCCGACGCTCGACGGCCGGTACGGCGTTCGATCGGGTGTCCTGTCACAGGCTTACCGCCCCCAACCGGTCCACCACATGCGTCATGTGCTGGACGTGGCCGTGGCGCAGCCAGCCTTCCGCGTTGCCCGAGCCTCTGCTGCCAAAGCCCCGGGCGCAGTCGTACAGCCAGCGGTCGCCCGCGCTGTACGTGTGGCCGCGGAAGTCACCGCACCCGACGATTCGTCGTGCCGCTGCCCGGACGATCCGGGCGCGATCGGTGGTGTCGGTGGGGAATCGGCACAGCAGGAAGGTCCGCTCGGTGGTGTAGCGCAGCACCCCCCAGGGCGGGCCGCCCTCGCGCCGCGATGGCTCATCGCAGCCGCGGGTGTGCTGGGCCCCGTAGTCCCCGTAGAGGAAGGCGGACGGTGACGGCGGGCGGCCGTCCCCCGCTGGGACCCCGAAGCTGTCGCGGACCAGGTGCCAGACGTCCCAGTCGTGGCGCTCGAACTCGACGAAGGGGTCCGGAGCGTGGTCCGGTATCGACCGGGGGAAGGCGCCTGAGATCACCGCGACGGTCCGCCAGGTGGTGAGCGGCAGCAGCAGGTCGAGGGCGAGTAGCGCCCGTTTGTCGGCCTGGTGATGCTCATCGGTCACCGCTCCGAGATCCAGCAGCAGGTCCAGGCTGCCGGCCGGCAGGCCCAGGCGGCGGAGCATCAGGCGCGCCGAGTCGGAGAGGCGCTCGTCCGGCGGCTCGCCCAGCAGCACGCGGACGCCGAGTCCGCGGCCCCCGGCCCACGCGGCCTTCGCACATGCGATCTGCTGCCGAAACTCGCGGTCGGGGCCGGTCACCGGCCGCAGGCCGCTGCCCGCGAGCAGCCTCCACAGTTCCTCGCCCACTGGCCCGGGACTGTCCAGAGCCCCGGGTGCGTCCTCCACATGGAATGCGTCCACCCACGCCGGTGCCGCCCGCTGCACCGTTGTGATCGCGCGTCGCACGCCACGCAGGTGCTCGGCGAGAAGGGCTGGGGTGGGATGGACGGAGGCGGGTGGTCTCCGGCCCAGCAGGCGCTCGGGCGGCGTGGGCGGTGGGACGGTCCACAGCGGCGCCGTGCGCGCCCGTATCCGTGGTGCGAGGTCTGCGAAGGCCTTCAGGGCGCTGCCGCGGGCAGGCAGCGCGGGAACGTAGACCGGTCCAACCACGAGGAGCCCCCCACCGTGCGGTGATCGTCCCTGACGGCAGGGTGCGGGACGGGCGAACGGTGGCGAAAGAACGCATATCCGGCCACGGTCGGGGCTGGACCGGGGCCCGCTGGCTGCCGGCCCGAGGGGCGCTTCCGGAGATGCCGATACGGTTGGTCTCGCCACCGAACCGACGCCAGGCGAGGGAGACCGTTGTGAGGCCGACACTGGCCGCCGCGCAACTGCGCGGCAGTCTGACCCAATACCTCACGACGACCTACGCGCTCGCCGACGAGGACACCCGGGCCGCCCTCGAACGCTTCCTCGAGGACCCGGAGAACGGCATCTTCCGCGGTCCTTACCTGCGGATAAGGACGCCCTTCCACACGGCCGACGACGGATGGCAGCGGCACCTGGAATGGACGCCCTCCTTCACCCCCTACCGCCACCAGGCCAGGGCGTGGGAGCGGCTGAGCACCCTGCGCGGTCCGGCGCAGCCGACCCTGGTCACCACCGGCACCGGCTCGGGGAAGACGGAATCCTTCCTCGTCCCGGTTCTCGACCACTGTCGGCGGCAGAAGGCCCGCGGACGGGCGGGCGTGAAGGCGGTCCTGCTGTACCCGATGAACGCCCTCGCCACCGACCAGGCCGGACGCATCGGGGAGTTCCTGGCGCACCCCGACCTCGCCCAGGTCACCGCCGGCCTCTACATCGGCGACCGGCCCGACACGGGGTTCCCCCGGGTGATGACCCGGCGTGAGCAGATGAGGGCCGCGCCGCCGGACGTGCTGATCACCAACTACAAGATGCTCGACCTGCTTCTGCAGCGCGGCGAGGACCGGGCGCTGTGGCAGGACGCCGAGATCGCCTACGTGGTGCTGGACGAGTTCCACACCTACGACGGCGCCCAGGGCACGGACGTGGCGATGCTGCTGCGACGACTGGCCTTCACCACCGGCCAGAGCCGGCCCGGGCGCCCTCTCGGCGCGATCTGCCCGGTGGCTACCTCGGCGACGCTCGGCGCGAGCGGCCCCGACGCCGACACCGACGGAATCCTCGACGTCGCGGCGCAGGTGTTCGGGACCCCCTTTCCGGCCGACGCCCTGATCGGCGAGGAGCGGATGAGGGCGGAGGAGTTCACCGGCCCGGTGGACTACGGCCTGCCGGAGCCGCCGACCCCCGAGGAGGTCATCACCTGCTCGGGTGGGCCGCTCGCGGAGACCCGCCCAGGCCGGCTCGACCTGGACGGGCTGGCGGAACGGCTGCTCGGCAGGCGTGGGCTAGACGCCTTCACGGTGGGCGGTCTCCTGAAGCGGCACGAATTCACCCAGGCGGTGCTGGCCCTGTTGGACGGTGAACCACTCGGCGAGTGGGAACTGCGCGACCGCCTCGGCCGCTTCGGCTGGGCGTGGGGGCGAGCGGCGCGCGAGAGCCCACGGCTCGCGCTGCAGGCTCTCGCGCGCTTCGTCGCCCTGCTGTCTGCGGCGCGCGACCCCGCCTCCGACGTGAGGCGGCCGCGTCCGTTGTTGCACATCGAGGCCCACCTGTGGGTGCGCCCGGTGGCGCGCGTCCTGCGGGGCGTCGGACGCGTCCCCGAGTTCCGCTGGTACGAGGACGATCGCGCAGCGGTGCGCCGTGCGGCCCTGGCGGCGGCGCCGGCCGCCGGCGGCGAGGACGAGACCTCCGGCAGGTGGCCGGTCGCCGACTCCCGTCCGCCCGCCCCCATGCCGGGCATGGACACGGTGGCTCGGCCGGCCGAGGTTCACCTGCCGGCCGTGTACTGCCGCAACTGCGGACGATCCGGCTGGGCCGCGATATCCCCGGAGGCCGATCCGCAGCGGCTGGTCATGGCGCAGGACAAGATCTGGCGGGCCGGCCTCGGCCGGGACAAGCGGCGCCTGCGCTACTTCATCGCCGCCACACCCGCCGAGGCCGGGGCGGCGCTGGACGCGCTGACCGGCGCCAAGCCCTCCTCCGGCGCCGTCGATCCGCTGTCCGTCGTCGTGCTCGACGGCGCCCGGGGCACGTACCGGTTGCCGACCATGGCGGACGCCCAGGAGCCGCGCGACGCGTGGTTCGCGCTGGCCATCACCGACCGGAAGACCGCGGACCGGGCCGCACTGGAGGACCGGTGCCCGGCCTGCGGCACCGACAACGGCATCCGCTTCCTCGGCACGGCCCTGGCCGCGCTGGCCTCGGCGACGGTGACGCAGCTGTTCACCGGCGGTGACATCGCCCTCGTGCCGGAGGAACGCAAGACGCTGCTGTTCAACGACTCGACGCAGGATGCGGCCCACAGGGCCGGGTACGTGGCCAACGCTTCCTACAAGTTCTCCCTGCGGTCGCTGCTGGCGCACAACCTGGAGGACTCCGGGGAGCCTGTCGCGCTCAACGAGCTCATCGGCAACATCCTCGACTCGGTCGACGACCCGCAGGCCCTGGCCGCCGTCGTCCCTCCCGACCTGCACGACGAGACGGGCGTGGACGCGCTGCTGTCGGGGCGCGCCGCGGGAGACGCTTCCACCTGGCGGCTCATCGGGGAGCGGCTCGCCTTCGCCACCGTCATGGAGTTCGGGCTGCGCTCACGACAGGGACGCACCCTGGAGCTGACCCGCACGGCGGCCGCCGAGGTGCGGGTCGACGAACCGGAGCGGATCACCGCGCTCGCCCGTGACCTGCACCTGTCGCTCCCCGGACGGCTCCTCACGCTCGACGGACTGCCGACCCCCGAGCGATACCTCGCCTTCGTCCGTGGGCTCCTGGAGCGGGTGCGGCTGCGCGGCGGCGTGCGCCACCGGTGGCTGGAACCCTGGATGCGGGACGCGGGTGTCACCCGCTTCAAGATCTGGGGCGGTAGGCCCGATGGGATGCCGGCCTTCCCCGAGGGGGTTGCCGCCCCGCGGTTCCTGCTCGATGGGCAGAAGGACGGATCCTCGTTCGACACGGTCACCGGCCGGCTCGGCTGGTACCAGGACTGGACCCGGCGGTGCCTGGGCCTGGACGCCGCGGGAGCCACCGAGTACCTGCGCAGACTGCTGCCCCTCCTCGCTGAGGAGAACGTCCTCGCGGTGCGCACCGCACAGGACCGCACGACGAGGGTCTACGGGCTGCAGCCGGGGCACATCGAAGTGCGACTGCTCGGCGACGCCGTGGCCAACAAGGCGTTCGTCTCCTGCGAGGCGTGCGGCTGGCAGCAGGTCGTCCCCCCGCACCGGCGCACCCGCTGGTACGGGCACCCGTGCCTCCGCTACCGCTGCAGCGGCATCCTCACCGCACCGCAGACTCCCGTGGAGGAGGCCGGTCCTCCGTCCGGGGCCGGCCGCGCGGGGGGCTTCGCCGTCGGCCGGTCGCGGGACTATCGGGACGACTACTACCGTCGCCTGTACCTCACCGGTGGCACCTTCCGCGTGGTCACCGCCGAGCACACCGGCATGCTCACCCGGCCGCAGCGCGAGAGCGTCGAGCGGGCGTTCCGGGACGGTACCCATTACACCGATCCCAACGTGCTGTCCTGCACACCGACCCTGGAACTCGGCATCGACATCGGTGACCTGTCGGCCGTCCTGCTGGCTTCGCTCCCCAAGGGGCCGGCCAACTACGTGCAGCGGGCTGGGCGCGCGGGCCGCCGGACCGGGAACGCCCTGGTCGTCGCCTTCGGCGGCCGGCGGGCCCGCGACCTGTACTACCTGGAGGACCCCAGGGAGATGATCGCCGGGGACATCGTGCCCCCCGGTTGCTACCTGTCGGCCGTGGAGATCCTGCGCCGCCAGTACACGGCCCACCTGCTCGACCTCGCGGCCCGCGGCGCGCTGACCACCTCCGACGGGGAACGGCTGCAGCCCGTCCCCCGGCTGGCGTCCGCACTCTTCGGCACGACGGGATGGTGTGGGGAGCTCGCGGACGCGGCGCTGACCCATGGCGCGGCCCTGGTCGAGGAGTTCCTCGCGCTCTTCCCGGCCACGGGCGGCGCCGCCACGGGCGTCTCCGAGCACGCCGCCGAGGAACTGCGTGCCTACGCCACGGGCGGCATCGTCCGCGCGCTCCAGGAGGCGGAGGAGGACTGGACGGCCCGCCGTGAGGAACTGCGGCGGCGGATCCGGGCGATCGACACGGCGATGGACGGCCTTGCCCGCACCGACCCCGAGCAGGACAGGGAGTACCGCCAGTTGGCGGCCGAGCGCCGCACCACGGGGGACTCGCTGCGCGACATGAACCGGGCCAGCGCCCACGGCGCCCTGGTGGAACTCGGACTGCTGCCGAACTACAGCCTCACCGACACCACCACCCGGCTGGAGGCCACCCTCTACTGGTCGCAGGAACGGGAGGACAGCGAGCGGAACCGCCGGCCGCGGAGCACCCAGGACGGTGCGCCGACCGAGGCGGGAGGCGGCGTCGGGAGGACCTACCGCAGCGAGGTCCGGGAGTACGAGCGCCCCCGCAGGCTCGCCCTGGCGGAACTCGCCCCCGGCAGCAGCTTCTACGTCAACGGCTACAAGCACGCAGTGCGCGCCCTGGACATCGGGGGCCCGGAGCGGCGCGCCTGGTCGGTATGGCGCATCTGCCCGGCCTGCGGCTACGCTCGCACCCACGACGCTCAGGCCGATGCCTCTCCCTGCCCTCGCTGCGGAGGCAGGGAGATTGCCGACGCCGGCTGCGTCCACCACGTCCTGCAACCGAGGCGGGTCCTCGCCCGTGACAAGCGCGACGACGCCAGGGTGCGGGACGACAAGGACGAGCGGGAACGCCGGCGGTACACCATCGTCACCGCGGTTGATATCGATCCGGCCCATCTGGCGCCCGGCTCGTGGCGCCACGACACCGCCGTGTTCGGCGTGGACTTCACCCGGCGGGCCGTGATCAGGACGCTCAACCTCGGCCTGGACCGCCAGGACGGCAGCGGCACGGTCTCCCTCGCGGGCGAGGAGGTGCGGCTCACCCCCTTCCACGTCTGTACCAGCTGTGGCGGGGCGACCGCGGAAGGGCGCCCGGTCCTCGACCAGCCGCGCGACGCGCTCACCGACTCCCTCGCGGCGGCCGTGCGGACCGGCGCTCACCACATGCTGTGGTGCCCGCGCCGCAAGGCGCGCGCGCTCGGCGGACCGGAGGAAACCAGGGGGGCCGACGTCCCGCTGTTGCTCGCGCACGAGCTGGTGACCGAGGCCGTGCGCATTCTGCTGCCCGCCTCGGTGGCCCGCGCCAAGGAACGGCTCGCCTCCTTCACCGCCGCCCTGTTCGCCGGCATCGCCGCCCGCTACGGCGGCGACCCCGATCACCTCGACATCGTCACCGCCTCGATGCCGGACCGCGGCGACTCCGACTGGCCGCGGCGCTTCCTGGTCGTCCACGACCGACTGCCCGGTGGCACCGGCTACCTGCACCGGCTTGCCACGGCCGATGGGTTCCGCGAGGTGCTGCTCAAGGCCCGCGAGGTCGTCGAGAGCTGTCCGTGCCTCGAGAAGGGACTCGACGGCTGCCACCGCTGCCTGCTGCGCCGTGTCCCCCCGGGCGACTATGACCGGGTCAGCCGCAACGAGGTCCGGCAGATGCTGGACGAGTTGCTCGGCGAGGACGGCGAGGCGTGGAAGACCTCCCCGGTAGCCGCGACCCACCACATCCCGCTCGAACGGCAGGCCGAGAGCGACCTGGAGGTCATGTTCCTCGACACACTCAAGGAGTGGGCGCAGCAGCCGGACGCACGCGCCAGTGCCGACGCTTACACCACCGCGGCGGCCACCCACTCCCTTGATCTGAGGCTGACCGCGGCCGACGGGGCGACGCTGAGCTGGCGGGTCTCCCAGCAGCGCATCCTGGATGGGACCCGCCCCGACGTACTGTTCGAGCGCCTCGACGCCCCCGGCCCTCGGGTCGCGCTCTACCTCGACGGCTACGAGTTCCACGCGAGTCCCGCGCACAACCGGCTGGCCGACGACGCCGTCAAGCGCGCCCGCCTGCGGGCGCAGGGGCTGCTGGTGTTCCAGCTCACCTACCACGACGTCAAGGCGTGGCGGACCCGAGTGCATGACACCGGGCAGGCCGCCGCGCCCGGCGAGGACCCCGTGTGGACGCCCTACGGCGACGCCGGCCAGGCGCAGGCACGCGGCTACTACGCCAAGGTGCGCGGTGGCCTGCCGGGTGAGCTTGCCGAGACCGTGTGGGTCAATCCGGTCGAGCAGCTCCTGCACTACCTGCGCTTCCCCGAGGCCGGCCGGTGGCTGGCGCGGGCGGAGGCCGCCGTGGCCGGCCTGGTTGGTGGCGGGCCGAGGAGCGGCGTCCGCGCCGCCGCCGTAGCACCCGACAGGGCGGGCGAGCAGATCTCCGCGGCACTGCGCGGGGGCATCCCGAGCGGGGGCGGCGGCCCCATCCGGGTGATCGCCGCGGCGGAGGGGCGGGGCTGCCCGGTCACGGCCGTGGCCGACACCCGCTGCACGCCCCCGATCTGGTCGGCGCTCGCCGTCGTCGACGACAGCGCCGCGGCCGTCGACGACGAGGACGCGCACAAGCAGCGTTGGCGGTCCTGGCTGTACTGGGGCAACCTGTTGCAGTTCCTGGAGCACGGTGGCGGAGACGGTGTGCAGCTGACCACGAGTCTGCTGGACGGCTTCTTGACGGAGGAGCTGGCCGTCACGGGCGGCTCGGGATGGTTGGACTCCGCACGGGTACGGCTCGACGTCGATGCGTCGGCCGAGTCGAGCGTGGACGCTCAGCGGGCGGCTCCTGCCCCGGCCGGGGGCCGGACCCCGGTCCGTGGCGCGCCGTCCGCGCCGTCCGCCCCTGCGGCCTCCGAGCCTGCGGCGCCTACCACCGTGACGGGCGCGGACTCGGCCTGGGGCGCGGTCCTGCGCTACCTCGACCCGGACGAACCAGGGCTGGCTCCCCTGGCGGAGCGGCTGGCCGCCCTCGACGTGCCCGTCCCCGCCGACGGGTACGAACTCGACGACCGGGGCTGGATGGCCGAACTGGCCTGGCCGGCCGCCCGTGTCGCGATCGTGCTCGCCCCCAGGCCCAGGGGAGCGGAGCCGGACTTCGAGGCAGAGGATCGGGACAAGGCCTTTGCCGCCGCGGGCTGGGAGGTTCGGCCGGCGGTCGAGTGGACCGTGGAGGAGCTGGCGGAGCGGCTCGGCACTGCGTCGTCCGCCCTCGGCGGACCACGTGATCAGCACAACGACGGACAGAACCCTGGGGGGTTGGGTACATGAGCACCACGGGCGCGACCCTGCGTCTGCTCGACAAAGCGGACAAGGAGGTCCTGCGGCTTCCGCGCACGGTCAAGGGTGCGTTCTTCGACTTCCAGCACAAGTTCAAGGAGAATCCGCAGGCCGCTGGCCTCCATCTCAAGCAGCTCAAGGGGGAGAGCAGGCTCTGGTCCGCGTACGTCACCGACGACTACCGTGCGCTCCTCCTCCGCCTCGATGCCGAGGACTGGTTGATCGTCTCCGTCAAACACCGCAAGCACGTCTACGAGAACCTCGATCGCCTCGCTTACGGCATCAACCGGATCACCGGCGGCATCGAGTACGTCGATCTGCAGATCGTCGAGGACAGCGTGTTGCGGGGGGCGGGGACGCCGCCTTCGGAGTCGTCACACCGGGCCCCCGAGGCCGCCGGGCAGGCTGTCGCCCCCGCGCCGGAACCGCTCTTCGCCCGGCTGACGGACGAACAGCTCACCTCCCTTGGCGTGGCCGAGCCGCTGATCCCCGTAATCCGCGCCCTGACCACCGAGGACCAGCTCCTCGGCCTCGTGGAGTACGCCCCCCAGCTCACCGGCGAAGTGCTGCTCGCGCTCCACGACGGCAAGCCGTACCAGGAGGTGCTGGAGCAGGTCACCGCCCCGGTCTCCGCGTCGGAGCCGGTGGACGCGGAGGACTTCCAGGCCGCCGTCGAACGACCGGCGACCATCGTCACGACCTCGGACGAGGCGTTGAAGGACGCCCTGGAGGGCGGAGACTTCGCGCGCTGGAAGATCCTGCTGCACCCGACGCAGTCCGAGCTGGTGCGGCGGGACTACTCCGGTCCCGCCCGGGTGGGCGGCGGCCCCGGCACGGGCAAGACGATCGTCGCGCTGCACCGGGTGAAGCACCTGGTGGACAAGCTGCCGCCGGGGCGGAACAAGCCCGTCCTGCTGACCACCTACAACAAGAACCTGGCGGCGGACCTGCGTGCCCGCCTTCGGGACCTCGGCGGTGAGGAACTGCTTTCCCGCGTGGACATCAGCCACGTGGACCAGCTCGCGCTGCGCATCGTTCGCGAGGCGGAACCCGGCAGCAGCAAGCAGACCATCGACGATGCCCGCGCACTCCGCGAGTGGCAGGCAATGCTCGACGAGGTGGGCGAGCAGAGGTGGGACGCCGAGTTCCTGCACGACGAGTGGACGCAGGTGATCCTCGGTCAGGCGGTCGTGTCCCGCGCGGACTACTTCCGAGCACGCCGGGCGGGACGCGGCAGGAACGTCAGCCGGGGCGACCGGGCCGAGATCTGGCAACTGGCCGAGCGCTTCACGCAGCGTTTGGACCGGCTCCGGCAGCAGACCTGGGCACAGGTGGCCGAGCGGGCGGCCCGCCTGGAGATGGAGCGCGAGCAGCGTCTGCGCGCCGTCGAGCGGCGGCGTGAGGAAGCGGGAGGCCTGGAGAATGTCCATCTCCAGGACGGCTCCGCCGGGTGGCTGCGCTACCGGTATCGCCACATCGTCGTGGACGAGGCCCAGGACCTGCGCCCGGGGCACTGGAAGATGCTGCGCGCCATGGTCCCCCACGATCGCAACGACATCTTCCTCGTCGGTGACACCCATCAGCGCATCTACCAGAACCAGGTCACCCTGGGCAGCCTCGGCATCAACATCCGCGGGCGCTCGGCCCGGCTCACGCTGAGCTACCGCACCACCCGGCAGATCCTCGGGTCGGCGCTCGGTTTGCTGAGCGGCGAGCACTTCGACGACCTCGACGGCGGTGACGAGACCCTGGCGGGCTACCGCTCCGTGCTCAGTGGTGCACGACCCGCAGTGCACGAAAGCCCCGACTGGGAGACGGAACGGCAACGGATCGCGGAGCTGATCACCGAGTGGAACGACATCCCCCCGGAGCAGGTCGCCGTCTGCGTACCGACCAATGTGATGGCCAGCGAGCTGGCCTCGACTCTCGCGCGAAACGGGATCCCGGCGGTTGAGATCGGGCCCGACGGGCCACGCGGTGACGGCGGTGTGCACATCGGCACCATGTACCGCTTCAAAGGGCTGGAGTACCAGCGGATGATCATCGCAGGCGTCAGGGAGGGTCTGGTCCCGCGTGAGGCGGTTCTGCGCCTGGAGCGCACGGACCCGGTCCGCCATCGGCGGGAACTCCAGCGAGCGTGCTCGCTGCTGTTCGTCGCCGCCACACGCTCACGGGACGCCCTCGCCATCTTCTGGCACGACACCCCGAGCCGCTTCCTGCGACCGCTCATCCCGGGAGGGACGCCTGAGGCCTCAAATCCGTAGACATCGGCGTGTCATCAACGTTCGCCTGGTAGGCAACACCTGGAGGGGGCCGTGGCAGTAGGGGGCCCCGCGGTGCATCCCGTTCTGGAGGTTTCCCCGTATGCTCGACCGGCCGACGACCGGCACCGCACGCCCCGGTAGTAGCGACCCTGGTCTCGACCGGTTGAGGGCTGTTCTCGACGGCTGGCGCAAGTCCCTGCTCGACCTGGGCGGCCAGAACCGGCTGCTGAACTTCCGGCACGCCAGGAACAGCACCCTGGAGCTGACATTCCCAGACGCCGCCACCGTGCTGTCCGGTTTGGCGGCGGGCTGGGAGTTCGCCAGGGTCAAGGCGGAGCCGGAAGACGATGAGGGCACGCCCGGGCCCTCTGCCGGGCGTGCCCTGGACCGCTCGCCCGGACTGCTGACCCAGAAGACCACCCAGGCATCCTTGGAAGCCGCTCTCCACCAGCTGCGCAGCAAGTCCGGCCAGGTGTTCAACGACTACGGCCTGTGGGTGCTGTGGCTGGGCGTCGGCATGCTGCGATGGCGGGAGAACGGCGCCGAGGAGAGCAGTCTGGCACCTGTGCTGCTCGTTCCGGTCGAGCTACGCCGGGATCGCCGCGGCAGCCTCCGCCTGCACCCGGCCGAGGAACAGGAGCGCATCCACAATCCGGCGCTCGCGGTGAAGCTGGAGCGGCTGGGCGTGGACTGGGGGCCGGTGGCCGCCACCGATGTCTGGGACGTGCCTGCCGTCATCGCCGCCGCCCGAGAGGTCGCCGCCACCCAGCAACGGTGGGCAGTCGAGGAGCGGGTGGTCCTCGGGCTGTTCGCCTCCCACAAGGAGGCCATGTACCGGGACCTGCAGCAGAACGAGCAGCAGATCCTGGACCACCCGCTCGTACGTGCCGTGGCGCTGGGCCCCGACTCCGGCCTCCCGCACGATCTGCTCGGCTTCGAGCCGCCGGAGCTGGACCGCATCGACGAGAGCCAGCTGCCCGAGCAGACGCCGCTTGTCCTGGACGCGGACGCATCCCAGCGGCAGTGCATCGCCGCTGCGCTCGAGGGGCGTTCGTTCGTGATGAGCGGACCGCCCGGCACCGGCAAGAGCCAGACCATCACCAACATGATTGCCTCGCTGATGCACGCTGGTCGCAGCGTGCTGTTCGTCAGTGAGAAGGCGGCAGCCCTCGACGTGGTGTGCAACCGTCTGCGCGGGGTCGGCCTCGGCGACTTCGTCCTGACCCTGCACAGTGGCGGCACCTCGAAGAAGTCCGTTGCCATGGAGCTCGCGCGGGTGCTGACCACGGAGGTCAGGGTCACCGGAGCAGCCGCACACGAACTGGAGCGGGCGCGCCGGCTGCGTACGGAGCTGTCCGCCTACGCCGCCGCGATGAACGAGATCCGGCAACCGCTGCAACGGACCCTGCATGACGTTCTGGGACGACTGGTACTCCTGGAACTCGACGGCACGCCACAGGTATCGCTGGGGCAGAGTGGCGCGCAGACGGTGCGTACTCTCGATGCGGGAGCCCTCCACGACCTCATGGCGGCCGCGGAAGCCGTCAGCCGTGCCTGGCGCCCGGCCGCTGAGGGGGAGAGGTTTCCGTGGCGTGGGCTGGTGGGTGCCTCCGCGCTCGCTGTCGCGGAGCAGGCCGATGACGCGCTGGGGGCCGTACGTGCCGCGGCCGCGCGCCACCCGTTCGCGGCGGTGGTGGACCCGCCACGTACCCTTCACGATGTACACCAGGCCATCAGCGCCCTGCGCGGGGGACTGCCCGGGCACGGCGGTGCCGCAGAGGGTGGCGGCCTCCCGGAGGACGTCACCGGGTCACTCGCCCAGCTCGCCGATCTCTTCGGCATGCCGAAGCCGGATACGCCCCAGGCCGCGTTCGCACTGTTGGAGCTGGCCGACCTGACCTCGGCCGCCCACCGCCCGCCGGCCCACTGGTTCACCGCCGGCACCTTGGCCCGGGTGCACGAGGCGGCGCAGGAGTTGCGTCATGCGCTCGCCGCCGAGGCCGAGGCCCGGGCCGCCGTGGACAACGTCTTCGGTGAGCAGGTCCTCACTGCGGCCGACCTGCCCGACGTGGCACGGCGTTTCGCGGAGCAGCACCGAGGTCTGATGACCCGAATGTTCTCCTCCCAGTTCAAGGCCGACCGCCAGGCCGTCACCGCCCTCACCCGGACCGGTATGTGGGACAGGTCGCTGCCCGCCCTGCTGCCGCAGGCTCTGGCCTGGCAACAGGCCGCCGCCGAGGTCAGGCGCCTTGCCGACCAGCACGGCGTGCTGCTGGCCCGCTACACCCCCCGGACCCCGGCGGACCTCCCGGCTCTCGACCAGGCCCTGACCACCGCGGCCCGTATAGCCGAACTGACCATGACGGCCGAGCGGGCAGAGGCGCCCGCGACCCGTCTGGCTGACGGGTCGCCGCAGGACGAACTGCCGCACCTGCTCGCCGAGAGCGTGCGGAAGTCACTTGGCTCGTGGTGTGATGAGACGGAGGCGAGGGCCGCCCGCTGGTCCCGGTCCGTCACCGCACTGCTCGACCTGTTCGACGCCTCTCGCCGGGCCCAGCTCTCTCCCCTGCTGATGGGCTCGCTCGACCAGGCCCACGAGGTGGTGCACGGGCTGCTCGACGACCCGCAGGGCCCGCAGGAGTGGCAGGCGTATCGCGACGGCATGGCCGTGCTGGCCCGCCACGGCGCCGACGACCTGGTGCCCCGCTCGGTCGAGCGCGGCGTCTCGGCCGGGCAGCTTCCCTCGGTGGTCGAGCAGGCGGTGCTCAAGTCCTGGGCGGAGGCCCTCCTGTCCACCGACGACAGGCTGCGCACCAACCGCTCCGCCGACCTGGACGCACGGATCGCGGACTTCCGGGAAGCCGACCGCCGTCTGGTCGCAGCGGCGCGCGGAGCCGTCATCGAGGCGTGTAACAAGCGCCGGCCCCGCCGATCGGACGTGGGGGACGGCCGAGTGATCACCCGCGAGGCCGAGAAGAAGACGCGCCATATGCCGGTCCGTGAACTCCTCGGCCGCACCCGGGACGTGGTGCAGCGGGTGAAGCCCTGCTTCATGATGAGCCCGCTCACCGTCAGCCAGTTCCTGCCCGCCGACTACCGCTTCGACGTGGTGATCTTCGACGAGGCCTCTCAGGTCCGCCCAAGCGATGCGATCAACTGCATCTACCGCGGGCACTCCCTCATTGTTGCCGGGGACGCCAAACAGCTGCCGCCCACATCGTTCTTCGACTCCTCTGTCCAGGACGACTCCGACGAGTACGACGAGGATGTCCCCGACTCCTTCGAGTCCCTCCTGGACGCCTGCAAGGCGGGTGCCATGCAGGAGCTTCCGCTGCGCTGGCACTACCGCAGTCGCCACGAGGACCTGATCACCTTCAGCAACCGTTCGTTCTACGAGAACTCCATGGTGACCTTCCCCGGTGCCCTGGAGCGGGGGAACGACGTAGGCGTCGCGTTCTACCGGGTGGACGGCGTCTACGATCGGGGCGGGCGTCGCGACAACCGGACGGAGGCGCAGTTCGTCGCCGAGCGGGTCATCCATCATTTCGACACACGTCCGGGCGGCAGCCTCGGGGTCGTGGCGCTCTCCCAGGCCCAGGCCTCGGCGATCGAGCAAGCGGTTCAGCAGGCCCGGGTTCTCCGTCCCGACCTGAACGACCGCTTCACCGAGGACCGGCTCGACGGCTTCTTCGTCAAGAACCTGGAGTCCGTGCAGGGCGACGAACGAGACGTCATGATCATGTCGGTCGGCTATGGGCCCGACGAGCACGGCAGGCTCGGTCTGAACTTCGGCCCCATCAACAAGGATGGCGGCTGGCGGCGCCTGAACGTGGCCGTCACCCGCGCCCGCTACCGCATGGAGGTCGTCGCGTCCTTCCGCGGAAACGCGCTCGCCGACAGCCCCAACGAGAGCGTGCAGCACCTCAAGCGGTACCTGCAGTACGCGGAGAACGGTCCTGCCGTCCTCGCGCTGGACCTGATGCAGGGCGATGCCGAGCCGGACAGCCCTTTCGAGGAGTCCGTCCTGCGCGTACTGCGTGACTGGGGCTACCAGGTGCAGCCGCAGGTCGGCGTCGCCGGCTACCGCATCGACATCGGCCTGCGCCATCCCCGGTTCCCCGGCTCGTACGCGCTCGGCATCGAGTGTGACGGGGCCATGTACCACTCATCCAAGGCGGCCCGTGACCGGGATCGGCTGCGGGAAGAGGTACTCACGGGTCTGGGATGGCGGCTCCACCGCATCTGGGGGACGGACTGGTACCGAGGTCGGGACGCCGCCGAGCAGCGGCTGCGCCAGGCGGTGGAGCTGGCCGTCACCGAGGGCCCGGTAGCGGCGGGTGAGATGGTGGCGGACACCATCGGGGCGGGGAGCGCTCAGGACTCCGGGCCCGCCGCGGCGCGGGCCGCTGATGTCGAGCCGGAGGTGGAGCCGGGTGAAGTCCCAGGACAGGGGTTCGCCGCCGCCGTGCCGCACCGCCCGGTCCCGGTGGAGCACGAGCGCGTTCCGGTCACAGCGCCAGAACGACCGTGGAGCCGCTCATACGAGACGTATGACGGTGCCGTCAATTCTCCGTACGAACTGCACACGCCTCAGGCCAGACCCGCCCTGGAACGCTTCTTGCTCCTGGTGGTAATGGCCGAGGGTCCCGTACACGAGGACCTGATCGTCCAGCGCGCCCGGGACGCCTGGGGAGTCGTCCGGGCGGGCACGCGAATCCGCGACAACATCGGCACCGTCCTGGCCGGGCTGTGTCGGGCGCGTGCGATCGCCGTCGACGACGGGTTCTTCGAGATGGTCGGCGGGGAGGAACTGAAGGCCCGCTCTCCGGAGCACGGCACGCCGCGCAAGTTCGCCCATATCGCTCCGGCTGAGCGCCGCCTTGCCCTGTACGAATTGGCAGCCGAGTGCCCTGGCATGTCGCAGGAGGAACTGGTCCGCCAGGCGTGCGAGTTCTTCGGTTGGCGGCGCGTGACCAAGGACGTCCGCGCCGGCCTGCAGACCGACATCGACGCGTTGTGCCGGCAGGGGAAGCTCACCTCCTCCTCCAACCGCATCACCGCGGTGCGCTGAGGAGTCCCGTAATGCCGCCGTCATCACATCGTCCACAACGAGGTCACCGACAGCAGCCCAGGTCGGCCGGTACGCCCTTCATCAACGGAGCCAGCTGCTCTGGCCTCCCAGGTCCTCGACCTCGCCACCGAACTCGAGGCCGCTCTCGCGGGAGACCTGTGTCCACGTGGTTGCGCTGGTCCACGGTGCGACCGACGCGTCAGTGCTGCCAGGTTCCCCGCTGTGGCGAGGGGTGTGGGCGCTGGGCTCAGCGCCCTCCTCGGCGACGGCGAAAAGCAGAGGTGGTGGAAAAAGCAAAGGCAAGGAGTCACCTGCTCCTTGCCATTCTCAACGTATAGCGCACCGGGGGGCTTGTGGCAAGGCCCCGGTGGTGCTGCAGAATCTCGGCTCGCGGCCAGAACGCGCGCCGGGACGGGGATCGCCAACGGGCGCGTGCCGGAGCGGCTGGCTGGTTCCGACCTTGGTGAATGGGGGGTTTTGTGATCGACGTGATCGTGGTCGGCGGCGGGCCGACCGGCTTGATGCTGGCCAGTGAGCTGCGGCTGCACGGGGTGCAGGTGGTCGTGCTGGAGCGGCTGACCGAGCCGACCGAGCAGTCCCGTGGGCAGGGCCTGCACGCGCGCAGCGTGGAGATGATGGACCAGCGGGGTCTGCTGGACCGGTTCCTCGCGGTCAGTGAGAAGTTCCAGGTGGGCGGTCTCTTCGGCGGCATCGCCAAGCCGTGGCCGGACCGGTTGGACACGGCGCACCCGTATGGTCTCGCCACCCCGCAGCCGGTCACCGAGCGGCTGCTGGGCGAGCGCGCGGTGGAACTCGGCACCGAGATCCGGCGTGGCCACGAGGTGGTCGGGCTGAGCCAGGACGAGTACGGGGTCACCGCGGAGCTGGCCGACGGCACCCGGCTGCGCTCGCGCTACCTCGTCGGCTGCGACGGCGGCCGGAGCACGGTGCGCAAGGCGCTCGGCGTGGGCTTTCCCGGCCAGGCCGCCACGGTCGAGACGCTGCTGGGCGAGATGCGGCTGACCGAGGAGCCGGCGACGGTCGAGGCGGTGGTCGCGGAGGTCCGCAGGACGCAGCTGCGGTTCGGCGCCACCCCCCTCGGGGACGGGGTGTACCGCGTCGTCGTGCCGGCCGAGGGGGTGTCCGAGGACCGCGCGGTCCCGCCGACCCTGGAGGAGTTCCGGCGGCAGTTGCGGGCCACCGCGGGCACCGACTTCGGCGCCCACTCGCCGCGCTGGCTCTCCCGGTTCGGGGACGCCACCCGGCAGGCCGAGAGCTACCTGGTCGGTCGGGTGCTGCTGGCCGGCGACGCGGCGCACATCCACCCGCCGACCGGTGGGCAGGGGCTCAACCTCGGGATCCAGGACGCGTTCAACCTCGGCTGGAAGCTGGCCGCCGAGGTCAACGGCTGGGCACCGAGGGGGCTGCTGGAGAGCTACCACACCGAGCGGCACCCGGTGGGCGCGCGGGTGCTGGACAGCACCCGCGCGCAGATCGCCCTGCTGCGCACCGATCCGGGGGCGGCCGCGCTGCGGGCGCTGTTCACGACGCTGATGGACTTCGAGGAGGTCAACCGGTACGTGACCGAGATGATCACCGCGGTCGGGGTCCGCTACGACTTCGGCGAGGGGCACGAACTGCTCGGCCGGCGGATGCGGGACGTGGGGCTGAAGCGGGGGCGGCTGTACGGGCTGATGCACGGGGGCCGCGGGTTGCTGCTCGACCAGACCGGGCGGCTCTCCGTGGAGGGCTGGGCGGACCGGGTCGACCACGTCGCCGACGTCAGTGAGGAACTGGACGCGCCCGCGGTGCTGCTGCGCCCGGACGGCCACGTGGCGTGGGTCGGTGACGACCAGCGGGACCTGCTCGACCACCTGCCCAGGTGGTTCGGCGCCCCCACCGACTGATCACCCCGGTCGCGGCGCCCGCCCGCGCCGCCGCCCGGACGCCCGCGCCGCCGCCCGGACGCCCGCGCCGCCTCCCAGACGGCCGCCGCCCGGACGGCCGCCGCCGCGTCCCGGAGGGACGAGCGGTCCGGCCGCCCGGGCGCGGGGGCCTAGGCGGAAGGCTCCGGCGCGCGCCGGCGGCCGGCGTCGGGCGGTGGGGCGGTACTGGCGCGTTCGACGAGGTGGGTGGGGACGATGGTGGTGCCCCGTTCCGGGGACTCGTTGCGCAGCTGGCGCAGCGCGCCGTCCACCAGGAGGCGGCCTATCTGGGCGAAGTCCTGGTGCACGGTGGTGAGCGGCGGGATGAAGGAGCCGGCCTCCGGGATGTCGTCGAACCCCACCACGCTCAGGTCGTGCGGGACGGAGCGGCCGCGGTCGTGCAGCCCGCGCAGCAGGCCGAGAGCCATCTGGTCGTTGGCCGCGAAGACCGCGGTGCAGTCGGGTTCGTCGGCCAGCCGCAGGCCGGCGCGGTAGCCGGACTCGGAGGTCCAGTCGCCGCGGAGCAGCTCGGGCACCGCGCGGTCGGCCTCGCGCAGCGTGCTCCGCCAGGCGTCGGCCCGGCGCTGGGCGGCGAAGGACTCCTCCGGTCCGGCGAGGTGCCACACGGTGCGGTGCCCGAGGTCGAGGAGGTGGCGGACGGCCGCGCGGGCGCCGCCGGCCTGGTCGGTGTCGACCACGCTGTAGCGCTCTCCGGCGTCGGAGTCGGCGACCACCACCTGCACGCCGGGCGGCAGGTAGACGGTGGTCGCGTCGAGCAGGTGCTTCTCCATGATCACGATGCAGGCGTCGACGGCCAGTTCGTCGAGCCGGGTGAAGGCGCCGCGGACCTCGTCCTGCGTCGGGGCGGCCACCGGCAGCAGCGTGGTGGCGTAGCCCTCCTCGGCGGCGGAGGTGGCGATGGCCTCCAGGGTGCGCATGTTGCCGGTGGTGGACAGGGTGAAGGTGATCACTCCGATGGTGCGGAACTCGCCGCGCTTGAGCGCCCGGGCCGCGCTGTTCGGCCGGTAGCCCAGTTCCCGCATCGCGGCGAGGACCTGCTGCCGGGTGGACTCCACCACCGAGGAGTGCCCGTTGGAGACGCGCGAGACGGTCTGCGGGGAGACTCCGGCCAGCCGCGCGACGTCCGCCATGGACACCCGTCGCGTGCCCCGTGGCGTTCTCGTGGTCTGTGTTTCGCGCTGCATCCGCTCCATCCCATGGGCCCCCTGGTCCGTCCCGACGATCATCGCACCCCCTATTGACCCTCCGTGCGTAGGCAGTGTAGACAACACGCAACGTCAATGTTTACGCAATCATTCACTCAACTTCGCTCTTGTCAACTGCGATCCGTGATGGTTACGTAAACATTCCCAGCTGATCGAGGTCGCACCATGAGCGAGGAAACCGCATGACGACGCTGTCACCGCCCGCGCGGCGCGCGGGTGTCAATGGCCGCCCCCGCGGGCGCCGATGGACGGGTTGGGCCTTCGTCGGGCCGTTCATGGTCGTGTTCGCGCTGGTGTTCCTGGCGCCGATCGCCTACTCGATCTACCTCAGCCTGTTCCAGGACCGGCTCATCGGCGGCACGTCGTTCGTCGGTCTGGAGAACTACCAGCAGGCGCTGGGCGACGAACGCTTCTGGTCCTCGCTGGCCCGGGCGGCGCTGTTCCTGGTGGTGCAGGTGCCGATCATGCTGTTCATCGCGCTGCTGGTGGCCCTGGCCCTGGACAGCGGCCGCCTGTACGGCAAGAGCTTCTTCCGGATCGGGATCTTCCTGCCCTACGCGGTGCCCGCCGTGGTCGCCACGCTGATGTGGGGGTTCATGTACGGCACCCGCTTCGGCCTGGTGGGCAACATCAACGACGCGTTCGGCACCTCGCTGCCCGACCCGCTCTCCCCGGACTGGATCCTGGCGGCCATCGGCAACATCGTGACCTGGGAGTTCGTCGGCTACAACATGCTGATCTTCTACTCGGCGCTGCGGGTGATCCCCCACTCGCTGTACGAGGCGGCGGAGATCGACGGCGCGGGACAGCTGCGGATCATCACCGCGATCAAGCTGCCGGCGATCCGGGGCGCACTGGTGATCGCCACCATCTTCTCGATCATCGGCTCGTTCCAGCTATTCAACGAGCCCAGCATCCTGCAGTCCCTGGCGCCGAACGCGATCGGCAGCGACTACACGCCCAACATCTTCACCTACTCGCTGTCCTTCGCCGGGCAGCAGCACAACTACGCGGCCACCGTCGCGATCATCATGGGGATCCTCACCATGGTCGTCGCCTACATCGTGCAGCTGCGCGGCATGCGAGAGGAAGCGTGACCGTCCGATGAGTACCCCGACCAGTACCCTTCAGCGGACGGGCGACGCCACCACTCGCACCACCGCCGCGCGGCTGCGCACCACCCGTCGCTCCCGCGCCGAGCAGGACGGCGGTCGCCGGGTCCGGCGCAGTCTCCCGCTCACCCTGCTCACCGGCCTGGTGCTGCTGTACACGCTGGTGCCGCTGGTGTGGCTGGTGATCAACTCCACCAAGACCCAGGGCAGCCTGCTCGACTCCTTCGGCCTGTGGTTCGCCGGCGACTTCGCGCTCTTCGACAACATCGCCGACACCTTCACCTACGACGACGGCGTCTTCGGGCGCTGGCTGCTGAACACCCTGCTGTACGTGGTGGCCGGCGCCGGCGGCGCCACCCTGCTGGCGGTCATGGGCGGCTACGCGCTGGCCAAGTTCGACTTCCCCGGCAAGCGCGCCGTCTTCGCGGTGGTGATCGGGGCCGTGGCGGTCCCCGGTACGGCGCTCGCGGTGCCCACCTTCCTGATGTTCAGCCAGATGGGACTGACCAACACCCCGTGGGCGGTGATCATCCCCTCGCTGATCTCGCCCTTCGGGCTGTACCTGATGTGGGTCTTCGCCTCCGAGGCCATCCCCACCGAGCTGCTGGAGGCGGCCCGCATCGACGGGGCGGGCGAGCTGCGCACCTTCGTCAGCGTCTGCCTGCCCCTGCTGGCCCCGGGGATCGTCACGGTCTCGCTCTTCACCATGGTCGCCACCTGGAACAACTACTTCCTGCCGCTGATCATGATCAAGGACCCCGACTGGTACCCGCTCACCCTCGGGCTCAACGCCTGGAACTCCCAGGCCGCCACGGCCGGCGGCGAGGCGATCTTCAACCTCGTCATCACCGGCTCCCTGCTCACCATCCTTCCGCTCATCGCGGCGTTCCTGCTGCTCCAGCGCTACTGGCAGTCCGGACTGGCCGCCGGCAGCGTCAAGGAGTAACCCCCTCCCGCACCGCGGACGGCCGGCGTGCCCGCCCGCGGCCCAGCGTCCCCTCCACGCTCTACGACGAAGTGGATTGATCACATGACCAGAACACACAGCTCCGCCCTGCGCGGAATCGGGCTGGCCTGCCTGATGGCGCTCACCATGACGGCCTGCGGCTCCTCCGACGACGGCGGGTCGGCGTCGGGCTCCCCGGAGGACGTCGCGGCGGCGCTGGAGGAGGGCGGCACCATCACCGTGTGGGCATGGGAGCCCACCCTGGAGCAGGTGGTGGCGGACTTCGAGGCCGAGTACCCGAACGTGGACGTCGAGCTGGTCAACGCCGGCACCAACACCACCCAGTACACCGCCCTGCAGAACGCCATCTCGGCCGGATCCGGCGTCCCCGACGTCGCCCAGATCGAGTACTACGCCCTGGGGCAGTTCACCGTCGCCGAGGCGCTCACCGACCTGTCCTCCTACGGCGCCTCCGAGCTGGACGGCACCTTCTCCGCCGGCCCGTGGAACGCCGTCCAGGCCGGCGAGGGCATCTACGGCCTGCCGATGGACTCCGGGCCGATGGCCCTGTTCTACAACCAGGACGTCTTCGACGAGCACGGCATCGAGGTCCCGACGACCTGGGACGAGTACGTCGAGGCGGCCCGCACCCTGCACGAGGCGGACCCCAACCTCTACATCGGCTCCGACACCGGCGACCCCGGTACCACCACCAGCATGATCTGGCAGGCCGGCGGCCACCCCTACACCGTCGACGGCACCAACGTAACGGTCGACTTCACCGACCCCGGCTCCACCGCCTACGCCGAGACCTGGCAGCAGCTCATCGACGAGGAGCTGCTGGCGCCGATCACCGGCTGGACCGACGAGTGGTACCAGGCCCTGGGCGACGGCACCATCGCCACCCTCATCATGGGCGCCTGGATGCCCGCCAACCTCGAATCCGGCGTCCCGGACGGCGCCGGCTCCTGGCGGGTGGCCCCGCTGCCGCAGTGGGAGGAGGGCGCCAACGCCAGCGCCGAGAACGGCGGCAGCTCCCTCGCCGTCCCCGCGGCCAGCCAGAACAAGGCACTCGCCTACGCCTTCCTGGAGTACGCCAACGCCGGCGACGGCGTGGCGACCCGCGTGGCCGCCGGCGCCTTCCCGGCCACCACGGCCGAGCTGTCCTCCGAGGAGTTCCTGAACGCCGAGTTCGAGTACTTCGGCGGCCAGCAGGCCAACCAGATCTTCGCCGACTCAGCCGCGAACGTGGTGGAGGGCTGGTCCTACCTGCCGTACCAGGTCTACGCCAACTCGATCTTCAACGACACCGTCGGCCAGGCCTACGTCTCCGACACCACCCTCACCGAGGGCCTGGCCGCCTGGCAGCAGGCCACCATCGACTACGGCACCGAGCAGGGCTTCACCGTCAACCAGTGAACCCCCGGAGGGGCCGCGGCACCGCGCGCGGCCCCTCCTCCCTCCGCCACCGGTTCCAGCCGGGCCCGCGTCCGGCACCGTGGCACGCGCACGCCGCGGCCGGCTCCGCGCGATGCCCCAGATCCCCAAGGAGAAGTCAATGTCCCGCGCCCTGCCACACCGCTGGCTGCGCCGCCCCACCGACGGCACCACCGACGGCTTCGCCTACGGCGCCGACTACAACCCGGACCAGTGGCCGCGCGAGGTCTGGGACGAGGACGTGCGCCTGATGCGCGAGGCCGGCGTGAACGTCGTCTCCCTCGCCATCTTCTCCTGGGCCCGCATCCAGCCGACCGCGGACACCTGGGACTTCGCCTGGCTGGACGAGGTGATGGACCTGCTGCACGCCGGGGGCATCGGCGTGGACCTGGCCACCGCGACCGCGTCCCCGCCCCCGTGGCTGACCACCGCCCACCCGGAGATCCTGCCGGTCACCGCCACCGGGGAGACCCTGTGGCCGGGCGCCCGCCAGCACTGGCGGCCCACCTCCCCGGTCTTCCGCGAGCACGCGCTGCGCCTGGTGACGGCGATGGCGGAACGCTACGCCGACCATCCGGCCCTGGTCGCCTGGCACGTCAACAACGAGCTGGGCTGCCACAACGTCTACGACTACTCCGACGACGCCGCCCGCGCCTTCCGCCAGTGGCTGCGGGAGCGCTACGGGAGCCTGGAGGCGCTCAACCACGCCTGGGGCACGGCGTTCTGGTCGCAGCGCTACAGCGACTGGGGGCAGATCCTGCCGCCGAGGCGGGCCGCCTCGCACCCGAACCCCACCCAGCAGCTGGACTTCAAGCGGTTCTCCTCCGACGCGCTCAAGGAGCACCTGCGGGCGGAGCGCGAGGTGCTGCGCGCGATCACCCCGGACGTGCCGGTCACCACCAACTTCATGGTGATGGGCGAGACCAAGGGGATGAACTACGCCGACTGGGCGAGCGAGGTGGACTTCGTCTCCAACGACCACTACGTCACCCCCGGGCCGCAGGCCCTGGACGAGCTGTCCTTCTCGGCGAACCTGACCGGCAACATCGCCGGTGGCCGGCCGTGGTTCCTGATGGAGCACTCCACCAGCGCCGTCAACTGGCAGCCGGTCAACCGGGCCAAGCGGCCCGGCGAGCTCGCCCGGGACTCCCTGCTGCACGTCGCCCACGGCGCGGACGCGGTCTGCTTCTTCCAGTGGCGCCAGTCCGCCGCCGGTGCGGAGAAGTACCACTCGGCGATGGTCCCGCACGCCGGGCCGGACAGCGACGTCTTCCGCTCGGTCGTCGCCCTGGGAGCCACCCTGCGCGAGCTGGCCCCGGTCGCCGGCAGCACGCGCCGCCCCGCCCGCGCCGCCATCCTGTTCGACTGGCACTCCTGGTGGGCGAGCGAACTCGACTCCCACCCCACCTCCCGGCTGCGCTACCGCCAGGAGGCGCTGGACTGGTACTCGGCCTTCCTCGCCCTCGGCGTCCGCGCCGACGTCGTCCCGGCCGGCGCCGGGCTGGACGACTACGCCCTGGTCGTCGCCCCCGTCCTGTACTCGCTGCCGCAGGCGCTGGCCAAGGAGCTGACCGCCTACGTGGAGGGGGGCGGACACCTGGTGACCACCTACTTCTCCGGCATCGTGGACGAGAACGACCACGCCTGGCTCGGCGGCTACCCCGGGCCGCTGCGCGACCTCCTCGGCATCCGCGTCGAGGAGTTCTCCCCGCTGCTGGACGAGGAGACGGTGGCCCTGGACGACGGCACCACCGGCAGCCTGTGGACCGACCAGATCACCGTGAGCGCCCCGGACGTCGAGGTGCTGGCCCGCTACGCCACCGGCCACCACGCCGGCCGGGCCGCCATCACCCGCCGCCCGGTCGCCGGCGGCTCCGCCGCCCACGTCTCCACCCGGCTCGGCGCGCAGCAGCTCACCCCGCTGCTCCGGCGCCTGCTGGACGGCGCGGGGGTCTCCAGCGAACTGCCGCCGGAGGCGCGCGGCGCCGTGGAGCTCACCGTCCGCGCCGGCCGCGACGCCGACTACTGGTTCCTGGTCAACCGCACCGAGCAGGAGGTCACGCTCGCCGGCGTCGCCGGCGAGGTGGTCATCGGCGGGCCCGCCGAGGCCGACGGCGCCCTGCGGCTGCCCCCGGTCGGGGTGACCGTGCTGCGGCGGCCGGCCGCCGGCACCGCCTGACCGGCGCCCTCCGGCCGAGCGGGCGACCGGCCCACCCGGGTGGGGCGTCCCACCCGGGTGGGGCCTCCCACCCGGGTGGGCGCCGTGCCCGGGCGCCGTGCCGTCGGCGCGGCTCGCCGGCTCTACCAGCGGTCCCAGTGCAGGACCTCCTCGCGCGGGATGCGCCGGGCGGGCCTGAAGTCGGTCCCGAGGGTGTAGGCCAGCGGGATGAACGCGGCGAGCATCACCTCCTCGTGGGGGACACCGAGCGTCTCGGCCAGTTCGCGTTCCAGGGGGCCCTGCGCGGTGGTCCACGTCGTGCCGAGACCGCGGGCGCGGGCGGCGAGCATGAAGCTCCACACCGCGGGGAGGATCGATCCCCACGTTCCCGCCTGCACGGCGACGGGCGCGTGGTCGGTCCGGCCCTCCACGGCCGGGATCACGAAGGCGGGCACCCGGTGGATGTTGTCGGCCAGGTACCGCAGGCCGTCGAAGACCCGGTCGGTCGAGCCGGGGTGGTGGTTCATCCGCCGCAGGTCGCGCTCGGTCAGCGGTTGCCCGGCCGCCAGCGGCAGGGCCCGCAGGAAGATGTCGGCCACGGCCCGCCGCCGCGCGGGCTCGGTGACCACCAGGAAGTGCCAGCGCTGGCGGTTGCGGCCGGTCGGCGCCTGGACCGCGAGGTCCACGCACTCCTCGATCAGCCTGCGGGGCACCGGCCGGGTGAGGTCCAGGCGCCTGCGCACCGCGCGGGTGGTGGACAGCAGTTCGTCGGGGGTGAGGTCCAGCGTCACGGGAGGGTCCTCCGGGGCGGGGTGGGCGGGCGGCCGTCGGGGCTTCTCGTCCGCACAGTCCATCTGTATGCAAACGATCTGTGGACAGATGATCGGACCGTATGTCTGCCAATCATCTGCTGTCAAACAGTTGTCTGCGAGATGGATTTGCTAGGCTGGCCACACCGCGACGCGAAGGGGCCCCATGCCGACGACGACCGACGAACGCGGCAGGCCGAACTACTTCCCCCGGCTGGCCGCCGAACGGCTGGACATCGCGCTGTGCCGGGCCTCGGCCCTGGTGGCGCGCGCCGCCGACGCGAACGCCGGCGCCCAGGGCCTCGGTGTCGGCCAGCACCTGGTGCTGAAGATGCTCGCCGCCGTCGGGCCCTGCTCCCAGCAGGCGCTCAGCGAGGAGCTGCGCATCGACCGCAGCGTCATGGTCGGCGTCTGCGACGACCTGGAACGGCGCGGGCTGGTCCGCCGCGAACGCAACCCCCGCGACCGGCGCTCCTACGCCGTCACCATCACCGACGCCGGCCGCGGCCGGCTCGCCGACGCCGAGCGGACCGTCCCGGACCTCCTCGACGGGGCGTTCGGCGCCCTCAGCCGCTCCGAACGCGACCTGCTCGGCGCGCTGCTCGGCAAGCTGCTGGACATCGACGACCCGCGGGCGGACTAGACGGGACCCCGGCCCGGCGCCCCTCGGCCCGGAGCACGCCCGGCCCCGGCCCACCGGTTGCCGAGGTGGGGGCCCCACTACGCTGGCGAGCATGAAGGCTAGTGAACGTGGCAGGCCCCCGGTCATCGCGGACGTGGCGCGCGAGGCGGGGGTCTCCGTGCCGACGGTCTCCCGGGTGCTCAACGGCACCGCTCCGGTGAGCCCGGAGAAGCGGGCGCGCGTGCTCACCGCCGTGCGCACCCTCGGCTACCGGCCGAACGGCGCGGCCCGGGCACTGGTCCGCGGCAAGCACTCGATGATCGCCCTCTTCGCGGGCAACACCACCCGGCACGGCTACGCCGCCACCATCCAGGGCGTGGAGGAGGCGGCGCGGCAGGCCGGGTACACCGTCGTGATCTCCGTCGTGGAGTCGCCCGACCAGGTCACCGTGGACTCCGCCCTCGACCTCATCCTGAGCCACCCGGTGGCGGGGGCGGTCGTGCTGGAGTACGACCCGCCGGGCGAGTCCACGCTACGCGCGATGCCGGCGAGCCTGCCGGTGGTCGCGGCGGCGGCCAGCTACTCGGTGGACCGGAGCATCCCGCACACGTACATGGACGACCGCACGGCCGCCGAGCACGCCACCCGCTACCTGCTGGACCTCGGCCACGAGACCGTGCACCACCTGGCCATCCCGCGGTCCACCCCGTGGACGGGGCGCACGGCCGGGTGGCGGGACGCCCTGGAGAAGGCCGGGCGCGCGGTTCCCGAGGTGCTGGAGGCCGACTGGACCGCGCGCTCGGGCTACCGCATCGGGCTGGAGCTGGCCGCGCGGACCGACGTGACGGCGGTGCTGTGCGGCAACGACGAGGTCGCGATGGGGCTGATGCGCGCCCTCACCGAGCGCGGGCGCCGGATACCCGAGGACGTCAGCGTCGTCGGCTTCGACGACCACCCGCTCAGCGAACTGTGGAGCCCCTCCCTCACCACGGTCCGGCAGGACTTCGTGGAGCTGGGCTGGCAGACCTTCGGACTGCTCGCCACCGCGATGGGCGGTGGGCGTCCGCAGTCGCTGAGCGTCAGCCCGGAGTTGGTCGTGCGGTCGTCCAGCGCCCGGGCGCCGCGCCGCTCCGGCTGATCCCATCGCCGCACCACCTGACGGGGCCGCGCCCTGCCCGCCGCTCGTGAAATCGCTTTCGTGACGCCGTTCTCGCTCGAAGGGGCGCCGAATCGTCGCTATCCGTTGGTAGATGGAGCTTCATGCCTGCCGGCAACTTCTGCTGCGTGAGGCCTTGTGTGGCTATTTGATCGACGCTTTCATATGCCTCACGACTTCCTCAGGCAACGAGAGGCGCGGCACCGCTGTGAACCACAGGGTCATCACATGGGGAACCGACAGGTTCCGACTGGTCTTCGAAGCGGGGAAGGACGCCCCGGTGCGGATCGTGGCCATGGGCGCCCCCGAGGCCGCCGGTCCGCGCCGGACGCCCCGGCAACCGCTGGTGGAGATCCTCGCCGTGGGACACGGCCACGCCGCCGCCAACCTGCGCTCCACGGCGACCGGCATCGGCCAGGGCCTGCGCTACCTGGGGCACGCGGCGGGAACCTCGGACGGCTGGCTGACCCTGGAGATCACCCAGCACGACGAGGCGAGCGGGGTGCGGGTGACCTCCCTGCTGCGGATGCCGCCCGACGCGGCCGCCGTGCGGGCCGTCACCACCGTCCGCAACACCGGCGCAGGCCCCCTCGCCCTCCAGGCCGTCACCTCCCTCGCGGTCGGCGACCCACTGGGGCCGCGCCCGCCCCGGGAGCTGGAGACGCTGACCGGCCACAACGAATGGCTGGGCGAGGGGCGGTGGCACACCACCCCGCTGGCCGCCCAGGACGGTCTGCCCTTCCTGGACCTGACGGCCCACCAGCGCCAGGATGCCCGCGGCGCGCACGCGATCGTCAGCCACAGCACCTGGTCCTCCGGGCAGCGGGTGCCCACCGGGGTGCTGGCGGTGCGCGCCGGCGGGCCGGCGGTGGCGTGGCAGATCGAGCACAACGGCGCCTGGCGGGCGGAGATCGGCGAGCGCCTGGGGGACGACGCCTCCACCGAGGTCGTCCTGGCCCTGTTGGGCCCCACCGACCTCGACCACCAGTGGCTGACCGTGCTGGCCCCCGGCGAGGAGTTCGCCACCGTGCCGGTCGCCCTGGCGTACGCCGAGGACGGCTGGCAGCGGGCGGTCGCCGAGATCACCGCGTACCGCCGCGCGCTACGCCGGGCCGACCCCGCGCGGCTGCCGGTGGTGTTCAACGACTACATGAACACCCTGATGGGTGATCCCACGACGGAGAAGCTGCTGCCGTTGATCGACGCCGCCGCCGCGGCCGGCGCGGACTACTTCTGCATCGACGCCGGTTGGTACGACGACGACGGCGACTGGTGGGACTCGGTGGGGGAGTGGGAGCCGTCCACCACCCGCTTCCCGGACGGCGGACTGCTCGCCGTGGTGGACCACATCCGGCGGGCGGGCATGGTGCCGGGCCTGTGGCTGGAGCCCGAGGTGGTCGGCAGGCGCAGCGCCATGGCCGAACGCCTCCCCGACGCCGCGTTCCTGCAGCGCGGGGGCCGCCGGGTGACGGAGAGCGGCCGCTACCTGCTCGACCTGCGGCACGCCGACGCCGTCAAGCACCTGGACCAGGTGATCGACCGCCTCGTCGGGGACTTCGGCGTCGGGTACTTCAAGTTCGACTACAACGTCACCCCGGGGGCCGGCACCGACCACGAGGCGGACAGCGCCGGAGCGGGGCTGCTCGCCCACAACCGGGCCCACCTCGACTGGCTCGACTCCGTGCTGCGCCGCCACCCCCACCTGCTCATCGAGAACTGCGCGTCCGGGGGCATGCGCGCGGACTACGCCCTGCTCGCCCGGCTGCACCTGCAGTCCACCTCGGACCAGCAGAACCCGCTGCTGTACCCGCCCATCGCCGCCTCGGCGGCGATGGGCCTGCTGCCCGAGCAGGCCGCGAACTGGGCCTACCCGCAGCCGGACATGACGGACGAGGAGATCGTCTTCACCCTGTGCACCGGCCTGGCCGGCCGCTTCTACCTCTCCGGCCGGCTCGACGGGATGTCCGCCGGTCAGCTCTCCCTGGTGCGAGAGGCGGTCGCCTTCGCCCGGGAGACCGCCGGGCACCTCGCCACGGCCGTCCCCCGGTGGCCGCTCGGGCTGCCGGGGTGGGACGACCAGTGGCTCGCCTCGGCGCTGAGCACGCCGGCGCAGACCCTGCTGACCGTGTGGTACCGCGGCGAGGAGGCGGACCGGCTCACCCTGCCGCTGCCGCCCGGCGAGATCGAGGTGGCGTTCCCGGCCTCGCCCCCGCGGGCCTGGGACCTCACCCGTCACCCGGACGGCACGGTCACCCTGGCCGCGCCCGGGGGACCGGCCGCCCGCGTCCTGCGCATCACCCACCCGGGGGCGTAGCGCCCCAGCCCTCTCCGTGCGCCCGGCGAGGGGGAAGAACGAGGAGTCATCATGAGACAACGACGCATCACAGCGGCCGCCCTGGCAACGGGCGTCCTGCTCCTGGCCGGCTGCTCGGACCCGGGTGCGGGGACGAACACCGACGCCGGCCCGGTCTCCTGGCCGGAGCCGACCGCCGCGCTCGACGGCACCACGCTGACGATCTGGGCGGCGCAGAACTCCAACATGATCCCGGAGTCGGTGGCCGCCGCCTTCGAGGAGGCGACCGGGGCGGAGATCGAGGTCGTCACCATCCCGGACCCCTACGAGCAGGGCGTGCAGACCAAGGTGGCCTCCGGCGACAAGCCGGACCTGGCCTTCTGGCAGCCGACCGCCTCCATGCTCACCGCGATCAACGCGCCCACCAACCTGCAGCCGCTGGACGGCGCCCCGTGGCTGGAGGCGATGGACCCCGCGCTGCGGGACATCACGGGCCTGGCCGACGGCACCCGGTACGCGGCGCTGATCAGCAGCCCGGCCGTGCAGGGGGTGTACTACAACAAGGAGGTCTTCGCCGAACACGGCGTCACCGCCCCGCCGACCGACTGGGACGGCTTCGTCGAGCTCGCCCGCTCCCTGAAGGAGCAGGGGGTCACCCCCTTCCACGAGATGGGCGGCGACCGGTGGGCCACTCAGTGGTGGGTCCAGGTGCAGCTCGCGGACGTCGCCGACCAGCTGTGGGAGCGGGTCAACAGCGGCGAGGAGGAGTTCACCGATCCGACGATCCTCGACGCCATCACCGAGTACCAGGCCCTGATCGAGGAGGGCCTGTTCAACGAGGACATCCGCACGGCCACCTTCGAGGACCAGGCGGACGCTCTGCTGGCCGGCGACGCGGCGATGGCGATGCAGGTGAACTCGTTCTTCGGCCAGCTCCAGGCCAAGGCCGACACCGCGGAGCTGGACGAGAGGATCGGCTTCTTCCCGATCTCCACCGGCGGCAACGTGGGCACCTTCATCCCGGACCAGTCCAACGCGCTGGTCGCCTTCCGCACCGGCGACGCCGAGCGCGAGGCCGCGGCCCGGCAGTTCCTGTCCTACTGGCTCGGCGAGGGCTACCAGGGATTCGTGGAGGACCGCAAGACCGTCTCGATCATGTCAGACGTCCCCTCACCGGACGGGATCCCGCAGGCCCTGCTGGACGTCCACGCGGCGGTGGCCACCTCGGCCGGCTCCATGCAGGCCCTCGCCATCGCCAACCCCGACCTCTACCTCAACCTGGCCGACATGATCCAGGGGGCGCTCACCCCCGAGGAGGTCGCCCAGCGCACCCAGGAACAGTTCGCACAGCTCGCCAGGGCGCAGGGCGCCCCCGGCTTCTGAGCACCGGACGCTGACGAAAGCCTGAGAGACATGAGGCTCCTGTGACTACGCAGCTCCACTCCCGACCGCCGTCCACGGCGCCGGCCCGCCCCCGCCCAAGCCGGGGTGGCGACCACCGCGCGAACGCCTCGCACCCCGCCTGGTTCCTGGCGCCGGCCTTCGCCGTCCTCGCCGTCTTCTTCTTCCTGCCGACGGTGTTCAACCTCGTGTACGCGTTCACCGACTGGTCGAGCTTCAAGAGCGAGATCAACTTCGTCGGCCTGCGCAACGTCTCCGACCTGCTGGGCAGCGGCGACCTGCTCGCCTCACTGCGCATCACGGTCGTCTACGCGGTGCTGGTGGCCCTCTTCCAGAACCTGTTCGGGCTGCTGCTCGCCCTCCTGCTGGAGCGCGACACCCGGGTCAACCGGTTCGCGCGGGTGATGTTCTTCATCCCCGTGGTGATGTCCGCGCTGGCCGCCGGCTACGTCTGGCAGGCGCTGCTCAAGCCGGACGGCGCGGTCAACGGGGTGCTGGGCGCCCTGCTGGGCCGGGACGTCACCATCGGCTGGCTGGGCAGCTCGACCTGGACCATCCTGGTGGTGGCCCTGATCCACTCCTGGAAGTGGATGGGGCTGGCGATGCTGATCTACCTGGCCGGTCTGAAGACGATCCCGGCCGAGACCCTGGAGGCCGCCCGGATCGACGGCGCCTCCGCCTGGCGCACCTTCCGCGACATCCGCTTCCCGCTGCTGGCGCCGGCCGTGACCTTCGGCGTGGCCACCGCGCTGCTGGGCTCGATGAACGGCTTCGACATCGTGCAGGCCACCACCGAGGGCGGCCCGGCGCGCTCCACCGAACTGCTCAACATCTTCGTCTTCCGCACCTTCGGCCAGGGACTGTTCGCGACCGCCACCACGATGAGCCTGGTGCTCCTGCTGGTGGTGACCGTGCTGGCCTTCCCGGTCATCGGCATGCTGCGGCGACGGGAGGCCGTGCTGTGAGAGCCCCGACCCTCCCGGCCCGCGACCGCTCCGGTGTGTGGCCGCGCGTGCAGCCGGTCGTCGCGCTGGCCGCGGTCGCCGCGGTCATCGCCGTGCCGCTGTACATCGTGGTGATCACCTCGGCCAAGTCGCAGGCCGAGGCGCTCGACCCCGACCTGTCCTGGCCCACCTCCTGGCACTGGGCGGAGAACTACGGCGCGGTCTGGGACCAGGGCCGCATCCCCGCCGCGCTCTGGGGCAGCCTGCTGATCATGGTGCCCACCGTGGTGGGGGTGCTGCTGCTCGGCTCGATGGCGTCTTGGGTGCTCGCCCGCCGCGCCTCCCGCTGGGTCACCCCGCTGTACGCGCTGGGCATCAGCGGGATCGTGCTGCCCCCGGCCGTCGTCACCGTGGTCCTGCTGCTGCGGCAGCTCGGTCTCGCCGGGACCACCGTGGGGATGATCGGGGTGTACATGGGGATGTACATGTCCACCGTGATCTTCTTCGTCACGGGGTTCATCCGGACGATCCCGCACGAGCTGGAGGAGGCCGCCCGGATGGACGGGGCCCGCCCCGTCACCGTCTTCTTCCGGATCATCCTGCCGCTGCTCGGCCCGACGCTGTCCACGGCCACGATCCTGATCTGCCTGTACGTCTGGAACGACGTCTTCTACGCCTTCTTCGTGGTCGGCGGCCGGATGGACACCCTGCCGCTGAACCTCTACCAGGTCGCCAGCGCCGGCCTGTACCTGGAGAACTGGCACCTCATCTTCGCCTACGTGGTGCTGATGAGCCTGCCGTTGCTCGTGGTCTTCATCGTGGGGCAGCGCCGCATCATCTCCGGCGTCACCAGCGGCGCGGTCAAGTAACCCGCTGCACCCCCCCTGCAACCCCTGCCCAACCGTTTTCGAGGCCTCACTGAGGCAACGAAGGAGTATGTCCATGACAAGATCGTTGAGACGGTTGGCGGTCGCCGTGGCGGCCGCCACCACCGCCGGCCTGCTGGCCGCCCCCGGCGCGGCGGCGGCCGAGGCCGACGTCCTCACCGTCGACTTCGGCGCCACCACCGGGGCGTTCCGCGGGGGCGCCAGCGGCACCCTCTACGGGTTCGGCGACGACGGCTCCCCGACCCAGGCGTTGATCAACGGCGCCCACATCACCAACTCCTCGCAGAAGCCCCCGGACGGCCTGCAGCACCCCAGCGGCGACGCCCTGGAGATCGAGGACGGCTTCTTCGACAAGCACGGCCGCGAACTGGCCGTGTACGTCCAGGACTTCTACCCGGACTGGGGGTACCACGGTGCCGTCCGCCCCCAGGACACCCGCACCTACGACCAGTCCGACGGCTCCTGGACCGAGGGCGGCAACGGGGAGTGGGACTACCTGGAGGTCGTGCGGCACGTCGTCACCAGGATCGCCACCGAGTCCGAACACCCCGACCAGTACCTGTTCGTGCTCTTCAACGAGCCCGACTGGATCTGGTACGCGGACTGGCCCGGAATGAAGGACCAGTTCTTCGCCGACTGGACCGCCACCTACGAGCTCGTCCACGAGATCTACGACGAGGTCTTCGACGGGCGGATCCAGCCGCGGATCGGCGGACCGGGGAACTCCCGCTGGTGGGGCTCCGGCGAACCGGCGGACCGGCGGCGCGAGGCCGACTTCCTCGCCTACACCGCCGCGAACGACGTCCGGCCGGACGTCTACATCTGGCACGAACTCGGCGGCTCCAACCCCGACCTCTTCCGCCAGCACGAGGCCGAGTACCGCGCCCTGGAGGACCTGCACTACGGCACCGACGTCGAGCTCCCCATCACCATCAGCGAATGGGGCATGCTGCCGGACATGGGCGTGCCGGGCAGCATGCTGCGGTGGTTCGCCGCCTTCGAGGAGGAGAAGGTCGACGCGCAGACCGCCTACTGGAACTACGCCGGCAACTTCTCCGAGAACATCGCCCGCGCCAACGGCGCCAACGGCGGATGGTGGCTGTTCAAGTGGTACGGCGACCTCGCCGGCTCCCAGACCGTGCGGGTGACACCGCCCGACCCCGACGACCCCCGCTCCCTGCGCGGCATCGGCGCCGTCGACGCCGACAACCGGCGGGCCACCGTCCTGTACGGCGGCACGGACGCCGACGTGACCCTCGACCTCACCGGCCTGGACCGCGAGGTCTTCGGCGGCCGGGTCGACATCGAGGTGCGGGAGATCTCGCTGACCGGCGCGGAGGGCGTCCAGGGCGACCCGCGGGTGGTGCGGGCGCTGGACGGCGTGCGCGTCCACCGCGACGGGACGCTGGCCGACCTCACCGTCCCGACGTATGACGAGGACTCCGTCTACCAGGTCCTGATCACCCCCGGCCAGGAGCGGGACGTCACCCGCTCCCTGGAGGGGCAGGCCTGGTCCACCGCGATCGAGGCGGAGGACACCCGGTTGACCGACGCCCGGGTGCGCGAGGCCGGCGACCAGACCTGGCAGGCCTCCGGCGACGCCGACGTGGCCTACTTCAACCAGGTCGGCTCGCGCGCCGAGTTCACCGTCACCGTCCCGCGCTCCGGCACCTACCGCCTCCAGATCATCGGCTCCGCCCCCGCCCCCGGCCGGCACGCCCTGTTCGTGGACGGCGCCTTCGGCACGCTCGTGCAGTACGCCTCGAACCTGACCACCGACCGGGCCAAGTGGATCTACCGGGGCAGCACCGAGGTGGAGATCCCGCTGTCGGCCGGGCAGCACACGCTGTCGCTGCGGGCCAGCCGGGACGGCGCCACCGCCCTGCCGAACAGCGACATCACCCTCGACAAGTTCGTCCTCACGGACGTGACCGGCGGCGAGCGGACCGAGTACCCGGCCAGCGGCCTGCGCCTGTTCGGCGGTGCGCAGCTCGGCTTCGACGGGGACCGCACCGCCGGCAGCGCGCGGATCGCCGGCCCCGGGCAGCGGGCCGACCTGTACGCCACCGCCTGGCAGTCGGGCTACCACGACGTCACGATCAGCTACGCGACGTCCGGTGCCGCCTCCGCCGACATCAGCCTCAACGGGGTCGCCGCCGCCACCGTCACGGCGCCCCGCGCGGGCTCCTGGACCTCCACCGCGCGGCTGTACCTCTCCCAGGGCATCAACGAGATCGAACTCGCCTCCGCCACCGGGGTCCACGTCTCCACCGTCACCACCACCCGCGTCGCCGGGGCGGACACCGCCGCCGTCACCATCGAGGCGGAGGACGCGGACCTGGGCGGCCAGGCCCGGGCCGTCACCCTGGCGGACAGCACCGGCACCAACGCCTCCGGCGGCCGGTACGTCGGCTGGCTCGGCAATGACACCGCCGAGTCCGACAACGTCCTGCGGATCGAGCGCGGCGCGGGCTTCGACCGGCCGGGCCAGTACACCGTCGTCGTGCGGTACGCCAACGCCGAGGTCAACGGCGCCCACGACTACAACCCGCAGGTCGTCGACCGCGGGTTGCAGATCTCCGAGGCCGGTACGGACGGCTACGCGGGCACCGGGCACTTCCGGTACACCCACCACTGGCACAGCTTCTGGGAGCGCTCGGTCAACGTGACCCTGGCGACCGCCGACGGCGCGCTCACCTTCGGCAACGACGAGCCCGGCTCCTACGCCCCGGACATCGACGCGATCACCATCGCCCCGGTGCTCCTCGGCGAGGTCCGGACCAGCGCCGCGTAGGCGCTCCCCCTCGGGGACCGGGCGCCCGACACACCGACGGCCCCACCGCTCCGGCCGGCAGGCGAGGCGGTGGGGCCGCCGTGTGCCCGCTCCGGCCGGTCAGACGGCCGACCAGCCGTCGTCGACCGGGAGGATGGCGCCGTTGATGTTGCTGGCGGCGTCGGAGGCGAGGAAGACGATGGCGGCGGCCTGCTCCTCGGGGGTGGAGACCTTGCCGGCGTTGCCCATGAGGGAGCCGACGACGGCCGGGCCGTGGGAGTCCGGCCGGGCGTCGACCCGGATGCCGGTCGCGGTGCCGCCGGGGGCGATGGCGTTGGCGCGGATGCCCCGCGCGCGGTACATCACGGCGAGGTGCTTGGTCAGGCCCACGATGCCGTGCTTGGCGGCGGTGTAGGCGGCACCGGCCGCGCTGCCGCGCAGGCCGGCCTCGGACGCGGTGAAGACGATCGCGCCGCGGCCGGTGGCGAGCAGGTGGGGGAGGGCGGCGCGGGTCAGCGCGAACGGCGCCGTGAGGTCGACGCGCAGCACGCGCTCCCACTCCTCGTCGTCGGTGTCGCCGAGGGCCGACATGCGGTCCATGACGGCGGCGTTGTTGACCAGGACGTCCAGGCTGCCGAAGGACTCCACCGCCGTGGCGACGACCCGCTCGACCACCCGCTGGTCGCTCAGGTCGCCGACGACCGCGCGGGCGGTGCCCCCGTCGGCCTCGATCGCCTTGACGACCTGCTCGGCGGCCTCCGCGTTGACGTCCGCGGCGAGCACGCGCGCGCCCTCCCGGGCGAACTGGAGGGCGGCGGCCCGGCCTATGCCGGATCCCGCCCCGGTGACGACGACGCCGCGTCCCTGGAAACCGGTGCCCATGGGTGTTCCCTCTCCGTGCGCGGAGTCCGCCCCGAACGGCGCGGCCGGCTCCAACGATTGCTTGATTCAGGCAAACAGTAACGCATTGCTGGAGTCAAGCAATCAAGTAGGCTGAGCGCATGTACGGGAGTACCAGCGACCGGCCGTTACCCCCGCGGGGGGAGGCGCCGAGGGTCCTCGTCGTGGTGGAGGATCCCGGGGCCGTCGACCTGCTCACCGCGACCCTGCAACTGGCCGGCTACCGGGTCGAGGTGGCGGCCACCGGCACCGGGGCCCTGACGGCCCGGTCGGGCGGCCCGTCGGCCGGCGGCCGGCCCGGGCCGGGGGACGGGGGCCGCCGCTACGACGACCTGGTGATCGACGACGCCGCCTGCCAGGCGCGGCGCGGACGGCGGGCGCTCGACCTCACCCCCGCCGAGTACCGGCTGCTGCGCCAGATGCTGCTGCACGCGGAGCGGGTGCTGTCCAAGGAGCAGATCAGCCGGAGCGTCTGGGGCGAGTCCCGCGCCGACAACGCGATCGAGAAGCTGGTCTCCCGGCTCCGGCGCAAGGTGGACCGGGACGGGCCGCCGCTGATCCACAACCGCCGGGGCTTCGGCTACTGGCTCGGCCGCTCCGCCCGCCCGGACGCGTAGCCGCGGCGGCCACCCCGGTGAGGCGGTGACCGACGCCGCGTCGGCCTGGCCATGCCGGAGGAGTCCACGGTTACTCAAATTTGAGTAGACTCGACTGTGTGACCGAGAAGACGATTCCGATCCTTCCCTGCCAGCAGATCCAGCCGGTGGTCGACTTCTACTCCGCGCTCGGCTTCGAGACGACCTTCCTGCAGAAGAGCCCGTACCCGTACGCGGCCGTCCGCCGCGGCCCCGTCGAGCTGCAGTTCCTGGGCATGAAGCAGTACGACCCGACGCAGTCCTACTCCAGCTGCTACATCGTCACCGACGACGTGGACGGGCTGTACGCCGCGTTCCGGGAGGGGCTCAGGGCGGCCTACGGGAGGATCCCGAGCCGCGGGCTGCCGCGCATCGGGCCGCTGAAGGACATGTCCTACGGGATGCGGCAGTTCCTGATGACCGACCCCGGCGGCAACAGCATCCGCGTCGGCCAGCAGATCAGCGAGGACCAGCACCTCCGGCCGGCTCCGAAGGGGACCTTCGAGCGCGCGCTGCACACCGCCGACCTGTTCGTCGACTCCAAGGAGGACCTCCCGGGCGCCGCCAGGATCATCGACCGGGTGCTGGGGCTGGAGGACGAGCGGCCCACCGCGGTGCAGCACCTGCGCCTGCTGGTGCTGCGCGGGGACATCGCGCAGCGGCTGGGCGACGACGCCCTGGCCGCCCGGCTGCTGGAGCGGGCGGCCGAGATCGAGGGCGAACTCGGGGACGAGGAGGTGGAGTCGGTGCGCGACACCCTGCTCCGGCTCGCCGAACTGCGCGGCTAGCCGACCTTCCGCCGGCCCGCGCCGCGCGGGGACCGGCCCGCCCGGGCGGCACCGCCGCCGCGCCACTGCGGGTGTCGCCCGCGCGGGCGACACCCGCAGTGGAAACGATTACTGACCCCTGCCCCGGCTCCCCGCCGCCCCGTCCCGAGCCGGTGATCTTGACGCTGACGCCGGCTCGGGTATCGTGTGGCGTCCCCAGTGGTGCCGGATCGAGGAGGTGAGACCCATCAACGCCAGTCAGGCAGGGTGCTCTCGCCAGCTCTCGGCACGGTCCGCCCAGGCGTAGGACCGGGAGAGCGCCCTTCGGTGTTCCGAAAGGCCCTCATGTCGTCCTCGTCGTCACCCCTTTCCTCCTCCACCTCTTCCTCCGCCGCCCCCTCCTCGCCTTCTTCCGGGTCCGGGATCGTGGCCAGGCTGCGGGCCGCCGGCTGCGTCTTCGCCGAGGACGAGGCCCGCCTCCTGCTGTCCACGGCGGCCACCCCGGCCGAGCTCGACGCCATGGTGGAGCGGCGGGTCGCCGGCCTGCCCCTGGAACACGTGCTCGGCTGGGCGGAGTTCCGGGGCCTGCGGATCGCCGTGGATCCCGGGGTCTTCGTGCCCCGCCGCCGCACCGAGTTCCTCGTCGAACAGGCCGTCACCCTCGCCCGGGCGGCCGGCTCCGGGCCGCGGCCGGTCGTCGTCGACCTGTGCTGCGGCACCGGCGCGCTCGGCGCGGCGCTGGTCGCCGCCGTGGACGGCGCCGAACTGCACGCCGCCGACGTCGACCCGGCCGCGGTGCGCTGCGCCCGCCGCAACCTCGCCGCCGTCGGAGGGCGGGTGTACCAGGGCGACCTCTACCGGCCGCTGCCCGCCGCGCTGCGCGGCGGCGTCGACGTCCTGGTGGCCAACGCGCCCTACGTGCCCACCGCGGCGATCGGGTTCCTGCCCCCCGAGGCCCGGCTGCACGAGCCGATGGTGGCGCTCGACGGCGGCCCGGACGGGCTGGACGTGCAGCGGCGGGTGATCGCCGGGGCGACCGAGTGGCTGGCGCCGGGCGGGCACCTGCTGGTCGAGGCGAGCCCGCGTCAGGCGCCGAGCTCCATGGAGCTGATGGCCGGTGCCGGACTGCTGGTGCGGCGGGCGGACTCCGAGGAACTGGACGCCACCGTGGTCATCGGCACCAGGCCGGCGCGCCCCTAGGACAGCGCCCGCTGCACGGCCTCCGCGTCGGCGGTGCCGTCGGCGGTGTCGCCGGGGGCGTCGTCGGTGGAGTCGGCGGCGCCCCCGGCGGGCCGGGCGGGCGGCCTGCCCGGCAGCAGCGTGGTGCCGGCCAGGATGACCGCGATCGCGCCGACCGCGAACCAGTGGACGCCGTGGAAGCCCCGCACGGCGTCGTCGGCGCCGGCGGTCTGCACGATGAGGGCGACGACGGCGATGCCGATCGAGGCGCCGAGCTGGTTGAGCATGTACAGCACGGAGCTGCCCTGCGGCACCAGCGGGCCGGGCAGCGTCCGGTACAGGGCGCCCATGGTCGGCGCGCTGACGCAGCCGAGTCCGAGGCCGACGGCGAGCGCGGCCAGCGCGGTCCACACCTCGGCGGTCCGCGCGGTGGTCTGGGTCAGGGCGAGCGCGCCGAGCACGGCGAGCAGCGCGCCGCCCCGCGCGAGGCTCCGCGAACCCAGCCGGTCGGACAGCCGTCCGGCCAGCGGCATCGCGACGGCGCCGCCCAGTCCGAACGGCGCCACCAGCAGACCCGCGACCAGGGCGCTGTGGCCGTGCGCCTGCTGGAAGTACAGCGGGAGGACGAAGAGGGTGGCGAACATCGTCAGCCCGGTGAGCGCCATGATGGTCACCGACGCGGTGAAGCTGGGCCGGGTGAACAGCCGGGGGTCGACCAGCGGCGCCGGGTGGCGCCGGGCGCGGAGGGTGTAGCCGGCCAGCAGCGCGACGCCGGCCGCCAGCGGGGCGAGCACCGACCAGGTCGTGAACGCGGCGTGCTCGGCCGCCTGGGACAGGGCGAGGATCCCGGCCGCGAAGCCCGGGGCGAGCAGGGCCAGGCCGACCACGTCGAGCCGGCTGGGCGCCGTACCGGTGCCCGGCGGGTCCGCCGGCACCACCCGGAGCGCCAGCACGAACGCGACCACGCCGACCGGCAGGTTGATCAGGAACATCCCGCGCCAGCCCAGCCACTCCAGGACGACGCCGCCCAGCGCCGGGCCGAACACCGGGCCGAGCGAGAGCACCACCCCCATCAGGCCCATCACCCGCCCGGCGCGCCGCGGGCCGGCGGCCCGGGCCAGCAGGGTGAGCACCAGGGGGTCCAGCACGCCGGCGCCCAGGCCCTGGAGCACCCGGAAGGCCACCAGGCTGCCGACGTTCCAGGCCAGCGCCGAGGCGAGCGATCCGGCCAGGAAGAGCAGCAACCCGAACAGCCACAGCCTCCGGCCGCCGAAGCGGTCGACCGCCCAGGAGGTGACCGGGATGGCCAGCGTCAGCGCCAGCAGATAGGAGGTGGAGACCCAGCCGACGGCGCTCAGCGAGGTGTCGAACTCGGCGACGAGGGTGTCCACCGCGACGGCGACCATCGTGCCGTCGAGGAGGCCCATGATCCCGCCCAGCAGGATCACCCCGATCAGCCGGCGCAGCGCGGGATCGAGGCGTCCTGCGTCCTGGTCGGGTGTGGATGGCATGGCGGTCCCCATTCTTTGGTCGGACGGTACCGATTAACTAGACCGGTGAGTCCAACTTAGGAGACCGTTGAGTACTTGGGCAAGGCGGTACATCGTTCTGGACCAAGCGGTGTGGAGGGCCGGGTGGTCCCGTAGGATGCGGTCCATGAGCGGAGCGGGAACCCGGAGCGGCGCGGCGGCCGCCGGGGCGCGAGGCCGCATCGACAAGCGGTGGGCGATCCTCGACGCCGCGTTCGCGGTGTTCGCCCGCGAGGGCTACGCGCAGGCCGGGGTGGACGCGATCGCCGCCGAGGCGGGCGTCGCCAAGGCCACCGTCTACAACCACTTCGGTGACAAGGAGACGCTGCTCCGCCAGGCCGTCACCGCCCACGCCGAGCGGGCGCTGGCGCAGAACCTGGCCGCGGTCGAGCGGCTGACCGATCGTGGCGGCGAACTCGGCGCGATGCTGCAGGACGTCGGCTACCACCTGCTCCAGTGCTACTGCGACGAGCGCTCCTGGGCCCTGCGCCGGTTGCTGGCGGCGGAGCTGCACCAGTTCCCGGACCTGCTCGACATCGTCCAGGGGCAGGTCGCCGACCGCGTCACCGAGGCGCTGGCCGACCGGCTCGCCCGCCTGGCGCTCGCCGGACGTCTGAACACCACCGACGCGCTGCTGGCCGCCGAGCAGTTCTCCGGCCTGCTGGTCGGCCCGGTGGAGAAGCGGTCGCGGCTCGGTACCCGTCAGCTGCCCGACGCGGAGCTGCGCGACGTGGTCGGCGCCGCCGTCTGCACCTTCCTGCGGGCGTTCGCCCCGGACGGCGCGCACGCCCGGCAGGCTGGGCAGGCCAGGCAGGCCTAGCGCCCCCGGCGGTCCACCCGGCGCCGCGCCCCCGTGCGTCCGCCCGGCCGGGCGGGCTTCTCCGCGCCCGCAGGGGCGTTTTTCGGCCAATCCCGTGATGTCTGAACGGCCGCGCCGGTGTGCGGTTCCACCTGCGAGTAAACGTTTACTGCCACGGGGGCGGCGAGCTGGCCGATATCGGCCGGATATCCACGCGCCACGATCCGTTGACCACCGCCGGGGGTCTGGCTATGGTCAGGCCACATTTTCGAATGGTGTCCGAAATATCGAACACTCTGGGTGTGACAAGGGGAAGCGCATGATCATGCGAGTGGATCGTGGGCGCGCGGACCGCCGAGGCGGCCCCCGGTGTGGCGAGGAGCGCGCATGAAGCACACGGCAGGACCCACCCGGCGCGGCTTCCTCGCCGCCGGGCTCGGGCTCGGGGCGGCCGCGGCACTGGCCGGGTGCGGCACACCGGTCACCGCCCTCGGGGCCGGCCCGTCCCTCCAGTTCTGGAACCTCTTCGCCGGCGGCGACGGCGTCCGCCTCCAGGACATGCTGAACGCCTACCGGCAGGCCCACCCCGGGGTGACCCTGGAGGACGCCACCCTCACCTGGGGCGCCCCCTACTACACCAAGCTGGCCATGTCGGCCGCCGGCGGGCGCTCCCCGGACGTCGCCGTGCTCCACCTGTCGCGGCTCACCGCCTTCTCCCCCGGGCGGCTGCTCGACCCCTTCGACACCGACCTGCTCGCCGAGGCCGGCCTGACCGAGGCGGACTTCCCCGCCGACCTGTGGCAGCGCGGCAGCCGCGACGGCCGGCTGTACGCCGTGCCGCTGGACTCGCACCCGCTCGTCAACTACTACAACACCGAGATCTGCGGGCAGGCCGGCCTGCTGGACACCGACGGCAAGCTGCTGCCGCTGGAGAGCCCCGAGGCCCTCATCGACGCCCTGGAGCGCACCAGGGAGATCACCGGAACCGTCGGCCTGACCACCGACATGCTCGCCCCCTACCGGGTGTGGTGGTCCTTCTTCCGGCAGATGGACGGCACGCTGGAACTCCCCGAGGGCGGCACCTGCCGCATCGACGAGGACACCGCCATCGCCGCCCTGGAGTACATCCGCGACCTCGGCGAACGCGGGCTGGTCAACCCCGCCATGGACATGGACGGCGCCATCGCCATGTTCAGCAGCGGCCAGGCCGCCTTCCACTGGAACGGCGAGTGGGAGGTCAGCACCTTCCTCAACGGCCAGACGCCGTTCTCCATGGACCGCTTCCCCGGCGTCTTCGGGAACTACCGGGTCCGCTCCGACAGCCACGCCCTGGTCCTCCCGCACCAGCGCGACCGCGACCCGAGCACCACCCGGGACACCTACGAGTTCATCGCCTTCCTGCTGAAGCAGAGCCTCACCTGGGCCGAGGGCGGCCACATCCCCGCCTACCGCCCGGTCGCCGAGAGCGCGGACTACCTGGCCCTGGACCCGCAGTCCAACTACCGCTCCGCCATCGACAGCGCGGAGCTGGACCCCCAGGCGTGGTTCAGCGGCTCCGGCGCCGACCTGGACAGCCAGGCCAACGCGGCCTTCAGCGCCGTCGTCGCCGGCCGCGCCACCCCGCAGGACGGCCTGCGCCAGTTCGTCGACGCGATGAACCGACTGCTCGCCACGCCCAGCCCGGTCTGAGCCCCACCGCCGCGGCGCCGAGCCGTCGACGTTCCCGAAATGCCACCCCCGGCCGCCCACCCGCGGCCGTCCACCACGAGAGGCGATCTCCATGGCCGTCCTCAGAACCGCCGAGCCCGGCGCACCACGCCCCTCCCGGGCCGCGGGTGCCGCCTCCGGCGGCAGTCCCACTCCCGCCAGGAACCGCGCCGGCCGCCGCTCCGGCAGCCTGACCGGGTGGATGTTCGTCCTGCCCTTCCTGGTCGTCTACGCGCTGTTCCTGGTGTGGCCGACCGTCTCCGGGCTCTGGATGAGCTTCTTCAACGTCAGCCTCTCCGGGAGCGCCGGCGAGTTCGTCGCACTCGACAACTGGATCGAGCTCTTCGGTGACCCGGCGGTGTGGAGCTCGCTGTGGCACACCGTCCAGTTCACCATCATCAGCACCCCGTTGCTGGTCGGCGTCGGCCTCGGCATGGCCCTGCTGACCAACCGTGCCATGCCCGCCCGCTGGCTGTGGCGACTGGCCTTCTTCGGCCCCTTCGTGCTGCCCGTCACCACCGTCACGCTGATCTTCGTCTGGCTGTTCCAGCCCGGATTCGGCCTGGCCGACACCATCCTCGGCTGGTTCGGCATCGAGGGCATCGGCTGGCTCAGCGACCCCCGGTTCGCCATGTGGTCGATCGTCCTGGCCACGCTGTGGTGGACGGTCGGCTTCAACTACCTGCTGTACCTGGCCGCGCTCCAGTCCATCCCGGAACACCTCTACGAGGCCGCCGCCATCGACGGCGCCAGCAGGTGGCGGCAGCTGTGGAGCATCACCATCCCGATGCTCAACCGCACCACCGGCCTGATCGTCGTCCTCCAGCTGCTGGCCTCGCTGAAGGTGTTCGACCAGATCTACCTGATGACCTCCGGTGGCCCCAACTACGCCACCCGGCCGATCATCCAGTACATCTACGACGCCGGCTTCACCAACTACCGGATCGGCTACGCCTCGGCGATCTCGTACTTCTTCTTCGCCCTCATCATCCTCGTCTCCGTCGCCCAGTTCCGGTTCACCAGCCGTCAGGAGGGCAAGAAGTGACCACCCTGACCCCCGGGGCCGCCCGCACCACCGCCGGATACCCCGACGCCCCCACCAGCCGGCGCCCGGTCGGCGAGCGCGTCTGGAACATCGTCGGACTCCTGGTCACCGCCTTCGTCGCCTTCCTGTGGCTGCTGCCGCTGCTGTGGGCGGCCGACACCTCGCTGAAGTCCGAGGGCGAGACCACCCAGCTCCCGCTGCGCTGGATCCCGGAGTCCGGGTTCACCCTGGACGCCTACCGGGCCATCATCGAGCAGGGCGACCTGCTGCGCTGGTTCGCCAACAGCACGGTCATCGCCGTCGCGGTCACCGTGCTCACCCTGGCCATCGTCGCGCTGGCCGCCTACGGTTTCTCCCGCACCGACTTCCGCGGCAAGGGCCTGGTCTACGCCATCGTGATCGCCGGCCTGATGGTGCCGCCGCAGGTGCTGATCGTCCCGCTGTTCCAGGAGATGACCGCCTTCGGCCTGCTGGACACCTACTGGGCGGTGATCCTTCCGCAGCTCGCCGCGCCCTCGATGGTCTACATCCTCAAGCGGTTCTTCGACTCCATACCGCCCGAGCTGGAGGAGGCCGCCCGGATGGACGGCGCGGGACCGCTGACCATCTTCCTGCGGATCGTCCTCCCGCTGTCCCGCTCCGTGCTCGTCGCGGTCGGCATCTTCACCTTCATCGGGGCGTGGAACAACTTCCTGTGGCCGTTCATCGCGACCACCAACCCGGACCTGATGACCATCCCGGTCGGCCTGGCCAACGTCTCCAGCGGCTACGGCCTGATGTACGCCCGGATCATGGCCTCGGCCGTCCTCGGCGGCCTCCCCCTGCTGATCCTCTTCGTCATCTTCCAGCGGCAGATCGTGCGCGGCGTCGCGCACACCGGCCTCGGCGGGACCTGACGGGTCGCCGTCCAGGGCCGGAACGGCCGCCGGGAGGGTGAGCCGCCCTTCCCGGCGAACAACCCCTCCCCAGCACCACCGAACACCGAACAGGAGCACCTGTGCATCGCGCCACCTTCACCCTCAACCCGGCCTTCACCGTGGCCCGGATCGACCCCCGGGTCTACGGCTCCTTCCTGGAGCACATGGGCCGGGCCGTCTACACCGGCGTCTACGAGCCCGGCCACCCCGCCGCCGACGGCGAGGGCATCCGCCAGGACGTGCTGGAGCTGGTGCGCGAGCTCGGCGTCACCCTGGTGCGCTACCCCGGCGGCAACTTCGTCTCCGGTTACCGCTGGGAGGACGGCGTCGGCCCGGTCGAGGAGCGCCCGACCCGGCTGGACCTGGCCTGGCACTCGGTGGAGACCAACGCCTTCGGCCTGAACGAGTTCGCCGCCTGGGCCAAGCGCGCCGAGGTCGAGCCGATGATGGCGGTCAACCTGGGCACCCGCGGCCTCCAGGAGGCCGTGGACCTGCTGGAGTACACCAACCACCCCGGCGGCACCCAGCTGTCCGAGCTGCGCAAGGCCCACGGCGTGGAGGAGCCGCACGGCATCAAGCTGTGGTGCCTCGGCAACGAGATGGACGGCCCCTGGCAGGTCGGCCACAAGACCGCCGAGGAGTACGCCCGCATCGCCGCGGAGACCGCCAAGGCGATGCGGCTGGTCGACGACTCCCTGGAGCTCGTCGCCTGCGGCAGCTCCAGCCAGGCCATGCCGACCTTCGGCGCCTGGGAGACCACCGTGCTGGAGGAGGCCTACGAGCACGTCGACCTGATCTCCGCCCACGCCTACTACGAGGAGGTCGACGGGGACGCCGCCAGCTTCCTCGCCTCCGCCGTGGACATGGAGTCCTTCATCGAGAACGTGGTGGCCACGGCGGACGCGGTGCGCGCCCGCAAGCGGATCGCCAAGCGGATCAAGATCTCCTTCGACGAGTGGAACGTCTGGTACCTGCGGCGCTACCACGCGGACCCGCCGACCGAGTGGAAGCAGGCCCCGCGGGTCATCGAGGACCAGTACAACCTCACCGACGCCGTGGTCGTCGGCTCGCTGCTGATCGCCCTGCTGCGGCACGCCGACCGGGTCGCCGTGGCCTGCCTGGCGCAGCTGGTCAACGTGATCGCGCCGATCATGACCGAGCCCGGTGGGCCGGCCTGGCGGCAGACCACCTTCCACCCGTTCGCGCTGACCTCGAAGTACGCGCGCGGCGAGGTGCTGCGGGTGGAGCCGGAGTCCCCGGCCGAGCACACCGAGCGCTTCGGCGACGTCCCCGTCCTGCACGCCACGGCCACCCGTGAGGAGGACGGCTCGGTGACCGTGCTGGCCGTCAACCGCGGCCTGACCGAGTCGGTCGAGTTGGACGTGGACGTGGCGGCGCTGGGCGACGGCTACCGGGTCGTCGAGCACCTGATCATCGCGGACGAGGACCGCTTCGCGGTCAACACCGCCGAGCAGCCGGACCGGGTCACCCCCCGCCCGGTGGACGGCACCGTGGTGGCGGACGGCCGCCTGCGCGGCGTGCTGCCCCCCATCTCCTGGAGCGTGATCCGCCTCACCCCCGCCGCCGAGTAAGGCGGCCGGCCGCGCGCCGCCCCGACCGGGTGGCGCGCGGCACGGGGTGGACGACCGCACGGACCATCCGCGGCGCCCGGTCGGGAACCGACCGGGCGCCGCGGCGTCCGCGCGTTTCCGCGGTGTCCGCGCGGACTCGCGCCGGGTCAGCCGACCGGCGGGCGGTGGCCGTGCCGGCGCATGGCGCGGGCGGCGATCGGCTGGTAGCGCAGCTGGCGGGGGAGCAGGGTGACGCCGCCGCGGACCGCGCGCAGGGTGGCGTGGGCCCGGCGTTCGGCGCGGGCGGCGCGGCGCGGGTCGGTCTCCGCCAGGCCGAGGCGCTCGCGGTAGGCGGCCGGCAGGGTCGCCACGGTGATCCGCGCGCCGACGCGGAAGACCGGGGCGTGCAGCGATCGCCACACCGCCTCCGGCAGGCGCCGCAGCGCCTCCGGGCGCGGCACCGGCCACTCGGTACCGATGGCCAGCAGGTCGCGGACGACCGGGGTGTCGATCAGCCGGGTGGCGACCATGTCGGCGAAGTACGCGTCGAAGCCGGAGACGTCCTCGGGGAGGTCACCGGGGCGGACGCCCATCGCCTGCCCGACCGCGAGCCACTCCTGGTACAGCCGAGCGCGCTGGGCGGCGGGGATGGGCCTGCCGGAGAGGCGGTGCAGCGTGTCGACGGACTCGAAGAGGGTGGCGTGCACCCAGGCGAACGCCTCCGGGTCGAAGGCGGTGTAGGGGCGGCCGTCCAGGCCGGTGCCCTGGATCCGGGTGTGCCGGCGGCGCAGCCGCAGCGCGGCGGCCCGGATCTCCTCCTCGCTGGCGTAGACCACCCGCTGCAGGGCGGTGAGGGTGCGGTCCAGCCGGCCCCAGGGATCCGCGCGGTAGCTGGAGTGGTCGCGGACTCCGGCCGCGACGACCGGGTGCGCGGTCTGCAGCACCAGCGCGCGCCAGCCGAAGGCGAGGGTGTACCAGGGGGCGAGGTACTCCCAGGTCGGCGATCCGGGCCCGGGGAGCCGTGCTTCGGGGAGCCGTGGGGCGGGGATGGACGGCGCGGCCGAGGTCGGCGGGGCCGCCGGGGTCGGGGAGTCCATGCCTCGATTATTGACGAATACATTTGTTTTTCCCCTGGTTGTGCGCGTTCTGTGGGGTAGCCCACGGTCGTGACCCCTTCCGCCGTCCACCGACCCTCCCGCGCCGCCCGGCTGGTCAGCGAGGTGCTGGCGCCGGCGAACCTGGCCCTGGTGCTGCCGCCGGTCGTGGGCTGGCACGCCACCCGGCCGGACCCGGCCGGCCTGGCGTGGGGGCTGTTCACCTCCCTGGCCTGCGGACTGCTGCCGCTCGTCTACGTGCTGTACGGCTGCCGGCGCCGGTGGTGGGACTGGGCCGGGGCGCGGCGCCGCAGCCGGCAGCCGGCGATCCTGGGCACCGGGGTGTCGGTGCTGTTCGGCACCGTGGTGCTGGCCGTGGCGGAGGCGCCGCCGGTGCTGTCGGCGCTCGGCGTCGGGCTGCTGGTGGGCCTGCTGGCCGTCGGGGCCATCACCGCCCGCTGGAAGATCTCGCTGCACACCTCGATCGCCGCCGGCGCGGCGACCGTGCTGGTGCTGCTCTTCGGTGTCGCCGCGTGGTGGACGGCGCCGCCGGTGCTGCTGGTGGGGTGGGCGCGGCTGCGGCTGCGCGCGCACAGTCTCGGGCAGGTCGTCGCCGGCGCGCTGCTGGGCGGCGGCGTGGCCGTGGGGATCGTCGGCATGGGCGGCTGAACCGGGCCGCTGATCCTTCCGCTGGTCCGTCCGCTGATCCGGTCCGCCGGGTGGGCTGCCGCTCCGGGGCCGGCTGACCTATCCTGAGTGCCAGTCACCACCGGATGGTCCCCCGCCGCCCTCCGTCGCTGACCGGGCTGTCGTGTCTCCTGGCACAGTCGCTTGACAAGATCACGACAAGCCGTTCCCGCACGCCACACGACATGGGAGCGCCGTCATGGGACGTCCGTCGCGCCTGACCACCTCGGTCCTGGCCCTCGCGGCCGCGCTGGCCCTGGCCGCCACCGGCTGCGGCGCCGACCGTGACGCGGGCGGCACGGACCAGGCCGGCGGCGCGTCGACCTCCACGCCCGGCGGCGGCGAACACGCCGAGGGGCACGAGGGCCACGAGGGCCACGGGGCGCAGGAGGGTGACGCGCCGATCGAGCAGGAGGAGTTCTCCGGGGTGCTCCAGGAGGGCTACCAGGGGCCCACCGGGGCTCCCGAGGACGCCGCCGCCGACGTCACCGTCGTCGAGTGCCGGCCCGAGTCGATGACCCTCACCCTCGACATCGCCAACCCCGACGCCGAACAGCGCTGGTACACCGTGGAGGTGGCCTTCACCGACACCGCCACGGGCGAGACCTTCAGCTCCGGCATGGTCTCCAACCAGCCCGTGGAGGCCGGCGCCGAGGTCGAGGGCCTGCGGGTGACCGGCTACCGCCAGCCGGAGGGGCGGGACATCGCCTGCGAGATCGTCTCGGCCACCAAGCAGTCCGGCTGAGCGGAGCCCGCCCCCTCCCGGACGTCCGGATCGGTCGGCCGACCGGGCGACACGCCGCCCGCGGCGCTCACTCCCCGCCGCCGGCGGTGGGCCTGTGCCGCTGGTAGTAGCGGGCCACCCGCGCGCGGTTGCCGCACCGACTCGGCGAACACCAGCGGCGCCGCGGGTGCGAGGGCAGGAAGAGCATCACGCAGCCGTCCGCCTCGCACTCCCGGATCCTGCCGACCGCCGGCGCGGTGAGCAGATCGACCGCGGCCTCGGCGAGGAGCGCGGCCAGGCGCACCCCCAACGGGCCGACGCGCCGGGGCTCGGCCGTCACCGCGGCGCCGTCCCAGCCCACCTCCCGCGTGGCCGGCGCCGCGCGCTGCGCCTCGGAGAGGCCGTGCAGCGCGGCGGCCGGCGGCGCGGCCCCGCCCAGCAGCGCGCGGACGACGGCCTCGACGTGCTCCCGGACCCGGTGGAGGGGCGGGAGATCCTCCGGCCCCGGCGCGACGCCACGGAACTCGGCGGGCAGTCGCTCCGCCTCCAGGGCCAGCCAGGCGGCCAGCCGCCCCGGGGTGTCGATCAGGTCCGTCCGTCCGCCCGGGCCGGCCGGGCGGGTGTTGACGAGGTCGAGAGCCAGCGGCTCACCGGTCAGCGGATTGCTCCCAGGCATGCGGCTAATGCTACATCGTCGCGTTGACACGTTAGTCCGCCGCGGGCTAGAACTAATGCGTCATCACGACCTGGAGGCATGTGAATGTCGCACCGCGCCCCGTCCCGGACAGCCATCCCCGCGCGCACCGTCCACCGCCGCGTCACCGTCGAGGGAGTCGAGGTCTTCTACCGGGAGTCGCTGCCCGAGCGAGCCGACGCGCCCGTCCTGCTGCTCCTGCACGGCTTCCCCTCGGCCTCGCACCAGTTCCGCCGGCTCATCGACGCCCTGGGCGCGCACTACCGGCTCATCGCCCCCGACTACCCCGGCTTCGGCCACACCCGGGCCCCGGAGGACTTCACCTACACCTTCGACAGGCTGGCCGACATCACCGAGGGCTTCGTCGACCGGCTCGGCCTGACCCGCGCCGCGCTGTACCTGTTCGACTTCGGCGCCCCCGTCGGCTTCCGCCTGGCGCTGCGCCGCCCGGGGCTGGTCACCGGCCTGGTGGTGCAGAACGGCAACGCCTACGAGGAGGGCCTGTCGGAGGGAGCCCGGAGCTTCACGGCGCTCACCCCCGACACGCCGGGCGCCGAGCGGACCATCCTCGACCTGTTCACCCTGGAGGCCACCCGCGCGCAGTACGAGGGCGGCACCGCCGACCCCTCGTCGGTCGCCCCGGAGGGATGGCTGCTGGACCAGTACTTCCTGGACCAGCCCGGCCGCAAGCAGGCCCAACTCGCCCTCGCCTACGACTACCGGAGCAACATCGCCGCCTACCCGGCCTGGCAGGCGTGGCTGCGCGAGCACCGCCCGCCGACGCTGATCACCTGGGGCACCGGCGACCCGTTCTTCCCCGAGCCCGGCGCCCGCGCCTACCTGCGCGACCTGCCCGACGCCGAACTCCACCTGTTCGACACCGGCCACTTCGCGCTGGAGGACCACCTGCCGGAGATCGCCCCGCTGATCGCCGACTTCCTCGACCGCCTTCCGTCCTGACGGTCGGCGTGTTGGTGCGGGGCCGGTGTGGTGCGGGGCTGGTTCGGTGCGGGGCCTGTGCGGGGCCCCGCGCCGCGGGCCGCGTGTCAGGTCGAGCGTGGCCGCCGTTGCACGACGTCGGCGAGGACCGTGGTCACCAGCTTGTCGACGCTCGCCGTGGTCGGCGGCTCGGGGGCGCGCTCGGTGAACAGCAGGTGCCCGCCTCCGACCAGGGAGAGGGTGAGCGAGTCGATGTCGGCGTCGGCCGAGATGCGGCCCGCCGCCCGCTCGTCGGCCAGGTAGGCGGAGACCGCGGTCGCGACCTGGGCGAGGATCGCGATGCCGCCTCCGGGCCTGGCCTGCCGCAGCCGCGCGCGCAACTCGTCGCGGAAGGTGATGAGCGGGATGATCGCCAACGGAATCGGTCCGAACAGGGTGGTCAGCGCGCGGGTGAGGTTGCCGGCCACGGTGCCGGTGCCGACGGACTCGTGCAGGGTGTGCGCCTGCGCCTCGAGCCGTGCGGCCTGGTCGAGCACGAGCTCGGTGAGGAAGGCGTCGAAGTCGGCGAAGTGCCGGTGCAGGACGCCCTTGGCGCAGCCCGCCTCGTCGGTGACGGCCCGGCTGGTCAGCCCGTTCGGGCCCTCCCGCAGCAGCACGCGTTCGGCGGCGTCGAACAGCTGCTGCCGCGCGTCGCGAAGGTGTACCCCGGTCGGCACTGGTCGGTTTCCTCTCGTGCGCCAGGCTCCTGGCATCGATTGACACGTGTGGGCGCTTGCCCACTAAAGTGAACGCATGCCCACTTTACCGCGAGAGCAACCAGAGCCGGCGCGATCGCACCAGGCTCGACAGATCGCCGAGTCCTTCGGCATGGACGCGCACCGCTACGACCAGGCGCGACCGGGCTACCCCGATGACCTGGTGGCGCGCGTAGTCGCCGGGAGCCCGGGGCCCGACGTGCTGGACGTCGGCTGCGGCACGGGCATCGCGGCCCGCCAGTTCCAGGCCGCCGGTTGCACCGTGCTCGGCGTCGAACCGGACCCGCGGATGGCCGACTTCGCGCAGGCCCGCGGCCTGCCGGTCGAGGTGGCCACCTTCGAAGCCTGGGAGCCGGCCGGCCGTGCGTTCGACGCGGTGATCGCCGCCCAGTCGTGGCACTGGGTTGACCCGGACGTCGGCGCCACGAAGGCGGCCCGGGTGCTGCGTCCGAACGGGCGGCTGGCGGTCTTCGGGCACGTGTTCGAGCCGCCTGTGGAGGTGGCCGAGCCGTTCGCGGCGGCCTACCGGCGGGTGGCACCCGACTCGCCGTTGAGCGGTCAGCCGGCGCGACGTCCGCTGGAGACGTACCAGGCGGGATACGCGCGGATCGCCGACAGGATCCGCGAGACCGGGCAGTTCGACGAGCCGGAACAGTGGCGGTTCGACTGGGAGCAGTCCTACACGCGCGACCAGTGGCTGGATCTGCTCCCCACCACCGGCGGCCTCACCCGACTCCGTCCCGATCAGCTGGCCGAGGTACTCGGCGCGGTCGGCCGTGCGGTCGACGCCCTCGGGGGCCGCTTCACGATGCAGTACACCACCCTGGCGACCACCGCGGTACGCGCCGACACCCCGTGATTCGCCGGTTGCAGGGCCCCGCGCCCGTGATCAGCCGCGGGCCTCCGGGCTCCCGCCGATCGAGCGCCGCGCGGATCCGGCCGAGCCGCCCCGCGCCCAGCCGGCGCCCGTCGGGAATTGGTCGTCGCGGTCCCAGCGCCGCGTCGTGATCATCGCCTGCACCAGGAGACGGCACTCGTGCAGCAGGTTTTGGTCGACTCCGGGATAGTGCTCGCCGGCTCGGGGCGCAAGGTGTATTGATCATGAGCGTTGTTGACGCTGGGGGGTTGATCAACAGGGAGGACCTCCGGTGTGGTGGAGGTGTCTAGGCTCCACACCACGCCCGGAGGTCCGTGTGTCCCACCCTAACGCCCGGTTGACGTTCCAGGGCAGACAGTTGCTGATCCAGCGGGTCGCCTCGGGGCGTCCGGTAGCGCATGTCGCCGCGGAGATGGGCGTCTCTCGCGCGACCGCCCACAAGTGGGTCCGCCGGTGGCGGACCGAAGGCCTGGAAGGCCTGTTCGACCGGCCGAGCCGGCCACGGTCCACGCCGCATCGCACCCCGCCCGGGATCGAGGCGAAGGTGATCGCCCTGCGCACAGAACGCAAGCTCGGCCCGGCGCGGATCAGCCCACTGGTGGGCGTGCCCGCCTCCACCGTGCACCGGATCCTCACCCGGCACGGAATGAACCGCCTGGCCTGGATGGACCGCCCCACCGGACGGGTCATCCGCCGCTACGAACGCTCCCGCCCCGGCGAACTCGTCCACGTCGACATCAAGAAACTCGGCAACATCCCCGACGGAGGCGGCTGGCGCGTCCACGGCCGCCAAGCCGCCAAACGCCACCGCGTCGGCTACAGCTACCTCCACAGCGCCGTCGACGACCACTCCCGCCTCGCCTACAGCGAGATCCTGCCCGACGAGACCGCCACCACCGCCGCCCTGTTCTGGATCCGCGCCCGCGCGTTCTTCCACCGACACGGAATCACCGTCGAACGCGTCCTGACCGACAACGGACCCTGCTACACCTCCGCCCGCTGGCGCCACGTCCTGGCCGCCGGCGGCATCACCCACAAACGCACCCGCCCCTACCACCCCCAGACCAACGGCAAGGTCGAACGCTTCAACCGCACCCTGACCGAGGAATGGGCCTACCTCAAGCCCTACACCAGCAACCAACAACGCGCCGACGCCCTGACCACCTTCCTCCACACCTACAACTACCATCGCAACCACACCGCACTCGGAGGCCAACCCCCCATCACCCGCGTCAACAACCCCACGGGGCAATACAGCAAGGGGGGTTCTTCGGGCTGTGGATATCCGCGGCGCCCCTTGTTTACCAGGGGTAGGGGATGGTGGGCGGGGTGCGCAAGGGGGTTCTTCGCGCTGTGGATAACCGCGAACCCCCCTTGTTCACCAGGGGTAGCGCTTGGTTCATGGCGAGCGCAAGAGGGCTGGTTGGTTCTGTGGAGAAACGTCACGGCGGGGCGGCTGGGGGTGGGGCAGGGCAGGGCAGGGCTACCCCGGCGCCCGAAGACCTGGGCGCCCGAAGACCCGGGCGCCCGAAGCCCCCGGCGCCCGAAGACCCGGGCGCCCGAACACCCCCGGCGGCCGGCTCCGCCCCACCCGGCGCCCCGGGACACGGCGGAACCGGCCGCACGTTCAGCGCCGTCGCAGCACGAAGTCGCCGGCCGTCCCGACCTGCGCGAACAGCACCCCGAGACGCCCGCTGAGCACATAGTCGCCGTGCGGGGTCACCGCGACCGTCGTCGGGTCCTGCACCGGCCAGGGCTGGTCCTCGATCGTGGTGGCGCTCCGCCAGGAGTCGTCCGACCCCAGCAGCACCACCGCGTCCCGCCCGGCGGGCGAGTACTCCGCGATGCCCAGGTTGTTGACCACCACCACGAGCGTGCCGTCCGGCCGCAGCGCCATGCCGTCGATCGTGGTCAGCCGGTGGTCCAGGGTGACCTCGGTGACCTCCGGCCGGGTCCGCCGCCGCAGGTCGACCCGGAAGATCCGGCCGCCGTCGTAGCGGGCGAGCAGCAGGTAGCCGTCGGGGTGGTGGACGATGCCGTTCGGCCCGATGTTGTGCGCCGCCCAGCGCGGATCGCTCACCAGGGCCGTCGCCGTGCCGTCGGGCGCCACCCGGAACAGGGTGTCGGAGGCGGAGTCGGTGACGTAGGCGTTGCCGCGGTCGTCCAGGGCCAGGTCGTTGGCGCACGACCGCTCCCGCCCCATCAGGATGTCGACCAGCCCCAGGGTGGCCCCGGTGGCGAGGTCGAACACCCCGACGCCCGACACCGGCGGGGCGTCGGTCGGGTTGTACTGACGGCGGTGGTAGTCGTTGTAGGCGACCAGCAGGCGCCCGCGCCGGGCGTCCACGGTGAGGCCGAGGATGGCGCACTCCCCGATCCGCGGCACCAGCTCGGTCACCGTGCCGTCGGGCGTCACCACCGAGACGCTGCCCCCGGTGGTGGAGCTGACCAGGAACGCCTGCCGAGTGGGATCCCACGCGACACCCTCCGGGTACAGCTCCGGCGCGGCGACGACCAGGGTCTCCGCCAGCGGCACGGCGCCCGCCCGCCGGCCCAGGGCCGCCGCCGCGCGCGGGCCGCCGTCGAGTGAGGCCGCGAACGCCGCCGACGACGCGCCGGGCAGCGCCCCACCCAGGGCGCCCACCGTGCCGGCCGCGCCCACGGCGCAGCCGGTGGCCAGGCGGAGCAGGGAGCGGCGGGAGGGGCGGCGGGTCGGATGGCCACCGGGGGAGTGCATCGGCGAGGGCGGCAAGGGTCGCTCCTTCACGGGTTCGCGGATTCGCTGGATCGCTGGATCGCTGGATCGCGGGTTCGGCGGGTTCGCGGTTCGCTGGATCGCGGACCGCGCGCCTGATTCGGCTGTCGCGCGGTCGTGGCGGGGAGTTCGTCGGCGCGGTCGTGGTGCGGAGTTCGTGGACGGGGGCGTGCGGGGCGGGCGTGGGTCGACGACCGCGGCGCGCGGCGTTCCACGCCGGCCCGGTGTCGACCCGGTGGCGGGCCGACACCGGGCCGGCGGAGGAGGCCCCGTGGCGCACGATGCTGGTGAGACCCGCTGGACTCCTGGTCCACCGTCACTCGAAGCCGAGGTCACAGCGGCGCGTCCTGGCCCGGACGGACCCGGGGGACCGGGCGCACACAGCCGCACAGCCGCTCGGCAACCGCGATCGGCCGGAGGAAAACTGCCCGTAGCAGGCTCGTAACACGACGGTGGTCGCGGGCCCCGGCGGATCCCCGCGAGGATGGGGCCCCCGCCCGCGAGCCCGATCGTCGGTGGGCCGGCCACACGCGTGTCGGGGGCGCCGACGGCGCACGCCCCCGTCGGCCCGTCGGTGCGCCGGTCCCTCGACAGCGGCCCGCCGGACGCCCGGTGGCCGCCCGTCGCCGGCCGTCCATCACCGACCCGTCGCCGCGCGCGCCGGCATTCGGGAGCGTGGGCCGTACACGACGTGGTGCGCCTGGCCGGACCCGCCGGATGGCTCCGGAACGGACCCGGCCGAGGGGTGCCGGCACGCGAGTGGAGGACGAGCATGGCCGTTGGCCGTCCGGGCAGCGCACACGACCCCGCGCCGAGTCCGCCGACCGACCCCATGGGCGCGTCGGCCCCGGGCGCCGGCCCCGGGGAACTGCTCCGGCAGTTGCACGCCGCCCGCCGGGAGCGCCGGACGGCCGCGGAGCGGGAGCACGCACTGCGTCAGGCGGTCGACGTGCGCCGCCACTACCTGGAGGAGCTGGCCCGTGCTGACCGCCCGTCCGGCGGCGACGGCACCGAGTCCGTCCGGACCCAACGTGAACTCGCCGACCTGCACGTCGAGCTGACCCGGGTGTGGGAGGAGCACGCCCGCGCGGCGGACCGCTGCGCCGCCCTGGAGCGGTGGATCGCGGAGGCGGGCTGGGTGGAGCGCCCGGGCCCGGCGGGCACGCCGTCGCTGCTCGAACCGGCGGGGGAGGAGGCGGGCAGGCGCGCGAGCACGGGAGCGGACGCGTTCCACGCTCCCCGGCGCCCGGAGCGGACCGATCGCACGCCGCCCGCCGCTGCGGTGCACGGCGCCGCCCCGGCCCAGGCCCCCGATCCCGCCCCGGCCGCCGTGCCGACTCCGCCCGGGGCCGCCGCTCCGGCCCCGTCTCCGGCCGCCGGCGCTCCGTCATCCCCCGGCGCTCTGCCCGTCCCCGCCGCTCCGTCACCTCCTGATGCCGCGCCGACCGGCCGGGGCGGCAGGGGCGGCCGGGGCCGGACGCGGCCGTCGCGCCCGCGGGGGGCCCGCTTCCACGGGGGCTTCGAGGAGGACGAGGTCGAGGGGCCCGCGCTCGACGCCCCGTTCGGCCTGGTCCTCGACGGCCATCCGGGGGACGCGGCGGGGCAGGCACCCGACTCCGTCCCGCTGACCGCCGAGCCGGTCGCGGTCGCACCCACGCCGCGCGGCGCCCGGTTCCACGGCTCCGCCGGCGGCACCGGCGGCGCCGGCTCCGCCGACGGCACCGGGCGGGGCGGCGGCGCGGCGCGGCGCACCGTGGCCGCCGAGTCGTTGCCCGGCTGGGAACGGGCCCGGCAGTTCGCGGGAGGGCTCGCCGAACTGCGTGCGCAGGGGCGGTCCGAGGCCGTGCACGCCCTGCTGTGGGAGACCGCGGGCTGGCCGGCCGAGCACGTCCCCGCGTTGGTCGTCGCCCTGGAGCGGAACGGCAGGCCGGACGATGTGACGACGCTGCTGTGGGAGGCGGCCTCGCGTGGCGCGGAGCAGATCGCCACCATCGTCGTCGGGCTGCACCGGGTGGCGCCGGCCGGGCACGCCGACTCGCTCCACTACCTGCTGGCGCAGACCGCCTCGCGACCGCCCCGGGAGCTGGCCGCCGTGCTGGCGGCGCTGGGGGTGGGCGGCGTGGAGGCGGGCGAGTTGCTGCGGGTCGCCGTCGGGACCAGGAATGCCGAGGAGATCGCGGGGCTGGTGGAGCACCTCGTCGAGGAGGGGCGTGAGGAGGAGCTGAACGCCCTGCTCACGGCGGCGGTGCGGGCGGAGGACCAGGAGCGCTACCGCGACATCGCCACCGCCCTACGACGCCGCGGCCTGCCGGAGGAGCCCGGCGCCGGCCGCCGTCGGGGCCTGTGGGGCCGCTGACCGCTGACCCCGCGATCCTCGCACGCTCAGCCCTCCGGCCGTCCGCCCGACGACTCCCCGTGGGTGTCCCCGCCCGGCTCCCCGAGCCGTTCGGGGAACGGCTCCCCGAACGGCTCGGTGAACAGCGCGGGGAACGGCTCGGTGGACGACGCCCCGAACGGCTCGCCGACCGGTTCGCGCGCCGGCTCGGCCACGGCGCGCCGGAAGTGCGGGCAGGTCGCGAGGTCGGCGTGCCGGCAGCCCATCGCGCAGTCCAGCATCTCCAGGGCCGCCCGGATCCGCTCCATGCGCTGCCGCAGGTCGTCGCGGTGCCGGGCCATCACCCGGCGGCGCGCGTCGACGTCCGCGGTGGCGAGCAACTGGCGGATGCTCTCCAGGCTCAGCCCCGCCTCCTTGGCGCGCAGGACGGCGGCGACCCGGACCACGTCCGGTCGCCCGTAGCGGCGGCGACCGGCGTGATCCCGCTCGGGCTCCAGCAGGCCCATCGACTCCCAGTGCCGCAGCACATGGGTGGGCAGGCCGAACCGGGCCGCCAGCGCGCCGATCGCCAGCGGGCCATCGGCCTCGCTTGACTTCATGTCGACATTAACTCGCAGGCTGATCCCCATGTCCACGCACCCCATCCCCAGCCCCATCCCGAGCCCCGCCCCCGGCCGCGCCCCGGCCCACCCGTCCGACGACACCGGCGCCCTGATCAGTCGTCTGGACGCGGTGGACGAGCGGCCCGACGCCCGCGCCCTGCGACAACGCTCCTACGCCCTGCTGGGCGCCGGACCGGGCAGCCGCGTCGTGGACGTGGGCTGTGGCGCCGGACGCGCCGTCGCGGAGCTGACCGAGCTGGGGGCACGGGCCGTCGGCGTCGACGTCGACCCGCGGATGCTCGGCACCGCCCGGCGGCGCTGGCCCGCGGCCGACTTCCGTCAGGCGGACGCCGGTCGGCTCCCCTTCGCGGACGGCTCGCTGGACGGCTACCGGGCCGAGAAGGTCTACCACGTCCTCGACGCCCCCGCCCGGGCGGCCGAGGAGGCGCGCCGGGTGCTGGCCCCCGGCGGCCGTGCCGTCCTGATCGGGCAGGACTGGGACGCGCTCGTCGTCGACGCCGACGACGCGGAGCTGACCCGCGCCATCGTGCACGCCCGCGCCGACCAGCTGCCCAGCCCCCGGGCGTCCCGTGGCTACCGCGGCCTGCTCCTCGACGCCGGTTTCCGGGACGTCGCCGTCGAGGCGCACACCAGCGTCTTCACCGAGCCGGAGCTGCTCCCGATGGCCCTCGGACTGGCCGAGGCGGCACGCGCGGCCGGCGCCATCGGCCCGGAGCAGGCCCGCGCCTGGTGCGCGGAGCAGACCCGGCGGGCGCGGACCGGACGGCTCCTGCTGGCCGTCCCGATCTTCCTGGCCGCCGGCCGGCGCCCGGCCTAGCGGCTGCCCGCGCCGGCCCGGGCGTCCGTGCGCCCGCCCGTCCGCGCCCGCCCGTCCGCGCCCGCGGTCCGTGCTGGGCGGTGCCGCCAGTGGTGCTACAGGAGCGGCGCGCGCGGGCCGTCCGGCGCGCTCCGACGCCGGTCGACGACCGCGCGGGCGACGTCGGCGACCTCGTCGGTGGAGAGCCTGCGGTAGCCGTCCTCCGTGACCACGGTGACCAGGGGGAACAGCGCCCGGGTGAGGTCCGGGCCGCCGGTGGCCGTGTCCTCGTCGGCGGCGTCGTAGAGCGCCTGGACGGCGACGGTGACCGCGTCCTGCTCCGACATCCCCTCGCGGTAGAGCTTCTTCAGGGCGCCGCGCGCGTACACCGAGCCGGAGCCGGTGACGGCGAACGTCCGCTCCTCCGTCCGGCCGCCCGTGACGTCGTAGGAGAAGACGCGGCCCCTGGCCTGGTCGAGGTCGTAACCGGCGAACAGCGGGACCACCGACAGGCCCCGCATCGCCATGTCGAGGTTGCCGCGGACCATCGCGGTGAGGCGGTTGGCCTTGCCGTCGAGGGACAGCGGCATGCCCTCGATCTTCTCGTAGTGCTCCAGTTCGAGCTGGAAGAGCCGCACCATCTCCACCGCCAGTCCGGCGGTGCCGGCGATGGCGACGGCGGAGTACTCGTCCGCGGGGAAGACCTTCTCGTACTCGCGGTGGGCGATGACGTTCCCCATCGTCAGGCGCCGGTCGCCGGCGACCAGTACGCCCGACTCGAACGTCGCCGCCAGCACCGTGGTGCCGTGCGGCGCCTCGAAGGAGTCCCGTGCCGGAGCGAGCGCCCGGTTGCCGGGGAGCAGGTCGGGGGCGTGCGCCGACAGGAACTCCAGGAAGGACGACGATCCGGCCGCCGTGAAGGCGGGCGGCAGCCCGCCCGTGCTCTCCCAACCGACTCCCATCGAGCCCCTCCCCGCGTCTCCCGTGTCTCCCCGCGTCTCCCCGTGCCGCTCGTGTGTGGCGCACGAGTTCGAAGATCACCCCTTCGGCCGCACCATACCCCGACCTCGGCCTCCGCACGCCTGCCCGCCCCGGCCTCATTCCACGACGGGCGAAGCGGCCTGACGCCCCGTTCGCTCCCGGCGGCCCCTCCGCCGGGCGAGGGGGAACACCCAGGCGGTGGCCGCCAGGCCCAGGAGTCCGGTCACGGCCAGCGGCGGCGCGTGGTGGGTGCGGGCCAGCAGCACGGTCGCCAGCACCATCACCGGGCCGTTCGAGCCGTAGAGCAGCGAGGTGGCCGTGGCCACCATCCGCCCCTGGACGGCTGGCGCGGTACGGACCTGAACCAACGTCAGCGCGCCGGCGAGTATCCAGGGCACGCCGAACCCCCACAGCAGGCTGGACAGCGCCACCGCCGGTGTCCACGGCGGCAGTGACAGCAGCACGCCCACCGACGCCACGAGCATCCCGAGCACCACCGTCCGCACCTCGCCCCACCGGCGGGTCGCCCACCCCGTGGACAGCCCGGCCGCCACCGAGCCGGCGCCCTGCAGCGTGGTCAGCACCCCGAGGAACGTGGCGGGGCGGCCCAGGCCCTCGTCCACGACGGCGAACAGCATCGGTTGGCGCAACCAGCAGCCGACCAGGGCCACGGCGGCGGCCGGCACCACCCGGCGCAGCACCGGATCGTCGCCGAGCCGCGCCGTCGCACGCGGTGGCCTCCGCCCGGGCCGGTTCCGGCGCCACCACTCCCGCTCGGCCCCGTCCTCGGGCTTGCGGGGCGGCTCGACCACCCGCACGCGGGTCAGCAGCACCGCCGCGGCCACGAAGGTGGCGGCGTCCAGTGCGACCACCGGAGGCGCCCCCTGCCAGGCGAACAGACCCGCGCCGACCGCCGGGGCCAGCAGTTTGCAGCTCTCGGCCACCGCCATCCGCACCCCGTGCAGGCCGCCCAGCGCCTCCGCCGGCACCAGCAGGCTGAGCAGCGCCGGCTCCGCCGCCCCGGAGAGCACATAGTTCGCCCCGTAGAGCACCATCACGGCGAACACCACCCACACCTGCCGCTCCTCCCGCACCAGGAACAGCGCCGGCAGCAGCGCCGCCATCACCAGGTTGAGCGCCACCAGGAAGGCACGCCGGGGGAAACGGTCCACCAGCCGGCCCAGCAGCGGACCGAACAGCGTCGGACCCCACACGCACACCTGGACCAGCGCGGCCAGGCTGTCGCTACCGGTCAACTGCTTCACCCAGATACCGGCGACCAGCAGCATCGCGGTGTCCCCGAAGGTGGACAGCAAGAACGCGGAAAGGTACCAGCGCACGGGGGAGGGAATGGCCGGACCGCCCGGCGCCCGCCGTGAAAAAGGAGGACGACGCATGCCCCACATGCTGGCCAGAGCGGTCGCGGGAAATCAAGAAAACTCTGGAAAAAGTCGCCGGAGCTCCGTGCGGTAATGCTGGAAAGGCGCCTGCGGCGGTAAACGCGGCAACTCGGGAGTTGTTTACCGCCGCTCCTCGGGAATGCTGCGGCGGTAAATGCGGGCCCTTCTCCGACGGGGCGGGAATGCGCGTTCCCGGTGGCATAATGAGCACGCGGATATTCGGGAGGTGGGCGTGGGAACACGGGCGGGGGCCGCCGGGACGGCGCCGGTGGAGTTCTCCGAGGCCGTGCGGCGCTATCTGGACGCCTGCCGGCTCGGCCCCGACAGCCGGCGCGTCTACCGCATCTCGCTCGCCCGCTGGGCATGGGTGGTCGTCGACCGCACACCGCCCGCCGGTGCCGCGCGCCGAGGGGCGATGCCGCCACTGGTCCCCCTCGCCGTGCTGGACGAGCCCACCGCCGCCGCCCGGATCGCCCGCACCCACCGGGAGCGGGCCGAGACCGGCGGATCCCGCACGGCCAACCGGGAGCTGTCCGTGCTGCGCGGCGCCTGCGCCTGGTGGTACCGGGCCGGCTGGATCCAGGGCGACCCGGTGGCCGGGCTGCGGATGCACCCGGTCAGCCGTCCCGAGGCCGCTCCGGGCGGCCTGCCGGAGGAGTCGGCGCGGAGCCTGGCGGCGCTGTTCCGGCTGCCGGTGCCCGCCCGCGAGCAGGCGCTGTGGCGGCTGGCCCACGAGAGCGACGTCGGCGCCGCCGAGGCCCTCGCGCTGGACGTGACCGACGTCGACCTCGGCGCGGGAACGCTCCGGCTCCGCCTGCGGCACCCGGACGGCCGGCCGGCGTTCGAGCACCGGCGGTACGGGCGGCGCGCCGCCGCCGTGCTGCCCGCCCTGCTGCTCGGGCGAGCCTCGGGACCGCTCTTCCTCACCGACCGCCGCGCGCCGGCCGGAACCCCTGCCCGCGACCGCTGCCCGATCAGCGGGCGCGGCCGGCTGTCCGTCCGCCGGGCGGAGGACCTGCTCGCCACCGCCTCCCGGCCGCTCGACCCCGACGGCCGGGGGTGGACCTTCGGCCGCCTCCGCGCGGCCGGTCGCTCCACCTGACAACGGCCCGCCTGACAACGCCCCGCCGGAAGACCCACCGCTCAGCCGAGCAGGGCCCCGCCCGAACCGCGCAGCGTGGCGTCCACCCGCTCGCCCTGGTCCCGGAGGAAGTCCGCGAACTCCTGGCCGGTCGCGAAGGCGTCCGTCCAGCCGTTGCGCTCCAACGCCCGCCGCCAGCGCGCCGACCCCCGCGCGACCTCCACCGCCGCCCGCAGGGCCTCCCGCCGCCGCGCGTCCACCCCGGGCGGCGCCAGCAGACCGCGCCAGTTGGTGAAGACTAGGTCCAGCCCCTGCTGCCGCAGCGTGGGCGCCGGATAGTGCGGGAGCGGCCGGCCGCTGGTGACCGCCAGCGCGCGCAGTTCGCCCGCCTGCACCTGGGCCAGGGTCTCCCCGACACCGGAGATGGCGAACGCCACCTCGCTGCGCCGGATCGCCGGGAGCAGTTCGCCGCCGTCGTAGTTCACGTAGTCCACGCGGCCCCGCGGGACACCGACCGCGTCGGCGAGCCGCATCAGCATCAGCTGGTCCGGGCCGGCGGGCGTGGAGGAGCCGCCGACGCGCATGGTGGCCGGCGCGGCGGCCCACGACTCCAGCAGTTCCGACAGTTCGGCGTAGGGCGAGTCCGCGCTCACCACCACGACCTCCGGCTCCTCCACCAGCCGGGCGACGGGCGTGGCAGCGGCCAGCCACGGCCGGGCCTGGCCGCTGCCATCGGCGTAGGCCGCGCCGACTGTGCCCAGGCCCATCATCAGGCCGAGCAGACCGTTCCCCGCCTCGTTGAACAGCCGGGCCAGCGCGACGGTGCCGCCCGCCCCGGGCAGGTTGAACACCTGCACGTCCGGGGCGGCGCCGGTCTCGGCCAGCACCTCGGCGAGCGTGCGGGCCGTGATGTCGTAGCCGCTGCCGGCCGTGTTGGGCACCATCAGGCGCAGCCCGCGCAACCCCCGGTCGTCGCTGCGCAGCCCGGCGGCGAGCAGCGCCAGGGCGCCCCCGCCGGCCACCGCCGAGGTCAGCAGGGTGCGCCGGGACACGCCACGGCCGGCCCGGGGGCCGCTCGGCGTCCGGGCCGCCGCCTCCATCGCCCGCCCCCCTTCCCGTGCTGCCATACCGTGTCGTCCGGCCCTGCTGCCGCCCGCGCCGGAGCACCGGTGGCTCGCTGGACGGCTGCCCGAATCTCCCGTCCATGGTGGCCGACCGGACCGAAGCGTGACACTTGTGTACGTATCGTTCACCGCTGGCGCCGTGGACCGTGCCCGGGAGCTCCCGCAGGATGGCACCCGGAACGTCGAAAGGTCGGGGCCGATGTGGGCGCCGAGACCGAGGAGGACACAGAGTGACAGGGCGGGCGAAGGAGCCCACGCCGCGCGGCGACCGGTCGCGGGCCTCGGTACTCCGCCCCCGGCGCTCCCGGGCGGGGACCACCGGCCGCCCGCGCGGCCGGCACGCCACCCTGGCCGGCCAGTTGCTCGCCTTCCAGTTCGTCATCGTGGCCGCCGTGGTCACGGCCGTCGCCTGGGTCTCCCTGGCGCAGACGGAGAACACCTTCGAACGCGTCGAGGGCCGCCGGGCGCTGGCCATCGCGGAGAACGTCGCCGCGAACGCCCTGCTGCGCGACCGGCTGGCCAACCCTCCCGACGGCGCGGACGACGGGCGGTCGGTGGACCGCACGGACCGCACGGTGACCGCCGTGGCCGAGGACGCCCGCGCCGTCTCCGGTGCCTCCTTCGTGATCGTGGCCCGCCCGGACCGCGTCGTCCTGGCCGCCCCCGACCCGGACGACGTGGGGCACCCGCTCGCCGTGATCGCCCCCGAGGCGCTGGCCGGACGCGCCGCCACGGCGACCGCCGAGGTGGACGGCGCCCGCTCGGTCGTGGCCTACACCCCGGTGCTGGCCGACGGGGGCGCGGTGGTCGGCGTGGTGGCCGTCGGGCACCACTACCCCACGACCTGGGAGGCGATCGCCGCCGCCGCCCCCGACCTGGCCGTCCACCTGGGGGTGGCCGCGGCACTCGGGGCCGGCGGCTCGCTGCTGCTCGCCCGCCGGGTCAAGCGGCAGACCCTCGGCCTGGAGCCGCGCTCCATCGCCGCGCTGGTCCAGGAGCGCGAGGCCATGCTCGGCGGACTGCGCGAGGGCGTGCTGGCCTGCGACCCGGACCACCGGGTCACGCTGGTCAACGCCGGCGCCCGCGAGCTGCTGGGGCTGCCGGCGGACTGCGTCGGCCGTCACCTGTCCGACCTGGGCCTGCCACCGGAGGTCGCCGCGGCCCTCGCCGGCACGCCCGCGCCCGGCAGCGACCAGGTGCTGGTGGTGGCCGGGCGGGCGCTCGTCGTCAACCGCATGCCGATCGCCAGGGACGGCAGGGAGCTGGGCTCGGTGACCACCCTGCGGGACCGCAGCGAACTGCTGGCCCTGCAGCAGGAACTCGGCTCGGCCCGCAACCTCACCGACACCCTGCGGGCGCAGACCCACGAGTTCGCCAACCAGCTGCACACCATCTCCGGACTGATCCAGCTGCGCGAGTACGACGAGGCGGTCCGCTTCATCTCCGGGCTGGCCCGCACCCGGGCGCGGCTCAACGAGGACGTCACCGCCAGGGTCGCCGACCCGGCGCTGGCCGCCCTGCTCATCGCCAAGGCGTCCCTGGCCGCCGAACGCGGCGTGGCGTTCCGGCTCGCCCCGGACACCAGCCTGGGGCGGGGGGACGAGCAGACCTCCGCCGACCTGGTCACCGTCGTCGGCAACCTGGTGGACAACGCGCTGGACGCGGTGGAGCCGCTGCCCGGCGCCAGCGTGGAGGTGTTGCTCAGCGCCGACGCGGACGGCACGACGACGGTGACCGTGCGGGACACCGGGCCGGGGTTCCCGGAGGAGCTGATGGGACAGGTGCTGGCCCGAGGGGTGTCCACCAAGCAGCCCACCGCCGGGCACGGCGCGCGCGGCGTCGGGCTGGCGCTGGTGCGGATGGTCTGCTCGCGGCGCGGCGGCACCGTGGAACTGGGGAACGACGGCGGCGCGGTGGTCACGGTGCGCCTGCCACCGCTGACCGCCGCCACGCCGGCGGCCGAGGGGGCGCCGGCCGAGGGAGTGTTCGCGGGTGACGTCCCGGATGCTTCCGACGTCCCCCGGTCGGCGCGCGCGGCGGCGCGGTCGTGACCGCGGCGGTGGTGAGATGGCGTGGTCATGCCGGGATCGGCGGCGGGGGAGTGGTGCGGAGCGAGGAGCGGGAGCGACCGATGGACGTGCTGGTGGTGGACGACGACTTCATGGTCGCCCGGATCAACCGTGGATTCGTCGAGAAGGTGCCCGGCTTCCGGGTGGTCGGCACGGTGCACAGCGGCCGGGAGGCGGTGGAGGCGGCCGAGCGGCTGCGCCCGGACCTCGTGCTGCTCGACATCTACCTCCCGGACCTGCACGGCATCGAGGTGCTGCGGGCGATCCGGGAGCGCGCGCCGGAGGTCGACGTGCTGGTGATCACGGCGGCCCGGGAGTCCGCCACGGTGCTGGACGCGATGCGCGGCGGCGCCGTGCACTACCTGATCAAGCCGTTCGCCTTCGATGACCTGCGGACCCGCCTGGAGCACTTCCGCGACGTGCGCGGCAGCCTCGGCGAGGCGGCGGCCCGCCAGGCCGACGTCGACCGGGTGTTCGGCACGCCGGCCGCGCCCCCGGTGGCCCGTGGCCTGCCCAAGGGACTGAGCGCGGAGACGGCGGAGCTTGTGCGCGGCGCCCTGCGCGCGGCGGACCGTGGTCTCTCGGCGGCCGAGTGCGCCGCCGAGCTGGGCGTCTCCCGGGTCAGCGCGCGGCGTTACCTGGAGCACTTCGCCAGCCGTGGCCAGGCCGTGGTGCGGCTGCGCTACGGCACCACCGGCCGCCCCGAGCGCCGCTACCACTGGCAGGGCACCGGGGAGTGAGCCGGGCGGGCGCCTCGCGGGCCGTGCCGGGATGGCGGGTGGCGGGTGGTGCTTGCGTGCGCTCGCGTGGTGGGTGGCGCTCGCGTGGTGGGTGGCGCTCGCGTGGTGGCGCGTGGCGCTCGGGCGGCGGGTGTCAGTGGGCGCTGCCATGCTGGAAGTGAGGTCGGGCGCTCCCGGGCGGGGTGGCCCCTCCCTTCGGCACGCACGGCTGCGTCGGCGTGGGCCGTCGCACGCTCCCACGAGAAGACCGTGGAGGACACCGATGCTCACGACGCGCTACGCCCCGGGTGCGCCGAACTGGATCGACCTGACCGTCCGCGACCTCGACGCGGCCGCGGCCTTCTACGGTGCGGTCTTCGGCTGGGAGTTCCTCGGCGGTGGCCCGGAGGTGGGCGGCTACGGGATGTTCCGGATCGACGGGAAGACCGTCGCCGGCATGGGGCCGCTGATGCGGGAGGGTGCCAACCCGGCCTGGACGATCTACTTCCACACGCCGGACGCCGAGGCCACCGCGAAGGCGGTGGAGCAGGCCGGGGGATCGGTGGACATGCCGCCGATGGACGTGATGACCCTCGGCCGGATGGCGGTGTTCACCGATCCCACCGGCGCCCAGTTCGCGGTCTGGCAGCCGGGGGAGAACAGGGGGCTGGATGTGGTGGACGCCCCCAACACGCTGTTCTGGACGGAGCTCTACACGACGGACGCCGAGGCGGCGAGGGGCTTCTACCGCACGGTGTTCGACTGGAACCTGCGGGAGGCGCCGGTCCCGGGTGGCGGAACGTATCTTCTGGTGGCGCCGTCGGGCGGCGGGGAGGAGACCACCCAGGGCGGCATCATGCAGCTGCGGCCGGAGAACCTGGAGGGCGAGACGACCTCCAACTGGCACCCCTACTTCGCGGTGGAGGACTGCGACGCGGTCGTGGCCCGGGCGACCGAGCGCGGCGCGACGGTGCTCATTCCGGCCGTGGACATGGAGGGGGTCGGACGCTTCGCCATGTTCATGGATCCGTTCGACGCCACCTTCGCCGTGCTCACCCCGGCCACCCCTCCCACCACGCCCGGGACCACCTGATGAGGAACGTCATGGAAGGGGGAATCCGAGGCGGGAGCTGAGGCGGGCTGCAGAACCAACACAGGAGAAAACACAGGGGGACAACGGGGACAACACCCTCATCCCCGCCTTGCCCGCCACCTCGCCTCCCCCCCCCCGCCAAGAACCGCACAACCACACCCCCAACCCCCCGTAGGGGGGCCACGAGACCCCCTTCTTCAGGATTTCACGGGGCGTCAGCGAGCCGCAGCCCCCAACTTGCGGCCTGTGGATAACCCTGTCCGCCCCCGCCCCGCCAACCCATCCCCGCCCCGCCCCGCCAATCCATCCCCGCCAATCCATCCCCACCCCCGCCCCCCACCACGATCACCCCGTGGCGTGGAAGGCCAGCAGAGCGACGTCGTCGTGGTTGTCCGGGGCCCAGGTGAGCAGATGGTCGCACAGGTCCTCCACCGACAGGTGGGTCGCGCGGGCGGCCTGCCGGGCGAGGCGGGAGATGTTGTGGTCGAGGTGTCCCTGCGGCGTCTCCACGAGCCCGTCGGTGTACAGCAGCAGGGTCGATCCGGTCGGCACCCGCGCCACGTGGTCGGTGCGCTCCAGGCCCGGCGCCACGCACAGCACGGGCTCCGACGACCGCCCCATCAGCTGCTCGTGCGTGCCGTCCGGGTGCAGCAGCAGCGGCGGCAGGTGCCCGGCGTTGGACCAGGTCACCCGCCAGCCATCGGGATCGCGGCTGAGCCGGGCGTGCACGACGGTGGCCAGCGTGGTGACGCCGAGCCCGGTGGCCGCGCTGTCGAGCCCGGTCAGCACCTTCGCGGGGCTCTCGCCGCCCTGGTAGGCGATGGCGCGCAGCATGCTGCGCAGCTGTCCCATGGCGTTGGCCGCGGTGAGGTCGTGGCCCACGACGTCGCCGATGGTCAGGGCGAGCGCTCCGTCCGGCAGCACGAAGGCGTCGTACCAGTCACCGCCGACCTCGTCGGAGCTGGGGCTCGGCCGGTAGCGGGAGGCGATCAGCGCCCCGGGCACCTCGGGCGGGTCGGTGAGCAGGCCGCGTTGCAGTTCCAGGGCCACCCGCTGGGTGCGCCGGAGGTTCAGCGCGTTGTTGAGCGGTCCCCGCGCGTGCTCCAGGAGGTCGGCGAGCAGCCGGACGTCGGCGGCCGTGATCGGTTCACGCCCCGCGCAGTTGACGGCCCCCGCCACCGCGGCGACGACGCCGTCGACCACCACGGGCAGCAGCAGCACGCTGTTGGCACAGCTGTCCCGCAGCCAGGGCGCGAGTTCGGGCGGGGTGAGGCTGTCCGGTGGCTGGCCCGGCGGGAAGGTGTGGTGGACGGTGCGGTGTTCCCGCACCACCCGTTCCAGCACGTCCCCGGCGGCGGGCTCCACCATCCACATGTCGGGCAGGTTCGGCAGCCCCTCCCGGGTGATGGCGGTGGCGTACTTGGCCGTGGGCGGGGCGTGCGGGGAGCGGTCGGCGGCCTCCGGCAGCAGGTAGATCCCACAGCCGTCGGTCAGCTCGGGCACGATCACCTTGGTCAGCGCGGTGAGCATGTCCTCCAGACGGGTGTGGTCGGCGGTGGCCGCCGCCCGGGAGAGCAGGTCGTCGCGCCGTTGCTGCTGCCATTCCCGCTCGATGTCGGTGCTGGTCCCGACCCACTCCACCACGGTGCCGTCCTCCCGGATGGGGACGGCCCGGTCCCGGTAGTGCCGGTACGCGCCGGACGCCAGCCGCAGCCGGTAGGTGTGCTCGACCACCTCCGGCGGCTGGGACAGCGCCCGCAGCCAGGTCTCCCAGAACCCCTGCCGGTCGTCCGGGTGGATGGCCTCGGCCCAGCCCTCCCCGTTCCGCCCACCCTCGTCGCCGGCCTGCTTCACCGACTGGCCGGTCAGCTCCGCCCACTGCTCGCTGGGCTCGACCAGCGAGCCGTCGGCATCGGACACCCACACGGCCTGTGCGGTGGCCAGCACCAGGCTCTGGTAGCGGCGCAGGGCGCGGTGGTGTTCCTCGGCGAGCTGGTTGACGCGCTGCGCCGCGGTGATCTGCTCGGTGACGTCGAGCCCGGCGACCATCAGTCCCGGCTCGCGTCCGGGCAGCGAGGCCGGCGAGCAGCTGTAGGTGAAGTAGCGCCGGGTGGGTGTGGTCCCACTCGGGGGCGTGTACATCAGCGGGGCGGCGGAGATGCGTTCCGCGGACTTCGTGGCGTACACGTGGTCCATCACGGTGAAGATGGCGGCCGGCCCGAAGTCGGCGAAGGCGGTGCGGATGGGCAGTCCGCGAGGGCGGTCCCCGAACAGGCGCCGCGCCTCGGGGTTGACGTAGATCAGCACGTGGTCGGGGCCGCTGGTCAGCGCGATCGCTATCGGCGCGGGGTCGAGGATCCGGGGTCCCTCACCGGCCGTCTGCATGCCTTCCATCGGTCTCTCCCGTGGGACGGAGCGGTCGGCGCTGCCTGCGCTCGGTCAACGGGTGCCCCCGACGGCGCGTCGGCGGGCGGGGCGGCACGCGACACCTTCAAGGTACCCCCCTGCCCTTGGACGCGCTTCATGGGAGCGCTCTCACGCTGGTGCACCCGCCGGGCGCACAGGGGAACGCCCCGGGCGGCGGCCCCTCGGCGGCCCCTCGGCGGGGACCCGCGCCGGGGCGCCGGCACGGGGGTGCGCCGGGCGGGACCGCACTCCCGCCCGGCGCCGTTCGGCCGCGTCCGGGGAGGGGACCGGACGCGACCCGGTCGGTGGCTCGGTGGCTCGGTGGATCGATGGGGCGTTGGGGCGTTGGGGCGACGGCTCGGTCGGAGCGGTGGCCGGTGGCTCACATGGTCCCGAACAGCACCCCGGCCGCCAGGATGACCAGGGAGGCCAGGGCACCCCACTTGATGGCGAACCGGTGGTGGTCGGCGAGTTCGACCCGGGCGAGTCCGATCAGCACGTAGACGGCCGGCACCAGCGGGCTGAGCATGTGCACGGGCTGGCCCACCAGCGAGGCGCGGGCGATCTCCACGTCGCTGATGCCGTGGGCGGCGGCCGTCTCGGCGATCACCGGCACGACGCCGAAGTAGAAGGCGTCGTTGCTCATCAGGAAGGTCAGCGGGATGGAGAGCAGGCCGGTGATGATGGTCAGGTAGGGGCCCATGGAGTCCGGGATCACCGAGAGCAGGGCCTGGGCCATCGCCTCCACCATGCCGGTGCCGGAGAGCACGCCGGTGAAGACGGCCGCGGCGAACACCATGGCGACCACGGACAGGATGCTGTCGGAGTGGGCGACGATCCGGGCGCGCTGGTCGGCCAGGCTCGGATAGTTGACCATCAGCGCCACGGCGGAGGCCAGCATGAACAGCACCGGGATGGGCAGCACGCCGAGGATCAGCAGCACCATCAGGGCCACGGTCAGCGTGGCGTTGAACCACAGCAGCCGGGGGCGGAGGCTGGGGCGGTCCGGGTCCAGCACGTCGTCGTCGACGGCGGCGTCCCCTGCCGCCGCGGCGGACGCCCCGGCCAGTCCCCGGCGACCGCCACCCAGGCCGGCACCCGGGGAACCCGCACCCAGGGAGCCCGCCCCCGCGGAACCCGCGCCGGCACCCACCCCGACGAGCACGCCCGCCGGCTCGCGCTCGGCGTGCTCCGCGTCCTTCAGCAGCCGGGAGTCGCCCGCCGGGGCGGCGGAGGGCAGGTCGATGCGGCCGAGCCGGCGGCGCTCCCGCAGTCCGATGACGTAGGCGAGGGCGAAGACGGCGAGCAGGCCGACGCCGAGCGCGGGCAGCATCGGCACGAACACCTCGCCCGGGTCCACGCCGAGCGCGCTGGCCGCCCGGGCCGTGGGTCCGCCCCACGGGGCGGTGTTGAGGATGCCGTTGGTGATCCCGGCCAGGCCGGTCATCAGCACCACGGACATGCCGAGCCGCCGGTAGATCGGCAGCAGCGCGGACACCGTGATCATGAACGTGGTGGAGCCGTCGCCGTCCAGCGAGACCACGGCGACCAGCGCCACCGTGCCGACGAGCAGCCGCAGCGGGTCGTTGCGGGTGAAGCGCACGACGGCGCGGGCGATCGGGTCGAACAGCCCGGCGTCGATCATCACGCCGAAGTAGAGGATGGCGAACATCAGCATCGCCGCGGTGGGCGCGAGCGAGGTGATCCCGTCGCCCACCATGGTGCCCAGTTCCGCCGCGTGTCCGGTGAACACGGCGAACGCGGCGGGGACCACGATCAGGCACACCATGGGCGAGAGCCGCCTGCCCATGATCAGGTACATGAACACGGCGATCATCACCGTGCCGACGAGCGCCAGCATGGGCATCCCGTCCCTTCGTCCTCGAATCCGTGGGGGCGTGCCGTGCCCTCGGGAGCACCGCCGGGGCGGGTGTCTTCCGTGTGAACGCGATGTGTCGCAGGACACGCCCCGCTGGTGTATCCCGCGCCTCGGAACGGGGTCAACGGACGGCGCGGTTGTGGACGTAGTGGTCATAACGGCAGGTGGGACCGGACACAACCGCCGCGACGGGGCGCGCCCCGCGGATCCCGGGCGATGCCGAACGCCCCCTTCCCGCCGGGGGCGGCAGCATGGCATGCTCATGCTCTTGTCTATACCTGTCGTCGGCCCGGACGCGGCTCCCGCCCCGGCCGGTCGGGGAGCGACGACACTCCCACGGGGGAAGGAGCGGGCGGCGCCGCCGCGGGGGAGCGGCGCCGCCGCCGTCGTGGTTCAGACGCCGATGTCGGCCCGCGGGCCGGCGTAGGTCACCAGCAGGGCCGGGACGTCCCGCCGGGGGCTACCGGGGGACCGCGTCCCCGGGCATCGGCGACGGAACTCCGGAGGGGGCCTGGTCCGGGCGGCCTCGGCCGTCGCCGGCGGTGGAGACCGGTGGCGCCGTTGGCAGGTGGCGCAGGCGCTCGGCGGCGAGGCAGGCGCGGCCCAGCGCCACCCGGACGTCCGTCGCGTCCCGTCCTCCGCACTTGACGGCGTAGAAGATGACCAGGTTGATCGCGGTGGCCGATCCGGCGTACACGTACTGGTCGTGGATCCGGTCGGTCACCAGCAGGGAGGCGATGGTCCACACGGCGACGCCGTAGAACGCCGAGGTGGCGGCCCAGCCGCGGATCTCCTCGCGCCCGGCGACCCGTCCGCTCGGCACGGTGGACAGCGAACGGTCCCGGGCGTGGCCCAGCGCCGTCGTGACGAAGGCGGTGCAGGTGAGGTTGCACAGGAAGATGGCGGTCACGCCGATCCCGGTGAACACCGGCCACCACTCGCGCTGCACCAGCGTCGGGGGTGTGACCAGGACGATCGGGATGAGGGCGAACAGCCGCAGCTGGAGTTCGGTGAGGGCGGCCAACACGGTGAGCCGGCCCTGCCGGAGTCCGGTGACCCGGGTGGTGATGCCGGCGAAGATGTTCTGGTAGAGGCGCGCGCCGGCCATCAGGAAGCTCAGGCACACCATGCGCACCGGCAGGTTGCCCAGGGCGTCGGTCAGCGGGTAGTCGTCGGCGCGGAGGTCGTCCAGCAGGGGGATCCGTCCGGTGTCGGAGCGGGTGACGAAGTCGATGACGGCGACCGGGTCCGGTCCCCAGGGCACGCCGCCGATGTCCCGGGACCACCAGACGATGACGGTGGCGGCTCCGACGACCCAGGCCACCGCCGCGATCCACGACCAGATCACCAGCCAGCGCGCGTACATGTCACGCCCGGGTCCTCGGCCCACCCCCTGTGACCTGCGGATCCGCCAGACCCGTAACTGGCGCGCGGGGGCGCCGGCCAGCGGCGTATACATGCCACGAGGTCCGAACAGCCAGGCGGGGGAGCGGTCGCTCTCCTCGCGGGCGGCCGAGAGGGCGTCGAGCTCCTCGTCGAAGTAGCGGCGCAGCTGCGGGTAGACGGGCCGGCCTGCGTCGAGCGGGAAGAGCAGCAGCCGGTTGGCGGGGCTGGCGTCGGTGAGGTCCTCGATGAACCGGGCCATCATCAGGGCGTCGGAGTAGAGGGCGTCCGGCACCGTGCCGTCGGGGGAGGGCGGTGGTCCCGCCAGGGCGAGCAGCAGTTGTCCGAGCGAGTACAGGTCGGCCCGGTCGGGTTCGTCGCCGCCGGCGCGGACCTCGGGGGCGACGTAGCGCGCGTCGGGGCCTTCGAGGCCGGTGACGGCGTGGGTGTAGAGGTGGTTGGCGCCCAGGTCGACCAGCACGAAGGAGAGCCGGTCGTCCCGCCTGGTGACGATCACGTTGGACGGCGACAGGTCGAGGTGGTGCAGGCCGGCGCGTTCCAGTTCGGCCAGGGCGGCGAACAGTTGGCCGCCCAGCTCGCCGAGCTGGTCCAGGTCCACGTCGGTCGGCGGGGAGCCGCGCCGGGAGGGCGGCCGGCGGGCGCCGGGGGCGGCGGCCGGCCGGTCGGGGGCCGTCGCCTGCCGTGCGGCGAGGTGGTCGGCGAGGGTGTTCCCGGCGACGAAGTCCATCAGGATCCACGCCGGCGCGCTCGCCCAGACCCGCACCAGGTGGGTGATGTCCTCCACCCCGGTGACGTCGTAGCGGCGGCGGTACTCGCGGGTCGAGCGGACGATCGCCGGCACGCGCAGGTAGGGGTGGACGACGCACTTGAGGGCGAGCGGGCGGCGGCGCCCCTGGACGGCGAGGGCGGGCAGGCCGCGCAGGATGAAGGAGGTGGTGCCGTGCCGGTGGAAGCGCAGCGTGTCGAAGTCGATGCCGGCCCACTCGGCCGCCGCCTCCCGCGCCAGTGGGTCGGGCCCGGTCTCCGCGGGACCGGTGGGCACAGGGCCGTGCGGGTCGTACAGCTCCCGCAGGGCGGCGCGGACGGCGGGGCGTTCGAAGAGCGGGGCGCACAGCGCGGCGCAGTCGTGGGTGGTGGGGACGACCGTGCCGGGGCCGCCCTCCCGGGCCCACTGGCCGGGGTGGCGGTGGACGTAGGAGTGGTGCAGGCAGACCAGGGTGACCAGCAGCAGCCCCACGTACCCGGACACCCGTTCGTGCTGTTCCCGGAAGGGGGCGGGACGGTCGGGGAAGGCGCGGCACCAGCGGTCCAGGTCGCCGATCACGGTCTGCCAGCCGCGTTCGTACTCGGCGCGGAAGCCGGGGGCGTCGAACGGCAGGCGGAGCAGCAGTTCGCTCCAGGTGCCCGGTTGCCAGGCGGCCAGCTCGGCCAGCGCCGCCCCGTGGTCCCCGCTCTCGTCGGCGGCGACCGCGCCGAGGACGGTGCGCAGGTCGCCGCCGGGTCTCGGCTCAACCATCGGCGGTCTCTGCCGGGCCGTCGGCGGTGGTGTCTGCCCGGCCGTCGGGCGTCCCGGCCCGGGCGTCGGTGCGCACGGCCTCGCCGTCGGGGCGGTGCACGATGGTCAGCCGGGGGACGGCGCGCAGCCGCCCGGTGCGGATCACGGCCGGATCCAGGCCGTTCACCGCGCAGTACAGGACCTCGTAGGCGCCGCGGGCTCCGGCGATGATGCGTCCGGGGTCGAGTTCGTGGCGCTTGACCTCGGGCATCCACGGCAGGGGGGCGAGGTCGAGGACGTAGGGCGGCTGTTCGGGCGGGTCGGCCATCCAGGCCTGGAGCATCCGGCGTTCGCCGCGGTAGCGGACGGTGGCCTCCAGGTAGCCGGCGCCCAGGCCGGGGCGGAGCCGGTCGAGGTGTCTGGCCGCGTAGCGCTGGGAGATGCCGGCGCTGCCGCGGGGCGGCCGGATCGGGCGGGTGCTCAGCGACAGGACGTGGGTGCAGCCGTCGTCCAGGGCGAGCCGGAAGGGGTGGGGGGTGAGGACCCCGCCGTCCACCGCCCGCTGGCCGCGGAAGACGGCGGTGCCCTTGATGGCGACCGGCAGCCAGGCGCTGGCCATGAGGGCGTCGCGCAGGTCCGCGGGGGTGGGGTGCTTGCTGACCGCCTCGGTGCGTAACTCGTCGACCAGCGTCACGGCGATGTGCAGCGGCAGCGGGGAGGCGATCACGGCCTCGTAGTCCAGCGGCTTCACCTGGTCGAGCACCACGTCGAAGGCGTAGTCCAGGTTGAGGATCGCTCCGCGCGGGGCGCGGCGGAAGTCGACGAACTGGCGGGTGCTCAGGTCGTCGTAGTAGATGGACAGCGGGTACCAGGTGTCGCCCAGCAGGAAGTAGGCGGCGTTGACGGCGCCCGAGGAGGCGGCGTAGACGGCGTCGAACGCCGAGGTCAGCCCGAGGTCCTCCAGGGCGGTGAGCATCGCGGCGGAGACCACGCCGCGGATGCCCCCGCCCTCGACGGCGAGGCCGATCTTCAGACCGTCGGTCCGGTTGCCGATGACGCTGCCCTCGTCCCGGCGGCGGCGCAGCGCCGTCAGGACCGGATGGTCCGTCGCCCATGGAGTGCGCTCCACGGCGTTCCCCCTTCCGCCACCGCTGGCGGTCTCTCGCGCGGGAGCACAGGTTGCCACGCCCGCTCACGGACGGTCAACGCGGTCGGAGGGTTCGAATCGTCGTTCGGTGCCCTTCTCGGGGGCCGGAGGCGGCCATGGGAGCGCTCTTGACCTTCCGGCGGCGGACGGGTTCACTTCCGGGAGCGTTCACGTTCCTGGTTAAGACCGCACCGCGATCCATCGTCGCGATCCACGCCGCGACCACAGACAAGAGCGAACCCCTGTAGAGCCTTTCGTCCCCGGTGATCGGCCCCTGCCGGGGGCCGGCCGGGGCACCGGAGGGCGGCAAAGGAATCGGTACCCATGACAAGCGAGACATCTCTTCGCCGTGCCCTGGTCGTGCGCGGGGGGTGGGAGGGCCACGCTCCGGTGGAGGCCACGGACCGTTTCGTCCCCTTCCTCCGCGAGTCGGGCTTCGAGGTGAGGATCTCCGACTCACTGGACGTGTACACCGACGCCGAGGTGATGGCGGCCACCGACCTGGTGGTGCAGTGCTGGACGATGGGCGAGATCACGCCGGAGCAGCGGGCGGGCCTGGCCGGCGCGGTGCGCGGCGGGACCGGGCTGGCCGGTTGGCACGGGGGCATCTGCGACGCCTTCCGGAGCGACGCCGAGTACCAGTTCATGACGGGCGGCCAGTTCGTGATGCACCCGGAGGGGTTCGTCCGGCACACGGTGGAGGTGGTGCCGGAGCGCGCGCACCACCCCGTGGTGGCGGGCCTGCCGGAGCGGATCGAGGTGGACACCGAGCAGTACCTGGTGCACACCGGTCCCGGCATCGACGTGCTGGCGACCAGCACGTTCGGCGCGGGGGAGGGGATCCCGGCCGAGGCCCGTGGGGCGACCTGCCCCGTGGTGTGGACGCACCGCTGGGGCGCGGGGCGGGTCTTCGTCTCCACGATCGGCCACAAGCTGGACGACTTCGACGTGGAGCCGGTTCGAGTGATCACGGAGAGGGGAATGCTGTGGGCGGCGCGTTGAGCACGGGCACGGGTGGGGCCGGGGAGGCGTCCGTGCTGCGGGTGGGCATCGTGGGCCTGGGCAACATCAGTGGTGCCTATCTGGGCTGGCTGGACGCCCACGGCGCCGCGGCGGGGCTGCGGTTGACGGCGGTGGCGGATCTCGACGCCGGGCGCGCGCGGGCCGTGGCGGACGGTCGCCCGGGGGTGCGGGCGCTGTCCACCGAGGCGCTGTGCGCCGATCCCGAGGTGGACGTGGTGCTGAACCTGACCATCCCGGCGGCCCACGGGGCGGTGGCGCACGCCGCCATCGCGGCCGGGAAGCACGTCTACGGGGAGAAGCCGCTGGCCGCCGACCGGGCGGAGGCGATGGGCGTCATGGCCGCCGCGGAGAAGGCCGGCGTCCGGGTCGGCTGCGCCCCCGACACCGTGCTGGGGCGCGGAGTCCAGACGGCGCGCGCGGTGGTGGACGCCGGAACCATCGGCGTGCCGACGGCGGCGACGGCCTTCATGACCACGGCGGGCCACGAGCGGTGGCACCCCGGTCCCCGCTTCTACTACCAGCCGGGCGGCGGCCCGCTGCTGGACATGGGGCCCTACTACCTGACGGCGCTGGTGCACCTGCTGGGCCCGGTGGTGCGGGTGATGGGGGCGGGCGGCCGCGGCCGGGCGGAGCGCGTGGTCGGCAGCGGCCCGGCGGCCGGAACCGTGTTCCCGGTGGAGGTGGACACGCACGTCACCGGGGTGCTGGTGCACGAGAGCGGGGCGCTCAGCACGGTGCTGATGAGCTTCGACGTGCACGCCGCGCGGCTGCCGTTCATCGAGGTGTACGGCACCGAGGGCAGCGTCTCGGTGCCCGACCCGAACACCTTCGACGGACCGGTGGAGGTGTACGGGGCCGCCGACCGCGAGTGGCGCCGAATACCGCTGACCCACGGCTACCTGGAGGGCGGGCGCGGCCTCGGGCTCGCGGACCTCGCCGCGGCCCTGCGGGACGGCTCGCGGCACCGGGCGTCCGGGGAGGTGGCGCTGCACGTGCTGGACATCATGGAGTCCCTGCTGACCGCGGCGGAGGAGCACAGCGGCGTCGCCCTGCGGACGACGTGCGTCCGCCCCGAGCCCGCTCCCACCACCCTCGGGGCGGCACCGGAGTAGCGGTGCGGCACCGGAGTAGCGGGGCGGCGCACGTGGGCCCGCCGGCTCCGTGCGGCACCCGCCGCGCGGAGCCGGACGGCGCCCGCCGCCGGCCGGACGGCGATCAGCCCCCGGCCGGCCGCTGTCGGTCGCAGGGGCCGACGACGATGTGGCTGCTGTCCATGCGGAAGCCCATGGTGGCCGATCCGCCGTAGCCGCTGATGGTCAGCGTGGTTCCGCTCAGGTCGATGAAGTGGTTCACCGGGTCCACCTCGATCACGACGCCGTCCGGGATGGCCGCGGTCGCGGTCAGCCGCACGCTGGTGCGCGAGGTCGTCTGCCACTGGACCGCCGGGTTGTCCGGCATGGCGTAGAACTGGTGCAGGGCGCCGACCTTGGTGGTGGTCACCTGCCAGGTGCTGCCCGCGGGGATGCCGCCCTGCGAGGCGATGGTGAACTTCGGTTTGCATGTGCCGTAGCGGCATGTGGTCCAGTAGGCGGCGAGCACGACATTGAGAGGTTCCCGCGCATGCCCCTTCCTGCGATTCCCCGCCGGGTCAAGATCGGCGACGCCGCCGCGTTCGCCGGGACCACACCCCGCGCCATCCGCCACTACCACGCCATCGGACTCCTCGCCGAACCAGAACGTGGCAGCGACGACCGCCGCCGCTACGTATACGACGACATGATCCGCTTGCTGTGGATCCGCAGGATGGCTGATGCGGGTATCTCCCTGGACGACATCCGGGCCGGATTTGAGGGCACCACCGGCATCGAGCAGTCCCTGGCCCGGCTGGAGGAGTCCCTCGTCTCCAAGGCGGCCGCCATCGAAGCCCAGCGGGCCGCCGTGCACCGCCTCCGCGAGGTGGGCAGCCCCCTGGGCCTGCTCTCACCGCTGGTCAGTGGCCGCCTGCGTGATCTGCCGCCCGGGTCCCTGCGCCCGGCCGATCTCGATACCCTTCTGGTCACGGAGCGCATCTTCGGCTCCCTGGGCGCCGCCGTCCAGGCCAACCGGTTCATCGTCCTGGCCACCCACCCCGAGCTGCGGGCCGAGGAAGACCGCCTGGCCGAGGCCGAGGCGGCCCTGGACGACACCATGTCCCCCGACGACCCCCGCATCGAGGAGCTGGCTGCCCAGCGGTGTGCTCATGAGACCGCCTTGGGAGCCACCATCGACAGATCCGGCCTGGACGAGGCCCTCGACGGCCTCCTGGACCAGGAGGACGAGCACGCTGGCGAGGAGGAAGGCGGGGCGAGGATGAGCCCGATGGAGGCCATCGGCAAGATGCCGTACGACTTCTCGCCGGCCCGCGTCCGGTACGAGGAACGTGTCATCGAACTGCTTCAGTCGGCCGATCAGGACGGCGACACCCCACGGACCTGCTGACTGGAATCGGCGCTCGGGGCGAGCCCGACAAGAGCAGCCCGGAATGGTGCAGCACGAACGTGACCACGGTGCCTCCGGCGGCCGTTGGGCACTGGGTGAAGAGAGCCGAAGAGCACGCCTGCAACAACATCTCCGAAGAAGGTGCGCACGGCGTCGGGCCGTGAGGGACGCTCGTCGGACCGGCCGACGGCAGTGGCCGGGCCTCCAGGGGGACGGGAGCCGCTGGCGTGGCCCCAGACGACCGCCCATCTCCGCCCGTCCCCTGAGGATGACCTGCGGCTGTGCGCGCACAGCGGTCTGCCGGCTCGCAGGTGACGGGAACAGGGGGGCGCTGAGCCTGGTGCCCGCGCGGCGGAGCCGGTACCACGCGCACGAACCGAACACCCTCTCACCCTGGCCCGGCCGGTCCATGAGCCACCACCATGAAGGGGGTGCGGAGTACCGACGGAGGAGGAGGGTGACACGTGGTGGCGGGCAAGGGGATGGGGCGGCGGGGGAGAGCCGGGGCGCTGGGGCTGCTCGGGGTGCTTGGGCTGACGGGGTGTGGGGGCGGGTTCGAGGTGCCCTGGGCGGAGGAGGCGTCCCCGTCGCCGACGGCCAGCGTCAGCACCGCCCCGATCCCGGACTACTGGATCTCGCCGCCACCGCCGCGCAACCCGACCCGCACCTCCACCGAGGCCTGCGGCGGCGGCGATCCGTTCGATCCCGACGCCGTCCTCGCCCTCACGCCGGGCGGGCCCGCCTACGCCGGTCCCGGGGTCCACCCCGTGGTGCTGTACGAGACGCACACCCTCGCCCAGGACTACGGCTCCGACGAGCCCGTGGTGCCGGAGGGCTGGCTGGCCGCTCCGGGCGAGGCCCAGCTGGTGGTCTGCGAGTACGAGGACGACGCGTTCGTCTCCGAGACGGTCGGCACCTGCGAGTACGCGGGCGGCTCCTGGATCGGCGACGGAACGGCACGGGTGGAGTCCATGCGCTACGTCTACCGGGTGTTCGAGGCCAGGACCGGCGAGCTGGTCGACGAGTTCACCCTGGACGGCACCTCCTCCCCCGAGGAGACCTGCCCGGACAGCGCGTACCACCCCACGGTCTTCTTCCAGTACGTCGAGCGCGAGGCGCTGACCGAGCGGCTGCGCCCGCTGGTCGAGGGCACCGCCGGGGAGTAGGAGGCGGAGTTCCCGTTGCCGGCCGCTCGCCCGCCGGCGCGCGATCTGGTGGGCCGCTGGGGCCGCGGGCGACGGCCGACGTATCGTGCCACCACCAGTCCCCTCGGTCCCTGGAGGACACCGCGATGACGACCGAACTCCCGCCCGGCGCGGACGAGGGCGCCCTGCCCGGTCTCGACGGGGAGGAGGGCGGGATCCGCTTCGTGGAGTGGGCCGGCTCCGGAACACCGCTGCTCCTGCTGCACGGCCTGGGCGGAAACGCGCTGTGGTGGACCGCGCTGGCGCAGGCGCTGCCCGGGCGGCGGATCATCGCCCTCGACCTGCCCGGGCACGGCGCGTCGGCGGAACCCTCGTCCTGGGATCTGGAGCCGATGGCGCGGCGGATCGTGGAGCTGGTGACGGAGCGCTGGCCGGGGGAACTGGTGTGGGGCGGACACTCCTGGGGCGGCAAGCTGGCGGTGGCCGCCGTCGCCGCCGCCGGCCCCGCCGCCCGAGGGCTGGTGCTGGTGGACTCCGTGTGGCCGGCCGCCGCCGTGCTGAGCGACGAGGCGATGGCGGGCGGGCTGTTCGAGGGGGAGATGGAGCCGTGGGGCTCCATGGCCGAGGCGGTGGCCGCGGTGCGTTCGCTGCCGCAGTACACGCCGTGGACCCCCGAGTTGGAGCGCGCCTTCCGCCGCGGTGTGCGGACGGAGCCCGGCGGCGTGGTCGTGCCCCGGCTGACCCGTGGCAAGGCCGGGCAGGCGCTGCGGGCGATGTTCGGGGTGGACCTGACCGACACCGCGCGGGCCCTGGAGCAGCCGGTGCTGGTCCTGGACTGCGCCGCCTCGGACAAGCACCGCAGCGCGTACCGGGCGCCGACGTACCGGGTGGTGGAGGGGAACCACTGGCTGCACACCAACAACGCGCCCGGGGTGAGCGCCGCCGTCACCGACTGGCTGGCCGAGAACGCGCTCTGAGCGCCGGGAGGGCGCCGCCCCCTCATGCCGGTGGGCGGTGTGCGTCAGTCGGAGTTGAACCAGAGCAGCACCCCGGGGCCGTCCGGGGTGACCACCGGGACCCACGCCTCGTCGACGTCGAGGATCCGGCTCTCGTCGAGCCGTAGCGGGTGCGGCTCCTCGGTGTGCCCGTCACTGGCCCAGTAGGTGATCCCCGCGACGGCGCCGCGCAGCCTGGCGCGCTCCGGCTCCGGCCAGGAGTGGTTCGGTGTGCCGGCGCCGCGGAACTCCTCCACGAACAGGGCGTGCAGCGCCTCCAGTGCGTCGGGGCCGAAGACCGGCACCAGGAAGCCTTCCACCTCGCCCTGCCTGCAGGCGGTTCCGCCGTACTGCTGCTGGTAGACGACGCCGGTCGGAGCCCGCACGACCACGTAGAGCCAACCGCCGGCCATGCCGTCGGGATCCAGGAAGACGAAGCGCGTGGTGCCCATGGCGGAAGTCTTGACCGACGAACGTGCCATTGCGTTGCGGGCCGCCCTCCACCTCGCCGCCATCCTGATCCGGCCCCGCAGTTGACTACCTGCGACGGACTACCCAGGAGGTGCCGTCTCCTCGACGTTGGCGATCATCGTGCGCAGCACCTTGAGCGCGGCCACGTACTCCTCGTCACTGACGCCCTTGTGGACCTCCGCGCGCAGCTCCGTGGCCAGCTCGCGCAGCCGGACCCTGGCGGCCTCGCCGGCATCGGTGAGGTGCAGGTTCCGTCCGGCGTCGATCCCCAGCCAGCCACGGTGCAGCAACTGGTCGATGACGCGAGGGATCTCGTGCTGCCCGCCCGCGAGGGGCGTCAGCTGCGCGATCACCTCTTCACGGCTGGGTGCCGTGGGCCCGCCGGCTACTCGGTTGAGTACCCAGTACTGCGGCTGGGTGACATCGATCCTGGCCATGGCGTCACGCAGACGCCGCGTCACAGCCTCGTGGACGAGGCCGGCCCAGTAACCGACGGGCTGGCTGGCCAGCATGTCGTCCGTGGCGGCCGGATCAGCCGGCGCCTGGTCGGTGGTGCTGCCGCTCGGCGGTTTCATGATCACGACCCTACAACCCCCGTCGCACACGTGGACATCGCCCTAGACCACCAGCAGGGCGTAGGTGGCGAAGGCGGCGGCCAGGAGGCCGGCCAGGGCGCGGCCGGCCACGCCTATGCCGTGCCAGGGCGCCTCGAAGCGTCGCACCCCGGCGGCCAGCGCCAGCAGCGTGCCGGCGAAGACCGGCAGCCAGCACAGCCGGGCGGCCACCCAGGCCAGGTCGGTCGGCGCCCCGGTCAGGCCGGGGACGTCCCCGAGCACCCCGCCCAGCAGACCGGCCGGTATCCCCCAGGCGAGCATCGCGCTCTGGTGCCAGCAGAAGACGGTCATCGCGCCGAGGTTCAGCATGGCCACCGGCAGCCACAGCATCGGCCGGCGCAGCGCCCGGTCCAGGCGGTCCCGCAGCAGCACGGCCAGGGCGCACTGCACCGACGCCAGCGCCAGCACCAGCAGCGACGGCGGGTGCGCGTTGCCCCGCTCGGCCCCGGGCACGCCCACCATGCTCGCCGGGTAGTCGAAGACCAGCAGCAGCGTGGCGAAGAGCGCCACCCCGCCCAGCAGCAGCCGGCGCGCGGCGCGGCGGTCCAGGCCGCCCAGCGCCCACGCCGCCCCGAGCTGGTAGGCGAACATCCACCCGGGAAGCAGGTTGATCGCGGCCAGCCAGCCGGGCGCCGCCTCCGCCCACGGCCCGTAGCGGACGGCGTCCACCGCCGCCACCGCGCCCATCATGCCCAGGGCGGCGCCGATGCCGGCGCGCCGGGCCAGGGCGGCCGCCAGCGGGGTGAGGGCGGTGAGGGCGGCGTAGATGCCGACGAACCACAGCGGCTGCACGACCAGCACCGCGCCGGTGCGCAGCGAGTCGGCCGGCACCCCGGCGGCCCAGCCGGCCGCCAGCAGCACCGCCCAGATCGCCGCCACCGCCACCACCGGGCGCAGCAGCCGCGCCATCCGGCTGCCCAGCCAGCCGCGGTAGGACTCGCCGCGGGCGGTGGCGCGCTCGTAGGACAGCACCGAGGCCCGCCCGCCGACCAGGAAGAACACCCCGAGCATCTGGAGGAGCCAGGTCATCGGGGCGAAGAACCCCATGGTGCCCAGCGGGCTGGCGTTGTGGATCGCCGCGTCGGGGGTGACGGTGAACCCGCCGAGCAGCCAGTGCCCGATGGGCACCGAGCAGGTGGCGATGGCGCGCAGCCCGTCCAGGCCGCGGTCCCGGTGGGCGGGGGTGGCCGCGTCGACCTTCACGGCGGCGCGCCGGATCCTGGCGAGCGGCCCGGTGGGGTGGGGGGAACCGGCGGGGCGGGTGGCCCGGGCGAGGGTGTCAGACGAGGCCATCACGGCACTCCTCCTGGTTGGCCTGGTCGTCGTGAGCGCAGGGGACGGACTGGTAGTGGCCGAGGGAGATCTCGGTGAAGGCGGTGAGCGAGGCGGTGCCGGCGGCGAAGTAGCCGGAGTGGCCGACGGCGCCGTCGGCGGCGAGCAGGCGGGCGCCGAAGGAGTCGTCGACCGGGTCGGCGCCGTGGCCGAAGCCGGCGAACGCGACGTTGGGGACGCGGTCGATCCAGTCGTCGGCCGAGCGCACGGCCCACACGTGGGCGGAGGTGTGCAGGTCGGCCACGGTGTCGGCGCGCATGCCGGGGGCGGCGAGGACGACGATGTCGTCCACCTGGGCGGGCAGGTGGGGGGCGGCCAGGCCGCAGAGGACGGCGCCGTAGCTGTGGCAGAACAGCGCGGTGGAGGCCGGGCCGGCGTCGGCGGTGGCGGGTGCGGCATCGCGGGCCGCCGCCAGCCCGTCGAGCAGCCGTTCCAGGCGCAGGGCGCCGTCGGCGGCGAGGTCGCCGCGCATGACGTTGGCGCCGAAGCCGTTGGGGGTGAGGTAGCCGGTCCAGGCGATGACGGCGGTGCGGGCCGCCGGGGCGGTGTCGAGCTGCCGGGTGTGCAGCGCCTCCGCCATGCCGCGCGCGCTGCGCAGCGGTTCGCTGGTGCGGTCGAAGCGGGCCAGGTCGGCGTCGGAGCCGGGGACGACGACGGAGACGCGCTCGGCGGTGGCGAGGTCGCCGTAGACCTCGGCGACCAGTCCGCGGCCGCTGGGGTCGAAGGAGAGGATCGAGCGGCCGGGGGCGGCCAGGGCGGCGTACTTGTCGGCGGTGGCGGTGTCGCCCGAGGTGCGGGCGCGGTCGGCGGAGTCGGTGAGGGCGAGGCGGTTGGCGAGGTAGCGGAGGTGGATCGGGGCGCCGTCGAGGTTGCCCACGACGTAGGGGTGGGTGCGGGCGAGGGTGTCGGCCTCGGCCGGGGTGAGGGTGGAGAAGAAGGCGGAGATCTCGGCGGGGGAGGCCGTGAGCGGGTCGGGCAGCTCACGGCCGTCGGCGGTGGCGGCGGTGGCGGTCGTGACGGCGGTGATGGTGGTGACGGGCGTGCCAGGGGTGCCAGGGGTGGTGCCGGGGCCGGCCGTGCCGGGAATGGTGGCGGACTGCCACGCCGCGAGGTCGGCGGCGAGCGCCGGGGCCGTGGGTGGGCGGTCCGGGGGTGCCGCCGCGCCGATGGTGGCGCCGGCGGTGGCCGTGATGCAGGCCGCTGCCGTGAGAGTGCGTATCCACCGTGCGCGTGGCATGTCCCGTTTTCCCTTCGGAGTGCTGAAAAGCCTCTGACCAGGGAAAACGTTAGATTTTGGGGTGGCGGCGAACCATGGTGGCACCACCCGTGTTCGGGTAGGCCCCACTCCCGAACCGGAGGTAGGGATAGCCCTACCTCCGGTGGGGGGTTAGCGCTAGCCGGCCATCATGTGGCCGGCCGGGGGAGCGTCAGCCGGCCGTCCAGAGCCGGAGCTTGTCGGGGTTGAGTACCGCCCAGATGCGCTGGATCCGGTCGCCGACGATGTCGAAGGCGTACACCGACATGGTGACGCCGTCCACCTGGGCCACCAGGCCGGGCTGACCGTTGACCGTGCACTCGCGGACCGCCAGTTGGACCTCGCCGATCCGGGCGGTGAGGAAGCGTGCGATCGTCTCGGCGCCCTCGATCGGGTGGGGCGTGGCGGTGACGACTCCGCCGCCGTCTCCGATGGCGGTGGCGGCGGGGTCGAGGAGGCCGATGAGGGCGGCGACATCCTTGGCTTCCCACGCCCGCTTGAACTCCCTGACGATGCGGGCCTGCTGGGGCGTAGTCGGGGGCGTGGGGGCCTGCGCGGCCCGGATTCGGCGGCGGGCCGAGGTCGCCAGTTGGCGGCAGGCCGCCGGGGTGCGGCCGACGATCTCGGCCACTTCGGCGAAGGGGTAGCGGAAGACGTCGTGGAGGACGAACGCGACGCGTTCGGCCGGGGTCATCGATTCGAGCACGACGAGGAACGCCATGTTGACCGACTCGTCGAGCGTGATGCGGTCGGCCGGGTCGCCGACGGCGTCCCCCGACCGCCCGGTGATCCATTCGGTGGGCTCGGGTACGGGCTCGGGGATCCACTGGCCCACGTAGCGCTCCCGCCGGGCCCGGGCCGAGCCGAGCAGGGTGAGGCAGATGCGGCTGGCGACCGTCGTCAGCCAGGCGCCGATGGATTCGACGGCCTCCTGCTGCTGGCGGGTGAGCGCGTACCAGCGGGCGTAGGTCTCCTGGACGACGTCCTCGGCCTCGGAGAGGGAGCCGAGGAGGCGGTAGGCGAGGTTGAGCAGCCGTCGCCGCTCGCTCATGATCACGCTCAGGTGCGGATCGTGACGGCTGTCTCCCAGCTCGGGCTGGACGGTCATGCGCCTGCCCACCTTCCTTCGTCGCAACGGCTCTCGGTCGTATGACCGGACGGGCCTCCGAGATGTGAGGTTGCTGCGGCGCCTCACATCTCGGCGGGCTGTCCGGTCATGGGAGGCAGACCGACACCGAGAGTCTGATGTGAGAAAGGAAGATTCGATGGCCAACTGTGATGCCGAGGTCATGGCGTTCCTGGAGAGTCGCGCCGATGCCCAGCAGTCGAAGGACATCGACCGACTCATGGCGTTCTATGCGCCGGACATCGTGTACTACGACGCCGTGGCGCCGCTCCGGTTCAGGGGGACCGAGGAGGTGCGCCGCAACTTCCTGCGGTGGTTCGACGGGTACGAGGGGCCGATCAGCCTGGAGACCCACGACCTGAGCGTGGTGACCAGTGGGGATGTCGCGTTCGCGCACATGCTGCACCTGGACTCGGGGGAGCGTAAGGGCGGGTTCCAGGCGGCGATATGGGTGCGGGAGAGCGTGTGCCTGCGGCGGGTGGATGGTCGGTGGCTGATCACCCACGAGCACATCTCGATCCCGTTCAACCCGGCGAACTTCCAGGTGTGGCTGCCGACCGATAAGGACCAGGCTGCCTGATCGTTCGGCTGAGTGAGATACGTGGGTTGGATGAGGACGGAAGGCGTCCTCATCCAACCCCGCGCTTTTATGCGGGCGTTGGCGCGGGGGTCAGCGCTGGTGGGGGAGGTCGAAGCGCGCCCAGACGAGCTTGCCGCTGGGCCAGCGGGGGGCCCAGCCCCAGGCGTCGGAGAGGGCTTCGATGATGGCGAGGCCCCGGCCGGACTCGGAGAGGAGGTCGGGACAGGGGTCGGGGGTGGGGATTGGGGGGTCCGGGCAGCCGTCGCCGACGGAGAGGTGGACGTGGTCGGGGCGGAGGCGGAGAAGGATCGAGGCCTGACGGCGTTCCTTGGCGGCGTGCCGGAGGCAGTTGGTGACGAGTTCGGTGAAGACGGTCTCGATGTCTTCGGCGCGCGGGGTGGGGATGGACCACTGGTCCAGGTAGGCGCGCAGGGCGATGCGGACGATGGGGACGCGGCTTGGGTGAAGGTGCATCAGGCGTTGGTACTGGTGGGGGAGAGGGCGCCTGGTGCGGGGGATGTCGGGGTCCGTCATAGGAACCTCCCAGGACGTGCCGATAGACAGTCACGTTACGTGCTTGGGCGGTGACTTGGGTCACGAGTATGGCACGGTCGGTGGCTCTGTGTGGCATGGATGGTGGCTAGATATGGAACTTGGCATATGCCAGTTAGCCACCAAGTGAGCATGAGTAGCGGCGCCAGGCATCTGCCAGACTGACGCGGAGCAACGAGCGGGAGGGAGCCGCAGCGATGGGGCGACGCAGTCGACCGACAGTCCACAGGCGACGACTCGGCGCTGAGTTGCGTGCCCTTCGGCAGGCCGCCGGTCTCACCCAGGAAGCGGCCGCAGTCGAGGCGGGCGTTCACTTCACCACGATTGGGCGTATCGAGTCCGCGCAGACGGGGGCGGCGGAGGAGACCATCGTGACTCTGTTGGACATCTATGGGGTGGCTGAAGAGGATCCCAAGCGAGACCTCATACTGCGCCTGTCGCGTGAGCGCAGCATGCGCGGGTGGTGGCAGAGCTACGAAGGTTCGCTCAATCCTGGCTATGCGGAGTTCATTGCGCTGGAGTCTGCGGCCGCAGAAGTGCAGACCTTCCAGCCCTTGGTCGTGCCGGGTTTGTTCCAGACTTCTGCCTATGCGCGGGCCGTGATCGGGGCTACGGCCGTGGACGACTCGCCGGAGACCGTGGAGCCTCTCGTACAGGTTCGCATGGGGCGACAGGCTGCTCTGGTGCAGCCTCATGGTCCGGTCGTCACGACAGTTGTGCACGAAGCTGCCCTGCGTGCGAACACCGTCCCACCTGGTGTGATGCGCAGCCAGTTGGATCGCCTCATGGAGATCGCAGAGCTGCCCAACGCCACGTTCCAAGTTCTGCCCATGGCGGCGCCGGCACATCCCGGACTGACAGGAGCCTTCCAGCTTTTGCGCTTCGAGGCCGGGCCGGGCATGGATGTGGCACTCGTTGAGCTGCTGACAACGTCTATCTACGTTGATGCGGTACCGGAGGTCGAGCGGTATGCGCTGGCGTTTCAGCGGATTCGCGAAATGGCGCTCACTGCCGAAGCAACGCAGGACCTGCTTCATCGCGTTAAGAAGGAGATAGCACCGTGATGCCCCGTAACGAGTGGCTGAAGTCGTCGTACTCTGCTGATACCGCACAGTGCATCGAATGGGCTCCTGGTACCCCTTCCGTCATCCCTGTCCGTGACTCGAAGGATCCCTCTGGGCCAGCCCTTCTCTTCGAACCTGTCGAGTGGGCTGCCTTCATCTCTGCTCTCAAGGCTGGTCGCCTCTAGACGTCACAGGGGCGCCCCCGGACCTCTTCGGTCCGGGGGCGCCCCCTTGTTCTCCTCACCGCGTCCTCAGAGCCTCGGCCAACATCCCATCACCCAGCAGCCGGACCTTCCCCTCCTTCGCCGCTTCAGCGACCGTCGCGTTCCCACTCACCAGCTCCGTCGCCGTCTCCGCGTCCAACGTCATCAGCACATCCGGCGCCTCGGCCGCCCCCGCCACCCAGGCCGGCTCCTCCCCTATCACCAACTGGAAGACCGCCCCCTCGATCCTGACCTCGACCACCCCGCCGCAGTCCCCGGCAACCCCCTTCAACACCCCGAGCAGCGGCAGCGCGAACCAGTGCCCGTGCCTGGCATCCGTCTCCCGGCACACCCCCAGGTCCTCCGCCCCCCACTCCGCGAGCGCCGTCAGCACCGGCAACAGCCCCCGCCCGCGCTCCGTCAGCTCGTACACCGACGCGGAAGCCGGCGCGGGCAACCGCCTCCGCTCCACCACCCCATCCCGCTCCATCTCCTTCAACCGGGAAGCCAGCACATCCGTGCTCACCCCCGGCAGATCCGCGTGCAAATCCGTGTACCTGCGCGCCCCTCCCAACAGCTCCCGCACGATCAACAGCGTCCACCGCTCGCCAACGGCGTCCAGGGCACGGGCAACGGCGCAGTACTGGGCATAGCTTCGGCGTGGCATGCCCGGCAGTGTAGCCAATCGGTTGGACTTTCCAAGCGGCTCCTTGGTAGAACCAAGTGGCATCATCGTGGGGACGCCCGCCCAGGGCCGTCCCCAACGTCCGGGAGGTCCACCGCATGGAGTTCAAGCAGTCGAGCAAGCTCTCCGGGGTCTGCTACGAGATCCGCGGACCGGTGGTCGAGCGCGCCAAGGCACTCGAAGAGGCCGGCCACAGCGTGATGCGTCTCAACACCGGCAACCCGGCCCTGTTCGGCTTCGAGGCTCCCCCGGAAATCCTCCAGGACATCATCCTCCAGCTCCCCTCCGCCCACGGCTACAGCGACTCGCGCGGCATCCTCCCCGCCCGCCGCGCGGTCGTGCAGTACTACCAGTCCCGCGGCGTCGAAGGCGTCGAGGTCGACGACGTCTACCTCGGCAACGGCGTCTCCGAACTCGTCTCCATGGCCGTCCAGGCCCTCGTGGACGACGGCGACGAAGTCCTCGTCCCCGCCCCGGACTTCCCCCTCTGGACGGCCGTCGTCACCCTCGCCGGCGGCAAGGCCGTCCACTACGTCTGCGACGAGTCCGCCGACTGGTACCCCGACCTGGACGACATGGCCGCCAAGATCACCGACCGCACCAAGGCGATCGTGCTGATCAACCCCAACAACCCCACCGGCGCCGTCTACTCGCACGAACTCATCGAAGGCGTACTCGACCTCGCCCGCCGCCACCACCTGATCGTCTTCGCCGACGAGATCTACGACAAGATCCTCTACGACGACGCCGTCCACCACTGCGCCGCCGCCCTCGCCCCCGACGTCCTCTGCGTGACCTTCAGCGGCCTGTCCAAGGCCTACCGGGTCGCCGGCTTCCGCTCCGGCTGGCTGGTCGTCTCCGGCCCGAAGCAGCACGCCGCCAGCTACCTGGAGGGCCTGACCATGCTCGCCAGCATGCGGCTGTGCCCCAACGTCCCGGCCCAGCACGCCGTGCAGGCCGCCCTCGGTGGCAAACAGTCCATCAACGACCTCGTCCTCCCCGGCGGCCGGCTGCGCGAGCAGCGCGACCGCGCCTGGGAGCTGCTCAACGAGATCCCCGGCGTGACCTGCGTCAAGCCCAAGGGCGCGCTCTACGCCTTCCCCCGCCTCGACCCGGCGGTGCACCCCATCCACGACGACGAGAAGTTCGTCCTGGACCTCCTCCTGCGCGAGAAGATCCAGGTCGTCCAGGGCACCGGCTTCAACTGGCCGAAGCCGGACCACTTCCGCATCCTCACCCTCCCAGCAGTGGACGACCTGGAGGCGGCCATCGGGCGCATCGCCCGCTTCCTGGAGGGCTACCGGCAGTAGGGCTACCGGCAGTACGGCGCGGGGCGCGGGCGTCGGTTGGCGGGTGGGCGGACCGGCGCCCGCCCACCCGCCCACCCACCGACGGCGCTCACGCGGCCGAAACAGCCGCCTCACGCTGCTGCGCGGCGAGCCGGTCCACCACGGCCGCCGCGTCCGCCTCGTCGAGGACGATGCCGAAGACCTCCGCCAACACCTCCGGCACCACGGAGGTGGCGATCTGCCGGGTCCACTCCATCTCGCCCACGGGGGTGTCCGGCTGGAACGCGCTCAGCGTCGTCCCGTCCAACTGGTGGAGCAGCCCGTCGCCGAGCCGCTGCACCCACAGCCGGCCGCTGAACGGGGAACGAGGGTGGGTGGAGACGTAGTGGTTGGCCACCGTGTAGTCGACCGGGACACGCGGATCCAGCGTGACGCTGTGCAGGTGGAACCACTCGCCTCCGCGCAGCCCGTGGAACAGCCAGCCGTCCGCGCCGGGCACCGGGGCGCCGCGGGTCAGCCGGTAGCTCCAGCCGCCCCGGGCGGCCGTCGCGCCGTCGGCCAGCTCGATCGGCGCCAGCTGCCCCTCACCGAACCCGGCGTCGCACAGCCAGCTCCGGCCGTCGGCCGCGCTCTCCGCCGTCTCGACGCGCAGCATCGCGTGCGTCGGGGGCCGCACCGCGGTGCTGCCCTTCTGCACCCGGCCGAGCAGCCCGGTGACCGAGAATCCGACCCGCTCCAGAACGGCGGCGAACAGGCTGGCCTGCTCGAAGCAGTAGCCCCCGCGCCGGCCGCGCACCATCTTGTCCTGCAGTGTGTCGAGGTCCAACGACATGGGGCGGCGCAGGAACGCGTCCAGGTTCTCGAACGGGAACGTCGTGACGTGGGCGTACTGCAACTCGCGCAGGGTGTCGATCCCGGGTTCGACCCTGCCCCGGAAACCCACCCTCTCCAGGTAGGCGTCCAGGTCCAGCCGGTCGCCACCCCATATCGGCGTGCGGGTGTTCGCTCGGTCGTCGAGCATCTCTCCTCCTCGCGGGGCCAGTGATCCTCTGGCGTTCACCGACCCTAGGAACTCAACCGCACTGGAGATCAAGTTATGCCCCGCGGCGCCTCGCCAGACGGCCGGCGGTGTCGTCCGGTCGGCCGTGCCCTGCGGTGGGGCCCTACGGTTGGGCCGTGTCGTGCTGGCGGCGGTGGCGCTCACCAGTCGCGGGCGGCCACCAGTTCCTCCGGGTCGGCGTCCGCGAAGCCGTACGCCGTCGCCACGACGTGGAACTCCTCGGCGATCTCCTCCCGCGCGACGGTGTCGATCTCGCTCCCCGCCGCGTCGAACTCGGCCTCCAGCCGGTTGAACTCCTCGGTCGCCGCCTCGGTGAGGGCGTAGAGCGCCGCCAGGTCCGACGGCCGCTCCGCCTCGATCCGCTCGCACAACCGCCGCAGGATCTCCCTGCCCCGGTCCACGACGTGGTCCGGGTAGTAGTCGTCCCGGTACAGCCCGCGCAGGAACGCGCGCTCCGCCATCCGCTGGTTCGTGATCGCCACGGTTTCTCCCCCGTTCGCCTGGTCGGGCGTCGCGCCCATCATGGCGTCCGCGACCGACACTCGCTCAGGCGTCGTACGTGCCGCGGTGGGAGCGCCGCCGCGGACGCCGCGGCGACGGCGGGCGTTGCTCACCGCGGCCGCCGGATCCCGCCCTCCGCGCGCCGGGTGGCCTCCAGGGTGCCGAGCAGGGCGAGCGCCTGGGCGCTGGGGCTGCCCGGCTCCGCGTGGTAGATCACGACCTGCTGGCCGCGCGCGCCCCGCACGTCGAAGGTCTGGAAGGTGAGGTCCAGCGGGCCCACCTCGGGGTGGAGCAGCGCCTTGGCGTCGCGCGTCTTGGCGTGCACGGCGTGTGAGCCCCACAGCGCGGCGAACTCGGCGCTGCCCTCGGTGAGGGTGCGCACCAGCTCGGGCAGCCGTGGGTGGTCCGGGTCGAGGCCGCTGGAGTGGCGCAGGCTGGCCACCGCGGCCTCCGCCGCGCGCTCCCAGTGCCGGTGGAAGTCGCGGGCGGCCGGATCCAGGAAGACCATCCGGGCGAGGTTGTCCATCCGCTCGAACGGGGAGTACAGGGCCCGCGCCACGTCGTTGGCGGTGAGGATGTCCAGCGCGGGGTTCAGGACGAACGCGGGCGTGTGCGCGTAGCCGTCCAGCAGCTCCCGCAGTTCCGCGCTGACCGTCTCGGCGGGGCGCGGGCGACGGCGCTCGTCCGGCACCGCGCCGGCCAGGCGGTACAGGTGGTCGCGTGCCTCGTCGTCCAGCCGCAGCGCGGCGCTCACCGCGTCGAGGATCTGCGGGGAGGGCCGGCGCTCGCGGCCCTGCTCCAGACGCGCGTAGTAGTCGGTGTTCATCCCGGCCAGGACGGCCACCTCCTCCCGGCGCAGCCCCGCCACCCGGCGCTGGCCGTAGGAGGGCAGGCCCACCTCTTCGGGCCGCAGCCGTGCGCGGCGCGCCCGGAGGAACTCTCCGAGGTCGTTGCTGGTCATCCCCTCACGGTACGGCCGTGGGACGCCCCGTGCCTGGGTGCGTCACACCCAGGCACGGGGCGTCCGGGCACGGGGCGTCCTGGTTCGCCTCTCGATTGCCGCCGAGAGTTCTTGGTGGGCGCCGCAACCGGCGCCGTCGAGGTGACGGCCCGAGCGGGCCGTACCGGCAGAGGGAGCTGACATGACGCAGACCACCACCAAGACCGTCCTGGTCACCGGTGCCAGCAGCGGCATCGGGGAGGCAACCGCCCGCCGGCTGGCGGCCGACGGCCACCGGGTGTTCCTCGGTGCCCGCCGCACCGACCGGCTGGAGGCCCTGGTCGAGGAGATCACCAAGGAGGGCGGCAGCGCCGACTTCCGCCGGCTGGACGTCACCGACGCGGCGGACGTGCGGGCGTTCGTGCAGGCCGCGCGGGCCGCGTTCGGCCGGGTGGACGTCCTGGTGAACAACGCCGGGGTGATGCCGCTGTCTCCGCTGGAGGCACTGCGCACCGACGAGTGGGACCGGATGATCGACGTGAACGTGCGCGGGGTGCTGCACGGCATCGCCGCCGTGCTGCCGATGATGCGGGAGCAGGGCGGCGGGCACGTCGTGAACGTCGCCTCGGTGGGCGCCCACGAGGTCGTGCCGACCGCGGCCGTGTACTGCGCCACCAAGTTCGCGGTGCGCGCGCTCTCGGAGGGGCTGCGCCAGGAGTCCGCGGGCGACATCCGGGTCACCCTGGTCTCGCCGGGCGTGACCGAGTCCGAGCTGGCCGACCACATCGGCGACGCGGAGGCCCGGGAGGCGATGAAGGCGCGCCGCGCCGTGGCGCTGCCCGCCTCGGCCATCGCGGACGCCATCGCCTACGCCGTCGCGCAGCCCCCGGAGGTCGACGTCAACGAGATCGTCGTCCGCCCGGCCGCCAGCGCCCAGTGACCGGCCGGGCCGGGACGTCCGCGGAGCGCACACGCCGACTCCGCCGCCCTCCAGCAGCGCGGCCGCAGCCCCAAGTAGTCACTCAGTCCTACACGCCATCTGGCGGCAGCTATACGAGAACAGGGCCGTGGCACTCGCCGTTATCCACAGAAGGGAAATATCTCCTTGTTTTCTGACTCCCATTCGGGCTACCCCTGGAGACCAGGGGGGTTCGTGGTTGTCCACAGCCGGCGAGAACCCCCTTGCGCGCTCTCGCCCCGCCGGGTTAGCCCTGGTGACAAGGGGGGCGTTCGTTGTCCACAGGAAACGGACCCTCTTGTCGAATCCCGTACGAGCGGCGATCATCCCCCAGCGCGGCGAAAGGCCTAGGTGTATTGATCATGACCCACGACGACCAGCTCATCGAGGAGACCAGGGATACGGAAGAGACCGGGGCGACGCAGGCGAGGGAGGCGGCCGAGGAGCACGCCGGCCTCGCGCGCCGCCTGCACCTCCTGGAGGACAAGGAGGCCCTGCGGGCCCTGCTGGTCCGCGGATGGCGGGCCCTCGACCTCCGGGACTGGGACGCCTGGGCCGGCTGCTGGACGGAGGACGCGGTGCTGGAGTTCGGGCCGTGGGAGACGATCCGCGGCCGGGACGCGATCCGGGCGCGCGTCATCGAAGCCGAGTCCGGCTACGCGCACATGCAGCACCACCTGCTGAACACCCACTTCGAGGTGGACGGCGACCGCGCCACCGGCATCGGCTACATGTGGTTCGTGGCGGTGGCCGGGCCGGACGGAGCCACGGCACCGTACGCCATGGGCGGCCCGTACGACTGGGAGTTCGTCAGGACCGCCGACGGCTGGCGGGTGACCCGGCAGCGGCTGGGCGTGTGGTGGACCCACGGGGAGGACCCCACCGCGGCCTTCGGCTAGCCGCCCGCCACCCCGATGTGCGTGCGGTGGTGGCGCGGGGCGTCGATCTCGTCGAGCAGGGCGACCGCCAGATCGGCGTAGGAGACACGGCTGGCCACGTCCACCGGGGCGACGGCGTACCGGCCGGTGCGCGCCCCCGAGCGGTCGAAGTCGCCGGCCGGGCTGACCACCAGCCAGTCCAGCCCGGCAGCAGGGGCGGTGGTGCTGGCGGTGGTGGCGGCGCGCAGCACCGCCGTCCCGGCCGCGTGGCCGAGGCAGAGCGGCCGGTACTCCGGCGGAAATCCGGGGGTGTCCATCAGCGGTGTGCCGGAGGCGGTCTCCAGCGCGGCCCCCAGGCCGACGACGACCAGCCGGCGCACCCCGGCACGGGTCAGCCCGTCGGCGAGCGCCCGGGCGGCGGCCGGGTAGAACTCCTCCGGCGGGGCGGCGGGATCGTAGACCGCGGCGATCGCGGCGTCGTGCCCGGCGGCGAGGCGGGCGACGGCCCCGGCGTCGGTGACGTCGCCGGCCAGCAGGCGGACGCCCGCGCCGGTCAGGAGGCCGTCCGCGCCCTCTCGGTGGTCACCGCCTCCGCCGTACCGGCCGGGATCCCGGACGATCGCCGTGACCCGGTGCCCCCGACGCAGGGCCTCACCCACCGCCGCCCGGCCCGCCCGGCCACCCGCGCCGAAAACCACGATCGCGCCCATCAGCCCACCTCGTCCGTCTCTCGTCTTCGGAAATCTCCGCCCGCCGGCGGTGCCGAGCACGCTAGCCGGGTCCGTGGTTACCTCCGGGGTACCGCACTACTGTGGCGGGGTGATCGAGCGCGACGTGACGGACAGTCTGGAACCGCTGGACCCGGAGATGTTCGACCCGGTCTGCCCCTCGGAGCTGATGCCGATCCGGGTGGGGGACAAGTGGGCCGGGATGATCGTCCAGTGCCTGGAGGGCGGCCCGCGACGGTTCTCCGAGCTGCGGGTCCCGCTGCGGAACATCACGCCGAAGGTCCTCACCCAGTCGCTGCGCGCGCTGGAGCGCGACGGCTACGTCGTCCGCACCGTCCATGCCGGGCCGGCGCGGGACGTCCGGTACGCGCTGACCCCGCTCGGCCGGACCCTCCTCGGCGTGCTGGACGTGGCACGCGCCTGGGCGGAGGACCACCTGGAGGAGGTCATGGACGCGCGCGAGGCGGCGGCGCGCACGGGGCGCCACGGCTGAGCGGCCCCGGGCGGGATATTCGTTCGACGCCGGCGGTGGCGCCACGGCAGGCTCTGCTCGACGTCGTAGCAGGTGGCGCGAGCGCGCCGGGAGACAACCGGGATCGGAGCGAGTGGCGATGGGTTTCCAGCTGGAGGGGCCGGTCCTGGAGGGCGAGCGGGTGCGCCTGGAGCCGCTGGACCACCGTCACGCGGCGGACCTGGCCGTGGCGGCGGAGGAGGACCGCGGCTCCTACGGGTTCACCTGGGTGCCGCGGGCGGCCGAGGTCGGGCGGTACATCGACGCGCAGCTCGCCCGCGCGGCGACCGGCCGGCTGGCTCCGTACGCGCAGGTGGCCACGGCGTCGGGGCGGGCCGTCGGGGCCACCGCCTACCGGGATCCGCGGCTGACGCCGGGCGGCGAGCTGTACGCGGTGGAGGTCGGCTTCACCTGGCTCGCGGCCTCCGCCCAGGGCACCGGGCTGAACACCGAGTCGAAGTACCTGCTGTTCCGGCACGCCTTCGAGGAGTGGGGGGTGGCGCGGGTCGACCTGAAGACGGACGCGCGGAACAGCCGCTCGCGTGCCGCGATCGAGTCGGTGGGGGCGAGCTTCGAGGGGGTGCTGCGGAACTGGTCGCAGTCGTGGGCGCCGGGCGAGGAAGGGCGGCTCCGTGACTCGGCGATCTTCTCGATCACCGCGGCGGAGTGGCCGGAGCGTCGCGTGAGGCTGGAGCGGCGGCTGTCCCGGGGGCGTGCCGCGACGCGAGCCGTGGACGTCACCGCCTGATCCACCGGTTGGGGAGCGGCGGAGGATGTACGTTCGTACACTCGAAGCGTACGATCGTACGCATGGTTACGGACTACTTCGCCGACGACCCGCGCACCAACCACGAGCGGATGCTCGCGGGCGATCTCTACATCGCCGACGATCCGGAGATCGCCCGGCTGCAGCAGCGCGCGCTGCGACTGGTCGCCCGCTACCAGGCCGCCTTCATCGAGGACTACGACGGCGCCAAGGTGGTCCTGGCGGAACTGCTCGCCTCGGTGGGCGAGGACGTCTACGTCCGGCCGCCGTTCTACGTGGACTACGGCAGCAACATCTCCATCGGCGCCCGCACCTTCGTCAACTACAACCTGACCGCCCTGGACGTCGCCCGGATCACCATCGGCGAGGACTGCCAGATCGGCCCGAACGTCCAGCTGCTCACCCCCACCCACCCCCTGGAGCCGCAGCCCCGACGGGACAAGCTGGAGGCCGCGCGCCCGATCACCATCGGTGACAACGTCTGGCTCGGCGGCGGGGCGATCGTGCTCCCCGGAGTGACCATCGGGGACAACGCCGTCGTCGGCGCCGGGGCGGTCGTCACCAAGGACGTGCCCGCGAACGTCGTGGTTGTCGGCAACCCCGCCCGGCCGGTCCGCGAACTCTGACCACCACCGCGCGCATGGCAACCGGACAGCCCGATCCGCGGCGGCGGGAACGCATTCTCGCCGCCACGCTCGACCTGATCGCCGAGGAAGGCGTCGTCGGCGTCTCCCACCGCAAGATCGCCGCCCGCGCCGAGGTGCCGCTCGGATCGATGACGTACCACTTCGCCGGCATCGACGACGTGCTGCGCGAGGCCTTCGCCAGCTTCGCGGACCGCGTGGTGGCCCTCTTCGACGCCTACCTCGGGGCGGCCCACGACCTGGAGCAGGCCCGGGAAGCCGTCACCGACCTCATACACGCGCTCTCCGAGGGCACCCGCCGGGACCTGATCCTCACTCAGGAGCTCTACACCCTCGCCGCCCGCCGCCCGGAGTACCGCCAGGTGACCCAGGCGTGGATGGGGCACAGCCGCCGCCTGCTGGAGCGGCACTTCGACCCGGAGACCGCCCGCCAGCTCGACGCGCTGATCGAGGGGCTGACCCTGCACCGCGCCCTGGACACCGCGCCGCAGGACCGGGAGCTGACCCGAATGGCCGTCACCCGGATCACCACCGCCGTGCCGTAGTCATTCGGCTTGGCGCGTGGGGTCCTGGTGGGTGGTGGCCGGATTCTGGGGGTGGGGTGATGGGGTGGCGGGTGGCCGCCCGCCGCCGGCCGAACCGCTTGCCGCCGTCCGGCGCACCCCCGTATGCCCGGCCCGGTGGGGTCGGGCATACGGGGGTGCGCGCGGGGAGGTCAAGGTGCGCCGGAGGTTGGAGTGTGCCGGAGGTCAAGGTGCGCCGGAAGTCAAGAGGTGGATTCCTCCTGTGGATATCCGTGAACCCCCCTGGTCAACAGGGGTAGCGTCGGGAGGGTGGCGGGCGCAAGGGGGAATTCCCGACCTGTGGATAACGATGGCTCCCCTTGCTTCCCAGGGTTAATGCAGTGGCGGTGGGGAGTGCAAGAGGGAATTTCGGCCTGTGGATATCCACGGCCCCCTTGTTTCCCAGGGGTAGCGCACGGAGTGTGGTGTGCGCAAGAGGGGATTCTGGCTTGTGGATATCGATGGCCCCCTTGTTTCCCAGGGATAGCGTAAGCAGCGGGGCCTGCGCAAGGGGCGATTCTGGGCCCGTGGACGAACGGGCGCGCCATCCTGCGTCCCGCGGGTAGCGCGCGGTGTGGGCTCTCGCGAGACCACCGGTCAGGCGGCGCCCCGGTGCCCCGGCAGGCGGGCCTGTTTCCTCTTCAGGCCGGTGAACCCCTCCCGTGCGTAGCCGGCGATCTCCTCAGCGGGGAACGGCACCACCGAGAGGTGCTGGTCGTAGTTCGAACGAGCAGGAGCGGGGCAGCGTGGAGATCACCGTGCAGTGGGTACGGACGTCGTGGACCAAGCGGTCACGGGGAGGCGAGGCCGCCGTGCGCAGGAACGCCGCCCCCACCGGGTTCGTCCTCCCGGACGCCGTGGGGCCGCTCGCGCACGTGGTGCGCATGCGGGAGGAGGACGACTTCCGGCCTCGCGGCGCCCTGGAGGAGCTGCACGCCGTCGACGTCCAGCTCCGCGAAGCCGACGGCCGGCTGCGGGTCTTCCCGCGCATACCGCCCCTGTTCGCCCTGCCGCCACGACGACGACGGCCCCCGGCCGTGTGGCTGGTGCCCGGCCAGTGGGTCCGCTGGCAGCTGAACTACCGCTTCAGCAGCGCCATGGGGCTCCGGGACTGGTCCTACTGGCTGGACACCTTCAACATCGCCCACGGGCCGGTGGCCGCCGACGCGTTCCTCGGCACGCCCGACGTCCTCGTCGACGAGCGGGGCCCGGTCCGCTAGAGCGGCCGCCCACGCGGCACCGGGCCCGACGGCCGCGGACGGCCCTGACGGCCGCGGCGGGCCCGCCGGGGCGACCGGTTACGCCGGGCCGTCGGCGAAGGGGACACCGAGTTCGGCGGCCTTGGCGGCGCGGCGGGCGAAGACCTGCTCCCGCTGCTCCTCCATCGCGCGCAGCATGGCGCGGCGCTCGCGCTTGCCGAGGCGGTCGACGTAGAGCTGGCCGTGCAGGTGGTCGGTCTCGTGCTGGAGGCAGCGGGCGAAGTAGCCCTTGCCCTCGATGACGACCGGCCGCCCGTCCCGGTCCCGGCCGCGCACCACCGCGGTGTCGGGGCGGGCCAGGCCGGTGTGCGGGCCGGGCACGGACAGGCAGCCCTCGTTGTCCTCGATCAGCCGGCGCGCGCCGGCGGGCAGCGGGTCGACGACCGGGTTGCAGACGTGGCCGACGTGCCGGACGCCGTCCTCGTCGAGGCAGTCGTAGACGAACAGCCGCAGGTCGACGCCCACCTGGTTGGCGGCCAGGCCGCAGCCCTCGGCGACGTACATGGTGACGAACATGTCGTCGATCAGCCGGTGCAGCTCGGCCGAGCCGAACTCGGCGTCGGTCACCTCCCGGCAGGGCTGATGCAGCACCTCCTCGCCCACCACGGTGATCCGCCGAGGCGTTCCGCGCCCGGCCTCGGGGGCGAGCCGGGGAAAGGACTCGACCGGCTGGCCCTGGACCCGCACGGGGCGCTCGGTCGGTGTCGGGCGGGCGGTGCTCGTGGACATGACGGGGGTCGCTCCTCGGGCGGCGGCGGTTGACCGAATGCTTTGCAAAGTACCAGAGTATGCAAAGTGAGTACCGAGGAGAACAGCCCCGTGATCGCCGGCCTGGCCGACCATCCGGTGCGCAGCGCGCTGCTGGGCCTGCTGGCCGAGTCGGGCACGCTGACCGCCACCGAGGCGGCGCGGCGGCTCGGTCACAGCTCCGGGGTGTGCTCCTTCCACCTGCGGCAGCTCGCCCGCTACGGCGTGGTGGAGGAGGCGCCGCACGCCGGTGGCCGGGTCCGGCCGTGGCAGCTGCGCCGGGAACCGGCGGGGGAGGGCGGGGACGGTGACCGGGGCCGGTCGGACGGGCACCGCGGGGCGGCGGCGCGCAACGGGCTGCTCGGCGACCTGGCCCGCGGGCTGGAGGACGAGAGCTACCGCCGCTGGCTGGACCGGCGCGCGGAGCTGCCGGCCCGGTGGCGGCACGACGAGGCGTTCAGCGACGTCGTGTACCTGACGCCGGAGGAGCTGCGCGAGGTGGCCGACGCCGTGCGCGCCCTGGTCGCGCGCTACCAGCGCCGCGAGTGGCACCCGGCCAGCCGCCCGCCGGGCGCGGCCCCGGTCGCCCTGGTCACCCGGCTGTTCCCGCTGCTGGAGGGGCGGGCGGGGGAGCGGGGGGAGGACGGGGAGGCGGACTGACGCCGGCCCGCCCGTACTGCCGGCCCGCCGCAGCGCACCGGCCCGCCGTACCCCTACCGCCCCACCGCCGGCCCGCCGAACCCCCGCGCCCGGCGGGCGGGCTCAGCGCGGCAGGGCCACGGGCGTGGGCCGGCTGCCGCCGTGTTCGAAGAACTCCGCCAGCGGCAGGGTGGCCGCGCCCACCGTGACGGCGTCCGGCCCCAGCCGGCCCAGCTCGATCGTGGCGCGTTGGGCCGGGCGGCGCAGGGTGTAGGCGTCGGCGTGCCGGCGCACCGCCGGCAGCAGGTGCGGGCCGAGCAGCAGGCCGGCCCAGCCGCCGAGGATGAACCGCTCCGGCTGGAACAGGTTGAGCATGGTGGCCACCGCCGCGCCGAGGTACTCCGCGGTCTCCTCCAGCAGGGCCGCCGCCGTGGGGTCGGCGGGCGTGGCGGCGTCGGTCGGGCGGGCGGCGGCGAGCAGGGCGGCCAGCGCGGTCTCCTGGTCGGCCTCCGGCGGCTGCCCGCCGGCCTCCCGCCACCGCTCGATCAGCGCCTCGGCGCCCACGTACGCCTCCAGGTGGCCGCGTCCGCCGCAGCGGCAGGGCCGGCCGCCCACCCGGGCGATGGTGTGGCCCCACTCGGCGGCCTGGCCGCGCAGGCCGCCGTAGGGCCCGTCGGGGGTGACCACGCAGGCGCCGACGCCGGAGCCGAAGAGCGCCACGACGGCCTCGCGCGCGCCCCGCCCGCCGCCGAACCACATCTCGGCCTGGCCGAGGGTCTTGGCGCCGTTGTCGACGAACAGCGGCACGTCCGGCGGCAGGTCGGTCCGCTCGCGCACCAGCGCCTCCAGCGGCACGGCGTCCCAGCCGACGGTCTGGCCGTGCACCACCACGCCCTGCCGGGGGTCGTGCTCGATGATGCCGGGCACGCCGATCCCGACCCCGTACAGCCGCTCCCGGGTGGCGGCGTCGGCGTCGAGGAGTTCGGCCAGCACGGCCCCGACGTGGTCGACGACGTGGTCCACGTCGTAGCCGCGGTCGCTGAGCGGGCGTTCGGCGCGGGCGATCTCGGTCAGCGACAGGTCGAACAGCTCGGCCCGCACCCGGGTCTCGCCGACGTCGACGCCGACGAGGTAGCCGCTGGCCGGGGCGACCCGCAGCAGGGTGCGCGGGCGCCCGCCGTCGGAGTCCACCGCGCCGGCCTCCTCCAGCAGGCCCTCCGCGGCCAGTTCGGCGACCACGTTGCTGATCGAGCCGGAGCTCAGGCCGGTGACCAGGGTCAGCTCCTGCCGGCTGAGCGGCCCTTCGAAGTACACCCTGCGCAGCACCTTGGAGCGGTTGCCCCGTCGTAGGTCCCGCACCGTGAGTCTGTCCCGCTTGGCCATCTGGCTCCCTTCGGCACCCCGCAACATACCGCTGTCGGACGTCTTGACGCGACCTTTCCTCGAAGGTTAACTCACGCCATAAATTAAGCCGTGACGCCCTCTCCGGCCTCCCGTCACCAACCCGCCCTGGGAAGGGGTTCACCAACCATGCGCAGACGACGCGCCGCGGCAGCGGCACTCCTGGTCACCTCGCTCGCCGCCGCCGTCACCGGCTGCGGGGGCGGCGGCGCCGCCCAGGGCAGCAACGACAACCCGACCACGCTGACCTACTGGGCCAGCAACCAGGGCGCCGACCTGGAGGCGGACAAGGCGATCCTCACGCCGGAACTGGAGAAGTTCGAGGAACGGACCGGCATCCACGTCGAGCTGGAGGTCGTCCCCTGGAGCGACCTGCTCAACCGCATCCTGGCCGCCACCGCCTCCGGCGAGGGCCCCGACGTCCTCAACATCGGCAACACCTGGTCCGCCTCCCTCCAGGCCACCGGCGCGCTGCTGCCCTGGACGGAGGAGAACTTCGAGCGGATCGGCGGCCGGGACCGCTTCCTCGACGCCGCTGTCGCCTCCGCGGGCGCCCCGGGCCAGGACCCGGCGGCCGTCCCGCTGTACTCCCTCTCCTACGCCCTCTACTACAACAAGGCGATGTTCGAGGAGGCCGGCATCGAGCAGCCGCCCGCCACCTGGGACGAGTTCGTGGAGGTCGGCAAGCGGCTCACCGGCGACGGCCGGTACGGCTTCGGCCTGGAGGGATCCAACCTCTCCAACAACATCCACCAGGCCTACGTGCTCGCCCGGCAGCACGGCGGCGACTTCTTCGACGAGTCCGGCGAGCCCACCTTCACCGACCCCGGCGCCGTCGAAGGCGTCAAGCAGTGGATCGACTTCATGGCCGAGGACGGCATCGTCGCCCCCGGCAACGCCGAGTACGCGCAGAACCAGTCCCTCCAGGACTTCGCCACCGGCAAGACCGCGATGCTGCTGTGGCAGGCCGCCGGCACCACCTTCGAGTCCTTCGGCATGAGCGAGGACGACTACGGCGTCGCCCCCGTCCCGACGCCCTCCGGCACCCCCGGCCAGGGCACCGAGGTCAACTCCATGGTCGCCGGCATCAACCTCGCCGTCTTCGACAACACCGACAACCTCGACGGCGCCCTGGAATTCGTCGAGTTCATGACGAGCGACGAGGAGCAGGCCGTCCTCAACGCCGCCTACGGCTCCATCCCCGCCGTCGAGTCCGCCCAGGACGACCCCGCGTTCGACACCCCGGCGCTGAACGTCCTCAAGGACGCCCTCGCCACCAGCGCCGTCCCGCTGCCGCAGGTGCCCGAGGAGTCGCAGTTCGAGACCGCCGTCGGCACCGCCATCAAGGACCTCTTCGCCGAGGCCGCCGCGGGGCGCGAGGTCACCACCGAGCTGGTGGCGGAACGCCTCACCGAGGCCCAGCAGCAGGTCGGGTAGCGGGCACCCACCATGACCACCACCGTGTCACCGCGCACCACCGCCCCGGCCGGCGGCAAGCTCCCCCCGGCCGGCGGTGGCAGCCGCCGCCGCCCGCTGCTGCCCGAGCGGGTGCGCCGGGGCGGCCTGCCCTACCTGCTGCTGCTCCCCGCGCTCCTGCTTGAGGTGCTCATCCACCTCGCGCCGATGGCCGTCGGCGTGTGGATGAGCTTCCGCGAACTGACCCAGTTCTTCATCAACAACTGGAGCGCGGCACCGTTCGCCGGCCTGGACAACTTCCGGGTCGCCGTGGACGTCAACGCCCCGGTCGGCGAGGCGCTGCTCAACTCGTTCCTGGTCACCTGCGCCTTCACCATTCTGTCGGTGGGTGCCTCGTGGCTGATCGGGACCGCCGCGGCGATCCTGATGCAGGACACCTTCCGGGGGCGCGGCCTGCTGCGCGCCACCTTCCTGATCCCCTACGCCCTGCCGGTGTACGCGGCCGTGATCACCTGGTCGTTCATGCTCCAGCGGGACAACGGGCTGGTCAACCACGTCATCGTCGACCAGCTCGGCCTGACCGACGACCGGCCGTTCTGGCTGCTGGGCGGGAACAGCTTCGTCGCGCTGCTGGTCGTGGCCACCTGGAAGTCCTGGCCGTTCGCCTTCCTCATCGTCACGGCCGGCCTGCAGTCGATCCCGCAGGAGAGCTACGAGGCCGCCGCCATCGACGGCGCCGGCATGTGGCGGCGCGTCCGGCACATCACCCTGCCGTCGCTGCGGCCGGTCAACCAGGTTCTGGTGCTCGTGCTGTTCCTGTGGACCTTCAACGACTTCAACACGCCCTACGTGCTGTTCTCCGAGGCAGCGCCGGAGGCCGCCGACCTGGTCTCCATCCACATCTACCAGTCGTCCTTCGCCACCTGGAACTTCGGCTCGGGCTCGGCCATGTCCGTCCTGCTGCTGCTCTTCCTGCTGCTGGTGACGGCCGTCTACCTGCTGCTCACCAACCGTCGGAGGGAGAGCTGACGATGCCCAGGCCCCACCGGTCCCCCTCCGCCCCGCCGGCGTCGTTCCTGTGGACCCGCCGGATCGTGCTCGGCGCGCTCGCCGTGTTCACCCTGGTGCCGGTCTACGTCATGGTCTCCAGCTCGCTGAAGTCGCTGGAGGACGTCTCCGGCCGCTTCCAGTGGATACCGTCCGAGCTGACCGTCCAGCCCTACATCGACATCTGGAGCACCGTCCCGCTCGGCCGGTACTTCCTCAACTCGCTGATCGTCGCCGGTGCCGCCACCGTCTGCTCGGTGGTCATCGCGGTGTTCGCCGCCTACGCGGTGAGCCGGTACCGCTTCCGCGGACGGCGGGTGTTCACCATCACCGTGCTGTCCACCCAGATGTTCCCCGGCATCCTCTTCCTGCTGCCGCTGTTCCTGATCTTCGTCAACATCGGCAACACCACCGGCGTCGCCCTCTACGGCTCCCGCGGCGGGTTGATCCTCACCTACCTCACCTTCTCGCTGCCGTTCGCCATCTGGATGCTCATCGGGTACTTCGACTCCACGCCGAAGGAGCTCGACGAGGCCGCCATGGTCGACGGCTGCGGCCCGCTCGGCGCGCTCTTCCGGGTCGTCGTCCCCGCGGCGGTCCCCGGCATCGTCGCCGTGGCCATCTACGCCTTCATGACCGCCTGGGGCGAGGTGCTGTTCGCCTCGGTCATGACCAACGAGGCCACCCGCACCCTCGCCGTCGGCCTCCAGGGCTACTCCACCCAGACCAACGTCTACTGGAACCAGGTCATGGCCGCGTCGCTGGTGGTCAGCGTGCCGGTGGTGATCGGCTTCCTGCTCCTGCAGCGCTACCTCGTCACCGGCCTGACCGCCGGAGCCGTGAAGTGACCCCTCCCAGCGCCTCCCAGCACACCCGCGCAGAAAGGCCCCCCGTGACCGACAGCCCGACCTTCCCCGCCGACTTCCGCTGGGGCGTGGCCACCTCCGCCTACCAGATCGAGGGCGCCGTCGCCGAGGACGGCCGCTCCGCCTCCATCTGGGACACCTTCTCCCGGGTGCCCGGCGCCATCGCGGGCGGCGACACCGGCGACGTCGCCTGCGACCACTACCACCGCTGGCCCGAGGACATCGCCCTGATGAAGCGGCTCGGCGTGGACTCCTACCGCTTCTCCATCGCCTGGCCCCGGGTCGTCCCCGGCGGCGACGGCGCCGTCAACAAGGCCGGCCTGGACTTCTACGACCGGCTGGTGGACGCCCTGCTGGAGGCCGGCGTCACCCCCTTCCCCACCCTCTACCACTGGGACCTGCCGCAGAGCCTCCAGGACCGCGGCGGCTGGCCGGCCCGCGACACCGCCGAGCACTTCGCCGCCTACGCCGCCCACGTCGCGGCCCGGCTCGGCGACCGCGTGCGGGACTGGGCCACCCTCAACGAACCGCTCTGCTCCGCCTGGATCGGCCACCTCGAAGGCACCATGGCGCCCGGCCTCACCGACATCACCGCCGCCGTGCGCGCCTCCTTCCACCTCCACCTCGGCCACGGCCTCGCCGCGCAGGCCGTCCGCGCCGCCGCGCCCGGGGCCCGGATCGGCATCGTCAACAACCTCAGCCCCTGCGAGCCGGCCTCCGACCGCGCCGCCGACCGCGCCGCCGCGGTGCGCGCCGACGGCCACGTCAACCGCTGGTGGCTCGACCCGGTGCACGGCCGCGGTTACCCCGCGGACATGCTGGAGCTGTACGGCGTGGACCTGCCCGAGCGCCCCGGCGACCTGGAGACCATCGCCACGCCGCTGGACTGGCTGGGCGTCAACTACTACTTCCGGCAGGTCGTGGCCGACGACCCCACCGGCCCGCTGCCGCACGCCCGCCAGGTCGAACTGCCCGGCCGCCCGCACACCGCCATGCCGTGGGAGGTGCACGCGCGGGGCCTGGCGGACATCCTGCGCCGGGTGACCGAGGACTACCGCCCGCGCCGGATCCTGGTGACCGAGAGCGGCGCCGCCTTCCGGGACACCGTCGCCGCCGACGGCAGCGTCCACGACCCCGAGCGCACCACCTACCTGGAGGACCACCTGGCCGCCTGCGCCGAGGCGATCCGCGACGGCGTCCCGCTGGCCGGGTACTTCGCCTGGTCGCTGCTGGACAACTTCGAGTGGGCGTACGGCTACGACAAGCGGTTCGGCTTGGTGCACGTGGACTACACAAGCCAGCGGCGCACCATCAAGACCAGCGGCCACCGGTACGCCGCCCTCATCGACCGGGCCCGCCGCCTGGCCGCCCAACCGGTCGGCTAGCCCCCGTCCCACCCCTCGATCCCGCCCCCTCGATCCCGTCCCTCCCCCGGCCCACCCGGCCGGGGGAGGGACGGGGCCGGAAGAGGGCCGACATCGGCCGGCACCGCGCCCGCGTCGTTGTCGTGCCCATGGCGAAATGACCATCCATTGCCGCAATGACCACCCAATTCACCGGAGGAGAAGCACGTGAGACCGACCCCAGCACGACCCGGCCCCCGGCTCGGCCGGCGCGCCACCGCCGTACTGGCGGCCGTCACCATGGCCGCCGGCACCGCCGTGGCCGTATCGACACCCCCGTCCGCCAGCGCCGCCGACACCCTGCTCTCCCAGGGCAGGACCGCCACCGCCTCCTCCACGGAGAACGGCGGCACCCCCGCCGCCTTCGCCGTGGACGGCGACCGCGGCACCAGGTGGTCCTCCGCCGCCAGCGACCAGCAGTGGATCCAGGTCGACCTCGGCGCCACCGCCACCATCACCGGAATCCGGCTGGAGTGGGAGGCCGCGTACGGCCGGGCCTACCAGATCCAGACCTCCGCCGACGGCACCACCTGGACCACCATCCACTCCACCACCACCGGCACCGGCGGCACCGAGACCCTCCAGGTCTCCGGCACCGGCCGCTACGTCCGGATGAACGGGATCAGCCGCGGCACCGGTTACGGCTACTCCCTGTGGGAGTTCCAGGTGTTCGGCTCCTTCGGCACCACCACGGGCTGCGGCACCGCCAACGCCGCCCGGGGCAGGACCGCCACCGCCTCCTCCACGGAGAACGCCGGCACCCCGGCCGCCCACGCCGTGGACGGCGACCGCGGCACCAGGTGGTCCTCCGCCGCCAGCGACCAGCAGTGGATCCAGGTCGACCTCGGCAGCAGCCAGCGCATCTGCCGGGTGGCCCTCGACTGGGAGGCCGCCTACGGGCGCGGCTACCAGATCCAGACCTCCGCCGACGGCACCACCTGGACCACCATCCACACCACCACCGCCGGCACCGGCGGCCGGGAGACCCTCGACGTCTCCGGCACCGGCCGGTACGTCCGGATGAACGGCGTCACCCGGGGCACCGGCTACGGCTACTCCCTGTGGGAGTTCGAGGTCAACACCGAGGGCGGGGCCGTCCCGCCGATCACCGGGGGCGGCGACCTCGGACCCAACGTGCTGGTCTTCGACCCCTCCACGCCGAACATCCAGGCCACCGTGGACCAGGTCTTCCAGCGCCAGGAGGCCGCCCAGTTCGGCGACGGCCGCTACGCCCTGCTGTTCAAGCCGGGCACTTACAACAACCTCAACGTCAACGTCGGCTTCTACACCTCCGTGGCCGGCCTCGGTCTCACCCCCGACGCCACCACCTTCAACGGCGACGTCACCGTGGACGCCGGCTGGTTCAACGGCAACGCCACCCAGAACTTCTGGCGGTCCGTGGAAAACCTGGCCCTCAACCCGGTGAGCGGCACCAACCGGTGGGCCGTCTCGCAGGCGGCGCCGTTCCGCCGGATGCACGTCCGCGGCAACCTCGACCTCGCCCCCTCCGGCTACGGCTGGGCCAGCGGCGGCTACATCGCCGACAGCCGGATCGACGGCACCGTGGGCAACTACTCCCAGCAGCAGTGGTACACCCGGGACAGCACGATCGGCGGCTGGAGCAACGCCGTGTGGAACCAGGTGTTCTCCGGGGTGGAGGGCGCCCCCGCGTCCAGTTACCCCGAGCCGCCGTACACCACACTGGCCACCACGCCGATCTCCGAGGAGAAGCCGTTCCTCTACCTGGACGGCGACGAGTACGAGGTCTTCGTCCCCGCGCCCCGCAGCAACGCCCGGGGCACCTCCTGGGCGGACGGGACGCCGGAGGGCACCTCGATCCCGCTCGACCGCTTCTACGTGGTCAAGGAGGGCGCGACCGCGGCCACCATCAACGCGGCGCTGGCCCAGGGACTCCACCTGCTGTTCACCCCGGGCGTCTACCACGTCGACCAGACGATCAACGTCACCCGCCCGGACACCATCGTGCTCGGCCTCGGCCTGGCCACGATCATCCCGGAGGGCGGGGTGGCCGCGATGCGGGTCGCCGACGTCGACGGCGTCCGGCTGGCCGGCTTCCTGATCGACGCCGGGACGGTCAACTCGCCGGTGCTGCTGGAGGTCGGCCCGGAAGGCGCCTCGGCCGACCACGCCGACAACCCCACCACCGTTCAGGACGTCTTCGTCCGCGTCGGCGGATCCCAGGCCGGCAAGGCCACCACCGCCATGGTCGTCAACAACGACGACACGGTCATCGACCACACCTGGATCTGGCGGGCGGACCACGGCGACGGCGTCGGCTGGGAGACCAACCGCTCCGACTACGGGCTCGTGGTCAACGGCGACGACGTGCTGGCCACCGGGCTGTTCGTGGAGCACTTCAACAAGTACGACGTCCAGTGGTACGGCGAGCGCGGCCGGACCATCTTCTTCCAGAACGAGAAGGCCTACGACGCGCCGAACCAGGCCGCCATCCAGAACGGCGACACCCAGGGCTACGCCGCCTACCGGGTGGACGCGTCGGTGGACACCCACGAGGCCTGGGGGCTCGGCTCCTACTGCTACTACAACGTCGACCCCACCATCCGGCAGGAGCACGGCTTCCAGGTGCCGAACAAGAGCGGGATCCGGATGCACAACCTGCTGGTGGTCTCGCTGAGCGGGCACGGCCACTACAACCACGTCATCAACGACGTGGGGGCGCCCACCTCGGGCACGGACACCATCCCCTCCCGGGTGGTCTCCTACCCCTGATCGGTCGCTGACGGCACGGCCCCGAGCCGCCGTAGCGACGGCGGGCCCCGCCGGGCAGTGGTGATCTGCCCGGCGGGGCCCGCCCCGTTCGCCGCCCCCGTCCGCCGCCCCGGTCAGGCGGCCGGACGGCGCGCTAGCTGCGCCAGGTGTCGTTGAGGGTGATCGTGCCGCCGGAGGTGACGGTCACGGAGCGGTTGGCGCCGCTCTCCCAGACGACGTTCCCGGCCGCGTCCTTCTTGATGTACTTGTACTCGTAGGTGCCCGCCGGCAGGCTGACGGTCTGCCGCCACACCGGGTAGGTCGAGGAGGACAGCGCCACGGCGCCCGCGGGCGACCAGCTGCCCAGCGAGGGGTGGTTGCCCACCACGTAGACGTTCTGGCCCCAGGTGGTGGTGGCGTTGACGCCGAAGGAGGCCGCGGTGGTGCCGGTGCCCGAGTCGGGGTTGCCGCTGCCGGGGTTGCCCGTGGCGCCGACGTACAGGGCGACGGCGTCGTGGGCGCCGATGGTGGCGGTGAACTGGCCGGCGGAGTTGACCGTGTAGGTCGTGCCGGTGCAGCCGCCGTCGGCGGTGGGCTCGCCGTGCTGGACGTCGCAGTAGGTGCCGGCCGGCAGCGAGGTCTGGAAGGTGCGGGTCAGGCTGGAGTTCTCGTGGTTGATCGCCACGTAGCCGGCGCTGCCGCGGCCGAAGGCGATGGCGTCGCCGCCGTTGGACCACCAGTTCGTCACCGCGGCGTCGCCGACGGCGTTGCGGAAGCCGACCATGTTGGCGATCTGCGACCAGGCGTGCTGGCAGCGCCAGCCGTCCTGGTAGCAGGCGTTGACGTGGCCGTTGTTGGGCGGGCCGGCGTCGTTGTTGGAGAACTCGTAGCCGGAGTGCACGGAGGGCGTGCCGTAGGGCCAGGCCAGCATGAAGACGTTGGCGAGGGTGTAGGTCGCGCCGTCCTTGTAGCTGAGCGTGGAGCCGTTGCGCTCGGTGTCGTGGTTGGCGACGAAGGTTCCGGACTGGCCGGAGGCCATGTAGCCCCAGGACTCGCCGAAGTTGCTGAGGTAGGCGAGGTTCTCGCCCGTGAAGATCCGCTTGAGGTCGGTGGCGTAGCGGAACTCCTGGACGTCGCCGTTCTGCAGGTACTCCGAGGGGGAGACGGCCTCGCCGGCGCCGTAGATGGCCTCCTGGACCCAGTAGATGTTCGGGTTGGTCAGCTTGTTCTTGATGGCCCGCAGGTCGTTGGTGGCGATGTGCTTGACGGCGTCGACGCGGAAGCCGTCCACGCCGAGCGAGATCAGGTAGTTGAGGTACTCGGCGATCTCGGAGCGGACGTACTCGCTGGAGGTGTTCAGGTCGGCCAGGCCGACCAGCTCGCACTCCTGGACGTTGTAGCGGTCGCCGTAGTTGGTGCCGATGTCCCGGCGGCAGCCGTGGAAGTCCTGGTCCTGGTAGTGGCCGGGGTAGTTGTACTTGCTGTAGACGGTGCCGGCGGTGCCGGTTCCGGAGCCGGAGGTCATGTGGTTGATGACGGCGTCCACGATGACGTCGACCCCGGCGTTGTTGCAGGCGGTGACCATCTCGCGGAAGTCGGCGTCGGTGCCGAGCCGGTTGCCGATCCTGTAGCTGACCGGCTGGTAGGCGGTCCACCACGCCGAGCCCTGGATGCGCTCGTTCGGCGGGGAGACCTGGACGTAGCCGTAGCCCTCCGGGCCCAGGGTGTTGACGCACTCCCGTGCGACGGAGTCGAACTGCCACTCGAACAGGACGGCGGTGACCTTCTTGTCGCCGGACGGCGCGGCCTGCGCCTGCTCCGGCGCGGCGACGCCGGTCACCAGGCTGAGCGAGAGGGCGCCGGTGGCGAGCGCGGCGACGGAACGGGCGAAGGCGCGGATCCGGCGGCTCCCGGATCTGTGTCTGGTGGCCACGTGTCCTCCTAGGGACGCGGTCGGTCCGCACCGGTGCGGGCGCGCCGGTGCGGGGGGTTCAGGCCCATGGCCGGTTCCGCGCCCGTATTTCCCGTATATGGGCATGAACCTGCCAAGGAGCCCGCAGAGTTGCAATGTCCTTGATGAAAATTGCAGCAACTTGCGGGGTGCTGTGAACATAAGGGGGGTCCGAAGGGGCGTCAAGGGTTCCCGCAACATGAAGGGCGCATGCCAGCGCCGTTTCCGACCGGCCGTTTCCGGCGTCGGGCGGAGCGTCCGCCGCCTTCCGGCCGGATCTCGCGGGCCGGGGCCCGCCCGGCACCGGGACGCGCGGGCGCGGGCCGGGCAGAATCGGGAGGTGAGGCGGCGTCACGGTGAGGCCGCCTCGACCCGAGGGGGTATGGGGATGGATCCGGTGACGGTGGCCGGCTTGGCCTCCGCGGCGAGCACGGCACTGGTGGCGGCGATGGTCACCGACGGGTGGCAGCGGGCGACCGGCTCGATCGCCGGACTGTGGCGGCGGGCCCGCCCGGAGCAGGCGGAGGTCGTCGAGGCGGAGCTGGTCGAGACCCGCGAGGAGATGGTGCGGGCGCGCGAGGCCGGGGAGGACGTGGAGGAGGCCCGGCAGGAGGCCGTGGACGAGTGGCAAGGCCGGCTGCGGCGCCTGCTGCGCCAGCACCCCGAGCTGGCCGCCGAACTGCGCAGGGTGCTGGACGAGGAGATCAACCCGCTGCTGCCGGGGCCGACGTCGGCCGGGGCGGGCGTGGTGATGCACGCCGAGGCCCGGGACCACGGCCGGATCTACATGGCCGGCCGCGACCAGACGATCAACGAGAGATGACCCGGCGGGGGTGACCCGGTCGCCCGGCCCGCCGTCCGCCTCGGGTCGGCCGTGTGGGGCGGGCGAGGTGACCGGGTCCGGGGGATGCACCGCCGGAGCGGGCCGGGGGTCAGTCGGGCAGCGGCAGGTAGCCGCGCTGGTAGGCCTGGAGCAGGTTGCGCGGCACCCGGTGCTCGCGCCCGTTCACGGTGATCGGCACCAGGTCGGGGGCGGTCGCCTTCCACTGGGCGCGGCGGTGGCGGGTGTTGCTGCGGGACATCCTGCGCTTGGGCACGGCCATGCGGGTCTCCTCCGGCTGTGGGACGGGTGGACTCCGACATCCTGCCGAAAACGACACTCATTTTCAAACGGGTTGCTCCGGTGGCCTGCGAGGGTGGTCGCCGGGCGGCCTCAGGCGTGCGTGATGGTCATCTCCGGCGGTTCGGTGACGACCGGGACGTGGAGGTCACCCACCGTCAGGTCGGACGCGTCCAGGTCGGATGCGACCCGGTCGGATGCGACCCGGCCGGACGTGTCCACGTCGTGGCGGTCCGGCCCCTGGCGGTCCCGGTCGCGGCGCTCCCGGCGCTCCCGGCGGTCGCGCGTGATCAGCTCCACGGTCAGTGCCTCGACGCGCCCCGCCTGGTTCAGCCCACCAGCGTCCACGCCGCGCACGCCCGGGATGGCCTCGGCGAGGGCGCGCACCGTGGCGACGCTCCCCGGATCGTCCCCCAGCACCAGCACCTCCCGGTCGATGACCGGGACCGCCGGATCGGCCAGCAGGCCCGCGGCGAGGTGGTGGAACGCCGCGGTGACGTGGGAGGCCGGCAGCAGCGCCTGCGCCTGCTGCGCGGCGCTGCCCTCCGCCACGCGCAGCGCGTGCGGGCCGCCGCCACCGTCGAACGCCAGCGGATTGACGCAGCTGACCACCGTCTTGCCGGCGAGCCGGTCGCGCAGCGCGTGGAGCAGTGCGGCCTGCGCCTCGAACGGGACGGCGATGACGACGACGTCCGCCAGCTCGGCGCACTCCTCGTTGCCGGTCCCGGTGACGCGGTCCGAGCCGGTGGCCGCGGCGAGCGTGGCGGCGGCAGCGGCGGAGCGGGCGGGGCTGCGGGAGCCGATGACCACCCGCATCCCGGCCCGTACCCAGCGGGAGACCAGCCCGGCGCCCTGGGCACCGGTTCCGCCGAGAACGCCGATCGTCAGTTGGGCGATCGTGAGCTGGGCGATCGTCGGCCGGCCCGACTCGCCGAGCGCGCCGCCGTCCACATCGTCCACGTGCTGCCCTTCCTACGGGGGTGTGGTGCCACGCGGCGCCCCGGGGGTGCGACGGCCCCGGGGCGCCACGCTGACCGACGGGACGGCGCCCAGCGACGGTGCGGGAAGACGTGGGCAACGGCGCCGCTGTTGTCACGTCGTTCCGTCGGCACCAACCAGCCTGGTACCTCAACCGCGCTTGAGGTCAAGTCCGCCGCGAAGAACCGCCCGAACGAGTGGCGCGGGGGCACGCCTGGGACTTGGGCGGGGCGCTGGGCTCGGGAGACCACCATTCAATACGCCCGGTGCGGAAGAGGCGCGTGGTCGCATAATCGACCCATGGGAAAAGTCTATGAACGCATCGACGGGCGGCTGCGCTCCTTCATCGAGCAACAGCACGTCTTCTTCACGGCCACCGCGCCACTTTCCGAGCAGGGGCACGTCAACCTCTCCCCGAAGGGCATGACGGGCTCGCTCGCCGTGCTCGACGAACACACCGTGGCCTTCCTGGACTTCGGCGGCAGCACCGCGGAGACCATCGCCCACCTGCGGGAGAACGGTCGGATCACGCTGATGTGGTGTGCCTTCTCCGGCCCGCCGAAGATCGTCCGGGTGCACGGCACGGGCGAACCCGTCTTCCGGGACGACCCGCGCTGGGACGGACTGATCCCGCACTTCCCCAACGCGCATCTGCCGGGCCTGCGGGCCGTCATCGTGGTGACCGCCGAGCGGATCAGCGACAGCTGCGGATTCGCCGTGCCTTTGATGGAATATCAGGAGGATCGCACGCTGCACTCCGATTTCTTCGGCCGCAAGACCGACGAGGAGTTCAGCGCCTACTGCGAGGGCAAGGAGCACGTCGCCACGAGCATCGACGGCCTCCCGGCCCTCCCGCTGCCCCTGCCCGCGCGCACCAGCTGACCGGCGATCCGCCCCGCGCGTGGTGACGGGCGGTCGCCCCGCGCGGTGACGAGATGACGCGGACGCGGGGCGCCGCGTGCGGATCAGGGCCGCCGGTCGCGCCGTCCGACGGACTCGCCCGCCCGAGCCCGTGGGACGGCGGGGAACCGGCGCGCCACCGGGGGTGGCAGCGGAGTCGGTGCGGTTGCCGGGGCGGGGATCGCGGGGGGCGCCCAGGGCGGGGTGGGGCGCGAGGCCGACAGCGGCAGCTTCAGCAGGCACCAGACCGTCTTGCCCCGGGGGGCGCGGGCGTCGGTGCCCCAGTCGTGGGCGAGCGCCTGGACGATCGTGAGCCCGCGCGGACTCTCCGAGAAGGAGTCGGCGGCACGGGGCTCCGGGACGGTCGGACAGGCGTCCGAGACCGCGATGCGCAGGTGGTCGTCGTGGAGCAGCACGGTCAGCTCCAGCAGCTGCTCCGGAACGGCGGCGTGCACCACCGCGTTGGTGAGCAGCTCGGAGGTAAGCAGTTCGGCGGTGTCGATGGAGTCGGCCGGGACGCACCAGACCGTCAGCCGGTCGCGGACCAGCCAGCGGGCCGCGCCCACGCTCGCGGGCAGCGGGGGCCAGCGGCGCACACACTTGCAGGGGACGCGGACGTGGGCGCGGGGTCGCATCGCGGGCCTCCGGTGGGGTCGTGGGCGAACCTGGGTGTGACGCGTCGATGGGTCACCAAATAGGCACGCTCAGTGACCTTGGCTCACCTAGGATGGCGCGAGGGGCGACCGCCCGCAACACAAAGTCGCCGTCCGCCGACCGAACTTGACAAGCCGAGCTCCATGGGGGTCGCGAACGGCGCGCGGGGGGCGCCACGGCTCGTTCGACCGTGCTGACACGGCGCGCGCCGGCGCCGGCCCGAGTGGCGCCACGGCTCACTCCGCCGAGCCGCGCCGCTCGATCACGGTGTCCGGTGCGGCGCCCGGCACCTCGGTGCGGACGTCCGACTCGTGCAGCACCTCCGCCGCCAGGGCGAGGGGGTCGTCGCCGGGGGCGAGCCGTTCCTCCGGCAGCAGACCGGCCGCGCGGGTCCGCGCGCGCTCGGGCACGCCCTGTTCCTGGTCGAACTCCTCCGGCGGGTCGAGGTGGTGCTCCGCGCGGATGCGCCGCTCCGCGGCGCCGCTGTCGTCTCCCGCGACCAGATCCGTGCCGCCGAGGTCGTACGCCTGCTCCTCGGGCACGTGCTCGCCGGTGTGCTGGTCGCGGATGTCCTCGTCGTCACTCATAACGGGCCCGTACCCGGCTTCGCCGGGCGGACACCCGGGGGCGGGGGAGGTCGGGGGAGCCTTGGGCGGATGTCCGGGCGAAACCCCCGGGACATCCCGGGCGAGTACCCGGGCAGCCACCGGGGGAATGCCTTGGATGAGTGCCCGGGGCCATCGCCCGGGGCAAGCGTGCGGGGCAAGCGTGCGGGGCCATCACCTGGGGGCCATCACCTGGGGCCATCACCCAAGACCCGAACGGTGTGGGCGCGGGCGCGGGGCAGCACCTCCTCGCCCCCGCATTCCTGGCTCCTTGCCCCCGCATTCCTGACCCTCTGCCCTTGCCCCCTGTGTCCTCGCCCCCTGCCCCCTGTGTGTCCTCGCCCCTATCTCCCCTTCTGCTCCTCTCCCCTTGCCGCGTCTCCCGTCCCCTCGCCGCGTCTCTCGTCCCCGCCCGGAAGGCCAGGTCGTATCCGGGGGAGCTTGTCCACAGCTGGAGGACCCCTCTTGCGCATTTCACCCGCGGCGGGTTACCCCTGGTGACAAGGGGGGTGCTGAGTTGTCCACAGGGTGAAAGTTCCCTCTTGCGGAGCGCGCGCGTGGCGGGCTAGCCCTGGTGACAAGGGGGGTGCTGAGTTGTCCACAGGGTGGAGGTTCCCTCTTGCGGAGTGCGCGTGTGGTGGGTTACCCCTGTTGACCAGGGGGGTGCTCGGCTGTCCACAGGGCGGAGAGGTGCCCCTTGCGCGCCACGCCGCGCTGAGGTAGTGGGCGCCAGGCCCTCGCGATGATGCCCGCCTGGCTCGCGCTGTCATCCCCGCCAGGCCCTCGCGATGATGCCCACCCGGCTGGCGCCGCCCTCGGGGCCCAGGCCCCCGCCGCCCTCGGCCCCAGGCCCCCGCCTCATCCCCGCCCCGCCCCACCCCGCCCCACCCCGCCCCCCGCCGTCATCGGCGCCGGATCCTCCCGGACATCCGGGCGGCCAGCAGGTGGCCCAGGGTGGAGAGCATCGGCACGGTCGGCACGGTCAGCCCCACCGCCAGTTCCTCGGCCGGGCTCGTTCCGCCGTCGAGGAAGCGCAGCAGCCGCTCCGGCGGGTTGCGGCGGAACAGGCCCGCGAAGAAGTCGGCGCCGTCCAGCCGCCCGGCCGCCAGGCCGTGCAGCAGCGCGGCGTCCATCCACAGGTGGCGCCGCGGGTACGGCACGGGCGGCAGCGGCTCCCGCCCCGCGACCAGCGCGGCCACCACCTCGGCGGCCTGGCGGCGCGCGCCGGAGAAGGTGTAGCCGGTGGACGGCCTGGTGGCGCCCCCGGCGGTCCCGATCCGGAAGACCCGTCGGCCCGCCCGGCGGGGGAACGGCAGGTCGGTCATCGGGATGGCGCCCCGCTCCGCGCCGGTCACCTCGAACGGCGGCAGGCGCAGCACCTCCCGGGCGTACCGCCGGAGCGCCGCGCGGTGGTCGCCGGGCGGCAGCGGGGACGGCGTGAACTCGGTGTACTCCACCAGCGCCGCGCGGGGCGACAGCGGCAGCACGTACACGAACGCCACGCCGCGCGCCGGCTGCGGCACCCGAAGGTCCATCAGCCGGGCCGAGGAGGGAACGAAGGCGTTCCGTCCGGTACGCACGAACCACCCGGTGAAGTGCTGGACCAACGCGGCGCGGCCGGCCGGCGGCGCCCCGGGCGCCGCCGGCGGCCGGGAGTCGAACACCCAGTCGGCCACCACCCGCACGGCGCGCCCGGCCGCGTCCCGGCCGCGCACCACCGCCGAGCGGCCGTCGGGGGCGTCGGCCACCTCCCGCACCCACGCCTGCAGGCAGCGGGCCCCGGCCGCCTCCAGGCGCGCGTCCAGCGCCCGGCGGTGGTCGCGGGACCGCAGCATCTTGTAGGCCAACGGCGCCACCGGCCCGCCGTGCGCCCGACCGGAGGCGTCCACCACCTCCACCGCGTCCCAGCGGGCCGCCAGCAGGGCGTCCAGTTCGCCCTCGGCGCGCTCCCAGAAGCACCAGGTGCGCTCCGGCGACGCCCCGGCCCGGCCCGCGGGCGCCTCCAGCACCGTCAGCCGGGGACGCCGCCCCTCGGGCAACCCCGCCAGGCCCGCGGCCAGGCTGAGACCGGCCGCGCCGGCGCCGACCACCGCGACGTGGGTGTCACCGTCGATCGGCCGCCCCATGGCCGGTCACCTCCGAGCCGGTCCTCGCCTCCGCATTCCGCGTCCCATGGGAACCCACGCGTCCCGGACGGGACGTCAGCGACGCGTTCGGTGGCTCCTCGCTGACGCGGGGGAGGGGTGACGTCCACTCCGAAGGGAGGGTGATCGTCCGCCGAACGGAGGGAGTGTCGGGAATATCCCGTTTGTGGGGGAAGATTCCGGGCAGCAGAGCTCTCATCGCACAGGGTATCTGAGCGTATACACACAGGCGGCGAGACGCTCGACGAGTGGGCGGTCCGGAACGCGAGAGGGTGCTGATCACCGATGACGGTCACTCCGGTACGTCCTTCCCTCCCCACCCGGCACCAGGCGGACGGGACTCTCGGGGACGACACCGGGACGGGCGGGCGTACCGCGACGGTGCAGCCCGACGGCCGTGGCGCCCCGCCCGCCCAGGTCGGCCCGGCCGGGACGCCGCCACCGGCGCCGTCGAGCGAGCAGAGCGCGGTGCCGGACGCGCCGACGGCGCCGAGCGGCCACCCCGCGCCCGGCTCGACGGCCTTCGGCCCCACCGCCCCGGGCTCGACGGCCTTCGGCTCCAGCGCCCCCGGCTCGACGGCCTCCGGCTCCACCGCCCCGGGCTCCCCGAAGGCGCCCGGCGCGTCCCCGGCACCGCCGGGCTGCCGGACGGCACCCGGCTCCGCCACGCCCGAGGACCCCACCGGCGGTGACATCGCCCGCACCTTCAGCCCCGCCACCCGCATCGAGGCCGCCCTCTGCGTCTACCTGGACCGCCGCTGCGCCGAACTGGCCGAACGGGCCGTCGACCCCGGCGAGGTCGACGTCGCCCGCACCCTCACCCGGTTCGTCCTCAGCGGCGGCAAGCGGCTGCGCCCGCTGTTCGGCTGGTGGGCCTGGCGCGCCGCCGGCGGCCCGACCCGCGGGCCGCTGGCCGACGTCGCCATCCGCGCCGTCGCGGCGCTCGAACTCGTCCAGGCCTGCGCGCTCGTCCACGACGACCTGATGGACGACTCGCGGGTACGCCGCGGCGCCGCCGCCGTGCACATCCGGCACGCCGAACGCCACCGACGCGCCGGCTGGGCCGGCGACCCGGCACGCCACGGCCGCTCCGTCGCCCTGCTCGTCGGCGACCTCGCCCTCGCCTGGGCCGACGACATGCTGGCCGCCGCCGGCATCCCCGCCGACACCTGGTCACGGGTCCGCGAGCCCTGGCAGGCCATGCGCACCGAGGCGCTGACCGGCCAGTACCTCGACCTGCTCACGCACGCCCGCCGGGACGGTGGCGAACGCGCCGCCCTGCGCGTCAACCGGCTCAAGTCCGCCGCCTACACCGTGGAGCGCCCGCTCCAGATCGGCGCCCTGCTCGCCGGCGCCGACCGGGACACCGTCGCCGCACTGCGCGGCTTCGGCGCCGACCTGGGCACCGCCTTCCAGCTCCGCGACGACCTGCTCGGCGTCTTCGGCGACCCGGACATCACCGGCAAACCGCGCGGCGACGACCTGCGCGACGGCAAACGCACCCTGCTGATGGCCGTCGCGCTGCGGCGCGCCACCGAGAGCGGGCGGACCGACGCCGAACGACTGCTGCGCGCCGCGCTCGGCGAGGGGACGTACGGCGTGGCGAGCGCCGCGGGCGTCGACCCGGACGCCGTGCGCCGCGTGCTGCGGGAACTCGGTGCCGTCGACGAGGTGGAGGAGCGCATCGCCGGCCTGACCCGATCGGCCCTCGCCCGGCTCGCCACCGTCCCCCTCGACCCGGCCGGCGCCACCCACCTCGCCGAACTGGCCGCCCGGGCCACCCGCCGCGACCACTAGGGCCGCCCGCGGCCCCGGAAGCCGCCACCACACCCCGGGCGTCCCGCGCCCCCCACGCATCCCGCGCCCCACCGTCGGCGCGGCCCACCACCGGGAGACCACGCGGCCACCCCGTCCGTCATCCCGTCACCACCGCATCCGCACGTTGTCCCACCAACCCCACTGCCCTCATCCTTCCCGCCCTCAACCGGCCCTCGACCCCCACCCGCCCCGACAACCCCACCCGCCCTGACAACCCCACCCGCACCCACGAGCGCCCCGCTCACACCCGCCCCACCACACCCACCAACCCACCCCGCCCCTGCAGGAGTCCACGACCGTGCGGAGTCCCATGCGCACCGTGCCCGGCCCCACCGACCACGTCATCGTCGTCGGCGCCGGGCTCGCCGGCCTCTCCTCCACCCTCCACCTGCTCGGCGCCGGACGCCGCGTCACCGTCCTGGAGGCCGGCCCCGGCCCCGGCGGTCGAGCCGGCGTGCTGACCACCGGCGGCTTCCGGATCGACACCGGGCCGACCGTGCTCACCATGCCGCACCTGGTCGACGAGGCGCTCGCCGCCGTCGGGGACTCGCTGGCCGCCCGGCTGGAACTGGTCCGCCTCGACCCCGCCTACCGCGCCCGCTTCGCCGACGGGACCGCCATCGACGTCCACACCGACGCGGCGGCCATGGAGGACGAGATCGGCCGGTTCGCCGGAGCCCGCGAGGCCGCCGGCTACCGCCGGATGCGCGCCTGGGTCACCGAGCTGTACCGCACCATGATGGGCCGCTTCATCGACGCCAACATCGACTCCCCGCTCCACCTGCTCGGCCCGGACCTCGCCCGGCTCACCGCCCTCGGCGGCTTCGGCCGGCTCGGACCCGCCGTCGCCCGCCACTTCACCGACGAGCGGCTGCGCCGGGTCTTCTCCTTCCAGTCGCTGTACGCCGGGGTGCCACCGCAGCGCGCCCTGGCCGCCTACGCCGTCATCACCTACATGGACACCGTCGCCGGCGTGCACTTCCCCAGGGGCGGCATGCACGCCCTGCCACGGGCACTGGCCGACGCCGCCGTCGCCGCCGGCGCCGAACTGCGCTACCACGCCCCGGTCGTCCGGCTGGAACGCTCGGCGGGCGGCCGGATCACCGCCGTGCGCACCGCCGACGGCGAGCGGCTGCGCTGCGACGCCGTGGTCCTCACCCCCGACCTGCCGATCAGCTACCGGCTGCTCGGCCACACCCCGCGCCGCGCCGTTCCGCTGCGCTACTCGCCCTCCTGCGTCCTGCTGCACGCCGGCTGCGACCGCACCTGGCCGGACCACCTCGCCCACCACACCCTGTTCTTCGGCGCCGCCTGGGAGCGCACCTTCGACGAGATCGTCCGGCTCGGCGTGCCGATGAGCGACCCCTCACTGCTGGTCACCCGGCCCACCGCCACCGATCCGACGCTCGCCCCGGACGGCCACCACCTGCACCACGTGCTCGCCCCCTGCCCCAACCTGGCCGTCGGATCCGTCGACTGGCTGCGCGAGGGCCCCCGCTACCGCGAACAACTGCTCGCCGTCCTGGAACGCCGGGGACTGACCGGGCTGGGCGACGCGGTGCGCGTCGAACACCTGGTCACGCCGGCCGACTGGGCCGCCGAGGGACTCGCCGCCGGCACGCCGTTCGCCACCGCGCACACCCTCGCCCAGACCGGTCCCTTCCGCCCGCGCAACCTGGTGCGGGGCGTGGAGAACGCCGTCCTCGCCGGATGCGGCACCACGCCCGGGGTGGGCCTGCCCACCGTGCTGATCTCCGGCAAGCTCGCGGCGGCCCGGATCACCGGCGCCCCGCGGCCCGTCCCGGCCGGGCGGACGACACGCCGCCCGGCGACCGCCGGTGCCGGCGCGGGCGCGTGCGCCGACACCGCCGCGGCCGGGGGCGACAGCGACACGGCCGGTGCCGCGGCCGCTCCCCAGGACGGCGCCCGGGACGGTGCCCAGGCCGGTACCCGGGAGGGGGCGCGGCCCGGGGCGGCCGTGCTGGGGGCGCCGGCCGGGGGAAGAGCCCCCTCGGTCGGCACGGGGGTGGCCGGCTGATGACCGCCATCGAACTCGACGCCGCCGGGATCACCGACCCGGCGCTGCGCGCCGCCTACGCCCACTGCCGCGCCCTCAACGCCCGGCACGGCCGCACCTACTTCCTGGCCACCCGCCTGCTGCTGCCGCAGCAGCGGCCCGCCGTCCACGCCCTGTACGGCTTCGCCCGCTGGGCCGACGACATCGTGGACGCCCTGGACGGCGGCCCGACGGAGGTCCGGCGCGCGCAACTCGACGCCTTCACCACCGACCTGCGCCGGGCGCTCGACGAGGGCAGCTCCCGGCACCCCGTCCTGGCCGCCCTGGTCGACACCGCCCGCCGCTACGCCATCGATCCGGCCCACTTCACCGACTTCACCCGCTCGATGGAGATGGACCTGGAGGTCACCGACTACGCCACCTTCGAGGACCTGGACCGCTACATGCACGGCTCCGCCGCCGTCATCGGCCTGCAACTCCTGCCCGTCCTCGGCACGGTGACCGACCGCCGCAGGGCCGAACCCCGCGCCGCCGCGCTCGGTGTCGCCTTCCAGCTCACCAACTTCATCCGCGACCTCGCCGAGGACCTCTTCCTCGACCGCGTCTACCTGCCCGCCGACCGGCTCGCCGCGCACGGGGTCGACCGCGACGTGCTCAAGCGGTGCGTCGGCACCGGCGTGTGCGAGCCGGCGCTGCGCCGGGCGATCGCCGACCTGGTGCGGCGCAACCGGGAGATCTACCGCATCGCGGAACCCGGCATCGAGATGCTGGCGCCGGTCTCCCGCCCCTGCGTGGCCACCGCCTTCACCCTCTACCAGGGCATCCTGGACCGCATCGAGGCCGCCGGATACGACGTGATCAGCCGGCGCGCCGTGGTGCCAGAGCGGCGCCGGCTGGCGGTGGCGCTCGGCACGCTGGGCCGGGTCGCCGCGGCCCGTGCCCGGCACCGGCTCGGCACCGGCGGCCTCCTGCGCGCACCGCTGCCGACCGGGGCGGTGGGCGGGCCCCTGGCCGGCCCGGCGCTCGGGTCGGCGCCCGGGCCGGCGCCCGGCCCGGTGGCACCTCCCGGGCCCGGCCCGCTCACGGCCGCCGGCCCGGTGGGCCGATGGCGCGCCGGACCGGTGGCCGGCCGGGCCGCCGGCGGCGCGGCAGCCGTGGCCACGGCCCGGCCGCGCCGGAGGTCGTCCGCACCCCCGCCCGCCGTCCGCTGACCGAGAGGGTTCCCCGTGCCGCGCCGCCCCCGTCCGCCGTCCCCGCCCTCCCCGGCAGCCCCAGCAGCCCCAGGAGCCCCGGACGCCGCCTCCCCGCCACGGCCGCGGGGGGTGCCGTCACCGGCCATGGCCCTGCTGGGCGCGCTGACCTCGTTGGCCTCGTTGGCCGCGCCGTCGCCGTCGGGCTCGCCGCCCTTCGTCCGGCGACGGCCGGTGCCCTGGGACGAGCAGCCGCCCACCTGGCGGCAGGCCCGCCCCCGGGTGATCGAGGCCGCCCTGGACCGCGCCCGCCGCCGCCCCTCCGGGAACTGGTTCGTGCTCGCCGCCAGCCGGGAGATCCGCGCCGACCGGCCGTTCGGCCGCACGGTGGCCGGCGTCGAGGTCGTCGCCTGGCGCGGCGCGGACGGACGCGCGCACGCCGCGCCCGGCGCCTGCCCCCACCTGGGCGCGCCGCTGTGCCGGGCGCCGATCCGCGGCGGCCGGCTGGTCTGCCACTGGCACGGGATGGCGCTGGGCCCGGACGGCGCGCCCGGCTGGGTCCCGTTCCCGGTGCACGAGGACGGCGTGCTCACCTGGGTCCGGCTGGACGAGGCCGGCGGCGAGGCGCCGCTGGACCGGCCGGTGCTGCCGCCGGGCCGCCCGGAACCCGCCGACGCCGTCACGGCCGTCGCCACCATGGTCGGCCGCTGCGAACCGGACGACGTCCTCGCCAACCGGCTGGACCCCTGGCACGGCGCCTGGTTCCACCCCTACTCCTTCGCCGACCTGCGGGTCCTCGCCGGCCCGGACGCCCACTCGGCGGACCACTGGGAGGGCGACGCGGCCGGGCGGCTGAGCGGACCCGACCCGCTGGGCCCGGACCGCTTCCTGGTGGAGGTCACCTTCACCCTCTCCCGCCGGGTCGGCGTGCCGGTGCGGGCCGAGTTCACCTGCCCCGACCCGCGCACCGTGGTCATGCGCGTGGTGGAGGGCGAGGGCACCGGCTCGATGGTGGAGACCCACGCCACCCCGCTCGGCCCGGCCCGGGACGGCACGCCGCGCACCGCCGTGATCGAGGCGGTGATCGCCCGCTCCGACCGCCCGGGATTCGCCGCCGCCCGCGGCGCCGCCCCACTGCTGCGCCCGCTGATGCGCGCCGCCGCCCGACGGCTGTGGCGGGACGACCTCGCCTACGCCGAACGGCGCTGGGAGCTGCGCACCAAGGCCGGCGGGTAGCCGACGAGCCGCCAGCCCTCGCCTCGCCCGTCAGGGAGACCCCATGAGCACACCCGCACTCGGCACGGCCTCGCCCGTCCCCCGCCGGGGCTTCCTGGCCGAGCTGCGCGACGCGCTCAGCGTGCGCGGCGTGGCGCTGGTCGTCGGAGTGCTGGCGCTGCAACTGGGCTTCGTGCTGTCCTACGTCGGCGCCTTCCACTCACCGACCCCGCACCGGGTCCCCGTCGCGGTGGTCGCCCCCGAACCGGCCGCCCACCAGATCATCGACCAGCTCAACGCACTGGACGGGGAACCGGTGCGGGCCCGTGCGGCCTCCGACGAACACGAGGCCCGCACCCTCATCCTGGACCGCACCGTGGACGCCGCCGTGGTCGTCGACCCGCGGGGCAGCACCGACACCCTGCTGGTCGCCTCGGCCGGCGGACCGGCCGTCTCCAGCACCGTCGCCCAGATCGCCGAGCGGGTCGAGTCCACCCGGCAACGGCAGGTCACCGTCACCGACATCCGCCCGCCCGACCCCAGCGACGGCCGCGGCCTGTCGTCGTTCTACCTCGTGCTGGGCTGGATGATCGGCGGGTACCTCGCCGCGGCCATCCTCGGCATCGCGGGCGGCGCCCGCCCGGCCAACCCGCCCCGCACCCTCGTCCGGCTGGCCGCCCTCGCCGTGTACGCCGTCGTCTCCGGCCTCGGCGGCGCCATCCTCGTGGACCCCGTGCTCGGCGCGCTCACCGGGCACTTCGTCCCGCTCTGGATCGTCGGCGCGCTGCTCGTCTACGCCGTCGCGGCCACCACCGTCGCCCTCCAGACCCTCCTCGGCATCATCGGGGTCGGGGTCGCCATCCTGCTCTTCGTCGTCCTCGGCAACCCCAGTGCCGGCGGCGCCTACCCCACCCCGCTGCTCCCGCCGTTCTGGCGGGCCATCGGCGGCTGGCTGCCGCCCGGCGCCGGCACCACCGTGGTCCGCAACACCGTGTACTTCTCCGGCCACGCCACCGCCGGCGCCTGGTGGATCCTCGCCGGCTACGCCGCCGTCGGCACCGTCGTCGCCCTGCTGGCCTCCGCGCTGCTGCGCGGCCGGTCCTGGCGGGTGGCCACCTAGCCGCCGCGTCCGCGCAACCCCGGGCGGCCGTGGGCCCCGGCAGGGTGCCGCCGGCGCGCCCCCGTTACGGTGGGGCGACCGACACGGGAAGGGGGACGGGTGGGCGGCACCGATCCCGAGGGCGTGGTGATGTACTGGCGCCCCGGATGCACGTACTGCATGGCGCTGCGCCTGCGCCTGCTCTTCACCCGGCTGCGCTACACCAGGGTGAACATCTGGCGCGACCCCGACGCCGCGGCGTTCGTGCGCTCGGTGGCGGACGGCAACGAGACCGTGCCCACCGTCACCGTCGCCGGCCGGGCGATGGTCAACCCGTCGAAGCGCCAGCTGCTGGAAGCGGTGCGGGCGCACGCACCCCACCTGCTCGGCCGGTAGCGGGAGAGCACCTGCTCGGCCGGTAACGGCAGCCCGCCGGCCCTCACCGGAGCTCGGCGCCCCGGCCGGCCCGCGAGCCCGCGTAGGCCGCCGGCCGCAGCGCCTGCACCGGACCGGCCGGGGCCAGCCGGTCCGCCGCGTGCGCGTGCACGTCGAAGGACGGCTCCGGGGCGGCCCCGGCCCCGACCGGGCCCTCCAGGGACAACCGGCCGAACGGACGCCAGCCCTCCCACGGCCCGGCCACCACCAGGTCGAAACGGAGCGGCCCCTCGGCCACGGCGCGCCGCACCGCCTCCTCCTCCGGGCGCACCCGCAGCCGCCGGCGGAACGGCACCGCGGCCAGCAGGCAGCGGCGGTCACCGGCCCGGTACGGCAGCAACCCCGAGTAGGTCCGCCCCAGCACGTCACCGCAGGGCAGCGGCAGGCGCCGGCCGACCGGGCCGTCCCCCGCCGTGGTGAACAGCAGGTCCACCGCCCGCCCCGGTCCGGCACCGTCCACGATCCGCACCGCGAGCCCCAGGGCGTCCGGCACCCCCTCCGGCGTGCCCACGGCCGACGACAGGCGGGCCAGCACCGCGTGCCGCGCCGGCTCGTCCAGCAGCGCGACACCCCACCGGCGGCCCACCGTCCCGGTCAGGCGCACCCGACCGCCCAGCACGACCCCGCGCGGATGCAGCGCCCGCGCACCGCGGCAGCGGGCCGCCGCCCGGAAGACCCGGCCCACCGCACGGTCCACCAGGGAATCACGCACACCGTCCACCAAGGCTCCTCCCACCACTCGCGGTACTCCCGCCGCTTGCGCCGTTTCCACCGCTTGCGCCACTCCCGGCACGCCGCGGCACTGACGGCACGCCGGCGGGTACCCGCGCCCGCCCGGAGCACGCCCGCCCCCCGCCGCGCCACCCCGACGGCCCGCACCCGCGGGCGCGCGCCGCCCCCGGCGCCGACCATGAACCCATGACCCACGCCCGAGCCCGAGCGGCCGCGGAGGCCGCCGCCGGCCCGGCCGCGCTGGCCGGGCTGCCCCGACTGCTCCCGCGACTCGCGGACCTCTACCGGGACCTGCACGCCCACCCCGAGCTCTCCTTCGCCGAGACCCGGACGGCCGCGGTCGTCGCCGAGCGCCTGCGCCGCACCGGCGCCCGGGTCACCACGGGCATCGGCGGAACCGGCGTGGCCGCCGTCCTCGGCGACGGCGCCGGCCCCCACGTGCTGCTCCGCGCCGACATCGACGCCCTCCCGGTCCGCGAGGCCACCGGACTGCCCTACGCCAGCACGGCCGACGGAGTGGCGCCCGACGGCGAGGAGACCCCCGTCATGCACGCCTGTGGCCACGACATGCACGTCACCTGCCTGGTCGGCGCCATGGAACTGCTGGCCGAGGCAGGCGGGCACTGGTCCGGGACGGTCACCGCCGTCTTCCAGCCGGGCGAGGAGGTCGGCGGCGGAGCGCGCGCCATGGTCGACGACGGCCTGTTCGACACCGTCGGACGGCCGGACGTCGTCCTCGGCCAGCACGTCGCGCCGTTCCCCGCCGGCACGGTCGCCCACCACACCGGCCCGACCCTCGCCGCCTCCGACTCGCTGCGGGTGCGGCTGTTCGGCAGGGGCGCGCACGGCTCCCGCCCCGAGGCCTCCGTCGACCCGGTCGTGATGGCCGCCGCCACCGTGATGCGCCTGCAGACCGTCGTCTCCCGCGAGATCGCCGGCACCGAGACGGCCGTGGTCACCGTCGGGGCGCTGCGCGCCGGCGACAAGGACAACGTCATCCCGGACGAGGCCGAACTGCGGCTCACCGTGCGCACCTACACCGAGGAGGTCCGCGCGACGGTCCTGGCCGCCGTGGAACGGATCGTCAGGGGCGAGGCCGCCGCCGCGGGCGCACCCCGCGAACCCGAGATCACCCACGTGAGCGCCTTCCCGGCACTGGTCAACGACGCCGCCGCCACGGAGCGCGTGGTGCGCGCCTTCCGGGACCACTTCGGCCCCGACGCGGTGCGCGACTCCGGCCCCGTCACCGGCAGCGAGGACTGCGGCGTGCTGGCCACCGCCGCGGGAGCCCCCCTGTGCTACTGGTTCCTCGGCGGCTGGGACCCGGACCAGTACGCGGCGGCCCAGGCCCGCGGCGCCGTGGCCCGCGAGATCCCCTCCAACCACTCCCCGCGCTTCGCCCCGGTCCTCCACCCCACCCTCGCAACCGGCGTCACCACCCTGCTCCTCGCATCCCACGCCTGGCTCCACCCCAAGGGGGCCGGGCCGTCCGGTGTCAGGTGTGGGAGAGGGTGAAGGAGAGGAGGAAGCCGGAGACGGTGATCAGGCCGATGGCCAGGTGGGTGTCCTCGAAGGCCTCGGGGATCATGGTGTCGGCGATCATCGCGAGGATGGCGCCGGCGGCCACGGCGGTGACGGCGGCGACCACGGCGGTGGGGAGCTGGCCGACCACGGTGTTGCCGAGGACGGCGGCGACGGTGCCGGCCGCCGCGATCGCGCCCCAGACGCCGAACACGTAGCCGGGGCCGCGCCCGGCCCGCCGCATGCCGGCGGAGCTGGACAGGCCCTCGGGGACGTTGCTGATGAAGACCGCGGCCACGGTCACCGTGCTGACCGCCCCGCCCTCCAGCAGGCTCACCCCGATCACCGTGGACTCCGGGACGCCGTCCAGCAGCGCCCCGAGCGCCAGCGCCAGGCCCGAGCCGGCCTGCTGGCTCTCGGACGGCTGCCGTCGCCGGTGGCCGGAGCGCTTGCGGTGCCGGGCCCCACGCCGGGCGAGCCACACGTTGCCCGCGGTATACGCCAGGGCGCCGCCGATGGTGCCGGCCGCGGCGGGGGCGAGGCCGGCCTGGTCGTACGCCTCGCCGAGGAGTTCGAAGGAGACCGCGGACATCAGCACCCCGGCGCCGAAGGCCATCACCGAGGCGACGACCCACTGCGGAACCCGGACCGTGTAGCCGAGCACCGCTCCCAGCAGCAGGGCGGACCCCGCCAGCAGACCCCAACCGCCCGCCTCAACCCATTGCGCCATGGCGGCGCGCCTACCCGGAACGTGCCGCGACGTCACCCCGGTGGCGCCGACCGGGTGACGGGGACGGGCGGTGGGGGAGCCGGGCGGTGAGCGCCGAGGCCGCGAAGCAGTAGACGGCCAGGGCGACCAGGTGGGTGGGGTGGCCGACGCCGCGGTCCAGGAGCAGGCCGCTCAGGCCGGGGCCGGCGGCGGAGGCGAACACCAGGGCCGTCACGACGACCGAGCGGATGGCGCCGAGGTGGTGGACGCCGTACAGCTCGGGCCAGGTCGCCCCGAACAGGCTCAGCGACAGGCCGTTGCTGACGCCGTGCAGGGCCATGAAGGCGAACAGGCCCCACTGGGCGTCCACCGTGCCCAGCAGCAGCAGGCCGGCGCCCGAGGGGAGCAGGAAGTAGGGCAGCAGCGCCAGCGCGGAGAGCCGGTCCAGCAGCCGGCCGCCGACCAGGTTGCACAGCACGGTCGCGACCGCGTAGACGGTGAAGGCCGACGCCGTCGCGGTGAGCGACCAGTTCCGGGACTGGGCGAGGTGCGCCTGGTGGAAGAAGACGGTGTTGCTCACCAGGGCCGGTGCCGCGGTGGCGAGCAGGACCCGGTAGAAGGAGGGGTCGCGCAGCGCCTCGGCGCGGGTCCGGCTCGGGGTGGGATCGCCCGGTTGGGCTGCTCTGTTGGTTTCGCCTGGGCGGCCCGGTGCGCCTGGTTCGCCTGGTTCACCGGGGGCGGGGGTGGGGGCGGGGGTGGGGGCGGGGCGGCGTTCGGCGGTGAAGAGGGCGGCGGTGCTGGCGCCGGCGGCGAGCAGCAGGGCGGCGGCCAGCCACCACACCCCGCGCCAGCCGACGGTGGCGGCCAGGGCCACCGCCGCCACCGGGAACAGCGCCTCGCCGACGCTCAGCCCCAGGGTCGCGAGCGACACGGCCCGGCCGCGGCTCCGGGTGAACCGGCGGCCCAGCAGGGTGAAGGCGGTGTGGGTGAGCATGCCCTGCCCGAGGAAGCGCAGCAGGAACAGGGCGACCAGGAGGGGCAGCGGGTGCCGGGAGAGCGCCATGGCGGCGGTGCCCAGCGCAAGCGCGGGGACGGTGAGCAGTACGACGCGGCGCGCCGGGTGACGGTCGACCAGGTGCCCGGAGCCGGCCAGGGCGAGCGCGCCGGCCAGCGTGGCGACCAGGTACAGGCCGGCGTACCCGCCGTGGGAGAGCCGGTGCTCCGCGCGGATGTCGTGGGCGAACAGCGAGACGAAGAAGGTCTGCCCGACCGAGGAGCACAGGAAGAGCAGGAAGGCGCCCAGCAGCAGCCGGCGGTCCCGACGGTCCCGGCCGTCCCCGCCGCCCCGGTTGCGCGGGCCGGGGCTGCGAGCGGCGCCCACTGGGGTCGGTCACCCCTCCGGGGGCGTGGACGGGCCGCCGACCGCCACGGCGGCGTAGGCATGGTGGGTCAGCGCCCAGCTCACGTCCCGGTGCGCGGCCATCATCTGCACGTCGCGCCAGTGCCGGGCGAGCGGGTGGTCCTCCAGGTGCGCTGCGGTTCCGGTCAGCCGGACCAGCCGGTGCACGGCCCGCTCGCACAGCCGTGCCAGGTAGGCGCGGTCCCGGCTGACCGTGGCCGACTCGGCCGCGGAGAGGGCCCGCCGCTCGACGCCGGCCGCGTGCAGGGTGGCGCAGACGGCGTCGTACAGGTGGCGGGCGCAGGCCAGCTCGGCGGCGCTCTCGGTCAGGCCGTCCCGCACCAGTGGTTGCTCCGACCGCGGCGACGGGCGGCCGGCGGGAGTGCGCAGCCCGGCCAGGTAGGCCTCGAACGCGCCCTCGGCGCAGCCCAGCAGCGGTCCGATGATCGAGCTGGTGGCGTAGGACCGGAAGGGCACCTCGCCGAGGTAGTCGGTGGGCGCGGACTCCTTCGACCAGCGCTCGGCGAAGCAGCGGGACAGCGGGTCGACGCGCTCCTCGGGCACGAACTCGCCGTCGACGGCGATGGTCCGGGAGCCGGTGGCGGACATCCCGGAGACGTACCAGTCGTCCTCCACCCGGACCCGGTCGGTGCGCAGCGGGACCAGGACCCGCTCGCCGCCGGCCGTGCCATCCGTGCCGGCCGCGCCGGTGGCGTCCCGGCACGGTCCGTTGACGATGATCCACTCCGCGTGGTCGACGGCGGAGCAGAACCGCCACCGCCCGGTCACCTCGACGCCGCCGGCGACCCGGGTGATCCGTCCGTCGGCCGCGGCGGAGGCCGTGGCGAAGAGCTGCCGTGGGCCGTCGGCGAACAGCAGCGCCGTGACCGGCTCGGGCAGTCGGCCGGCCAGTGCGGCGTGTCCGCCGACGACGCCGATGACCCATCCGGTCGACGGGCAGGCGCGGGCGGCCCGCCGGGCGGCCTCGACGAGCGTGGGCCAGCCGTACCCGGGACCGCCGTGGCGGGTGGGGGCGACGATGTGGAGCAGGCCGGCGTCGGACAGTTCGGCGATGGTCTCCCGGGGCAGGCGGCGCGCCCGTTCGGCGATGGCGGCGCGCTCCCGCCAGCGGCCGGCGAGCGCGTCGACCCGCTCGCAGACCTCGGGGTCGGCGCCCGGCGGGGGCGGTCCGGTGTCGTTCATGGTGTCCGCTCCCCCTCGCGTCCGCCGACCCGGCGGACGAGGTGCTCCTCGAACCGGAACGCGTCCGGGATGTGCGGCCGGCCGGAGAGTTCGAGGAACTCCCCGAGCAGGTCCGCGTCGTCGCCGGCCACGAACTCGTAGAAGTTGGTGCCGTTCCAGAGCAGGTACACGTGGCCGAAGCGCTCGCTGAGCGCGGCGACGAGGTCGTCGAAGGCGACCTGGCCGTCCACCATCCGGGAGAGCATCTCGCGCCGCTTGCGTTCGATCTCCTCGGGCGAGAAGTAGGCGGCCTTGTGGATCGAGTCCTTGGCCTCCTCCCGCCGCCGGTACTCGCGCGGGTCCGGGTGGTTCAGCTTCTCCAGGAAGAAGGCCAGCCCGCCGGGGCGCAGCACCTCGGCGAGGTGGGCGATCTGGGCGGGGCGGTCCTTGCCGTAGAACTGGAACGCGGCGGTCTCGTAGACGAAGTCCACGCCGTCCCGGAACGGCGCGTACTCGGGGTTCTCGCGCAGTGTCCGGCTGGTGAGCCGGAACAGCGAGTCGGGGAAGTACCGGGAGCGGGCGGGGTCGGCGTCGGCGTGGAAGTACGGTTCGTTGGCTTTGTTGGGCGAGCTGGTCAGCGTGGTGACGCGGCCCCGCGCGAACTCGGCGAGTGTCCGGCCGGCGGTGCCGTCGAAGGCGTCGGCCTCGTAGAAGGTGAGGCCCCGCCCCTCCCGGGCCGCCCGGCGCTCGGCCAGCCGGCACAGCGCGAGGCCGACCCGGGACAGTTCCTCCAGCACGCCCGGAACGCTGGCCAGGAAGTGGTGGAAGAGCGGTCCGGCCCGCTCCACCATGCGGTCCTGGTAGGCGAGGAGCAGCGGATCGTCGACGCGGTCCCGGATGGTGGAGCGCACCGGTCGGCGGGGGACCTGGTCGCGTCCGGTGGCGATGGCGTCGAAGCGGTCGGCGAGGGCCAGCATGGGGGAGGCCGCCACGTAGCCGGGTGCCGCGGCGTGGGCCGGCTCGGCGTGGGCCGGCTCTGCGTCGGCGGGCTCTGCGTCGGCGGGCTCGGCGTGGGCTGCTTCGGCGTCGGCTCCTTCGGCGTGGACCGCCTCGGAGTCGGCGGCCGGCGGCCGGGTGCGGGCGGCCAGCTCCCGCTCCAGCCTCCGGCGGTCCGTCTTGCCGGAGTCGGTGCGCGGCAGCTCGTCGTAGAAGGCGACCACCGCCGGCACCATGTGCCAGTCCAGGGCGAGCGCGCAGTGCCGCCGCAGTTCCTCCGCGTCGGCGGTGGCACCGCCGCGGGTGGCCTCCGCGCGCAGGACGACGCAGGCGGCGGGCACCTGGCCGGCCTCCTCGTCCGGCAGCGGCACCACGGCGGCATCGACCACGTCGGGGTGCTGCCGCAGCCGCGCCTCGACCTCGTGCGGGTTCACCTTGAACAACGACCGCGCGAAGGCGTCGTCCCGGCGCGCCACCCAGTACAGGAAGCCGTCCCGGTCCCGGGTGAACAGGTCGCCGGTGAACAGCACCGCCTCCGCGCCGAACAGGCCCCGGCGCAGCACCCGTTCGGTGAGCTCCGGGCGGCGCCAGTAGCCCTGCATCACCAGGTCGCCGCTGAGGGCGAGTTCGCCGACGACGTCCGGTTCCTCGATCGGCGCGCCCGCGTCGTCGACCAGGTAGGCGGTCACGCCGGGGATGGGCCGGCCCACCGAGGTGGGGCGCCGGTCGAGCTCCTCCGGCGGCAGGGCGGCCACCCGCTTGCACTCCGTCAGCCCGTACATGGAGTGGATCGGCACGTCCGGGAAGGCGGCGCGCAGTCTCCTGATGTGCTCGACGGGCAGCCGCTGCCCGGTGCTGGACAGGTAGCGGACCGTCGGGATCGCGAACCGCGAGAGGTCGTCGACCGCGCACAGCCGGGCCAGCACGGAGGGGAAGGCGTGCACGGCCGTCACGCCCTCCCGGTCGATGGTCTCCAGGATCTCCTCGGGCCGCCGCGGCAGGCCGCGCCCCAGCACCACCCGGCCGCCGTAGGACAGCGGCATCATGATGTTGTAGAAGCCGAAGTCCGAGCCGATCGGCGCGTAGCTGAGCACCACGTCGTCGGCGGTGTTCGCCAGGTATCCGGTGACGGCCCGCAGGGCGGCGAGCATGTTGCGGTGGGTGATGGTCACGCCCTTGGGGGCGGCGCTGGAGCCGGAGGTGTAGAACAGGGCGGCGAGCTGCCCGGCCACCGGGATGCCCGGCCCGAGCCGCGGGCGGGCGAGCGGACGGGCGCGGCGGGTCGCCCGCCCAGGGTCCGCGGAGTCGTCGTCGAGCGGCCAGACGGCCGTCAGGTCGGTCTCGGCCAGCAGGTCGCCGAGGTCGGCGGCCCGGTCGGTGAACAGGACGGCGGCGTCGGACTCGGCGATCTGGAACAGCAGCTTGCGCCGGTCGAAGGTCGGGTGGATCGTGACGACGCAGCAGCCCGCCTTGAGGATGCCGATGACCGCGGCGATGACGCCCGGTGACAGGTCGGCGTAGACCACCACCCGGTCGCCGGGGGCGGCGCCGAGGGCGAGCAGTCCGGCCGCGTAGGCGTCGGCCGCCGCGTTCAGGGCCCCGTAGCGGATGTGGGTGCCCTCCAGGGTGACGGCCGTGCGCTCCGGCGTCCGCCGGGCGTGCCGCTCGAAGAGGGCGTGGAAGTGGGTGGCCGCTGCGGACGGGTCCTGGTCCGGGGGGAGCGCGCGCGACATCAATAGGACGACGCTTCGTCGCGGTCCAGCAGATGGCGTTCGGTGCCGTGCAGCGGCGGGTTGAAGACGCTGATCAGCGTCAGGTCGGTGTGCGGGTCCGCGCGCAGGTGGTGCCGGTCGTGGCGGTCGAGGGCGTACAGCACGCCGGGGGTGATCCGGTGGACGGTGCCGTCCGCGTCCTCGATCTCGCCGGAGCCGGCCAGGCAGTAGCACGCCTCCAGGTGCGCGCGGTACTCCAGCAGGGAGGAGGTGCCGGCCCGCACCACCGTGTGGCAGACGGTGAACCCCATGTTGTCCCCGGCGGTGAGCAGACGCCAACTGGTGCCGTTGCCCCACTCGACCTCGTACTTGGTGCCGGATAATTCGGCCACTGATCTGATCAACATCGCAGGCTCCGGTGGTGGAGGACGGTGTCGTGGGCAGCGGCGGGAACGTGGGGCTCGGTGGGCCCACGGGGGCCACGACGCTGGGCGGGATCGATCCGGTCGAGAGCGCAGACCAAGGGGAATCGTCGGCGTGAGCCGAGGTGATCGTCAAGCGCGCCCCGGGTGTGATCCGCGACACAGCGGCGATCGCGCCGGGCGCGTTCGGCCACGTCCGGGGACCGCGCCCGGCGGGCGGCCGCCCGGGACGGAAGGCCGCGTGCAGGAATTCTTCACCGAGCCTTCAGCGGCGCCCGCTAACCTGCGCTCGTCACCCCGTGCGGCCGTCCCCCACAACGGCGACCGATTGGAGCGCGCGCCCGTGCCCTTCTCCGTCACCACCAGCATCGAGATCGACGCGCCGCCCGAACGGGTCTGGGAGGTCCTCACCGACTTCGCCGGCTACCAGGAGTGGAACCCCTTCATCTTCTCCGCCAGCGGCAGCGCCACCCCCGGCGAGACCCTGCTGATGAGGTTCCGCGACCTCAAGGGCCGGGTCACCACCTTCAGCCCGACCGTGGTGGCCGCCGTGCCCGGACGGGAACTGCGCTGGCTCGGCAAGCTCGTGCACGCGCGGCTCTTCGCCGGCGAGCACCAGTTCTACCTGCGCCCGCTGGACGGGGACCGCACCCGGCTGGAGCACCGCGAGGACTTCACCGGCCTGCTGATGCCGCTGCTGCGCCCCCGGATGCGGCGGTGGACGGCGCCGCAGTTCCCGGTCATGGACAAGGCCCTGGCCCGGGTCGCCGAGTCCGCCCCCGGCGCCTGACGGCTCCGCGGGCGACCACCGGCCGTGGCCGGACGCGCCGGCGGCCCCGGGGCCCGCGGCGCCGTCCGGAGCCGCCGCCGGGGAGAGCGGCGGCCCGGACGGCGCGTCGGGGCGGATGGTCGACGGGCGGACGGTCGCGGGGCGGTGGGACGGTCAGCGGTGCGGTGCGGGTGACGGCGCGCCGGCCCCGAGCCGGCGTCCCGGCGGCTCCGCCCGGGCCACGGCCGCCCCGCAGGGCTCACGCCGCCCCGCAGGGTTGACGCCGCCCCGCAGGGTTGACGCCGCCCCGCAGGGCTCACCGCCTGCCCGCAGGGCTCACGGCTGGGCCGGGAGCCGGTTGCCGCGCACCACGTTCGCGTACCAGCGGGCGCTGTCCTTGGGGATGCGCCGCTGCGTCGGGTAGTCCACGTAGACCGCGCCGAAGCGGCGGCTGTAGCCGTAGGACCACTCGAAGTTGTCCAGCAGGGACCACAGGAAGTAGCCCCGCACGTCCACCCCGGCGTCCAGCGCCCGGGCCACCGCGGCGAGGTGGCCGTGCAGGTAGGAGATCCGCTCCGGGTCGCGCACCCGCCCGTCCTCGTCGAGGCGGTCGTCGAACGCCGCGCCGTTCTCGGTGATCATCAGCGGCAGCCCGGGGTGCTCCCGCTGGGTGCGCACCAGCAGGTCGTACAGCCCGCTCGGGTCCACCGCCCAGTTCATCGCGGTGCGCGGGCCGGGCGGGAGGTGGAAGGCGACCTGGTCGGCCCCGGGCCAGGGGGAGTGGGTGCTGGCGCCGTGACCGTCGTCGCCGTGCGCGGCCTCCCCGGCGGAGCCGTCCAGCGCGGACACCACTGAGGGGTAGTAGTAGTTGACGCCCAGCACGTCGATCGGCACGCGGCCGATCGCCTCCAGGTCGCCGCCCTGGACGAACGACCAGTCGGTGACCTTGGCGGTGTCCGCGATCAGGTCGGGCGGGTAGGCGCCGGACAGCATCGGGCCGGTGAACACCCGGTTGGCCAGGGCGTCGATCCGCCGGGCGGCGTCCGCGTCCGCCGCGCTGGCGGTGAGCGGCCTGGCCTCCACCAGGTTCAGCGTCACGGACAGCTGCGCGTCGGACGGCAGCGTGGCGCGCAGCGCCTGGGCGCCCAGGCCGTGCGCCAGGTTCAGGTGGTGCGCGGCGCGCAGCGCGGCCGCCGGTTCGGTGCGGCCGGGGGCGTGCACTCCGGAGCCGTAGCCGAGGAAGGCCGAGCACCACGGTTCGTTGAGGGTGGACCACATGCCGATCCGGTCGCCGAGCGCCTCGGCCACCAGGGTGGCGTAGTCGGCGAACCGCCGGGCGGTGTCGCGGTGCGGCCATCCCCCGGCGTCCTCCAGGTCCTGCGGGAGGTCCCAGTGGTAGAGGGTGACGACCGGGGTGATGCCGGCCTCCAGCAGCTCGTCGGTGAGCCGCCGGTAGAAGTCCAGGCCGGAGCGGACGGCGGGGCCGCGCCCGGTGGGCTGGACCCGGGACCAGGAGACGGAGAACCGGTAGGCGCGCAGGCCCAGGTCCGCCATCAGGGCGACGTCCTCGCGGTAGCGGTGGTAGTGGTCGGCGGCGACGTCGCCGGTGTCGCCGCCGCGCACCCGGCCGGGCGTGTGCGAGAAGGTGTCCCAGATCGAGGGGGTGCGGCCGTCCTCGGCGGCGGCGCCCTCGATCTGGTAGGCGGCGGTCGCCGCGCCCCAGAGGAAGCCGCTGGGGAAGCGGATCTCCGCGGCGTTCTCCGGGGCCGTCTCCGGGGCGGGCGTCGGGGCGTTCGCCGCGGGCTCCTGGGTGAGGTGGGCCGTGGCCAGCTCCGGCGCGACGGTGCTGCCGGGGGCGGAGACGGGCGACGGCGTGGTGGTGGGATGTACGGCTGCCACGTTGGTCATCCGTTCGTTCGGGGGGACGTGGTTACATCGAGAGCGCTCTTGAGAGCGCTCTCATTTGTGGGGACGCTCCATGGTAGGCAGTCCGGGCGGCTCCGTGAGGACGATTCCTCATCAACCCTTCACCGCGCCCTGCATGATGCCGCTGACGATCTGCCGGCCGAAGACCACGAAGAGCAGCAGCAGCGGCAGCGTGCCCAGGAGCGCCCCCGCCATGATCAGCGACTGGTCCGGCACGTAGCCCTGGCTGAGCTGGGTGAGCGAGACCTGCACGGTGGGGTTGTTCTGGTCCAGGACCAGGAAGGGCCAGAAGAACTCGTTCCAGGCCTGGACGAAGGTGATCATGAACAGCACGGCCATCGCCGGACGGGCGATCGGCAGCACCACGCTCCAGAAGATCCGCAGGCTGTGCGCGCCGTCCACCCGGGCCGCCTCGATCAGCTCGAACGGCAGCGCCTCGGCGATGTACTGGCGCATGAAGAACACGCCCACCGCGCTGACCAGCGTCGGCAGGATCACGGCCTGGAGCTGGTTGGTCCAGTCGAGCTGGTTGATGAGCATGTACAGCGGGACGACGCTGAGCTGCGGCGGGATCATCATCGTCCCGATCACCACCATCAGCAGCACGTTGCGCAGCCGGAACGTCAGCTTGGCGAAGGCGAACCCGGCCAGGGTGCCGAAGAGCACGGTGGCCAGCGAGATCACCGCGGCCACGACGAAGCTGTTGAACATCGCCGTCGCCATGTTCGCCTGCTCCCAGGCCGCGGAGAGGTTGCTCCACAGGTTGGGGCCGGGCAGGAACGGCGGCGGGGTGTCGGCGAGCCGACCGGTGTCCTGCGAGGCGGCCACCACCGTCCAGTACAGCGGGAAGAGCGACAGCAGGGCGGTGATGCCCAGCAGGACGTACGCCACCGGGCCGGCGTCCATCTGGCGTCCGGCGCCCGGCGCGAGCCGGCGCCGCCGTGCCGGGGCGCCGGCCGGTGGAGCGGCGGCCGCTCCGGGGGAGGAACCGCGGGGCGGGCGGGCCGCCGCCGTGGTGTCGGTCGTCATCTCTCGGTCTCCATCTCTCGCGTGGGCCGGCCGGGCACGGGCCCGGACACCCCAACGCGGTCGGGCGTCAGGACCTGCGCAGGCGGCGTGAGACCAGTGCGTTGAGGGCGAAGACGATCAGCAGGATCAGGAACATCAGCCAGGCGATGGCCGCGCCGCGTCCCAGGTGGCCGTACGTCCAGCCGTTCTCGTAGAGCAGCAGGCCGAGCGTCTGGTACTGGTTGTTGATCCCGCCGCTCGCTCCGGCGGCGCCACCGAAGATCAGCGGCTCGCCGAACAGCTGGGTGGCCCCGATCGTGGAGAGCACCACCGTGAACACGATGGTCGGCCGGATGCCCGGGATGGTGACCTGGCGGAACTGCTGCCAGCGGGAGGCCCCGTCGATCGCCGACGCCTCGTAGAGGTCCCTGGAGATCGCCTGCATCGCGGCCAGGTACAGCAGGGCGTTGTAGCCGGTCCAGCGCCACGTCACGATGACCGAGATGGCGATCTGCGCGGTGAGGTCGCCGTTCTCCCAGTCCACGGCGTCGATCCCGACCAGCCCGAGGAACCAGTTCATCACCGCCTCGTCGCCGGGGCTGAACAGCAGCGAGAAGATCAGCGCCGAGGCGGCGACCGAGGTGGCGTACGGGGTCAGCGCGGCCACCCGGAAGAAGATCGAGCCGCGCAGCCGGTAGTTCAGCAGGTGCGCGATGCCCAGGGCCATCAGCAACTGCGGGACGGTGGAGAGCACCCCCAGGGTGAAGGTGTTCCACAGGGCGTTCCAGAACAGCTCGTCCTGGACCAGCGCCGTGTAGTTCTCCAGCCCCAGCCACTCCATCTCGGTGCTGCCCAGGTCGACCCGGTGCAGCGATACCCACCCGGTGTAGATCAGCGGGTAGAGCCCGAAGGCGCCGAAGAGCACGAAGAACGGGGCGATGTACGCGTACGGGGCCGCCCGCATGTCGAGGGCATGCCACCGGGAGCTCCAGGCCTGCCGGCGGGAGGTGGTCGAACGGGGCGCGGGGGAGCGCCCGGAGGGTGGGCGTGGTTCCTTGGTCGGTGGTGCGGTGGAGGTGGCCAAGACGGCCTCCTTCCTCGGCTGGTTCCCCGCCCACCGTCCGGATGGCGGGCGAGGACGGTGGGCGGGAGGCGGGGCGCGGACGTCGGGTCGGGGACGCCGCGTGGTGCGCCGGGTCGGACATCGGGTCGGGGACGCACGGTCGGGGACGCCCTGTCGGACGCCGGCGCGGGAGCCCAGGGGGGCGGGAGGAGCCGGGGACCGGAGCCGGGCGGGGCGGGACGGGAGGCCGCCCGGGGCGGGATCGCCGGTCCCCGGCGGCACGGGTCAGCCGACGATGCGCCCGATCTCGGCGACGCTGGCCTCCCAGGACTCCGCCGGGTCGGCTCCCTGCTCGATCCGCTCGATGCCCTCCGCGATGGCGTCCATGATCACGCCGTCCCGGGAGCCGAGGGTGATCGTCGGGACCTCCTCCGCGGCGGCGACGAAGATCTCGCCGATCGGCGCGCCGTTGAAGTACTCCAGCGTCGCCCCGCGCACGGTGTCGGACTCCATCGCCTCCACCGACGAGGGGAAGATCGCTTCCTGGGTGAAGACCCGCTGCTGCTGCTCGGGCGCGGTCAGCCAGGCGGCGAGTGCCTGCGCCTCCTCCTTGTGCTCGCTCTCCTCCGGCACGGCGAGGAAGGAGCCGCCCCAGTTGGCGCCGTGCGGCGCCCGGGCCACGTCCCACTTCCCGGCGTTCTCCTCGCCGGCGAACAGCTGGACCTGGGCGAGCATCCAGGAGGGGCAGATGACGGTCGCGAAGGCGTTGTCGCCGAAGGCCTGCTCCCAGCCGGTCTCGAACTGGCGCAGGCCCGCCGTCATGCCGCTGCCCGCCGCGCGCGCGGCGACGTCCCAGGCCTCCTGGACCGCCGGGTTCTCCTGGTAGATCAGGTTGCCGGACTCGTCGTAGTACTGCAGCGGGCTGGCGCTGATCGCCGCGTTGTACAGGCCGGAGGCGGTGTCCATGAAGGCGACGCCCTCGGGGCCGCTCGCCATGAACTGCTCGCCGGTGTCCACGTAGGCGTCCCACCCGGACGCCCACAGCTGGGAGACGGCCTCGCGGTCGGTGGGCAGGCCGGCCTGTTCGAAGAAGTCGGTGCGGTAGCACACGGCCATCGGTCCGATGTCGGTGCCCGCGCCGATCAGCCGGCCGTCGGCCGTGGTGGCCTGCGCGGACTTCCACTCCGGCCAGTCGGTGGGTTCGACGCCGGGCACCTGGGAGAGGTCGGAGAAGACGTCGGCGTGCTGGTCGACGATCTCCTTGATCCGGCCGACCTCGATGGCCTGGATGTCCATCAGGTCCCCGCCGCCGCCGATCCGGGTCAGCAGGTTCTGGTAGTAGACGTCCTCCTCGCCGGCGGCCTGCGCCTCGATCCGGATGTCGGGGTTGAGCCGCTCGTACTCCTCGAAGAGCCCGGCCTGCTCGTAGCCGAACACGCCGTACAGGCCGACCTGGAGCGTGATCCGCCCGTCGTCGGAGGTCTCCTCGCCACCGCCGCCGCAGCCGGCGACCAGCGCCAGGCAGGTGGCGGCCGCGACGGCCATGGCGGCGCGCGGGCGTGCTCGCCGTCGCCCCGGCGATGCCGCTCGCTGGTGAACCGTGCCCATCCAGTCCTCCTCGACGCTCGGGATCCGCTGATCCGGCGCGGTGTTGGCGCGCCGGAACGCGGACTCCCGGGCGTGGAACGTCACGGGAGATCGTGGGAGCGCTCCCACGATCGCGGTTGCGTGAAGCTTCGGGTCGTCAGGTATGCGGTGTCAAGGCTGAGGACAGAGTTCTCCGTGGCAACATGACAGTCCGTCACACCACCGTGTCGCGTTGCGACCCTCGTCCGCTCCCGCGCCCGGGGGGTGGCGCCGCAGTCCGCGACATGGGCGCGGATGGTCGGCGCTACGCTGCAAGCTGCGCGTTCCGCGCCGGGAGGCGCCCCCGGCATCCGGTATGGCGAGAGGTGGACGATGAACCCAACAGTTCGGCGGGCCAACCGGCCCACGCTCGAAGCCGTTGCCGCCCGCGCCGGGGTCGGGCGCGGCACGGTCTCCCGCGTCGTGAACGGCTCCCCGCGGGTCAGCGCCGAGACCCGCGAGGCGGTGCGCTCCGCCATCGAGGAACTCGGCTACGTCCCCAACCGGGCCGCCCGGACCCTGGTCACCAGCCGGACCGACTCGGTCGCGCTGATCGTTCCGGAGTCGGAGTCCAAGCTGGTCGGTGAACCGTACTTCTCGGACATCATCCGCGGCGTCAGCGCCGAACTCTCGCTCTCCGACGTGCAGCTGCTGCTGATCCTGGTGCGCAGCGACGCGGAGCGGCGCAAACTGGCCGACTACCTGCACGCGCACCGCGTCGACGGCGTGATGATGGTCTCCGTGCACGGCGACGACCCGCTGCTGGAGGTGCTGGAGCGCATCGAGCTGCCCGTGGTGCTGGCCGGACGCCGATCCGAACTGGAGCCGCTGACCCACGTGCACTCCGACAACGTGGGCGGCGCCGCGGCGGCCGTCAGCCACCTGCTGCGCCGCGGCAGGCGCTCCATCGCGGCGATCACCGGGCCGCTCGACATGGACGTCGCCCGCGGGCGGCTGGACGGCTACCGCAAGGCGCTCCAGCTCGGCGGTGTGCCCGTGCAGGAGGACCTGATCGAGCGGGCGGACTTCACCGAGGAGGGCGGGCGCCGGGCGATGGCGGAGCTGCTGGCCAGGCGCCCGGACCTGGACGCGGTCTTCGCCGCCTCCGACGTCATGGCGGCGGCCGCGCTGTCGGTGCTGCGCGCGGCCGGGCGCCGGGTGCCGGAGGACGTGGCCCTGGTGGGCTTCGAGGACTCCGCGATCGCCCGGCACACCGACCCACCGCTGACGAGTGTCCGCCAGCCGATCGAGGAGGTCGGGCGGACACTGGCCAAGCTGCTGATGGAGCAGATCGCCGACCCGGGGAAGGCCCGCCGCCAGGTGGTCCTGGGCACCGAACTGGTCCGCCGCGACTCCGCCTGAACGGCGGGTGGGGCGGGCCGGCCGGTGGGGTGGCGCGTGCCGGTTGGCGGGCCCGTGCTGGATGGCGGGCCGGCGTGTGCCTCGGCGGCGCGGGTACGCGGTCGGCCGGCCCTTCACCCGCACGGTGCAGACCCGGGCCCTGCACGGCGGTCCGCGATGGCGCAACGCCAACGCCCGCCATCCCGACGTTCTGGCCGCTCAACGTCGAGAACGGGCCCGCATCCGCGGTGAGCAGAGCTCTCACCGGGACGGACGCCCGCTCGTTGGCGCGGCCGGACGGCACTCCGCGTGCATCGCCTCCGCCCCAGTGAGGAACCAGAGGACACCCGTGAGCATCCGTACGACTCATCGCGCTCTGCTGAGCCGTCTGCTGCCCGACGACGAACCGGGCGACCTCGTAGTGCGGCAGGGGCAATTCCACATCGCGGTCATCGGTTCGGACCGCGTCGTGTGCCTGCCTCGCACCCGGGCAGCAGCCGTCCGGCTGCCCCAGCGGGCGGCGGTACTACACGCGCTCGCCGACCTCGATCTCGGCTTCCGCACACCCGAGCCGCTGCTCCAGGGCGGCGCCCACGGCACCGACGAGGCGCCGTTCCTGGTACTCAGTCGCATTCCCGGGGAACCGCTGGAAACCGACGCCCTGAACGATGCCCGAGTGGTCGACACCGTGGCGGCGCAGTACGCCACCCTGCTGTCCGATCTGGCCCGTGCCGGCACCGACGAGACGGTCCGAGCAGTTCTCCCTCCGGTGGCAGAAGGCCGGTGGCGGCGGTTCGCGGAGAACGTACGCGCGGAGCTGTTCCCGCTCATGTCCGATAGCGGACGCCTACGGGCCGAGCGGGAACTCACGGCACTTGACGGTCTTCCCCACCTCACCCGAGCAGTGGTGCACGGCGACCTCGGTGCCGAGAACGTCCTATGGGAGTGGACGCGCGGACTACCGCGCCTCTCCGGAGTACTCGACTGGGACGACGTCACACTCAGCGACCCGGCCGAGGACCTCGCGGCCATCGGCGCCAGCTACGGCCCTGAGCTCCTGGAGCGGGTGCTCGCCCGGGGCAACTGGTCGGACCACGGACTCCCCACCCGCATCGCCGCGATCCGCGGCACATTCGCCCTGCAGCAAGCCCTCTACGCAATCCGCGACGGCGACGAGGAGGAACTCGCGGACGGCCTGGCCGACTACCGCTGAGGCACACCGGCGCGTCCACTTCACCGAGCACCTCACGGCAACAGCAACCCGGGCGAACCCATGCGGTCACAGCACTAGCGTGATCAGTGTGGGTGTGGCAAGGGCCCTCTCCCGATCTGTGGATAACTGCGCCGCCCCCGTGTTCCAAGGGGATAGCGCATGTGGGGAGAGGTTGGCAAGGGGCTTCTGTCTGCCTGTGGATAACTGCGCCGCCCCCATGTTCCAAGGGGATAGCGCAGGTAGGGCGAGATCGGCAAGAGCCCTCCGTCTGCCTGTGGATAACCGCGGCGCCCCCGTGTTTCAAAGGGGTAGCACGGGCGGGGCATGGGTGGCAAGGGGGAATTCGAGCTTGCGGATAGGCGGTTGCGGTAGCGGGTTTTTGGAGCGCTCCGTGGAAAGGTGTGCTCGTGATGGCGCCCCGCGTTCCGTGAGGAGGAGTAGGGTCGTCCTGCTTTCGGTGGGAGAAAAGGCGGTGCCCCGGGCTCTGTGAGGATAAAAGCGACGCCACGCATTCCTTGGGAGAAAAGGCGGTGCCCCGGGCTCCGTGAGGATAAAAGCGACGCCTGGCATTCCGTGGGGGAAACGGCGGCGCCCCGGGCTCGGTGGGGATAAAAGCGACGCCTCGCATTCCTTGGGGAAAGGGCGGCGCCCCCGTCTCGCATCGAGAGCGAACTGCCGATGTCCCACCCATGAGGGAAACGGCGGTGTCCCGCGTTCCGTGCGGGACACGGGACACCGCCGTGCGACCTGCCGCCCGGAGACATTCGGGCCCACCGTGCCGTGGCGGCGCGTGTCTCCTGCGGTCGGCGTTCCTCCCCGGCCGCGTGGAACAGCCGTGCGCCGCTGTTCGACGGCGGCCACGCGTTCCGGGCCGGGAGGGAAGGGGATTTCAGGAACGGCCGGCGTCGTTCAGGCGGTCGTGCTGGTCCTGGCTCAGTTCCAGATCGAGCGAGGCCAGCGCGTCGTCCAGCTGCGCCACGGAGCTCACGCCGATCAGCGGGATCACCGTCGGCCGGTGGGCGCGCAGCCAGGCGAGGACCACCTGGCCGGGCTTGGCGCCGCACTCGGTGGCCACCTCGCGGACCGTGGCCAGCCGCGCGGCCGTGCCGGGGTGGTTGTAGGCCGGCGACAGCTCCTTGTCGGTTCGGTCGTAGGCGCCGAAGAGCAGCGAGGTGTAGGCCACCAGCGGCAGCCCGCGGTCGGTCAACCAGTCCAGGGTCTCCGGGCTGGCGTGCCGGTGGCCGCCCTCCGGGAGGGGCACCTCCGTGCGGGGCGCCAGGTAGCTGTAGCGCTGCTGCACGGCGCGGAAGCCGGGCAGGCCCTCGCGCTCGGCGATCGCCCGCGCCCGCTCCATCCGCCACACCGCGTGGTTGCTGCACCCGAGGGCGCGCACCGAGCCCTCCGTCACCAGCTCGGCCAGCGCCCGTACGGTCGCCTCCAGCGGAACGGACCGGTCGTCCACGTGGGGGTAGAAGAGGTCCACCCGGTCGGTGCCGAGGCGTTCCAGGGAGCCGGCGATCGCCTGCCGGACGACGTCCCGGGACAGGCCCTCCATGTCCTCCAGGCCCCCGCCGGGGTGCCGTGGCCGGGCGCCGCACTTGGTGGCGATCACCATGCGGTCGCGCACCCCGCGGTCGGCCAGCCAGGCGCCGACGACGGTCTCGCTCTCCCCGCCCTGGGTGCCGTTGATCCAGAACGCGTAGTTGTTGGCGGTGTCCACGAAGGTCCCGCCGGCCTCGGCGAACCGGTCGAGGATCGCGAAGGAGGTCTTCTCGTCGACGGTGGTGCCGAAGGGCATCGCGCCCAGGCACAGTTCGCTCACCGCCAGCTCGCCGCCGGGGTTGGCGCTCGCGGCGTCGGCGGCGGTGTCGGACGGGGGCAGGACGATCTGGCGCATGCTCATTCCTCCGGGCTGTTCGGGTCGGCTGGGCTCTCGGTGGACGTCGCGGCCGGCTCCTGGCCGCCGCCCTCGGCCAGCACGCCGCGGTAGTAGTCGATCTTCTTGCGGATGGCCTCGCGGCGCTGGTTGAGCTGGGCGATCCGCTCGGCCAGGTCGGCGTCGTGCTGGTCCAGCAGCGCGATGCGCGCCGGGATGGTGGCGTCGCCGGCCCGGATGAGGTCGGCGAACCGGCGCAGCTCGGCCATCGGCATGTCGGTCTCGCGCAGGCAGCGCACCAGGTCCAGCAGGGCGAGGTCGTCGTCCCGGTAGCGCCGGTGGCCGTTCTCGCCGCGCTCCACCGGGTTCAGCACGCCGACGCGTTCGTAGTAGCGCAAGGTGTCCAGGGAGACGCCGTACTCGTCGGCGACCTCTCCCGGAGTGCGGTAGTTGGTCACGGCCCGAAATCCTGATACCTGGACCGCGCTCCAGGTCAAGGCCGGGGGCGATCTCGGCGCGAATGTCCCGACTCGGCGCCCTCCCGCCGCTGGTCCCCGCCGGCCCGCCGGCCCGCGGCTCCTCCGCGCCTCGGCCAGTGCGCGGAGGGACTACGCGGAGGGACTGGTTCTGGTCTGGATCCAGTTCCGATTCGGATCCGGGATGAGCCGTCATCCATTTCAGGATGCGGTCCGATCTGTTCGAAATTGAACGCTGATGCGGCGTTAGATGGGTTGACGCGTTTGCGTCATCAAGGCACCCTTCCCTCAGGAACGAGCCAGGCCGCTTGTCCCACGGTCGTTTGGGAGCGCTCTCACGCGCTGTCGAATGGTCGTGGGGCATGTACCGTCCCCGCCTCCGCACCCGCCGTCGGGTGGGGGAGAGGGTCACCTCCCGCCGTCCCTTCGGCCGAGCCCGCCCCTGTGGTACGCCGCACCGCGCCACCTCGCCCTCGTCTGGAGGCATCTGTCATGAGCCTGTCCTTTCCGGAGCGCTGGACCTCCGTCATCCTCGGCCTGAATCGCATGGTGTTCGGGCTGCTCTTCGCCTGCCACGGCGCCGCCACCCTGTTCGGCGTGCTCGGCGGCCCGCACGGCGGGCACTCCCCCGAGCTGTTCGCATGGCCCTCCTGGTGGGCCGCGGCGATCCAGCTCGTCGGCGGCGCCCTGGTGCTGGTGGGCCTCGGCACCCGCCCGGCCGCGCTGCTGTGCTCGGGGTCGATGGCGTACGCGTACTTCGTCGTCCACCAGCCGGAGGGGCTGTGGCCGCTGCAGAACGGCGGTGAGCCGTCCGCGATGTACTGCTGGGCCTTCCTCGCCGTGGCGGCCGTCGGCCCGGGCGCGTTCTCCCTGGACGGACTGCTCGCCGGCCGCGGCGGCCAGCGGCAGGACGACCCGCTGTCCGCCACCATGGGGCGGCGGAGAACCACCCCGGTGGCCACCCGGGACTGACGCCCGGACGCCCCGACACCCCTGGAGCAACACCGAAGCACTCCGCCCACCGCCCGAGCCGCGCGGTGGGCGGAGTGGTTCACCGCCCCTTCCGCCACGCCCGGCCGCGCGGAGCGGACGCCGAGGCGTGGACGACCGGCGTTCCGTTCAGGTCTTGTACGCGCGCGGACGACTCCTCCCGGCGTCGCGCGGGCGCCGGGGTGCCCGGTCCCGGCCCCCCGTCACACCGCCGCCGGTGGTGTTCGGGTGGGGGTTGTTCCGGGGGGTGCCGACGGTGGAGGCTGTCCGCGACGACCCCGCCGCGCGGACGGCCGGTGCGCCCGCCGAAGGCGGTGCGGCGCCGGCGTGCCGACGCGGCGGGGAGCCAGGGGCGGCGCGGCCCCGGCACCCGCCCCGGCACCCGCCCCGCAACGGTGGCGGCGGAGCCCGGCCGAGAGGAACAGGGGAGAGCATGACTGCACCGGCTACCGACGAGGCGCTGTGGCTGCGCCGCTACCGACCCGCGCCGGAGGCCGCGGCGCGCCTGCTCTGCTTCCCGCACGCCGGCGGGTCGGCGAGCTACTTCCGGCCCATGGCGGAGGCGCTCGCTCCCCGGGTGGAGGTGGTGGCCGTCCAGTACCCCGGACGGCAGGACCGGTTCCGGGAGCCCTGCCTGGACAGCGTCGCCGACCTGGTGGACCGGGTCCAGCCGCTGGTGGCCTCCTGGAGCGACCGTCCGCTGGTGCTCTTCGGGCACAGCATGGGCAGCCTGCTCGCCTTCGAACTGGCGCTGCGGCTGCGCGACGGGCGGAGCGGACCGCCGGTGGCGCACCTGTTCGCCTCGGGCCGGCGCGGGCCGTCCACCGTCCGCGAGGAGACGCCGGTGCACACGCTCGACGACGACGGCATCCTCGACGACCTGGCCCGGCTCGGCGGCACCGACCTGAGCCTGCTGGAGGACGCCTGGCTGCGGCGGACGGTGATCGACTGCGTGCGCGCCGACTACCGGGCGATCGAGACCTACCCGTGCCCGCCGGACGCCGTGCTGGACTGCCCGGTCACCGTGCTGGTGGGGGACGACGACCCGAAGACCACCCTGGAGGAGGCCGGGGCGTGGCGGTCGCACACCACCGGGCCCTTCGCGAGGCGGGTCTTTCCCGGCGGCCACTTCTACCTGAGCGAGCGGTGGGCGGAGGTGTGCGCCGTCCTGGGCGAGGCGTTCGACGGGATCGCCGCCGGGGCGGTGGCGACGCGGTCGGGGAGCGAGTGAGGCCCCTCGGGGGCCGCTGACCGCACGGAACGGCGGTGCCCCGGCCCGTCCGGGCCGGGGCACGTTCGCGGTCCGGACGCCGGCTACTCCTCCTGGCGCGGGGCCGTGCCGTCCACGATCACCGGGGTCCCCGCCCCGTTGCCGCAGGGCACCGCGTAGACCGCGCCCTGCGCGGCGGCCTCGCTGAAGGCCTCGATGCAGCGGTTGAGCAGGATCTCGTCGGTCAGCGACTCGCTCAGCAGCCGGTTGGCCTCCGCCTCCGCCTCGGCCTCGACGCGCATCCGCTCGGCCTCGGCCTCGGCGGTGCGCACGGCCTCCTCCGCGCGCTGGGTCTGCTCGCGCTGCTGGATCGTGAGGTCGATCTGCTCCTGGAGCTGGTCGGAGGGGCGCACGTTGCGCAGGTTGACGGTGTCCACGGTGATGCCGCGCTCGGTGAGCCGCTCGCGCAGCGCCTCGGCGATCTCGGGACCCAGCTCCTCCCGCCGGGTGGCGTAGCCCTCCTCGCTGGTGTAGCGGGCGAACACGTTGCGCACCACCTCGCGGCTGTCCGGGAGCACCAGGCGCTCCTGGACGGCCTCCTCGGTGCCGGCCTGGCGGTACAGTTCCGTCGCCTCCTCGGGCATGACCGACCACTTGACGGTGACGTCCGCGTACAGCACGCCGCCCTGCGAGGAGCGCACCTCCACCGTCTCCTCGCCGACCAGGTCGAGGTTGACGGGGCGGGTGGAGTAGCTGGTGATGTCGGTGAACGGCGAGACCAGGTGCAGACCGGGCTGGAGCGGGTCGCCGACGCGGCCGAAGGTGACGGGCACGCCGACCTCGTTGGCCTGCACGGTGTGTGTCAGGGACAGGACACCGAAGAACAGCCCGGAGAGCAGGGCGGCGAGGCCGCCGGCGACCGCCGAACCGGGCCAGGAGGCCCGCCGGGCGGCGACGGTTATCACGATGCCGACCACGATGAGCAGTAGGGCGAGGACGAACATGGCGAGGCTCCCCCCGAGTGACGCCCGGTGCCGCCGAGTCGGGACGAACGGGTCGGACTCGGCCACAGCGGGACGGGCTGGTGACGATCCGTGGGACGGCGCGGGGGAAGGCTTCGGTTCCGGGCGGCGCGGGCCGGTTGCCGTCCGGTGACGAACGCGGCGGGTGGGTGCCGGCGCGGGGGCCTCAGCCCTTCCCGGCCGACAGGGCGGAGGCGCGGTGCGGGCCGGCCCGGCGGGCCACGCGGGCGAGGGCGCGCAGCAGCGGGGAGCGGCCGGCGGTGGGGACGGTCCACACCGGGTGCCCGGCCGCGCCCCACCGCTCCAGCAGGGCGTTGGCCGCCAGCGTGCCGGAGGTGGCGGCGCGCTCCATCAGGGCGACCGGCAGGTCGACCCGGACCAGGTCGCCGGCCAGCACCACCGTCGGGTCGGGCGTGCGGACCGTCGGTCGGTGCGGCCAGCCGCCGGGCGGGAACAGCGGGCAGTCGGCGCGCAGCTCGTGACGTTCGTCCAGCACGCGGGCGTCGGCCGTCTCCGGGTAGACCCGGTGCAGCTCGGCGCGCAGCCGCCGGGCCGCCTCGCCCGCCTCGGTGTCCTCCGGCAGCGCGTAGCCGTGCAGTTCCACCACCGACCCGCCGGTGCGCCGGGCCCACCGGCGGGCCTGGCGCTCGTAGCGCTCCAGCACGGTGATGTTGTCCAGCGGGCCGAAGCCGCCGGTGCCGAGGAAGGCCGGGCGGTCGGCGGCCACCGGGCGGTCCAGCCACAGCCGGGTGACCTGGAAGGGCGGGGCGCTGGGCAGCGCCGCGATCCGCCGCCGCCAGGCGTCGTCGCCCAGCCGGGGGGAGGCGGCGACGAGCCGTCGCAGGCCGGGCGCGTCGGCGGCGAGCACCACCGCGTCGTAGTCGCGGGCGCCGCCGCCGGCCGGCACCACCGAGTGCCGCCCCGGCGTGCGTGCCGGGTCGATCCGGTCCACCGCGGCGCCGGTGCGGAAGGTGACGCCGCGCGCGGTCAGGTGCGTGGCCAGCGGTTCCCACAGGGCCTGGGGGAACGGGTCCCGCGGCACGTCGAACAGCAGGCCCTCGGCCGAGCCGAGGAAGTAGATGTGGAACATGGTGGCCAGCTCGGCGGCGGAGAGCCGGCGCGGGTGGGCGAAGAAGCTGCGGGAGAACACCTCGAAGGCGAGGTGGCGGGCGGCCGGCGGGAAGCGGACGGCGTCCAGCAGGGCGGGTGCGTCCAGCGCGTCGAGGCGCTGGTAGACCCGGGGCACCGACACGTCGAACAGCTCCAGCGCCGGGCCGGGGGCCATGGCCGCCAGGTCGCGCCAGCCGAAGGTGGGGCTGCGGGCGACGAAGGCGAGGGCGCTCCACGGCGGGGTGCGGGGCAGCCCGGCGAAGGAGTCGCGGGCGCCGGTGCCGTGCAGCAGCGGGTAGTCCGGCAGCGGGGTGAGCGCCTCCAGGGCGGGATCGGCGCGGCGCAGCAGCCGGCGCAGGTTGTAGTACTGGCGGAAGAAGGCGTGGAAGCCGCGGGTCATGGTGACGCGGCTGCCGTCGCGCAGCCGGGTCTCCCAGCCGGCGAGCCGCCCGCCGAGGCCGGCCTCGCGTTCCCACACCTCCACCCGGGCGCCACGGTCGGCCAGTGCGGCGGCCGCGGCCAGGCCGGCGATGCCGCCGCCGATCACGGCCACCCGTGGGGTGTCGGCGAGGTGGCCGAGGTCGGGTCGGCCGGGTGCGGGGGAGTGCCGCACCGCCCGGGGATCGGTGCCCAGGGGGACGCGGCGCCCCCGGGCGGTGGTGGCGGGTGGGGCGGGCGTGGCGGTGCGGTGGGACGCGGCGGTGCGCTGGGGCGTGGTTGTCGCCGGGTGTTCCGGAGGTCCCGGGTGCCCGGGAGGGGCCGGTGGCGTGGCGGGGGGCGGAGTGGCGCGCGGGGCGGTGTCGCTCATGCCGCCTCCGTGGCCGGGGCCACCCCGTGGCCCGGTTCGGCCGGGCGACGGGTGAGGAAGGTGTGTGCGATGCCGCGCTGCCAGCCCGGCATCGGGAGCGCGCGGGCCGGTTGGAAGCCGCAGCGCTCCAGTCGGGCGCACAGCTGCGCCGGGGTGTCGAACTCGCGGACGCTCCGCCACAGGTAGCGGTACAGCCCGGCGTCGCCGCCCAGCAGCCGGCCGGCGGGCACGATGACGGACCAGCAGACCAGGTGCCAGACGGCGCGCGCCCGCGGCGAGCCCAGCGCGTACTCGTGCACGGCCAGCGGCGCGCCGGGAGCCAGCAGTTCGCGCAGCGCGCACAGGGTGGCGTCCGGGTCCGGCAGGTTCCGCACCAGGTAGGCGGCGAGGGCGCCGTCGAACGGGCCGGTCACCCCGGCCGCCCGGAGCTCCTCGGCGTGGGCCCGCACGAACCGCACCCGGGCGGGCCACGGCTTGGCGCGGGCCCGGGCCAGCATGCCGGCGGAGGCGTCCACCGCGGTGATCCGGGCGCGGGGCGCCGCCGCGAGCAGCGCGGCGGTGGAGGCCCCGGTGCCGCAGCCGAGGTCGAGCAGGTGCAGGCCCGCGCCGTCGCCGGGCAGCCGCAGGCGCCGGGCCGAGCGGCGCAGCTGGGCGTGGTAGCCGGGGTTGGCGGCGACCAGCCGGTCGTAGGCCGCCGCGGCCCGGTCGAACGCCGCGGGGACGTCGGCGCGGGCCGGTGCGGGGGCGGGGAGGCCGGCGTCGTGGGGGTCGGGATCGCGGGGGCCGGCATCGCGGGGATCGCGGGGGTCGGGGGCGTGGCGTCGGGTGGTGGTGGGGGTGGGGCGCTTGGCCATTGCGGGTCCCTTCGTCGGCCGGCTGCCTGCGGCTTCGCCCCTCCCGCGACCGATTGTCGACCCGGGCCGGTCCTGGCCCGCGCACCCGGCGCGGTTCGGCGTGCCGGGTGCGCCCGTCCCGCCTCCGAACGGCCGTACCGGAGCCGTCCCGCCGGGGGCTACGCCGCCTTGGTGGCGTCGTAGGTGTACAGCCAGGAGGTGGCCCGGTCGTGGAAGTGGCGGAAGAAGACGGGCATGAACAGCTCGCCCATCCGCCGGGCCAGCGGACCGGCCGTCTTGGTGTCCCGGTTCTCCCCGGCGGTCTTGAGCATCCGGCGCACCCGGGGCCGGCGCCGCGCGTCGTAGTCGGCCAGCGCGCTCGGCACGGAGGGGGCCGACCGGAGCGCGTGGGCGAGCACCACGGCGTCCTCGATGGCCATCGAGGCGCCCTGTCCGGCGCCGACCGGGTGGGCGGCGTCGCCGACCAGGACCACGCGGTCGGCGTGCCACACCGGCAGCGCGTCCAGCGTGTGGTGCGGCGTCGGACGGTGCAGCCGGGGCGTCAGGCGCAGGACGCGGGAGGGGAGGACGTCGTCCCCGAAGAGCTCGCGGAGGCCGCGCAGCCGGGTGGCGTCGTCGGTCCCGCCGGCGGAGAGGTCCGGCTGCTCGCGGCTGGCGACCTGCGCGGACCACCAGACGGTGCCGTCCGGGGCGGGCACGGCCAGGAAGGCGCCGGCGCGGGCGAAGACCATGTGGAACACGCCGGGCTCCAGGTCCAGGCCCTCGGTGGTCCCGGAGACGGTGTACAGGCCGGCGTAGCGGGGGGTCGGCGCGGCGGGGTCGAGCAGGCGGCGGGTGGTGGACCAGATGCCGTCGGCGCCGACCAGCAGGTCGGCGTCGGCGCTCCCGCCGCCGGCGAAGCGCAGCCGGACGCCGTCGGGGCGGGTTTCGGCGTCCGCCAGGCGCTCCCCGGTGATGATCCGGGCGCCGGAGCGCGCCGCCTCCTCGCGCAGCCGCTCGACCAGCCGGCCGCGCATCAGCGTCACGCTGTGCAGCGGGTCGTCGGCGAGCCGGCCGCGGGCGACGTCGCCGAGCAGTCTGCCGGAGGACGACCACATCCGCTGCCGCGCCACCGGGAACCCGGCGGCGGTGACCGGCCCCAGGCAGTCGAGGGCGTCCAGTCCGCGCAGCCCGTTGCTGGCCAGGCTGAGGAAGGAGCCGACGCTCCCGGCGGCGTCCGGGTGTGACTCGAAGACGGTGACCTCGGCCCCGACGCGCCGCAGCGCGATCGCGCACACCGACCCGGCCACCCCGCCACCGACCACGGCGACACGCATATCTCTCCCCTTCATTTGGTGAATCTATATTCGGTGAAACCGGATTCACTATGGAGGCTGCTACCGTCCGGAGTCAAGGCGGGCGGTGGCGCCGCGCGGCGCGGCGGCGGGAGCGGAGAGGAACCGGCGGGTGGGTGTGCGGAAGGCGAAGGCCGCGGAGACCGAGGCCGCGCTCAAGGAGGCGGCCCGGCGGCTGTTCGCGGAGCGGGGCTACCTGAACACGAAGATCACCGACATCACGGCGGCCGCCGGACGCGCCACGGGTTCCTTCTACGACCACTTCGCCGGCAAGGAGGACCTCCTCCAGGCCCTGCTGCGGGACATGCAGGGTCAGGCCGACGACGACCTCGCCGCCCACCACCACCCGCGCGAGCACGACCTGACGGACCGCGCACAGCTGCGCGCCCACCTCGGCGTCGCTTGGGGGGTCTTCCGGGACCACCTGCCGGTGATGGTCGCCCTGATGCAGTCCGCGCTGACGCAGGGGCTGGACACCGGCCGTCCGTGGCAGCGCCTCGTCGCCGACACCGACATGCTCCGCGACCACCTGGAGTACCTGCGCGAGCGCGGCCACCGACTGCCGGGCGACCCCACGCTGGTGGCCGCGGCGATGGGGGCGATGCTCTCGATGCTGGGATACTCCCTGCTCACCGCGGGGGAGCGGGCGCCGGGCTACACCGACGAGGAGGTCGTCGACACGCTCACCGCCCTGCTCCTGGACGGCCTCCGTGGCGCGGGCGGGCCGGACAGCCCGGACAGCCCGGGCGGCTCGGGCGGCCCGGAGGGTCCGGGCGGCTCGGGCGGTCCAGGCGGGGCGGACGAACGGGACCGGGCGGACGGGGTGGCCGGGGCAGCCGGGGCGAGCAGGGGGGACGGGGCGGACCGGGCCGACGGCGAGGGCGGCCGGCAGGCGGCCGGCTGAGCCGCGGCGGCGGCCTCCGGCGGGAGAGGGCTCAGGTCATCCGGCGCGGGGGCGGGCCGCAGGAACCGGCGCGCGCGGACGGGCGGCCGTCCGGTGGCCGGTGCCAGGGATGGCGCCCACCGGGTCGACGCGCCCGGAGGTACGGCGGCGCCGCCGCGGGCTCGCCCGGGACAGCGGGCCGCGGCGGGCGGCCACCACCGGCCCCCTCGGCGCCGGCGTCGTCCCGGCGGTCGCGCCGGTCCGGCAGCTCCGCACGCTCCTGCCGCTGCCGCAGGCGCCGTGACAGGCCGGCCACGACCAGGTCCCGGCGGCGCACACCCGGCTCCGCGTCCCCGACGGCGTGCGCGGGACCGCTGCCCGCCAAGCCCACGTGCCCGCGCGCCCCGGGACGCGCCAGCACGGCCGTGGCCACCACCAGCGTCACCGACGCCAGGAACACCGTGACCTCCAGCAGCGCCGCCCCGGTCAGGAACAGCAGCGCCCGGAGGAACCTGCCCACATCCGCTGCCATGGGCGGAAGTCTTGCCGCGATCCCCGCCGCGAACCCCCTGTTTTCCCGTGACACTAGGGGGCAGGGATGACGTGATGCGCAGTCACCGCGCCCTGGCCGCCCCGCTCGTGCTCCCGGGCGGGTCTGCCGAGCCGGCCGTCGGCGAACCGCCCCCGGTCGAAGAGCACGGCCATGCCCGCCACCACGGCGATCCCCAGCAGCCAGCCGCCGAGCACGTCGCTCACCCAGTGCACGCCGAGCGCGACCCGGGTGAAGCCCACGCCCACCACGGAGACCACCGCCAGCACCCAGAGCACCACCCGCCACACCCGCTTCAGCAGCGGCAGCAGCACCAGCAGCAGGATGCCGAAGGACGACGCCGCCGTCATCGCGTGCCCGGAGGGGAAGGCCAGGCCGGGGGCGTGGGACACCGGTTCGGCGAGCTCCGGCCGGGCCCGCCCGACCAACTGCTTGACGCCCTGACCGAGCGGCCCGCTCACCCCGGCGGTCGCCACCACCCACGCGCACACCCGCCACGCGCCGCGCCACAGCAGCCACAGCGCCAGCCCGCCCAGGACGATCCGCAGCGTCACCGGATCCCACACCCAGGAGGTCAGCACCTCCAGCACCGCCACCGCGTCGGGGGCGTCGGCCGCGTGGCGGTTCAGCGAGGTCGCCGTGCCGGTGTCCAGCCGCATCAGCGGACGCCATCGGCTCTCCACCAGCAGCAGCAGGAGCACGAACACCGCCGTACTGGCCGTCAGGACCGTGACCGCCACACCGGCGCGCCGCACCAAGCGTCCGTCCGGGTAGACCTGCCGCGCCGAGTCAGCCTGGAAGTCCATTCGATTAGTCCTACCGCAACCGGGCCGGCCGCACCAGGGCGCCTCCGGCCACCCGGACCGCCCCTGGGCGGGTGCCGGCGGGGTGCCGGGAGGGCGGGCGCCCGGCGGTGCTCACGCCTCCACGTGACTGGCCGCGTGGAACCGCGCGGCGCCCGGGTCGGTCACCGCGATCAACTGGTCCACCACCGCCGTCGGGCCGCCGGCGGCCGCGGCGTCCCGCTGCCGCTCCGGGCCGGTCTGTTGCAGCGCCTCGTGCAGCAGCCGGCTGGTCAGCGCCTCGTCCCCGCGCTCCGCCAGGGCGGGACGCACCACGTTGTACAGCTCCGCCACCAGCTCCGCGGCCGGCACCCGCCGCTCGGCGACCGGATGCACGGCGGGCCCGCGCAGCCCGTAGCGGGCGGCGCACCACACCGCCGCCGCCGCGACGGTGTCCCGCACCCGCACCGGTGGCCGGCCCTCGGCCAGGTCCTCCAGGGCGGTGTCCACCAGTGCGCGGGTCAGCGCGGCCTGGAGCAGCGTGCCGTCCACGGTGCCCGCGTCCGCGGCGCGCACCTCGACCGTGGGCAGATGCTGGGAGGGCCGGGCGAGCCAGAAGGTCATCTGCTCGTCGACCACCGCGCCGCAGTCCACCAGCCGGGCGATCTGCGCGTCGTAGTCCTCCACCGACTCGAAGACCGGGGGCACGCCGGCACCGGGGAAGCGCCCCTGGGCGATCATCCGCCAGCTGTGGCAGCCGGTGTCGCGCCCGTGGTCGAACGGGGAGTTGGCGGAGAGCGCCAGCAGGGTGGGCAGCCACGGTCTCAGCCGGTTGACGACCTGCACCGCCGTCTCGCGGTCCGGCACCCCGACGTGGACGTGACAGCCGCAGGCCTGGTAGTCGGCCACCGCCCCGGCGAACAGGTCCCGGATGCGCGCGTACCGGTCGGCCCCGTTCTCGGACTGCGGTGGCGGTGACGGCACCGGATCGCCGTCGGACAGCACCGGATTGCCGACCGAGACCAGGCGGGCGCCGCACGTCCGGGCGGCCTCGGCCAGCCGCCGACGTCCGGCCAGCAGCTGGCTGCGCAGTCCCTCCAGGCGGGTGCACACCCCGCTCGCCGACTCCACCTGGGTGGCCAGGAACTCCGCCTTCAGCATGGGCGTGGTGCCGATCGGCCCCTCCAACAGCGGGCCGGAGTGCCGTGCGGCGGCGCGCGACGGCCCGGTGTGCGGCCCGCCGCCGTGCGGCCCGCCGCCGTATGGTCCGCCTCCGTGCGCTCCGCCGCCGTACGGGGCGCCCGCCGCGACGGGGGCGAGTTCGGCCATGTGCTCGCGGGCCGTCTCGGACGGCGGGGGCCACGGGGCGGTGGCGTGCGCGCGGGGCGGGGCGGTGGCCCACTCGGCGCCGAAGGGCAGGCCGCCGCCGCAGGCCGACGGGCCGCCGTGCGCGGTGCGCAGCACGTCGCCGGCCAGGGGGAGGGGCATCCGGGTCTCCGGGTCGATCAGCAGGAACTCCTCCTCCACGCCCATCGTCACCCCGGCGCCGCACGGTACCGGTACCGCTGTCGGTCCTCTGGTCACCGTTGCTCGCCTCCTTCCGACGTGCCACCGACCCGTCCCGCTGCGCCCACGCGTCACACCCATGCCACGCCGTCGCGCCGGGAAACGCGTTCGGCCGAAGCTTCACGGGGTAGGGGCGTGGTTTGCCCGGCGCGGTCCGGACCACCACGCGGCCCGGACTCCGGGCGGTGCGGGGCCGAAGGTGAAGACGCCGGGCCGAGGCCGAAGGAGCCGGGCCGCGGGGCGAAGAGGACGGAACGATGCTGCTCGACGACCTGGTGCGGACCTCCCGGGAGGTGACCGCCACCCGTTCCCGCAACCGGAAGACGGCCGTGCTCGCCGCACTGCTCGCCCGCCTGGAGCCGGCCGAGGTCGCGCCGGCCGTCGCCTTCCTGGCCGGCGAGGTGCGGCAGGGGCGGATCGGCGTGGGCTGGGCGGCGCTGCGCCAGGTGGCGCCGCCGCCGGCCGCGGCGCCGTCGCTCACCATCGCCCGGGTCGACGCCGCCCTCACCGACCTCGCCCGGCTCACCGGCAGCGGCTCGGGCGCGGCCCGCCGGCGGGTGCTGGAGGAGCTCTTCGCCCGCGCCACCGAGGACGAGCAGCGCTACCTGCGCGCGCTGCTGCTCGGCGAGCTGCGCCAGGGCGCCCTGGAGGGCGTGATGGTGGAGGCCGTCGCCGCCGCCGGGAGCGTGCCGGCCGAGGCGGTGCGGCGTGCCCTGATGCTCTCCGGCCGGCTCGCCGAGGCCACGACGGCGGCGCTCACCGGCGGCGAGCCGGCCCTGGCCGCCTTCGGGCTGCGCGTCGGCCGCCCGGTACGCCCGATGCTGGCCTCCCCGGCCGAGTCGCTCGCCGAGGCGCTGCGCGAACTGGCCCGTCCCGTCGTGGAGTACAAGCTCGACGGCGCCCGCATCCAGGTGCACCGCGACGGCGACGCCGTGCGGGTGTTCACCCGGACCCTGCGCGAGGTGACCGACGGGGTGCCCGAGCTGGTGGAGGTGGTGCGCGCCCTCCCCTGCCGCTCCGTGGTCCTGGACGGCGAGACGCTGGCCCTCACCGACGCGGGCACCCCCCGCCCGTTCCAGGAGACGATGAGCCGCTTCGGCGCCGCCAGTCCGCGCGAGCTGCTGCTGCGGCCCTACTTCTTCGACTGCCTGCACCTGGACGGCACCGACCTGCTGGACGCGCCGCTGGGGGAGCGGCGGGCCGCGCTCGGCGCCGTCGCCGGAGAGCACCGGATGCCGGCCCTGGAGGAGCCCGACGAGGACGCCGCGGAGCGGATGATGGGCCGGGCGCTGGCCGAGGGCCACGAGGGCGTGATGGTCAAGTCCCTCGACGGCCGCTACGCCGCCGGCCGGCGCGGGCGCTCCTGGCGGAAGGTGAAGCCGGCGCACACCCTGGACCTGGTGGTGATCGCCGCCGAGTGGGGCAGCGGCCGGCGGGTCGGCACGCTGTCCAACCTGCACCTGGGCGCCCGGGACCCGGACGGCGGAGAGCCGGTGATGGTCGGCAAGACCTTCAAGGGGCTGACCGACGAGCTGCTCGCCTGGCAGACCCGCGAGCTGCTGGCCCGGGAGGTGGGCCGGGACGGCCACGCGGTGCTGGTGCGGCCGGAGCTGGTGGTGGAGATCGAGCTGGACGGCGTGCAGACCAGCCCGCGCTATCCCGGAGGGGTGGCGCTGCGCTTCGCCCGGGTGCTGCGCTACCGGCCGGACAAGGGCCCGGCCGAGGCCGACGACCTGACGGCGGTGCGGGCGATGCTGCCCGGGGAGGCGGGGCGGGCCGGGCGGGCGGGGGAGTGACGGTCAGGGCGGGCCGGGGGTGACGGGCTCGCGGTGACCGTGTCGGTGCGGCTGACGGCCGCCGGTCGGCGGTGCGCGGGGTCGCCGGCCCGCGCACCGCCGACCAGCGGCGTGGGTCCCGCCCCCGCGCCGAACCGCCGGGCGCGGCGAGGACGGCTGGGGGCGGGTGCCGGCGGCGGGCCGTGCCGCCGGACGTCTCGGTGGGCGGTGGTGGGCCGGCGCTACCGGCCGCTCCGCCCGGGGCGGCGGCTCAGACGGCCACCTGGGGCTGCGGCGCAGCCTCCGCAGCGGTCCGGGCGCCGGTGCCGGTGCCGCGGCCACCGGACCGCGGCACCCGGACGTTGACCAGCAGCGTCGCCAGCACCGCGGCGACCAGCAGGATGCCCACCGCCCAGGTGATCGCGACGGTGAAGCCGTGCACGGTGGCCTCCGCCTCCGGGGCCGCCGCGTGGGCGGTCACGTATCCGGCGGTGGCCGAGGTGGCGATGGTGTTCAGCAAGGCCGTGCCGATCGAACCGCCGAGCTGCTGCGAGGTGTTGGCGGTGGCCGAGGCCACGCCGGAGTCCCGGGTCTCCACGCCCTGGGTGACCAGGTTCATCGCCGGCATGGTCACCAGCCCGAGGCCGAGGCCCAGCACCAGCTCTGCGGGGAGCACGTGGGTGAGGTAGGCCGGCTCCGGGGTGAGCTGGGTCAGGATGCCCAGCCCGGCCGCCTGCAGCAGCAGGCCGGGCACCAGCACCCAGCGCGGCTGCACCCGCCCGAACAGCCGGGCGGCGATCTGGGTGGCGCCGATGATGATGGCGATGGTCAGCGGCACGAAGGACAGCCCGGTCCGCAGGGCCGAGTAGCCCAGCACCTCCTGCAGGTAGTACGTCATGAACAGGAACAGGCCCCAGGAGCCCACGTTGGCCAGGCCCACGGTCAGGAACGCCCCGGCCCGGTTGCGCTCGGTGATGATCCGCAGCGGCAGCAGCGGGCTGCTCGCCCGGCGCTGCCACAGCGCGAACAGGGTCAGCAGCACGACGCTGCCGCCGAGCAGGGCCAGCACCAGCCGGTCGCCCCAGGAGCGCGACTCGGCCTCGCTGAAGCCGTAGACCATGACCAGCACGCCGCCGCAGCCGAGCACCACCCCCAGCAGGTCCAGGCGGCGTCGGGTGCCCTCGGAGGGGAGCCCGTGGTCACGCAGGACGAAGACGGTGCCGGCGATGGCGATCGCCGCGATCGGGATGTTGACGAACAGGCACCAGCGCCAGTCGAGGTACTCGGTGAGCGCGCCACCGGCGATCAGGCCGATCGCCGAACCGCCGGCGCCCACCGCGCCGTAGACCCCGAAGGCGGTAGCGCGCTCCCGCGGGTTGGTGAAGGTCGTGCTGAGCAGGGACATCGCGGCCGGCGCCAGCAGGGCCGCGAAGACGCCCTGGCCGGCCCGGGCGGCCAGGAACGGGCCGATGCTGGCCGCCGCACCGCCCAGCCCGGAGGCGACGGCGAAGCCCACCAGCCCGATGAGGAAGGACCGCCGACGGCCGATCATGTCGGAGATCCGGCCGCCGAGCAGCAGCAGGCCGCCGAACGCGAGGGTGTAGGCGGTGATCACCCAGCTGCGGTCGGCGTCGGAGATGCCGAGGTCCGCCTGCGCCGAGGGCAGGGCGACGTTCACGATGGTGGCGTCCAGCACCACGATGAGCTGGGCGAACGCGATTACCGCGAGCGACCACCAGCGCCGCGGGTCCGGTTCCGGACTGCTCGGCGTGGGCGGTCGCATCGCCGCGCCATCTCGATGACCGGCCGTCTCGTTCGTGCTCATGGGGCGGGTGATCCTTCGGCTCCGTGGTTCTCGTGGGGCGTGGCGGTGCCTCGTGGTGCGCATATACGGAACAAGATGTCTCGTATTTAAGAAGATAACCGACGCCCGAGACCCGGGACGCCCAGGAGCCCGCGTCCCCCCGGTTTTCCGGGGGGACGCGGGCTCCTGGGGCTCGTGCCGTTCGGCGGGCGGGCGGGCGCCGTCGGCGCGGCCCGCCCGCCGGGCGCGATCAGCTTCGCAACGCTCCGTCGCCGTGTTCCTGGATGTGCCGCTCCAGCGCGCGCAGCGCGTCGTCCACCTGCGCCTGGCTGCCCGTGTTGTGGCGCAGCGCGTAGTACGCGGCGCCCAGCTTGCGCGCGAGGTCGTGGCCGGCGCGGTTGACCTGCACCTCCTCCACCTTCTGCCTGCCCATCTCCAGGCCCCGCTGGGCCTGCTCCCTGGCGCGGTCGAAGAGTCCAGCCATCGTCCATCTCCCTGTCGCTCGCTGGAGGGTCGCCGGTCGACTCCCACTGATCGATACAACGCGTGACGGTCGCCGCGTGCTCCCGAGCCGCCGCCCGAATGTGCGGGAGGGGCCGGTAGGTGGTGGTGAACCTACCCGTGTGACTCCCCTCACACCCCCCCGCTCACCGCCTCTGACCTCCCGCTCCGCGGTGGCACTCCCGCTCCGCGGTCTCCGGCCCCCGGCACGGCGAACCCGCGGGACGGCGGGCCCGTCCCGCGGGGGCGGCGGTTCAGGAGGACTGGGACCGGTGGCCGTGCCGCCGTGCCGCGGCGGCGGCCTCCTCGTTCTCCCCCTCGGCCTGGCTGGTCCGCCACGAGCCGCTGGTCTGGTTCGAGGTGACGTCCTCGGCCGGGTAGTCGCCGGCCTCCTGGGCGACGCTCGGCGGCTCCTGCTCGACGTCGTTCCCGGACGGAGTCGTTGGGGTTCCCGCCATCGCTGCCTCCCGGTTGCTGCCGCGGTCTCGTGCGACCCCCGGCTACCCCGACCGGCGCGCGCCATGCGCGGCCGGCCCCGCCGCGCGGTCCGGCTCCCCGAGCGGTGCCCGGCCCGCTGCTCGGCGCGGCGGCTGTTTCCCCCCTACGCACACGGGTAGCCGCCGGTGGCGATGGCCCACAACCGACAGATCCGTCGAGCGACGGACCGGGAAGGAGGCCGCCGCCATGGCGACCAGCGCGAGCGGACCGGAGGTCGACGACCTGTGGGACGAGTTCCACCGCGTCGTCAACATGACGTCGAAGGAGCTGGGGGACTGGCTGAACACCCGCTCGGCCGGTGAGGAGACCGAGACCCTCCCCGACGAGGCCGGCACACCCACCGGGCGGCAGGTGCTCAGCGTGCTGGGCAAGCGCAAGACCGACCTGCAGGACGACGACCTGCGGGTGATGCAGAAGGTCGTGGACCGGGTGCACGCCGAGCGGCGGGACGACCTGGAACCGACCCAGGGGCAGGCGTCCTGGCGGCACCGGCTGATGTCCATCGGCCACGACCCGCTCAAGCCCGTCTGACCGCCTCCCGGGGACGCGTCGCCGTGCCCGGGGGACCGACACGGGTGCGGGGGACGCCGGACGGGGCGAGACGGGGCGACAGAGGGGCGCGGGCGAGCGACGGCGACAGAGGGACGCGAGCGACGAGGGGCGGAAGACCATGGCTGCGAAGACCGGGGCGGTCAAGGAGCGCGCCCGGGTGGCCGAGGCGCTGCTGGAGACCCACGGGACCACCTGGGCGGAGCAGGCCGGCATCCGGCTGCGGGACACGCCCGCCTCGCTGTACCAGTTGCTGGTGCTGGCGATGCTGATCAGCGCGCGGATCCGCGCCGACATCGCGGTGGCGGCCGCCCGCTGCCTCTCCGAGGCCGGGATGCGCGACGCGCGCCGGATGGCCGCCGCCGACTGGCAGGAACGCGTGGACGCCCTCGGCCGGGGCGGGTACCGCCGCTACGACGAGCGGACCGCCACCATGCTCGGCAAGGGCGCCGAACTGCTGCTGCGCCGGTGGCACGGCGACCTGCGGCGGCTGCACCAGGAGGCCGACGGTGATCCGGAGGCGCTGCGCGAGCGGCTCCAGGAGTTCCCCGGCATCGGCCCGGTGGGCGCCGACGTCTTCCTGCGGGAGGCACAGGCCGTCTGGGAGGACGTGCGCCCCTACGTGGACGACCTGGCCGCGGAGGGCGCGAAACGGCTGGACCTGCCGCGGGACGCCGAGGAACTGGCCGAACTGGTGGCGCCGGACCACTTCGTCGAGCTGGTGGCCGGGCTGGTGCGGGCCGCGCGCTCCAAGGACGTCGTGGAGGACGTGCGGCGGGCGGCCGCCTGAGGCGGACCGGACGGGAGCGGCGGAACGAGAACGGGCACGGGGAAGCGGCACGGGAAAGCGGCACGGGAAAGCGGCACGGACGGGGGAAGGGAGAGGGAAGGAACCAAGCGCATGAGCGGTATCGAGCTGCGCAGCACGGCGTTCAACGACCACGCGATCATCCCCGAGAGGTACAGCAAGACCGGCGAGAACGTCAGCCCGGAACTGGAGTGGAGCGGTGTCCCGGACGGCGCCGCCGAACTGCTGCTGATCTGTGAGGACCCGGACGCGCCCAGCGGGACGTTCCTGCACTGGCTGGAGACCGGCATCGACCCGCACGCCCGGCACATCGGCCCCGGCGAACGCCCGCCGGGAGGCACGGCGTGGCGCAACGGCTTCGGCGAGGACGGCTACGGCGGACCACAGCCCCCGGTGGGCGACCCGCCGCACCGGTACTTCTTCCGGGTCTACGCGCTCGACGAGCCGGTGCATCTGCCCGGGGCGCCCTCCCCGGAGGAGGTGCACGAGGCGATCCGGGGCCACGAACTGGCCAGCGGCACGCTCGTGGGCCTGTTCGGCCGCTGACGCCGTGGCCGCCGACTCGCCGGCCGCCGACTCGCGGCGCGGCGGCCAGGCGCGCGCCCCGCGCCGGCCGCCGCGCCCGGCGCCCGCGACGGGCGGGCTCCCGGGGCAGCCACCCCGGGTTTGGCCGCCCCGACCACGGGCACCCGCGACGCGGCGGCCCGTGCCGCGGCGGGGCCGCACCACGCACGCACGACTCCACAACGACCGTCGGAGGCGAGCACCATGCCGGAACCCGGCAGCAAGAAGTACGACGTCCGCCGCGCCCGGCTGCGCAAGGAGGCCGAGGACAGCGGCGTTCCCGACCAGCACGCCGACGCCGAGGCCAACCGGGAGCTCCAGCAGGACCCCGAGTGGCGCACCTCCGGTCCGCGCACCGAACGCGGGCTCGGCCCCAAGGGCGAGCGCGGCGAGCGGCCGGACCAGCAGCACGGATCCGACTGACCGACCCGCGGCGCCGGCCGCGCGGCGTGCCGGTCCTCGCGCCACGCCGGGTGCGGCGTGGCGCGAGGACCGGCACGCCCGCGTGTGGGCTGGGTGGGTGTGTGGCTGTGCCTGTGCTGATGGTGCCCGTGTGTCGCTGGGGGGTGCTGGTGACTGGTGCTCTGGTGCCAGTGCTGGGGGTGTCGGTGTGTGGCGGTCCGCCGCTCACGTGCCTCCGGGGGAGCCGTGGTGGGCCCCCTGATTCCAGGATTTCATGGGTCAGGGGGTGGGCGGCAGGGGGTTCTTCGGCCTGTGGACAACTCTGCCGAGGGTGCCCGGAGTCTCTGCCGAGGGTGCCCGGAGTCTCTGCCGAGGGTGCCCGGAGTCTCTGCCGAGGGTGCCCGGAGTCTCGCCGGTCGGCGTCCGGGTACGCCGGTGCCGATGGGGTCGGGGCGCTGTCTGGTCAGGGGGCGTCGCCCGGGTTGGCGGCCTCCTGGCCCTGGGCCAGCTCGCGGCGCCGTGCCGCCAGCAGGTCCAGCACGTTCTCGTCGGTGAGCTGCGCGAAGTCGTCGTACCAGGCGCCCACCGCCTGGAAGGCCAGCGGCGTGGACAGGCAGACCACCTCGTCCACCTCGCGGGACAGCATCGCCACCGCGTCCGCCGCCCCCACCGGAACGGCCAGCAGCAGCCGCTCCGGCCCGCGCGAGCGCACGGAGCGGCAGCCCACCAGGGCGGTGATGCCGGTCGCCAGGCCGTCGTCGACCACCACGACGGTCCGCCCCGCCACCTCGGGTGCCGGGCGTCCGCCCCGGTAGCGCTCCTCGCGCCGGCGCACCTCCGCCCGCTCGGCCACCACCACCGGTGCCATCTCCTGCTCCGTCAGCCCCACCTGCTCCAGGACGTAGTCGTTGAACACCGGCGGGTCCTCGCCGGTCACCGCGCCGACGCCCAGTTCGGGCTGGAAGGGCGCGCCCAGCTTCCGCACCACCAGGACGTCCAGTGGGGCGTTCAGCTCCCGGGCGACGTCGTAGGCGACCGGCACCCCGCCCCGGGGCAGCGCCAGGACCAGCGGGTCGGTCAGCGGCGGGGTGGTCTCGCGCAGCCGCGCCGCCAGGGCCCGGCCGGCCTCCCGGCGATCGGAGAAACGCATCGTGCACCTCCGGTGTGCTTGGGTCCCCCCGGTCCCCCTCGTCTCTGGTCCGGGCGCCCACGCCCGGGTGGCGCCCCACGTCGGATGCGGCCGGGCACGGCCGTACGGCTCGCGAGCCGCGCGGCTCACCAGCCGTACGGGTAGGTCTCCGCCTCCCCGGGGAGCGGTTCGTACGGGTGCAGCGGCGTCAGCGCGTGGGTGCGGTCCAGGTAGCAGAAGGCGTCGTAGCGGTCGCCCAGCACGGTGGGCACGTAGTTGCCCCAGCGCTCCCGGTCGGGCCGGTAGGTGACGCCGATCGCCCGGTGCTCCAGCGCCTCCCGCATCCAGTCCGGGCGGTCGACCTCGCGCCTCGGCACCACGAACAGCGCCGTGGGCGGCGTGCCCGGCGCCGGCTCCGGGACGGTGCGGTGCAGCAGGTCCTCCAGGGTGCCCTCGCGGGCGGGCGGCACCGTCATCACCCGGGGGCGACCGCCCCAGCGCTCGGCGGCGATCACCTCCCCGGAGTGGCTGCCGAAGCCGACGATGACGGTCTGCTCCCTCCCGTGCCGCTCCCGCACCAGCTGGCCCACGTTCACCAGCCCGCCGGCCGCCATGTCGGTGGCCCGCGCGTCGCCCACGTGGGTGTTGTGCTCCCACACCACGGCCTTGGCGCGCGGCCCGTAGTGCTCCACCAGGCGGTCCAGGGTGTCGGCCATGTGGTGGTCGCGGATGTTCCAGGAGCCGGGGCCGGCCCGCATCATCGCCCGGTAGTAGCGCTCCGCGCCGACCAGCACGGCGGCGTTCTGCTCGGCGTCGAACAGCTCCTCGCGCTCGGCCACCGTCCCGTCCGCCGCCGTCGCGTCCGCCGCCGTCCCGCCGGCGCCCGGGCCGCCGCCGGCCCGCGGGGCCGGTCGGCCGACCTCGCGTCGCAGCTGCACCAGCAGGTCCACCACCTCGGCCTCGCAGCTGGTCGGGACCAGCCCGGTGGTGGCCTCCGCGTAGGAGCGCGGGTCCTCGGCGTAGGGCTCGAAGCAGCGGATGGCCTCCAGCGCGGTGTCCACCCGGTCGGGGTCGTGGGCCCGCAGGTGGTCCAGGACCGCCCGCAGGGAGTCCCACAGCGAGTACACGTCCAGGCCGTGGAAGCCGACGCGCCGCTCCGGCGGCAGCGCGGTGTTGTGCCGGCGCAGCCAGCGGGCGAACTCCAGGACGTCGGTGTTGGCCCACATCCAGGTGGGCCAGCGCCGGAAGTCGCGCAGCACCTCGCCGGGGTCCTCGGGGGCGCCCGGCAGCGCGGTGACGCTGCGGTGCACGTCCCGGCAGTCCGGCCAGTCGCCCTCCACGGCGACCACGGTGAAGCCCTTCTCCTCGATCAGCCGCCGGGTCAGCGCCGCGCGCCACCGGTAGTACTCGGTGGTGCCGTGCGAGGCCTCGCCGAGCAGCACGAAGCGGGCCCCGCCGACGCGTTCCAGCAGCGGGTCGAGGGAGCGGTCCACGGCGGCCCGGTCGGCGTCCTGGAGCGGCAGGGCGAGCCCGGCCACGTCCCGGCGGACGTCCAGCGCCGTCGCCGCCGCGGTCTCCTCCTCGATGGTCTCGCCGAGCGGCCGTCCGGGCGGACGGCCGGGGCGGCCGGGGCGCACCCGCCCGGTGGGACCGGTGCCGATGGTGGTCACGTCGCCTCCCCGGGCCCGGCCGGGCCGGGCGACCGGCCCGCCCCGGGGCCGGTGGGCGGTGGCTCGTCGGTGGTGGTCCGGGTGAACCAGTCGGCGGCCAGCACGGCGACCTGGTCGAGCGCCCCGGGCTCCTCGAACAGGTGGGTGGCGCCGGGGACGACGTGGATCGCGAACGGCCCGCCGAGCTGGTCGGCGGCCTGCTCGTTGAGGCGCAGCACCTCCTGGTCGTGGCCGCCGACGATCATCAGCACCGGCGCGCGCACCTGGGCCAGGGCGGAGCCGGCCAGGTCCGGCCGGCCGCCCCGGGAGACCACCGAGCGCACCCGTTCGGGGCGCATCGCCGCCGCGACCAGCGCCGCCGCCGCGCCGGTGCTGGCGCCGAACAGGCCGATCGGCAGGTCGGCGGCGCGCGCCACCCGCGGCGGCGCCGGTGCCCCGCGCTCGGCCGGCGGCGGGCCGGCCAGGTGGTCCACCGCCCCGCACAGCCGCCGTGCCAGCAGCGGGATGTCGAAGCGGTACTCGGCGGTGACCATGTCGCGGCGTTCCTCGTCGGCCGTCAGCAGGTCCATCAGCAGGGTGCCGAACCCGGCCTCGCGGAGCGTCTGGGCGACGGCCCGGTTGCGCGGGCTGTGCCGGGAGCTGCCGCTGCCGTGGGCGAACAGCACCATGCCACGGGCCCCGGGCGGGACGGCGAGGTCTCCGACGACGGTGGCGTCGGGGAGGGTGATCCGCACGCTCTCGGTGTCCGAGGTGGGCATGGCGTCGCCCTCCGCTAGGCCAGTCCGGGCAGGCCGAACAGCCGGGTGTAGGCCGGGGGGAGCTGGCTGATCAGCTGGTTCAGCTCGCCGCCGTGCACCGCCTCGGCCAGCGTGGAGAGCACGGCGCTGGCGTCCAGGCGGGCGGTGTCGACCGTCCCGCCGGTCGCCTCGGCGACGTGCCGCAGGAACTCCTCCACGCCCCAGGTGTGCCCGCTGGTCCCGGCGTCGCTGAGCACGGCCTCGGCCAGCGGGCTGGGCAGCTGCGCCGCCAGGTCCTCCGGTTCGCCGAGGCCCAGCCGGTGGCCGAGGACGGAGAGCACGGCCGCGCAGACCCGCTCCGCCTCCTCCCGGTCGGGGTACTCCCCGCGCTCGCGGACCCGGGCCACGAACTCGCCGGCGTCCATCCTTCTCCACCTCCTCCTCGCCCCGCCCGCGCTCCCGGCGCGGGGGAGGGCCACTGCCGCCGATGAGCGCGACGGTCGCTGGTCTGGTCCGCCCGCGCGGGTAACCGGGCGGGCCGGGTGTAAACCTGCCGCCGCGCGCCGGTCCCCGGCGGCCGGCCCGGAACGGCCGCCCGGCGGGGGTTGACCGGCCGGGATCGGCGCTCCTACGATTCCCCGGCAGGTGAATCGATTCGACGCCTCAGGCCGCCGCGACTGGTGAATCGATTCGACGAAGAACGCCGCGAGGGAGCGCAATGGTCACGATCAAGGACGTCGCCGAGCGGGCCGGAGTGGCCCCCAGCACCGTCTCCTACGTGCTCAGCGGCTCCCGCAAGATCTCGCCCGCCACCGTGCGCAGCGTCCGGGCGGCCGTCGAGGAACTCGGCTACCACCCCAACGCCGGCGCCCGCACCCTGCGCACCACCCGCACCGGGGTCCTGGCGCTCGCCCTGCCGCTGCGCTCCGGCTCCTACCGCGCCGTGGACGGGCGGTTCATCGTCGACATCAGCGACGCCGCCCGCCTCCTCGGCTACGACATCCTGCTGACCACGGCCCCCGACGGGGAGGCCGGCCTGCGCCGCATCGCCGGCAGCCGGCTCGCCGACGGCGCCGTGCTGATGACCGTCGAGATGGACGACCCGCGCATCGCGGCCATGCGGGAGCTGTCCTTCCCGGTCGCCCTGCTCGGCCGGCCGGCCGACGACCAGCACACCCCCTGGGCCGACCTCGACTGGGAGGAGGCCGCCGCCACCGCCGTGGCCGCCTGCGCCGCCGCCGGCCACCGGCACGTCGGCTACCTCGCCACCACCGACCGCGAGATCCGCGCCCGCCGCAGCTACGCGGTCCGCGGCATCGCCGGCGCCCGCCGGGCGGCACGCGAGGCCAGGGCGGCCGGCCTCCGACTCGACGTGCACCGCTCCACCGGCGACCCCGACCGGCTGCGCGCCCGGCTGCTGCACCTGCTGGCCGGCCCCGACCGGCCCACCGCGCTCGTCGTCCAGCACGCCTCCGTGCTGCCGCAGATCCTGCAGGCCGTCGCCACCGCGGGCCTGCGCCTCCCCGACGACCTCACCCTGGTCGCCGTGGGCACCCTGCCGGACGACCTCGGCGGCGTGGACCTCACCCGGATCGACCTGCCGGTGCGCCAGATGGCCGCCGAGGTCACCCGGCTCGCCGTCGGCGCCGTCGAGGGCAACCGGCGGACACCGCCCGCCACGGACGACGCCGCCCACTCCGACGACGACTCCGACGCCGCCTCCCCGCACGCGCTGCTGCGCCCCGTCCTCACCCCCGGCCGAACCCTGGCCGCGCCCCCCACCGCCCCGACGCGCTGACCGCCGGCCCCGCCTCCCGCGCCGGCGGCACGCGCCCGAACGGAAGACCCGTCCCACCCATGAGAACCCCCCGCAGCCGCACCCGGGCAGCCGCCACGGCCGCCTGCCTCGCGGTGCTCTCCGGGATCGTCGGGTGTGCCCGCACCCCCGACCCGGACACCCTCGTCCTGATGAACTCCTCCACCGACGAGCCCCAGCACACCTGGAACCAGGAACTCCTGGACGCCTGCGGCCGACGGCTCGGCGTGCGGGTCGAGCAGGTCAGCGTCCCCGCACCGCAGGTCGTCTCCAAGGCGCTGCGGATGGCCTCCTCCCGCTCCCTGCCCGACGTGCTGATGCTGGACGGTTCCAAGCTGCCGCAGTTCGCCGACACCGGCGGCCTGGTCCCGCTCGACGAACTCGGCATCACCACCGACGGCCTCGGCGACGGCGCCGTCTCCCTGGGCAGCTACCAGGGCGAGTTCTACGGGATCGCCCGCACGGTCAACTCCCTCGCCCTGTTCTACAACGCCGACCTGCTCGCCCAGCACGGCCTGGAACCCCCCACCACCTGGGACGAACTGCGCAGCGCAGCCGCCGAACTCACCGGCGACGGCACCTACGGCATGTCGTTCAGCGCCTCGGCCAGCGACGACGGCACCTTCCAGTTCCTGCCGTTCCTGTGGTCCAACGGCGCCGACGAGACCCGGCTGGACAGCCCCGAGGCCGCCGAGGCCCTCACCTTCTGGAAGGACCTCCTCGACGACGGCTCGGTCTCCTCCGCGGTCGTCAACTGGACCCAGCAGGACGCCAACGACCAGTTCGTCGCCGGGAACGCCGCCATGATGGTCAACGGCCCCTGGCAGGTCCCGGTGCTGTCCGAACACCCCGAACTGGACTGGCGCGTGGCGCCGATGCCGGTGCCCGAGGCCGGCGACGCGCCCGTCGTCCCGCTCGGCGGCGAGGTGATGACCGTGCCCCGCACCGGCGACCCGGAGCGCCAGCGGCGCGCCGCCGAACTGGTCCGCTGCCTCAACACCGAGGACAACCAGCTGGCCTGGGCGGAGCGGGTCAACAACGTCCCCACCCTCCGCTCGGCCTCCGAGGCCTACCAGCGGGAACACCCCGACCTGGCCGCGTTCGCCGCCCAGGTCGAGACCGCCCGCTCGCGCACCGCCCGCGCCGGCACCGGATGGCCGCAGATCTCCACCGCCATCCACGGGGCCGTGCAGTCCGCCCTCACCGGGGGCGCCACCCCCGAACAGGCCCTGGAACACGCCCAGTCCCAGGTCCCCGCGGCCACCCCCGGGTCGTGAAGGAGCACCGGATGACCACCACGACCCTCGGCCCGGCCGTCACACCCCGCCCCGGAGCCGCCACCGACCCGGACCGCCGCCGCGCCCACCGCCGCGCCACCCTCCTGCAGTGGGGATTCCTGGCGCCCGCCGTCCTGTACATGCTGGCCTTCTTCGGCTACCCGCTCGTCCGCAACGTCGTGATGAGCTTCCAGCACTACACCCCACGCACCTACTTCACCGGCGAGGCGCCCTTCAACGGCCTGGACAACTGGCGCGCCGTGCTCGGCGACCCGCTGTTCGCCGAGGCCCTGTGGCACACGCTGCTGTTCACCGCCGGCTCGCTGCTCGGCCAGTTCACCATCGGCCTGGCCCTGGCCGCCTTCTTCAGCCGGCGCTTCCCGCTGGGCGGCCTGGTCCGCGCCGTCCTGCTGCTGCCCTGGCTGATCCCCATGGTGGTCTCCGCCGTGGTCTGGCGCCGCCTGCTCGACCAGGAGACCGGCGTGGTCAACCAGATCCTGGAGGCGCTGAACCTCACCTCCTCCGGCGTGCCCTGGCTGTCCAGCCCCAGCGTCGCCCTGCTCGCGGTGACCCTGGTGAACATCTGGATCGGCATCCCGTTCAACATGGTCATCCTCTACGGCGGCCTCCAGGAGATCCCGCGCGAGCTGTACGAGGCCGCCGCGCTGGACGGCGCCGGCGCCTGGCGGACCTTCCGCAGCGTCACCCTGCCGCTGCTCCGGCCGGTCGCCACCGTCGTGCTGGTGCTGGGCTTCATGTCCACGGTCAAGATGCTCGACCTGATCCTCGCCCTCACCGACGGCGGGCCGGCGAACGCCACCCAGACCCTCGGCACCCAGACCTACCAGCTCTCCTTCCTGGAACTGGACTTCGGCCAGGGCGCCGTCGTCGGCAACGTCCTCATCCTGATCAGCGCGGTCTTCGCGGTGATCTACCTGCGCGCCAACCGCACCGACTTCGGCACCGGACAGGGGAAGTGACCACGATGACCACCACGACCCGCCGGGCCACCCGCGCCCGCGACACCGCCATCGCCCTGGTCGTCCTCGCCGTGCTGCTCTTCCCCGTCTACTGGATGGTCAACACCGCCCTGCAACCCGGCGTGGACCTGGCCAGCACCTCCTTCCTGCCCACCTCGCCCAGCCTGGAGAACTTCCGCGAGGCGCTGAGCAGCCAGGGCGGCAACCTGCTGACCAGCCTCGGCGTCGCCCTCGGCGCCACCCTGGTCTGCCTGCTGCTCGCCGCCCCCGCCGCCTACGCGCTGGCCCAGTTCGGGCTGCGCGGCGGCCGCGGCATCGTCTTCGGCACGCTGATCACCCAGATGGTCCCCGGCATCGTCATCGCCAACGCCCTCTACGGCGCCTACGTGGACCTCCGGCTGGTCAACTCCTTCCTCGGCCTCGTCCTCGCCGACGCCTCCCTCGGCCTGCCCTTCGCCATCGTGCTGCTGCGCGCCTTCATGGTCTCCATCCCCCGCGAGGTGGTGGAGGCCGCCATGGTCGACGGCGCCGGACGGCTGCGCGCCTTCGTCAGCGTCGTGCTCCCGATGAGCCGCAACGCGCTGATCACCGCCGGCCTGTTCGCCTTCCTCTACGCGTGGAGCGACTTCATGTTCGCCCTCACGCTCAACACCACCGACGACATCAAGCCGATCACCCTCGGCATCTACGAGTACATCGGCGCCCACGTCAGCGACTGGGGCGCCGTCATGGCCGCGGCCGTGCTCTCCTCGATCCCGGCCGCCGCCCTGCTCGTCCTCGCCCAGCGGTACGTCGCCGCCGGCATCACCGGCGGGTCGGTCAAGTGACCCGCGCGCCCGCCCCCCGCCCCACCCGCCCGGCCCCCGTGCCCGCCCAGGCCACCCACCCCGCCCCGATCGCCCACCGCACCCCAGGAGAACGACCCACCGTGAGCGACTTCCCGACCTTCCCCGCGGGATTCACCTTCGGCGCCGCCACCGCCAGCTACCAGATCGAGGGCGCAGCCACCGAGGACGGCCGCGGACCCTCCATCTGGGACACCTACGCGCACACCCCCGGCCGCACCGCCGACGGCGCCACCGGCGACGTCGCCTGCGACCACTACCACCGCTACCCGGAGGACGTCGAACTGCTGCGCCGCCTCGGCGTGGACAGCTACCGCTTCTCCGTCGCCTGGCCCCGCGTCCAGCCCGACGGCCGCGGACCGGTCAACCCCAAGGGCCTGGACTTCTACGACCGGCTGGTCGACGCCCTGCTGGAGGCCGGGATCGCCCCCGCCGTCACGCTCTACCACTGGGACCTGCCGCAGGCCCTGGAGGACCACGGCGGCTGGCGTGTCCGCGACACCGCCGAACGCTTCGCCGACTACACCCGGATCGTCGTCGACCACCTCGGCGACCGGGTCGGCCGCTGGATCACCCTCAACGAGCCCTTCTGCTCCGCCTTCAACGGCTACGCCGTCGGCCGGCACGCCCCCGGCGCCCAGGAGGGCACCGGCGCCCTCGCCGCCGCCCACCACCTGCTGCTCGCCCACGGCCTCGCGGTCGGCGAACTGCGCGCCGCCGGCGCCCGCGAGGTCGGCATCACCCTCAACCTCGACCACATCCGGCCCGCCTCCGACAGCGAGGCCGACCTCGGCGCGCTGCGCCGCGCCGAGGTGCTGCACAACCTGGTGTGGACCGAACCCATCCTCGCCGGCCGCTACCCCGAACACGAGCGGGAGACCTGGGGCGCCATGCTCGACGGCTCCTTCCGGCGCGACGGCGACCTGGAGACCATCTCCGCCCCGCTCGACTTCCTCGGCATCAACTACTACCGACCCCTCCTCGTCGCCGACGCCCCCCACCAGCGCCAGGACCCGGCCGCCCGCACCGCCGTGGACATCCGGGTCCGCGAGGTCCCCTGGGAGGGCGTGCGGCACACCACCATGGGCTGGCCGGTCGTCCCCGACACCTTCACCGAACTCCTCCTGGACCTCACCGCGCGCTACCCCGACCTGCCGCCCATCCACATCACCGAGAACGGCTCCGCCGAGGACGACCGGGTCGGCGCCGACGGGCAGGTGCACGACACCGACCGCGTCGGCTACCTGCGGGACCACCTGCACGCCCTCGCCGCCGCCGTCGACGCCGGCGTCGACGTGCGCGGCTACTACGTCTGGTCGCTGCTGGACAACTTCGAGTGGGCCTTCGGCTACGACCGCCGCTTCGGCATCGTCCGCGTCGACTACGACACCCTGGAGCGCACCCCCAAGGACAGCTACGCCTGGTACGCCGACCTCATCGCCGCCCACCGCGAGCGGACGGCGGCCGAGCAGTGAAGTTCACCGACGGCTTCTGGCAGATGCGCCCGGGCCACACCGCCGCGCACGCCACCGAGATCCGCGACGTCGACGCCTCCGACGGCAGGCTCACCCTGTACGCCGCGGTCAAGCGCGTCCAGCGGCGCGGCGACACCCTCAACACCCCGCTGCTCACCGTCGAACTGTTCGCCCCGGCGCCCGGCGTGATCGGCGTGCGCGCCACCCACCTGGCCGGCGCCGCCCCGCGCACCCCCGACTTCCCGCTGGCCGGGGCCCCGGGCGGGCCGGCGCCCACCGCCGACGAGCACCGCCCGACCGCCGGCCTCCACGGCACCGTCGCCGAACTGGCCTCCGGCACCCTGACCGCGCGCGTCGACACCGCCGCACCCTGGCGGCTCGACTTCCGCTCCGGCGGACGCACCCTGACCAGCAACGGCGCCAAGGGCACCGGCTTCGTCACCACCGCCGACGGCGCCCACCACAGCGTCGCCCAGCTCTCCCTCGGCGTCGGGGAACTCGTCTACGGCCTCGGCGAACGCTTCACCCCGTTCGTGCGGAACGGGCAGTCCGTGGACATCTGGCAGGCCGACGGCGGCACCAGCAGCGAGCAGGCCTACAAGAACGTCCCCTTCTACCTCACCAACCGCGGCTACGGGGTGTTCGTCAACTCGCCCGGCCGCGTCTCCTTCGAGGTCGGCTCCGAATCGGTCGGACAGGTGCAGTTCAGCACCGAGTCGCAGACCCTGGAGTACTACGTCATCGACGGCCCCACCCCCAAGGAGGTGCTGGACCGCTACACCGCGCTCACCGGACGCCCCGCCCTCCCGCCGGCGTGGTCCTTCGGCCTGTGGCTGTCCACCTCCTTCACCACCGACTACGACGAGCGGACCGTCACCGAGTTCGTCCAGGGCATGGCCGACCGCGGCATCCCGCTCAGCGTCTTCCACTTCGACTGCTTCTGGATGCGCGAGTACCGCTGGTGCGACTTCGAGTGGGACCCGCGCGTCTTCCCCGACCCCGAGGGCATGCTGCGCCGCCTGCGGGAGCGCGGACTGCGGATCAGCGTGTGGATCAACCCCTACATCGCCCAGGCCTCCCCGCTGTTCGCCGAGGGCGCCCGCGAGGGCTACCTGCTGCGCCGGCCGGACGGCGGCGTGTGGCAGTGGGACATGTGGCAGGCCGGCATGGCGCTGGTCGACTTCACCAACCCGGCCGCCCGGCAGTGGTACGCGGGCAAGCTGCGCCGGCTGCTCGACCAGGGCGTGGACTGCTTCAAGACGGACTTCGGCGAGCGCGTCCCCACCGAGGACGTCGCCTGGTTCGACGGCTCCGACCCGGAGCGGATGCACAACTACTACACCCAGCTGTACAACGCCACCGTCTTCGAGGTGCTGCGCGAGGCCCGCGGCGAGGGCGAGGCGGTGCTCTTCGCCCGCTCCGCCACCGCCGGCGGACAGCGCTACCCGGTGCACTGGGGCGGCGACTGCGCCTCCACCTTCGGCGCCATGGCGGAGAGCCTGCGCGGCGGGCTCTCCCTCGGGGCCAGCGGTTTCGGCTACTGGAGCCACGACATCGGCGGCTTCGAGGGCACCCCGGACCCGGCCGTCTTCAAGCGCTGGCTCGCCTTCGGCCTGCTCTCCTCGCACAGCCGGCTGCACGGCAGCCGCTCCTACCGGGTGCCGTGGGCGTTCGACGAGGAGTCGGTGACGGTCGCCCGGGAGTTCACCCGGCTCAAGTGCCGGCTCATGCCCTACCTCTACGGCGCGGCCGTGCAGGCCCACCGGCACGGCACCCCGGTGATGCGCCCGATGCTGCTGGAGTTCCCGGACGACCCGGCCACCCACCACCTGGACCGGCAGTACATGCTCGGTGACGCCCTGCTGGTCGCCCCGGTGCTGAGCGAGGACGGCGAGGTGGAGTACTACGTGCCGGAGGGCACCTGGACCGACCTGCTCACCGGCCGCACCGTGTCCGGGCCCGGCTGGCGCCGGGAGACCCACGGCTTCGACACCCTGCCGCTGCTCGTCCGCCCCGGCACCGTGCTGCCGGTCGGGGCCCGCTCGGACCGGCCGGACCACGACTGGCGGCACGGCGTGGAGCTGCGGGTGTACGCGCTCGCGGACGGGGCCGAGGTGGTCACCCCGCTGCCGGACCCCGACGGCACCACGGGCACCGTCTTCACCACCCGCAGGCGCGGCGACGAGCTCACCGTCGAGGCCACCGGGGAGCGCGCCGCGGACGGGCCGTGGCGGGTGCTGCTGGTGGGGGAGCGCCCGGCCGGTCCGGCGCGCGGCGCGGGGGCGACCGTCGACGGCACCCCGCAGGGCGCCGTGGTCGCCGTCCCCGCCGGGACGACCCGCGTGGCGGTCACCCTCGCCCCGGCCGACTGAGCCGGCCCCCCGGCCGGGTGAGCCGGCCCCGGCCCACCCGCCGGAGGGGCGTCCGCCGCCTCGCGGCGGGTAGGGGCAGGGTGGAAGCCACGGCGGACCCCGCGACCGGAGGAGGCACAGGTGACCCTGAAGACCATGGTGATGGCGCCCGTGCCGATCCTCACCGTCACCATCGAGGCCGACGACGGGGAAGGGGCGGAGATCCACGTCCACGCCGGCGGCCAGGGGCTGTGGCAGGCCCGGGTGCTGGCCAGCCTGGACGTGCCGGTGGTGCTCTGCGGCTGCTTCGGCGGCGAGTCCGGCGGCGTCGTGCAGCAGCTGGTGCGCGACGAGGGGATCGCGGTCCGGCCGGTGGCCCGCACCGGCGCCAACGGCGCATACGTGCACGACCGGCGCAGCGGCGAGCGGGTCATCGTCGCCGAGACCCCCGGTGACCCGCTCACCCGGCACGAACTGGACGACCTGTACAACGCGGCGCTGGCCGAGGGGCTGCGGGCGGACATCTGCCTGCTCTCCGGCCCGGCCGACCCCGCGCTGGTGCACGCCGACGCCTACCGGCGGCTCGCCCACGACCTGCGGTCCAACGGCAAGCGGGTGATCGTGGACCTGACCGGGCCGTTGCTGGAGGCGAGCCTCGCCGGCGGCGTGGACCTGCTGAAGATCAGCCACGAGGAGGTCCTCGACGACGGGCGCGCCGCGGGTGACGAGCCGCGGGAGCTGGTGCCGGCCATGCGGCGGCTGCGCGAGCAGGGGGCGGACACCGTCGTGGTCTCCCGCGCCGACCGGTCCACCCTGGCGCTGGTGGGGGAGGAGGTGCGGGAGGTGGTGCTGCCGCACATGGAGGTGGCCGAGCCCAAGGGCGCGGGCGACTCGATGACCGCCGGGATGGCCGCCGGCCTGGCGCGCGGCCTGGACATCGAGGGAGCCGTCCGGCTCGGTGCCGCGGCCGGCGCGCTCAACGTCACCCGGCACGGTCTCGGCACGGTGCACCCGGACGCGGCGGAGCAGATGGCCCGCCGGGTGACGCTGCGCGACCTGCGGTTGTGAGCCCGGCCCGGCCAGCGCGCCGGGGGGTGAACGCCGCCGTCCGGTTCCCGGGGAGAATCGGAGGGCGCAGCACCGACGCGGGGAGACGAGAACATGACAGTCACGGACGCGGCGATCGACCGGATCCGCCAGATGATCATCGACGGGACACTGCGCCCGGGCGACCGGCTGCCGCGCGAGTCCGACCTCGCGGAACGACTCGGGCTGTCCCGCAGCTCGCTGCGCGAGGCCGTCCGCGCGCTCTCCCTGGTGCACGTGCTGGACGTGCGGCACGGCGACGGCACCTACGTCAGCAGCCTCGATCCGGGGCTGCTGGCCGACGCCATGGGCTTCGTCGTCGACCTGCACCGGGACGACACCGTCCTGCACTTCCTGGAGGTGCGCCGGATCCTGGAGCCGGCCGCCACCGCCATGGCCGCCACCACGATGTCCGACGCCGACGCCGCGGGGCTCGGCGAACTGCTGGACACCCTCGGCCCGGAGCCGACGGTGGACGCGCTGGTGGCGTGCGACCTGGAGTTCCACCGGCGGATCGCAGCGGGCTCGGGCAACCCCGTGCTCTGCTCGCTGATCGACGGCCTGTCCGGCCCGCTCCAGCGGGCCCGGATCTGGCGCGGGCTGACCCAGCAGGAGGCGACGGCCCGCACCCTCGCCGAGCACCGGGCGATCCAGGAGGCGATCGCCGGGCGCCGGCCGGAGGTGGCCCGGGCCTGGGCGACCGTGCACATCGCCGGCCTGGAGGACTGGCTGCGCCGGGCGCTGTGAGGGGTTGGGGGGCGGTTGGGGGTGGGGCGCGGTGGGCCGGCCGGCGAACGCGCCGGCCGGCCCACCGCGACCGGGCCCGTCGGGCCCCGGTCGCCTACCGGCCGAAGTTCTTCCGCAGGACCTCGTCCAGCCAGCCGGTCCAGTCCCGCTCCGCGAGCTCCGCGTAGGGGGCGGGGAAGGGGCCGTGGGCGCCGGTGATGAGGTCCAGGGAGTCCGCCCGCGCGATGAAGACCGTCTCCAGGCGGGTGAGGTTGTACCGCCCGGGAGGGGCGTAGATCTCGAACTCCTGCCAGTGGCCGGACTTCTGGTTGTGCCCGCCGTTCACGGTCCCGAGCTTCACCTCGGCCTCGGAGAGCCGGAAGCCCAGCTCGGCGTAGGCGTCCAGCAGCCGCTGCTGGAGCGGGAGCGGGTGCACGGCCAGCTCGTCGAGGTCGCCGCGGTCGACGGCGTTGTCGATGGCCAGGGTGGTGCGGACGGCGGCGCGGGCGCCGGGCACGCGCCGGCCGTTGGAGTGGGTGAGCGGCGTCTCCCAGGGCAGTTCCAGGGCGAACTCGTGGGTGCGGGTGCCGCCGGCCTCCAGCCGGAGCGGACCGTCCCAGCGCTGCGAGGTGACCGGGTACGGGTTCTGCCAGGCGTGCTCGTCGCTCTCGCGCTCCTCGGCGCGGACGACCAGCTCCAGCGTGAGGTGCTCGATGTCGACGTCCGCGCCACCGCCCTGGACGGTGACGTGCCCGGTGACGGTGTCACCCGGGCGGACGTCGCCCGTCGTCAGGACGGTCTCCACGGACGGGGCGTTGACGCCGAGCGCGGACAGGAACTTGCGGAAGGCCATGTGGTCGGATCCCCCTGGTGTCGGCCCGTGGTGGTGCGGTGGATCATCGCACGCCGAACCGGCGCGCGGACCGCCCGGGGCGGAATCAGCACCCGGTGACGGGCGTCATCCGCTCGCCCCGGACGCGGCCCGGGGTGGTTCGGCCGTGGTGGGGGCGCGCAGCGCCGGGGCGGCGGCGGCCACGAACAGCGCCAGCACGGCCGGGATGCCGAGGGCCAGGGGCAGGCCGGACAGCTCGGCGACCGCCCCGATGACGACGGGGCCGACGAAGAAGCCCAGGTAGCTCAGGCTGGCCACCCGGGCGATGGCCTGGCCGGCGCGGGCCGGGTCGCGGTTGCCGGCGGCGGAGAACACCTGCGGCGCGATGCAGGACAGGCCCGCGCCGAGGCAGCCGAAGCCGACCACCCCGGCGACCGGGTGGTGGACGAGCAGGGCCGCGCCCAGGCCCACGGCGGCCACCAGACCGCAGCACCGCACCAGGGTCACCCGGCCGAGCGCGGCGGCGAGCCGGTCGCCGGCCAGCCGACCGGCCGTCATGGCGACCGAGAAGGCGGCGTAGGCAGCGGCGGCGAAGCCGGCGCCGCTGCCCAGGCTGTCCCGCAGGTACACCGTGCTCCAGTCGGCCGCGGCGCCCTCGCCGACCAGGCAGCTGAAGCCGAGCACGCCGAGGAAGAACACCCCGCCGGACCGGCCCGCCCGGCGGCCGTCCCCCGGCCGGTCGGCCGGGGCGGCGTCGGCCGGGGCCCGCGCCGGGCGGGAGGGCAGCACCCAGCGGGCGGCCCACGGGGCGAGCAGGAAGACGCCAACGGCCACGGTGGTGAACGTGGCCGCCGTTCCGAGGCCGGCGCCGGCGAACACTCCGCCGACGGCCGCCCCGAGGAAGCCGCCGATGCTGTAGAAGGCGTGGAAGGAGGACATGATCGGCCTGCGCGCGGCCTGCTCCACCTCGACGGCGGCTGCGTTCATCGCCACGTTCAGCGCCCCGTGGGCGGCGCCGAAGACGAACAGGGCCACCGCGAGCGTCGGGAGCCCGGTCGCGTGGGCGGGGAGGACCAGCATCGCGCCGTCGGCGAACACCGCCGGCACGGCGATCCGGGGACCGCCCCACCGGTCGACCAGTCGCCCGACCGCCTGCATGCCGGTGATGGAGCCGGCGGCCAGGGCGAGCAGACCGATGCTCAGGCCGCCGTCGCCGAGCCCGAGCCCTTCCTTGACGGCGGGGATGCGGGCGGTCCAGGTGCCGATGACGGTGCCCGCGAGCAGGAACAGCAGCGACACCGCCACCCGTCGTCGCCGCAGCGCGACGCCCCCCGGCGCCAGGCCGGCCGATCCGCCCGATGCGCCGTCAGGTGTGCCGGCACGCGCCGGATCCGCGCTGTCCACCGGATCATCCGATCACCGCGGACGTGTGCACGGCAAGGGGATTACCGGGTCGTCGGCAGGTGGAGCGGTGTCCGGCTCAGCACGACCGGGTTGCCGAGCGCCGCCATGTGACCGTCCGGATGGCGCACCTCGACCCGGACGAACCCCGACTCCTCCGCGCTGGTGTGCCACTCCACGGTGCCCGATCCCGTCCCGGGCAGGGACGCCTGGTGCGCCCTGCCCCGCTCGGTGTGCAGGCTGACGGTGCCGGAAGGCACGCCGGACACCTCCACCCGGACCACGGCCGGATCGTCGCCGGTCACCAGCCGCTCGCCGATCCCGGCGGAACGACCCCCCGCGGCGACGGTGAAGGACAGCTCCACGGCGGCCGATCCGGCGATCCAGCTCCGGCCGGCCCGGAGGCCGGCGAGGACCGCGGCGGTGCTCAGCTCCTCGGCCAGCACCACCGTGTGCGGGACGGCGATCTGGCCCTCCAGATGGGTGTCGCTGTTCCCCATGGCCGGCCGCCACCGCCCCCGGTGGACGTCCGCGGCCAGGGCACGCCCCCACTCGGCCAGGGCCGCCTCGTTGTCGGCGTTCCACGGCAGGTCCGAGGTCCACCGCCCGTTCCACACCTCGACCACGTCGAACCCCCGGTACGGGTACATGAAGGTGCCCGAGGGGTACGGCGCGTGCGGATGGGCCGCCACACACAGCCCGCCGGCGCGGTGGACCCGCTCCAGCTGGCGCTCCACCACGCCGTCGCGCACGCCGTACCGCCAGTCGACCACCTGGCCGGGCGGGAGCCCGAGCGCCAGCCAGTGCCCCGTCCGGCTGGTGACCTCCTGGCCCAGGACCACCAGCAGGTCGTCGCCGGCGAGCCGGCCCCAGGCGCCGTGCGTCTCGGCGGTGTTGTGCTCGGTGGCCGCGAGGAAGTCCAGCCCCGCCGCGCGGGCGGCGGCGGCCAGCCGCCGCGGCGTCAGCTCGCCGCCGTGCGAGGCCGCCGAGTGCACGTGGCAGTCACCCCGGTACCAGGCCCGTCCCCGGCCGGCCACCCGCGTGGGCGGGAAGTCCCGCTCCGGCATCCGCTCCCCCTCCCCGGACCGCCGCCAGACTACGGCGCCTCGGGGCGGCGGGCCAGGGCGTCGCGCAGCCGGCGGGCCTCCCGGACGGCTCGGCTGCCGCCGGGCCGTGCCGCCAGGGCGTCGATCTCCGGGATCGCCCCGGACGCGGCGCAGCGGGTGGCGCAGTCGACGGCGGTCGCCAGCATTCCCGGCAGGCCGCGGGCCGGCGGCTCGGGCAGCCGCAGCAGCGCCGGCAGCAGCCCGCGCAGCACCTCCCACACGGCCGCGGTGGCGCCCGCGGTCGCGGCCTCGGCCAGCGCCTCCTCCAGGCGGTTCGGTTTGACGGCGCCGAGCGCGACCAGTTCCGCGAGGTCGGCGGCGAGCCGGCCGGGGTCCAGCGCGCCACGGGCGGTCAGGGTCAGCAGGGCGTCCACGGCGACGGTGCGGTCGTCCGGCCAGCGGGCGCCCAGGCCGTAGGCGACGGCGAGGTGGGTGGCCTCCCCGGCCGGGCCGGAGGCCTCGGCGAGCGTGGCCAGGCCGCGGCTCATGCCGTGCCAGTCCTCGTCGGCCTGGGCCGCCACCGACTCCAGCAGCAGGCCGGCCAGCGCCTCGCGGTGGTTCGGCAGCAGCGACATCACCTGCGGCAGGGCCCAGGTCCACGAGGAGTAGCGGCGGGTGCGGACGGAGGTGTCGGCCAGGGCCGCGCGGTAGCGGGCGCCGAGTTCCGGCGGCATCCCGGTGGCGCGCACGGCGACCGTCGCCCGGGGCGTGGAGCGCCTGGGCCGGTGGTACGGCCCGGCCGGCGTCGGCGGGGGCTGCACCGAGCGGACGGCGACCAGCGGGCCCAGGCCGCCGTGCTCGATCCAGTCGGCGACCCGGCGGGCGGCCTCGCCCGGGAGGCGGCGGGCGCGCCGGGCGGCCGGCGCCGCGCCGTCGTCGGCCAGGTCGAGGCGGAGCAGGGCCACGTCGAGGTCGTGCGGCCAGGGCGTGGCGCCCGCCCGGTGGAAGGCCTCCAGCCGGTCCGCCAGGTCGGTCGGCGAGATCCGCCCGTCGCTCCAGGTGGGGGCGGACAGCAACTGCGGGACGGGCCGCTGCCGGGCGTGCACCGCGATCTCCACCACGCGGTCGACGACGGCCCGGTGCAGGGCGTCGGTACCGCCGGGGACCTCCTCGTGGCGGCCGGTGTGGTCGAGCACGGTGGCATCCCGCACGGCGCCGGACAGCGCCATCACCAGCATCCGCGTGGCGCTGGTGGGGTCGCTCAGGTAGTAGGGCGCCAGGTGGACGGCGGCGGCGGGCACCCGCGCCTCCAACTGCTCGGCGAGCGCGGCGAAGGGGCGGGCCGTCTCGGCCAGGGCCTCGGCGAGCGCGTCGGCGTCGCGGTGGGCGTGGCGGACCAGGCCGTCGTAGACCCGTTCGACGAGCGGGTAGTCGTGCTCCGCGGGCATGTGGGCGAGGATCACGGCGATGTCCTGGACCAGTTCCACCAGGTCGCCGTGGGGTGCCGGGGCCGGCGGGACGGGGGCGGCGGCCGGCGGTTCCGGCGGGAGGGCCGCCGCGCCGTGGTCCGCCGCGGCCGGGTCCGCGGGCAGGGCGTCGCCCAGCACCTCGGCGGCGCGGGCGCGCACGGCGGGGGAGACCGCGTCGGCGGCGAGCGCGAGCCGTTCGGTCAGCTCGGGCAGCGCGGCGGGGTCGACGTGCCGCAGGTGGCGGCCGATCAGGTTGACCGCGCGCTCCTGGAGGTCGGTGTCCGGGTGGGAGAAGGCCGTCGCGGCGGCGAGCAGCAGCGGCGCGGTGCGGCCGTGCGGGCGTTCCCTGCGGGCGGCCCGGTCCAGGGCGGTCAGGCCGGCCCGCACCAGCTTCTTCTCCGGCCGGAACAGCATCAGCTCGGCGGCCTCGGCGAGCCGTTCGGAGCCGAGCCGGCCGTCCGCGTCCAGGGCCAGCAGCACCTGCTGTGCGTGGGTGGCGACGGGGGTGGGCGCGTCGGCCAGCAGCCGCAGGTAGTCGGCGGCGCGCTCGGCCTGCTCCTCGGCCGTGGGGGCGAGGGTGGTGAGCAGCAGCAGCCAGCCCCGCAGGCCCGCCGTGGTGTCGCCGCGCAGCAGCCGGGCCAGGCAGCCGTCGAGCAGCGCGGCCCGGTCCAGGCGGCCCTCCTCGGCGAGCAGCCGCAGGGCGCCCGGCCAGGTGCGTTCGGGCTCGTGGGCCACCTGCCGCGCGTCGGCGGCGAGTACCGCGCCGACGTCCGGGGCGTCGAAGAACCGGTCGACGCAGGCGTCGAGGAAGGGGTCGGCGCGCAGGTCGTCGAGGAGGGTGGGCGGCGGTGGCGGGGTGGTGGGCGGCCGGCCGGCCGCTCGCCGCCGCTGGGCCTGGCGGAGCAGGGCGTCCGGCCCGCCGTAGGGGTGCCCGAGGGTGCCGTCCGGGTGCAGGACGTGGAGCGGACGGCCGCGCCCGAGCCGGGTGGTGACCCAGCGGGTGACGAACGCGTCGCCGACCGGCACGCTGTCCCGCCCGGCGGCCCGGGCCAGGGCGCGGACCAGCCGGTAGTCGGACTCGCCCGGCCGGGTCGGCAGGGCCGCGACGCGGGTGGCCAGGTCGGCGTACCAGGCGGCGTCGCGCTCGCCGATGGCGCACAGCAGCACCTCCGGGTCGACGCGCCACGCCAGGGCGTCCCGGCGGCCGATCCAGCGGGCGGCGGCCGCGGCACCGCCGTGGCAGCCCAGCCCGGCCAGCAGCAGGGCGTCGGCCTGCGGCCGGTTGTCCCACCAGCGGGCGCGCAGGGCCCGCGCGAGCGGTTTGAGCTGCTCGGCGAAGGCGCGGCGGCCCTGCGCCGGCAGCCGCTCCAGGCAGTCGAGGGTGCGGTCGCAGCGCCCGCGGCGGACGGCGCGCAGCAGGTCCCGGCCGGGGTCCCCGACGGTGCGCGCGAGTTCGGCCTCCACGGCGTCGAAGGCGGCGTCCAGCTCGCGGTCGGCCGGGTCACGGCGGCGGAGGCGGTCCAGGATGGGGAAGGCGTTCATCACCGGACCCCCAGGGCGGGCCGCTGGTCCGTCAACTGTTCGGCTGAGGTCATGGCGGAACGCTAGGGGCCGCCGCCGACAACGGCGGCGGCCCTGGCGTTCCGCGTGCCCGGCGCGGCGGCGGGACTCCCCCGGGGAGCCGGGAGCGTCCCCGCGCGCACGCGCCGTGGCGCCGCGGGTCAGCCGGCGAGCTGCACGCCGCCCTCGACGCACAGCCGGTCGATCTCGGCCAGCTCCTCGGCGGTGAAGGAGGTGTTGTCCAGCGCCGCGAGGTTCTGCTCCAGCTGGGCGACGCTGCTCGCGCCGATGATCACGGAGACCACCCGCGGGTCGCGCAGCACCCAGGCCAGCGCCATCTGCGCGAGGGTCTGCCCGCGCTTGGCGGCCAGCGCGTTGAGCGAGCGGATCAGGGTCAGCCGCTCCTCGCTGAGCGCGTCGCGCTTGAGGAAGTGCCCGACGGCCATCCGGGAGCCGGCCGGCACCTCGCCGTGCAGGTAGCGGTCGGTGAGCAGGCCCTGGGCCAGCGGGGAGAAGGCGATCAGCGCGGTCCCGGTCTCGCCGACCGCGTCCAGCACGCCGCCCTCGACGCCCCGGTTCATGATCGAGTAGACGGACTGGTTCATCAGCACCGGCGTGCCCAGACCGCGCAGGATCTCCACGGCCTGGCGGTGCTGCTCCGGGGCGTAGTTGGAGATGCCCGCGTACAGCGCCTTGCCCTGCTGGACGGCGCTGGCCAGGGCACCCATGGTCTCCTCCAGGGGGGTGTCCGGGTCGTAGCGGTGCGAGTAGAAGACGTCCACGTACTCCAGGCCCATCCGCTTCAGCGACTGGTCCAGGCTGGACAGCAGGTACTTGCGCGAGCCGCCGTTGCCGTAGGGGCCCGGCCACATGTCGTAGCCGGCCTTGCTGGCGATGAACATCTCGTCGCGGTAGGGCCGGAAGTCGGCGCGGAAGGCGCTTCCGAAGTTGGTCTCGGCGGAGCCGTAGGGCGGTCCGTAGTTGTTGGCGAGGTCGAAGTGGGTCACGCCGAGGTCGAAGGCGCGGCGCAGCACCGCCCGCTGGGTCTCGAACGGTTGCGTGTCGCCGAAGTTGTGCCACAGGCCGAGGGAGACGGCGGGCAGCAGCACGCCGCTGTCGCCGGTGCGGCGGTAGCTCATCGAGTCGTAGCGGTTTTCCGCGGCCACGTAGGTCATGGCGGCCATCTTGCCAAGCCTCCGGACCGCGGTTGACCTCGGGCGTCGTCCCGCGCCCGGCCGGTTCAGGCCAGCGGCTCCGGGGACTGCTCCGGCGCCGCCTGCGGCGACTCGATGGACCTGCGCACCTCGTCCATGTCCAGGGCGCGGGCCTTCGCGATGACGTCCTCCAGGGCGCGTTCGGGCAGGGCGCCGGGCTGGGCGAAGACCACCACGCGGTCGCGCACGATCATCAGGGTGGGGATGGAGGTGATCTCGAAGGTGGCGGCGAGTTCGCGCTGCGCCTCGGTGTCCACCTTGCCGAACACCAGGTCGGGGTGGCGCTCGGCGGCCCGGTCGTAGATCGGGGCGAACATCCGGCACGGTCCGCACCAGCTCGCCCAGAAGTCGATCAGGACGAAGTCGTTGCCGGCGACGACCTCTTCGAAGTTGTCCGTGGTGAGCTCGACCGTACTCATGCGGGGCTCCCTCTCTGCGGGGCGGCGTGGGTGCCGTTCCCCGGGTGGAACGGGCGCCGGGGCCGTGGCATTCCCCGACCGGCGATTCCCCGGCACCATCGCCCGACAAATATGGACATTCCTCGCGTACCGCTGCCTAGACTGGCCCTATGGCTCGCCGCAACGACGAGGTGGAAGCGCTCCTCGCGGAGTACGCCGACCTGGTGCAGATCACCGGCGGTGACGCCTTCAAGGCGCGCGCCTACGAGAAGGCCGCGCGCGCCATCGGCGGCTACCACGCCGACGTCGCCGAGCTCGACGTCGACGGCCTCCGGCAGATCCCCAACGTCGGCAGGTCGATCGCCGAGAAGGTCGCCGAGTACCTGCGCACCGGCACGATCTTCATGGTGGAGGAGGCCCGGGCGCGCGTCCCCGCGGGAGTGCGGGAACTCACCGCCATCCCCACCCTCGGCCCGAAGAAGGCCATGACCCTCTACCGGGACCTGCACATCTCCTCCGTCGACCAGCTCGTCGACGCCATCAAGCAGGGGCGGCTGCGCGACCTGCGCGGCTTCGGCGAGAAGACCGAGGAACGGCTGCTGCACGGCGTCGAGCTGCTGCGCCAGGCCGGCGACCGGATCCTGCTCAGCACCGCCACGGACCTCGCCGAGGAGATCGTGGGCGAGCTCTCCGGCGTGCGCGGCTGCGTCCGCTGCGGCTACGCCGGCTCGCTGCGCCGGATGCGGGAGACCGTCGGCGACCTCGACGTCCTCGTCGCCGCCGAGCGCTCGGCGCCCTTCATGGAGGCGTTCACCCGGATGCCCGGCGTCGCCGAGGTCATCGCCGGCGGGGAGAAGAAGACCTCCGTGCGCACCACCAGGGGCGTGCAGGTGGACCTGCGGGTGCTGCCGCCGCACTCCTGGGGCGCCGGCCTGCAGTACTTCACCGGCTCCAAGGCGCACAACATCCGCCTGCGCGAGATGGCCGTCCGCCACCAGCTCAAGCTCTCCGAGTACGGCCTGTTCGACGCCGAGAGCGGCGACGTGGTGGTCTCCGAGACCGAGGAGGAGGTCTACGCCCGGCTCGGCCTGCCCTGGATCCCGCCGACGCTGCGCGAGGACCGCGGCGAGGTGGCCGCGGGGCTCCGCGGCGAACTGCCGGAACTCGTCCGCACCACGGACATCCGCGGGGACCTGCACACCCACACCGACCTCAGCGACGGGCTCGCCCCGCTGGAGGAGATGGTCGCCGCCGCGGCGGAACGCGGCTACGCCTACTACGCGGTCACCGACCACGCCCCCAACCTCTACATGCAGCGGATGACCGACGAGAAGATCCTCGCCCAGCGCGAGCGGGTGCGGGAACTCGACCGCAGGCACCGCGGCATGCGGCTGCTGCACGGCACCGAACTCAACATCGACGCCGAGGGCGGGGTGGACTGGCCCGGGGAGTTCCTGGAGGGCTTCGACCTGTGCGTGGCCTCGGTGCACTCCTACTTCGACCTCGACCGGGCGGCGCAGACCCGCCGGCTGGTGCGCGCCTGCGAGAACCCGCACGTGCACGTCATCGGCCACCCCACCGGCCGCAGGATCGGCCGGCGCCCCGGCATCGACGCGGACCTGGACGCCGTCTTCGAGGCCTGCGCGCGCACCGGCACCGCCCTGGAGATCAACGCCCACCCGGACCGGCTGGACCTCCCCGACGAGGAGATCATGCGGGCCAGGCGGCACGGGGTGAAGTTCGCCGTCGACAGCGACGCGCACGCCGCCCTCCACCTGCCGTACCTGCGCTACGGGGTGGGCACGGCGCAGCGCGGCTGGCTCACCAAGGACGACGTGATCAACACCTGGTCGCTGCGCCGGCTGCGCGGCTTCCTGCGCAAGGAGGGGGCGAGGGCGGCATGAGCACCGACGACTGGCCGGACGGTCCCGGCGCGGACGCGGGCGGGTCGGCGGACGGCGAGCGCGGGCACCGCAGCCTGCCGCACACCGCCGACGTGCGGATCGAGGCCTGGGCGCCCACCCGGGAGGAGTGCGTCGCCCAGGCCGTGCTGGGCCTGGTGGAGTCGTTCGCGGACCTGGCGACGGCGAAGCCGGCCCGGAGCGTGACCGTCTCCGTGGAGGAGGGCACCGCCCAGGACGTGCTGCTGGCCGTGCTGGACGAGGTGGTCTACCGGCTCGACGCCTTCGACGAGGTGCCGGTGGACGCCGAGGTGGAGGCCGTGGACGGCGGCCTGGAACTGCGGCTGGCGGTGACCGGGACGGACGCCGTGGAGATCGTCGGCGCCGCCCCGAAGGGCGTCGCGCTGCACGGTCTGCGGATCGGCGCCGAGGGCCCGCGCTGGTCCTGCGCGGTCACCGTGGACGTCTGAGCGGCCACCGCGCCGGGCCGACCGACGCACCCCCTGACCGCGGCCGCACCCCCGGGCCGCCGGCTCACCCCTTGACCGGCGCCGGCTCACCCCTTGACCACGCCCAGCGGGGTCAGCCGGGCCACCCGCCGGCACAGGCCGGCGCCCTCGGCGGCCTCCACCACGGCGGAGACGTCCTTGTAGGCGTCCGGCGTCTCCTCCGCCAGCCCCCGCCAGGAGGCGCCGCGCACCGCGATCCCGCGCGACTCCAGCCGCGCGCGCAGCTCCTTCCCGCCCACCGTCCTGATCGCCTGGTGGCGGCTCAGCCGGCGGCCGGCGCCGTGGCAGGTGGAGTGGAAGGCGCGCCCGCCGGGGACGCCGGTGAGCACCCAGGAGGAGGTGCCCATCGTGCCCGGGATCAGCACCGGCTGGCCGCTCGCCCGCAGGTCCTCCGGCAGCCCGGGGTGGCCCGGCGGCAGCGCCAGGGTGGCGCCCTTGCGGTGCACGCACAGCCGGCGGTCCGCCCCGTCCACCCGGTGGGTCTCCAGCTTGGCGAGGTTGTGCGAGACGTCGTAGACCAGGTCGAGGGTGGCTCCGGCGGCGTCGGCGAAGATCCGGCGGGCCGCCTCGGCGAGCAGCTGCCGGTTGGCGCGGCCGTAGTTGGCCGCCGCGGCCATCGCCCCGAGGTAGGCGCGGCCCTCCGGGGAGGCGACCGGGGCGCAGGCCAGCTGCCGGTCGGGCACCTCGATGCCGTACCTCGGCATGGCCGCCTCCATGGCCCGGACGTGGTCGGTGCAGATCTGGTGGCCCAGGCCGCGGGACCCGCAGTGGATCATCACGCAGACCTGCCCGGGCCGCAGCCCGAACGCCGCCGCGGCGGCCTCGTCGGGCACCTCGTCTACCCGCTGCACCTCCAGGAAGTGGTTGCCGCCGCCCAGGCTGCCCACCTGGCCCAGCCCGCGCTCCATGGCCCGTGCGCTGACCTGCTCGGGATCGGCGTCGGCCACCGCGCCGGCGTCCTCGCAGCGCATCAGGTCGCGCTCGCCGCCGTGGCCCTGCTCGACGGCGTACCGCGAGCCGCCGGCCAGCACGGCCTCCAGCTGACGCCGCCCGGACACCTGCCAGACCGCGCCGCGCCCGGCGCCGCGCGGGATCACCCGGCCCAGGCCGTCCATCAGCGGGCGCATCACCCGGCGCAGCGCGGCGGCGTCGAGGTCGGCGGCGAGCAGCCGCACCCCGCAGGAGATGTCGAAGCCGACCCCGCCGGGGGAGACCACGCCGCCGTCGTCGACGTCGGTGGCCGCCACGCCGCCGATCGGGAAGCCGTAGCCCCAGTGCACGTCCGGCATGGCGTAGGAGGCGACGACGATGCCGGGCAGCGTCGCCACGTCGGCGACCTGCCGCAGCGCCTCGTCACCCCCCTCGGGCAGCAGCTCGCGGGAGGCGAAGACGACACCGGGGACCCGCATCGCGCCCAGGCGTTCCAGCCGGAACTCGTAGGGTCCGGCCTGGACCAGGTCCAGCGGCGGGGCGCCGTGGTGGTGCATGACCTCATCCCAACGTCCTCGGGGGCGCCGTCATGGCAACCGTCGACGCACGCTGCTGCCCCGTGCGGCCCGGCCTACACCCGGACGGCCGGCCCGGCCCACCCGGGCGGCGGGCCGGGCCGCCCCCGGGGGAGGGCCGGAGGTCACACCGCCAGTGCGGCCCGGACGGCCTGCTCCGCGCCGGCGCCGCCGGCGCCCGTGGAGGTCACCCGGCCCGACTCCAGCACGTAGTACCGCTCGGCGGCCCGCAGCGCGAACCCCACGTGCTGCTCGACCAGCAGCACCGACAGGCCGCCGCGGGCGGTCAGCGCCAGGACGGTCTGCTGGATCTCGGCGACGACCGACGGCTGGATGCCCTCGGTGGGCTCGTCCAGCAGCAGCAGCCGCGGCCGGGTGATCAGCGCGCGGGCGATCGCCAGCTGCTGGCGCTGGCCGCCGGAGAGCAGGCCCGCCCGCCGCCCCATTAGGCCGCGCAGCGCGGGGAAGAGGTCGAGGGCCTCGGCCATCGCCTCCCGGCCGCCCCGGCGGCCGTCCGCCACCAGCTGGAGGTTCTCCGCCGTGGTCAGGTGCGGGAAGCTCTGCTGGCCCTGCGGCACGTAGGCCATGCCGCGGGCCACCCGCTCGTGCGGCGCCAGTCGGGTGACGTCCTCCCCGTCCAGCCGCACGCTGCCCTGGCGGGGCCTCAGCAGGCCGATGACCGCGCGCAGCAGGGTGGACTTGCCGGCGCCGTTGTGGCCCATCACCGCGGCCACCCCGTCGGCGGGGACGTCGAGGCTCACCCCGTGCAGCACCACGCTGCGCCCGTAGCCGACCTGGATCCCGTCGATCTGCAGCATCACGCCTCCTTGGCGGCGGCGCCGGCGGCGCCCGCGGCCGCCCCGTCGCCGGCCCGGTCGTCGGTGGTCGCCTCGCCGAGGTAGACGGCCTGCACCCGCGGGTCGGCCTGCACCTGGGCCACGGTGCCCTCGCTGAGCACCTTGCCGCCGTGCAGCACGGTGACGGAGCGGGCGTAGGCGCGCATGAAGTCCATGTCGTGCTCGATGACCACGATGGTGCGGCCCCGGCCGACCACGCCGAGCAGTTCGCCGGTGGCGTCGCGCTCCTCGTGGCTCATCCCGGCGACCGGCTCGTCGAGCAGCAGCAGCCGCACGTCCTGCACCAGCAGCATGCCGATCTCCAGCCACTGCTTCTGGCCGTGCGCGAGGGTGCCCGCCGGCTGGTCGCGGCGGTCGGCCAGCCCGATGGTCTCCAGCGCCTCGGCCACGTTCTCCGGCACCGAGGAGCGGCGGCGCAGCATGGTGAGCGGGCCGCGGCCGGCTCCGGCGGCGATGTCGAGGTTCTGCAGCACGCTGAGCTCCTCGAACACGGTGGCCGTCTGGAAGGTGCGGCCGATGCCCATCCGGGCGATCCGGTGCACCGGCCGGCCGAGCAGCTCCCGGCCGGCGAAGCTGGCCGATCCGCTCGCCCGGACCAGGCCGGTGACCGCGTCGACCAGGGTGGTCTTGCCGGCGCCGTTCGGCCCGATCAGGAAGCGGATGTCGCCGGAGGGCACGGTGAGGTCCACGCCGTCCACGGCGGCGAAGCCGTCGAAGACCACCCGCAGGTCGCGGACGCGCAGGCCGTCGGTGGTGGTGTCGGTCATCCGGTCCCTCCGGAGCTGGTGCGGGTGGAGCGGCGGCGCACGACGCCGGCCAGCGAGGCCAGGCCGCCCGGCAGGAAGGCCACCACGAGGACGAACAGCAGGCCCTGGAAGTAGGTCCAGGCGGCGGGGAACTCCTCGGACAGCGAGGTCTGCGCCCAGGAGACGGCGATGGCGCCGAGCACCGGGCCGAGCAGCGTGGCCCGGCCGCCGACGGCGACGCCGATCACGAAGCCGATCGAGGGGACGATGCCGATCAGCGCCGGGGAGATGATGCCGACGGCCGGGACGAACAGCGCGCCGGCCAGGCCGGCCATGCCGGCGGCGACCACGTAGGCGACCAGCTTGACGTTGGCCGGGTCGTAGCCGAGGAAGCGCACCCGCTCCTCGGCGTCGCGCACGGCGACCAGCAGTTCGCCGTAGCGGCTGTACATCAGCTGGCGGACCAGCGCCAGCAGGGCCAGCAGGCAGCCGGCGATGATGAAGTACACCATCCGCTGGTTGATCGGGTCGTCCAGGTCGTAGCCGAAGAAGCCCTGGATGTCGGTGAGGCCGTTGGTGCCCCCGGTGGTGGCCTGCTGGCCGATCAACAGGATGGCCAGGGCGGCGGCCAGCGCCTGGGAGAGGATGGCGAAGTAGGCTCCGCGGACCCGGCGGCGGAACACCAGGGTGCCGAGCACGGCGGCCACGGCCATCGGTAGCAGTACGGTCGCGGCGAGCGCGAAGACCGGGTTGGCGAAGGGCCGCCACCACAGCGGCAGCTCGTCCATCTGGCCGTACAGCACCATGAAGTCCGGCAGGTTGCCGGGGCCGGCGTCGGCGAGCTTGAGGTGCATGGCCATCGCGTAGCCGCCCAGGCCGAAGAAGACGCCCTGCCCGAGGGTGAGCAGGCCGCCGCGGCCCCAGGCCAGGCCGATGCCCACGGCCACCATGGCGTAGCACAGGTAGCGGGCCAGCAGGCTGAGCCGGAAGTCGGTCAGCGCCAGCGGCGCCACGGCGAACAGCAGCAGCGCGCCGAGGGCGAAGCCGGCGGCGGTGCGCGAGCGGGAGGGGGTGGCCAGCCAGCCGCGCCACGACGGGCGGTCCGGCCGGGTGCCGGCGGCGGGCGGGGTGGGGGAGGTCGGGGCGGACGGGTCGGTGGTCAGCGTCATGCCAGGCTCCTGGTGCGCAGCGTGAACAGGCCCTGCGGCCGCCACTGGAGGAACGCCACGATGGCGACGAAGACCAGCACCCGGGCGACGCTGACCGTGGTGGTGTACTCCAGGGTCGACTGGAGCACGCCGAGCACGAACGCCACGATGACGCTGCCCTTGAGCTGGCCGATGCCGCCGGCCACGACGACCAGGAAGGCGTCGATGATGACGTTGGTGCCCATGGTCGGGCCGATCGGCCCGAGCAGGGTCAGCGCGACCCCGGCGACGCCGGCGAGGCCCGATCCGATGAAGAAGGTCGTCCGGTCCACCCGGGCGGTGGGGATGCCGGAGACGGCGGCCAGGTCGCGGTTCTGCACCACGGCGCGGACCCGCCGGCCGAGCGGGGTGGCGCGCAGCAGGACGGTCAGGGCGGCGACCGCGAGCACGGCCAGTGCCAGGATGAACAGGCGGTTGTTGGCCAGCACCAGGTCGACGCCGCCGTCCGAGTCGATCACGGTCACGTTGCCGGTGAGCAGCTCGGGGGCGCGGGTCTGCACGTTGGGGGCGCCGAAGAGGTCCCGGGCGAGCTGCTGCAGCATCAGCGACACGCCCCAGGTGACCAGCAGGGTGTCCAGTGGTCGGGCGTACAGCCGGCGGATCAGCAGGGCCTCCAGCGCGACGCCCATCGCCCCGGAGACGAAGAACGCCACCGGCAGGGCGACCAGCAGGGACAGGCCCGCGTCGGTGATGACGCCCTGGAGGACGTAGGTGGTGTAGGCCCCGGCCATGATGAACTCGCCGTGGGCCATGTTGATCACGTTCATCTGGCCGAAGGTCAGGGCCAGGCCGAGGGCGATGAGCAGGAGCACGGCGCCGATGGAGACGCCGGTGAAGAGCTGACTGAGGATCACCGTCACTGGGTGGTACCTCCGCGATCGGTGCGGTCGGGCGGTCGGGCGGCGGGCGGACGGGCGGTCAGGGGGGAAGGGGCGGTGGGGGCGGGCGGTCGTGCCGCCCGCCCCCACCCGCGCCCCGCCGGGGGCGTCGCCGCCGGTCAGGACAGGCCGGAGGCCCAGTCGTAGCCCTCCAGGAACGGGTCCGGCTTGATGGGCTCGCCGGAGTTCCACACCTCGGTGATCACGCCGTCGGCGCCGATCCGGCCGATCCGGGCGGTCTTGTAGACGTGCTGGGTGGCTCCGTCGACGGTGACCGTGCCCTCGGGGGCCTCGAAGGTGATGCCGTCGGCGGCGTCCCGCACCGCCGTGACGTCGAAGGAGCCGGCGGCCTCGACCATCGCCTTCCACAGGTAGACGGAGGTGTAGGCGGCCTCCATCGGGTCGCTGGTGGGCTTGTCCGCGCCGTACCGGGCCCGGTACGCCTCGACGAAGGCCTCGTTGGCGGCGCCCGGCGTGGTCTGGTAGTAGTTCCAGGCGGTCAGCTGGCCGGCCAGGTACTGGGCCCCGATGGAGCCCACCTCCTCCTCCGCGATGGACACCGACAACACCGGCATCGCCTCGGCGGTCAGGCCGGCGGAGGTGTACTCCTTGAAGAAGGCGACATTGCTGTCACCGTTCAGCGTGTTGAACACGGCGTCGGCCTGGGAGGCCTTGACCTTGTTCACGATGGTGGAGAACTCGGTGGAGCCGAGCGGCGCGTAGTCCTCGCCCAGGATCTCCATTCCGTTCGCCTCGGCGTACGCCTTGATGATGTTGTTGGCGGTGCGCGGGAAGACGTAGTCGCTGCCCACCAGGTACAGCGACTCGGTGCCCTGGCTCTTCAGGTAGTCCAGCGCCGGCACGATCTGCTGGTTGGTGGTGGCGCCGGTGTAGAAGATGTTCGGCGACTGCTCCAGGCCCTCGTACTGCACCGGGTAGAACAGCAGGGAGTCGTTCTCCTCGAAGACCGGCAGCACGGCCTTGCGGCTGGCCGAGGTCCAGCAGCCGAAGACCGCGGCGACCCGGTCCTCCTGGATGAGCTTCTCCGCCTTCTCGGCGAAGGTCGGCCAGTCCGAGGCGCCGTCCTCGCTGATCGGCTCGATCTGCTTGCCCAGCACGCCGCCCGCGGCGTTGATCTCCTCGATGGCCAGGGTGATCGAGTCGCGGACGGTGACCTCGCTGATCGCCATGGTGCCGGAGAGCGAGTTGAGCAGGCCGACCTTGACGGTGTCGCCGGAGGTGTCCGCGCTGACCCCGGCCCCGGGGGCGGTGGCGTCGTCCGTTCGGGCGCCGCACGAGGAGAGGGCGACCACGGCGGTGATGGCGGCGGCGCAGGCCGCCAGCCGGCGACGGTGCTTCGTGAACATCGAACCTCCAACGCTTTCGCGGGGAGCGGGGATGACAAGGGCCTGCCGAAGGCGCCACAGCGTTGGGGAGCCGGCGATCGGGGGAAACACGCGTGTGCGGTGCCCGAATGACAGACAAAGAGTCGGCAACCACTGTTTCCCGGTGGTTTCACGACCCTTAAGACGGTGTTTCCGTCAGAATTGACGTTCCCCCGGCGCGGCGGGAAAGCAAAAAAGCCGCGGCATGGCGGACGACGGTGTCGTCCGCCATGCCGCGGCTTTTCGGGTACGGGTCTGTGGGGGAATCAGTTACTTCCCACAGGAAGTATTGTGACCTGACGTAGCTCTGTCAAGGCGAGCCGACCGGGGTGGGCAGCTCGGCCACCACGGTGAACTCCAGGCCGTCCGCCTCGGCCAGGTACACGCGCTGCCGCACGTGCCGGCCGCTCAGCCGTAGCCGCCCGCGCGGCCCCTCGTACCAGACCGCCCCGGCGGCGGCGTCGATCGCCCGCACGTCCAGCGTCCCGGCCCGCTCGATCAGCGCGGCCAGCAGCAGCACGCCCTCGTAGCAGGACTCGCCCAGGCTCCCCAGCTGCGGCGCCTCCACGCCGAACCGCCCGGCGTACTGGCCGTGGAAGTCCAGGTTCTCCTGGGTGGCCAGCGAGGCGAAGAACCCCGCGGTGCTGTACAGGCCGCCGGTCGCCGCCGCCCCGCTGGCCAGCAGCATGTTCTCGTCCATCAGCGTGCTCAGCCGCAGGCACCGCTGGTCCAGCCCGGCCGCGGCGAACGCCCGGTTGAACCGCACCGCGTCACTGCCCACCAGCAGCATGATCACCGCGTCCGCCCCGGAACGCTCGATCGCCCGCAGCGCCCCGGAGAAGTCCCCGGTGCCCAGCGGCAGGTAGCACTCCCCGACGACCCGGCCCCGGCACCGCCGGGCGTACCGCCGGGCCGCCTCGGCCGTGCGGCGCGGCCAGACGTAGTCGTTGCCCACCACGAACCAGCCGCGCACCCGCCGCTCCCCGGCGAGCAGCCGCATCGCCGGCAGCAGCTGGTCGGCCGGCGTCTCGCTGGTCAGGAACACCCCCTCGGTGCGCTCCCCGCCCTCGTACAGCGCCGTGTAGACGTAGGGCACCCGGTGGGCGACCCGCGGCGCCAGCGCCCGCCGCACCGAGGAGATGTGCCACCCCGTCACCCCGTGCACCGCGCCCACCGAGACCAGCGCCTCCACCTCGGCGGCCACCCGGTCCGGGCTCGCCCCGCCGTCCACCGGCACCAGCCGCAGCTCACGCCCGAGCACGCCGCCGGCCCGGTTGACCTCCTCCGCGGCCAGCCGGGCGCACAGCTCGCAGGTCGGCCCGAACATGCCCGCCGGGCCCTGCATCGGGAAGACCAGGGCCACCGACACCGTCGAGTCGTCCGCCCGGAACCAGTCCTCCGGGCGCGGGCGCGGGTCCGCGCCGCGCGGCCCCGCCCCGGTGTTCGGGGAGGCGGGCACGGGGCCGACCGGGTGGGCGTACGGGTTCGATCCGGGCACGCCGCCATGCTGTCGCGCCGGGCGCGGACATCTCCATCCCCTGCCGCCAACCGTGACCCGTCTGTACCATGAACGGGGCCTTGGAGGACATCCGGGCGCCCACCGGATCGAGGAGGGACATGCCGACCTCGTCGCGGCGTCACCCCCAGCACGCCATCACGCTGCTGACCCGGGCCGAGCGCCTGCTGGCCCGCCGGGTGCGGGCGGTCCTGGACGCCGAGGGCCACTCGCTGGACGCGTGGCGCGTGCTCAGCCTCCTCGCCGACGGCGCCGGCCACCACATGACCGAGATCGCCGACCACGCCTTCCTGCCCCCGGCCACGCTGACCAAGCTGGTCGACCAACTGGTCGACCAGAACCTGGTGCACCGCCGCATCGACCCCCTCGACCGCCGCCGCATCCGCGCCTACCTGACCCCGCGCGGCGAGCAGCTGTGCCGGCGGATCGACGCCGCCGTCCGGGCCAGCTGGGCGGGGCTGCCGGTCGGCGAGAGCGACCAGGAGCTGCTCACCGAACTCCTCACCCGCCTCGTCGACGCTCTGGAAGCAGAACCCGCCACCCCCACCCGCTGAGTCCCGGCCGACTCGACCATGGCGGAGGCGTCCGGGGCGATCACGTACGGGCCTCGCGCGTCCCAGTGATGGCCTCCGTGACGTCGTCGGCCGTCACCTTGGAGCGAGCGGCGACGGCGCGGGCCCGTTCGGCGGCCTCCTCGCAGGTGAGTGTGGCGGCCTCGGTGTCGAGAAGCTGCCGCACGTAGGCCGGGAGCGACTGGCCCGCTCGGGCGGCACGGGCCTTGAGGATGGTGAGGGTGTCCTCGGAGACGTCGCGGACGTGGATGGTAGGCATGCGAGCTTTGTAGTCCCCAGCGCCTGCGGAATGCTTGCGCTCTCGCGATTGCCGGCGGGTCGGGCGGGGGCGCCGCCGGCGGGGGCGCTCGCCTCCACGGGGGCTCGCCCCTGTGTGTCCGCCTCCTTGGAGTGAATGGGGTGGGCCGAGCGGAGCGGTTCGGCCGTGCGCGGCGGGCCGGCGGGCGGTGGGCGGGCGATGCTGGCGGACAGGGCCGGCCCGCTCGCCGCCGCGCCCCGCCCAGCGACCCAGGCGAGCGCCGAGACAGCGTGAGGAGTGGTGGTCCGTGGCCGCGTGTGAGGTCTGTGGCAACGATTACGCGATGTCCTTCGAGGTCCGCGCGGCGGGGGCGACGCACGTCTTCGACAGCCTGGAGTGCGCGGCCCAGCGGATGGCGCCGATCTGCGACAACTGCAACTGCCGCATCCTCGGCCACGGCATGGAGGCCGGCGGCGAGTTCTTCTGCTGCGCCCACTGCGCCCGGCAGAAGGGCCACCGCGAGCTCGTCGACCACGCCTGAGCGGGCCGGGCGCGGGCGCCCGGCCGCGCCCGCGCCCGGGGGTCTGTCGGCCCCCGCGGGAGGTCAGCCGAACGCCCGGGCCTCCGCGCGGGCCCAGGCGGCCTCGGTGGCCGGATCCACGGACGGCTCGTGGCGGGTCGTCGGCTGGGTCGCCGCCACCAGGGCGCGCATCGCGGCCAGGTCCCCGACGACGCCGGCGGCGCGCGCCTGCACCAGCACGTTGCCCAGCGCGGTGGCCTCCACCGGGCCGGCGACCACCGGGAGGCCGCAGGCGTCGGCGGTCAGCCGGCACAGCAGCGCGTTGCGGCTGCCGCCGCCCACCACGTGCACCACGGAGACCTTCCGCCCGGCCAGCCGGGCCGCCTCGCGGATCGTGCGCCGGTGCGCCAGGGCCAGGCTCTCCACGACGCACCGCACCACCTGCGGGGCGGTCTCGGGCACGGGCTGCCCGTGCTCGCGGCACCAGTCGGCGATCCGGGCCGGCATGTCGCCCGGCTTGAGGAAGACCGGGTCGTCCGGGTCGACCACCGAGCGGAACGGCTCGGCCTCCTCGGCCGCCGCAAGCAGCTCCGGCAGGTCGTGCTGCTCCCCGCGCGCGGCCCAGGTGCGCAGCGACTCCTGGAGCAGCCACAGCCCCATGACGTTGCGCAGGTAGCGGATGGTGCCGTCCACGCCCAGCTCGTTGGTGAAGTTCGCGGCCCGCGACTCCTCGGTGAGCACGGGGGCGGACAGCTCCAGGCCGGCCAGTGACCAGGTGCCGCAGGAGATGTACGCGAAGTCGGGGTCGGTGGCGGGGACGGCCACCACGGCGGAGGCGGTGTCGTGCGAGCCGACCGCGGTGACCGGCGTGCTCTCCGGCAGGCCGGTCTCGGCCGCGACCTGGGGCAGCAGCGTGCCGGCCGGGTCGCCGGGGCGCCGGATCGGCGGCAGCAGCGCGGCCGGCAGCTCCAGGCGGTCCAGCAGCTCCCGGGACCAGGTGCCGGCCACCGCGTCGTACAGGCCGGTGGTGGAGGCGTTGGTGGCCTCGGCGCCGACGCTGCCGGTGAGCCAGTGGGTCAGCAGGTCGGGGACGAGCAGCAGCGTGCGGGCGGCGGCCAGCTGGGCGGTGTCCCGGGCGGCGGCGAGCTGGTAGACGGTGTTGAACGGCAGGTGCTGCAGCCCGGTGACGGCGTACAGCTCGGCGGCCGGCACGCGCTCCCACACCCGCTCGGCGACGCCGTCGGTGCGCGCGTCGCGGTAGTGGTACGGGTTGCCCAGCAGGCGGCCGTCGGCGTCCAGCAGGCCGTAGTCCACCGCCCAGGTGTCGATGCCGATCGAGGCGATCGGGTCCGGCCCGGCGGCGGCGCCCCGCAGGCCCTCCAGCACCCCCCGGTACAGGGCCAGGATGTCCCAGTGCAGGCCGCCGGGCAGCCGCACCGGGGTGTTCGGGAAGCGGTGCACCTCGGTCAGGTCCAGGGTGCCCGCGCCGACCCGGCCGACGACGACGCGCCCGCTGGAGGCACCCAGGTCGACGGCGGCGAAGGCGGACGGAGCGGAAGCGGACACGGGACACCTCGCGGGGGCGTGGAGTGGGCGGGGGCGGAGAGCTCGGATGGGGAAAGCTCGGAGAGCGGAAGCAGCGAAGGAACGGGAGGGGCGGGGGAGGGGGAGGGAAGGGGGCGGGTGCTCGGTGGCCACCGCACGCGGCCACCGACCACCCGCCCCGGACCGTCCCGGGCGGGTCAGGTCTGCCCGGGACGGTCGGTCGGGGAGCCCGGTCAGCGCAGGAAGGCCGCCGCGACTCCGGCGTCCACCGGGATGTGCAGCCCGGTGGTGTGGGTGAGGTCGCCGCCGGTGAGGGCGAAGACCGCCGCCGCGACGTGCTCCGGCAGCACCTCGCGCTTGAGCAGGGTGCGCTGGGCGTAGAACTCGCCGAGCTTCTCCTCCGGCACGCCGTAGACGGCGGCGCGCTTGGCGCCCCAGCCGCCGGCGAAGATGCCGGAGCCGCGGACCACGCCGTCGGGGTTGATGCCGTTGACCCGGATGCCGTGCTCGCCGAGCTCGGCGGCCAGCAGGCGGACCTGGTGGGCCTGGTCGGCCTTGGTGGCGCCGTAGGCGATGTTGTTGGGGCCGGCGAAGACGCCGTTCTTGGAGGCGATGTAGACGATGTCGCCACCCAGGCCCTGCTCGATCATCACCCGCGCGGCTTCCCGGGAGACCAGGAAGGAGCCGCGGGCCATCACGTCGTGCTGGAGGTCCCAGTCCTTGACCGTGGTCTCCAGCAGCGGCTTGGAGATGGACAGGCCGGCGTTGTTGACCACCAGGTCGACGCCGCCGAAGGCGAGCGCGGCGGCGGCGAAGGCGTCCTTGATCTGCTCCTCGGAGGTGACGTCGGCGACCACCGCCACGGCCCGGTCCGCCCCGCCGAGCTCGTCGACGACCGCCTGGGCGGCCTCGGCGTTGAGGTCGGCGACGACCACGCAGGCGCCCTCGGCGGCCAGGCGCTCGGCGATGGCCTTGCCGATGCCGGAGGCGGCGCCGGTGACCAGCGCGACCCGGGTGGCCAGCGGCTTGGGCTTGGGCATCCGCTGGAGCTTGGCCTCCTCCAGCGCCCAGTACTCGATGCGGAACTTCTCCGACTCGTCGATCGGGGCGTAGGTGGAGACCGCTTCGGCGCCGCGCATCACGTTGATGGCGTTGACGTAGAACTCGCCGGCCACCCGCGCGGTCTGCTTGTCCTTGCCGAAGGAGAACATGCCCACGCCCGGGACCAGCACGATCGCCGGGTCGGCGCCGCGCATGGCGGGGGAGTCCTCGGTGGCGTGCCGCTGGTAGTAGGCGGCGTACTCTTCGCGGTAGGCCGTGTGCAGCTCCTTCAGCCGCGCCACCGCCTCCTCCAGCGGGGCGGTCGGCGCCACGTCCAGGACCAGCGGGCGGACCTTGGTGCGCAGGAAGTGGTCCGGGCAGGAGGTGCCCAGGGCGGCCAGCCGGGGGTGCTCGGCGCGGGAGACGAAGTCCAGGACGACGTCGCTGTCGGTGAAGTGGCCGATCTGCGGGCGGTCGGTGGAGGCCAGGCCGCGGATGACCGGGGCCAGGGCGGCGGCGCGGGCCCGGCGCTCGTCCTCGGGCAGCGGCTGGTAGCCCTCGATCACCGGGCCGAACGGCTCCGGCCGGCCCCGCTCGGCGATGAACGCCTCGGCGGTGCGGATGATCTCCAGGGAGCGCGCCTCGCACTCCTCGGCCGTGTCGCCCCAGGCGGTGATGCCGTGGCCGCCCAGGATGCAGCCGATCGCCTGCGGGTTGGCGGCCTTGATCGCGGCGATGTCCAGGCCGAGCTGGAAGCCGGGGCGGCGCCACGGCACCCAGACCACCCGGTCGCCGAAGCACTCGGCGGTCAGCTTCTCACCGTCGGCGGCGGTGGCCAGAGCGATGCCGGAGTCGGGGTGCAGGTGGTCCACGTGCGCGGCGTCGACCAGCCCGTGCATCGCGGTGTCGATGGACGGAGCCGCCCCGCCCCGGCCGTGCAGGCAGTAGTCGAAGGCGGCGACCATCTCGTCCTCGCGCTCGACGCCGGGGTAGACGTTGACCAGCGAACGCAGCCGGTCCAGGCGGAGCGCGGCCAGGCCGGCGGCGGTCAGTGTGCCGAGGTCGCCGCCGGAGCCCTTCACCCACAGCAGCTCGACCTCGCCGCCGGTGACCGGGTCGGTGTCGGTGCCCTTGGCGGAGGTGTTGCCGCCGGCGTAGTTGGTGTTGCGCGGATCGGCGCCCAGGCGGTGCGAGCGCTCCAGCAGCGCGGCGACCGCGGGGTGGGTCGCAGGAGTCATGACGTGGGGTCCTTAACTGTCGCGTCGGTGGTCGTCGGGACGTGACGGGAACGGATCTGGGGGGCGGGGACGGGTCCCGGGGCCGCTTACGCGCCCCAGCCGGCCTGCTGCCCGCCGACCCGCTCGGCGGCGATCTTCTCGGCCCAGCCGGAGCGGGCGTAGGCGGCCATCGGGTCGGGGTCGATGCCGGCCTCGGCGCGCACCTCGGCCAGCAGCGGGCGCACGTCGGTGTTGTAGGCGTCCATCAGCACGGCGTTGGCGGCGAGCACGTCACCGGAGCGCTGGGCGGCGGCCAGGGCCTCCTGGTCGACCAGCAGCGCCTTGGCGGTGGCCTCCTGGACGTTCATCACCGAGCGGATCTGGCCGGGGATCTTCGCCTCGATGTTGTGGCACTGGTCGAGCATGAACGCCACGCCGGTCTCCGGCTTCAGCCCGCCGTTCTTGTGCACCTCGAACATGATGCGGAAGAGCTGGAACGGGTCGGCGGAGCCGACCATCAGGTCGTCGTCGGCGTAGAAGCGGGAGTTGAAGTCGAAGCCGCCGAGCTTCCCGGCGCGCAGCAGGAAGGCGACGATGAACTCGATGTTGGTGCCCGGGGCGTGGTGCCCGGTGTCCACCACCACCTGCGCCTTCGGGCCGAGCTCCAGGCAGTGCGCGTAGGCGGTGCCCCAGTCCGGGACGTCGGTGGTGTAGAACGCCGGCTCGAACAGCTTGTACTCCAGCAGCATCCGCTGGTCGTCGCCGAGCCGGTCGTAGACCTCGCGCAGCGCCTCGGCCAGCCGGTCCTGGCGGGCGGCGATGTCGTCCTGCCCGGGGTAGTTGGTGCCGTCGGAGAACCACAGCTTGAGGTCCTTCGAGCCGGTGGCGTCCATGATGTCGACGCACTCCAGCAGGTGGTCGGTCGCCTTGCGGCGCACCTTCGGGTCCGGGTTGGTGACGCTGCCGAGCTTGTAGTCGTCGTCCTGGAAGACGTTGGAGTTGATCGCTCCGATCCGCACACCACGCTCGGCGGCGTAGGCGGCCAGGGCCGCGTAGTCGTCCACCTTGTCCCACGGGATGTGCAGGGCGACGCTCGGGGCGGCACCGGTGAAGGCGTGCACCTGGGAGGCGTCCTGGAGCTTCTCGAAGGGGTCGCGCGGGACGCCGGGCTGGGCGAAGACCTTGAAACGGGTCCCGGAGTTGCCGTACGCCCAGGAGGGGGTCTCGATCTGCTGGGCGCGCAGGGCGGCCTTGACGGCGGTCGGGTCACTCATTGCTCTTCGCTCTCCTGACGCGATGGCGGTCGATTGCTCGGCCCGACCATAATGAATCGTTTCACCGAAAAAATCCAGACGTTGTGCCGATGCGCCTGAGCTGGCCATATGAATCCGCTGACAACGTCTTGACGTCCGCTCGCCAGGACCATACGGTCGAGGGCGCTCGTACATGAAACGATTCATGAACAACGATTCATGGTAAGGGGTCCATCGCCGTGCAGCGCGTCTGCTTCCTGCTGAAGGTCCGTGCCGACCGCCTCGACGAGTACCGCGAGCACCACCGGGCGGTGTGGCCGGAGATGCAGCAGGCGCTGCGGGAGACCGGCTGGGGCAACTACACGCTCTTCCTGCGCGAGGACGGCCTGCTCGTCGGATACCTGGAGACCGAGGACTTCGAGGCCGCGCGCGCCGCCATGGACGCCACCGAGGTGAACGCCCGCTGGCAGGCCGTGATGGGCGACTTCTTCGAGTCCCTGGACGGCGCCCGCCCGGACGAGGCGATGCGCCCGCTGGAAGAGGTCTTCCACCTGGATTGACCGGCGCCGCCGCGCCCTGTTTGCTCTGTGGTGATCGGCTGCCGGAGACTTGCCCCGGACAGCAGTGGCACGACGTCGACGCCGGGATGGGAAACGATGGTCGGTATCAAGGACGTGGCCCGGCGAGCGGGGGTCTCGGTCGGTACCGTCTCCAACGTCATCAACCGCCCCGAGGCCGTCTCCGAGGAGACCCGCAGCCGGGTGCGCGCCGCCATCGAGCAGCTCGGCTACGTCCGCAGCGAGTCCGCCCGCCAGCTCCGCGCCGGCCGCAGCCGCACGGTCGCCCTGCTGGTGCTGGACATGGCCAACCCCTTCTTCGTGGACGTGGCGCGCGGAGCCGAGCGGGCGGCCCGGGCGGCCGGGCTCGGCGTGATGCTCTGCAACAGCGCCGAGAGCCCCTCCGAGGAGGCCGACTACCTCGGCCTCTTCGCCGAGCAGCGGGTGCGCGGGGTGCTGGTCACGCCCGCCGACACCAGCGGCCGCAACCTGGCGGCCTTCCGCCGGCACGGCATCCCGTTCGTCTTCGTCGACCGGGTGGTGCCCAGCGAGGAGGCCTGCTCGGTCTCCGTCGACGACGTCGCCGGCGGCACCCTGGCCGTGCGCCACCTGCTGGCCGGCGGGCACCGCCGCGTCGCCTACGTCAGCGGCCCGATGCACCTCACCCAGTGTGCCGACCGCCTCGCCGGCGCCCGGGCGGCCGTCGCCGAGGCCGGCCTCCCCCCCGAGGCGCTGACCGTGCTGGAGACCGGCCGGCTCAACGTGGCGGCCGGACGCGACGCCGGCGCCCGACTGCTCGGCCTGGCCGACCGGCCCACCGCCGTCTTCTGCGCCAACGACCTGATCGCCCTCGGCGTCCTCCAGGCGATGTTCACCGCTGGGGTGCGGGTCCCGGAGGACATGTCCATCGTCGGCTACGACGACATCGAGTTCGCCGGGGCGGCGGCCGTGCCGCTCACCTCCGTCCGCCAGCCCGCCGAACGCATCGGCTCCGCCGCCGCCGAACTCCTCATCCAGGAGACCGACCCGGCGACCACCGGCCACGAGCACCAGCGCATCGTCTACCAGCCCGAACTGGTCGTGCGCACCTCCAGCATGGGGCACACCCCCAGCGCCGTGCACTGACGCCCCGGCGGAACGGCCGGCGCCGCCGCGCCCCGCGGCGACCACCCACCCGGGATGACGGACCGTCACCCAGGATTCCCCGCGCCGCCTCCCGCGGGTCACCCCCGCCATACCCGCCGCCCACAGACTCACCGACGACCGGGTTCACACCTGACGCCGGAGGAGTCCGCATGTCCGGAACCCCGTTCAGCCGCCGCACCGGCATCCGCCTCGCCACCGCCGCCGCCCTCACCCTCCCCGCCGCCGGCCTCGCCGGCACCGCGCGGGCCGCCGAGGCGCCGTCCGAGGACGACACCGCACTGCGGGTGATGTCCTTCAACCTGCGCTACGCCGCGCAGACCTCCCCCAACTCCTGGGCCGACCGCCGCCCCGTCATGCGGGAACTCCTGCGCCGCGAACTCCCCGAACTGCTCGGCACCCAGGAGGGGCTGTACGCCCAGCTGCGGGACATCGCCGCCGACCTGCCGCCCTACTACGACTGGTTGGGCACCGGCCGGGAGGGCGGCAGCCGCGGGGAGTTCATGGCCGTCTACTACGACACCCGCCGCCTCACCCCGCTGGAGTACGACCACTTCTGGCTCTCCGACGACCCCTACCGGATCGGCTCCCGCTCCTGGGGCAACACCGTCGTCCGGATGGTCACCTGGATCCGCTTCCACGACTCGCGCACCGGGCGCGAGCTGTACCTGCTCAACACCCACCTGGACCACCAGAGCCAGAACTCCCGTGAGCGCTCCGCGAGCCTGGTCACCGAGCGGCTGGCCGCCCTGCGCGCCGGCGTCCCGCGCGTGGTCACCGGCGACTTCAACGCCCGGGCGCACGCCAACCCGGTCTACGACATCATGCTGCGCGGCGGCCTGGTCGACACCTGGGAGACCGCCGCCACCCGCGGCCAGGTGTACGCCACCTTCCACGGCTACCAGCCGCTGCGCCCCGTGGACGAGCGCATCGACTGGATCCTCACCTCTGACGAGGTGCGCACCCGCCGCGCCGACATCAACACCTTCTCCCGGCACGGCCAGTTCCCCAGCGACCACCTCCCGGTGCAGGCCGTCCTGGAGCTGTGACCCCGCACGGGCAGGCCCTCCCCGCCCCGGGCGGCGGCCGGTGGGCCGATCGGACCAACGGCCGGCCCGTCGCGTGGCGGGCGCGGCCCGGCCGGCTCAGCATGGGGCCATGTTCGCGAACAGCAGGGCGTTCAGCAGCTTCTCGGTCGACGACGTGCCCAGGGCCAGGGAGTTCTACCGGCAGACACTGGGCCTGCGGGTCTCCGAGGACCAGGAGGTGCTGCGGCTGCACCTCGCCGGCGACCGGGACGTCCTGGTCTACCCCAAGGAGAACCACACCCCCGCGTCGTTCACCGTGCTCAACTTCCCGGTGGACGACGTCGAGGGCGCGGTGGACGAACTGGTCCGGCGCGGCGTTCGGATGGAGCGCTACGAGGGCTTCCCGGCCGACGACAAGGGCATCGTCCGCGTGGAGGGCGGCCCGACCATCGCCTGGTTCACCGACCCGGCCGGCAACGTGCTCTCCGTCCTCCAGGAGTGACCGCCCGGCCGGCGGCGGGCGGCCCCGGAGGTGACCGCCCCGGCGCCCGGGAGCACCACCGGGCGCCGGGGCCCTCCCCGGCGGGTCGGGGAAGGTCCGTCGGCGCGCCCGCCAGGGCGGCCCTCAGTCCCGGCCGGTTCCGCGGGTGCGGCGCAGCGCGCCCAGCAGGTCGGCGTTGAGCCTGCCGATGGCGCCCAGCGGGATGCCCTTCGGGCAGACCGCGGTGCACTCGCCGGTGTTGGAGCAGCCGCCGAAGCCCTCGGCGTCGTGTGCGGCCACCATGGCCGGCACCCGCCGGTCCTGCTCCACGGCGCCCTGCGGCAGCAGCCCCAGGTGGGTGGTCTTGGCCGCGGTGAAGAGCATCGCCGAGCCGTTCGGGCAGGCCGCGACGCACGCCCCGCAGCCGATGCAGGTGGCCGCGTCGAACGCCTCGTCCGCCGCCGCCTTCGGCACCGGCACCGAGTGGGCCTCCGGGGCGCTGCCGGTCGGCACGGTGACGTAGCCGCCGGCCTGCACGATCCGGTCCAGCGCGGAGCGGTCCACCACCAGGTCGCGCACCACCGGGAAGGCCGCCGCCCGCCACGGCTCGACGTCGATCACATCGCCGTCGGAGAACTGCCGCAGGTGCAGCTGGCAGGTGGTGGTGGCGCGCTGCGGACCGTGCGCCACGCCGTTGATCACCATGCCGCAGGCCCCGCAGATGCCCTCCCGGCAGTCGTGGTCGAAGGCCACCGGCTCCTCGCCGGCCGCGATCAGCCGCTCGTTGAGGACGTCCAGCAGTTCCAGGAAGGACATGTCCTCGCTGGCGTCCGGCACCTCGTAGGTCACCATGTCGCCCCGGGCCTCGGGCCCGGCCTGGCGCCAGATGCGCAGGGTCAGTCTCACGCGTAACTCCGTCGGCTCGGGGTGACTGTCTCGTAGGCGAGCGCCTCCCGGTGCAGCACCGGCGGGGCGCCGACGCCGGTGAACTCCCAGGCGGCGACGTAGGAGAAGTACTCGTCGTGGCGGAGCGCCTCGCCGTCCTCGGACTGGCTCTCCACCCGGAAGTGGCCGCCGCAGGACTCGGCGCGGTGCAGCGCGTCCAGGCACATCAGCTCGGCCAGCTCCAGGAAGTCGGCGACCCGCCCGGCCTTCTCCAGCGCCTGGTTGAGCGCCTCGCCGCTGCCCGGCACCCGGACGTCGCGCCAGAACTCCTCGCGCAGCTCGGGGATGCGCTCCAGGGCGGCGCGCAGCCCCGCCTCGTCGCGCTCCATGCCGCAGGCGTCCCACAGCAGCCGGCCCAGCTCCCGGTGGAACGACTCGGCGCTGCGGCTGCCGTCGTTGCCCAGCAGGCGCTCCAGCCGGGCGCGCACGGCGGCCTCGGCCTCCACGACGGCCGGCGCGTCCGCCGCCACCGGCTCGAACGGGCCCGCGGCCAGGTAGTGGGTGAGGGTGGTCGGCAGCACGAAGTAGCCGTCGGCCAGTCCCTGCATCAGCGCGCTGGCGCCCAGCCGGTTGGCGCCGTGGTCGGAGAAGTTGGCCTCGCCGATCACGAACAGGCCGGGGATGGTGGACTGGAGGTCGTAGTCCACCCACAGGCCGCCCATGGTGTAGTGGATCGCCGGGTAGATCCGCATCGGCACCCGGTAGGGGTCCTCGCCGGTGATCCGCTGGTACATCTCGAACAGGTTGCCGTACTTCTCCTCGACGGCGCGCCGGCCGAGCCGGGCGATGGCGCCCGCGAAGTCCAGGTACACCCCGAGCCCGCCGGGGCCGACGCCCCGCCCCTCGTCGCACACCCGCTTGGCGGCCCGGGAGGCGATGTCCCGGGGCACCAGGTTGCCGAAGGAGGGGTACATCCGCTCCAGGTAGTAGTCCCGTTCGGCCTCGGGGATGTCGCCCGGGGCGCGGGTGTCGCCCTTGCGCAGCGGCACCCAGACGCGGCCGTCGTTGCGCAGCGACTCGCTCATCAGGGTCAGCTTCGACTGGTGCTCGCCGCTGACCGGGATGCAGGTGGGGTGGATCTGGGTGAAGCAGGGGTTGGCGAAGAGCGCGCCGCGCCGGTGCGCCCGCCAGATCGCGGTGGCGTTGCAGCCGCGGGCGTTGGTGGACAGGTGGTAGACGTTGCCGTAGCCGCCGGTGGCCAGCACCACGGCCTCCGCGAGGTGGGTGCGCACCTCGCCGGTGACCAGGTCGCGCACGACGACGCCCCGGGCCCGGCCCTCGTGCACCACCAGGTCGAGCATCTCGGTGCGCGGATGCGTCACCACCCGCCCGGCGGCGACCTGGCGGGACATCGCCTGGTAGGCGCCGAGCAGCAGCTGCTGCCCGGTCTGGCCGCGGGCGTAGAAGGTGCGGGAGACCTGCGCGCCGCCGAAGGAGCGGGTGTCCAGCAGGCCGCCGTAGTCCCGGGCGAAGGGCACGCCCTGGGCGACGCACTGGTCGATGATCTGGGTGGAGACCTCGGCGAGCCGGTGCACGTTGGACTCCCGGGAGCGGAAGTCGCCGCCCTTGACGGTGTCCAGGAAGAGCCGGCGCACGCTGTCGCCGTCGCCCCGGTAGTTCTTCGCCGCGTTGATGCCGCCCTGGGCGGCGATGCTGTGCGCCCGGCGCGGGCTGTCCTGGTAGCAGAAGGAGAGCACCGGGTGGCCCAGCTCGGCGAGGGTGGCCGCGGCCGAGGCGCCGGCGAGCCCGGTGCCGACCACGATCACCGGGAGCCGGCGCCGGTTGGCCGGGTTGATCAGCCGGGCGGCCAGCCGGCGCCGCTCCCAGCGGGTCTCCAGCGGGCCGTCGGGGGCGGCGGTGTCGGTCAGCGGGGCGCCGACGGTGTAGCCGCCGGGGGCGCCCGCGGTGCCCTGGCCCGCCGTGTCCCGGCGCGTGGTGGAGGTGTTCGAAGGGGTACTCATCCCGGCTCTCATTCGACCCAGCCCACGGCCACCGCGAACGGCACCGAGAGGAAACCGACCGTCATCACCACGGCGTAGGCCGTGGCCGCCACCGACGTCACGCGCTCCAGGCCGGGACGGTGGCGGCCCAGCGTGCGCGTCGCGCTCCACACCCCGTGCCGCAGGTGCAGGCCGAGCACCAGGACGGCGACGGTGTACACGGCGGTGACGTACCAGAGCTGGAAGTCCGCGGTCACGTTGGTGTACGGCCGTCCCGGCGCGCCGACCGGGTTGAGCACCCCGGCGGTCAGGTCGAGGATGTGGTAGACGACGAAGAGGGCGATGATCACGCCGCCCCAGCGCATGGTGCGGGCCGCGTAGGTGCCCTGCACCGGGGGCCGGTGGGCGTAGCGCACCGGGCGCGCCCGGCGGGCGCGGCGGGCCAGCGCGGTGGCCGTCCCGATGTGCAGCAGCACGGCGGCCAGCAGCACCACCCGCAGGATCCACAGGAACCAGGAGTGGCCGAGGATCGGCTCGCCGATCTCGCGCAGCCAGTGCGCGTACCCGTCGAAGGACTCCTCGCCGCGGAAGACCTCCAGGTTGCCGATCATGTGGGCGGTCAGGAAGAGCAGGAGCATGACACCGGTGACCGCCATCACGGTCTTCAGGAAGACCGTGGACCGGTACCACCGGGGGAGCGCCCGGGGCGCTGTCGTTCCCTGCTCGGCCTGCGTGGCGGGGCGCGGGGTGGTCGTCGTCACGGCACCGACGCTAGGCCGCCCCCGATCATGTGTCCAAGACATGATGGAGCTGGAATCGATAGCCTGGGGCTATTGGCCCACACGGCGGTCGCCGCCCGGCCGACCCGTTCGGCGGAGGGAGGCCGTCCGTGCAGTTCCAGCAGTTGGTGTACTTCGTGGCCGTCGCGGAGACCCGCCACTTCACCCGCGCCGCCGAGCGCGCGCACGTCGCCCAGCCCTCGCTGAGCAAGCAGATCCGGGCGCTGGAGCGGGAGCTGGGGGCGGAGCTGTTCACCCGGGCGCGGGGCAACATCGACCTGACCCCGGCCGGGGAGCGGCTGCTGCCGCTGGCCCGCCGCATCCTGGCCGACGCCGACACCGCCCGGCTGGAGGTCGCCGAGCTGGTGGGCCTGCGCTCCGGCCGGGTCCGGGTGGGCGCGACGCCCAGCCTGTCCACCTCCGTGCTGCCGGAGGTGCTGCTGCGCTTCCACACCGCCTACCCCGGCATCCGGCTGGTCGTCTCCGAGAACGGCTCCCGCGACCTGCTGCGGCTGCTGCTGCGCGGCGCGCTCGACCTGGCGCTGGTGGTGGTGCCGCCGCAGGGCACCGACCCGGCCCTGGCCACCGAGCCGCTGCTGCGCGAGGAGCTGGTGCTGGCCACCTCCGCGGCGACGGCGCCGCCCACCCGGGGCGGCGCGCTCCCGGTGGCGCGGTTGCGGACCATGCCGCTGGTGATGTTCCGGGACGGCTACGACGTGCGCGAGGCGGTGCTGCGCGCCTGCCGGGGCAACGGCTTCGAGCCGGCGTTCGCCGTGGAGGGCGGGGAGATGGACGCGGTGCTGCGGCTGGTGGAGGCCGGACTCGGCCCGGCGGTGGTGCCCAGCATGGTGCTGGCCGGGGTACCCGGCCTGCGGGCCACCCGGCTGGTCCGGCCCGGACTGACCCGGACCATCGCCCTGGCGCACCGCACCGACGCCGCCCTCACCCACGCGGCCCGGGCGCTGCGCACCGTGCTGCTGGAGTCGCTGGCGGACGCCGGGCCGCTGCCGTCAGGCGTGGAGCGACTCGCCGCGCGACCATGACGAACGTGCTCCGAGGGGCGTCGGGGACGGCTGTGACGGAGTGAATGGGAGCGCTCCCCGGGCGATCTGACGGTGTTTTGAGAGCGCTCTCGAATTCGCTTCCGACCTCTTCTCAGGTTCCGGGGCGTCATATACGGTCGCATCTGGGAGCGCTCTCATGGTCCGTCGGAGACGGCGCGGCCGTGACGCTGAGCTGTCATGATCAGATCAGGCGACCAAGGAGTCAAGAATGCAACCAGAGCCCGCACCCGGGGCGCGCCGCCCGCGCCTTCGACGTGCCCTGAGCGCGGCGGCCGCGCTCTTGCTCACCTCCGGCCTGGTGGCCACCGCGTCCGGCGCGGCCGTCGCCGCCGAGGACGTCTCGGCCGCCGCCCGCGTGGACAACCCGTACGTCGGGGCCAACGTCTACGTGAACCCGGAGTGGTCCGCCCGGGCCGCCGCCGAGCCCGGTGGCACCGCCGTCTCCAACCAGCCGACCTTCGTCTGGCTGGACCGCCGCGCCGCCATCAACGGCGTCAACGGCGGCATGGGGCTGCGCGACCACCTCGACGAGGCGGTGCGCCAGCAGCAGCAGAAGGGCGGTGAGATGGTCTTCCAGGTGGTGGTCTACAACCTGCCTGGCCGTGACTGCGCCGCCCTCGCCTCCGCCGGTGAGCTGGGCCCGAACGACCTGCCGATCTACAAGTCGGAGTTCATCGACCCGATCACGCAGATCCTCTCCGACCCGGCCTACGCCAGCCTGCGGATCGCGACGATCATCGAGGTCGACTCGCTGCCCAACCTGGTCACCAACGCCGGCGGCACCAACACCACCACGCCGCAGTGCGAGGAGATGAAGCGCAACGGCGGCTACGTCAACGGCATCGGGTACGCGCTGAACAAGCTCGGCGACATCCCGAACGTCTACAACTACGTCGACGTGGCCCACCACGGCTGGCTCGGCTGGGACAGCAACTTCCGCCCCGCCGCGCAGCTGTTCTACCAGGCCGCCAACGCCGAGGGCGCCACCCCGGCCGACGTGACCGGCTTCATCAGCAACACCGCGAACTACAGCGCGCTGACCGAGCCCCACTTCAAGATCACCGACACGGTCAACGGCCAGACGGTGCGCCAGTCCAAGTGGGTGGACTGGAACTACTACCTGGACGAGCTGAGCTTCGTGCAGGCGTTCCGCACCGAGCTGATCGCGCAGGGCTTCCCGTCCTCCATCGGCATGCTGATCGACACCTCCCGCAACGGCTGGGGCGGCGCCAACCGGCCCACCGGCCCGGGCCCGCTGACGAGCGTGGACGCCTACGTCAACGGCAGCCGCGTCGACCGCCGGATCCACCTCGGCAACTGGTGCAACCAGGCCGGTGCCGGCCTCGGCGAGCGCCCGACCGTGGCCCCGGCCGCGGGTGTCGACGCCTACGTGTGGGCCAAGCCCCCGGGTGAGTCCGACGGCGCCAGCGAGGAGATCCCGAACGACGAGGGCAAGCGCTTCGACCGGATGTGCGACCCGACCTACACGGGCAACGCACGCAACAACTTCAACATGTCCGGTGCCCTCGGCGGTGCCCCGCTCTCCGGCCAGTGGTTCTCCGCGCAGTTCCGTGAGCTGCTGGCGAACGCCTACCCGCCGGTCAACGGTGGCGGCAACCCGAACCCCGGCGACACCCAGGCCCCGACCGTGCCGGCCGGCCTGACCGTCACCGGCAAGACCTCCTCCAGCGTGACCCTGTCGTGGACCCCCTCCACCGACAACGTGGCGGTCACCGGGTACGACGTCTACCGGGGCAGCACCAAGGTGAACACCACCCCGGTGGTCGGCACCACCTTCACCGACTCGGGCCTGTCGGCCTCCACCGCGTACTCCTACACGGTGCGGGCGCGGGACGCGGCCGGCAACGTCTCCGCGGCCTCCGTCGCGGTCAGCGTGACCACCGACGCCGGTGGCGGCAACCCGGGCCCGACGGGGAACGTGAAGGTGCAGTACCGGAACGCGGACAGTTCGGCGACGGACAACGCGATCCGTCCGCACCTGCGGATCGCGAACACCGGTACCTCGGCGCTGAACCTGTCCACCGTGACGGCCCGGTACTACTTCACCCGGGACGGTGCCAGCTCGGTGAACGTGTTCTGCGACTGGGCGCAGATCGGTTGCTCGAACATCCGGACCAACGTGGTGAACCTGTCCACGCCGGTGAACGGCGCCGACGCCTACGTGGAGATCTCCTTCACCAGCGGCAGTGTCGCCGCCGGCCAGAACACCGGTGACATCCAGCTGCGGATCAACAAGAGCGACTGGTCGGCCTTCAACGAGGCCAACGACTACAGCTACGGCACCGGCACCTCCTTCGCCGACGCCCCGAAGATCCCGGCCTACACCAGCGGCACCCTCGCCTGGGGCACCGCCGCCGCCTGACCGACGGCAGGCGCCTGACACGACCAGGTGAACGCGAGGGGGCGGTCCACGGACCGCCCCCTCGTCCATGCCCGGCCACGCACCGCCCCTCCCCTCCCCAACGCTCCACGACCCACGAGGAGACAGGTTCCCGTGCCCACACGATCGACGCAGCCACGGCACCGGCGGCGAGCCGGCGCCAGCGCCGCCCTGCTCGCCGCCGTGCTCGCCGTCGGCGGCGCCGGCCTGACGGCCCCCGCGGCCGTCGCCGACACCGACCCCAGTCCGGTCCGCGTCAACCAGATCGGCTACCTGACCGGCGCCGACAAGGTGGCCACCGTCGTCACCGCCGGCACCACCCCCCGCACCTGGCAGCTGCTCACCCCGTCGGGCACGGTGGCCGCCAGCGGCACCACCACCGTGCACGGCTCCGACCGGGCCTCGGGCGACCACCTGCACCACGCCGACTTCTCCTCGGTCACCACCGCCGGCACCTACACCCTGTCGGTGGACGGCGTCGGCCGCAGCGTGCCCTTCACCATCTCCGGCAGCGCCCTCTACCCCGACCTGGGCCGCGAGGCGCTGCAGTACTTCTACTTCCACCGGATGGGCACCGCCGTCGAGGGCCAGTACCTGCAGAACCCGGCGCACGCCCACGCCGCCCTGCACCCCGGCGACAGCTCGATCCCCTGCTACAACAACTGGTGCGGCTCGCAGCGGCTCAACGTCAAGGACTCCTGGGCGGACGCCGGCGACTTCGGCATCTACCCGGTCAACCACGCCATCTCGGCGTGGACCCTGCTCAACCTGTACGAGCGCTACCCCGACGCCTACCCCGACGGATCCCTGCGGATCCCGGAGAACGGCAACAACCGCCCCGACATCCTCGACGAGGTGGAGTTCGGCTCCCGGTTCATGTCCGGCATGCTGCCCAGCACCGGCCTGGCCTCGCACAAGGTGCACAACCACGTCTGGAGCGCCTTTCCGCTGACCTCCGTGGACCAGGAGAACGGCCTCGCCCGCTCCGCGATGCCGCCCTCCACCAACGCCACCTACGCGGTCGCCCGGACCAACGCCCAGCTGGCCCGCACGCTCGCGCCCTACGACGCGACCCGCGCCGCGCAGCTGTGGGCCTCCGCCGAGGACGCCTGGACCCGCGCCGAGGCGCAGCCGAACGTGGACTACCCGAACGGGACGGACGCCGAGGGCGGCGGCGACTACGGCGACACCGGCAACAGCGACGACCGCTACGCCGCCGCGGCCGAGCTCTACCTCACCGGCCTGGACCGGGCGGACTCCACCACGTCCTCCTACCGGTCCGCGGTCACCACCTCCCCGCACTACCGGGAGGTCGGACACTTCGACTGGCTGGAGGTCGCCGCCACCGGCACCCTGTCGCTGCTCAGCGTGGACAACGACCTGCCCGCCGCGGACATCGCGGCGATGGAGGCCAACCTCCGCGCCGAGGCCGACGCCATCGCCTCCACCATCGACGCCGAGGGCTACCCGGTGCCGCTGCCCGGCGACGAGCCCTACCCGTGGGGATCGAACTCCTCCGTCGTCAACCGGATGCTGGTGCTGGGCGTCGCCTACGACACCAGCGACGACGACACCTACCTGCGGGCGATGAACCGGGCCATGGACTACCTCATGGGCAACAACGCCATGCGGCTGTCCTACGTCACCGGCTACGGCGAGTACTACGAGACCGACACCCACGACCGCTGGGCCTGGGGCAAGTACCCCGGAACGCCCTACCCGCGCGGCTGGCTGTCCGGCGGCCCGAACAGCGACGGCGGCGGCGACTCCGCGACCCCGCTCGGCCGGCCCGCGGCCAAGTCGTACGCGCCCATGAACACCGCGCCGGACGCCTGGGGCTCCAAGGAGAACACCATCAACTGGAACGCCCCGCTGGCGTGGACGGCGACGTTCCTGAACCGCACCGCGCCCGACCTCGGTGGCGGCAACCCGAACCCCGGCGACACCCAGCCGCCGACCGCCCCGACGCTCGCGGCGACCGGCGTCACCGCGACCAGCGTGACCCTGTCGTGGTCCGGGGCGACCGACAACGTGGGCGTGACCGGCTACGACGTCTACCGCGACGGCGTCCGGGTCAACTCCACCCCGGTGGTCGGCACCACCTTCACCGACTCGGGCCTGTCGGCCTCCACCGCGTACTCCTACACGGTGCGGGCGCGGGACGCGGCCGGCAACGTCTCCTCGGCCTCACCGGCGCTGCGGGTGACCACCGAAGCCGGTGGCGGCAACCCGGGCCCGACGGGGAACGTGAAGGTGCAGTACCGGAACGCGGACAGTTCGGCGACGGACAACGCGATCCGTCCGCACCTGCGGATCGCGAACACCGGTACCTCGGCGCTGAACCTGTCCACCGTGACGGCCCGGTACTACTTCACCCGGGACGGTGCCAGCTCGGTGAACGTGTTCTGCGACTGGGCGCAGATCGGTTGCTCGAACATCCGGACCAACGTGGTGAACCTGTCCACGCCGGTGAACGGCGCCGACGCCTACGTGGAGATCTCCTTCACCAGCGGCAGTGTCGCCGCCGGCCAGAACACCGGTGACATCCAGCTGCGGATCAACAAGAGCGACTGGTCGGCCTTCAACGAGGCCAACGACTACAGCTACGGCACCGGCACCTCCTTCGCCGACGCCCCGAAGATCCCGGCCTACACCAGCGGCACCCTCGCCTGGGGAACTCCCGCCGCCTGACCGACGGCACCGGGGGTCCGACGACCCCCGGTGCGGCCGCCCGCCGGCCGGTCCCGCCCGCGCTCACCGGGTCGGGACCGGCCGGTCGCGGTTCCCGGGCCGCCCCCGCTGCCCCGGCCCGGTGCGCCAGGCCGCTGTTTCGGGCCGGCGCGCCAGGGAAGCCGCTGGCGTACGGGCGACCCGGCCGCAGCGGGCGTCCGGTCGCCGACGGCGCGGGCACGACCCGGCCGCCGCCCAGCCCCAGCCCCAGCCCCAGCCCCAGCCAGGAGGACCCATGAGTTCCGCGGTGCACGCACTCCCGCGCCGGGCCACCGGAGCCGTCCGGCGCCTGGCCGACGTCACGGGCCGCGCCACCGGTTCGCGCGACTACTCCCCGCGGGAGCCGGTGCCGCTGCGCGGGTACGCCGCCCTGGCCGGCGCGTACGCCGGGGCGGTCGCGGCCTTCGCGCTCGGCATGCGGGCCGCCGGCCGCCCCCTGCCGGAACGCGTGCCGCTCCCGGACCTGCTGCTCCTCGGCATCGCCAGCCACAAGGCCTCCCGCCTGATCGCCAAGGACCGCGTCACCAGTTTCCTGCGCGCCCCCTTCGTCCGGCGCGAGGGCGAGATCAGCGCCAGCGAGGTGATGGACGTGCCGCGCGGCGAAGGGGTGCGGCGCACCGTGGGTGAGCTGGTCGCCTGTCCGTTCTGCGTGTCGCTGTGGGTCTCCGGTGCGCTGGTCGGCGGGTTCGTGGCCGCCCCGCGCGTCACCCGGCTGGTCGCCTCGACCCTGGCCTGCGTGACCGTCTCCGACTGGGCGCAGTACGCCTGGAGCCTCACCCAGCAGAAGGCCGAGTGACCGCCGGGGCGGCGCCGGGTGGAACGGGCCGAGAGCCGCGGCGCGTCCCCGAGGCCAGTTCTGGCGATCCGTCAGATGTCATGGAGAATGGGCCCGGCGCCGTGCCGCGCGGCCGGCGCCGCCATCCACCAGGACACACCCGGAGGTCCCATGCGCGCTGTCGCGATGTCCCGATTCGGCGGTCCGGAGGTCCTCGAGGTCGCCGACCTGCCGGTCCGTGAACCCGGCCCCGGACAGGTGAGGATCCGGGTGGCCGCCGCGGCGGTCAACCCCACGGACGCCCTCTTCCGCGCCGGTGCGCACGCCCAGGCGCTGAGCGCCTTCCCCCCGCCGTACGTCCCCGGCATGGACGCCGCCGGGGTGGTCGACGCCGTCGGCCCGGACACCGACTGGGAGGTCGGCGATCGGGTGATGGCCATCGTGGTGCCCGCCCCGCCGGAGGGAGGCGCCCAGCAGGAGCAGGTGGTCGTCCCCGCCGACTCGGTGGCCAGGGTGCCCGACGGCGTCACCCTGGAGGAGGCCGCCACCCTCCCGATGAACGGCCTCACCGCCCGCCTCGCCCTCGACCTGCTGGACCTGCCCTCCGGCGGCACCCTCGCGGTCACCGGCGCGGCCGGCGCAGTCGGCGGGTACGCCGTCGCCCTGGCCGCGCACGCCGGCCTGCGGGTGATCGCCGACGCCAAGGAGTCCGACGAGGAACTCGTCCGCGGCTTCGGCGCCTCGGTGGTCGTGCCGCGCGGCCCCGAGGTCGCCGGGGCGATCCGTGCCGCCGCCCCCGACGGCGTGGACGGCCTGATCGACGCGGCCCTGCTCGGCGAGGCCGTGCTGCCCGCGGTCCGGGACGGCGGTGGCGTGGCCCACGTGCGCCCCACCCCCCTCGAGCCGGTGCGCGACCTGCGCTTCCACCGGGTCATGGTCGCCGAGTACGCGCGCAACCGGGCGGCCCTGGAGGAACTGGCCCGCCTGGCGGCCGACAAGGTCCTCGCCCTGCGCGTCGCCGAGACCTTCCCCCCGGAGCGGGCCGCCGACGCGCACCGCGCCCTCGAAGCCGGTGGCGTGCGCGGACGCCTGCTGATCGTGTTCTGATCCCGGCCGCACTGCCCAACGGCCGGCGGCCGCCCTCCCGGCCGCCGGCTCACTCACCGGCCGGCGACTCCCGGCGGGCCGCCCGGGCGCTCCGGGCGCGCAGCAGGTAGGCGATCACCAGCACCACCACCGCCACGTCGTCGGACAGGCCCAGCGGCACCAGCACGTCCGGCACCAGATCCAGCGGCGACGCCAGGTAGGCGCCGCCGGCCAGCGCCGCCGCCACGCGGCGGCCGTTCTCCGAGCGCCGGAACCGGACCGCCACCACGACCGCCGCGACCAGCAGCAGCGCCGCGACGGCCACCACGACCGCCCCGACCACGCCCACCGTCTCCCAGTCCATGGGGGCATGGTCCCGGGCGGAGGCGCCCGGGGCAAGAACGCGCGGCCGGCCGACCGGCTCGCGCCCGCCGCCCCGGCGGCGCAGGATCGTGGGCATGGGACCAGCCAGCTCGGACACCGTCACCGAGGTCGAGGGGCGCCGGATCAAGCTGAGCAACCTGGACAAGGTGCTCTACCCCCGCACGGGGTTCACCAAGGCGGACGTCGTCCACCACTACGTCCAGGCCGCCGGGGTGCTGCTGCCCCGCCTCGCCGACCGCGCCAGCTCGCTGCTGCGCTGGCCGGACGGCGTGGAGGGGGAGAGCTTCTTCGCCAAGAACGCCCCGCCCGGCACCCCCGACTGGGTGCGCACCGAGGAGGTCACCCGGGAACGCACCACCGTCCGCCACGTGGTCGTCGACGACCTGCCAACCCTGGTGTGGGTGGCCAACCTCGCGGCACTGGAACTGCACGTGCCGCAGTGGCGGCTGCGCACCGGACTCGCCGACCTCATGGTGCTCGACCTCGACCCCGGCCCGCCGGCCACCGTCGTGGAGTGCTGCGCCGTGGCCCTGGACGCCCGCGCCGCGCTGGCCGGGGCGGGGCTCACCCTCTGGCCGGTGACCTCCGGATCGAAGGGCCTGCACCTGTACGCCCCGATCCGCCCGACGCCCTCCGAGCAGGTCTCCCAGTACGCCAAGGCGCTGGCCCAGGCCCTGGAGGCGACCGCGCCGGACCGGGTGGTGCACCGGATGACCAAGTCGCTGCGCCCGGGAAAGGTCTTCGTCGACTGGAGCCAGAACAACGCGGCCAAGACCACCATCGCCCCCTACTCCCTGCGCGGGCGCGAACTGCCGACCGTGGCGACCCCGGTCACCTGGGCGGAGGTGGAGTCCTGCCGCCGCCCCGAGGACCTGCGCTTCCTCGCCGCCGACCTGCCCGGGCGCCTGGACCGCCACGGCGACCTGCTGACCGACATGGCCGACGCCGCCGCCCCCCTGCCCACCTGACGACCTGCCCCCGGGGCCGCCTGCCCACCTGACCACCTGCGCCGGGGCCGCCTGCGCCGGGGACGCCTGCTCCGCTGGCCGGGCCCGGGCGATCGGGCCCGCCAGGGCGTCGGCCCGGGGCGGGCCCCCGAGCGACGGCTCCCCGAGCCGCGCCGCGCACTGGCCGCCCCATCCCCTCGCCGACCTGAGAGTTATCCACAGGCCGTCGATCGGGGGCTGCGCTCCGTGCTCCCCCCATGGGATCATGGAATCAGGGGGGCCCACCGAGCCGCCCTGGCGGGCGTTGATCGGGTGTGTGCGGCACCGCAGCGTTCGAGGCCGTCGCGGCTGGGCCCAGCGGCCCGGGGTTCAGGACTCCCGCGTCACGTCCCCCGGGGACTTCTCCGGCCGCAGGCCGCGCCAGGAGGGGTGCCGCAGCACACCGTCGGCGGTCCACTGGGTGAAGGCCACCTCGCCCACCAGCCGCGGCTCCACCCAGCGCGCGCGCCGGGCCTGCTCGCGCGGCACCGGCCCGGCGAACGGCGCGGTGTCCCGTTCCAGGGGGAGCAGCCGGCGCGTCAGATCGGCGAGCGTCGCGTCGCTGAAGCCCGTCCCGACCCGCCCCGCGTAGCGCAGCGCGTCGCCCTCCCGCACCCCGACCAGCAGCGAGCCGATGGTGTCGGCCCGCCGTCCCGCCCCCGGCTGCCAGCCGCAGACCACCACCTCCTGGGTGCGCAGGTTCTTGATCTTGGTCCACAGCGGTGAGCGCCGACCCGGCAGATAGGGGCTGTCCGCCGCCTTCACCAGCACCCCCTCCAGGCCCAGCTCCCGGCTGGCGGCCAGCAGGTCGGGCAGCGCCTCCCCGGGGAAGTACGGCGGCACCTGCACCGGCCCACCGCCCGGCGCCGCCAGCCCCACGTCCGCCCCGGCCTCCGCCCCGCCCCCGGCCTCCGCCCCACCCCCCGCCCCGGCACCCGGGGGCCCCGCCGGTGCGCCCGGCGCCGGCCCCACCCCCAGATCCAGCGCCTCCAGCACCTCGCGCCGCGCCGTGTACGGCATCCGCAGCAGCGACCAGCCGTCCAGGTACAGCACGTCGAACACGCAGTAGGTCACCGGCACCGCGGCGAGCAGCCGCGGGCGCGGCCGCTGGACGTGCATGCGGGACTGCAGCGTGCCGAAGTCCGGTTGCCCGGCCTGGTTGAACGCCACCACCTCGCCGTCCAGCACCATCGCCCGCCCTCCGGCGGCCGGGCCGAGGACGGCCAGCTCCGGGTAGCTGCCGGTCACCTCCAGGTCGTTGCGGGACAGCAGCCGGACGCCGCCGTCGCGCACGTAGGCCACGGCGCGCACGCCGTCCCACTTCAGCTCCACCCGGGAGCCGCCCGCCCCGCCCACCCCGCCCACCGGCCCCCGCCCGGCCACCGCCAGCATCGGCCGGACGAGCACCGGGAACTCCTCGCGCCGGGCGCCGCGCTCCGCCGCCCGCGCGCCGTCGAACGCCTCATCGAACGCTGCGGCCACCCTGCCGTTCTACCGCGCCCGGACCCGGTGCGCATGCGCGCCCGCCGGGGCGCGTCCACCATGGAGACATGCGCTACCTGTGGAAGGGCGGTATCTCGTTCGGGCTGGTCAACGTGCCGGTCCGGCTCTACCGCGCCACCGAGGAGAAGACGGCGACCTTCCACCAGGTGCACGCGGCCGACGGGGGCCGGATCCGCTACCGCAAGGTGTGCGAGCTGGACGGCGAGGAGGTCGGCGCCAAGGACATCGTCAAGGAGTACGAGGCGGAGGACGGCCGCACCGCGGTGATCACCGACGAGGACCTGGAGAAGCTCCCGGTCACCACCCGGCACGCCATCGACGTGGTCTCCTTCGTGCCCTCCGAGCAGATCGACCCGCTCCAGCTGGGCAGCTCCTACTACGTGGAGTCCGACCCCAAGGGCGGCAGCGCCACCCCCTACGTGCTGCTGCGCAAGGCCATGGAGTCCACCGACCGCACCGCCGTGGTGCGGGTCGCGCTGCGCCAGCGCGAGCACCTGGCCACCCTCCGCCCGCACGGCGACGTGCTGGTCCTGCAACTGCTGCTGTGGCCGGACGAGGTCCGCGAGCCCGAAGGGCTGGCGCCCTCCGAGAAGGTCACGGTGCGCCCGCAGGAGGAGCAGATGGCGCGGTCGCTGATCGAGACCCTGGCCGACGACTACCACCCCGAGCAGTTCCACGACGAGTACCGCGAGGCGCTGCAGGAGCTCATCGACGCCAAGCTCGAGGGCGTGGAGCCGCCCACCGAGGAGGAGCGCGAGGAGGCCGGCGGCAGGGTGATCGACCTGATGTCGGCGCTGCGGGCCAGCATCGAGCGGGCCCGGGCCGGCCGCGAACCGGCGGAGGGGGAGGGCACCGAGGAGGAGGCGGAGGCCGAGCCGGTCGCCGCCGGCGGGGGCGGCGGACGCCCCGCCGCCGGGGCGGGCCGGCGCGCGCCGAGGAAGAAGGCGGCGGCGAGGCCGCGGGGCGGAGAGCGTCCGGCCGAGGAGGCGGAAGAGGCGGAGGGGGCCGAGGAGGCGGAGGAGAAGCCCGCGGCCCGCAAGCGCGCGGCCAGGAAGACCGCGCCCACGAAGGCCGCGCCCAAGAAGGCGGCCAAGAAGTCGTCCGAGAAACCGCCCTCGCGCCGCCGGGCGTCTTGACATCCGGGGTGTCAATCCCTCTCGGATCGGGAATCGCTGACTACGGATCAGCGCCGCCGGGTGCTGCCCCCGGCGGTGGTCGACCGGACCGCGCCGGCACTCGACGGAGCGGAGAGGCCATGCGGTTCCGTGCCGCCCACCGGTGGTGGGCGCGATGACGACGTACGACACCCAGTCCCATGCCGAGCCGGACCGCGAGCCGGTGCACATATCCCTGGTGCTCGCCGAGTCGCTGCGCCTGCTGGCCGGGCGCCGCCAGGAGGCCGGCCGCCTGCCGCGCCCGCGCCCGGCGCCACCCGCCCCGGGCGCCCCGCCGCCCGGCCCGCGTACCCCGCCGCCGGGTCCGCGCGCGGCGCCGCGGGCCACCGCGCCGGGGGCGACCGTTTCGGCGGCCACCGTTTCGGGGGTCGGCCTTTCGGGGGCCGGCGGGCCGGGGGAGGACGGGCTGCGCCGGGTCGCCCCTGGTCACGCCGCCTAGCCGGGTGACGGCCGGCGCGGTCGCCGGCCAGCCCCCCGGAGGCCGCCGGCGGACCACCGACCCTCCGGCACCACGGGAGGCGCGGCCAGGGAGCGGCGGCTAGGACAGGCCCAGGTCGACCGTCCGGTACGGATCCCGCCCGGCGCGGACCTCCCCGACCAGGTCGGCCAGATGGCGCTGCACGGCCATGAACAGGCCCGGCCCGAAGCTGATCCGCGCCACCCCGGCCGCCGCCAGGTCGTCGAGCGAGAGCGCGGAGCCCGGCAGGAACACCACGTTGACCGGCGCCCCGATGCCCGCCACCAGCGCCCGGACCGCCTCCACGGACAGTCCGTCCACGGCGATCGGGTAGACGCAGTCCGCGCCCGCCTCCACGTAGCGGCGGCCCCGTGCGACGGCCGCCGCCACCCGCTCCTCCTCCGTGCCGGACCCGCGGAGGAAGGTGTCCACCCGGGCGTTGATCACGATCCAGGGGGCGGCCTGCCGCACGGCGGCCAGGAAGTCGGCCTGCTCCTCGACGTCGACCAGCTTCCCGTCGCGGGGATCGGAGTCCTCCAGGTTGCACCCCACCGCGCCGCTGGCCAGCAGCCGTTCGGCGAGTTCGGCCGGCGGCAGGCCGTAGCCGCGCTCCAGGTCCGCGCTGACCGGAACGTCCACCGCCCGGGCGATCCGGGCCACCGCCGCGAACATCTCGTCCGCCGGGGCGTCCTCGTGGTCCGCGTAGCCCAGCGCCGGGGCGACGGCCGCGCTGCCGGTCGCCACCGCCGGGAAGCCGGCCGAGACCACCGTGCGGGCCGACGCCGCGTCCCAGGCGTTGGGCAGCACCAGCGGCCGGCCCGGGACGTGCAGCGCGCGCAGTTCGGCCGCCGCCGCGGCCCGACCGCCGCTCACCGCTGCCCCTGCGGACGGTACTGGCCCGGCGTGAGGCGGGCCGTGACGGCCAGCCGGTTCCAGGTGTTGATCACCGCGATGGCCCAGGTCAGCGCGGTCAGCTCGGACTCGTCGAAGTGGCGCGCGGCCTCGGCGAACACCTCGTCCTCGACGCCCCGCCCGGCGACCAGCGTCACCGCCTCGGTGAGTGCCAGCGCGGCGCGCTCCCGTGCCGTGAAGAACGGCGTCTCCCGCCAGGCGTTCAGCGCGTGCATGCGCTGCTGGGTCTCGCCCATCGCGGCCGCGTCCAGGGTGTGCATGTCCAGGCAGAAGGCGCAGCCGTTGATCTGCGAGGCGCGGATCTTCACCAGCTCCATCAGCGGGGGCTCCAGGCCCAGGTCGTTCACCGCCTGCTGGAGACCGAGCATCGCCTGGTAGGCGGAGCCCGAGTGCTTGGGGAGGTTGAAGCGGGGAGGGACGTGGACCGTCTCCGCGGTCGTCGTTCGATCGCTCATGGCCCCCACCGTAGAGAGGGGTTGGCGGATCACTATGGTCCAATCCCATGGCGTTCGAGTGGACCAAGACCGGGGTGGACCTGCACCTCGACCTCGACATCGGACACGACTCCGGCACCGGTGGCCGCCGCGCCGGGCTGGAGCGGGCGCTGCGGAATGCCGTCAGGGACGGCCGGCTCACCCCGGGAACCCGGCTGCCCGCCAGCCGGACCCTGGCCGCCGAACTCGACCTCGCCCGCGGCACGGTGACGGCGGCCTACGAGCAGCTCGTCGCCGAGGGCTACCTGTCGGCCCGCCGCGGCGCCGGCACCGTCGTCGCCGACCTCCCACCGCCCCCGCCCGCCCCGGGACACCCACCCGGCGAGACGGCCCGCCCCGGCGGCGGCGCGGACCCACGGCACGGTCAGGGAACGCCGCCCCGCCCGCGCCACGACCTGATGCCCGGCCGCCCGGACGTCGCCTCCTTCCCGGTGGAGGCGTGGCTGCGGGCCGCCCGCCGGGTGCTGCCGCGCACCGAGGCACAGGCCTTCGGCCTGGGGGACCCGCGCGGCCATCCCGCCCTGCGCACCGCCCTCGCCGACTACCTGGGCCGCACCCGGGGCGTGCTCGCCGACCCCGAGCGGATCGTCGTCACCACCGGCTTCATGCAGAGCCTCGGGCTGCTCGCCCGGGTGCTGCACGACGGCGGATGCGCCGCCGTGGCCATGGAGGACCCGTGCGCGCCGTTCCACCGGGAGGCCGTGCGCCGCGCCGGGCCACGGGTGCTCCCGCTGCCGGTCGACGAGCGCGGCGCTGACGCCCGGGTGCCCGACGGCGCCGGCGCGGTCGTGGTGACACCGGCCCACCAGGCCGTCCTCGGCACGGTGCTGGCCCCCGAGCGGCGCCGAGCGCTGGTCGACTGGGCCTCCACGAGCGGCGGGCTGATCATCGAGGACGACTACGACGGCGAGTTCCGGTACGACCGGCAACCCGTCGGGGCCCTGCAGCAGATGGCGCCCGAGCAGGTCGGCTACCTCGGCACGGCCTCCAAGACCCTGGGGCCGGGCGTCCGGCTCGGCTGGATGGTGCTGCCGCCGCGGCTGGTCCCCGCCGTCGCGGAGGCCAAGTTCTACGCGGACGCGCAGACCGAGGTGATCGGGCAGCTGGTGCTGGCCGAACTGATCCGCACCCACGAGTACGACCGTCACGTGCGCGCCCAGCGGTTGCGCTACCGGCGCCGCCGCGACGCGCTGCTGCGCCGACTCGCCGAGGAGGTGCCGCGGGTGCGGGTCCGCGGCGCGGCGGCCGGCGTGCAGCTGCTGCTGGAACTCCCCGCGGACGGCCCGTCGGAGACGGAGGTGGCGGCCCGCGCCGCCGCCCGCGGCCTGCGGGTGGTCCCCACCGGCTCGGTCTGGCACGACGCCGGCGCCGTACGCCCACCGCGGATCGGCATCGGCTACGCCACCCCGCCCGACCACGCCTACCCGGCCGCCCTCGACGCCCTGATCGCCACCCTCCGCGAGTGCCTGGACGGCTGACCGGCCCGGGCCCGCGCCCGCGCCCGGGCACCCGCCCGGCGTCCGTCGCGCGTTGTGGGGCGTCCGACCGAAGGGGTGTCAGGGAAGGATCCGGGGAGAACCGGGCATCGATCAGCCGAACGAGTGATGGCCGTGTGGGGAAGGATCACCGAACCTGGTATTGGGGGGCGGAGCCGTACCGATCGGCGACGGCGCCCTGGTAGCGCGTCGGATCGACCGGAGGAGACGGCGATGGCTGAACTGGTGGTCGGCCCGCTGCTGCGGTACGTGGACGGCTCCAGCGCCACCGTGTGGGCGGAGACGGACCGCCCCTGCACCGTGCGGGTGCGCTGCGGCGGCGGGATCCAGGCCGCCGAACCCACCTGGTGCGTGGCCGGCCACCACTTCGCCCTGGTGGTCGTCGACGGGCTGGCGCCGGGCTCGGTGAGCACCTACAACGTCGAACTGGACGGCGACGTGGTCTGGCCGGTCCCGGACGTCACCCATCCCCCCAGCACCATCCGCACCCTGCCGGCCCCCGCCCCGGGCGGCCCGGGCGCCGCCGGCACCCCCGCCGTCCGCGTCGCCTTCGGCTCCTGCCGCTGGGCCAGCCCACCCAGCGTGGTGGACGGCCGCCTGGAGCCGGACGCCCTGGACACCCTCGCCGCCACCCTCCCGGAGCTGCCCCGCCAGGAGTGGCCGGACGCCCTGCTGCTCCTCGGCGACCAGGTGTACGCCGACGAGGTCTCCGCGCTCACCCGCGCCTGGCTGGCCGAACGCCGCGACCTCAACCAGCCCCCGTGGGACCAGGTCGCCGACTTCGAGGAGTACACCCGGCTCTACCACGAGTCCTGGCAGGACCCGGAGATCCGCTGGCTGCTCTCCACCGTGCCGAGCGCCATGGTCTGCGACGACCACGACGTCATCGACGACTGGAACACCTCCGCCTCCTGGCGGGACGACATGCGGGCCACCGACTGGTGGGAGGAGCGGATCCTCAGCGGGCTGGCCAGCTACTGGGTCTACCAGCACCTCGGCAACCTCTCGCCGGCCGAACTCGCCGCCGACGAGGTGTACGCCGCCGTGCGCCGTGCCGGCGGCGGCCCGCGGGGCGACGCCGCGGCCGTGCTGCGCGAGCACGCCCGCCGCGCGGACGCCGAGACCGACGGGCGGCGCGCGGTCCGCTGGAGCTACCGCAGGGACCTCGGCCGGGTGCGGGTGCTCATGGTCGACTCCCGCGCCGGACGCGTCCTCCAGGAGGACCGCCGGGCCATGATCAGCGACGACGAACTCGACTGGCTGGCCGCCCAGGCCGCCGAGCCCGGATACGACCACCTGCTGCTCGGCACCTCGCTGCCGTGGCTCCTGCCGCACGCCGTGCACGACCTGGAGGGCTGGAACGAGGCGCTGGCCTCCGGCGCCCGCGGCCGGCGCGCCGTCCGCTGGTCGGAGCGGCTGCGGCGCGCGGGCGACCTGGAGCACTGGGCCGCCTTCCGCCGTTCCTTCCACGCGCTCTCCGCACTGCTGCTGGACATCGCCACCCCGGCCCCCGCCCCCGCCGACGCCCCCCGGGACGCGGCCCCCGTCCCCGTCCCCGGCCGCACCCCCGCCCCCGGCCGCGCCGAACCGCCGCCGGCCACCATCTGCGTGCTCTCCGGCGACGTGCACCACGCCTACCTGGCCGAAGCACACCCCAGCGCCCCCGGCACCACCCCCGGCCCCGGCTCCGGCACCGTCGCCCGGCCGAGCAGCCGCCTGGTGCAGCTGACCTGCTCACCCGTGCACAACGCCGTCCCCGCCGTGATCCGCCTCGGCTTCCGCATCGGCTGGGGCCGCGCCGCGCGGCGGTTCGGCCGGGCCCTCGCCCGCCACGCACGCCTCCCCGCCTCCCCGGTCACCTGGGAGAAGACCGCCGGCCCGTACTTCGGCAACCAGCTGATGACCCTCACCCTGAGCGGCCGGAACGCCACCGTCCTGCTGCAACGCGCCGTCACCGGCCCGGACGGCAAGGCCCTGCTGCGCACCGTCGTCTCCGCGCCCCTGACCGGTCCGACGGCCACCCCGGCCCCGGCCCCGCCGACCCCCCGTGCCCCCGGCGACCCCCTCCCGAGCTGACCGTCCACCGCGGGCCGTCCCACCGGCGACGCCCCCTCACCCCGCCCCGGCCGCCCCACCCGCATCCGGCCGGATCCGGCCGAGCAACGCCGCACCGGCCCCGGCCTCCTCCCCGGCCGCCCCTCCGTGAGCGATGCTGGCGGGGTCCGCCCAGCCGCCGCACGCACGATCGGGAGCGCACCCGCATGCCGGACCCCTCCGCCACCCGCCCGCTGCGGGTCACCGTGTGGAACGAGAACGTCCACGAGACCACCGAGCCGGAGATCGCCGCGCGCTACCCCGAGGGCATCCACGGCGCCGTCGCCTCGGCCATCGCCGAGCACCACGGCGACGCCGTCACGGTCCGCACGGCCACCCTCGCCGAGCCCGAGCACGGCCTGACCGAGGAGGTGCTGGCCGCCACCGACGTCCTGGTCTGGTGGGGACACATCGCCCACGACCGGGTCGCCGACGAGGTCGCCGAGCGGGTGCAGCGGCACGTGCTGGCCGGCATGGGGTTCGTTCCGCTGCACTCCGCGCACTGGTCCAAGCCGTTCGTCCGGCTGATGGGCACCACCTGCACGCTGAACTGGCGCAACGCCGAGGACCGTGAGCTCGTCTGGACGGTGGCCCCCGGCCATCCCGTCGCGGCCGGCGTGCCCAGCCCCGTCGTGATCGACCGCCAGGAGATGTACGGCGAGCCGTTCGACGTGCCGCAGCCGGACGAACTCGTCTTCATCAGCTCCTTCTCCGGCGGCGAGGTGTTCCGCTCCGGCTGCGCCTACCGCCGCGGCAGCGGGCGGATCTTCTACTTCAGCCCCGGCGACCAGGACTACCCCGTCTACGACCACCCGGACGTGCGCCGGGTGATCGCCAACGCCGTCGCCTGGACCGCCCCCACCGGCGAACGCCGCCCGCCCGAGCTGCGCCGCCGGGAGACCGGCTGGTTCGAGGCCCCCGGCCAGCCCGGTGGCGAGTCCCGATGACCACCACCCCGCTCACCCCCGGCACCCCGGCCGGCTTCCGGACCATCCCCGGCGACGAGCCGCTGCGCGTCGTCCTGGTCGGAGCCGGCGCGATGGGTCGCGCCTGGCTCGCCACACTGGCCGCCTCCCCCCTGGTGCGCCTCGCGGGCATCGTCGACCTGGACGAGGGCGCGGCCCGCCGCGCCGCCGAGAAGGTGGCCCGCCGCGCCGCCGAGAAGACGGCCGGCACGGCGACGGCCGGTGCGTCGTTGGCCGGCGCCGCCCCCGGCGAACCCATCGTCACCGGCACCTCCCTCACCGAGGTCGCCGCCCGCTGCGGGGCGCAGGCCGTCGTCGACGTCACCGTGCCCGCGGCCCACCTGCCGGTCACCCTGGAGGCCCTCTCCCTCGGCCTGCCCGTCCTCGGCGAGAAGCCGCTGGCCGCCACGCTCGCCGAGGCCGTCGCCCTGGTGGACGCGGCCGACCGGGCCGGCGAACTCTTCGTGGTCAGCCAGAACCGCCGCTTCAACCGCCACCTGTGGCAGCTGCGCGCCGGGCTCGCCGGCCTCGGCCCGATCGGCGTCCTCACCACCGAGTTCTTCCGCGCCCCGCGCTTCGGCGGCTTCCGGGACGCCATGGCGCACCCGCTGATCCTCGACATGGCCGTGCACAGCTTCGACGCCGCGCGCTTCCTCCTGGACGCCGACCCGGTCGCCGTCTACTGCGAGGAACACAACCCGCCGTGGAGCTGGTACGCCGGCGACGCCGCCGCCACCGCCGTCTTCGAGATGACCGGCGGCGCCCGCTACACCTACACCGGCAGCTGGTGCAGCGACGGCCGGGCCACCTCCTGGAACGGCGCCTGGCGGGCCAGCGCCGCCCGCGGCAGCGCCACCTGGGACGGCGAGAACGCCCCCGTGCTGGAGGTCGTCGACGCCCCGGACGCCCCGGCCGACGGCCTGGCCTCCGTCGACGGAGTGCCCCTGCCCACCCCCGCCGCACCCCCCGCCCAGCCCCCCGCGGAGGACCTCGCCGGCCCGCTCACCCTCTTCGTCCACGCCCTGCGCACCGGCACGCTCCCGATGGGGGAGTGCCACGACAACCTGATGAGCCTGGCCATGGTCCACGCCGCCATCGCCTCCTCCACCTCCGGCACCCGGGTGCACGTCGCCGACGTCCTCACCCGTGCCCGCGAGGAGGCCGCCGACCTCGTGGCCGGCTGACCCGCCGGCCGGTCGGCGGATCCCCGGCGAGAACCGGAACGGCACCGCCCCGGCCGGTGGTGCGGAAAAGCCGGTGCGGTGGTGGGGCGGGGGCCGGTAGCGTCCGCACCGGCCGTTGGTCCCGTGGTGCGCGGCGCCGGGCGGCCGTGTGGTCCGTCCGCCGCCCCACGCAGCACAGCAGGGAGAACACCGCATGGAGACCGTCCCGCCGCAGCGGCCCGTCCCCTCCGACGTGCCCGCGGACGCCGGCTCGGCGCTGTCCGGGGCCGTCGTGCTGATCACGGGGGTGATGGCGGCCGGCAAGTCCACGGTGGCGCAAGCGCTGGCGGAGCGGCTGCCGCGGGCCGCGCACGTGCGCGGCGACGTCTTCCGCCGGATGATCGTCTCCGGCCGCCGGGAAATGCTCCCGGAGCACGCTGACCCGGGGGCCTCGGCCGAGGCGGCAGAGGCCCACGCCCAGCTGCGGCTGCGCTACCGGCTGGCCGCCGCGGCGGCCGAGGGCTACGCGGCCGCCGGGTTCACCGCCGTGCTGCAGGACATCGTCCTGGGCGAGGAACTTGCCTACTGGGTGGATCTGCCGCGCGGCCGGCCCCGGTACCTGGTGGTGCTCGCTCCGCGACCGGAGACCGTCGCGGAGCGGGAGGCCGGCCGGGCGAAGACCGGCTACGGGCCCTGGACCGTCGAGGAGCTCGACCGCTCGCTGCGCACCGGGACGCCGCGGCTCGGCTTGTGGCTGGACACCTCCGGTCAGACCCCGGAGCAGACGGTCGACGCCATCCTCGACCGGCTGCCGCAGGCCCGGATCGACGACTGAGCCACCGGCCGGCCGACCGACCGGCCCCGGGTGCCCGGGGCCGTGGTCAGCCCTCCGGGCGGATCCGCTCCGACCCGGCGCCGAGCAGTTCGGCGAGCGCCGGGTGCACCCGCCCCGGCGTCACGGTGGTCACGGTGTAGCGCGCCACGCCCTCGCGCACGAACGGGTCCTCGGCGGCGATCCGCTCCGCCTCGGCGCGGTCGACGCCACGGGCAAGGATGACGCCGCCCTGACTGCTCGGCACCGTCTGCCCCGACACCAGGAAGGTGCCCGCGCGGTGGTACCGCTCCAGGAAGCGCACGTGCGCGGCGACGTGGGGCGCCGCGCGATCCTCGGGCACCCGGTACTCCAGCGACAGCACGTGCAGCATCGGTGCTCTCCTCTTCGCATCACGGCTCGGCGAGGGAATCCCATCAGTTCCAGACCCTGGATGGTCAAGTTCGGGCGAAAGCTGCATGCTGCTGCTCTTGCTTCGATGAAGGAGTCGCCATGGCCGTGGTCACCGTCACCCTCGACGCGAACCTCGCGATCGACGTCATGCTGCTGTCCGGCACCAGGAGCCCGCAGGACGCGGTCGAACTGATCGTCCGCGACTACCTGGCCCGGGGCCAGCGCACCGAGGCCCGTGCCGGCGACGCCGCGGACGGCCACCCGCCCGTCGACGCGCCCCCCGTCCAGCCGGAGGGCTGACCCGCACCCGGGGCGCCGTTCACCGAACCGTCCCCGCCGGGGTCCACTGGACCGCCAGGACGGCGGCGTCGTCGTCGAGCCGGTCGCCGGTGTGCGCCAGGACCTCCTGCACCACCGCGGCCGGGAGCAGTCGGGGCGGCAGGTGCCGCAGCCGGCGCAGGGCCGGCTTCACGTCGAAGAACTCGCCGCCGGCGTCCCGCGCCTCCGCGACCCCGTCGGTGATGAGCACCAGCCGGTCCCCGGGGTTCCAGCGCACCGTGGAGGTCGGCGACGACCCACCGAGGTACTCCAGCCCCAGCGGGAGGCCGGCCTCCGTCGTGACGGTCCGCACCCCGTCGGCGGCCAGGAGCAGCGGCTCGGGATGCCCGTGGTTGAGGATCCGCACGAGTGGTCCGCGGATCTCCACGAAACACGCCGTGACGAAGGCCTCGTCGTCGGCGCTCGCCAGCGGCGCCGACGAGGCCACGGCCCGCCAGCCCTCGGCGGCGTGCTGGCGCAGCAGCGCGGCCGAACAGCGCCGCGCCACCCGGGGCAGGTCCTCCTCGGTGACGGCGGCCTCCCGGAAGGCGCCGAGCACCACGGCCGCGAGGTAGACGGCGGGCATGCCCTTGCCGCGCACGTCCCCGATGAGCAGCCGGGTGCGGTCGCCGCCGGGGACGACCTCGAACAGGTCCCCGCCCACCCGCGCCTCCGGATCCGCCGCCCGGTACACGGCGGCGATCCGCAGGTCGCCGAGGACCGGCGGCAGCGGCCGCAGCAGCGCCCGCTGCGCCGTCTCGGCCACGCGGCGCGCCCGGGACAGGGCGCGCTCCCGCCGCACCCGGGCGGCGCTGCCCGCCACGCTCGCCGTGACGACGATCGCGATGGAGAGGAACGCCACGAGCCAGGTGGTGCTGCCGAGCGGAGCGTTGACGATGCCGAAGGCCATGCCGACCACCAGCGCCGCCGCCGACAGGACCGACACCCCGCGCACGCCCATGGTGACCGCGGCCAGCGGGGGCGCCGCCGACAGCAGCGGCGCGGTGCGGATGTGGCGCAGCGGCGACACCTCGATCAGCGCCACGCCGAGGACCAGCAGCCACGGCAGCACGTGCCACCAGTTCAGCTCCCTGGCGGCGGAGACCGCGCGGCGCGCCGGCGGGGGGAGGTGGGCGCGGGCGCGGGGGTGGCGCGACACGGTGGGGCACCTTCTCGGGCGGCCGGTGGCACCCGCCCGACGCGGGTGGGCACCATCGGCCTGGTCGCCTGTCGGGCCGGCGGGCTCCGCCGCTGGTCGGCTCGGCCGGTCAGGGCAGCGGCTGGCCGCCGGTGAGGTTCATGATCTCTGCGGTGACGAACTGCGCCTCCTCCGAAGCCAGGAAGACGTACGCCGGGGCCAGCTCGGCCGGTTGCGCGGGGCGGCCGAACACGGTGCTGCCGCCGAACGACTTCACGCTCTCCTCCGGCATGGTCGCCGGGATCAGCGGGGTCCAGACCGGACCGGGGGCGACCGCGTTGACCCGGATCCCGCGCGGCGCCAGCTGCTCGGACAGCCCCTTGGTGAAGGTGACGATCGCGCCCTTGGTGGAGGCGTAGTCCAGCAGCGGCGGGGACGGCTGGTAGGCCTGGATCGAGGTGGTGTTGATGATGCTGGAGCCGGGGCGCAGGTGCGGGACGGCCGCCTGGCACAGCCAGAACATCGCGTAGACGTTGGTCTTGAAGACCCGGTCCAACTGCTCGGTGCTGATCTCCTCGATGCCGCCCGGCCGGGCCATCTGGTAGGCGGCGTTGTTCACCACGATGTCCAGACGGCCGAACGCGGTGAGCGCCCGGTCCACGAGCGAGCGGCAGTGCGCCTCCTCGCGGATGTCACCGGCGACGGCCATCCCCACCCGGCCGGCCTCCTCGATGAGGCGGACGGTGTCGACCGCGTCCTTCTCCTCCTCGGGGAGGTGGGAGATCAGCACGTCGGCGCCCTCCCGGGCGAAGGCGATGGCGACGGCGCGGCCGATCCCCGAGTCGCCCCCGGTGACGATCGCCCCGCGACCGAGCAGTCGGCCGGAGCCGCGGTAGCTCTCCTCCCCGTGGTCCGGCTGCGGACGCATGGCCGCGCCGGTGCCGGGGTGCTCCTGCGACTGGGCGGGGAACTCCGGCCGGGGGTGGCGTCCGACCGGGTCGTGGGCGGGCTGTCCGGTGGGTTCGGGCTGTCCGTTGGGGTTCGCCATCAGGCGGGACTCCTTACGTGACGGGGGAACGCACGGCCGTTCGAGGCACCGCGGGGTACCTCAACGGCGACGGCTGCCCGTGCCGGCCGGAGCCAAACCAGCGCCGGGGCGCGGCGGCGGTCCGGCGGCCCGGTGGCCGGTGCGGGCGTGCGGAGTCGCGGTGGTGTCCAACTTGGGCCATCCGGAGGGCTAGCGCGGGGGCCCTTGGATGGCTAACCTGAGAGCGCTCTCAGGGAGAGTGTCACCGGAGTCGGGGTGGCGACGGCTATGTCGTGTGCACGCCATTCAGTGCGCGTCGGCAGGTGCCGGCGCCGCCGGACCGCCCGCGCGGGGCGGCCGGACTCCGATGCCCTCTTCCGACGCGTCACCAGGGCCGAAGGCCCATCGAGCGGCGTGTGGGGTAACCGCCGAGGGCGGACACCACACCACGCCAGTGCCGGACGTGGGGCCAAGGGTGGCGGGCCCGGCCGCCCCGCGTCCGGCACGATCACGCGGTTGAGGAGCGACGCGGGGGACGAGCCATGCCCGACGACCGTGCCGGAAGGGCGCCTGCGGGGCGCCCCGACCCGCGTGGCAGCATGTCCGCCACCATGAACGCCGGCTTCGTTCTCCGCCTCACGCGCACCGGTTTCTTCGCCGGCATGTGCGTCGTGCTGGCGGTGGCGGGGCACGTGGTCATGTCCGACGACCGCCCGCCGATGTGGTCGGTCGTCGCCGCTTTCCTGTGCATCGCCGGCGGCACCTGGCTGGTGTCCGGCCGGGAGCGCGGCCTGCTCGGCATCAGCGCGGCCATGCTCGTCGTCCAGGCGGCGCTGCACCTGCTGTTCTCGGTGGCGCCGGGTGCCGCGGTCGCGCCGGGGGCCGCGCCACCGTCCGCGGGCCCGGCCCCGGCGGGCGTCGCGACGCGGGTGGACACCGCCTCCGAGCAGTCGGCCGAGTCGCAGTGGCTGCTCTTGCTGCTCTGTGGTGCACCGGCGGGCGCGGCGGGCGATGGGCCGACGGCCGGGGCGTCCGCGGCAGAGCTGCTGCAACTGGCAGGTCTGGATCCCGACCTGGCCCAGCTGCTCCCGGACGAGGCGCTCGGGCGCCCTGCCGCACAGCTGCGAGACGCCGAGCACACGCACCCCGCCGGATCCGCCCGGGCGGCCGAAGCGCCGTCGAGGGCCGCGGCGACGGCGGCGGGAGTGCCGCACAGCGGCGCGGGAGCGCACCCGGCCGCGGCGCCGCACACCGCCGAACACCACGCCCTCGCGCCGCCGGGGCCGACCGGACCGGTCGATCCCCGGGCCGAGGCCGCCCGAGTGGCCTCGGCCGCCCGAGTGGCGGGGGACAGCGAGGCCGCCGGGCCGGCCGCGCCCACGACGGCGTCCCACTCCCACGACGGGACCGTCTCGGCGGGCATGTTCGGGGCCCACCTGCTGGTGGCCCTGGTCTGCGCACTGTGGCTGCGGGGAGGCGAGGCGGCGGCCTTCCGCGTGCTGCGCGCCGTGGCCACCACGGCGCTGCGCCGGGTGCTGCGGGCCCTGCGCGCCCTCGACGTGGCCCCCGTCGCTCCCTGGCCCCGGCCCGCCCCGGCGCCACGGTGGGACGCGGCCGGCTTCGTGCGCGGTCCGGAGGTGCGGTGCTGCATCTCGCACCGTGGGCCACCGCCGGCGACGGTCAGCTGACCGTCCGTCCGCCCGCGCGGCACTGACCCCGCGCGGACCCCGTCTCTCCGTCAGCGCCCGCGCGACTCGGCGCGTCAGTTCGTGACACCCCCCTCGGTTCGTCACCGATGGGTTCGTCAGCGATCTGCTCGCCACCGATCGACCTGCCGCGTCGGCCGGCTCGGCGCCTCGATCAAGCGAGCGCCGCCGTCCGCCCGGGACGATGCGGCCGCGCGGCCGGGTGAGGGCGGGGTGGGGCGACGGACGGGCTCCGCCGTGCCGGAGGAGTGGGAGGCGCCCGAGCCTTTCCGACCCGGCGAGTGCGGAGCTGTCGCCATGCCGCCTCGGGCTCCGCCCGCGCCCCGCCGCGCGGGCCCGACTCGGGGCCGGTTCCCGTGGTGCGCGCCGGACGCGGCGGCACCGGATGACGAAGGCGTCCAGCCATGACAACCGTTTCGCAACCCCGATACATGTCGTGCTCATACCAAAAGGCTTCCGACGAGGAGGTGACCGCCTGCGCGCTCTCCGCGCGCTCCGGTGACGCCTCCGCCATCGACAGGTTCGTCCGCTGCACCCAGCCCGACGTCTGGCGGTTCACGGCCCACCTGGTGGACGTCGAGTCCGCCGACGACCTGACCCAGGAGACCTACCTGCGCGCGCTGCGCAGCCTGCCCTCCTTCGCCGGCCGCTCCTCGGCCCGCACCTGGCTGCTCGCCATCGCCCGCCGCGTCGTGGTCGACAGGTTCCGCATGGCCGCCGCCCGGCCGCGCACCGCCGACACGTTCGACTGGCAGATGGTGATGGAGCACCGGCAGCCGCTCGGACTGCCGGGGTTCGAGGAGGGCATTGCCCTGGACGAGCTGCTGCACCAACTGGCCGATCCGCGCCGGGAGGCGTTCGTTCTCACCCAACTGCTGGGGCTGCCCTACGCGGAGGCCGCGGAGCTGATCGGCTGCCCGGTCGGGACCGTCCGCTCGCGCGTGGCGCGGGCCCGCGAGGACCTGCTCGCCCTGCTGCGGGCGGCGGAGGCGGCCGGCGCCGGTGTCGGCACCGGCGCCGGCGACGGCATCGCCGCCGATCCGCCGATGGGGACGGCCGACTCCGCGGTGGGCGCCGTCGGTGCCGTCGGCGCGGGCAGCGCGGGCGGGCGGCGGTGACGCCCGTACGCCGAGGCCGCCACGGCGGTGTGTGGAGGCAGAGTCAAGCGAGTGTGGACTGTGCGCCAAGGACTTCCGAGGGCGGATCATGCACGCTTGGATACGCGTTTCCTCTGTGGACATTCGGAGTTTCCTTTCTGGACATTCGGATGTGCTCAGCGCGTCGTGGTCGAGGGCGAGTCGCCGTCGAGCCGGCCGCGCGGAACGGGGCGCGAAGAGATCCATTGACGAAGGAGACAGGCATGGCGAACATTCGTCGTCGCGTGGCGGCGGCCGGTGTCACGCTCACGGCACTGGCCTTACCGTTGCTGGCGCCGAGCTCGGCGCACGCGAGCGGCAACCTGAGTTCCGGCGAGGCGCAGCTCTCGCCCGTCCTTCCGCCGGGCGTGTCCGCTGCCAGCCCGGGCTGGGACCCGGTCGGTGAAGGGCCATTCTCTTCCGAGGGGGACGGGGTCTATGGCACCGGATACGCGCCGTCCGCCGGCACCAACTTCCGGACCTGCGTGACCACCGGAAGCACCACCTCGCACCGCTTCGAGCTGTGGGAGTACGACGCGGAGAACGCGGACGAGTACGTGGGTTACGCCACGCTCTCCAACGACGGCTGCATCATCTGGGAGGGCATCAGCGCCTGGGTGGACGGCGGGAACGACCGGGCCGAGTTCTACCTCCTCACCAACGACTCCCGGGCCACCTGGGCGACCTTCTGGGACTGATCGCCTCCGGGCTGAGGGGGTTCTCCGCCTGACAGACGATCCGACTCGGGCACAGCAACTCTCCACCTCCGGGATGTGTCCGCCGTGCGGCGGGCGATGCGCCGCGCATCGCCCGCCGCACGGATCTTCGGGTGACTCCGTGCAGCCCCCGCCATGGACGAGCCAGGGCCGGGTATTCCTCCATCGCGCCCGGTGGCGACGCTTTTCTTCCCGCGCCGCCATCGAGGGCCGCGCTGCCACCGGGTTACTGATCTCCATGCTGCCACCGCGCGGGGGAATCCGGAATTCCTTTTGCCGGCCTGTGGATAACTCTGATGAATCTTCAACCGCGCCTAGGGGGCCCAGGTGGGTCCCCCCGATTTCCACGTTCTCACAGCTGGGCGAGGTGGCGGTAGGCTGGTTTTCTCCCTGTGGATAACTCGGGTGAATCCTCAACCACCCCTAGGGAGGCCCGGGTGGGCCCCCCGTTTTCCATGTTCTCACAGTTGGGGTGGGGTGGTGGCGGGACTTTTTCTTCCTGTGGATAACTCTGGTGAGCCTTCAACCGCCTGTAGGGGGGCCTGGGTGGGTCCCCCCGATTTCCACGCTCTCATGGTGGTAGTGGGTGGCGGTAGTCCCCTCTTCGGGCCTGTGGATAACTCTGGTTAACTTTCAATTGATGCGAGGGTTTGTCTGATTGTCCGCCCGGCAATTGGTCGGCGGTCTGCCCGGTAGTTTGGCGGGTGGTGCGGGCCGGCAGTGTGGGCCGGCGGTGCCGCTCGGCGGTGCCGCCCGGCGGTGCCCCGCCCGGTGGTGCGAGCCGGCGGTGCCCAGCCCGATGTCGTGGCCCGGTGGAGCCGGTCCGGGCCATCCCTGACGCCATGTGAGCGCGCCCGGGTGCGCCCGGGGCGCGCCACCCCTGTGTGAGCGGCGCGCCCCCGACGTGTCGCCGTCCGCCCCGTGGCCGCGACCTTCGGCGTGCGACGCCACCGGGAGCCCCCTCCCCGCCCGGTGCGGGCGTCCCCGTCCGGGCAGGGGGAAGAGCGCAGCGAACAGGCCAGGAGGGGGCCAGCGCACCGCCGGCGGGCGTCAGCCGGGAACCAGCCCACCGGTCCGTCCGACTGCTGGTGCGTCTGACCGGCACGGGACATGGCTGTGGGGGAGGCGGCGAATCGATGAACGGCTCGGCCGCCCACACCACCGACCCCAGCGCCGCCAGCGCGACAGCCACGTCCCACGGCACCGCCGGCATCACCGGCCCCGGGCTCGCCCGGGTGACCGGCGGCGGCGCACCGGGGGCCACCGGGCGGCCGATCCGCCCGCACGGCCGGTCACCCTCCCGGCAGTCGACGGTGGGGGAGGAAGCGATGACCGACGCCATGGCAGGCCGCGCAGCGGAGACGCCCGAGGTCGCCGAAGCGGCGACGACCCGACGAACCACGCCCGGTCGGGATCCCATGACGGCTGGGCGGCCCGACACCCCCGGGGCCGGGACGACCGAGGAGGCCGGACACCCGACCACTCCAGCGCCAATCACGACCATCATCCCCACCACCGACGACACGGCCGCCACTCCGAGCACGGCCGCCACTCCGACCACGGCCGCCACCCCCAAAAAGACCAGCACCGCAACGACGACCCCCACCCCGACCACCCCACGCGACGGCCGTGGCCGGCTGGCCGCGTGGTTGCTGCTCCTCGCGGTCGCGCTCGTCCTCTCCGTCCTCGCGGGCATCGCGCTCGGCCCGACCACCGTTCCGCCCGCCGACGTCCTGCGGCACCTCCTCGCCGCCCTCACCGGCGGCTCGCTCCCCGCCTCCGACGCCGCCACCTACGCCATCGTCTGGGAGGTCCGCACCCCCCGCGTCCTGCTCGCCGTGCTCGTGGGCGCCGGGCTCTCCGTCGTCGGCGTCGCGGTGCAGGCCATGGTGCGCAACGCACTCGCCGACCCCTTCGTGCTGGGCGTGTCCTCCGGCGCGTCCGTCGGTGCCGCCGCCGTGGTGGTGTTCGGGGCGTTCGCCGCGCTCGGCGTCTACGCCCTCTCCGCCGCCGCCTTCCTCGGCGCTCTCGGCGCCACCCTCCTGGTCTACGTCGCCGCCCGCACCCCGTTCGGGCTCACCCCGCTGCGGCTGGTCCTCACCGGCACCGCCCTGGCCTACGCCTTCCAGGCCGTCACCAGCGTCCTGGTGTTCCTCGCCCCGCACGGCGAGGCGGCCCGCACCGTGCTGTTCTGGCTGCTCGGCAGCCTCGGCGGCGCCACCTGGGGCTCGCTGCCGGTGGCCGGCGCGGCGGTCGCGCTCGCCGTGCCGGTGCTGCTGCGCCTGGGGCGGTCCCTGGACGTGCTCTCGATGGGCGACGAGACGGCGGCCAGCCTCGGGGTGGACGCCTCCGCCCTGCGCCGCGGGCTCTTCCTGCTCACCGCCGCCGTCACCGGCGCGCTGGTCGCGGTCAGCGGCGCGGTCGGGTTCGTCGGCCTGGTGATGCCGCACCTGGTGCGCATCCTGGTCGGTTCCGGCCACCGCCGCGTCCTCGCCGTGGCACCGCTGGCCGGCGGCTGCTTCCTGGTGTGGGCGGACATCGTCTCCCGCACGGTCGTCGCCCCCGAGGAACTGCCGCTCGGCGTGGTCACCGCGTTGGTCGGGGTGCCGGTGTTCGTGGCGCTGATGCGCCGTCGCGGCTACCTCTTCGGGGGGGCCTGATGGAGTTGGCGCTGCGCGGGCTCTGTGTGACGACGGCCGGGCGCGCCCTGGTCCGTGAGCTGGACCTCGACGCGTCCTCCGGCGAGGTGGTCGGGCTGGTCGGGCCGAACGGCAGCGGCAAGTCCACGACGCTGCGCTGCGTGTACCGGGCGCTGCGCCCCACCGCCGGCCGGGTTCTGCTGGACGGCCGGGACGTCGCGGACTGGTCGCTGCGCCGCAGCGCGCGCCACGTCGCCGCGCTGACCCAGGAGAGCCGCGCCGAACTCGACTTCACCGTCTGGGAGGTCGTGGCGCTGGGACGCGCGCCGCATCTGCGCGGCAACCGGCCGCTGGGCGAGGCGGACCGCGAGCTGTGCCAGTGGGCGCTGGCCCAGGTGGGGGCGGAGCACCTGGCGGAACGCGGCGTGCTCGGGCTCTCCGGCGGCGAGCGGCAGCGCGTGCTGATCGCCCGGGCCCTGGCGCAGCGCCCCCGGCTGCTGGTGCTGGACGAGCCCACCAACCACCTGGACGTGCGCCACCAGCTCGACGTGCTGGCGTTCCTGCGCCGGGCGGGGCTCACCGTGCTGGTGGCCCTGCACGACCTGAACCTCGCGGCGGCCGTCTGCGACCGGATCGGCGTGTTGGATGGCGGCCGTCTGGTGGCGGTGGGACGGCCGGCGGAGGTGCTCACCCCGGAGCTGGTGTCCGCGGTGTTCGGGGTGCGGGTGACCGTCGTCCGGCATCCGGAGACGGGCGCGCCGCAACTGCTCTACACCCTGCCCGAGCCGGCCGAGGAGTCCCGATGAACCGTTTCCCCTCACCACGGTGGCGCCTCGGCGGCCGGCGGCGGGCCCGCTCGGGGGCAGGTCCGCATCCCGGTGTGGCGCGCACCACCCGCACCGCCACGCCCACCACCCCGCGCGCCACCAGATGCACAGCCACGCTCGCCACCAGAAGCACAGCCACGCTCGCCACCAGGCGAACAGCCACGCGCACGACCCTGCTGGCGGTGACGCTGTCGCTGCTGGCGGCCGGCTGTGGCGCCAGCGTGGAGCCCGCTCCGGCCGCCTCCGGCGCGACGGCGGCGCCGGTCACCGTCACCAACTGCGGCAGACAGGTCGGCTACGCGCAGCCGCGGCGGCCCGTCGTCTACGACATCGGCGCCGTGGAGATGATGTTCGCCCTCGGCCTGGCCGACCGGATGCGCGGCTACGTGATGAACACGGTGGAGGACGCCGCCATCGCCACCTCGCCCTGGCGCGAGGACTTCGGCCGCGTCGAGCGCCTCGGCGACGGGCGGATCAGCCGGGAGATCGTGCTGGAGGCCGGCGCCGACTGGGTGTTCGCCGGCTGGAACGCCGGCTTCAGCGAGGAACGCGGGATCACCCCGGAGATCCTGGCCGACCTCGGGGTGGCCAGCTACCTGCTGACCGAGACCTGCCGGGCGGGGGAGGACGGCGAACGGCGCGGGGTGGTGCCTCCGCTGGAGGCGCTGTACACCGACCTCACCAACCTGGGCCTGATCTTCGGCGTCGAGGAGCGCGCCGACGCGCTGGTGCGCGAGCTCCAGCAGCGGATCACCGCCCTGGAGGCGGCCCGCCCGGAGGGCGTCGATCCCGCGCGGGTGTTCGTCTACGACTCCGGGACCGACCAGCCCTACACCTCTGGCCGCTTCGGCGCGCCGAACGGCGTGATCGAGGCCGCCGGGGGCCGGAACGTGCTGGCCGACCTGGCGGACACCTGGACCGCCGTGGGCTGGGAGTCGGTGGTGCGCGCCGATCCGGAGGTGGTGGTCATCGTGGACTACGCCGGCCAGAGCGCCGACGACAAGCGCGCCTTCCTCGAAGCCCATCCGGCGATGGGCCAGGTCTCGGCGGTGCGCGAGGGCCGGTTCTTCGTGCTGCACTACGCCGATCTGGTGGTCGGCCCGCGCAACGTCGCCGCGGCCGAACGCCTCGCCGCCTACCTGCGCTCGATCGGCCGGTGACCGCCCCCGTGGTGCCCGAAGCCGCCGCCCGGCCCGCCGGCGGCGCCCGACTGCGTCCACCGGCCGGCCGCTCCTCCACCGTCCCTCCACCCGCCCGCCGCCCGCTGCTCCGCCCGCCGCCCCGTCCCCGCCCGACCACGCCCGTGCGCACGCCCACACCTCCCAACCACCGGTAGCGGCGCTACCCCAGCGAGAGGCATCCCGTGATACACGAGCACATCGCAGACGCCATGAAGACGCCCGCCCTGGTCCGGCTGACCGACTCCCTCGTCCTCGCCCGGTTCGAGACGATGAAGATCTACTCCGCCCTGGCCGCGGTCCGCCAACTGCTGGAACGGGGCGTGGTGCACCCCGGCCAGACCCTGGTGGACAGCTCCAGCGGCATCTACGCCTACGCCCTGGCCCTGGCCTGCCACCGGTACGGCATGCGCTGCCACATCGTCGCCTCGACCACGGTCGACGCCACCGTCCGCGCCCAGCTGGAGATCCTGGGCGCCACCATGGAGCAGGTGACGCCCTCCTCGAACCTGAAACTCGACCAGGAACTGCGGGTGCGCCGGATCGGGCAGATCCTCGCCGAGCGCCCCGACGTGCACTGGATGCGGCAGTACCACGACGACATCCACTACCTCGGCTACCGCGAGTTCGCCGACCTGGTCGCGGCGGAGCTGGGGGACCGCCCCGTCACCGTGGTCGGCGGCGTGGGCTCCGGCGCCTCCACCGGAGGCCTGGTCGAGTACCTGCGCCGCCGCCTGCCCTCGGTGCGGCTGGTCGGGGTGCAGCCCTTCGGCAGCGTCACCTTCGGCAGCGAGCGCTTCCAGGATCCGGAGGCCATCATCGCCGGCATCGGCAGCTCCATCGTCTTCGACAACGTCCGGCACCACCTGTACGACGGCATCCACTGGCTGGACTTCGCGCACGCCATGGCCGGCACCGTCGCCGTCATGCGCGAGCACGCCGTCTTCGCCGGGCTGTCCACCGGCGCCTCCTACCTGGCGGCCGGTTGGGAGGCGCGGCGCGCGCCGGAGCGGATCCACCTCGTGATCGGCGCGGACACCGGCCACCGCTACGTCGACCGGGTCTTCGCGCGGCACCGGGAGGCGCTCGACCCCGGCACGCTGCGCCCCGTCGAGATCGCTTCCCTGGACGAGCTGGCCATGCCATGGTCCGTCATGCCGTGGTCCCGCCGGCGGTATCCGGAACCCACGACGAGCTCCGCCGCCGCCGGCGGCGCCAACCCCCTGGAGGTGGCATCGTGACGGTCGTCAGCCTGGAATCCCTCACCTTCGGCCTCGGCCGGCTGGTGGAGGCAGCCGACGAGTTGGGCGAACGCCTCTGCCTGCTCACCCGGGACCGCTCCTGGTACGCGCACGAACTGGCCGCGCTGCCACCCGGCGCGCTGGACGTCGTCGACGTGGAGACCTTCGACCCCGGCGCCTGCGCCGAAGCGCTCGCCAGGGTGCCGTCCCCGCGCGGCCTGATCAACTCCACCGACACCTGGGGACTGGTGGGCGCGGAGCTCGCCGCGGAGTTCAAGCTGCCCGCCCTGGACCGCGAGGTGATCGCCCTGCTGCGGGACAAGGGGCGGGTGCGCGCCCTGCTGCACGCGCGCGGCCTGAGCCGGGCCGGCGCCGTCGACGTCGACCCGGCCGCGGCCGGCGCCGCCGCGGCCGTCCGGCGTGCCACCGGGCTGCCCGCCGTCCTCAAGGACAGCGCGGGCACCGGCAGCCAGAACGTCTGGCTGGCCCGGGATCCGGCGGAACTGGACGCCGCCCTGGACGCCGCGCGGCACGCCACGCTCCGCGGCCGGCTGCTCGCCGAGCCGTTCCTGTCCGGGCCCGTCTACAGCGCGGAGACGCTCACCTGGCGGGGCGACACCAGACTCCTCGGCGTCTCCAGCCGGCTGATGTCCCCCGAGCCCCGCTTCCGCGAGGAGGTGACCGCCCTCCCGGTCGCCTTCCCCGAGGACGACCGCTCCCGGCTGGAGCACTGGCTGTCCGAGGTGCTGGCCGCGCTCGGCTACACCGACCGGTTCGCCCACGTCGAGTTCGCCTGGACACTGGACGGCCCCGAGATCATCGAGGTCAACCCCCGCATCGGCGGTGCCCTGGTCGGCGAGGGGCTGTGCCGCTCGCTCGGGTACAACGTCTACCGGGCCATGGTCGAACTCGCCCTCGGCCGCCGCCCGGAGCTGCTGGACCTCGACCCGCCCGGCGGCCCCGCCGTCGCCTTCGTCCTCGGATACCCGGACCGCCCCGGCACGCTGGCCGGCGTGAGCGGCCTGGAACGCCTGGAGGCGATGCCCGGCTCGCCGCGCTGGTTCCCCACCAAGCGGGTGGGCGACCCGATCGAGCACCTCGACGACAGCCGGGGCTACGCCGGCATCGTCTGCGCGGAGGGCGCCACCGCCGAGCTCGCCACCCACCGCGCGGTCGCCGCCGCCAACGTGCTGCGGGTGCGCACCCGGCCGGAGGCGTCCCCGTCGGAGGCGACCCGGCCGGGGGAGGCGACCCGGTCGGCCGCCCCCGACCGGGCGGCGCGGAACGAGCCGCCCGGCGAGCAGTGGTACGAGGACGAGGACTTCTGGGTGGAGTTCCACGACTTCCTGTTCTCCGAGCGCCGGGTCGCCCAGGCCGAGGAGATCCTGGAGACCTCCCCGCTGTTCGCCTTCCCCGAGCGCGCCCGGATCCTGGACCTGGCCTGCGGGGCCGGCGTCTTCACCGCACCGCTGGCCCGGCGCGGCCACCGGGTCACCGGCCTCGACCGCAGCGCCGCCATGCTGGAGCGGGCGGCCGAGGCGTGCGCCCGGGTGGGGGCGCGGGCCCGGATGGTCCGCGCCGACATGCGCGAGCACGTCGAGCCGGAGGCGTACGACGTGGTGCTCTCGCTGTTCACCTCCTTCGGCTACTTCGAGGACCCGGCGGACAACCTGCGCGTCCTGCGCGCCGCCCACGACTCCCTCGTCCCCGGCGGCGAGCTGCTGATGGACCTGTCCGGAAAGGAGATCCTGGCCCGCCGGACCGACCTGTCCCGGGTGGTGCGGCAGGGCGAGGACCTGATGGCGCAGGTCGACACCGTGCTGGACGACTGGACCCGGATGCGCAGCGACTGGACGCTGGTGCGGGACGGACGGGTGCGGCGCGCCTCGCTCGTCTGGTTCGTCTACAGCGCCGCCGAGCTGCGCGCCATGCTGCGGGAAGCCGGCTTCACCGACGTGCGCTGCCACGGCGGTTTCGACGCCCGGCCCTACGACGCGTCGGCCGAACGGCTGGTGATCCGCGCACGCCGGGCGGAGGCCGGCTGACCGCCCCCGCCGGAGCGTGCCGGCTGTCGCGGTCTGCGGCGAACCCGGCCGTGGGCCGGCCACCCGTCTGGGTGGCCGGCCCACGGCCGGGTTACGCTACGGCGGTCATCTGCGCGACGGGAACCAGGAAGCCGGTGTGAATCCGGAACGGTCCCGCCACTGTGACCGGGGAGCGGACCCCGTTGTCGACCACTGCGCCCACGCGCGGGAAGGTCGGGGCGAGCGCTGATCCGGGAGTCAGGAGACTGGCCCGTCGCGAACCATCCACGGGGCGTGGACACCCCTAGGAGGATCGTGTGTTCGGCATGTCTGCCCACGTCGCGCTGCGCTGCGCTGCGTTCACCCTCGTCGCCACCTCGCTGACCGCCTGCGCCGGCGGCCCCCCGGCCGTTGGCGCCGACCCGGCCGGGACGTCGGCCACCGGGCCGGCCGCGACCGGCGCCGCCGCGACCGGCTTCCCGGTCACCGTCGAGAACTGCGGCGTCACCACCACCTACCAGGCACCGCCGGAACGGGTGGTGACCATCCACCAGCACCCGGCCGAACTGCTGCTCGCACTCGGCCTGGAGGACGTAATGGTCGGCACCGCCTTCCCCGACTCGGCGGTGCTGCCCGAGTACCGCGAGGCCCACGACGCCATCCCCCAGCTCTCCGAGAAGGAACCCGACTTCGAGACGGTGCTGGCCGCCGAGCCCGACTTCGTCTACGGCGGCTACGGCAGCGCCTTCGCCGAGAACGAGGGCCGCTCCCGCCAGTCCTTCGCCGACGCCGGCATCGACACCTACCTCAACCTCGAGTACTGCACCGAGGGACCGGTGACGATGGAGCAGGTCCACCAGGAGATCCGCAACCTCGGCGCCATATTCGGCATCCCCGACCGGGCCGAGGAACTGATCGGTCGGATGGACGGCCGGCTGGCGCAGGTGGCCGCGACCCTCGGCGACGCCGAACCGGTCGACGTCTTCGTCTACGACAGCGGCGACGGATCGGCGTTCACCGCCGGCGGCCGGGGCATCGGCCAGGAGATCATCCGGCTGGCCGGCGGACGGAACGTCTTCGGCGACCTCGACGAGGTGTTCGGCGACGTCTCCTGGGAGCAGGTCGTCGAGCGCCGCCCCGAGGTGATCGTCATCTACGACTACTACGGCAGCGGCAGCGTCGAGGAGAAGAAGCGGTTCCTGCTCTCCCAGCCCGCCCTGGCCGACGTGCCGGCCATCCGGGAGCAGCGGTTCGCCGTGCTGCCGCTGACCGCCACCATGGTCGGGGTGCGGCCACCGTCCGCGGTGGCCGACCTCGCGCCGCTGCTCCACCCCGAACTGGCGTGGTGACGCCGCCGCGCCCCGGGCGGCCCGGCTACCCGCTGGTCATCGGCCTGCTGCTGGCCGCCCTGCTGCTGTCGCTGACCGTCGGGCTGACCATCGGCTCGGTGACGGTGCCGCCCGCCGAGGTCTGGGGCGTCCTCGCCCGCCGGCTCGGCGCGCCGTGGCCCGCCGACCCCTCCTGGTCGGCGGCGCACCGGACGATCGTCCTCGACGTCCGCGCCCCGCGCGCCCTGCTCGCCGCCGTGGTCGGGGCCGGGCTGGCGGTGGTCGGCACCACCATGCAGGCGCTGGTGCGCAACCCCCTGGCCGACCCCTACCTGCTGGGCATCTCCTCCGGCGGCTCGCTGGGCGCGGTCCTGGTGATCACCTCCTCCGTGCCGCTGCTGGGCGCCGTGCCGCTGCCGCTGGCGGCGTTCGCCGGGGCGCTGCTGGCGATGGTGCTGGTGTACGCCGCGGCCCGCAGCGGCGGGCGGCTCACCACGGTGCGCCTGGTGCTGGCCGGGGTGGCGGTGGCCTCCGTGCTCTCCGCCCTGACCAGCCTCGCCCTGCTGACCGCGGAACGGGGCGGCCAGGCCCGCGAGGTGCTCAGCTGGACGCTGGGCGGGCTCGGCGGCGTCCGCTGGGACACCCTGCCGCTGCCGGCGGGCGTGCTGCTCGGCGCGGTGGCCGTGCTGCTGCTCCAGGCCCGCTCGCTGAACCTGCTGCTGGCCGGCGACGATCCGGCGATCACCATGGGGCTGGACGTGGCCCGCTTCCGGGCCCGGATGTTCGTGCTGCTGTCGCTGGTGACCGGGGTACTGGTCGCGGCGAGCGGGCCGATCGGGTTCGTCGGCCTGATGGTGCCGCACGCGGTGCGGCTGCTGGTCGGCGGCGACCACCGGCGGGTGCTGCCGGCTGCGGCCCTGGCCGGCGCGGTGTTCCTGGGGCTGGCGGACGTGGCGGCGCGCACCGTGGCCGCCCCGCAGGAGATCCCGGTGGGCGTGCTCACCGCCCTGTGCGGGGGGCCGTTCTTCCTGTGGCTGATGCGGCGGGACGCCCGCCGGGCCGAGGGGGTGCTCGCGTGACGACCGGTCCGCGCAGCGCCCCGGCCACCCCCGGTGCCCCCGACACCCCGGGCGCCCCCGACACCCCCGACACCCCCGACGCGCCCGCCGCCGGGCTGGACGTGGAAGCGCTGACGGTGCACGCCGGGGCCCGCCGGCTGGTGCACGACCTCCACCTGACCGTCGCCCCGGGCGAGGTGGTCGGCCTGGTGGGACCGAACGGCAGCGGCAAGTCCACCCTGCTGCGCACCGTCTACCGGGCGCTGCGCCCCACGGCGGGCCGGATCGTGCTGGACGGCCGGGACACCGCGCGGCTGCCGGCCCGGACGCTGGCCCGCACCATGGCCGCGGTGGTGCAGGAACCCGGGGGCGACTTCGACCTGACCGTGCGGGAGGTGGTCGCCATGGGCCGCACCCCGCACAAGCGGCTGCTGGACGCCGAGGGGGCCGAGGACGTCCGCCTGGTCGCGCAGGCGCTGGCCCGGGTCGGCGCGCGGGACCTGGCCGACCGGCCGTACGGGCGGCTGTCCGGAGGGGAGCGGCAGCGGGTGCTGATCGCCCGGGCGCTCGCCCAGCGGCCGGCCCTGCTGGTGCTGGACGAGCCCACCAACCACCTGGACGTGCGGCACCAGCTGGACGTCCTCGGGCTGCTGCGCGAACTGCCGGTCACCGCGCTGGTCGCGCTGCACGACCTCAACCTGGCCGGGTACTTCTGCGACCGGCTGTACGTGCTGCGCCGGGGCGCGCTGGTGGCCGCCGGGCCGCCCGCGGAGGTGGTCACCCCGGGGCTGCTGGCGGAGGTCTACGGGGTCGCCGCCGTGGTGGCGGAGCATCCGGAGACCGGGGCGCCGCAGGTCACCTACCTGCCCGGACGGCCGGTGGACGCGGCCGGTGGGCTAGGGTCGGGGGCGCAGCTGCCGGACCAGAGATAGCGGACCAGGTCGTTCATCGTGTCGAGCCAGCCGAACGCGCCCCACGAGCCCCCCGGCTTCGAGCTGCCGTTGCGGCTGCTCCTCGGCTTCCGGGTGCTCGTCGACGACCTGCACGCCGAGCTCGCCCGGCAGGGCCACCCGCAGGTGCGTCCGATGCACGGCTTCGTCCTCCAGGCGATCGGCCCGGACGGCACGACCGCCGCGGAGCTGGGGCGGCGGCTGGGCGTCTCCAAGCAGGCGGCCGGCAAGACGGTCGATACCCTGGAGCGCCTGGGCTACGTGCGACGCGGCACCGATCCGCAGGACGGCCGCCGCAAGGTGGTGCGGCTCACCGACCGGGGCGTGGACTGCCTGGCCCTCTCGGCGCGCGTCTTCGAGGAGCTGCGCGCCGGGTGGGCCCGGACGCTGGGCCCGGAGCGGCTGCGCGAGCTGGAGTCGGACCTGCGGAAGGTGACCCCCGCGGAGTTCTTCCCGCTGGACGTGCCGGGCTGGTTCGGCGGCTGACGCGCCGCGGCCCCACCGGCCGCCCCACCGCCGGGGCACCCCGGTCCGTCCCCGCGCTCTCAGCCCCGGTCGGTCTCGCCGGTCTCGGCGCCCCCGGCCGCCTCGCCGTCCACGAAGGGGGCGAGTTCGGAGCCGTAGTCGCTCGGCAGGGTGTCCTCCTCGCGGTCCTCACCCTCGGTGGCGTACACCATGTCCGAGCAGGTGACGCTGTCGTCGCCGAGGACCTCGACGGTGCCCACCAGACGGTGGGTGCGTGCCTCGTAGACGTCCACCCGGTAGCGGCCCTGGTAGTACTCGACGCTCACGCCGCCCGAGTAGACGCACCGCTCCACGTAGCTGTCGTCGACCCGGCCGACGTTGTGGCTGCACGCGACCAGCTGCACCGCGTCCGCGGGCACCTCCTCGGACTCCTCCTCGGTGGCGTCCCCGCCGTCGGCCGAGAAGTCCGGGCCGTAGCCGTCCACCCGCCGGTTCTCCACGTGGAACAGGACCAGGGGGTGCGGGCCGGCCTCGCCGTAGGGGGCGGCCTGCGGGTAGCGGGCGCCGCCGCGCTCGCAGGCGCGGGCGAAGTCGGACAGCTCGGCGGGGCGTTCGTCCACGGTGGTCGGGACCAGCTCGGGGAGCACGACCAGCCACGCCACCACGCCCAGGACCAGGGCGCCGACCCCGGCCCCGACCGCCCGCCGGGCGATCGGGGTGGGTGCCGGCCTGCCGCCGTTGATGGCGCGCAGCAGGTCCCGGCGGGCCGTGACCAGGCCGATCGGGACGGTACGCCGCTGCCCCTCGGAGTCCACGACGCTGAGGTCGTAGACCAGGCCGTCGTCGTTCATCCCGGCGGGGGCGACGCCGATGACGGCGTCCCACGGGATGGAGGCCAGGCCGCCCAGCCGCTCCGACCACACCAGCAGACCCTCGTCGCAGACGGCGTACCAGAGCCGGCCGCCGGGGGAGCCGATCGCAGAGCCGTAGACCCACCCGGCGTAGCCGGCGAGGACCAGCGGCGGGAGCAGGACGGCGAGCCACCAGTTGCCGACGGAGAAGTACAGCCAGCCGGTGGCGAGCGCCGTGCCGACGAGGAGCATCCCCAGGGCCCGGGTGCCCCAGCTGCGGCGTTGCCGGTGCACCCGGCGCAGTTCCCCCAGACCGGCCTGCCGCGCCGGTTCCGACAGCCTCCGGCGTATGCCCAATCCCCTCACCCCACCGTCTTGTGACAGCACGTCAGGTAGATGGCGGCCGAGTCTAGCTCCGGTGGCGGCGATGGGGGCCCCGTCCGACCGGATTTCCCGGGGTCCCTCCGGCAGGTGGCCCGTCACCCGAGCCGGCACAGCTGGAGGAGGGCGAAGACCAGCAGCGAGACGCCGCAGCACGCCTCCAGCACGCGGACCGCCACCGGCGGCAGCGCCCTGCGCAGCACCACGATGAGCCCGGCCGAGATCACGCACCACAGCAGGGAGGAGGCCATGAAACCGGCGAAGAAGACGGCCAGCTCCGCCGTGCCGGCCCGCGCACCGCCCAGCACGGCGCCCACCCCGCCGGCCGCGCCCGACCAGTAGACGACGTTCCACGGGTTCGCCAACGACATCCCCGCACCCACGGCCATGGCCCCGCGGTCCTGACCGCCGTGCGGCTCCGCCGCCGTCGGATCGGGGCCCTTCCGGGCCAGCGCGTCACGCAGGCCGGTCACCCCCAGCCAGGCCAGCAGCAGGCAGCCGGCCACGGTGAGCGGCACCCGCAGGGCCGGCACCGCGAACAGCGCCCCCGCCCCAGCCAGGCCGAGCACCGCCCAGACGGCGTCGCCCACCAGCGAGCCGACCTGTACCGCGAGGGCGGGGCCGAACCCACCCCGGATCCCGCGCCGCAGGGACTCGCTGAACACCGCGCCCGGAGCCGCGTTGAACACCAGCCCCAACCACAGTGCCACCATGAAGATCTCGGTCATGGCGGCCACTGTGGCGCCGGGCGCGCCGCCCGGTCTTGTCGGATGTTGACCCGGGACTGCCGCGGGACCTGCGACTACCAGGGGATCCGGGACCGCCGAGGCACCTGGGACTACCGAGCGGGCTGGGACCGCCGACGGTACCGGCCCGGGGTGATGGCGTAGGCCGCGGTGAAGTGCCGGTGGAGGTGCGCCTGGTCGGCGAAGCCGAGCCGGTGGGCGACGTCGGCGACGGCCTCGCCCCCGCGCAGCCGCCGCCGCGCCTCGGCCAGCCGGGCGGACAGGTGCCAGGCGTAGGGCGGGGTGCCGGTGGCACGGGTGAACGTCCGGACCAGGTGCTCCCGGGACATCCCGGCCTCCGCGGCCAGCTCGGCCAGTGAGGGCGTGCCGGACAGGTCGGCGCGCAGCCGGTCGAGCACCGCGGCGATCCGCGCGTCGGCGGGCTCGGGGGCACGCGCCGGGCGTCGGCCGGCGGCCAGGTCGAGCAGCCGGGACAGCACGAGCGTCAGCCGCTCCTGGGCGACGGCGGCGGACTCGGCCGTCGCGGGGCGCCCGTCGGACGGCAAGGCACCCAGGGCCCGGGCCGCGGCGATCAGCTCCGCGCGCAGCCGCGCGGAGCGGACCACCGGCCGCTCGAAGTCGACCGCCGCCCGGCCGGTCAGCGCCTCCACCGCCGAGGGCGGGACGTACCAGCTCACCGCCGCGTAGGAGGACTCCGGCGGGACCTCGGTGGTGCTCGACTGGACCTGGCCGGGGTTGTAGACGGTCACCTCGTCCAGGCCCACGTCGAACGAGGCGCGGTCCAGCCGGACCCGCTCCAGCCCGCAGAGGTTGACGCTGATCACGTACTCGTCGTGGCTGTGCCGCGGGAACCCGCCCGACGGTGGACGCACCACCGCCAGCTGACCGTCGCCCCACTCCGTGACCCGCATCCGCCGAGCCTACGACAGGCCGCGGCGGCGGCCGGCACCCGCGCGCTTGCCCCCTCGCCCTCGCCGGTGTAACCATGGTTACAAGCAAGCTGCCGATGGGAAGGGGGTGGTGGTGTGGAACAGCCCGGCACGTGGGTGTTGCTGTGCTACCGGGTGCCGCGCGAGCCGTCCGCGCCGCGGATCGCCGTCTGGCGGCGGCTGAAGCGCCTGGGCGTCGCCCAGCTGGTGGACGGACTGGTCGCCCTGCCCGCCGACGCCTACACCCGGGAGCAGCTGGGGTGGGTGGCCGAACAGGTCGTGGAGGCCGGCGGGACGGCGACGGTGTGGTTGGGCAGGCCGGCCGACGCGCGCCAGGAGCGGGAACTGGCCGCGGCCATGGCGGAGGCACGCCGGGCGGAGTACCTCGCCGTGATCGCCGAGGCCGAGGATGCCGCCGGCCGAGACGGGGCCGCCCGAGGCCAGGCGGTGCGCCGGCTCCGTGGCGAACTGCGTCGGATCAACCGCCGCGACTACTTCCCACCGCCCGAGGCCGAACGCGCCCGCCGGGCCGTGGCCCACCTGGCCCGAGGAGCGGCAGACCAACCCGCCGCGGACACCGCGAGTGATGTGGAGGAGCGACAACTGTGAAGTGGGCGACCAGAGCCGGCGTGCACATCGATCGGGCGGCGTGTGCCTGGCTGATCCGCCGCCACATCGACCAGGAGGCGGAGTTCGTCTTCGTCACCGACCCTGACCAGGTGCCAACCGACGCCACCGCCTTCGACATGCGGGGGGTGGAACTGTCCCACCACGGTCCGGACTGCACCTTCGAGACGATCCTGCGTCGATACGACCTCACCGATCCGGTGCTGTGGAAGCTCGCCGAACTCGTCCACGAGGCGGACATCGACGACGAACGCTTCGACGCCCCCGAGGCCCGCGGACTCGACGTGGTCCTGCGGGGCCTGTCCATGGTCCGGGACGACACCGAGGTGCTCGAACTCACCGCCCCCCTGTTCGACGGCCTGTACGAGTACCACCGCCGAGCACTCCTGCTCGGTAGACCCCTGTGACTTCACCCACCCACGGAGAAACCGGTGACCGCCACCCAACCCGAGCCGTCCACTGGCCCTGCCCCCGAAGCCACCGGTGACACCGGCCACACCGGAGGGCTGACACCCGCAGCTTCGAGCGACATCATCCCCTTCGGCCAGGCGGTCCGAACCTGGCTCCTGATCTCCTTGCAGACCTTCGGCGGACCCGCCGGCCAGATCGCCGTCATGCAACGCGCCCTGGTCGAGGAGAAGCGCTGGATCGGGCAACGCCGCTTCCTCCACGCCCTCAACTACTGCATGCTGCTGCCCGGCCCCGAGGCTCAGCAACTCGCCATCTACACCGGCTGGCTCCTCAACGGCACCCGCGGCGGGCTCGTCGCCGGGACGCTCTTCGTCCTGCCCGGCATGCTCGCACTCCTCGCCCTGTCCGCCGTCTACGTCGCCTGGGGCGAGACGACCGCGGTCACCGCCGTCTTCGCTGGGCTGGCGCCCGCCGTCGTGGCCATCGTCGCCCAGGCGGTCATCCGAGTGGCCCGCCGTGCGCTGCGCCACCGGGCCCTCCTCGCCCTGGCCGCGCTCGCCTTCCTCGCCCTGGCCGCGTTCGCCGTCCCGTTCCCCCTCGTCATCGCCGGCGCCGCGCTCGCCGGCTGGTTGCTCGCCCGCAGGTACCCGGCGCTCGCCGCGGCCGGCGGACACCAGGGAGGGGACGACGGGCCGACCCCGCTCATACCGGACGACGCCCTCCACCACGCCACTCCCAGCGGGCGCCGCACGTCGACCATCCTGCTGATCGGCCTCCTGCTGTGGGCCCTGCCGGTCCTCGCTGTGGCGGTGCTGACCGGCACCGACAGCGTTTACACCACACAGGGGTTGTTCTTCTCCGGCACCGCGGTGGTCACCTTCGGCGGCGCCTACGCGGTCCTCGCCTTCGTCGCCCAGCAGGCCGTCACCGCCTACGGCTGGTTGTCCGCCAGTGACATGGTCCGCGGCCTCGCCCTCGCCGAGAGCACTCCCGGCCCGCTCATCATGGTGGTGCAGTTCGTCGCCTTCCTCGGCGCGTACGCCAACCCCGGAGACCTCAATCCCTGGGTTGCCGGAGTGGTCGCCTCACTGCTCACCACCTGGGTGACGTTCGTCCCGTGCTTCCTGTTCATCTTCCTCGGCGCTCCGTACATCGAGCGGCTACGCGGCAACCGTTCCCTCGGAGCGGCCCTGACCGGGATCACCGCCGCCGTTGTCGGAGTCATCGCCAACCTCGGCCTCTACTTCGCGTTCAACACCCTCTTCAGCACGACCCACACCTTCGAGGCCGGACCTGTCGCGCTCCCGCTGCCCGACCTCACCACTGTCCGTCCCACCGCCATCGCCATCACCGCGATCGCCGCCTTCATCCTCCTCAGGCTCCGCTGGTCCGTTCTCCGCACCCTCGGTATCTGCGCCGTGCTCGGCCTCGGCGCTGGCCTCATCGGCCTTCCCCTCGGTTAGGAGCCGGTGAAAAGGGGCCCACCGTCGCGGGCCTCGTCCCACACCACCCGGTGGCAACGCTCGAGGGCCGACCGTGGCCCCTCCCCCCGGGGGAGAGGCGGCGAACTGGGCGACGCGATCGACGCGGCCCGCGACTAACTGATCGTTTCAGAATGAGTTCGGCGTGAGGGCTTGGCCGACAGGTCTGCTGGCGGCAGAGTGGCGCGAGTTCCGGATGATCTTGTGCCTGATGACCTCGGGAACGCATTGCTCCCCTGCCCCTGGTCGTCGTGGCGCCATCGGTATCCCGGGCGCCTGCCGGCGGATGACCGGGCGGCCCGGCGGGGCATCATCTACGCGCTCCGCAAGAACGCGAGCTGGAGAATCATGCCAGCCGACCGGATCGGCTGCAGCGGAGTGACAGCCTGGCGGCACCTACGAGACTGGACCGAAGTCTGCGTCTGGCCCCGCCTCACGAAGTGTTCCTGGCCGAACTACGCAGAACCGGCCAGCTCGACATGGACGATGCCGCGATCGACGGCTCGCACGTCAGAGCGCTGAAGGGGGCTCACGTCAGACCTTCGCGGTCGACCGCGCACACCCGGGCAGGAAGCACCCCTGATCGTCGATCGCCACGGCACGCCCCTCGCCGTCACCCTGGCGGGCTGAATCAGGCACGGTCGAGGACATCACCATGCTCGCCGCCGGCCATCCGCACGTGACCGCCGAGAAGGTCTGACCCGCCACGTGACTCAACCCGCAACGGGTAGTGCCCGGCGTACCGCCTTCCTCACGCCGGGGACCGGTGCGTGGCGCCCCGAGTGTGGGTGAGGTGATCGAGGTCCTCGGTGGCCTTGGCCAGCAGGTCGAGCATGGCGAGCTCCGCGCGGGCGGGGTCCTGGTCGCGGACAGCGTCGAGCACCGCACGGTGGCTGGGGACCGGATCGTCCGCGTCACCGTGGGCGTGGACCATGCGGTCGCGCTCCCTGAGTCCCGGCTCCAGGAGCATGTCCATCCTCTGCAGCATTTCGTTGCCGGTGGCGGTGAGGAGCGCCCGGTGGAAGGCCGCGTCGGCTTCGGCGGCGTCGCTGGACTCGGCGTGCGCCTGTCCCATGGCGTCGAGGGCGGCTTCGAGGGCGGCGAGGTCGGCGTCGGTGCGGTGCAGGGCAGCCCGGTGCGCCGCGGCCGGCTCGACGATGGACCGCACGTCGGCGAGGTCGCGCAGCAGCTGGCCGCCGTCGCCCGTCTCCATGCGCCAGTGGATCACATCCGCGTCGAGGAGGTTCCAGTGGAGGCGTTCCCTGACGAAGGTGCCGCGCTTCTGCCGCGCGTCGATCAGTCCCTTGCCGGCGAGAACCTTCAGGGCTTCTCGCATGACGGTCAGGCTCACGTCCAGTTCGGCTCCGAGCGCGCCGATGTCCAGCGTCTCGCCTTCGGCTATCCGGCCTCCCACGATGCGCGCGCCCAGTTGGTGTACGACCTGTCCGTGTACACCGCGGCCGGAGTAGGACGCCATCGCTGGTGCTCCTTGATGTCAGAGGACTGAGAGGTCTCTCGATTTTACAGTCGGACATTAATTATGAATACACCGTGGCGTGGGTGGGTGTGCCGGCCTCGGACAGAAGTCCGTCCGAGGCCGGCACACCCGTCAGCTCTGTGTCATCACCAGGTGCGGAAGGCGCTCAGGCTGGGCAGCGCCTTGTGGACCGAGCCGTAGCCGAAGAACGACGTGTCCTCGACCTCGTTGTCGCCGCCGACGACCCAGCCGTTCGGGTCGGCGCCGTCGGCGAAGTCGATCGCGATCGGGTCCCAGTAGGAGATTCCCACCACCTTGCCGGTGTCGTACATGGCGCGGAAGAACTCCTGTGTCCACCTCAGCTGGCCGTCGGGGGTGGCGCCGTAGTTTTCGGGGCCGTCCGGGTCGAGGTTGTTCGCCTCGATCAGCGTCGTCTCGCTCGCGCCGCTGGGCTCGAGCGTGAAGGGGTAGCCGGTCTCCATCGCCATGACCGGCTTCCCGCTCGCCGTTCCCACCCAGCTCGCGAAGTTGGCCAGGGAGGCGATTGTCATGTCGGTCCAGAACGGGTACAGCGAGACGCCCATGATGTCGTAGTCGAGGCCGTTCGCCCGCGCGCCGTCGATCCAGCCCTGGTAGGCGGTGCGGTCCGGGGTGGTGAGGTGGATGACGGTCTTGCTCGTCGGGGAGGTGTCCTTCACCGCCTTGGAGGCGGAGTTGAGCAGCGCGTAGTAGTCGGCCGGGGTGGTCCAGCGGTCCACGTCGGCGAGGGCGTTGTTGATCTCGTTGCCGATGGAGACGTACTCGGGTGCGACGCCCGCGTTCTTCATCTTCTGGACGGAGGCGGCCGTGAAGTCGTAGATGGCCTGTTCGAGCTGGCTCTGGGAGTAGCCGGCCCAGTCCTCGGGCCTGATCTGGAGCGCGGGGTTGGTCCAGAAGTCGCTGTAGTGGAAGGACAGGAGGATCTTCATCCCCCGTGCCTTGGCGTCCTTCGCGTTCGCCACCGCGTCGTTGATGTCCTGCCAGCCGGGCTGGAGCTGGTACCGCTGTCCGTTGGTGGTCACGAAGGCGCCCGGCTTGTTGTAGACGCGGATGCGGGCCAGGTTGAAGCCTTCGGGGGCGAGGACGTCGAGCACGTCCTTCTTGTTGCCGGCGCTGTCCGCGTACTGGGCGCCGGCGGCGGCGTTCATCCGCCGGTAGGTGATGTCGCCGCCGACGGCCATCGCGCCACCGGTTCCCGGCGTGATGCGGGTGAAGGAGAAGTCGTCCGCCTGGAGGGTGCCCGCGGCGGAGTTCGACCAGATGCCGACGGTGCATGAGGGGCTGAGCACCGAGACGCTGAGCGTCACCCGGGTCCACTGCGTGGTCGTGGGCAGGTCGAGGGTCTGGGTGGTGTCGCCGCAGGAGTACGCCTGCAGACCTGCGGCGGCCACGCCGTTGTTCTTGATCCAGGCGGAGAGCGTGTAGGTGCCCTTGGTCAGCCCCGTCAGGGTCTGGACCGTGTTCACCGACCACTGGCCCTTCTTGCCGTGGACGAGACTGGTCTGTCCGCTGTGGGGCCCGGCGGTCTGCGTGTAGGCGGAGTTCGGGGTGCCGATGTTCGTCCAGCCGGTCAGCCCGCTCTCGAAGCCGGGGTTGGCCAGGAGGTTCGTCGTTGTGGTCTCGGCGGAGCTCAGGGGCGCGGTGGCGAGTGTCGTCGCTGTGAGCAGCAGACCGAGGCCGGTCGCCATCACGCCGCTTCTGCGGATTCGCACAGGGACTACTCCTTCTGGTGGGTACCCGGCTCGTCCAGCCGGGGTGTACGAGCCGGGCGCACGGACCTTCGCTGATGGTCGGCTCGGCGTGCGCCCGGCCGGAGAAGGGAGGTCAGCTCTTGACTGCTCCTGCGGTGAGCCCTTCGAGGAGCTGCTTGCGCAGGACGTAGAAGACCAGCAGGCTCGGCACCGCCGCGAGGACCGCGCCGGCCAAGACCAGGTCGTACTGGCGGCCGGTGGCACTGAAGATCACCTGCAGGCCCATCGGGAGCGTGTAGTCGCCCGGCTCGCTGACCACGATCAGCGGCCAGAGCAGGCTGTTGTAGCTGGTGAGGAAGGACCACACGCCGAGGGCCCCGAGGGCGGGCCGCAGCAGGGGGAACACGATCCGGCGGAACAGTCCGAACTCGGTGCAGCCGTCGACCCGGGCGGCCTCCAACAGGGCGTCGGGGACGGACTGCTCGACGAACTGGCGCATCATGAAGATGCCGAACGCCGGGGCCACCCAGGGCACGACCAGGGCGAAGTACGGGGTGGTCAGCTGAGCCTTGGCGATCATGATGAACAGCGGTACGACGATGACCGCGAACGGCACGGCCATCGAGCTGAACATCACGTTGAACAGGATGTTCTGGCCGCGGAAGCGGTACTTGGCGAAGGCGAACCCGGCCAGGGAGCACAGCCCCACGGACACCACGGTGGAGATCAGCGCCACGGCGGTGCTGGTCAGCAGCCAGGTCCAGAACGGGTAGCCGTCCAGCAATCCCCGGTAGTTGTCCAGATTCCCCGGGATCGGAAGTGGTTGCGGCGGATAGGAGAAGATCTCGCTGCGGGACTTGAAGGACGCCGACAGCGCCCACAGGAGCGGCAGCGCGAAGACGGCCAGCAGGGCGATCAGGAACGCGTACAGCAGGACTCGGCCTGTCAGGCGTCCGCGCTCGGCCCGGCGCGGCGGCACGGTGCGGGTGGCCGGGGCGGAGGAGGGGGATGCGGTCTCGGGCATGGTGACCGAGGTCATCGGGTGCTCCTTCCTACGCCCAGGGCCCGCATGGCGAGCTGTCCCAGGACGAACACGACGACGAAGAGGATGACGCCGGCGGCTGCGGCGTAGCCGAGTTGCTGGCGCTGGAAGCCGGCGCGGAAGACGAACATGGCGACGGACAGAGTCGATTCACCGGGGCCGCCCTGGGTCAGCAGGAAGGGCTCGTCGAAGATCTGGGCGGTGTTGACCAGGACGGTCACGGCGACGAAGGCGGTCACCGGCCGCAGCGCCGGCAGGGTCACGTCCCAGAAGCGGCGCACCGGCCCGGCGCCGTCGATGGCGGCGGCCTCGTACAGCTCCCGCGGCACGTTCTGCAGACCGGCCAGGAAGAAGATGGTGAGGTAGCCGGTCCAGCGCCACAGCACCAGGATGACCACGGATACCCGTGCCCAGGCCGGGTCGCCGAGCCAGTCGACTCCGCCGAACCCGAACACGGCCTGCAGGGTGGCGTTGACCAGGCCGTAGTCCTTGTCGAAGATCAGCCCGAAGACGACGCTGATGACGATGGGTGAGATCACCACCGGCATGAAGTACGTCATCCGGAACATGTCCCGGCCCCGCAGTCCCCGGGCGTTGAGTGCCTGGGCGATCAGTAGTGCGGCGGGGACGACGACGCAGAGCGTGAACAGCACGTACAGGGCGGTGTTGCCCATGGCCGCCCAGAAGCTCTGGTCGGTCAGCAGGTCGCGGTAGTTGCGCAGCCCGACCCAGCGGGGAGTTCCGAGACCGGCCCACTCGGTGCAGCTGAGGTAGAAACCGACCAGGATCGGGACCAGCAGGAACAGCCCGTAGAGCAGGTAGAAGGGCGACACGAACACGTAGGGGGCCAGCGACCGCTGGTTGCGGCTCCACCAGGAGCGCTCGGCCAAGTTCGCGGGCTGCTTCGCGGGCCGGGCGGTGCTCGGTTCGGGCCGGGCGGGGGTGGCAACGGGACGGGTCATCGCTTCACCTGCTGTCGGTAGTCCCTGATGCCGGCCTTGAGTGCCGCGGCGGCGGAGGTCTTGCCCTGCAGGGCCTGGAGTATGTGGCCGCCCAGCAGGTCGGAGAGGAACTGCATGCCGGGTGCCTGGTAGTAGAGCGGCAGGTCGGCGGCTGCCGCGCGGTAGACGTCGAAGACCCGCTGGCCGCCGAGGTAGTCGTCGGCGACCGACGTGAGTTCGGGGTCGTCGTAGAGGGACTTGAGGGTCGGCAGGAAGCCGCCACTGTGGTAGCGCAGCAGCTGCCCCTCGCGGGTCAGGTACACCCTCCGCAGCAGTTCGAGAGCGGCCTCGGTGTTGGGTTTGCCCTTCACGACGCAGAACGCGGTGCCTCCGAGGATGGAGGCCACGTGACCGCCGCCGGCGAAGCGCGGCAGCGTCCGCATGCGCCACTTGCCCTTGTCTTCGGGGGCGTTGGCCTGCAGACCGTAGACGTTGTACCAGTTGGGCATGGCCGCAGCCGCCAGCCGACCCGACTTCAGGGCGGCACCGCAGACGGCGCCGTACGGGTCGGGCAGGGACATCAGGAAACCGGAGCGGACTCCCTGAGCCATGAACTCGAGGACCTCCACCGCCTCGGCGGAGTCGAGTACGAGCTCGCCGGATGCGTCGAAGATGCCGCCGCCGCGCTGCAGGAGGAACTGCAGGAAACCGTTGACGATGGCCCCGTTGTCACCGGTGGAGACCATGCCGAGGCTGACCTTGTGCTGGTCGTAGACGCGTGCGCCGACGCGCGCGAGGTCCTGCCAGGTGTCGAGGTCCTCGGGGATGCCGTACTTGGCGAAGAGGTCCTGGCGGTAGTACAGAACGGTGATGGAGTTGTCGGAGTCCAGTCCGTAAGGGATCTTGTCGACCGAGTAGGGGGCGAGCTTGAGGAGCTCGCCCTCGAAGGGCCTGACGGTGTCACTCAGGTCGACGAAGAGGTTCTCGGCGATCGCCGAGCCCATCACGCGGGGGAACTGGTCGACGATGACGCCGGCGAGGTCGGGCGTGTTCCCGCCGGCCACCGCCTGCGCGATCGTGCGGGTCACTACGTCACTGCCGGCCGCGTTGGTGGCCTTCACCCGGTAGTCGAACCGGGAGCCCTGCATGAGCGCCTTGTCGCCGGCCGCGGCCTGGAAGGTCTTGATGTAGCCGGGGTCATGGGTCCACAGCGAGACATCGACCCGACCCGAGGACACCGTACGGCCCGAGGAGGAGCCGCAGGCGGTCAGACCGGGCAGGGCCAGGGCGCCCAGACCGGCTCCTGTCGCGGCCCGCAGCAGGGAGCGGCGGCTCATCCCGTTCATTCGCCGCCTCCGCTGCTGGCCGTCGGTGCGATCGGTCGGAAGCGGAACCCGCCCGGGAGCCGGTTCGGCGAGGCAGCGGGGGGTTTGAGGGCATGAAACGACAACATGACAGGCGGCTCCTGCGTGGCGGCTCGTGAAGTGGGTTCATCGTCAGGGCGACCCGCACCCCTGTCAAGATGTATTCATAAATAACGCTTAGAGCGCGGGCGGCTCCTAGCGCCCTCGAGGCAGCCGCGCGATCAGGGAGATATTAATTATGAATACATCTTGACCTGGGCTTGTGGCCGCCCGACGATGGACGCGCACTTCACCCGCCCCCTCATTGGAGCCGCCTTCCATGTTGTCCCTGCACGCCCACGCAGCCTCCGAGGTCCTGGCCGGGCATCTGCCGATGGGCAGTTCCGCCGACGCGCCGCACCAGCTCACGGTCGACAGCCAGAGCCTGGTCCGGGATGGCCGCCCGTGGATCCCCGTGATGGGCGAGTTCCACTTCAGCCGTTACCCGGCCGCCGAGTGGCGCGAGGAGCTGCTCAAGATCAAGGCCGGCGGGATCGACCTGCTCGCCACCTACCTGTTCTGGAACCAGCACGAGAACGAGCGGGGCACCCTCCGCTTCGACGGCGACCTCGACCTGCGCCGCTTCGTGAGGCTGTGCGACGAGATCGGCCTGGCCATGGTCGTCCGGCTCGGCCCTTGGTCCCACGGCGAATGCCGCAACGGCGGCCACCCCGACTGGCTGAGCGAGGTGGACTGCGCCCCGCGTACCGACGACCCCGCCTATCTGGCGCTGGTCGAGCCCTACTACCGGCGGATCGCCCACGAACTGCGCGGCCTCTTCCACGAGGACGGCGGCCCGATCATCGCGCTCCAGGTGGAGAACGAGCTCTACGACCAGCCCGGGCACCTGGCCACCCTGCGCCGCATGGCCGAGGAGTACGGCATGCAGGCCCCGCTGTGGACCGCAACCGCCTGGGGCTCCGCCGACATCCCGCGCGACACCCTCCTGCCGCTGTACGGCGGCTACCCGGAGGTGTTCTGGGAGGACGCCGGCATCGGCCCGGCACGCGACATGCGCCGCCACTACTTCTTCACGCCGATCCGGGACGACCACGCCATCGGCGCGGACCTGCGCGCCGTCGAGGCGACCGGCCCCGGGCCGGACACCAGCCGCTACCCGTACGCCACCTGCGAACTGGGCGGCGGCATGGCGATCGCCTACCACCGCCGGCCCGCGGTGCCCGTCGAGGACATCACCTCGCTGGCGCTGGCCAAGCTGGGCAGCGGCTCGGTCTGGCAGGGCTACTACATGTACCACGGCGGCTCGCAGCGCACGGACCTGAAGGAGCCCAACCAGGAGAGCCACGACACGGGCTACCCCAACGACATGCCGACGGTGACCTACGACTTCCAGGCACCGCTCGGCGAGTACGGCCAGGTCCGCCCCGCCTTCCACGCGCTGCGCCTCCAGCACCTGTTCCTGCACAGCTACGGAGCGGACCTGGCCCGGATGCCGCTGGCCCTGCCCGACACCCAGCCCGACTCGCTCGACGACCTCGCCACGCTGCGCTGGGCCGTACGGTCGGCGGGCGGGCAGGGCTTCCTGTTCGTCAACAACCACCAGCCGCACGACACACTGCCGGACCACGAAGGCGTCCAGTTCCGCGTCCACCTCGACGGCGGGCGCACCGTCACCCTGCCCGCGCAGCCGGTCCGCGTGCCGTCCGGAGCGCACTTCGTCTGGCCCATCGGCCTGGACCTCGGGGGCGGGCTGCGCCTGGACTGGGCCAGCGCCCAGCCCGCGACCCGCCTGGACACCGAGACCGGCACCCTCACCGTGCTGGCCGCCGTCGACGGCATCCCGGCCACTCTCTCCCTGAACGGGGACGTGCAGGTCGAGGGCCCGGCGCAGGTGGAGCGGGGCACGGACGGCACCCTGATCACGGTGAACGAGCCCGGCACCGGGGCGCTGCTCACCCTGACCGGCCCGTCCGGCACCGCGCGGGTCCTGGTGCTGTCGCACGACGACGCACTGCGCCTGAACCGGATCCACTTCGACGGGCAGGACCGGCTCGCGCTCAGCGACGACCTGGTCCTCGCCGACGGAGACGAACTGCGCCTGCAGATCGCCGCCCCCGCTCCGTCCCTCGCCCTGCTGCCGGCGCCCGCCGCGCTCCACGGAGACGGTGTCGGGCAGCCCGCCCAGGACGGCGTGTTCACCCGCTGGCCGCTCAGCCCCGCGCCGCGGCTGCCGCAGCCGGCCCTGCGCTGCCTGCAGAGCGACGCGGTCGCCGCCCCGGCCCGCACCGGAGGCTCCCACCTGAGGGCCTCGGCCCCGCGCGACGAGGACTTCGACAAGGCCGCCGTGTACCAGGTCGACGTCCCTGAAGCGGCTCTGGACGGCGAGGGAGAGGTGCTGCTGCGGCTGCGCTACACCGGGGACGCCGCCCGCGCCTACATCGACGGGCAGCTCGTCGCCGACCACTTCTGGTACGGACCGGAGTGGGAGATCGGGCTGCGCCGCTTCGCCGACGCGGTCCGCCGGCACGGCATCGAGATCCGCGTCCTGCCCCTGGACCCAGCGTCCGACATCTACGTCAACCCCTCCCTGCGCGACGGACTGGAAGCGGCGCACACCCGGGCCGAGGTCGAGACCGCCGAACTGGTGGCCGTACCGCGGACGACGGTGCGTACCGAAGGAGCGAGCCTGTCCGGCTGATCCCTCGCGGTCCGCTGCACGACGTGGGCGGCGCCGGTCATGTGACCGGCGCCGCCCACGAGCGTGTGGTGAGAGGGGGCTACCACTCGGCGAAGGAGCCGTCCGCGTGCTGCCAGGTGGGGTTGTGCCAGTCCGGGGCGATGCCGTCGGCCTCGCGGACGGCCTTCTCGTCGACCTCGATGCCGAGACCGGCCCCGAGAGGCCGGCGGATGTGGCCCTCCTCGAAGCGGAACACCTCGCGGTCGACGACGTAGTCCAGCATCTCGGCGCCTTCGTTGTAGTGGATGCCGATGCTCTGTTCCTGGATGAGGAAGTTCGGCGTGCTGAAGGCGACCTGGAGGCTCGCCGCCAGGGAGATCGGGCCCAGCGGGCAGTGTGGGGCGAGCAGCACGTCGAAGGTCTCGGCCAGTGACGCCATGCGGCGTACCTCGGAGATCCCGCCCGCGTGCGAGAGGTCCGGCTGCAGGACCGCGATGCCGGCCTGCAGTGCGGGCAGGGCCTCGGTGCGCGAGTAGAGCCGCTCGCCGGTGGCGATCGGGACGGACGAGGCCGCGACCGTGTCGCCGAGGCGGTGGGTGTACTCGGGCAGGACGGGTTCCTCGACGAACAGAGGAGACAGCGGAGCGAGGTGGGGCAGGACGCGGCGCGCGTTGGCGGCGGTGAACCGGCCGTGGAAGTCCATGGCGAAGTCCCGGTCGGGGCCGAGGACCTCGCGGGCCGTGGCGGCCCGTTCGACGACGGCGGCGATGTCCGCCGCGGTGGCCAGCCGGTTCATCCGCCCGCAGGCATTCATCTTGACCGCAGTGAAGCCGGCCTCGACCTGCGCACTGACGGCATCGGCGATCTCGGCGGGATCATCGCCGCCCACCCAGCTATAGGCCCGCACCCGCTCGCGCACCGGACCGCCCAGCAGCACATGGACCGGCACGCCGAGGGTCTTGCCCGCAATGTCCCACAGAGCCTGGTCGAGTCCTGCGACGGCGCTGGAGAGGACCGGGCCGCCGCGGTAGAACGACCCCTTGGTCATCATCTGCCAGTGGTCCTCGATCCGCATCGGATCCTGACCGATCAGATACTCGGCCAGCTCGTGCACGGCGGTACGGACGGTGGCCGCCCGGCCCTCCACGACGGGCTCGCCCCATCCGACCACGCCTTCGTCGGTCTCGATGCGGCAGAACAGCCAGCGGGGCGGAACAGCGAAAGTTTCAACACGGGTGATCTTCAAGAGGTTTGCTCCAAAGGGCAGCACAAGACAAGGGGCCGGCCGCGAGATCCGGCGGGGTCACGAGGAGTTCTTCAAAACGCTCCAGCCGCCGTCGACGACGAGCGAGGCACCGGTCACGAACGAGGCGTCGTCGCTCGCCAGGAAGGCGATCGCGGCGGCGACCTCCTCGGGGCGGCCGAGGCGGCCGGCGGCGGTCTCCGCGGCGGTCGCCTGCCGGTCCTCCTCGGCAATGCCCTCCCAGGCACGGGTCAGCACCGGACCGGGCAGCACACTGTTCACCCGGACGCGCCCGCCGTACTCGACGGCCAACTGCCGGGCCAGCCCCGTCAAACCGGCCTTCGCCGCGGCGTACGCGGGACGCCCGGGCAGACCCACCAGGGCGTGCACCGAGGAGACGAGCACCACGCTGCCGCCGGTCGCGACCAGGTCGTCCAGGCAGGCGCGCACGCCGAGGAACGATCCGGTGAGGCTCACGGCCAGCTGACGGTTCCATTCGGCCGCGCTGGTCTGGTGGGCTGCGGCGACCCGCACGGAATAAGCGTTGCTCACCAGCGCCCGAATCGGGCCGAACGCCTCTCGCGCAGCCTTCACCGTCTCGCCCCAGGACGACTCCTCGGAGACGTCGCACCGCTGGAACAGCGCGTGGCCGCCAGCCTCTCGGACCGAGGCCGCCACGGCCTGCCCCGCCTCCTCGTCGATGTCCGCGACGACGACACGAGCGCCCTCGGCGGCGAGCCGGTGAGCCGTTGCCGCGCCGATCCCGGACGCGGCGCCGGTGATCAGCACGCAGCGGCCGTCGAAGCGGTCGGCTGGGGAGGTGGCGGCGAGGTGCATGAGAGGTCTCCTCGGGAAGAACAGCGGCAACCCTCAAATTAAATATGAATTATTGAGGGGTGCCAAGAGGTTCTCCTGCCCGCCGTGCCGACCGTCGGGTCAGGAACAGACGGTCCGGGACGCCGCAGGGGGCGCCGTGGCGTCACAGGGGACGGACAGCACCGCGCCGTCCAGCGGACTGGGAGCCGGGAGGCCGTACCGGGCAGTGGTCACGATCAGCCGGTTGCCGGTCAGGCACACGCTGGTGGGCTGCTGGGCAGGCACGTCGAGCGTCAGCAGGAGCCGTCCGTCCGGCGCGTAGCAGCGGACCTGCGCCGCTCCCCACACCGCCGACCACAAGCGGCCTTCGTCGTCCACGGTCATCCCGTCGGGGCTGCCGTTTCCCGGGGCGAGCCGGAAGAAGACGCGTCGGCCTGACAGCGCCCCCGTCGCCGGATCCATGTCATAGGCGTACACGGTGCCCTCGGCGCTGTCGGCGAGATACAGGGTGGCCCCGTCGGGGCTGACCGCAGGGCCGTTGGGAACGGTCAGGCCCTTCAGGACGGTGACGACGGTGCCGTCGGGATCCAGTCGGTGCAGCGCCCCCGCGCCGGGAGCGGCGTCGTAGGCCATCGAGCCGGCCCAGAAGCGGCCCTGCGCGTCGCAAGCGGCGTCGTTCATCCGGCGCGGCGGCCACCCCTCGAGGTCTGGCAGACTCGTACGACTGATGAGGTTGCCGTCCGGGGCGAGCCTGGTGAAACCGGTGCCCGCTGCGGCGAGGAATCCGGCCCCGGCCGCCAAGGGCGCGACGGCGCCGAGCGGTTCTTCGAGGCGGGCAAGCTCGATCAGTGGGGCGCCGGGAGTGTCCGGCAGGCTCAGCAGCCGGCCGGCGAGGATGTCGACGAGCACGACGCGCCCGTCCCTCAGGATGCGTACCCCCTCGCCCAGTTCGAGCCGGTCGACGGCGACGGGCGTGAACTCGGTGCCGACCTCGGGTGTACGAAGGTGCGTGGACATGGCGGAACTCCGGCGATAGGTGGTCGAGGAGGAGGGCTGCTCAGCGGATGGCGCTTCCGGGCGGGACGTCGAGGAGGGCGAGTTCGTCGCGGTGGGGCAGTCCCTCCCAGTCGCCGCGGCTGGCGACCGCGAACGCGCCGGTGGTGCCGGCGCGTCGCAGGCGATCGGCCGGTGGCAAACCGTCCAGGAGCCCCGAGAGGTATCCGGCGCAGAACGCGTCCCCGGCACCCACGGTGTCGAGGACCGGGACACGATGAGCGGGCTGGTGGAAGTGCTCGCCGTCGGCGGTGTACAGGTCCGCGCCGTCGCCTCCGCGCTTGACGACCACCTCGCGTGCCCCGTCGTCCAGCAGCCGGCGCACCTGGGTGACTTCCTCCAGTGATTCCTCGCCACCGGCGATCAGGGAGAGCTCGTCGTCCGAAGCGATGACCACGTCGACGCTGCCACTGAGCCGGCGCATGGCCTCCGTCGCCCGGCCCCGGCTCCAGAGGCGGGCGCGGTAGTTGACGTCGAGGACCACCGTCCAGCCGTGCGCCGAAGCGTGTTCGACGGCGGCGGTCACCGTCGCGCGGGGGCCCGCACCGAGGGCACAGGTGATGCCGGTGACATGAAGCACGCGGGCTCCCGCGGCCAGGGCCGGCGCGAGGTGTTCGGGTTGCTGGAGGGATGCGGCGGATCCCGACCGCCAGTAGTGCACACGCGTCACGTCGGCCACCAGGCGCTCGCGCAGCAGGGCACCCGTGGGCGCTTCGGGATCGGTCGTGGCGTGGCGCACATCGACGCCTTCACCCCGCAGCGTCCGCAGGGCCAGGCGGGCCGGCTCGTCCGCGCCGAGGCGCCCCGCCCAGGACACCCGGTGGCCCAGGCGGGCCAGCCCGATGGCGACGTTCGACTCGGCGCCGGCCACCGCCGTACGGGTCGGGGCGCCCGTGGCCAGAGGCCCCTCCGCTTGAAGGGACAGCATCGTCTCGCCGAAGGTGAGCACATCGGCGACCGTTCCGGAGTTCACGCGGCGCGCTCCTCTCCCTGGCACGCCGCGCGGAACCGGCGGGCCCGCAGCCGCAGTCCGTCCAGGTCGCCGCCGTGGGCGGCGTCGCCGACCAACGGCGAGCCGACGCCGACGGCGAGAGCGCCGGCCGCGAAGTACTCCGGTATCGCCTGCGCGTCCACACCGCCGACGGGAACCAAAGGGAGGTCGGGGAAGGGGTCCTTCAGGGCCCGGAGGTAGGCGGGCCCGCCGATGGAGGCGGGGAAGAGCTTCACCGCGGTGGCACCGGCGGCCATCGCGGTGGCGGCCTCCGTAGGGGTCAGGGCCCCCGCCAGTACGGGCAGGCCCTGCTCCACGGCGGCGGTGACGCCCTCGCCCACGACGGGGGTGACCACCCAGGTGGCACCGGCATCCTGGGCGCGCAGCAGATCATGGCGCGTGACGACGGTGCCCGCACCGATGAAGGCATCCTGGCCGACCGAGCGAACGGCCTTCGCGATCACACCGCAGGCGTCGTCGGTATTGAGGGAGACCTCGATGAGATCGACCCCCTCCTCCACCAACGTGAGCACGGTGTGCAGAGCGGCGTGCGCCGAGCGTCCGCGCACGATGGCGGCGAGCCTGCGATGGCTCAGGCGGTGGGGGAAGTCTGCGAGGTCCACGAGAGGGCTCCGATGGGTGGCAGGGGACACTGGACACGATCAAGGCATTAAATAATAATTAATCAGTGCTCTCAAGGGGGGCCTGGATGCGCTTCCGCGCTCGGTGTGAGCGACCCCCTACCTGCCGAAGGTGGTGCCGCATAGTCCTGATCGACCTCCCGCTCGACGAACTCCGCGCATATCGCAGCGACTCGGTCGCCCCTGAGGACTTCGATGCCTTCTGGGCCAGGACGCTGCACGAGGCGCGCGAGTTCGACGTGGATGCCCGCTTCGAGCCGGGCTGTCGACAGTCCGGGTGTACGACGTGACGTTCGCCGGTTTCGGCGGTCATCCAGTGAAGGGCTGGCAGCGACTGCCGGCCGATGCCGAAGAGCCGGTGCCTCTGGTGGTGGAGTTCATGGGCTACGGCGGCGGACGCGGCCTCCCCCACGAGGACCTGCTGTGGGCGTCCAGCGGCCGGACGCACTTCGTGATGGACACCCGGGGGCAGGGCAGCGGCGGGGATGGCCGCGGTGGCGCCGGACGTGCCGTTCCTGTGCGACTTCCCCCGTGCCACGACGCTCACGGACCGACACCCGTACCGCGAAGTCGGCCTCTACCTCAAGACACACCGAGGCCGCGCCGAGGACGCCCTGCACACGCTGTCGTACTTCGACGCCGTCCACTTCGCCGCCCGCGGCCGCGCGCCCGCACTGTTCTCGGCAGCGCTGGGGGACCAGACCTGCCCCCCGTCAACCGTTTTCGCGGCGTTCAACGCCTGGGCCGGCTTCGACAAGGCCATCGAGGTCTACGACTTCAACGACCACGAGGGCGACGGCCCGTACCACGAGGCGGCCAAGCTGCGCTGGCTACGGTCGTACGTCTGAGGCTCCTCACGCGGCGAGTGAACGCCCCACCGAGCCGGAACGCGCGGACGCCGTGGGCGCCGCACTCGACGACGCGATGCTCACCACGAACTCCTACGACGAGCACGCCACCGACATCCAGGCCCGGCCCTCCTCGCGGTTTACGTGCTTCGCCCTCACCGTGGCCGAAGCAAGAGCGCCGTGCACAACCTCGCGCTCTGCGGGCATAAATGATCATTTCAGGATTGGGTCCGCAGGCGGCGCAGGCATATGAGACTGCAGGCCAGTTCGAGCAGACCCTGATGGAGATCGGCGCGTCGCTCGTAGCGGATGCGGAGCCGTTTGGACTGGTGCAACCAGGCGAAGGAGCGCTCCACCACACAGCGCACCTTGCCCAGCCCGGAACCGTGGGCGACGCCGCGCCGGGCGATCAACGGCTTGATGCCCCGCTTCCACAGCAGGCGACGGTGCTTGTCGAAGTCGTAGCCCCGGTCGGCATACAGACGCCGGAGCTTGCGGCGGGGACGTCCTCGCCGGCCTCGAATCGGTGGAACGGCGTCCAACAGCGGCAGAAGCTGGGTGACATCGTGCCGGTTACCACCGATGAGAGTCACGGCGAGTGGGGTTCCGTGACGGTCTACGATCAGATGGTGCTTGGAACCGGGACGGGCACGGTCAACGGGCGAGGGACCGACATGATCCCCCCTTTGAGGGCCCGGACATGCGATCCGTCCACGGAACAATCGTCCGGGTCCAGCAGACCGGCACGGCGCAATTCGGTCAGCAGGACGGCGTGCAGGCGCGGCCACACGGCCGGCCTCGGTCCAGTCCCGCAGTCGACGCCAGGCCGTCACACCCGAGCAGCCCACCGTCTCCGCAGGAACATCACGCCACGCGACACCGGTCCGCAGCACAAACAGTATGCCGGCGAGTGCTGCCCGGTCCGGCACGCGAAGCCGCCCAGGATGCCGGTGGCGCCGTTCGGGAGTAGGCGGCAATAGCGGGGCCACCCGCTTCCACAGGTCGTCAGGAACAAGATCACCACGCACGCTGGACACCCTGCCGGCCAAGGCCACCGAGTGCAAGACCTGTGGATCAACCCATTCTGAAACAATCAGTAAGCGCCCTCACGGAGGCCCGGTGGTCGAGATGCTCGCGGCCATGGGCGCCAACGCCGGGAAATGCGCTCGGGCCGCCTCCTCCAGGGAGCGGCCCGAGCGCGTGTGCGGGGTCAGGAAGGTTCGGCGAGTTCGAGTGGAATTCCCTCGGTGAGGGGAGGGGCGGCCGGTGTGGCGGCTCCGTGTGGGGTTATCGGATGGCTCCGCGCATGACGCCGGAGATGATCCAGCGTTGGGCGGTGACGTAGAGGATGACCATGGGGGCGAGGGCCATGAGGTAGGAGGCGAAGGCGAGGTTGTAGTCGGTGTTGAACTGTCCTTGGAAGGCGTATTGGACCAGGGGGAGGGTGAAGGAGTCGCGGTCGCCGAGCATGACCAGGGGGAGGAGGAAGTCGTTCCAGGTGGTCAGGCAGGTGAGGACGGCGACGGTGGCGTTGATGGGGGTGAGGAGGGGGAAGATGACGCGCCAGAAGGTCTGCCAGGTGTTGGTGCCGTCGAGTGCGGCGGCTTCTTCGAGTTCGCGGGGGATGGAGCGGAGGTAGCCGGTGTAGAGGAAGACGTTGAAGGACAGCCCGTAGACGACGTAGAGGAGGATCAGGCCGATCTGGTTGTCGAGTCCGATCATGCTCATTTGTCGTACGACGGGGAGCATGATGATGGGGAAGGGGATGAACAGGGCGCTGATGAGGTAGTAGTACAGGCCGCGGAAGAGTCGGCGGTGCATGTTGCGGGCGATGGCGTAGGCGACCAGTGAGTTGGTCAGGACGACCAGGACGACCACGGCGATGGTGATGATCGTGCTGTTGAGGAGTGCGCGGAAGAAGCCGGTGGTTTCGATGGCCCGGCTGAAGTTGTCCCATTGCGGGTCCAGTGGCAGGGCGAGTGCGGAGGTGGCGGTCTGTTCCGGGCTTTTCAGCGCGATGGTGATGGTGAGGTAGAGGGGGAGGGCGACGGTGAGGGATGCCGCGCAGAGGAGTGTGGTGACCAGCCAGTTGTTTCGGGTGTGCATCATGCGTTCACCTCTCGGCGCTGCAGGACGCGCAGCTGGAGCAGGGACAGTCCGGCGATGAGGAGGAAGTAGATGACGGCGTTGGCGGATTGGTAGGCGAATTCGCCGCCTTGGAAGCCGCCTTGGAAGATGAGGACGGAGATGGACTGGGTGGCGTTGCCGGGGCCGCCGCCGGTTAGGGCCATGATCTGGTCGAAGACTTGGAGGAAGCCGCGTAGGGCGAGGACCATGTTGATGGTGAAGAACGGGGCGATGAGGGGGAAGGTGATGCGTCGGAAGCGTTGCCAGGGGGTGGCGCCGTCGATGGCGGCGGCCTCGTAGATGTCGGCGCCGATGGTTTGCAGGCCGGCGAGGTAGATGATGATGTTGAAGGCGACTGCCTGCCAGACGGTGACGATGACCACGCCGATCCAGGCGAGGTCGGGGTCGCCGAGGATGTTGACGGCGAGTCGGTCGATGCCCCAGCTGGCTCCCCATTGGGGGAGGATGAACGCGAAGAAGTAGTTGAAGACGAAGCCCACGATGAGCACGGAGAGCACGTTGGGCAGGAAGAAGATCGCGCGCAGGGTCTTGCGGAACCAGATGCGGGAGTTCAGTCCGACCGCGATGGCCAGGGCGATCACGTTGGTGGCGATGGTGGCGGCGATGGCGAAGCCGAGGGTGAACAGGTAGGAGTCGAGGATGCGGTCATCCCTGGTCATCGCGGCGTAGTTGCGCAGGCCCACGAACTCCCAGTCGCCGTAGCCGCTAAAGTTGGTCAGGCTGTAGAAGGCGCCCTGGAGGGCGGGCAGGGTGTGCAGGACGAAGAACAGGATGACGGCCGGAGCGGCCATCCAGTAGAAGACCCTGGATCTGGGCATCGTGCTTCTCTCTCTTCCGCAACAAAGCGGCTTTCGGCGGTGTCCCGGGGCGCGCGGCGGGGTGTGTCAGCTGCGGGCCTGCACCTTCTCCCATTCGTCGTCGAGCTCCCGCAGGAACGCGCCGGCGTCCTCGGAGATCAGGAACTCCTGGGTGATCGCCTGCAGCGGCACCGCCGGCGCGAACCGGTGCTCGGGATACCCGGTCACCTGACCGGAAGCGAAGTAGGGGTTGAGGGAGGCCAGTGCCGGGTCCTGCTGGGGGACGTCGACCCGGGCGGAGAACAGGCCCTGCTCGGCGATGTACTGGGCGGAGGCTTCCTTGCTGGTCAGGAATCGGATGAACTCCCGGACCTCTTCGGGGTGCTCGGTGTCCACCCCCGTGGTCAGCACCGTGTCCACACCCGACACCAGCCGGTTGTCCGCCGGGTCGTCCGCGGCCGGCATCGCGAAAGCGCCCACCGTGATGTCCGGGTTGACCTGCTTGATCGCGCTGATCGCCCAGATCCCCTGGGTCAACATCAACGCCTCACCCCGGGCGAACATCGCGTTCCCGGTGTTGTAGTCGGTGCCGAACGGATCCTCGTTGCCGAACTCCTTCAACGCCGTGAACCGCTCCGCGACCTCCCCGAAATCCGCAGCGAACGTGGTGCGGTCGGCCTCCCGGTCGTCGAAGAACCCCTCCGGCGCCAGACTCGCCGCCAGCGAGTTGAAGCCGACCATCGCCGTCCACGCGTCCTTCCACGTGAACGCGAACGGAGTCCGCCCCGCCGCCTCGATCTCCTCACACACCCGAACCAGTTCGTCCCACGTGGTCGGCGGCTCCAACCCCAACTCGGCGAACGCCTCCACGTTGTAGAGCACCCCGTTGGCGTTCGTGGACAACGGCACACCGTTGGTCTCCCCCGGCCGGGAGCCCACCCCGTTCAACACCTCCACCACACCCGGCTGGATCGCCTCCAGGGCCGGATCACCGGTGAAGTCCGCGAACACCCCCGCCTCGGCCAACTCCCCGTAGGTCGCGGTCCCGTCCAACGCGATCACGTCCGGCACATCGTTCTTCACCAACCGGGTACGCAGCGCCGTCCCCGCGTTCGGCACCTGGTTCTGCCGAACATCGATCCCCGGATGAGCCGCCTCGAACTCCGCGATCAACGCGTCGAAACTCGCCACCGCCTCCGGCTTCGCCTGGAAGAACTCCAACTCGACCACACCGTCATCACCACCCGCACCGACCCCACACCCGGCCACCACCGGCACCAGGGCCAACACCAACGGAAACACCACCACGGCACGGCGCCACGAGAAACCGTGCTTGCCGGCGCCTGGGCGCCGTCGGCGGAGACGGGCTGACGAAGATCTGCGGCTCACGGATCCTCCATATGCGCGGGCGCCTCCAGCGGCGTCCATGGACAACTTCGGAAGGGCCACCCTGGAGGGTATCTACCGTTCCTCACGGAGAGTGACACTTGGTGCAGGGTCGCGCACGCCTTGCAGAGGGGCGGGCGACCTGTGACCTGCACATCGCCAGCAAACGATGTCACTCAGCCCCAGGGGCGTCAATACCAAGTGAACAGCTTATTTCTGTCAGGCAAGAAACGAGACTGATGGCAGCGATGGCAACGTTGGCGAGCCCTCTCACCCAATGCCCCCCTACTTGCACGACCCGTTACCATCGCCCCATGACAGCCTCGGAGCACCCCCGGATGAGCGATGTGGCACGGCGTGCCGGAGTGTCGTTGTCAACGGTCTCCCGGGCCCTGCGGGGAGTGCCCGGAGTGGCCCCGGAGGTGCGTCACCGGGTGGAGCAGGCGGCGATGGAGCTCTCCTATGTCATCTCGCGGGGAGCGTCGAGCCTGGTCACGGGGAGGACTGGTCGCATAGCCGTCATAGCGCCCTTCCTCCAGCCGTGGTTCTTCGGCGTCGCCATGGCCGGCATCTACTCGCGGTTGCGCTCCACCGGGACGGACATGGTCGTCTACGAGGTGGGTGACACCACGGCGCTGTCCTCGTATCTGCGTACGCTGCCGCTGCGGCGCAACGTCGACGCGGTGATCGCCCTCTCCCTGAGACCGGCCGACGAGGAACTGGAGCACCTTCGCAGGTTGGGAGTGCCCGTCGTCTTCTGCAGTGACGAGGTGGACGGCTTCCCCAGCGTCTTCATCGACGAGGCCGCTGCGGCGGCGGACGCCACCCGGCACCTGCTCAACCTCGGTCACACCCGCGTCGCCTATGTACAGGCGCGTGATGACACCGGTTTCTCCTGGCATTCGCGTCAACGCGTCGTGGGCTGCCGGAAGGCCACCGCGGATGCCGGGCTCGAGCTGGTCGTGGTCACCGCCAAGACCGGCATCGATGGTGGAGCGCTGGCGGCGGCGGAGCTCCTCTCCCTGAGCGATCCCCCCACCGCGATCGTCACCGAGACGGACGACCTCGCCCTCGGAGTTCTGAGGACGCTGGAGCGCTCGCGGCTGGCCGTCCCCGGGGTGATGTCCGTGGTCGGGTTCGACGACCAGGAAACCGCGGCCCTGTTCGACCTCACCACCGTTGCCCAACCGGTGTACGACCTTGGCGCGCAGGCGGCCCAGTTGGCCCTGGACGTCCTGGATGGCACGGGGCGAACCGACACCCACCTGCAGTTGCCGACCCACCTCGTCGTTCGTGGCACCACAGCCGGCCCACGACCGACCTCCTCGTTGGCCGGCCCCAGCGCCGGCGAGTCCTCCTGAGCCAGGAGTCGTTGACGCCAGTCCCCACCTGAACGGATGCCACCAGCGGATGGCAACGTTTGCGGCCTTGCCGGGTAGCAGTAAGGACTGCAAGGCGAAAATCCCTTATTGACAGCCTCAGACGGAGATGGCAACGTTCTCATGCGTCGCGTGTGGGGTGCGTCGTGCTCACAGCGCGTGCAGTCCGGCGTCGCCCTCCGCGACTGAACGGCGGAGCGACGTGACCGTAGGGACGATCTGTTGGGAGCAGGGACGGGTATGGCGGTTTCGCAGGGCAGTGACTGGTGGAAGAGTGCGGTGGTCTACCAGGTGTATCCGCGCAGTTTCCGGGACAGTGACGGTGACGGCATCGGTGATCTGCCGGGGGTAATCGAGAAGCTGGACTACCTGAAGCTGCTGGGTGTGGACGTGGTCTGGTTGTCGCCGGTGTACCCCTCGCCGGGTGATGACAACGGTTATGACATCAGCGACTACTGCGGCATCAATCCCGAGTTCGGCACCCTGGCCGACTTCGAGCGGTTGCGTGACGGTCTGCACGAGCGCGGGATGCGTCTGGTGATGGACCTGGTCGTGAACCACACCTCGGACGAGCATCCGTGGTTCAGGGAGTCCCGCGAGTCGGTCGACTCTCCCAAGCGGGACTGGTACATCTGGCGGCCCCCGGCCGCGGACGGTGGTCCGCCGAACAACTGGGGGTCGGTCTTCTCCGGTTCGGCCTGGGAGTACGACGAGAAGACCGGGGAGTACTTCCTGCACCTGTTCAGCCGCCGCCAGCCGGATCTGAACTGGGAGAACCCGCAGGTGCGGGAGGCCGTCCACGAGGTGATGCGCTGGTGGCTGGACCGCGGCGTGGACGGCTTCCGAATGGACGTCATCAACTTCATCTCCAAGGAGCCCGGCCTGCCCTCCTCCCCGGAGATCGGCGCCGACGGCTACGGCTCCTTCTTCGCCCACGCCGTCGACGGCCCGATGGTGCACCGCTACCTGCGGGAGATGAACGATGCGGTGCTGGCCGGCCGGGACGTGATGACCGTCGGCGAGATGCCCGGCGTCACCCTGGAGCAGGCCCGTCTCTACACCGCGCCGGAGCGGCGCGAGGTCAACATGGTCTTCCAGTTCGAGCACGTCGACCTCGACGACGGCCCCGGCGGCAAGTTCGACCCCGTACCCGTCCCGCTACCGGTGCTCCGGGCGTCACTGAACCGCTGGCAGCAGGGCCTCGCCGAGGACGGCTGGAACAGCCTGTACTGGAACAACCACGACCAGCCCCGCGTCGTCTCCCGCTTCGGCGACGACTCCACCGAAACCACCCGCGTCGCCTCCGCCAAGATGCTCGCCACCGTCCTGCACCTGATGAAGGGCACCCCCTACATCTACCAGGGCGAAGAACTGGGCATGACCAACGCCCACTTCACCAGCATCGACGACTACCGCGACATCGAGATCCTCAACTACTACCGCACCGCCGTCGGCGGCGGCCTGGTCACCCCCGAACAGGCCCTGCGCGGCATCCGCGCCCGCGGCCGCGACAACGCCCGCACCCCCGTCCAATGGAACGCCGGCCCCGGCGCCGGCTTCACCACCGGCACCCCCTGGATCGCCGTCAACGACAACTACCAGCACATCAACGCCGAAGCCGCCATCGCCGACGACAACTCCGTCTTCCACCACTACCGACGCCTCATCACCCTCCGCAAGACCCACCCCGTCATCGTCCACGGCACCTTCCACCCCCTCCTGGACGACCACGACGACATCTACGCCTACCTCCGCACCCACGACCAACACAAACTCCTGGTCATCGCCAACTGGACCGGCCAACCGATCGAAGTCCCCCTCGACCCCACCCCCCTCATCGGCCCCAACCACCACCTCCTCATCAGCACCCACAACGACGCCCCCACCTTCCACCACCTACGCCCCTACGAAGCCCGCGCCTACCTGGCGATGTAGTCCCCACAATCACCGGATGCGGGGGGACGGCCTCCGGAAGGGGCGAGGGTGCCGCGCTGCGGACACCCTCGCCCCTTCTGCTTCCCCGGAGACTGAGGGCCCCGTGGACTGCCCCGCGGCCGTGGTTCGCAGCATGATCCGACCCTGTCGAATTTCTTGACGCAAGAAAATAAGCGCGACACACTCACGTCATCCGGTGCGCGGGCCTCTGCCCTGCACCGCTGAGGGTGTGGTGTTGACGGGTGTCGGCCGCACCAGCGAGCGCTCGGATGCCCATGCGCACAGGGGGAGGCGACGGATGGTGATGGACTCCACGCCCGTGACAGACCTGCTCGGTGAACAGACCCGGGCTGAGATGTTCGCGCTCGTCCTCACCGACGGGCCGATATCCCGTACCGGGATCGCCCATCGCCTGGGCGTGTCACCGTCCACCGTCACACGCCTGCTGCTGCCCCTGGTGGAGGGGGGATACCTGCAGGAGTCGCAGGCTACCCGCACCGGCCCGGGACGGCCCCAGCTGCTGTTACGGGTCAACGCGCGCAAGCACGCGGTGGTCGGCATCAAGATCGGTCCGGGGCGGGTCGTCGGCGTGCTGACGGACATGGCAGCCCGTGTCATCGCCCGTGGCAGCCTGCCGCTGTCCAGCACGTCCGCCGGCACGGTGCTGGACACCGCCGCACGCCTCGCCGGGCAGCTGATCAAGGACGCTCCCTCGGGCGACGACGGCGATCCCGTGCTCGGGATCGGTGTCGGAGTAAGCGGACACGTCGACGCCCGCACGGGCGTGTGTCGTGTCTCGCCCCTCCTGGGCTGGGCGGATGTGGACGTGGCCCGTCCGTTGTCCGCGAGAACCGGGCTGCCCGTTGTCGTCAACAACGACGTCAACACCCTGGTCGTCGCCGAGCGGTGGTTCGGCCACGGCCGGGAAGTCGACTCCTTCGCCGTGGTCACCGTGGGGCCGGGCATCGGATGCGGACTGCTCCTGGACAGCAGGCTGTACGCGGGCGCGAGCGGGATGGCCGGCGAGTTCGGGCACCTGCCGCAGGATCCGGACGGCCCGGTGTGCGGGTGCGGTCGCGTCGGTTGTCTGGAGGTGCTGTCCTCCACTGCCGCGGTGCTGCGGCACCTGCGCGACTCCGGAGCAGCTCATCCAGCGACCATCGAACAGGCCATGGCACTCGCCCGGACGGCGACCGGGGCCGCGAGCGACATCGCGCGAGAAGCCTTCTCCCGGGCCGGGGCGGCACTCGGCCGTGGCCTGGCGGGCCTGTGCAACATCCTCAACCTGCAACGCGTGGTGATCGCCGGCGAGGGGGTCGTCGCGCAGGACCTCTTCGGTCCGGCCATGACCAAAGCCTTCGAGGAACACGCCTTCTCGGACTCCGCCCGCGACTGTCACCTGCTGTTCGACCCCGTCACCGACGACCTGTGGGCGCGCGGTGCGGCGTGCCTCGTCATCCGTGACATCGTCCGCGCGCCCCTGTCCTAGGCGTCCAGCAGACCCAGCTCGTCACAGCACGCTGCCATCCGTCCGCGGCCACGTCACCCGACCCATGAGGAGACACCGTGCCCCACACGTCCCCCAGAACCGCGAAAGTCCTGGCGGCCGCCACCGCCGTAGTGCTCTCCGCCACCGCCTGCGGGAGCGGCTCGGGAACCGGTACCCCGGAAGCGGGGCCCGCCGAGGGAACCATCACCTGGTACGCGATGCCGTTCGGGCCCGCCGGCCTGCCGGAGAAGCTCGTCGAGGCGTTCGAGGCCGCCCATCCGGAGATCGACGTGGAGTTCCAGGCCGCGCCCAACAACACCGACACGGTCCGCTCCACCCTCACCACGGAGATCTCCGGTGGTTCGAGCAGCGTCGACGTCTACAACGGCGATGTCGTCTGGCCGGCCCAGTTCGGTCAGGCGTCTCTGGCGCTCTCCGTCGACGACTACCTGCCAGCCGACTTCTGGGAACGTTTCGCGGAGGGACGCGCGGAGGGCACCGAGTACGCCGGCTCCCACGTCGCCGTCCCCCTCTTCACCGACCAGGGCTTCCTCGTCTACCGCCAGGACCTCCTGGAACAGGCGGGACTACCCGTGCCCACCACGTGGGAGGAGCTGCGCGAGACGGCCAAGCGCCTGCAGGACTCCGGCGCCGTCGAACACGGTTACGTCGCCCAGTGGGCGAACTACGAGGGACTGACGGTGAACTGGACGGAGTTCGCGGCCGACGCCGACACCTCCATCCTCAACCCGGACGCCACGGAAGCGGCGATCGACTCCCCGGAATCCCTGCGTGCCCTGGAGTTCATGCGCTCTCTGATCGAGGAGGGCGTGACCCCCGCGGCCACGACCACCTTCCAGGAGCAGCAGGCCCAGCAACTGTTCACCAGCGGCGGAGCGGCCTTCCTGCGCAACTGGGGCTATGCCTACGGTGACGCCAACGATCCCGAGGTCTCCGAGATCGTCGGCAAGGTCGGCATCACCACGCTGCCCACCTTCGAGGGGCAGCAGCCACCGGGTTACTCCGCCGTCGGCGGCTGGAACCTGATGATCAACCCCCACACCGACAACCTCGGTGCCACCATGGCGTTCGTCGAGTGGATGACCGGCCCTCAGGCGCAGCGGATCCTTGCCGAGAACTCCATGATCCCAGCCGTCGCCGACGTCCTGAACGACCCGGAGCTCCAGGCCGCCAACCCGGTTCTGGCCGCCGCCGCGCAGACCAGGCTGATCTCCCGGCCCTCCGCCACTCCGGAGTACCCCCGGATCAGCCAGAGCGTCTACACCAACGTCAACGCCGCCCTCACCGGGACCACCGCCCCGGCGACGGCCCTCGCCGAGGCACAGGCGCGGATCAACGACGCGGTCTCCGGCGACACCCTGTGACCGCGGCGCGGCGGGTCGGCACACACCGCCGGCCCGCCGCGCCCCGCACACATCCTCTTCCCCGCCGCTGAGCCCTCCCGACGGCCAGCGCCCCACCTTGCCGGCGGACCCCCGCCGGCCGACCGACGAGGCACCTCCACTTCCGGTTCCCGACTCCCCAGGGACACTGATGCCCTCGACAACGCCCCCTGACCAGGCCGCACACGTGCGGCTCGCCCACGCTTCCCCCGGCAGGAAAGGCCGCCCCACGCTCCGGGGCTCGGCGCGCTCGCCCCTGCAGCGCCGTACCGCCCGTATGGGGTGGGCCTTCGCCCTGCCGGCGCTGCTCGTGGTCGCGGCAGTGACCATCTTTCCCATCGCCTACTCCGTGGCCATGAGCCTCAACGAGGTGGCCGTCTCCGCGAACGGCTTCCGACTGCTGGGCATGACCGGGGACAACTACGCGGTCGTGCTCGGCTCGGACCGGTGGCGCTACGCACTGGTCTTCACCGTCGCCTACACGGTGGTCACCGTCATCGTGGAAATGATCCTGGGCACGGTCATCGCCCTGGTCCTCGAGCGCCTGGAGGCCGGCCGCGGCTGGATGATGGCACTCCTTCTCATGCCCTGGGCCATGATCACGGTCATCTCCGCGCAGCTGTGGGCGTACGTCTACAACGGCGTCTACGGAGTCCTCGACGCCCTGGTCACCCCATTCCTGGGTGAGGTCAACTTCCTCGGCACCCCGGCGACGGCGATCGCCTCCATGGCCGTCGCCGACATCTGGAAGACCACGCCGTTCGTGGCCGTCATCGTGCTCGCCGGCCTGGTCATGCTCCCCGGCGACATCGTCGAGGCCGCCCGCGTGGACGGCGCGAACCCGTGGACGACGTTCTGGCGGATCCGCCTGCCGCTCCTGCGGCAGACACTCGCCATCGCCCTCCTCTTCCGCGTCCTCCAGGCGTTCGGCATCTTCGACCTGCCCTTCGTGTTGACCGGGGGAGGGCCCGGCACCTCCACCGAATCCCTGGCGCTCCTCGGCTACCGGGTGATGTTCCAGGACCTCGACTTCGGACTCGGCGCTGCCGTGGCCACGACCACCACCGTCCTCGTCCTCCTCGGCTGCCTGATCTTCCTGCGCGCCTTCCGCGCCCAGGTCGGAGAAGGGGACTGACCACCGTGACCGAATCCCACGCCCCCGCCCGCCGCCGCCAGCACCGTCCCCGCCTGCTCACGGTGAGCAACCTGGGCGCCCTCCTCGTCGCCCTGTTCACCGCCGCCCCGCTGTACTGGCTCGTGGTCAGCTCCTTCCGCGGCCCCCTGGAGATCGGCGCCGCGCCGACCCCACTCCCGCGCGACCCCACCACGGCGAACTACACCGACGCCTTCGCCGAGTACGAATTCGGAACCTACCTGGCCAACTCCGCGATCGTCTCGGTCGCCTCCACCGCGCTGGTACTCTGCCTCGGCACGCTCGCCGCCTACGCCCTCGCCCGGCTCCCGCTGCGCGGTACCACGCCGGTGATGACCGCGCTGCTGATGATCTCGCTCTTCCCCACCATCGCGCTCGCCGCACCGCTGTACCTGCTGATGCGTGACATCGGCTGGCTCAACAGCCACCAGGGCCTGATCCTCGCCTACACGGCCTTCAACCTGCCGTTCGCCGTCTGGATCCTGCGCAACTACTTCCTGTCGATCCCCCGGGAGATGGAGGAGGTGGCCTGGATGGACGGCGCCTCCCCGATCCGCACCGTGGTCAGCGTCATCCTCCCGCAGGCCCGCCCCGGCCTGTTCACCGCCGGCGTCTTCACCTTCGTGGCCTGCTGGACCGAGTTCCTCCTCGCCCTCACCCTCAACACCTCCGACCAGTACCGCACCATCGCCGTCGGCATCGCCCTGTTCGGCAGCCAGTACACCGTCCCCTACGGCACCGTCTTCGCCGCCGCCACCGCCGCGATGCTGCCCATCGCCCTGCTCGTCCTCGTCTTCCGCCGCGCCGTCGTCTCCGGCCTCACCTCCGGAGCCGTCAAGGGCTGACCGCCGTGGTCACGGCCCGGCGCCGCGGGGCCCTCGACGTCGCCCCGCCCGGCACCTCCGCGACCGCCCCGCGATCGCGGAGGTCGCCGGCCGTTCCCCTCGTGTGAGGCGGTTGCCACGGTCAGTCCCGCGGCGACCAGTACGACGTTCTTGATGATGTACTGCCCCTCCATGGAGGGGGCGACGAGCACGGTCGTCCACGTCTCGGCGGGAAGCAGCAGCAGCGCGGAGAACACGCCCGACATGTGCGTGAAGAACACGACCAGGGTGAGCCGTGGGAGCACGCCGGAGAGCAGTCCGACGCCGATCAGCACCTCCATCAACGCCAGCAGTGGGCGGCTGACGTCTGCGGACACCAGTCCCATTGTCAGGCGCTCCATGGTGCGGGTGGCGACGTCCTCGGCAGGACTCGCGCCCGGGACGAACTTCAGCACCCCGAACCACAGGTACACCAGTCCCACCGACGCGCGGAGCACCAGGGAACTCCGGCGCCGGTAGCCGGCCGCGAACCGCTCCCACCCGCTCCGAACCCTGCTCCAGGGCAACGAACGCGACTCCAAGACCAGACCTCCCCGTTCCCCGCGTGCTCGCGGCCAACACCTGGCGCCCCATCGCCGTGCGGGCCGCCGACCCACTCGCGTGGCCGCGCTCCCTGCTCGGGCACCTCTGTGTCACGAGGCGGTGCCTCGGTGCCCCTCAGCGTGAGTACGGCGCAATTTCTCGTCAACCCGTTCGGCCGGGATGGCAACGATTTGCAATGATCGGCAACGTTGCCAAGCCTTTGATGGGCCCTGGCAGCGGCTCTACAAGCTTCTTTGTGTCGACTGGTTGACGCTGCGGGAACGGCGATGGCATCGTTTGCTGCGCTAGAAGGGACTAGCGGAGTGTCATGCACGCGTCGTGACGCGTGCCGTCCCCGAGCCCGCGCGGCCTGACGCGGGCTGTCCGGCATCGTCCGAGGAGACCTTCGGGGTCGCTCCTTACTGGACGGCGACCACCGTCCTCCATCTCGTACTCGTTCCTGTCGAAGGAGCAGCATCGCCATGTCCGGAACAAGAAGGCGTCGTCGCCCGCCCCGTGGGCACGCGCCGTTGATGCGTCGCATCCTCGCCCTCGCAGCCTCACCCCGAGGGACCACCGCCCCGCGCGGTGCGGCGGCGATCGCCGCCGGCCTGATCCTGGTCCTGGCCGCCGTCCTCGTGCCGGCCAGTGTCGCCACCGCCGCCGGCGAGAACGGCCGTGGCCGTGTGCCCGCGCACGCCAACGCGGCGGCCACCACGCGCACGGCAGCGGCGGCAACGACCGCCGACACCTCCCAGCTGCAGACCTGGTGGCACGACAACTACGAGTTCAACACCACCAGCCCCACGCAGAACAACCAGGTGAGGCGTTCGTCGTTCTACGACGTCCGGGTCGCCACCGCAGCGGCGCCGAACACCCGGTACGACTCGTTCGCCTACATGAGCATTCCGCGCAGCGGCAAGGGCAAGCCCGGCTACACCAAGGAGGACGGCGCCGAGTTCGCCTCCTCGGCGAACCTGACCATGAGCTGGTCGAGCTTCCTGTACTCCACCGACGTGTGGGTCGACGTCTCGCTGCGCACCGGCCAGACGATCTCCTCCGCCGACCAGGTGACCATCCGCCCCAGCAGCTACGACTTCGAGAAGCAGCTGGTCAACAACACCACCGTGCGGATCAAGGTGCCCTACGCCGCCAGCGGGTACCGCTTCTCGGTCGAGTTCGCTCCGCAGCTGTACACCGCGTACAACGACATGTCCGGGGCCAGCGGCGTCCTGACGACCCAGGCGAGCGGGAACCGGGCCGTCCACACCGAGCCGCGCAACTCGATGATGATCTTCGCCGAGCCGATCCTCACCGGCGCCGAGCAGGAGCGACTGGTCCCGACCGCCGAAGACGGCAGCATCCACTACCCCCAGCCGGGGCAGGTGACCAACCTCAACACGATCACCGAGGAGATCGTCTACTTCCGGCCCGGCACCTACTACATGGGGTCGCGGTACCACGCGGTGCTGCCCGCGAACGTGAAGTGGGTCTACCTGGCCCCCGGCGCGTACGTCAAGGGAGCCTTCCGGTTCTTCCACGACACCCAGGGCCTGTACAAGGTGACCGGCTACGGCGTGCTCTCCGGCGAGCAGTACGTCTACGAGGCCGACACCAACAACAACTACGACCACCTCAGCGGGGCGTCCAACTGCCACGCCTCCTGCGTGAAGATGCTGCAGTTCGCCTCCTCCAACGCCGAGCAGTACCTGGACCTGCAGGGCGTGACGATCAACGAGCCGCCGTACCACTCGTTCGTCGTCTACGGCAACGAGCAGACCTTCCACATGCGGGTGAACAACTACAAGCAGGTCGGCAGCTGGTACTGGCAGACCGACGGCATCGAGCTCTACCGCGGCAGCACCATGCGCGACACGTTCTTCAACGCCAACGACGACGTGCTGAAGATGTACCACAGCGACGTCACCATCGATAACACCGTCGTCTGGAAGAACGAGAACGGCCCGGTCATCCAGTGGGGATGGACCCCCCGCAACATCGACAACGTCACGGTGACCAACACCCACGTCATCCACAACCGCATGTACTGGAAGGACGTCAAGTACAACACCTGCATCCTCAACTCCTCCTCCCACTGGGAGAACATGGGCTCGACCACGACCGCCAACCCCAGCACCTGGGTGCGGAACATGCGGTTCGAGAACATCACCGTCGAGGGCATGACCAACTGCGCGATCCGCGTCTACGCCCTCTCCAGCACCGAGAACATCCACATCAAGAACCTCTCCATCGGCGCCTGGAACGGCCTCGACCCCGCCTCCCAGGTCAGCCACCTCAAGCGCTACTCCAACACCGCCAACCAGAAGGTCACCCTCGGCAACGAGACCAGCCAGAGCCGCGGCATCAAGCTGGAGAACTACACCGTCGGCGGCGTCGCCATCGAGAAGTCCGGCACCAACTGGGGCGCCGACCAGCTCGGCCGACTCGGCTTCGACGCCGAGAACTGGGACAACTGGAACGCCTGGAGCTCCAGCGGAGGCGGCAACCCCGGCGGTCCCGGCGGCGGCACCGGCGCGTTCACCGGCCAGATCGTCAACAACGCCACCGGCAAGTGCGTCGACCGCGCCGGCGGCGGCACCGCCAACGGCACCGCCGTACAGCAGTGGACCTGCGCCAACGTCCCCGCGATGACCTGGACGATCGATGGACAGGCGGTCACCTCCGGGGGCAAGTGCCTCGACACCGTGAGCGGCGGCACCGCCAACGGCACCCGGGTGCACCTGTGGGACTGCGGCGGCTGGGACTCCCAGCAGTGGGTGCGCCAGTCCGACGGCACGCTGAAGAACGTCAAGTCCGGTCGGTGCCTGGACGTCTACCAGGGCTCCACCGCCGACGGTGCCCGCCTCCACCTGTGGGACTGCGGCGGCTGGGCCAGCCAGCGCTGGACCCTGAGAGCCTGATCCGCTCACAGCCTGCCCGTTGTTCCGGGCCCGGCCGCCCCTGTGGCGGTCGGGCCCACCGTTCCGGTTGACCGAGAGGACGATCACCGACAGAACGATCCCGCCCCCCGTCCTGGTACGTCCTGCTGCTGGGTGGGGGTGGGATCCGGGGCGCGGGGCTAAACTTCCAGCATGGCAATAAGCCCCATCCCCAGTGTCGCGCCCACCCGCGATGTCGGTGCCCGGAGGTTCCCTCCGGTGGTCACGGATCAGGAGGGCGGGGCTGTGGCGGATCGGACGAGGGCGGAGATCTTCGCCGCGTTGCTGACCGCGGGGCCGTCGTCGCGCACTGATCTGGCGCGCAGGCTGGGGTTGTCGCAGTCGACCGTCACCAGGGTGGTCAACCCGCTCGTCGACACCGGCTACCTGGTGGAGGTCGGTGCCCGCACCTCGGGGGGTGGTCGGCCGCAGCGCATCCTGCGGGTGGCGCGGGAACGGCATCTGGTGGCGGGGGTCAAGCTGTCGCCCAGGAGCGTGGTGGCGGTACTCGCCGACCTGGAGGCGACGATCGTCGGCCGTAGCCAACTTCCGGTGCCTCCTGGAGCCGACGCGGCCGAGGTTCTGCGGCTCGCCGGCCAGGCGGTGGAGTTCCTGCTGGGCAGTGGGGAGGACGTGGGTGCGCGGCTGCTCGGGGTGGGCGTGGGGGTGGGCGGGCACGTCGACGCGCGGACGGGGCGCTGTGTGCTCTCCGGCGTGATGGGTTGGCACGACGTGGACGTGGCGGGTTCGCTGTCGGCCGCGCTGGAACTTCCGGTCGTGGTGAACAACGACGCCAACGCGCTGCTGGTGGCCGAGCAGTGGTTCGGTGCCGGGCGGGACTGCACATCACTGGCCGTGGTGACCGTGGGTGCGGGCGTGGGCTGCGCGTTGATGCTCGACGGGGGCCTGCACACCGGGTTCACCGGGCTGGCCGGCGAGCTCGGGCACATTCCCGTCCAGTTCGACGGGCCGGTGTGCTCGTGCGGCAACCGGGGCTGTCTGGAAGCCGTGGTCTCCGACCAGGCGGTGCTGTCGACCATTGCGGAGCGCACCGGCATGCCCTGCCCGTCCGTCGCCGAGGCGGTGGCCCGCGCCCAGGCGGGTGACGCGGTGGTGCGTGAGGTGTACGCCGCCATGGGAACGGCTCTCGGCCGGGCCATGGCCACCGTCTGCAATCTCTTCAACCCCGAGAAGATCATCCTCAGTGGCGAGGGCGCCCGCGCGTACGACCTCTTCGGCCCCGCCTGCCGAGACGCCCTCGCCGCGCACGCCTTCTCCACCGCCGCGGCCGACTGCGAGCTGCTCGTACACGCCGCCGACGACGACCTGTGGGCCCGCGGCGCCGCCTGCCTGGCCATCGCAGAAGCCGTCCAGGCAACCCGCTGAGCCCGATCCCAGGCGGCTCCGGCCGGGGGGGGCGTCTTCGTTCGTCAGCCAGGCCACCGGCCCTGCCGAGGCGTGCACCCAGTTACTTGTTTTCTGTCAGAAAGCTTGACGAGGGCGTCTCTTTGGCACCACCGTATGGGCCAGGCCCCGGGGTTCGGCCGTGAGCCGGCCGCACCTCGGGGTGCCGGACCGGAGTGGGTCCACGCCTCGCCTTGCACCTATCTGGAAGGGGCATGTCATGGACGTGCTGAACAAGCGGGCGGACACCGTCCTCGCGCTCTACCGCATGGTGGCGGGCCTACTGTTCGCCTGCCACGGCGCGGCGACGCTCTTCGACGTGCTGGGTGGTCCTCACGGTGAGGCGCCCGGCGCAGGGGAGTGGCCGGGCTGGTGGGCGGCGGTGATCCAGTTGGTGGGCGGCGCCCTGGTTGTGGCCGGGCTCGGAACACGGCTGGCGGCAACGATCTGCTCGGGGTCCATGGCCTACGCGTACTTCGTCGTGCACCAGCCTGACGGCCTGCTCCCGATCGAGAACGGCGGAGAGGCCGCGGCGATGTTCTGCTGGTCCTTCCTCCTGATCACCTTCCTCGGCCCGGGCCGGTGGAGCGCGGACGCCCTGATGGGCCGTTCCGCGACCGCACGCTGACGGTGACGAGGCGAACGTCCTCACCGCGAGAGCCGTCCCAGTGGTGCGTGCGCCACCTCGGCTCTCCCGTCACCGAGCACCTCTTCCAGCGCGTGCACTCTCCGCCGAGATCAGGCCGGATTCCCCCTGAAAGCCTGGCCACCGCCTGCCGTGTCAACAACCGGAGAGCCAGTTACTTTTTTCCTGCCAGAAAGATTGACGACCCTGCCTGGATCCGCCAACGTGTCAGGTACATGAGGGCGGCGGATGCTTCGCCGGGCTCCTCTGCTGGGGCTTCCCGCTGATCGCCGTCCAGGGGCCGGTCGCTGGAGGCTGCCGACCCTCGCGTCCCGTGGCACCGGCACATCGGTCGGCCACCTCCGAAAGGAGGAACGCCATCACCAGCAACTGACACCGCGCCAGCGCACTCATCCACAAACCACTCGAAGACGAGGATTCACGATGCACCTGGCACCGAAGTCGTCCGCGCGCCGCCGGGCGGTGTTCGCCCCGGCGCTGCTCGCCGCAGCCCTGCTCTCCCCCATCCCGCTGGCGAACGACGCCGACGCGCACGGAACCGTCACCAATCCGCCGACCCGCAACTACGGGTGCCTGGAGCGCTGGGGCGCGAATGAGCCCAACCAGGCTCAGGACCCCATGTGCCACAGCGTGTACCAGGCCAACCCCAGCGCCATCACCTCGTGGAAGGCCGTCTACGCCAACGGCACCGGCGACAACTACCGGCAGGTGATCCCGGACGGCCAGATCTGCAGCGCCGGCAGGAACGGCGAGACCGACTACTCGGCTCTCGACCGCCCCGGCCCGTGGGTCACCACCGCCGTCAACTCCAACTTCACCGTCAACGTCTACGACGAAGCCCGGCACGGCGCGGACTGGCTGCACGTCTACGTCACCAGGCAGGGCTACGACCCCACCACCCAGCCGCTCCGCTGGTCCGACCTCGAGCTGGTCAAGACCACCGGCAGCTACCCGGGCGGTGCCTCACCGAACTACGTCACCGACGCCAGCGTCGGCGGCCGCAGCGGTCGCCACGTCGTCGTGACCGTCTGGCAGGCGTCGCACATGGACCAGAAGTACTTCCTCTGCAGCGACGTCAGCTTCGGCGGCACCAGCTCCCCGAACCCGACGAACCCGCCGGACCCGGCCCCGACCGCGTGCCTGCCCACCACCTGGCACGAAGGCGCCGTGTACACCAACAACGACACCGTCACCTGGAACGGCCACAACTGGCGGGCCAAGTGGTGGGTGACGGGCGAGGAACCGGGCACCACCGGTCAGTGGGGCGTCTGGGAGGACCTCGGCGCCTGCACCACGAACGGCTGACCGCCTGAGGCCTTCCCGGACAGCCAGGCCGACTGACCCGTGACAACGGTGTGGACGGCCGGCCCACCGACGGGGCGTTCGCCTGGCGGACGCCCCGTCGGTGCGGGGGAGAACGGTCGGACACGGTCAGGGGACGCGGGCACACGAACGCCACCCAACCCGTGTCCACGACCTCGTCGGGCCGTACCGAGGAGGCCTGACGCCCTCCGGGGGTTCTCCTCGAGGACGCCCCCGCGCCGGGGAAACGGCTCAGCGCAGGGACTTGTAGTAGTACGTGGTGGAGCGGAGGGCGCCGGCGGGGTCGGTGGCGTAGTCGGGGATGACGCCGGCCGGGGTCCAGCCGGCCGAGCGGTACAGGCGCTCGGCGGGGCTGTCGGTCTCGGTGTCCAGGACCAGCAGGTGCCGGCCGTGCTCGACGGCGGCCTGCTCGACGGTGTCCAGCAGGGCGCGGCCCAGGCCCTGCCGGCGGGCGTCGGGGTGGACCAGCAGCTTGGCGACGTCCGCGCGGTGCCGGCCGTTGGGCATGCCGGCGAGCGCGAGCTGGACGGTGCCCCGGATCCGGCCGTCGACCCGGGCGACCCACAGCAGCAGCCGCTCCTCGGCCACCGCCGGGGCCAGCGACTTCCACCAGGCCGCCGCCTCGGCCGGGTCGAGCGGGGAGAGGAAGCCGACCGAGGCGCCGCCCTCCACCACGTCCGCCAGCAGGGCGGCGAGTTCCTCCGCGGAGCCGTCGACCTCCGCGGACGACAGACGGGTGATCGCGTGCACGGTGCGTCCCCTCGGGTGCGAACAACAGTGTGGGGACATAGTGCACGACGGGGGTGCGCGCCCGGTCGCCGGGTCCGGTCGACGGCCAGGGGCGGTGGGCCGGGACGGTGGGCCGGGGCGCCGGGCCGGTGTGCGCGCGGGGCGGGGTCAGAGGTCCGGGAACTCCTCCGGGTCCACCGGCCGGGTCGTCGCGTTGCCGTCCTCGACCGGGTGCAGGGTGATCGAGTAGGTGGTGTAGGTGCTGGACGTGGTCTCGAACGCCGCCTCGCCCTCGAACCTGCTGAAGCCGCAGTCGCGGGTGAACGACTCGGTCTCGGAGTCCCAGTCCGCGCCGCTGGCGTAGTAGATGGTGTAGCTCGCGTCCGAGATGCTGTAGACGGTGAACTCCGACTCCGCGCGGACGTAGACGGCGAACGCGGCGTCGTCCCCCCGGGCCAGGGTGACCACGGTGTCGCTGGACGTGCCGTTGTCGATGGTCAGCTCGCCCAGGCCGTTCCGGGAGCCGTCCGCGACGAAGGTGCCGTTGTCCAGCCGGCGGGTGCGCTCCTCCGGGAAGCTCGGCAGGGTCAGCGTCATGTCGTACCCCTTGTCGCCGAGCGCCCGGGAGACGCCGGCGACGGCGGCCAGGTTCTCCGAGGCGCCGAGACGACCGAGGGTCGACGAGGGCGCGCACACCTCGCTGAGCTCCATGGCGGTCTGGAGGTCGGTGAGGTCGGTGCCGAGGTCCTCCAGGGCGGTGGTGAGGTCCGCGTGCTCGACGGCCGCGTCGTCCGGGGGCTCGACCGCGGACAGCGCGACGGCGCCGGCGTCGGCCGCGACGGCGGCCTCGCCGATGGCCACGTCCAGCGCGTCCATGCCGTCGGCCCGGGCGACCTCGTCCAGCGCCACCTCCAGGTCGTAGGTGGCCGCGATCAGCTCGGCGCGGTACTCCTGCGGCGACAGGGTCGGCGAGGCGGTGGGGCTCGGCTGGGCCGGCCAGCTGTCGGTCGCGGTGGGCAGCGCCTCGGTGTCCCCGTCCCCGTCCCCGCCGGAGCATCCGGCGAGCGCCAGCGCGACGACGAGCGCGATCGAAGCCGTTCGGGCCCCACGGATACCAGACACGAAACCCCCACCCCCGGCGGTCTGTCGGTGTGATTGCCCCAAGGCTCCCGGGTGGCTGACCACCCGTCAACGAGCGGCGGGGCATCGTCGTCAAGTCGTGACGGCGCCGGCACGCGCCCGGGACGTCACCCGTTCGGACCTCCAGTGACGATCGATCATCGCGCGTGTGGGAGGACCCAGCATCGGCCCCCGGGCCCGCGCCCGTGTCCGCATCCCGACGCCGTGAAACCGGCATCACGCCTAGGAACAAGGAAACCCCGTCATGCCCGCGACCGACCTCGTAGCCGTCCTGACCCCGGTGTCCCGCTTCCTCCCGGCGGCCCCGGCCTCCGTCGGCGCGGCACGGCGCCTGGTCTCCGACGCGCTCGCCGACTGGCGGGCGCCCGACCTGCTCGACGACGTGGCGCTCTGCGCCACCGAGTTGGTCACCAACGCCATCCAGCACGGCTCGCGGCCCGGGCGCGCCGTGCACGTGCGCCTGCTCCCGCTGCCGGCCGCCGAAGGGCTGCGCCTGGAGGTCCACGACACCGGCCCCGCCCTCCCGCGCCCGTGCCCGGCCGGCCCCGACGACACCCGGGGCCGCGGCCTGCTGCTGGTGTCCGCCCTGTCCGACGCCTGGGGCACCGAGCACCGCCCGCCGGCCGGCAAGGTCGTGTGGTGTGAGTGGCGCGCCCCCCGGCGGGCCTTGTGTTGATCCGTCAACTCCCTGCCGCCGTCCGCGAGTAGTACCTTGGCACCGCCTGCCGCACCGGCAGGCGGCTACCGTCCCGGCCGGGTCCCCCACGGACCCGGCCCCCTGACCGGCCGTCCCGCCCGGCCGGTCCGCGATCGAGAGAGTGACGTGAGCATGCAACTGAGGAAGCGTGGGGCGCGACGACGAGTCGCGGCCCTGCTGCTGGCGGGAACCCTGGCACTGCTGACCCCCGCGGTCGCGCCCGCGACCGCCGACACCCCCACCGACGCGACCGCCACCGCTGCGTCGGCCGCCGCCGACCCGGTCCCGGTCGCCTCCTACGACTTCGAGGACGCCACCACCCAGGGCTGGACCCCGCGCGGCGCCGCCCAGCTGGCGGTCACCGACGACGCCCACGGCGGCACCGGCGCCCTGGCCACCACCGGCCGCACCGACACCTGGCACGGCCCCGCCCGCGACGTGCTCGGCCTGCTGCAGACCAACGCCACCTACCTGATCACCGGCTACGCCCGGCTCGCCGCCGGCCAGCCGGCCACCGACCTGGCGCTGACCATGCAGCGCACCCCGGTGGACGCGGACACCACCTGGGAGCGGATCGCCTCGGCCCCCGCGACCGACGCCGAGTGGGTCCGCCTCCAGGGCGAGTACACCTTCACCAGCGACGCCTCCGAACTCCAGCTGTACCTGGAGGCCACCGACGCCACCAGCGCCTACCTCCTGGACGACCTCACCATCACGATGACCGCCCCGCCGCCGGACGGCCCGCCGGACCGCGCCGGCGTCGTCACCGACTTCGAGACCGGCACCGCCCAGGGCTGGGCGCCCCGGATCGGTTCGGAGAGCGTGAGCGCCGTCGCCACCCCGGACGCGCACGGCGGCACCCACGCCCTGCTCACCACCGACCGCACCGCCTCCTACGCCGGCCCGGCGTTCAACCTGCTCGGCCGGATGCGCAAGGGCGACACCTACACCCTGTCCGCCTGGACCAGGCTCGCCCCCGGCCAGAGCCCCACGGCGCTGCGGATGTCCATCGAGCGCCGCTGGGAGGGCACCCCCTCCTACACCACCGTCGTCGGCGACACCACCGTCACCGCCGACGGCTGGGTGAACCTCAGGGGCAGCTACACCCTCGTCCACGACGTCGACTTCCTCAGCGTCTACCTGGAGGGGGCCGCCGGCGTCTCCTTCTACCTCGACGACTTCGAGCTGGCCTGGGTCGAGCCCACCCCCATCCAGACCGACATCCCGGCCCTGCGCGACGCCTTCCCCGAGCACGTGCGCGTCGGCGGCGCCGTCGAGCGCCCGGAGACCGTCGGCGTGCACGCCGAGCTGCTGGAGCGGCACTACGACTCGGTGACCGCCGGCAACGCCATGAAGTGGGACGCCACCGAGCCCACCGAGGGCCAGTTCACCTGGGACGAGGCCGACCACATCGTCGAGTACGCCCGGGAGAACGGACTGGGCGTGCGCGGCCACACCCTGGTCTGGCACAACCAGACCCCCGCCTGGGTCTTCCGCGACGCCGACGGCGCGGAGATGACGCCCACCCCGGAGAACAAGGCGCTGCTGCTCGCCCGCCTGGAGGCGCACATCCGCGCCGTGGCCGGGCGCTACGCCGACGACGTCTACGCCTGGGACGTCGTCAACGAGGTGATCGACGAGAGCCAGCCGGACGGCATGCGGCGCAGCAAGTGGTACGAGATCACCGGGCTGGACTACATCCGCACGGCCTTCCGGGTGGCCCGCGAGGTCGCGCCGGACGCCAAGCTCTACATCAACGACTACAACACCGAGATCCCGGCCAAGCGGGCCTTCCTGCACGACCTGGTGGCCCAGCTGAAGGCCGAGGGCGTGCCGGTGGACGGCGTCGGCCACCAGATGCACATCAACATCGCGTGGCCGGCGGTCGGCGAGATCGAGCGCACCATCACGGACTTCGTCGACCTCGACGTCGAGCAGCAGATCACCGAGTTCGACATGAGCGTCTACGACAACCCCACCGACTCCTACGACCCGGTGCCGGCGGAACTGCTGGTCGAGCAGGGCTACCGCTACCGGGACGTCTTCGCCGCGCTGCGGCGGCAGGCGGACCACCTCACCGGGATCACCTTCTGGGGCCTGGGCGACGACCGGACCTGGCTGACCCAGTTCCCGATCGCCCGGATCGACCTGCCGCTGCCGTTCGACCAGCGGTTGCAGGCCAAGCCGGCGTACTGGGGCATCGTCGACCCCACCCGGCTGCCCCCGCCGGCCGTCACGGCCGAGTGCGCCGCCAGCTACCGGGTGGTCGCCCGGTGGACCGGCGGCTTCCAGGTGGAGGTGCAGGTCCGCAACACCGGCACGACACCCATCGACGGCTGGACGGTGACCTGGCCGCTGCCCGCCGGGCAGAGCGTCTCCGGCTCCTGGAGCAGCGCGCTGACCGTGGCCGACGGCGGGGTGACGGCGCGCAACCTGGCCTGGAACGGCCGGCTCGCCGCCGGGGCCGGCACGTCGTTCGGCTTCACCGGCACCGCGCCCGGCAGCGGCGACCTGGGCGCCGCCCCGGCGGTCGACTGCGCCGCCACCGCCGCCGGCTGATTCCGCCCCGGTCCGCCCGGCCGTGGCCGCCCGCCCCGGCCGCGGCGGCAGCCGGTGGTGCCCCGCACCGTGCCCCCACGGTGCGGGGCACCACCGCGCCCGGAGGGGGTGGAAACTATCCGAAAGGTGAGGGCAGCGGCGCGGGAATCGCCGGCCCGCTGACCGACGATGAGCGGCTATGATCTCCAACCGATAGCTTTCGCGTACTTTCGATCGTTGTGCCGCCGAGGCGGCGTGGAGGGCGAGGACGCCGTGACCGACGCCGAGACCGCGACGTTCCGCAACCCCGTGCTGCCCGGCTTCCACCCCGACCCGTCCATCTGCCGGGTGGGGGAGGACTACTACCTGGTCACCTCCACCTTCGAGTGGTTCCCCGGCCTGCCCGTGCACCACAGCCGCGACCTGGTCCACTGGCGCCCCGTCGGACACGTGCTGGACCGCCCGGAACAGCTCGACCTGGACGGCGTGCGCCCCTCCGGCGGCCTGTACGCGCCCACCATCCGCCACCACGACGGACGCTTCCACGTGGTGTGCACCCTGGTGGACGGCACCGGCCGCTCCGGCCACTTCCTGGTCACCGCCACCGACCCGGCCGGTCCGTGGTCCGACCCGGTCTGGCTCGACGACGCCGCCGGATTCGACCCCTCGCTGTTCTTCGACGACGACGGCACGGTCTGGTTCCACGCCTGCCGGCCGGCCACCGAGGACGGCGCGGAGCCCGCGAGCCCCGGCCGCACCGAGGTCTACCTGCGCCGCCTGGACCTGGCGGCGGGCCGCCTGGTCGGCCCCGAGCACGTGCTGTGGCGGGGCGCGCTGGTCGACGCCGTCTGGGCGGAGGGCCCGCACCTGTACAAGGTCGACGGCCGCTACCACCTGCTGGCCGCCGAGGGCGGCACCGAGCAGAACCACGCCGTCGTGGTGGCCCGGGCCGACGAGGTCACCGGCCCGTACACCGGGAACCCCCGCAACCCCGTCCTCACCCACCGCCACCTGGGCCCCGGCCAGCCCGTGGTGGCCGTCGGCCACGCCGACCTGGTGTGCACCCCGGCCGGCGACTGGTGGGCCGTGCTGCTGGCCCAGCGTCCCTACGGCGGCGGCTACCACCCCAACCTCGGGCGGGAGACCTTCCTGGTCCCGGTGGTCTGGGAGGACGGCTGGCCGGTGTTCTGCCCCGGCGTCGGCCAGGTCCGCCTGGAGGAGCCGCGGCCCGCGCTGCCACCCCACCCCTGGCCGACCCGGCCGCCCCGCGACGACTTCGACGCGCCGGAGCTGGACCACTCCTGGAACATGCTGCGCACTCCACGTGAGCGCTGGTGGAGCCTGAGCGAGCGGCCCGGGCACCTCCGGTTGCGCGCCCGCCCGGAGACGGTGGCCGAGCGGGGCCAGCCGTCGCTGGTCGCCCGCCGGCAGCAGCACGCCTCCTGGACGGCGAGCACGGCCGTGGAATTCACCCCCGCCGGGGCCCGCGACGCCGCCGGCATCGTGGTGGTGCAGAACGACGACTTCCACCTGCGGCTGGTGGTCACCCGTGGCGGCGAGGGCGACCGGGCGGGGCGGGTGGTCCGCGCCGTTCGCCGGGAGGCCGGCGTGGAGAGCGTCCTCGGCGAGCACGCGCTGCCGGAGACCGGACGACTCCTGCTCTCCGTGCGCGCCGACGGCCAGGACCACGCCCTGCGCTGGGCCCTCGACGCCGGAGCCGAGGCCGACGCCGGCTCCGGTGGCGACGCGGGCTCCGTGGGCGACGCCGGTTCCGTGGGCGAGGTCGGGCCGCGCTGGCAGACCCTGGCGCACACCGACGGACGAATGCTCAGCTCCACCGTCGCCGGGGGCTTCACCGGCACCTACATCGGCCTGTACGCCACCGGGGAGGGCGGCGCCGCGGCGGCCGTCGCCGACTTCGACTGGTTCGAGTACCTCCCGCACGCCGAATGACCGTCGCCGGGCGGCCGAACGAACCATTCGTCTGCCCGTGATGTGATCGAAATCGTCCACATCGTGAACCACTCTTGACGTCAGGGGCGTCCCGGGTGTTGCTTGATCGCATGCCTTACGAGACTCATCTGGTGCAGCGCCACCACATCGACCTTGGTCGTGTGGTCAGCGCCCAGTGTTGCTGAGGCATTCTCCTCTTCCCTCGGACCGCCCCGCCGGCTGAGCGCCTGGAAGTTATCCACAGGCTGCACGACAGGGGCTGCGGTGCGTCACCCCGCCATGGGATCCTGAAGAAGGGGGCCCAAAAGCCCCCCAAGGGGGGTTTGGGGCGGGGCTGAGCCGCACGCGGTGACCACCCGTCATCCGGCTCCGCCACACCCACCCCGCCGGTCTGACGCGCCCACCGCGCCCACGCCCACCCCGCCACCAGCCGTGGCACCGGGGCGATCCGAGTCGCGCTCCCCCCACCCGCCGCTGCGCCGCGCCGCCGCGCGACCCAGCCGTGCCGGGCTGCCGCCCACCCCCTGATCGGCCATCCGCCGCGCGCGGTGGCCGGGGCGACCTCCCGTACCCGCGCCCCCGCTCCGCCCCCGCCTCCGCTCCGGCCGCGCCCCAGCTCCGGCCCGGCTACCTCACCCGGCAACGTCCGCCGCCACGCGCACCCGCACGCGGCGGCCCCAGCAGAAAGGCGTCCCCAGATGCCCGTCGAGTTCCTCGGAATCGCCGCCACCAACGACGGCACGGAGACCACCCCCCGCTCCGGAGCCAGCTTCGACAAGGAGTACACGCTCCGCCTCGCCCGCGCCCACGAGGACCACGGCTGGGACCGCATCCTCTTCGCCTATGGCTCCGGCTCGCCCGACCCCTCGCCGGCCGCCGCCTACGTCGCCTCCCACCTCGACCGCATCCAGATCCTGCTGGCCCACCGGCCCAACGTCTCCTACCCGACCTTCGCCGCCAAGACCTTCGCCACCCTCGACCGGATCAGCGACGGCCGACTCACCGTGCACTTCATCACCGGCGGCAACGACCACGAGCAGGGCCGGGAGGGCGACTTCCTCACCAAGGACGAGCGCTACCAGCGCACCCGCGAGTACATACAGATCGTCAAGAAGGCGTGGACCAGCCACGAGCCGTTCGACCACGAGGGCGAGCACTACCGGTTCACCGACTTCGTCAGCGACACCTTCCCGGTGCAGAGCCCCCGCCCGCGCGTCTCCTTCGGCGGCTCCTCGCCCGCCGCCTACGCCGTCGGCGGCGCCGAGGCCGACATCTACGCGCTGTGGGGCGAGCCGCTGGCCCAGACCGCCGAGCAGATCGAGTCCATCAAGCGGGCGGCGCGCGAGGCCGGCCGCACCGACACCCCGACGTTCCAGGTGGCGTTCCGGCCGATCATCGCCCCCACCGAGGAACTGGCCTGGGAGAAGGCGCACCGCACCGTCGCCCGGATCGAGGCACGCAAGGCCGCCGCCGGTCCCGCCCTGAAGCGCTACCGCACCGACGCCCCGCAGAACGCCGGCTCCCAGCGCCTGCTCGCCGTCGCCGAGGCCGGGGAACGGCACGACCGCGCCCTGTGGACCCCGACGGCCGCCGCCACCGGCGGCGCCGGCAACTCCACCGCCCTGGTCGGAACCCCCGAGACGGTCGCGCAGGCACTGCTGGACTACTACGACCTCGGCGTCGAGATCCTCTCCGCGCGCGGCTACGACCTGCTGGACGACGCCATCGACTTCGGGCGCCACGTGATCCCGATCGTCCGCGAGGAGGTCGCCAAGCGGGACGCCGAACGCGCCCGGGCCGAGGCCGCGCCCGAGGCCGCCCCCGCCCCCTCCGCCGGCTGACCCCGCCCGGCCCCGTCCGGCCCGGCCCTGCCCGGCGAACCCCGTCCGGAAGTTCGCCCAACCCCGCGCACCGCACCATCCGCACCGGTCCCAGGAGGAAGCACCCCATGACCACCGACGTCCGCCCCGCCCAGTCGTCCACGGACGACGCCTTCGCCGCCGAGTGGGCCGACTGGCACGCCCGGCGCGAGGAGGAACTGCGCGCCCCGCACGGCTGGCTGTCCCTCACCGCCCTGCACTGGCTCGACGAGACCCCCGCCGAGTACCCGCCGCTGCCGGGCGAGTGGAGCGCCACCCCGGAGACCGGCGTCACGCTCAGCGCCCGGGCCGAGGACGGCGTCCGCCTCGACGGCACGCTGGTCAGCGGCACGGTGCGGGTCGCCCCGGCGGACAACGCCGCCGGCGCACTCGCCACCGTCGGCGACCTCCGGGTGGAGATCATCCGCCGGGGCCGGTCGCACGCGCTGCGCGTCCGCGACCCGCAGGCCGCCACCCGCACCGGCTTCACCGGGGTGCCCGCCTACGCCCCCGACCCCGCGTGGGTGGTGGCCGGCACCCTCACTCCGCTGCCCGAGCCGCGCGAGATCACCGTGGACGCCGTCGTGGCCGGACTGCACCACCGGCGCACCGCCGTCGGCACCGTGCGCTTCACCGCGGCCGGGCAGGAGCACACGCTCACCGCGCTCGCCGGCCCGGACGACGCCAGCCTCGTGCTGCACTTCCGGGACGCCACCAACGGCGTCACCACCGCGCCCAACGCCCGCACCCTCACCATCCCCGCCGCCGACGCGGACGGCCGCGTCACCATCGACTTCAACCGGGCGGTCAACCTGCCCTGCGCCTTCACCGACTTCGCCACCTGCCCGCTGCCCCCGGCGGAGAACCGGCTGCCGATCGCCGTCGAGGCCGGCGAACGGAACCCCCGGTGAGCACCGCGCCGCCCGACGAGCACCCCGGCCACGCGCCACCGGCCCAGATCCCGGCACCGGTCACGGGCCCGATCCCGGGACTGGTGGTGCGCCGGGTGCGGATGACCGACCCGGCCGTCCGCCCCATGCTGGCCGAGCTCGACCACGAGTACCGCACGCGCTACGCCCAGGCCGCCTCCGCGGAGATGCACCGCTACCCGCCCGAGGAGTTCGACCCCCCGGACGGCGCGGTGATCCTGCTGGAGGAGCACGGCACGGCCGTCGCGGGCGGCGCCTTCCGCCGCTACAACGCGACCACCGCCGAGTTCAAGCGCATCTGGACCTCCTCCCGGCACCGCCGGCGCGGCCTCGCCCGGCGCGTGCTGGCCGAACTGGAGGCCGAGGCGGCCCGCCGCGGCTACCAGCGCGTCCACCTCACCACCGGGCCGCGCCAACCCGAGGCGCACGCCCTCTACCTCGCCACCGGCTACACCCCGCGCTACGACCGGTCGCTGCCGCCGGAGGTGGTCGGCATCCACCCCTTCGACAAGCCCCTCGCCCCCCGTCCCCACACGCCCGGGCGGCACCACCCGGACAAGGAGAGACCCCGATGAAGACCGTCCCCGGCGTGCCGCCGCCGGCCGACGGCGCCGCCGCGCGCGCCGTCGTCGGCGATGCGCCCGTCGGCCATGCGCCCGTCGGCCACGCGGCCGGTCCGCGAGGCGGGACACCGATCGCGGAGACGCCCGAGGAGGAACCGACCGTCATACCGGCGCGCCGCCCCTGGCGGTGGGTCGGCAGCGCCGTCGTGCTGCTCCTGCTCGCCATGGCCGTCAACGCGCTGGTCACCAACCCCGCCTGGGACTGGGCCACGGTGGGGGAGTACCTGTTCGCGGACTCCATCGTCTCCGCGGTCGGCGTCACCCTCCAGCTCACCGTGGCCGGGATCGTCCTCGGCTTCGCGCTGGGCGCCGTCGTCGCCCTGATGCGGCTGTCCCGCAGCCCGCTGCTGTCCGCCACCGCCTGGGGCTACGTCTGGCTGTTCCGCTCAGTCCCGCTGATCCTGCAACTGCTGTTCTGGTACAACCTGGCCCTGCTCTACGACGAGATCAGCTTCGGCATCCCGTTCGGCCCCTCCTTCGTCTCGGTGGGGACCATGGAGCTGATCGGGCCGATGACCGCCGCCACGCTGGGCCTCGCCCTGCACCAGGCGGCCTACGCGGCCGAGATCGTCCGCGCCGGCATCCTCTCGGTGGACCAGGGGCAGCTGGAGGCCGCCGCCGCCCTCGGCATCCCGCGGGGCCGTCAGCTGCGCCGCATCGTGCTGCCGCAGGCCATGCGGACCATCGTCCCGAACGCCGGCAACGAGCTGATCGGCCTGGTCAAGGGCACCTCGGTGGTCTACGTCATGGCACTGCCGGAGCTCTTCTACCAGGTGCAGGTGATCTACGGCCGCAACGGCCGGGTGATCGCCCTGCTGCTGGTGGCCACCATCTGGTACCTCGCCCTGACCACCGTGATGTCCGTCGCCCAGTACTACATCGAGCGGCGCTTCGCCCGCGGCACCCAGCGCACGCTGCCACCGACCCCGGTGCAGCGCCTGCGCCTGGCGCTCGCCCAGCGCCGCGCCCCGGCAGGCAGGGAGGTGCCCGGTGCCAGCGGCTGACCGGACCACCGAGGACGCGCCCGCGACCGAGCCGGCGACCGAGCCCGTCACCGAGCCCGCTCGGGCGGACGGGGGCCCGCACATGGTGGACGTGCGCGGGCTGCACAAGTCCTTCGGCGCCCGCCACGTGCTGCGCGGTGTGGACCTGCGGGTGCGCCCCGGCGAGGTGGCGGTGCTGCTCGGACCCTCCGGCTCCGGCAAGTCCACCCTGCTGCGCAGCATCAACCACCTGGAGAAGGTCGACCGGGGCCGGGTCCGGGTGGACGGCGAGCTGATCGGCTACCGCCAGGTCGGCCCGGCTCGGCTGCGCGAACTGAGCGAGCGGGAGATCCTGCGGCAGCGCACCCGCATCGGCTTCGTCTTCCAGGACTTCAACCTCTTCCCGCACCTGACGGCGCTGGAGAACATCGTCGAGGCGCCGGTGTCCGCCCAGCGCCGCCCGAGGGCCGAGGCCGAGCGCCTGGCGCGGGCCCTGCTCGACCGGGTGGGCCTCGGCGACCGCGGCGACAGCTATCCGCGTCAGCTCTCCGGCGGCCAGCAGCAGCGGGTGGCGATCGCTCGGGCGCTGGCCCTGGAACCCAAGCTGGTGCTGTTCGACGAGCCCACCTCCGCCCTGGACCCGGAGTCGGTGGGCGAGGTGCTCGACGTGATGCGGTCCCTGGCCGCCGGCGGCACCACGATGCTCGTCGTCACCCACGAGATCGGCTTCGCCCGTGAGGTCGCCGACACGGTGATCTTCATGGACGACGGCCGGATCGTCGAACAGGGCCCGCCGGCCAGCGTGCTGGACGCGCCCCGCGAGGAGCGCACCCGGGCGTTCCTCCGCAAGGTCCTGTGACCCCCTTCCTCCCTGCCCGCCCGTACTCCGTACGTCGGCTTCCCACCCATCACCCGTGAAGGACCCCATGCCCACGCACCGACACCGCACCGGATCCCGCACCGCGCTCCGCACGCGCCTCGTCACCGCGGTCGCCCTGCTCCCCGTGCTGGCGCTGACCGCCTGCGGTGACCCCGAGGCCGACGCCACCGCCGAGGCCACGCCCGCCGCGTCCGCCAGCGGCGCCGCCATCAACACCAGCCCGGACCAGGACCGGGTGCGCGCCGAGGAGGACCCCGAGATCGCGGCTGCGGTGCCGGCCGAGATCCGCGAGCGCGGCGAACTGGTGGTCGCCGCCAACGGGCAGGGCTCCCCGCCGCTGGCCTTCCGGGCGGACGACGACACCACGCTGATCGGAGTGGAGACCGACATCGCGCAGCTCGTCGCCGACGTGCTCGGCCTGGAACTCCGCCTGGAGCCCACCTCCTGGGAGAACATCTTCCTGGGCGTGGAGTCCGGCCAGTACGACGTCGGCTTCTCCAACATCACGGTGACCGAGGAACGCAAGGAGACCTACGACTTCGCCTCCTACCGCGTCGACGAACTCGCCTTCGAGGCCAGGGCGGACAGCGAGATCACCTCGATCGACGAGCCGGCGGACATCGCCGGGCTCACCGTCTCCGTCGGCCAGGGCACCAACCAGGAGCAGATCCTGCTCCGCTGGGACGAGCAGAACCGCGCCGCCGGCCTGGAGCCGGCGGACATCCAGTACTACCAGAGCAGCACGGACTACTACCTGGCGCTCCAGTCCGGGCGGATCGACCTCTACCTCGGCCCCAACCCGCAGATCGCCTACCACGTGGCCGTCGCCGGTGAGACCAAGATCGTCGGCAACCTCTCCGGCGGCGGGGAGATCGAGGCGGAGATCGCCGCGATGACCGCCAAGGACAACGGTCTGGTGCAGCCGCTGTCCGACGCGCTCAACGCGGTGATCGAGGACGGCACCTACGCCGAGGTGCTGGCCCGCTGGAACCTGGAGAGCGAGGCCATCCCCGCCTCCGAGGTGAACCCGCCCGGCCTGCCCAAGGAGTGATCCCGGCGCGCGTGGGCCCGTCCGCCCGCCCGTTCCGTTCCCCCGGGCGGGCACGGACGGGCCCACCGGCGTTCCCGGCCCTCCCGCGTCAGGAACCGGGGGAGCGGGACGACCGGACGGCGCCCACGGCGGCGTCGACCAGTAGGAAGGCGGCCAGCGAGATGCCCAGCAGCGGGACGAACCACCCGACGGCGACGGCCACCACCAGCACGCCGAGCAGGGCCGCGGGCGGCAGTCGGCGCCAGGTGCCGCGGGTCGCCGGGCGGCCGACGGCCAGCCGGCGCTCCGGCAGCGGCCGGCGCTGCCACCACATCCGGTACCCCCATACGATCAGCATGATCAGCGCCAGTGCGAGCAGGGCCAGGACGATCTGGTTGGCCAGGCCGAACAGCACGCCGGTGTGGGCGTCGATGCCCCAGCGGGAGAGCTTGGCCATCAGCGGGTAGTCCGCGAACCGCACCTCGTCGGTCACCTCGGCGGAGGCCGGGTCCACGGCGAGGGCGTCCTGCTGCGTGGGCCAGGCCCGCTGGATCTCCTGCACCGTGTAGGCGGTGCCGGCGCCGGCGGGCCAGACGATCTCGACCGGTCCGGCCAGGCCACGCTCGCGCGCCACCTGGAACACCCGGTCCACGCCGACGTCGGCGCCGGCCGCCTCCGCCGCGGGCTCCTCCGTCGCCGGCGCCGTCCCGCCGCCGGAGGCGCCGGAGCCGCCGTGCTCGTCGTGTCCCTCGTGTCCCTCGTGCCCGGCGTGGTCCTCGCCGCCCCCGCCCAGGGTGGTGGAGAGCGATGGCGTCTGCCAGCCGAGCGCGGCGCGCAGGTCGGCGACGTTCTCCCCGGCATAGCGCGACCATGTCAACCCGGTGGCGGAGAGGAAGAGCAGGCCCAGTACCACCCAGATCCCGACCGCCCCGTGCCAGGACAGCGTGCGGCGCCGCCCGGTGGCCGCACGGTCCGGGGTCAGCAGGCCGCGCGCGCCGCGGCGCCGCCCGGTGCGCCGGCGGCCGATCCACAGCAGCAGGCCGCCGAGCGCCACCACCCACAGCCAACTGGCGCCCAGCTCGCTGTAGAGGCGGCCGGGCTCGCCGAGGTGCAGGTCCCGGTGGAACTCGTCGATCCAGGTGCGCAGCGGCAGCGCGCCCGAGCTGCCGTAGCTCTCCAGCGCCCCGCGCACCTCGGCGGTGTACGGGTCGACGAAGACCGCCAGCCGGTGGCCGTCCGCGACCCCGGGCACCTCGGCGAGCAGCACCCGGGTGGTGGCGTCGGCCTCCTCGGCCGGGCGCACCGCGGCCAGCGTGCCCTCGGGGTGCGCGGCCCGCGCCGCGGCGATCTGCTCGGACAGCGGCAGCCGGTCCTCGCCGACCGGCACCCGCAGTTCGTGGCGGTACACCACCTGCTCGGCCTGGAAGGAGAGGGCGTACAGCAGGCCGGTGACGGCGGAGACGAGGAGGAACGGGGCGATGAGCAGCCCGGCGTAGAAGTGCAGCCGCAGCACCAGCGGGCGCAGCGCGGCCCAGCCGCCGGGACGTCTGCCTCTGCGCGCCGGCCCGCCGGACGCCCCGGTGGGGCCGGACGCCCCGGTGCTCCCGGAGGGGCGGGTGGTTTCCGGCCGGGCGTCCTCCTCCGCCCCCGGGAGGGTCGCGACGTCGTCGTTCGCCGCCGTGGCGAGGGGCTCCGTGGACATGCCTCTCCTCTCGGATGGACGACGGTCCGGTCGCCGGCGTTCCGGAGCAGCAGTCGGACGGGGCGGCGCGGAAGTTCCCGGGCGTCGGGACATTCGGATGCACGCGCCGGTATGACGTGCTTCACGTCGTCCCCGGGAGAGGTGGAGGCGTCCTTCTGGCCGGGCCGCGTCTGGGGTTATCGTGTGCACCGCCGGCCCGCGTTCGCCGCCGGCCCTCCGTCGCACCACCACCACGCACCCACCCACACCAGGGACCCGATGCCTCACACCCTCGCACCCGGCCACCCGGTGGCGGCCCGCGTCCGCGCGGCCCGCCCCTCCGGTGGCCTGCGCGTGTCGGTGTGGCGCGCCGCCCTGCTGGCGCCGACCCTGGTGACGGCCTCGGCGAGCGTGCACGTCACGGCCACCGGCACGGTGCTGTCGGTGGCGACCTGGTGGGTCGCGGTCGCGGTGACGTTCCCGCTCCTGCTCTCGCTGCGGGTGCGCCGTCGGACCGGTGTCGCCGCCGCTGCCGCCGTGGTCGCCGTCGAGACGCTGCTGGCCACGCTGTTCGCGGCGGGGCAGGCGGTCTGTGGCGGCAACGGGGGAGCGCTGGCGGAGTTCGTCCGCGGCCTCGGCAACGACCTGGCGTGCCGGAGCACCGTGCTGCCCGGCCTGGCCGGGCTCAGCCCCGTCGCGCCCGGCGCCGGCGCCCTGCTGCTGACGGTCGGGGCGCACCTGCTGCTCGCGGGCGTCGCCGTGTGGTGGCTGCGGCGCGGCCGGGTCGCCGCCACCGCCCTTCTCAAGGCGCTGACCGAGGTCGTCGTGCAGGCCGCGCGCTGGCTGCTGGCCTGGGCGCTCGGCGTCGACGACGCGCGCCCCGCGGTGGCCGCCCACCCGCCGGCGCCGCGCGTCCTGCGGTCGCTGGTCGCCCTGCGCCACGTCCTCATCCTGCGCGGCCCGCCGCTGCTGCGTCCGGCTCGCTGACCCTCCCGCGCCGCGGGGCCGCCGCGTTCCACTCCCGTGGTTCCGCGTGCCGCCGTCGTGCCGCCCGGGACGGTTCCCGGCGGGCCGCTCCCGTTGGACGGACCTCGCCGCCGTGATCCGGCGGCTCCCCAGACCTTCGAGCGGACAGGGACTGCACAGCCATGAGCGGCAACACGAACCCCAAGAACCACACCAACCCCAAGAGCCACACCAGCACCGGCAACCACACCGGCAACCACACCGGCACCGGCAAGCGCGCGGCCCGTGAGCGGCTGCGGGAGCAGCGGGAGACCGAACGCCGGCGGGAGACGCTGCGCCGCCGGCTCACCGCCTCGGCGGTGGGCGTGGTCGTGGTGGCGATCGCGGCCACCGTGGCGATCGTCACCGCGAACGTGGGCGACGACGGACCGCTGGTGGTGCCCGCCGGGGCGAAGGCCGGCGAGGACACGGTGGTCCTCTACGGCGACCCGGACGCCCCGGCCACCCTGGAGGTCTACGAGGACCCCCGCTGCCCGTACTGCGGGCTGATGGAGGAGTCGCTGGGCGGCACCATCAAGGAACTGGCCGACCAGGGGCGCCTCAACGTCGAGTACCACTTCGCGACGTTCATCGACGACGCCGTGGGCGGCGACGGCTCCAAGACCGCCCTGAACGCCCTGGCGGCGGCGCTGGAGACCGGCGGCCAGGAGGACTTCATCGCCTTGCACCAGGAGCTCTACGCCAACCAGCCGGCCGAGACCGACGACGCCTTCGCCGACCCGGAGCACCTGATCGACCTCGCCGGACAGGCCGGCGTCGACTCCGCGGAGTTCGCCGAGGCGGTGCGGAACAACACCTACGGCGGCTGGGTGGAGCGGGTCTCCGAGGCGTTCGCGGACAGCGGCGTCACCGGCACCCCCACCGTGCGCCTGGACGGCGAGGCGGTGGAGGTCATCGGCGCGGACGGCCAGGCCGTCACGCCGGAGGAGTTCACCCAGCAGGTCGAGCGGATCCTCGGCTGATGCGCCCCCGTCCTCCCTTCCGCCGTCTGCCCTCGGAGGCCGTCGATGTCCGCCCCCACTAGCCCCGCCCTCACCAGCCCCGCAGCCGTTGCCCCCACGGCGTCCCGCCCCCGCCACGGCGCGCCCCGCGCCCTGGCCCTCACCCTGGTGGTCGCCGGCCTGATCGGGCTGGCCGCCTCGGTGGCGCTGCTCCTGGAGAAGATCGAACTCCTCCAGGACCCGGACTACGTGCCGTCGTGCAGCATCAACCCGATCATCAGCTGCGGCTCGGTGATGGTGACGCCGCAGGCCGAGGCGTTCGGCTTCCCCAACCCGGTGCTGGGGGTGGCCGCCTTCGCCATCGTGACCACGGTCGGCATGGCCCTGCTCGCCGGAGCGGTCTTCGCCCGGTGGTTCTGGTGGGGGCTCCAGGCGGGGACGGTGTTCGGGGTGGTCTTCGTGCACTGGCTGATCAGCCAGTCGCTGTACGAGATCGGGGCGCTGTGCCCGTACTGCATGGTGGTGTGGGCCGTCACCATCGCCCTGTTCTGGCAGGTCACGACGTACAACCTGCGGGAGGGCGGCATCGCCCTGCCCGGCCGGGCGGGCGGCTGGGCGGTCGCGGTGAGCCGTTCCCCGTGGCTGGTGATCGGCTGCTGGTACCTGGTGATCGCGATGCTGATCCTCAACCGCTTCTGGTTCTACTGGCGCACGCTGATCTGAGGCGCGCCGAGGTCGGGCCGTCTGACGCGCTCCCCGCCCCGTCCCCGCTTTCCGCGCGGGGGCGGGGCGGGATGCCGTTCCGCCGCTGGACGGCTTCTGTCATGAACTGCCCAAAGGGCCGGGTCGCTCCGGTGGAACGGGTTCCCGCCGGGGCTGACGGAGTGATCAAGTCCTGATGTAGTGTGCATGCTCATGTCGATCACGTCCCTGCTGCTGGACCGGCTGCGCCAGGCCGGATTGGGCGACGCCGAGTCGGTGACCCCCGCCGAGGGGGGAGTGGCCGCCCTCGCGGGCATCGCCACGCGCCGCGAGGGGCCGCCCGTGTTCGTGAAGGCCTTCCGCGAGGCGCCGTCCGACGGCCTGTTCGCGGCGGAGGCCGAGGGGCTCCGCGCACTCCGCGAGCTCGGCGGGGCCGCCACCCCGGAGGTGCTGTTCGCGGGCCGGGACGTGCTGGTGCTGTCCGCCCTGCAGCCGCGTCCGGCCAGTGAGGACTTCTGGGAGCGGCTCGCCCACACCCTCGCGCGGCTGCACACCACCACCGTGCACGACCGCTTCGGCTGGTCCCGCGACAACTGGCTGGGGCGCGAGCGGCAGGACAACACCTGGGACACCGACGGTTACGCCTTCTTCGCCCAGCGCCGCCTGCTGCGCTGGCTGCCGGAGCCCCGGGTGCGGGCGGCGCTGGACGAACAGGACCGGCGGGCGCTGGAGCGGCTGTGCGAGCGGCTGCCCGAACTGCTGCCTCCCCGGCCGCCCTGCCTGACCCACGGCGACCTGTGGACGCACAACGTCCTCGCCACCGCGGACGGGCAGCCCGCCCTGATCGACCCGGCGGTCTCCTACATGTGGGCCGAGGTGGACCTGGCCCATCTGTGGTCCACGCCGCACCCGCCCGAAGCGGCTCGGTTCTTCGAGCTGTACGCGGAGCTGACCGGGCTCGACGACGACTGGCGCGCCAGGATGCCGATCATCCAGCTGCGGCAGCACCTCGCCGTCATCGCCCAGCACGACTACGACTGGGGTGCGGCGGACGAGGTCCGCGCCACGCTCAAGCCGTTCCGTTCGTAGTCCCGCGCCGCTCCGGGCGCATGCGGGGTTGTCGCTGTCGCGTATATGGGGCGACGGCCGGCCGCCCGCTGCCTAGGGTGGCGGGCATGGTCGATGCCCCCTCCACGTTCCGCGAACTCCTGCGTGCCGATCGGGACGACGGCGGGTGGGAGCCCGTCACCACCGGCGAGTCCGGGGCCGGGGTCTTCCGGTCGGCGGACGGGACGCGGTACGCCAAGTGCGCGCGCGCCGACGGCGTGGCGGACCTCGCGGCGGAGCGGGACCGCGTGGCGTGGCTCGCCACCCAGGGGGTGCCGGGGCCGCGCGTCCTGGACTGGCGGGTCGGCGCGGACGGCGCGGCCTGCATGGTGACCAGCGCCGTGGCCGGGGTTCCCGCCGACCGCGTGGCGCCCGCCGTGCTGGCCGCGGCGTGGGAGGCGGTCGCGGAGGCGGTGCGGCGGCTGCACGACCTGCCCGCGGAGCGGTGCCCGTTCTCCCGCGACCTGGCCCGGATGTGGGCGACCGCGCGCGACGTCGTCGCGCGTGGGGCGGTGAACCCGGACTTCCTCCCCGAGGAACAGCAGCGGACGCCGCCGGAGGAACTCCTCGCCCGCCTCGCCCCGCAGTTGGAGCGGCGCCTGGAGCAGGAGGTCGCGGGGGCCGTCGTCTGCCACGGGGACCTGTGCCTGCCCAACATCGTCCTCGACCCGGAGGGCGGGGGCGTGGCGGGCTTCATCGACCTGGGGCGGCTCGGACGGGCGGATCCGTATGCGGACGTCTCGCTGCTGTTCGCCACCGCGCGGGAGATCTGGAGCGACGAGCGGTCGGCGAGGGCGGCGGAGGAGGGCTTCGCCCGGAGGTACGGCATCGACCTGGATCGTGGCCGGGAGCGGTTCTACCTGCATCTCGACCCCCTCACCTGGGGGTAGGCCGTCGGTGCGAGGTGGTGACTACCTGGTGACTACCCGAGCGTGACGACCGGGCACCAGCCGACCATGAGCCGGCCCGAGCGGGCGTCGAGGGAGAGGGCGCCTTCGAGTTCGTCGTGGGTGGGTATGGCGGCGGGGACGGTGGTGGTGATGACGGCGAGGGAGGCGCCGCCGTGGTGGAGGGCGGCACGGCGCCAGTCGGCCGGGATGGGCGGGTCCATCGAGTAGGAGAGGCCGTCGGTGGTGGTGAGGGTCGCGGCGGAGGGGCCGAGGTAGCAGCGGCGGGCGGGGAGGGAGTGAGGGCCGGGCGTGATGCCCAGGTCCGCCCCGAGCGCCAGCATGCGTTGGCGGACGTCGGCGGGGGTGGCTCCGTTGCCGGGATGAGTGATCATCATGAATGGGCGGCCGTGCCGGGCCCAGGCGAACATCCGGAGCCCGGCGAGCAGGTGTGCGTTGGTCGGAGGCGGGGGAGTGGCGGGTCGGTGTCCGCGCGGAACCATCATGCGGAGGGCACCTTCCCGGAGGTGGTGCAGGTGTGGCAGCTGGAGACCTTCCAGGGGTGGTCGAAGGTGCACAGCACCCAGAAGCGGGGCCCGAGATCCGTCGAGGAGCCGCAGTGGACGCACACGGCCCCCCATCGTTCGGCGTGGCTGAGGACGCGATCGATCTTGGGGTGGGTGGGGGGCACCCGAACGGTGTCGTCAGGGATGTTCGTCGACATGGGTGTGACGGTAAGTCGTCACTCCATGACCGAGGGGTACAAAGTGTGCCCCTGCCCTCAGGACGGCAGCATGCCGACCTTCTCCGCCAGCTCGGTGGCGCGCTCGCGCCGCCGTGCCTCCGGGGCTTCCAGTTCCTCCAGGATGATTCGGCGGGCGTAGCCGTTGTAGGTGATGGTCTCCGGCGCGGCGGCGTGCGCCCCCGCCAGAGTGGCCAGTGCGGCGTCCGCCTGCCCGTCGAGGTGGTACGCCCGCGCCTGTTCGATGCGGTGCCGTGCGCGGCGGGGACGGGACGGGATCACGTCCGCTTCGGCCGCGGACGCCTGGCGCACCCCCTCTCCACCCTTGCGCAGTTCCACGGCGACGGTGGTGGCGTGGGCACCCATGACGGCCCGGGAGAAGCTGGTGACCGGGTGGTAGTAGCCCTCCGGCAGGCGCTGCGAGACCCTGTCCGCCGTGTCCCAGTAGTGCCACGCCGTGCCGATCTCTCCCCGGCGCGCCGCCGTGTAGGCCGCCTCGAAGTGGAGGGCGCCCCAGATGGCCAGGACGTGGTCCGAAGCCTCGGCTGCCAGCGGCTTCAGGAAGCCGAGGGTCTGGTGCGTGACGGCGTCGGCGGCATCCCAGTCACCGGCGTCCCGGTGGGCCTGCGCGGCCAGCCAGGCGGCCACCCCGATCGCGTGCGCGTCCTCGGATTCGGCGGCGGCGGCGACGCCGCGCTCCAGCGTGCGCCACAGCAGGTCCTGCGCGGGCTGGTAGGCGAGGAAGAACTGACTGAGGGCGTACACCTCGCTGAGGGTGGCCTGTGCGGCGCGGCGCTGCGGGCCGTCCACGGCGTGACGTGCGGTGGCCTGGGCGTCGGCGATGAGATCGGGCAGCAGCCGGCCGAGGACCCGTCGGTGGTCTGGGGCGGAGTGGCGTGCCGCCCACGCCTGTGCCAGACGGGCGCGGAGGTGCGCCACCGGCGGGGCGGCGCGGTCCTGGGAGACGACGAAGGCGTTGACGGCGGTCCGGACGCTGGGCAACGCCTCGTGCCCCGGACCGGTGAACAGTTCCACCGGAACCGACTGGTCACCGGTCAACTCGGCCAGGTCGCGCACCCGGAGAGCCTCGGCCAGCCGCAGCAGTATGGACAGCTTCGGCGTGGCGAGCCGGCCGGTCTCGATCGCCTTCACCCAGGAGGGCGACCGGCCGACCAGGCCCGCCAGTACCTCGCGCGTCATGCCCCGTCGCGTGCGTACGTTCTGAAGGCGCTTTCCGAACGGCACGTGGACGTCTGACGGCTCAGGGATGCGATGAGCAGACATGGCGTGGCCCCTCTCTGGTCGCCCCTGCCAGGGTACGGCGCGCCGCTGGCAACCGCTCGGCCCTCTTCAGCACCTCCTCACGGTCGAACCGTCGAACGGCCCCTCCGATGCCCGTCATCACGTCTACTGGGCAGAAGGTGCGCGTTGCGTCGGGCATCCCGAAGACGACTTCGAGTCGTCGCGCCGGGAGTGGATACCCCTCGCCTCCGTACCTGCCCTGGTCCGGAAGGGAGACTGGCCATGTTGCAAGGTTGTGTTGCGGGCTCCCGGGGGCACCGTGTGGACTTCCCGTCATGAGCCGAGTCCTGTACCTCATCGCGTGCGCCGCCGGTCAGCCCGCCCGGGAGATCGACGACGGGGTGCGTGCCGCGCAGGCCCGTGGGTGGGACACCTGTCTCATCCTCAGCCCCTCCGCCGCCCGCCCTATCGGGCTGCGCTAGAACACGCAGCGGTGCGGTGAGCCGTAGTTCTCCAGGTGCTCGTCCCAGACCCAGCCGGAGCCCGGGATGTACGACCAGGTGTTGCCGTAGCTGTTGGTGACGTAGCACCTGACGGTCACCGGTTCTCCGGGCGCGTAGGTGTAGATCTGGTCGCAGGCCCCGTACGGCCCCACGCGCAGCGGCGTCTCGTCGATGGTGTAGTCCGTCTGCTCGTAGGGGTTCTGGGCCCTGGTGGGTGCTCCCTGGGTCCACGGGCAGTCGGCGGCGCTGTTGGCGGCCGTGGCGGTGGTCGGCACGGCAATACCGCTGGCGGCGGCGAGCAGGAGGGCCGCGGCGGTCGTCGTTGCGCGGCTGAACGCTTCTCTGGGCATGGTCGTCCCCTTCGTCCACGTGCGCGGGCCTGGTGGAGCACCCACTATGACGCGGACCGCCGCGGGCGTCCCCGGTCCAGCGGGAAGTGGCAGGGAACGTTCCGAGGGAAGGAGCGGCGGCCCGGCCGGTGGGCGGTGACGGGGCGCGGGCGGTCATCCGGGCGGCGCAGGGTGGGTGCATTGGACGCGTCGCCGGGCCTGCCGTCAAAAAGGCCCTCGACCCAGGGACATGGCTTCGCCAAGCAAGTCAAGACTTATCTTTCGGGGAACTTCGACCGTATGGTGTGGCTCGAATCGAAGGAGCCCTCTGTTGTCGAAAACGAATGATCCCGCCGTGCGTGCGGTTGAATTGGAGCAGGATTACGTTTCCTCCTTGTACGAGTTGCTCACCGAGCGGCTTTCCGAGGCGCGAGCACACCGGGCGAGTGTGCTGAAGACCCCGGCGGACAGCGCCGAGGAGGCATACCGGAGAGAAATCGCCGCCGAGCGTCTGGCCAAGGAAATAAACCGACTGGAGGGCGCCGAAAAGGGGCTGGTCTTCGGGCGCGTCGATTGGACGGATGGCACGGCCCTGCGCATCGGGCGGATCGGACTGCACACGGAGGAGGATGACCTGCCCGCGCTCGTGGACTGGCGCGCGAACGCGGCGCGGCCCTTCTACGAGGCGACACCGGTCCACCCGATGGGCCTGCGGCGGCGTCGGCACCTGCGCCTGGAGGAGCGCACGGTCGTCTCGGTGAGCGACGAACTGCTGGACGGCACGGCCCCGACCGACGAGGACGTCGTGGGCGACGGCCCGCTGACCGAGGCGCTGTCGGCACGGCGTACCGGCAGGATGCAGGCGGCCGTCGCGACGCTGCAGGCCGAGCAGGACGCGATCGTCCGCTCCGCCCACCGCGGGGTGACCGTGGTGCAGGGCGGGTCCGGCACCGGCAAGACGGTGGTCGCCCTGCACCGGGCGGCCTACGTCCTGTACGCGTTCCCGCGCGCCGCGGAGGAGGGTGTCCTGGTGGTGGGCCCGAACACCCGGTTCCTGGACTACATCTCCCGGGTCCTCCCCTCGCTCGGGGAGAACGACGTCGTTCTGGCGACCTGCCGGGAACTGGCCTCGGTGCGCACGGACACGGACACGGCGGAACCGTTCGACACGGCGCGTGTCAAGGGCGGCGCCGACCTCGCCGACGCCCTGGCCGGCCTGCTGCGCGTCCACCAGGCCCCCGCCGGCGACTTCGCCGTGCGGGTCGGACAGGAAGTGGTCCACCTCTCCGGCGAGGAGGTCGCCGCGGCACGCGACGCCGCCCTGGCGGCCGCAGCGGGGCACAACCCCGCGCGCCAGGTGTTCAAGGAGCTCCTGGTCGACGCCGTCACCGACGCGATGCAACGGGACATGGGCGACCTCCTGGAGCAGATCGACGCCGATGCCGAAAGGATGACGGGCATCGACCTCGACCGGTTCACGGGAGCCGCCCGGCGCGGTGCCGAAGGCGCGGCCGACTCGGGTCCGGTCCACGAGCTGGACCTGGACGCCATCCGAGCCGATCTCCTCGACGACGCCGGCGTCGACCGGGCGGTCGAGGCGCTGTGGCCGCGGCTGGCACCCGGTGACCTCGTGGAGGCGCTCCTGACGGACGCCGGCGCTCTCGCCGAGCACCTGCCCCGCCTGACCGCGCGGGAGCGGTCCCTGCTGCTGCGCGGTCCGGACGCCCCGTGGACCGATGCCGACGCGCCGTTGCTGGACGAGGCGGCGAGCCTGGTCGAGGGCCCTCCCGAGCGGACGTACGGGCACGTCGTCGTCGACGAGGCGCAGGAACTGACCGCCATGCAGTGGCGGATGATCGTCCGCCGCTGCCCGGCGAGGTCGATGACGCTGGTGGGCGACTTCGCCCAGGCGGGTCCGGTCACGACGGCACGCGACTGGAAGGAGGCGCTGAGCCCCCACGTCGGACCGCGGTTCGCACTGCACAACCTGACCGTCAGCTACCGCACCACGCAGGAGATCCTGGAGGGCGTCCGGGACCTGCTCACGCGGATCGCTCCGGACCAGCAGCCCACACGGTCACTGCGAAGCGGTGAGCGCCCTCGCACGGTGACCACACCTGCGGACGGGTTGGTCACCGCCGTCGTTCGAGAACTCCGCGCCCAGAGCACCGCGCACCCGGGCGAGCTGCTGGGGGTGGTCTGCGCGGACAGCAGGGTGGGTGAGCTGACGGCCCAGGGCGTCGCCCACCACGCGCGCGTCGTGCCGGCGTCCGAAGCGCGCGGCCTGGAGTTCGACGGGGTCGTCGTCATGGACCCGGAGGAGATCGTCACGGCCCGCCCCGGCGGGGAGAGGGACCTGTACGTGGCCCTGACCCGGGCCACCAAGCGCCTGTGCACCATCACCGTCCGGCCCGCCTGACGACCCGGCGCCCGCGTCCGACGGGTTGTGGCCTCCAGGAGCCGGGATCACGGCGACTCGGCCAGCACCTCGGCGAAGGCGCGGACCCGGGCGGTCTCCCGGTCGCGGTGCCACACCAGCGCCAGCGCGGAGTCCGGGAGTCCGGTGACCGGCACGCGGGCCAGGGCGCCGCGGCCGTGCTGGTCGGCGGTCGGCCGGCACAGCAGCAGCGCCCCGCGGCCCGCCGCGGCCAGGGCGAGTGCCTCCTGCAGGGTGCCGGCGGCGGGGCCCTGGGGGATGGGCCGCCCGGCGGGCGTGGTGCGGGGCGCGACGGCGTCGCGCCAGTAGGCGGGCGCGGGTTCGGGCACCCCGATGAGGGGGCAGTGGGCGAGTTCCTCGGCGTCGACGGCCGGGCGCGCAGCAAACGGGTGGGACGCCGCGACGGCCACCGCCTGCGGCTGCCGGGAGAACACGGCGCCCACCACCAGGTCGTCCTCCGCGACCGGCGCCAGCACGACGGCCAGGTCCACCTCGCCCCGGCGCGCGGCGCCGAACGGGTCGCGCCACGGCAGCTCCACCAGCTCCATCGCGCAGGCCGGGTACCGCTGCTGGAACCGGGTCACGGCGGCGGTCACCTGCTCGTGGGCGGTGCCCTGGAAGCCGACGCGCAGCGAGCCCTCCACGCCCCGGGCGGCGGCGCGGGCGCCGTCCACCACGGAGCGCAGGGCGCCGTAGGCGGGCCCGAGCTCGGCGAGGAACCGTTCGCCGAGCGGGGTCAGCCGCACCCGCCGGCTGGTGCGTTCGACCAGGCGGGCGCCGATCCGGCTCTCCAGGGCGCGCAGCAGCTGGCTGACCCGGCTCTGCGAGACGTACAGCCGCTCCCCGGCCCGGCCGAAGTGCAGCTCCTCGGCGAGCACCAGGAAGCACTCCAGTTCCCGTAGGTCCAGGCTGCCGCCGCCCAGTGTGTCGCGCATGCCGTGTCCCCCCCTGCCGTGGCCGATCGACGGACGATCGACGGACGATCGATGGCGGATTGAAAGCGGATCGATGAGTCCCGCTCATCGAAGGATAAGAGAACGGCCGTTGTTCCCCCCGGGCGTGGCCGGTTGCCTGGGGGCATGACCGAGACTGTTCCGCACACTGATCGCCGTTCCCCCGGGGACGTGCCGGATGCCGCCCCGTGGCGCGGCTGGGTGGCGGTGGTGGCCGTGGCGGCGGCCACGTTCACCGTCGTGACGTCGGAGATGCTGCCGGTGGGGCTGCTCACCCCGGTCGGCCGGGCGCTGGGGGTGAGCGAGGGCGCGGCCGGTCTGGCGCTGACGGTCACCGGCCTGGTGGCGGCGGTGGCCGCGCCGCTGGTCGCGCCGGCGGTGGGCCGGCTGGACCGGCGGGTGGTGCTGTGGGCGCTGATGCTGCTGCTGGCGGTCGGGAACCTGCTGGCGGCGTGGGCCCCGCACTTCGGGGTGTTGATGGCCGGCCGGGTGCTGGTCGGCGCCGCCATGGGCGGGGTGTGGGCGGTCGCGGCCTCGCTGGCGGCGCGGCTGGTGCCGGAGCGGTCGGTGGGGGGCGCCACGTCGCTGGTGTTCAGCGGGGTCGCCGTCGCCTCGGTGCTCGGGGTCCCGGCCGGGACGTGGCTGGGCGAGGCGTTCGGGTGGCGGGCGGCGTTCGCGGCGGCCGGGCTGCTGGGCGTGGCGGTCGCCGGCGCGCTGGCGGCGCTGCTGCCCCGGCTGCCGGTCGAGCGGTCGGTCCGGCTGCGCGGTGTGGTCCGGCTGTCCCGGGAACGGGCCGTGCGGACGGGGCTGGTGGTCGTCGCGCTGCTGACGACGGGCCACTTCGCGGCCTACACCTATGTGCGCCCGGTGCTGGAGGTGGTCGCGGGGGCGGACGCGGGGGCCGTGGGCGCCCTCCTGCTGGCGTACGGGCTCGCCGGTGTCGTCGGCAACTTCGCCGGTGGGGCGGGTGCCGTGCGCTCGCCGCGGGCCACGCTGCTGGTGATCAGCGCGGTGCTGGCCGCGGCGACGCTGCTGACGCCGTGGCTCGGCGCGTCGGTGCCGGGCGCCGCGGCGCTGCTGGTGGTGTGGGGGCTGGCGTACGGAGGGGTGTCGGTGGCCACGCAGGGCTGGCTGCTGGCGGCGGCACCCGGCGCGCGGGAGGGGGCGTCGGCGCTGTTCGTGGGCGTGTTCAACCTGTCGATCGCGCTGGGGGCCCTGTTGGGCGGGCGGACGGTGGACTCGCTGGGGCCGGCCGCCGTGATGTGGGTGGGGGGCGGATTGGCGGCCGCGGCGTGGCTCGCCGTGCTGTGGGGACGGGCGGCCGCGCCCCGCAGTTGACACCGCCCGACGGCCGGGCCGTCGGGGCGCTCCTCGTCCCGGTCGCGGCGAGTCGTGTCGATCACGTGCGGGGCGAACCCGGTGTGGTTGCGCCTGCCGGGGTGTAGGAATGAGCGTGTTGCCATGACGCGACGAAGCCGGCCGCCCGCCCGGAAGGTCCGGGGGCACCGGCGGCGGTTTCGAGAAGGAACGAGATGTCCCGTACGGACAGCACCAAGCCGCTGTGGGTGCGTCACGCGGAGCACGCGCCCCGGCCGATCCACGATCACCGCCACGGCCCCTGCGACCTGCCGCCGTACCCGACGCATGAGGCACCGGACACCCGTTGCCGGTGGGAACACCCCGACGCGCTGGTGTTCCGCCACACCTGCTGTTCGGGATGCGGTGAGCGCACCTGCATCAAGGAACGGCAGCACATGGCCAGGAGCAGCAACCGCAGGGAACGCCACGCGAGCCGGCGCGCGGCACGCCGTCTCGCCGCCGCGGAGGACGGCGACTGACCCCCGCGGGCCCGGGCGGCGGTGGGCTCCACGACCGGTCGTCGATGCGCAGGGCGCTGGTGCCGCGGCCGCTAGGGCCCGGCGGCCGGGAGGTCGACGGTGACCTCCAGGCCGCCGGCGGGGCGGGGGGTGAGGGTGATGTGGCCGTGGTGGGCGGTGGCGACGGCGCGGGCGATGGACAGGCCGAGGCCGGCGCCGGTGTCGGAACCGGTGGCGGCGGCCGCGCGCGCGGCTTCGCCCCGCACGAACGGCTCCAGCAGGCCGGCCGCCTCGTCGGGGGCGACGGGGCGGCCGGTGTTGGCGACGCGCAGCACGGCCCGCCCCCGCGCCGTGCCGGCGGTCACCGTGACGTGGCCGCCCGGGTGGTTGTAGCGCAGCGCGTTGTCGACCAGGTTGTCCACCAGGCGTTCCAGCAGGACGGGCTCACCACTCACCCAGGCCGCCCGCAGGTCCGGCCGCAGCGCGACCCCTCGGGCCGCGGCCTCGTCGGCGACCGCGGCCAGTCGCTCGGCCGCGACGGCGGCCAGGTCCACCGCGCTGTGTTCGCGCGGGCCGGCCTGGCTCCGGGCGAGGGCCAGCAGGCCGTCGAGCGTGCGCTGGCTGTGGGCGATCGCGGTGCGGACGTCCTCGGCCATGGTGAGGAGTTCGGCCCGGCTCGGCTCGCCGTCGAGGGTCACCTCGACGGCGGTGCGCATGGTGGTCAGCGGGGTCCGCAGTTCGTGGGCGGCGTTGGCGGTGAACAGCCGCTGACTGGCCAGCACCCGGTCGCGCTCGGCGATCCCGCGCTGGATGCGGTCCAGCATCCCGTTGACGGTCTCCGCCAGGTCGGCCAGCTCGTCCGCCGGGGCGGTGACCGGCACCCGCTCGGCGAGGTTCTCGGCGGACAGCCGTTGGGCGGTCGCCGAGATGGCGCGGATCGGCCGCAGCACGCGGCCGGCGACCAGCCACCCCAGCACGGCGGCCAGCCCGGTCACCACCACGAGCCCCAGCGCGGCCTGGGTCAGCAGCTCGGACAGGGTGGCGTCCCGCACCTCATCGCTGAGCCGGTGCAGCTCCAGCCGGAACACCGGTGGCCCCTGCGGCGTGCCGGGCGTGCCGGACGGCCGGTGGTCCAGGAACGACAGCCGGGCACTCAGGTTGCGCCGGGTCAGCAGGTAGGTCAGCGTGGTGAGCACGACGCCGGCCGCCAGCACCAGCGCGGTGAGCAGCAGGGTGAGCCGGCCTCGGGCGGTCAGTCGGGCGCGCACGGGCGGATCCGGTAGCCGGCGCCGGTCACCGTCTCGACCAGCGGCGGTTCGCCGAGCTTGCGGCGGAGCGTGCCGACGGTGATCCGGACGGCGTTGGTGAACGGGTCGGCGTGCTCGTCCCAGACCTTGGTGAGCAGGGTCTCGGCGCTGACCACGTCGCCGCCGGCGGCCAGCAGCTCGGCCAGCACGCCGAACTCCTTGGGCGTCAGGTGCAGCAGCCGGCCCGCGCGCTCCGCGGTGCGCCGTGCCGGGTCGAGCGCCACGTCGGCGGCGCGCAGCACGGGCGGGCGGGCCGGGGCGCTGCGCCGGACGAGCGCCAGCACCCGGGCGACCAGCTCGGAGAACGCGAAGGGCTTGCCGAGGTAGTCGTCGGCGCCGAGGGTGAGTCCCTCCACCCGGTCCTGCACCGCCCCGGAGGCCGTCAGCATCAGCACCCGGGAGGTGCCCCGCTCGGCGAGCCGCCGGCAGACGGTGTCCCCGTGCAGCCGGGGCAGGTTCCGGTCCAGGACCACCACGTCGTAGGGGGTGAGCTCGCACTTGTCCAGGGCGGTCTGTCCGTCGTGGGCGACGTCGACGGCGAACCCGTGCTTGCGCAGCCCCGCCTCGATGTACCGGGCCAGCGGCTGTTCGTCTTCGACCAGCAGTATCCGCACCGGCCCAGACTCCCAGCCGGGGCATATGGACGCCGTATGGAGCGGCGATCGGCCGGCGATCGCCGCCGGCCGGTAGACGTGGGGACCATCCTCGCTCCTTCGGCGAAAGGCTCACACCATGACGACGGCTCGACGATCGGTGCTCGGGCTGCTGGGGACGGCGTCCCTGGCGGCCGGCGCGTCCCTGGCGGCCTCCGGACCGGCCTCCGCCGCGACGCCCGCCGGGACGGCTGCCGACACGAGGTCCGGGGCGCCCGGCTCCGGGCAGGTCCCGGCGGGGCTGCGGCCCGGCGGGGAACTCGACCGGCTGGTGGCGGACCTGGCGGCGCGGGACGCGTTCTCCGGCAGCGTGCTGGTGGCCCACCGGGGGCGGCCGGTGCTGGCGCGCGCCCACGGCCTGGCCAACCGTGAGCTGTCCATACCCAACGGGACGGACACCCTGTTCATCCTCGGCTCGGTGACCAAGCTCTTCACGGCCGTCGCCGTGGCGCAGCTGGCGCAGCGCGGGGAGCTGGCCTTCCAGGGGAAGCTGGGCGACTACCTCGACGGCTTCCCGGCCGAGATCGCCGGAACCGTCACCGTCCACCAGCTCCTCACCCACACGTCCGGGATGGGCGACTACCACCGCAACCCCGCCTTCTGGGAGCTCAAGGACGGCTGGGATAGCGAGCAGGAGGTGATGGACGGGATCGCGGCGATCATCCGGGGGGAGCCACTGGGGTTCGTCCCGGGGACGGGGTACGCCTACAGCAACTCCGCCTTCCACGTGCTCGGGCAGATCGTGGCCCGGGTCTCCGGACGGCCGTACCACGACTACGTGCGCGAGCACGTCTTCCGCGCCGCCGGGATGACCAGCGCCGACTTCTACACGATGCCGCAGTGGCGGGCGGACCGGCGCATCGCCCGCCCCTACGCCACGGGGGAGGACGGGGAGCGCTACGACGCCATCGCCGAGCACGGGTTCGTCGGCACGCCCGCGGGCGGCTCCTTCGCGCACTGCGCGGACCTGGCGCGGTTCGCCCACGCCCTGACGCACGGCGAGCTGCTCGACCCGGCGCACACCGCGCTGCTGCTGGGCGGGAGGGTGCCGATGCCGATGCGGACCGCGCCGGGCACGCAGAGCGTGTTCGAGGGGTACGGGCAGCTGGTGGTCCACGTGGGCGGCCGGGTGGTGCTGTCGAGGAACGGCGGCTCGCCCGGCGTGTCCACCGACATGGAGGTGCTCCCGGCGGGCGACCTGACGGTGGTGGCCCTGAGCAACTACGACATGCGCACCGTGGAGCCGGTCGCCTCCCTGGCCCGCCGGCTGCTGGCGGGCGGCTGAGGGTCGCGGCCGATGACGGCCGGGTAGGGGCGGGCGGGGCCGGGGCCGCGGCGGCACCGGGGACGGGAGAGGGGGCGGTCAGCGGCGGGTGGTGAGGGCCTGCTCGACCAGGCTGCGCAGGTCGTCGATCTTGGTGGTCAGGTGCCTCACCTCGTCGCGCAGGGCCCGCACCTCCGGCAGCGAGCGCGCGGCCTCGTCCCACTGCCGCCGCGCGGCCTCGTCGTCGGAGAGGATCACGCCGTTCACCTCGGCGTGCCGCAGGCCGAGGTGGCCGGCGATCCGGGCGCGCATGTCGGCCATGGTGAAGCCGCGCGGGTCGATCTTCTGCGGCTTCCACTCCAGGTGCCCGATGACGCTGGCCGCGCCCCAGCCGTGGGCGCGGCACACCGCGGCGGCGGCGCGTTCGACGGCCTCCAGCTGCACGGCGGGCCAGGGGTCCTCGCCGTCGCCGAGGTTCTCGCACTCGAAGCCGTAGAAGCGGGCGTTGCCGTCCTCGGTGGCCTCGTTGGCGGGGGGCAGCGGCCCCTCGTCGATGACGGCCTGGAGGACGTCGGGGTCGCCCGGGCCGGCGTGGTTGGCGCGCCCGTACCCCACCAGGTGGACCCGCCCGTCCTTGGTGATCACGCCGTGGCAGAGCGGCCCGGGCAGGTCCGGCCGGCCGTCTCGGCAGAGGTTGACCGTGGCGGTGGAGCCGGAGGTGACGGTGTGGTGGATCATCACGCCGTGCACCGGGCCCCACGGCCCGACGTGGTTGCGGTTGTGGTTGCGCCAGTCACCCACCTCGACGACGGTCAGGCCCTCGGCGCGCAGGGCGGAGAGAAAGGCGTTGGCGGTCAGCGGTGTGGCCATCAAGGCTCCCGAGGTGAGGGGCGTCGTGGGGACGGCGTCAGCAGTGACGATTCTGCGCGTCAGGCCAAACGTACACGGACAGCATCTTTTCGCCGCGGAACATGCCTTTCTTCCGATTAGCCGAACTGGGGGAATCGGGAACGGGGGGACGGCAATCGGTGGGCCGTTCGAATGGTGTGCCGGCGTCGGCGGTTTCGGGACCGTTCTCTGGGAAAATCGGGAAGGCCGTGTCACCCCTCGGGAGCATTGGTGTGGCGAACGGGGGTCGCGATGCCGGTGACCAGGGCCGACGGGGGGCGCGGGGGCGCCGCCGCGGCCCGGGGACGAGGCCGCCGGCGGCGGTTTTCGCGGGTGCGGGGCGTTCCGGGAACGGCGTGTCGGCGATACCGCGAACGGGGTACTGATCGGGTAGTCCCACCGCGTCCACCGCCCGCCGCGCGACGGCGGTGGAGCGCCGATCACGCCCGGAGGGCAGTACATGGCAACACCGTTATCCGCCGATGCGTTCCTGGCCGCGTTGCGGGCCGAGGGCGTCACCGTCGTCGAGGTCGGTGACTGGCGGAACCACAATCGCAACCACGTCGGCGCCTGGGGGCCGGTGCACGGCGTGATGATCCACCACACGGTCACCTCGGGGTCGGCCGCCACCGTGGAGCTGTGCCGGGTGGGCCACGCGGACCTGCCCGGGCCGCTGTGCCACGGGGTGATCACCAAGGACGGGCGGGTCCACCTGGTGGGGTACGGGCGCGCCAACCACGCCGGCGGCGGGGACCCCGACGTGCTCGACGCGGTCATCGCCGAGACGGCCCTGCCCGCCGACAACGAGTCCACCACGGACGGCAACACGCACTTCTACGGCTTCGAGTGCGAGAACCTCGGCGACGGCGAGGACCCCTGGCCGGCCGAGCAGCTGGAGGCCATCGAGCGCGCCGCGGCGGCCGTGTGCCGGGCCCACGGCTGGGGGGCCGGCAGCGTCATCGGACACCTGGAATGGCAGCCCGGGAAGGTGGACCCCCGCGGCTTCACGATGAACGACATGCGAGGCAGGATCGCCGACCGCCTCGCCGGCAACACGGAGGACGACATGGCCCTGTCCGAGGAAGACCTGGACCGCATCGCCTACAAGGTGTGGAGCTACCACAACGGCAGCTACCCGACCGACATCCACAACGCGGTGGTGCAGACCTACTGGGCCGTCGGGGAGAAGCGGGACTCCCGGGTGCCGCGGGAGGACGGCGGCGACCCGGTGGCCTACTACACCGGGGACCACGTGGCCGCCACCAACGGCGTGGTCTACGGGCTCCGCGACCAGATCGAGGAGCTGCGCACCCAGCTCGCCACCCTCAGCGAACAGGTGAACGCCCTGTCCGCCCGTCCGACCGCGGACACGGCCGACGCCGCCACCGAGCCCGCCTGAGGCCCGCGGGGGCCGGTGACGCCCGCGGTCGGGCGGGGCGGGTGACGGTGCGGGGGCGGTGGCGCGCCGCCCCCGCACCAGGCCGTCACCTCCTCACAGCAGTTCGAAGGCGCAGCGTCCCTGGGCGGCGAACAGGCCCCAGTCGCCGCCGGTGGCGTGCGTCCGGGCGGTCAGCACGGTGTCGTCCACGCAGGCCACCACGGTCTGTCCGGACCAGACCAGGGTGAGCTCGAACGCACCGCCCGGCGGACGCCGGGGCAGCGGACGGGCGTGCGGCACGCCGGCGTACGCCGGGCGCGGGAACCGGTCGAGCTCCAGCACGCCCAGGCCGGGGCGGATCCGCACCAGGTAGCCGGAGTCCAGGCCCCCGTCCACGTGCAGCCCCACGCCGAGCTCGAAGACGCCGTCGGACGGGGTGATCCGCAGCCGGGCGCTGCCCTGCGGGGGCAGTGGCCCGAGCCGGCACCAGCCGAAGGCGTCGCCGAGTTCGGCGACCGCGCCGCGCTCGCGGACGGTCCACCGGCCGAGCACCGGCTCGACGGCGGCGGGGCGCACCGGGCCGGCGGCCGTGACGACCCCCTCGGGGACGCGCGCGCCCAGCGTGCGGTCGGGGCGCTGGAGGAGTTCGTGGGTGATGATCGTGCCGCCCCACTGCCAGGTTCCGTCGTCGGTGCCGGTGTCGGTGGTGGGGCACCAGCCGACCAGGTAGCGGCGGTGACCGTCGCTCACCGTCTTGGCGGCGTAGAGGCCCGCGTCGTCCAGGGCGTCCTCCGGCGCCGATAGCCATGGACCTGACAGCGTACGGGCGCGCCGGTAGCGGGTCACCTGGCGGTCGGAGAAGGTGGAGTACAGCAGGTACCACCATCCGCCCATCCGGAACAGGTCCGGGCACTCGTGCACCTGACACTCGTTGGGCGCCAGGAAGTCGCCGCGCGGCTCCCAGCCGACCAGGTCGGACGATCCGTACAGGGCGAGGACGCCGCTGCGGCCGGCCGGTCCGGTGCGGTGCCGGCCGGCGACCAGCATCCGGTACTCCCCGGCCTCCTCGTCGTGGAAGACGTGCGGATCCCGCCAGTCGTGGGGGTCGTAGCGGTCCGGCGGGGCGTTCAGCGTGCGGAAGGCGGTGTCCTTGGTCCAGGTGAGCAGGTCGGTGGAGGTGGCGTGCAGCACGCCCTGCTCCGGCAGCCCGGCCTTCCTCCGCTCCACCGAGAACCCGGTGTAGAAGGCGTGGAACACGCCGTCGCGCTCGATGACGCTGCCGGTGGCCACCGAGGCGTCCTGGTCCGAGGGGGCGCCGCGGCCGATCGCCTCGCCGAGGTCCGTCCAGCTCACCGCGTCGTCGCTGACCAGGTGGTGCCAGGCGGTGCCACCGGCGGCCTCCTCCGCGGCGTCCTGCGGGGTCTTCAGGTACAGGACGTGGAAACGCGGCGGCTGCCCGGCCGGGCCGCCGAAGAACGGGATGACGTCGCCCGCCCGCCCGCGCCGTGGGGTGTGGTGGACCGGTCGTGGTGCCACGGTCAGAGCCCCCTCGCGTAGGTGTCCTGGTAGGCGGCGCGCCCACCGAAGACGTTGAGGCCGACCCGGCCGCCGGCGAAGGTGGCGTCGACCACGTCGATGATCCGCTCGCCGCACAGGAAGACCTGGATGCGGGTGCCCTCGGCCAGCACGCGCACCGGGTAGCTGGTGCCGGTGCGCACCAGGACCGGCACCCGGGCGAGCAGCATGCTGTCGTCGAAGGAGCCGTTCACCCGGGTGAACAGCCGCACGGTGCGCAGGTTCGGATCGATGTTGAGGCAGTAGCCGTTGGCGCCGTCCGCCGAGGCCCGCAGCAGGATCGATCCGGCGCCGCTGGTGGCGGCGTCCGGCCCGCCGAAGCGGACCAGCGAGGTGAGCTCCAGGTCGGCCAGCTCCCGTCCGGCCAGCGCGTCGGAGTCCTTGTCGAAGGTGCCGGCGAGCCCGGCGCCGGAGGGCGTCCAGCGGCCGCCCGGGGTGACCGTGAGCGGGCCCAGGTCGCCCCGGAACGCGCCGCCGCTCGGCGCGGCCGGCGGCGGCGTCACGGCGTCCCCGACCCGGTAGGCGCCGGCCAGCCGGTGCACCCGCACCGCGACGAGCCGGGCCGTGCCGCCGACGGCCTGGAACGACATCCCCCGGGCGTCCGGATCCGGGAAGACCTGGCTGGTGATCGCCGCCCGTCCGTCGCCGCCGAACACCTCCACCGAGGAGGCGTCGACGAACATCCGGAGCGTCAGCCGCCGCTCGCCGCCGACGGTGGTCGGGGCCAGCGCGGCGGTGCTGCGCCCGGCGAAGTACCGGGTGAAGTGCGAGGGGCCGGAGGCGGTCCGGTCCAGATACAGCCGGGACGCCGCCACCTCGTAGCCGACGACCGTGCGCTGCCCGGCCTTCTCCCGCAGCCCGAACCGCACCTCCGAGGCGGCCCCGGTGGCCGGCAGGCCGATCTCCGCCTCGATCTCGTAGGAGACGCCGGTGACGCCGCCCAGCGGGTTGGGCGAGGTGGGGGTGACGGTGACGTTCAGCCGGCTGGTCGTGCCGGCGCGCAGCGCGGCCAGCTCCGCCACGGGCCGTTGCAGCAGGCGGACGCCCTGGCCGCCGGCGGAGCTCAGCGTCAGCTCGCGCACCACGCTGAGCTGGCCCTTCCACGGCGCGGTCGGCTCGGCGAAGGCGTAGTCCCAGTTGCTCATCCAGCCGATCCACAGCCGCCGGCCCTCCGGCGCGCCGTAGAAGGAGATGGCGGCGTAGAAGTCCCGGCCGGAGTCGGCGCGCAGCGGCGTCCCGGCCGGGGTGTCGCTGGTGAAGGTGGTGCCGTCCCAGCCGCCGACGAAGTACTCGCAGGTGGAGCCGTCGGTGTGGCGCGCCGGGCCGGTGCTGAGGGTGAGGACCCAGCGGACGCGGTTCGGGTCGCCGTCCACCGGCAGCGGGAAGAAGTCGGGGCACTCCCAGGTGCCGCCGGTGACCCAGGCGCCGTAGCCGAAGGAGCTGACGTGCCTCCAGGTCAGCAGGTCGGTGGAGGTGAAGAACCGGACGTGGTCCCCGCCGGCGACCACCATCACCCAGGTGCCGTGCTCCGCGTCCCAGATCACCTTGGGGTCGCGGAAGTCCCAGTTCCCGTCCGGGCCGCCGGGGTTGGGCACCACCGGGTCCTCGCCGTACCACTCCCAGGAGCGGCCCCGGTCCTTGCTGTACGCCACCCGGACGCACTGGTTGCCGCCGGACCTGTCCGGGTGGTAGCTGGTGTAGAAGGCGACCAGGCCCGAGCCGCCGCCGAACAGTCCGCTCACGTCGTGCGCGTCGACCACGGCCGAGCCGGACCAGGCGTGGCCGAACCGGGAGAACGGCAGCGCGACCGGCAGTTCCCGCCAGTGCACCAGGTCGGTGCTGACCGCGTGCGCCCAGCGCCCCTGGTCCTGGTGGAACAGGTGGTACTCGCCCTCGTGGTACACCAGCCCGTTCGGGTCGCTGGCGTGGCCGGCGAGCTGGGTGTGGTGGTACCAGGGACGGTAGGTCTCCGTGCGGTACTCGCCCGGTCTTCGCACCCGAACGTTCTGGAAGCAGGCGACGCCGGGGCCGGCGGCCAGGCCGGCCCGGGACCCCCCGGTTCCGGTCACCGCGGCGCGCAGGGTGGACACCCCGTCCAGGTGCACCTCGACCGTCGTGCCCTGCGCGCGGACCTCCACCCGGTACGGGACGCCCGGGCGGATCTGGCGCACCGGGGGCGCGGCCGTCGCGAGCCGGGCGCCGGTGGCGCGGTCGACCAGCGCCATTGTGTTGGTGGCGAAGTCCAGGCGGGCCTCGTAGCCGCCCGACCCGTCCGGCGCGGCGCGGAAGACCAGGCCGGCCGAGGCGGCCGGGCGGGATCCGCCCAGGGTGACGTCCGCGCCGAGCAGCGCGTCACCGCCGGGGAAGGGCGCGGTGCGCAGCGCGGCGACGGTGCCGTCGGAGCGGATGCCGCGCAGGTCGGGGAACCACGCGCCGGAGGCCGTCCGCCAGCCCTGGAGGTCGGTCACCACGTCCGAGGCGGTGATCTCCTCGAAGGACGCCGAGCCGTTGTAGACCTGCACCCCCAGGTGGCCGGAGGCGTGGGCGGTGTCGGTGGCGGTGATCGCCGGGGCGTGGCCGTCGGGGCGGATGAAGTCGGTCTGCCAGTGCACCCGCAGTTCGCCGCGCTCGGCCTCGACGCGGACCCGGTACACCGTGCCGGTGGCGATCGGGGTGCTGTGGGTGCCGAGGGTGACGTTGCCGTCGATCCGGTACAGCCGCAGCCGGTCCAGGTTGGGGTCGACCTCCAGGGCGTACCCGGTGGTGCCGGCGGGGTTGGTCCGCAGCAGGAGGGTGGCCACCGCGAAGGGGTCGTGCACCAGCACGTCGGCGCGGAGCGAGACGTCGTGGGCGCGGGTGCCGGCGACGGCGCGGACGTTGGTGTCCGCCAGGGCGGCGGCCCGCCAGCCGGTGCCGGTGGCCGTCCAGGTGCCGCCGCTGGTGCTCCATCCGGTGAGGTTGGTGGTGATCGTGCGCAGCGCCGGCGGTCCGAAGGTGACGGTGCCGTTGTAGGCGTGCAGGGCCACCACGCCGTGCTGGTAGCGGTCGTCGTTGGCCGTCAGCAGCGTCGTGCCGTTCACCGAGACCCGCAGGGCGGGGCCGTCGAGGGCGACTTCGAGGTGGTAGGCGGTGCCCGGCTGGCTGGCGAAGGCCGCGGGCGGCACCAGGTCCTGGCCGGTGGCCAGGTCGAACAGCCGGACCCGGCCCAGGTTGGGGTCGATGCCGGCGGCGTAGCCCGAGGAGCCGTCGACGGCGGCGCGGACGACCAGCGAGCCGACGGCGAACGGGGTGTCGGCGTGGACGGTCACCATGGCGCCGAGGACGGCGTTCGCGGCGACCCGCTGCTCGGACACGGCGACCGCGTTGGATTCGAAGGCCGTCACCACGCGCTGGCCGGCGTCGGCGGTCCGGGTCCAGCTGCCGGTGACGCCGATCGGGTCGGGGATGGCGGTGGGGTCGGTGGCGGCGAGGGGCAGGGCGGGGGCGCCGTCCGCACCCGCCGGCGCGGCGGCGGCCGTGGCGGCGGGCAACGCGGAGCCGAGCAGGGTGAGGCCGGTCGAGAGCACGAAGCCGCGCCTGGACAGGGCCGACGGTCTGTTCCGTGGGGACATGTCTCCTCCTCGAGACTGCCGGGGACGTGCTGCGAGAGGGCTTGGGTGGGGCGGGCCCGGGGCGTGTTCCCGGGCCCGCCGTGCGGGCGTGGTGGGCCGTCAGGGCCACAGCGGGCGCGGGGCGCCGGTCCAGACGTCGGCCATCCGCCAGGCGTCGAACCGCTCCACCCGGAGGGTGCCGGTGGCGGTCAGGCCGACGCCGAGGGCGTCGGCCCGGGTGGGGTAGACGCGGGCGGCCAGGGCGCGCCCGCCCGCGAAGATCTCCAGCGCCGAGTGGTCGACGAGCACCCGCAGCTCGACGACGCCGTCGGCGCCGATCGGGACGGGACCGTGCCGGGGATCGGTGTCCACGGTCGGGTCGAGGCTGCTGTGCTCGCGGCGCAGCCGCAGCGTGCCGCCGTCCGCGCCGGGCGTGCCGTCGGCGCGGCGCTCGATCTCGACGACGGTGCGCTCGGCGCCGTCCGGGGTCGCGCGCACCGTCAGGCGCGCGGTGGCGCCCGGCTCCAGACGGAGCGTCGTCACCAGGTCGAGCTGGTCGCCCCGCACGTCGTCCAGGGGCGCGTGTTCGCCGCCGCCGAGGGTGAGCGGGCCGGCCGCGGCGTGCTCGCGGCGCAGCCGGTCCACCTCCGGCACCGGGCGCTGCGCCAGCCGGCCGTCGGTGCCCATGGTGACCAGCCGGGGCAGCGACATCACCCCGCACCAGCCGGCCTCGGCGGTGGCCGCCTCGCCGCGCCCCTCCTGGAGCCAGCCGAACATCACCCGGCGGCCGTGGGCGTCGCGGGTGGACTGCGGGGCGTAGAAGTAGCGCTGGCCGTAGTCCAGGCGGTGCAGGGCGGTGGGCGTGAAGGTGTCGCCCGCGTAGCGGCCGGTCCAGTACAGCGGGTGGTGGGTGACGCCCTCGTCCCAGGCGGAGAACACCAGCACGTCGGTGCCCTCGGCGGTGGCGCTCCCGGCCGGGGTGCCGTCGGCGGCGTGGGCCGGGTCGGCCGGCGCCGGGAGCCGGAAGAGGTCCACGCACTCCCACATGGTGCCGGTCCAGTCCAGGTCGCCCGGCCCGCCCCGGCCGGCGTCGCCGGTGAGCAGCGGCCCGACGTACCGCCAGGAGCGCAGGTCCGCCGACTCGTACAGGAACGCCGCCCCGCCCACCCCGCGCACGCCGGAGCCGACGAGCTGCCGCCAGGTGCCGCCCTCCCGCCAGACGCAGTGGTCGCGGAACGCCGTGACCTCCACGCCCTCCGGGGGCGCGGCGACGACCGGGTTGCCCGGGTGCTTCTCCCAGCTGCGCAGGTCGGGGCTGCCGGTGGCCACGCAGGGCAGCTCCCGTTCCCCGTGCCGCCCGGAGTAGACCAGCGTCGGCACTCCGCCGTCGTCCACCAGCACGCCCGACCAGCAGCCGTCGACGTCGGGGCCCTCGCTCGGCACCAGGGCCACCGGCTCGTCGGTCCAGGTGACCAGGTCGGTGCTGGTGGCGTGGCCCCAGTGGATCCGGTGGTGCACCGGGCCGTACGGGTTGTACTGGTAGAAGAGGTGGTAGACGCCCTTCCAGTGGCTGAGCCCGTTGGGGTCGTTCAGCCAGCCGGCGGGGGAGACGAAGTGGAAGCGCGGGCGCTGCGGGTCGCGTTCGGCGCGGGTGGCCAGGTCCTCCCGGGCCGCTCCGGTCGCGCGGGGCAGCGTGAGGTCGCCAGTCATCGGTGAGCTGTTCTCGCCTTCTCGAGGCCGCGTGGTGGCTGGGCCACGTGGTCGGTGGGCCACGCGGTCGGGTGCCGCGTGGTCAGTCGGCCACGGCGTCGGGGCCGGCACTGAGGGCATGGGGGGCCGTGGGCACGGCCGGGGCGTACAGGTGGCAGCGCACCCAGTGCGGCTGGCCGTCGTCCTCGCCGACCAGGTGCCGCACCGGCTCGGTGCGGCTGCACGGCCGGCCGGGGTCCCCCTGGTAGGGGCAGCTGGTGGCGGAGAGCACGGCGGCGCGCAGCCGGGCGCGTTCGACCGGGTCGTAGCCGCCGGCCCGTTCCGGGTCGGGCACGGCGGACAGCAGCAGCCGGGTGTAGGGGTGCGCGGGCCGCGCCATCAGGGCGAGCGAGTCGCCGCCCTCGACCAGCTCGCCGGCGAACATCACCATCGTGGTGTCGGCCACGTACCGGGCCGAGGCCAGGTCGTGGGTGATGTACAGCATGGAGATGCCGCGCTCGTCGCGCAGCCGGCGCATCAGGTTCAGGATGCCGATCCGCACCGAAACGTCCAGCATGGAGGTCGGCTCGTCGGCCAGGATGACCTGCGGATCCACCGCCAGCGCGCGGGCGATGGCGACCCGCTGCCGCTGCCCGCCGGACAGCTCGTGCGGGTAGGACTGGAGCATCTCCTCGGCCAGGCCCACGGTGCTCATCAGCTCGCCGAGCCGGTGCCGCAGTCGCTCCCGGCCGTGGGCGCGGTCGTGCACCAGCAGGGCGCGGGTGAGGAAGTGCTCGACCCGGTGCACCGGGTTGAGCGAGCCGAACGGGTCCTGGAAGACCATCTGCACCCGGCCGCGGTAGGCGTGCCAGTCCCGCCGGCGCCGGCCATGCGTCACGTCCTCGCCGTCCAGCAGGATCCGGCCGGCGGTGGGCCGCTCCAGCCGGATCAGGCAGCGGGCGATGGTGGACTTGCCGCTGCCGGACTCGCCGACCAGCGCCACGATCCGGCCGCGCGGGATGTCCAGGTCGACGGAGTTGAGCGCGCGCACCCGGCGGCGGGAGAGGAGCCCGCCCACGGGGAAGTCCTTGGTCAGCCCGCGCACGCTGAGCAGGGGTTGGTCGGCCCGGTCGCCGGGGCGGGTGGCGCTCGCGGCCGTGGTCGGGCTCATCGCGCTGCTCCTTCGGAGGCGGGGACCCGGGCGACCCAGCGCCCGGGGGCGACCTCGCGCAGGTCCGGGATGTTGGTCGAGCAGTTGGAGCGGTCCTCGGGGCAGCGGGCGTGGAAGCCGCAGCCGACCACCACCCCGTCCACGACGCGGTCGGCGTCGGCGAGCCCGGTGAGCTCCACCCGCGGCCCGGTGAGCGGCGGGAAGGCGTTCATCAGCGACTCGGTGTAGGGGTGCAACGGCTCGGCGAAGATCTCCTTCGCGCCGGCCAGCTCGACCAGGCGCCCGCCGTACATCACGCCCATCCGGTCCGACAGCTCGACCATCAGCGACATGTCGTGGGTGATGAAGAGGATGGAGAAGCCGAGTTGGCCCTGCAGGTCGCGGATCTGCGCCATGATCTCCTGCTGCACCACCACGTCCAGCGCGGTGGTCGGCTCGTCCATGATCAGCAGTGACGGCCGCAGCGCCACGGCCATCGCGATGACGACGCGCTGGCGCATGCCCCCGGACAGCTGGTGCGGGTAGGCCCGCAGCCGGTCCGGGGCGATGCCGACCAGCCGCAGCAACTCGGCGGCGCGCTCCCGGGCCGCCCGCTTCGGCGTCCGCTCGTGGGTGGTGAAGATGTCGACGATCTGCTCGCCGATGGTCAGCACCGGGTTGAGCGAGTTCATCGCGGACTGGAACACCATGGCGACCTCCCGCCAGCGGAAGGCGCGCAGCTCCCGGTCGGACATGGCGAGCACGTCCCGGCCGCGGAACCGGACGCCGCCGGCGGAGATGACGGCCGGCGGCTTCAGCAGCCGCATGACCGCGTTCGCGACGGTGGACTTGCCGCAGCCGGACTCGCCGGCCAACCCGAACACCTCGCCGGCGCCGATGGTGAACGACACGCCGTCCGCGCCGACCACCGAGCGGGCGCCGCCGCGGTACTCCACGCGCAGGTCGCGGACCTCCAGCACGGGCTGTGGGGTTTCCTCGGCCACGGATCAGCCCTCCCGCTCGGTGGTGTGCGCGGGCGCCACGGGGGTCGCCCCGACGGCCGCGGCGCGGCGCCCGGCGCGGCCGCCGCGCAGCCGGGGGTTGGTGATCTCGTCGACCGCGTAGTTGACCATCGCCAGCGCGAAGGCGACCAGCGCGATGCACAGCCCCGAGGGAACGAACGCCCACCAGGAGCCGGTCATCAGGGCGCCGTCGTTGCTCGCCCAGTACAGGTTGGTGCCCCAGCTGACCACGCTGGCGTCACCCAGCCCGAGGAACTCCAGGCCGGCCTGCGCGCCGATGCCGAAGATCACGCAGCCGAGGAAGGTGGTCATCACCACCGACGCCATGTTGGGCAGGATCTCCCGGAACATGATCCGGGCGGGACGCTCCCCGGTCACCACGGCGGCGGCCACGAAGTCCTTGCCGCGGATGGACAGCGCCTGCGCCCGCAGGACCCGCGCCGAGCCGGCCCAGCCGGTGATCACCAGCACGGCGATCACCGTCCCGGTGCCGGCGGGCAGGAAGGCGGCCAGGATGACCAGCAGCGGCAGGCCGGGCAGCAGCAGGAAGACGTTCACCACCAGGGAGAGCAGGTCGTCCACCACCCTGCCGAAGTAGGCCGCGGCCATGCCCACCACGATGGCCAGCGCGGTGGCCGCGATGCCCACGGTGAAGCCGACCAGCAGCGAGCTGCGCGCGCCCCACAGCGTCAGGCCGAGCACGTCCTGCCCCTTGGCCGTGGTGCCCAGCGGGTGCTCCGCGGACGGCGGCTGCGCCGCCAGGCCGGTGATCAGCGCCGGGTCGGCGGGGGAGAGGACGGGGGCGAGCAGGGCGACGGCCGCGAACAGCACCAGCACCACCCCGCCGAACAGTGCCTTGCGGCTGGACAGCAGGGCGCGCAGCAGCCCGGGCCGGGCGCGTCGCGCGGCCGGTCCGGCGGTCGGCGCGGCGCCGGGGGCGCCCCGCGCCGGCCGGCCGGGCGCCGGGGGCGTCCCGGACGCGGTGGAGCCGGCGCCGGGCTCCGCGCCGGAGTCGATGACGGGCATGCGTGTCTCCTCCCGCTCAGCGGGCCCGCACGCGCGGGTCGAGGCGGACGTAGATGATGTCGACGACGAAGTTGGCCACCAGCACGGCCGCCGTGATGGTCAGGAAGATCCCCTGCATCAGCGGGTAGTCCAGGCCCTGGACGGCGTCGAGCAGCTGGTAGCCGACGCCGGGATAGGCGAAGACCACCTCGGTCAGCAGCGCGCCGCCGACCACGAACCCCAGCGCCATGCCGAAGTTGGTGACCGAGGGCAGCAGGGCGTTGCGGGCGGCGTAGCGGAACATGATCCGGCCCGGCCGCAACCCCTTGGCCTCCGCCATGGTGATGTAGTCCTCCGCCACCGTGGCGATCATGGTGTTGCGCATGCCGAGCATCCAGCCGCCGATGGTGACCAGGACGATCGTCAGCGCGGGCAGCACCAGATGGGAGGCGACGTTGGACAGGAACGGCCAGGAGAACTCCGGGGTGAGCCCGACGTCGAAGGCGTGCCGCAGCGGGAACCAGCCGAGCGTCACACCGAACAGGTACAGCGCCCCCATGGCCAGCCAGAAGTAGGGGAAGGAGCCGACGAACACCAGCAGCGGCGGGAGCGCGGAGTCCAGCGGTCCGCCCCGGCGCCACGCGGCGAGCACGCCCAGCAGGTTGCCGACGACCACGGCGATCAGCAGCGCGGTGGCGCCGAGCAGCAGCGTCCAGCCGATCTGGGACCCGATCACCTCCGAGACGGGCGTCGGGAAGCGCGAGATGGAGGTGCCCATCTCGCCGGTGAAGACGTTGCCGACGTAGGACAGGTACTGCTCCCACAGCGGCCGGTCGTCCAGCCCGAAGAGCCGGCGGAGCTCGTCCATCTGCTCCGGGCGCATCTGGTCCTGCGCCTGCGAGAACATGCGGGAGACCGGGTCGCCCGGCATGAAGCGGGGCAGCAGGAAGTTCAGGGTGATGGAGGTCCAGAAGGCGATCAGGTAGAAGCCCAGATTTCGCAGGATGAAGCGCACTGGGTCCCTCTTTCGTTGCGGTGGGGCGGCGCCGCCACCGTCCCGGCGGCACACGGCGCGGGGCGCCGGCGCCGGGGCGGAGCGTCCGCGGGGCGAGAGGGGAGGGGTGACGGGGGTGACGGCGGCCCGGCCCCGCCGGGGGAGGACCCGCCGCGCTCGGGCGGGACGGGCGCCGGGCCGCCGAAGTCTCCGGGACCGTCAGCCGGTGACGGGCGTGAGGCTGGTCAGCACCAGCACCGTGGTGGAGGCGCGGGCCGAGAGCGTGGCGTAGGGGTTCTCCGCGGTCGGCCAGCCGGTGAACCGCACGTCGGTGTAGGCGCCCCACTCCGGGCCGGGGAAGAGCGGCACCACCGGGGCGTGCTCGGCGAACAGCGCCTGGAGGTCGTTCACCACCGCCCGCTGCTCCGCCTCGTCGGAGGTGGCGGCGAACTGGGCGAGCAGCCGGTCCGCCTCCTCGGTGCCGTAGCGGTGGTAGTTCTCCAGGGCCCGTTCGCCGACCGGCTTGACCCGCTCGGTTCCCATGGAGTCCCGGTAGAACTCGTACGGCGTCGGGCCGTTGCCGCTCCAGACGATGCCGGTGTCGAAGGTGCCGTTCTCGTAGTCGGCGGAGACCGCCGGCCAGTCCGGGGAGTCGACGTTCGCGGTCACCCCGATCTCGGCGAGGTTCTGGGAGATGATGTTGGCGACGGACAGCCAGTCGGAGGAGGACGAGCCCACCGAGATGTCGAAGGCGAACGGCTCGCCGTTCGGCATGGTGCGCGTCCCGTCCGGCCCCATGGGGTAGCCGGCCTCGTCGAGCGCCTTCCCGGCGGCCTCGGCGTCGAAGGTGGTCCAGTCGCAGGAGTCCACCAGGGACTGGTCGCGCCACAGCTCGTAGCCGCCGGACAGACCGGTGCAGTCGGCGGGCTCGGTGTACCCGTTCATGCCGACCTCCACGATGGTCTCGCGGTCGATCGCCTGGCTGAGCGCCTTGCGCACCGCGGGGTCGTCGAACGGCGCCTTCGTGGTGTTCATGTGCCAGTTGATCATCGCGCCGGTGGGCGGGAACCAGTAGTGGCGGTGCTCGGGGTCGTGGGCGACGTAGCTCTCCTGGATGTTCGGGATGAACTGCGGGGCCCAGTCCACCTCGCCGTTGGTGGCGGCCAGGTTGGCTCCGGTGTTGCCGGCGAAGGCGAGCATGCGGATGCCCGCGATCCGCTGCTTCTCCGGCTGCCAGTAGTTCGGGTTCGGCATGAGCTCGAACGACTGGCTCTGGAAGTTGGCGACCTCGGTGTACGGGCCGGTGCCGACCGGCTCCGGGTTGGTGTCCTTGGCCGGGTCGGCGACGTCCTCCCAGACGTGCCGGGGGATGATGACCTGCTTGCCCAGCTCGAAGAGGGCGGGCGAGAAGGGCCGGTTGAGGGTGAAGGTGACGGTGCGCTCGTCGGTGGCCTCGACCGACTCCAGGTACTCGTACCCGCCGAGCAGCTCCTTCTGCAGCGGGAAGGTGAAGGCGACGTCCTCCGCGGTGAACGGCTCGCCGTCGGACCAGCGGACGCCGGAGCGCAGGGTGAAGGTGACGCTCAGCCCGTCCTCGGCGGTCGTCCACTCGGTGGCCAGCCACGGCGTGGTGCTGCCGTCGGCCGGGTTGTACACGAACATCGGCTCGTAGATCGCCTGCTGCGTCATCGGGGCGACGTTCGGGGAGAACGGGTTGAAGTTCCGCGTGAAGGTCCCCATGTCCTCACGCGGGATGGTCAGCAGCTGGTCGCCGGAGGCGTCCGCGGCGCCGCTGGACGCGGCGCCGCTGCAACCGGTCAGCAGCAGCGCCACGGCGAGCGGTACCGCCGCGGCGACTCTGCGTCGCCGGCCGAACAGGGAGGGTGCCATAATGGTGTCCTCTCATCAACGCTGATGATGGAGATCGGAAGGTGAGAGATTCCTCGACGGCCTGATTCGCGGTCAGACCGACGAGCGTTCGATCAGCGGGCAGTCGATCGTCACCGGCGTGGTGCCGAGCGGCTGTCCCGCTGTGAGAGCGGCGAGCATGTCGACCCCCTTGATGCCCATGGCCTCGAAGGGGAGCGCGACCGTGGTCAGACCCGGCCGCAGGTAGGCGGAGATCAGCTCCTGGTTGTCGAAGCCGATGACGGCGACGTCCTCGGGGATGGTGAGCCCCCGTTCCTTGATGGCGTCGTAGGCGCCCATCGCCATCCGATCATTGGCGCAGAACAGCGCGGTCGGTCGCTCCGCGCGGTCCAGCAGTTCGCAGGCCGCCGCGTAGCCGCCGTCGGCGGTGGCGTGGCCGCACAGCACGAGGTCCTCGGCGACCGGGACGCCGGCCTCCCGCAGGGCCCGCTCGTACCCCGCCCGGCGGCCGACGGCGGCCGGGATCCGCGGGTCCAGGTTGATCAGCCCGATCCGCTCGTGGCCGGCGTCGAGCAGCCGCCGGGTCGCCCGGTACCCGCCCATCACCTCGTCCGGCACCACCGAGGGCATGACCCCGTCGGCGTCGAAGCAGTGCACCAGGACGGTCGGCACCTCCCGCGCGGCCGGCGGCAGGGTGACCGGGCGGTGCCAGGTGGTGGCGTACAGCACGCCCTCGACCCGCTGCTGGAGCAGCTTGTCCAGCGCGGCGGCCTCCATCGCCGGGTCGCCCTCGGTGGCGGCGATCAGCAGGAACTTGCGGTCGGCCCAGGCCCGGTCCTGGGCGCCCTTGATCACGTCGACCGCGAACGGCGCCGTGGCGATCTCGCTGATCAGCCCGTAGCAGTCGCTCCGCTTCGCGGCCAGGGCGCGGGCGCCGGCGTTGGGGCGGTAGCCCAGCGACTCGATCGAGGCCCAGATGCGCCGGCGGGTCTCCTCGGAGATGTTGGCGTCGGCGCGGTCGTTGAGAACGAACGAGACCGTGGTCCGGGAGACGCCGGCATGGCGGGCGACGTCGCTCATGGTCACGCGAGGCGCCCTGTTGGTGGCCACTTTCCATCCTCCGAGACGGCCGGGATACCCGGAAACGAACGGTTACGCGCTTTAGTAACGCGCGTTACCTTCAGGTGTCCTCAACGTATGCGCGTGATCCAGGCCACGTCAATACCCGGTCGGATCACGACCACGACACGGGCCGCCGCCGGCGCCCGGCCCCCGCGGGGGCGCCGCGGGGCCGCCGCGGTAGCGTGGCGCGCGCCGTGGACGCGGCGGTCGGGCGCAGCGAAGGGGGACCAGTGGACGCCGAGGGCTTCTCCGCCACCGGGGAGGTGGGCCGCCGATGACCGACGCGGTCGTGGTCGGGGCCGGCCCCAACGGGCTGGCCGGCGCCGTCGCCCTGGCCCGGGCGGGCCTCGCGGTGACCGTCCTGGAGGCCGCCGACGAGATCGGCGGCGGCACCCGCAGCGGCGAGCTCACCCTGCCCGGGCTGCTGCACGACCACTGCTCGGCGGTCCACCCCATGGGCGCCGCCTCGCCGTTCCTGCGCTCCCTCGGGCTGGAGCGGCACGGCGTGACCTGGCTGTGGCCCGAGGTGGAACTGGCGCACCCGCTGGACGACGGCCGGGCCGGCGTGATGCTGCGCTCCGTCGCGGAGACCGCCGCCCGGCTCGGCGCCGACGGACCGGCCTGGCGCCGCCTGTTCGCCCCGCTGGCCACGGGGTTCGACGCCCTGGTGGAGGACCTGCTGCGGCCGGTGACGCACCTGCCGGCGCACCCGGTCCACCTCGCCCGGTTCGGCCCGCGCGCCCTCCAGCCGGCCACCGCCGTCGCCCGCCGCTGGACCGGGCCGGCGGCCCGCGCCCTGTTCGCCGGGACCGCGGCGCACGCCTTCCACCCGCTGACCAGCCCCACCACGGCGGCCATGGGGCTGATGTTCGTGGCGGCCGGGCACAGCCACGGCTGGCCGGTCGCCCGCGGCGGCTCCCGCACCATCACCGACGCCCTGGCCGCCTGCCTGACGGAGCTCGGCGGCACGATCGAGACGGGCGTCCGGGTCACCTCGCTGGACCAGCTCCCACCGGCGCGGACCGTCCTGCTGGACGTCGCCCCGGCCGCCGCGGCCGACATCTGCGGGGACCGCATGCCCGCGCGGGTGCGCCGCGCCTACCGGAGCTGGCGGCACGGCCCCGGCGCGTTCAAGCTCGACCTCGCCGTGGAGGGCGGCGTGCCGTGGACCAACGAGGACTGCCGCCGGGCGGGCACCGTGCACCTCGGCGGCCCCCTGGAGGAGGTGGTGCACACCGAGCGGGAGATCAACCGGGGGCGGATGCCGGAGCGGCCGTTCGTGCTGCTCTCCCAGCAGTACCTCGCCGACCCGGGGCGCTCCCGCGGCGACCTCCACCCGGTCTACGCCTACGCGCACGTCCCGCACGGCTACACCGGCGACGCCACCGAGGCCATCCTGAACCAGGTGGAGCGCTTCGCCCCCGGCTTCCGGGAGCGGATCGTCGCCACGGCGGTCCGCAGCACCACCGAGATGGCCGCGCACAACCCGAACTACCTCGGCGGCGACATCCTGACCGGGGCCAACACCCCGCTCCAGCTCGCGCTGCGGCCCCGGGTGGCGCTCGACCCCTACCGCACCGGCGTCCCCGGGGTCTACCTGTGCTCGGCCGCCACCCCGCCCGGCGCCGGGGTGCACGGCATGTGCGGCTACAACGCCGCCCGCTCGGCCCTGCGCGACCTTCGCCGCTGACCGCCGAGGTCGCCCGCCCCGCTCGCCCGCCCCGCCTTCCGGGAGGCCGGCCGGCGGGCTACCCGGCGCCGGTCAGACCGGCGCGCTGGAGCACGCCCCGGGCCTCCTCGGCCCGGCCGCCGCGCGCGATGACGTCGTAGCGGGCGGCGGCCAGCGACTGCACGGAGGAGAAGTCCCGCCGGCCGCCGGTCGCGGCGTGGCCGACGAAACCGAACACCGCGCCCCACAGCGCGCCGATCAGCACACCGCCGAGGACCAGCCCCAGCCAGGCGGCGCCGGTGGTGAACAGCCCCACCAGCAGGCCGATGAACAGCCCGAACCAGGCGCCGCCGCCGGCGCCCACGGCGGCCGCCCGGCCCTTGGTGAGCCGGCCGGTGACCCGCTCCACCAGGCGCAGGTCGGAACCGATGATGTCCAGGTGCTCCACCGGGAACCGCTCGTCGGCGAGCCGGTCGACCGCGGTCTGCGCCTCCTCGTAGGAGCCGTAGCTGGCCACGGTGTTCCAGGCGTCGCTGATCGGGTTCGGTGGGGTGGGGTCGATCTGCATCGCGCCTCGCCTCCGCTCGCTCCGGTCGGGCTCTCGTGCCGTGTTCGTCGCCGCGCGTCTGCCCGCGGGGACGCCCGCCAATCCGACCCGCCCGCCGCTCCGACGGCGGAGGCCGCCCGTCGTGACTCGCCCGGCGGACGCATCAGCCTCCCCATCGGGGGAAGCCGGGCAGGGAGTCGACACCGGAAGGAAGCCGCCATGGTTCGGAAGAAGATGGAAGGCGACGAGGAACAGCGCCGCCAGGCGGCGCGCGGCGCCCGGGCCACCGGACACGCGCCCAGCGAGGCCGGCACCACCACGGGCGCCTCCAAGCAGCGGCACCACCTGCGCGGCGACGAGGCCGCCAGCCACGAGGAACGGCTGCGGGCCCGGGAGCGCGGCAAGCAGCACGCCCAGACGCGTCCGACACCCCCGCCCGGCCCGGCCGCCCAGGAACCCCGGAGGACCACCGGGGTGCCGACCGGCCCCGGGGACCTGGCCGGCCGCGGCTCGCAGCCGGAGATGCCGCCGGAGCACCAGCGGGTGTTCCAGGCCGTGGCCGAGGCAGAGTCGGCCGGCGGCGGCGCCGTCCACCTCGACGAGGTGGCGCGCACCGCCGACATGCCGAAGGAGCGCACCAGGGAGGTGCTCGGCGACCTGCTCACGCGCTACCGCGTCGTGCAGGAGCTCGCCCGCGCCGACGAGCCGGACCTCGGCGCGCGGTACCAGATCGCCCAGCGTGCCTGACCGACTACACCGACCTCGGGGAGCTCCGCTTGCGACACCATCCGCGCACCGCCCGACTGCTGTGCGACTTCGATTCCTCGGCCGCGGCGGTGCGGGTGACCAGCCGCGCCCTGCGGGACCGCCCGGCCGGCGCGCTCGGCCTGGCGCCCGGTTCCGCCGCGCTCGCCGGCCTCGCCTCGCGGCTGCCCGCCCCGGTCCGGCGCGGCGCCTTCGTCGGCACGGCCTCCCTGCAGGCCTCGCCGCCCTCCCGGGTGAGCGGGCTGCGCGGGGAGGACCTCGCCGCCTGGACGGCCGACCGCTACGGCCCGGGCCCGTATCCGGCCGCGTTCGTGGGCTCGGTCAGCGGCGCCGCCGTCCACCTGGCCGCGGCGCTGCGCGCCCCGGTGCTGCCGCAGACGTTCCTGGTGCCGGTGCGCGCCCGGGTGGACCCGGACCGGCCGGACGTGGCGCTGCGGGCCGGCCGGGCGCTGGGCGAGCACCTGGTCGAGGCCAACCCGGAACTGGCGCTGTGCCACATGCACGATCCCAACCAGGACCGGGCGATGCTGGTGCGCTTCCTGTACTACCGCTTCAAGCGGTTGCGGCTGGGCCGGACGCTCACCCGCTTCCTGGAGCAGCGGCTGGCCCCGGGCGCGACGATCTTCGTCGTCGACTGCACCCTGACCTGGCCGACGACCCGCCTCGGCGACCGGCAGCGGTTCCAGTTCGGGGCGCTCGGCGGGATGTCCCCGCAGGAGTACGCGGCGGGGGGCGACCCCGTGGCGCGGTACCTCGCCGCCCAGGGCTCGCCGCTGCGCCGGTGGCCGGCGCCGCCGACCGACGAGCGGTACCCGGAGGCCGAGTGGGGCTACGACGACACGCTCACCGCGGACGTCGCCGCGCTGGCCGCCCGGCGAGGCTTCCGCGTCCGCCGGATCCGGGTGGCCGAGCCCGAGCACCTCAGCCCCCTGGTCGCCGATCTGCACCGCTGGTGGTACGCGCGCCGCGGGCTGCCCGCGGACCGGCTGCTGGTGGAGACCTACAACCAGTGGGAGCCGTACTGGGCGGCGCGCCTGGGCGCCGTGCCGTTCTGGCTGCAGTTCACCACCCGCCCGTCCTACCGCACGCTCACCCGCTACCTGTGCCGGGCCGAGCAGTACGACCGCGTCGACGTGAACCTGTTCTCCAACGGGGTGCGCTCGATCGGCCTGGTGCCGGCGGCGCGCTGGCGCGGGCTGGCCGACCGGTGCGCCCGCCTGGCCGGCGGCACCATCGGCGTGGACGAGCGGACCTTCCCCGAGGACATCGGCAGCACGCTGCGGTACGGGCCCGCCCTGGCCGCCCAGCCGCGGCACCTGCCGCCGCCGTCCCCGCTCACGCTGGCGGAGCTGGACGAGTTCCTCGACCAGGCGGGCGACGGCGAACCGGCCCGGATGGCCCGCTTCGAGCCCGTGCGTCCGGATTCCGGGTGAACGGCCCGAACCCGCCCGGCCCCGCCGAGGTCACCACCAGCCACCACGACGGCGTGCTCGGCCGGATGCGCGCCCGCAGCGTGGGCCGGCGGCGCCCGGCGACCCCGGAGGTCGTCCTCGTCCAGGGCATGGGCGTGGCCGACTACCTGATGCCGGGTCTGCTGGCCCTCGGGCGGTGGACCCGCGCCACGCTCGTCGAGCTGCCCGGGTTCGGCGGCAGCGGGGATCCCCCGCACGAGCTGTCCGTGCCGGAGTTCGGCCGCTGCGTGGCCGACTGGCTGACCGCCCAGCGCCTCGGGCCGGTGCTGCTCGCCGGGCACTCCAGCGGCACCCAGGTCGCCGCCCGGGTCGCGATCGGCCGGACGGACGTCGCCGCCGTGGTGCTGGCCAGCCCGACCGTGGACCCGGCGGCCCGGGGGCCGCTGCGCCTGCTGGCGCGGTGGCTGTGGGACGGCCGCCGGGAGCCGCCCGGGCTGACCCGGGTGCACCGTGCCGAGTGGCGTCGGGCGGGCCCCCGTCGGCTGGTGCACACGGCGCGCGCCCACCTCGACGACGCGCTGGAGGAGGCCGTGGCGCGGCTGCGGGTGCCGGTGCTCGTCATCCACGGCCGGGACGACGTGATCGGCACGGCGCGCTGGGCCCGGCGGCTCGCCGGCCTGGCACCGGACGGCGAGTGCGTCGAGGTGCCCGGGGCGCACACCTTTCCCTGGCTCGATCCGGAGGCGTGGTCCGAGCCGGTGCGCCGGCTGTCGGTCCGCGTCGGAGGGGGTGCCCGGGATGGCTGAACGGTCCGCGGGGAGATGTTGGCATATGTGTCACATGTTCGTTTCGTCCTATACTGACGGTCACAGGCCGCGGCTCCGTGGGAGTCGACCCCAAGGGACAGGACGTGGCCGCGATGACTGACTCGTGGAGCCTGACCGAAGAGCTGGCGCGCGCCCGGACCCGCCTCGCCGGCGGTGGCGCCGAGCCGTCCGACGCCGAGGTCCGCGCGGAGATCCTCGCCTCCTGGCAGCGCTCCCGGCAGCTCGGGATCAGCCAGGAGGGGGTGGCGCTCCCCGTCGAGGGCGACCTGGATCCGGACGCCCGGCTGATCCGGGCGGCGGCACCCGTCCTGGAGCAGCTGTGCGGCCACTTCGCCGGCATGCCGGTCACCGTGGTGCTGGCCGACGCCCAGGCCCGCATCGTGGACCGGCGCGGTGACCCGGCGGCGCTGGAGATGATGGACGCCGCCTCGCTGGTGCCCGGGGCGAGCTGCGACGAGCGGTTCATGGGCACCAGCAGCGTCTCCATGGTGCTGAGCACCCGCGCGCCCTTCGTGGTGATCGGCGAGGAGCACTTCCTGCACAGCCTCCAGGCGCTGACCTGCATGGCCTCCCCGGTGCGGGATCCCGTCGGCGGCACCGTCCAGGGCGCGGTCAACCTCTCCATCCCCCGCGAACAGGCCGAGCCCCGGATGGCGGTCGTCCTCGGCGAGGCCACCCAGCGGATCGGCCAGCGCCTGCTGGAGCTGAGCACGGAACGGGAACGCGCCCTCACCCACGCCTTCCTGCGCGCCCGCGCCCGGGGGGAGCACGCCGTGCTCGACCTCACCTCCGGGCGGCTCACCGAGGCAGGGGAGGCGGCCCCCCGCCTGGCGCCGTCGGAGCGGATGGCGCTGCTGGAGAGCGCCACCGAGCTGATCTCCGCGGAGCACGCCACCTTCCACGAGGTGCCGCTCTCCGGCGGACGGCTGGCGGTGCTCCGCCGCCGCCCGCTGCACCACGGGGACGCCGAGGGCGCCGCCGTGGAGGTGAGCTTCCGGGACCGCAGCGGGGGCGGCGGCACCACACTCGCCGCCTCGGACGCGCAGGCGCCGCCGGCTCGGCAGCCCCAGATGGCGACGGCCCCGGACGGCGCCGTCGTGCCCCTGCTGGCGCCCCCGCCCCCCGCGGGCCCGGCAGCCCGCGCGGAGTCGGCCGCACCACCCGCGGAGCCGGCCGCACCGCCGACGGAGCCCGCGGAGCCGCCCTCCGGAATCCGGGCGCGGCCCGCGGCGGGGCAGCCGCCGCCGGCCCAGCCCGCCGGCGGCCCCGAGGAGTGGCTGCTGATGGTGGGGGAGCCGCGCGTCGGCCGCTACGCCGTGGCGGCCCGGCAGCGGCTGTCCCTGCTCAACGAGGCCGGCGTGCGCATCGGCACCACCCTGGACATGCGGCGCACCGTCGAGGAACTGGCCGAGGTGGCCGTCCCGCGGCTGGCCGACGTGATGGTGGTCGACCTGCTGGAGCAGGTGTACCGGGGCGAGGAACCGCCGCGGGCACCGGTCGGCGCCGGGGCGCCGCTGCGGCGGGTGGCGGCCAGGGCGGCGCGGGGCCCGGAGGCGCCGCGGGTCGACGGCATCGGCACGCAGGTCCGGTACCTCGCCGGAACCCCGCAGGCACGCTGCCTGACCGGCGGCACGCCGGTGATGGAGACGGTGCCGACCGCCGCCCGGGCCGCGCCGACCGTGGGGACGGCACACCCGGTCGACCTGCTCGGCGAGGGGGTCCACTCCTACCTGGCCGCGCCGCTCACCGCCCGGGGCGCGGTCCTGGGCGTCGCCGGGTTCTACCGCCTGGGCCGGGCACGCCCCTACGAGCAGGACGACCTCGCCCTGGCCGGGGAACTGGCCGCCCGGGCCGGCGTGTGCGTGGACAACGCCCGGCGGTTCACCCGGGAGCGGGACGCCTCGGTCACGCTCCAGCGCAGCCTGCTGCCGCACGAGACCCCACGGCTGCCCGCGGTGGACGTCGCCCACCGCTACCTCCCGGCCGGCGCCCAGGACGGCGTGGGCGGCGACTGGTTCGACGTGATCCCGCTGTCCGGCATGCGCGTGGCGCTGGTGGTCGGGGACGTCGCCGGCCACGGCCTGCAGGCGGCGGCCACCATGGGCCGGCTGCGCACCGCCGTGCGCACCCTGGCCGACCTCGACCTGCCGCCGGAGGAGGTCCTGGCCCACCTCGACGACCTGGTGAGCCGGTCCCCCGGCGGCCCGGCGGACGCCGAGGACCCGGCGACCGGCGCGACCTGCCTGTACGCCGTCTACGACCCGGTGTCGCGGCGCTGCACCGCCTCGCGCGCCGGCCACCCGCCGCCGGCGCTGGTCGGCCCGGACGGGCGGGTGCGGCTGCTGGAGCTGCCCACCGGCCCCCCGCTGGGCCTCGGCGGACTGTGCCCCTACGAGTCGGGCGAGACCGTCCTCCCCGAGGGCAGCGTGCTCGCCCTCTACACCGACGGCCTGCTCAAGAGCGGGCCCGACCGCCTGGACGTGGAGCAGGGCGTCCACCTGCTGCTGCAGCGGCTGGCGGACCGCGCCGATCCCTCGCTGGAGGCGGCCTGCGAGGCGCTGATCGGCACGCTGCCGCCCACGGGGCCGCGCGACGACGTCGCCGTGCTGCTGGCCCGCACCCACGCCATGCCCTCCGACAAGGTGGCGCAGTGGGAGTTCCCGTCGGAGCCCTCGATGGTGGGGCGGGCCCGCACGCTCGTCGCCCGGCAGCTCACCGAGTGGGAGCTGACCGACCTGGAGTACAGCACCGAGCTGGTGGTCAGCGAGCTGGTCACCAACGCCGTCCGCTACGGCGGCGGCGGGCCGATCTCGCTGCGCCTGCTCCGCGACGAGGGCCTGATCTGCGAGGTCTCCGACCGCAGCAACACCTCGCCGCGAATCCGCCGGGCGGCGGTGACCGAGGAGGGCGGCCGCGGCCTGTTCCTGGTCGCCCAGTTCAGCCGCAGCTGGGGCGCGCGCTACATGCGGGAGGGCAAGACCGTGTGGGCGGAGCAGCCGCTGTGCGGCGGCCAGCCGGTGCCGACGGCGGACGAGCGGGCCCTGCTGGCCATGTTCGACGACCTCGCCGCGACCGCCTGAGCGACGCCGAACCGGCCCGCGACGGGTTCCCGGTGTTTGCCTCGCGCGAGCAGGGTCATCGGCTCCAGGGAGAGAAGGTGACTTCCCGACACGACGGAGGGCCGTGCCATGAGCACCGCCAGGACGGAACGCGAGGAGGCCGCGCGGCTTCCCGAGGACGACGTGATCGGCATCCTGCTCGCCCAGCATGCCCGCATCCGCGACCTGTTCACCGACGTCAAGAGCGCGGAGGGCGAGCACAAGCAGCAGGCGTTCGACGAGCTGAGGGCCCTGCTCGCGGTGCACGAGACGGCGGAGGAGATGGTGCTGCGTCCGGTCGCGAAGAAGGCGGCCGGGGAGGCGGAGGTCGACGCCCGCAACCACGAGGAGGAGGAGGCCAACAAGGTCCTCGCGCAACTGGAGGATATGGACGTCAGCAGCCCGGAGTTCGACGCCCTGCTGGTCGACTTCGAGCGGTCCGTCATCGACCACGCCGAGCAGGAGGAGCGCGAGGAGTTCCCCGCCGTGCTCCAGGAGTGCGACGAGGCGCAGCGCGGCAAGATGGGCGCGCGGCTGCGCACGGTGGAGCGGATCGCCCCCACCCACCCGCACCCCACCGCGGCCGGATCCCCCGCCGCCCAGTGGACCGTGGGCCCGTTCGCGTCCCTGGTCGACCGCACCAAGGACGCCCTGAAGCGGTCCTCGCCCGGCGGCTGACCACCCTCCCGCACGCCGACCCGGCCCCCGGGGCACCCCGGTGCCCCGGGGGCCGCCGCGTTCCCGGGCGCTCGCGGAGCCGGAGACAGGTGGCTGGGGAGCCGGGTGGGTGGCAGGGGGTGGGGGTGGGGGGTGGTGCCGAACGGGTGCGATATGGTCAGCTTAGGCTTACCTATGCACTGAGAAACCCGAGGAACACCCATGTCGTCCCCCGCCATACGCCCGCGTCGTCACTCCGTCACCTTCGCCGCGGCCGCCGCCGCGATCGCGCTCGTCCTGAGCGGCTGCGCCGCCGAGGAGGAGCCGGCGGCGGAGCCTTCCGCGGCGGCCGGTGACGGTGCGTTCCCGGTCACCATCGACAGCGCGCTCGGCGAGGCCGTGATCGAGGAGCAGCCCGAACGCGTCGTCACGCTGGGGCAGGGCTCGGCGGAGACCGCCATCGCGCTCGGCCACACGCCCGTGGGCATCGAGAGCTACCCGTGGGGCAGCGACGAGACCGGCTACCTGCCGTGGATCCACGAGGCGGTCACCGCGGCCGGCGACGAGCTGCCGACGCAGTTCGAGGGGGCCGAGAACATCGACTACGACACGATCATCGAGCTCGAACCCGACGTGATCCTCGCCCCGTGGTCCGGGATCACCCAGGAGCAGTTCGACGTCCTGTCCGACATCGCGCCCACCGTCGCGTACCCGGACCTGGCGTGGAGCACCAACTGGGACGAGCAGATCGAGATCATCGCCAAGGCGCTCGGCCAGCCCGACCAGGCCGAGGTGCTGATCTCCGAGATCGAGGACCAGCTCGCCGAGGCCGCCGCCTCCCGCCCGGAGTACGAGGGCCTCACCTTCTCCTACATCTACAACACCGGCCCCGGCACCCTCGGGGTGTTCCTGCCGGAGGAGCAGCGGGTGGAGATGGTCTCCTCCCTCGGCCTCACCGTCGACCCGGTGGTGAGCACCTTCGAGGAGGTCGAGGGCACGGACTCCGCGCTGATCGGCCTGGAGAACGCCGACAAGCTGGCCGACAGCGACCTGATCTTCACGTTCTACATGGACGACGCCGCCCGCGCGGAGATCGAGGCCCAGCCGCTGTACGCCGCGATCCCCGCCGTCCAGCGCGGCTCCCTGGTGACCAGCAACGACACCCCGTTCGTCACCGCCTCCTCGATCATCAACCCGCTGACCGTCCCGTGGGTCATCGACCGCTACCTGCCGCTGATCGACGAGGCCGTCGCCAAGGTCGGCGACTGACGGACACGGCGGCGCCCCCAAGTGACCACCAGTGACACGCACGCCCGCCCGGGCGGTGCCGGCGCCACGCGCCCCGGCACCGCCCGGCGGGTGTTGTCCTCCCTGATCGCCGGGCTGCTCGTGCTGGCGCTCGCGCTCGCCGCGAGCGTCATGTTCGGCAGCAAGGCCACCTCGCTCGGCGAGGTGCTGGACGTGCTGTCCGGCACGGCCGACCCCTACACCGCGACCGTGGTCGAGAGCCGCTACCCCAGGACGGCGCTCGGCGTGCTCGCGGGGCTCTGCCTCGCCGTCGCGGGGACCCTGATGCAGGGCATCGCCCGCAACCCGCTCGCCGACCCCGGACTGCTGGGGATCAACGCGGGCGCCGCCGCCGCCATCGTCACGGCCTCGGCCTTCCTCGGGGTGTCCGGCGGGGCGGGCACCGTGCTGTGGGCGCTGCTCGGGTCCCTGCTCGCCGGAGTCGTGGTGTACACCATCGGCACGGCCGGCTCCGGCTCGGACGCCGGCGTGGTACGGCTGGTGCTCGCCGGCGCGGTGGTCTCCGCCGTGCTGATGGCGTACATCCAGGCGGTCACGCTCAACCTGCCGGACGCCTTCGACAGCTACCGCTACTGGGTGGTCGGGGCGCTCGGCGGCCGGGACTTCGACGTCCTGACCTCGGTCCTGCCGTTCGCCGCCGCCGGCCTGCTGCTCGCGCTGCTGCTGGCCCCCGGCCTCAACACCCTCGCCCTCGGCGAGGAGTCGGCCACGTCGCTGGGCGCCAACCCGGTCGTGCTCCGGCTGGGCGGGCTGGTCGCGGCGACGCTGCTGAGCGCCGCGGCGACGGCGGCGGTCGGCCCGATCGCCTTCGTCGGCCTGGCCGTCCCGCACGTCGTGCGGGCCTTCGTCGGCGTCGACTTCCGCGCCCAGATCGCCTTCTCGGCCATCGCCGGCCCCGCCCTGCTGCTCCTGGCGGACGTGGTCGGCCGGCTGGTGGTGCGTCCGCAGGAACTGATGGTGGGCGTGGTGACCGCGTTCATCGGAGCACCGGTGCTGCTGTACGCGGTGCGCCGGATGAGGGGGAGCGCATGACGGGGAACCAGACCACGGCCCGCCCCGCCGCCCCCGCCGGCGGCGGCGTCCCTGCGCGGGGCACGGCTCCCGGGAAGGACGCGGGCTCGGCGGCCGGCGCGGGCTCCGCGGCGGAGGCCGTCCGGCCGAGGAGCGCCGGGCGCGGTACGGGCGTGCTCACCCTCGGACGGGCGGTGGCGCTGCCGGTCCGCCGGGCGTCCGTGCTCGCCGCGCTGGCCACCACGCTGCTGCTGCTGGCGGCCGCGGTGGCCACCCTCTCCATGGGGCGGCTCGGCGTCCCCCTCGCCGAACTGCCGACCGCGCTGCTCGGCGGCGCGGAGGGCAAGGAGGAGTTCGTGATCGAGCGGCTGCGCGGCCCGCGGCTCGTCGTCGCCATCGGCACCGGCGCCGCGCTCGGCCTGTCCGGCACGCTCTTCCAGACGGTCACCCGCAACCCGCTGGGCAGCCCGGACGTGATCGGCCTGGCGGCCGGCGCCGGCGCGGGCGCCGCGGCGGCCGCGCTGTTCCTGCCCGGCGTGCTGCCGGTGCCGCTCGGCGCCCTGGCCGGCGCCGTGCTCGCCATGCTGCTGGTGTACGTCTCGACCGGGACCGGGTTCCGCAGCCCGGGCCGGCTGATCGTGGCCGGCATCGGCGTCGCCGCGATCGCGGCCGCGTTCACCCAGTACGTCGTCTACGTGGTGGAACGCGACGCGGCCACCGTGCTGACCGCCTACGTCAACGGCAGCCTGGAGGCCCGGGACTGGGACCACGCCGCCACGATCTGGCTGGTCCTGCTGCTGGTGGTCCCCGCCGCCGGGTTGATCGGCCGGCGCCTGGACATCATCGAGATGGGCGACGAACTCGCCAGCGGCCTCGGCGCCGAGCCCAGGAACACCCGGGTCGCCGCCGTCGTGCTGTCCGTCGTGCTCTCCGCGGCGGCCGTCAGCGTGGCCGGCCCCATCGCCTACATCGCGCTGACCGCTCCGCAGATCGCCCGGCGGCTGACCCGCGCGGCCGGCGCCCACCTGACGCTGTCGGCGCTGGTCGGCGCGCTGCTGCTGGTGCTGGCCGACCTGGCGGCGCAGCAGCTGCCCACCCCCAGGACCCTGCCGGTGGGCGTGTACACGATGGCGCTCGGGGGCGTGTACCTCGGCTACCTGCTCATCCGGGAATGGAGAAGGAAGACACTGTGAGCACCGAAGCAGGGCCGCGCGGGAAGGGACTCAGCGCGCGGGAGGTGACCATCTCCTACGGCGGCGACCCCGTGGTGCGGGATCTCGACCTCGACATCCCGCACGGCGAGCTCACGATCATCATCGGCCCGAACGGCTGCGGCAAGTCGACGCTGCTGAAGTCCCTCGCCCGGGTGGTGCGGCCGGACGGCGGACGGATCCTGCTGCACGGCCAGGACCTGCGCTCCTACCGGGGCAGGGAGGCCGCCCGGCAGGTCGCCCTGCTGCCGCAGAGCCCGGTCGCCCCGGACGGCATCACCGTGCGCGGGCTGGTCCAGCGCGGCCGCTACCCGCACCACTCGCTGCTGCGCCAGTGGTCTCCCGAGGACGACTCCGCCATCGCCTTCGCGCTGGAACGCACCGGCCTGACCGAGCTCGCCGAGGCGCAGGCCGGCGAGCTGTCCGGTGGCCAGCGCCAGCGGGCCTGGATCGCCATGGTGCTGGCGCAGCAGACCGAGGTGCTGCTGCTGGACGAGCCGACCACCTACCTGGACATCGCGCACCAGTACGACCTGCTGGAGCTCTGCGCGGAGCTGCACCGGGAGGGGCGCACCATCGTCGCGGTGCTCCACGACCTGAACCAGGCGGCCCGGTTCGCCTCCCACCTGGTGGTGATGCGCGCCGGGCGGGTGGTGGCCGAGGGGCCGCCGGCGGAGGTGATGACGCCGGAACTCGTCCTGGAGGTCTTCGGACTGGCCTGCGACGTCGTGCCCGACCCGCGGACCGGCACCCCGATGGTGGTGCCGCACGCCCGCACCCCGGTCGGCGGGCCGAGCCCGGTCGCCCTCTGACACCGCGGGCCCGGCCCGGACCGGCGGAGACAGCGCGCCGGGCCCGCGGTCACCGCCGCCGCTGTCGGCGCCGCCGGCGGCGGCCGGCGAAGGCGACGGTGACGTAGCCGAGCCGCAGCGCGACCGCCGAGGCGAAGGCCACCCGCGCCAGCGTGTTCGGCCCGCCGCCCTCCTGTTCCACCAGCTCCGTCGGCCGTGGATCCAGCCGGCCGCGCGGGTCGTAGGTCACCCGTATCCGGTCCCCGGGACCGCCCCAGGAAGCCCCGAGCGTCATCTCGTCCGGCCGCCCGGCCGCGCAGTCCAACCGGTGCACGTAGTACGTCGTGGTGCTGGTGGAGACGACGCGCCCCTGGCTGTCGTAGCTGTTGCTCGTCCTGACCTGCACCTCCACGTCCAGCACCTCGCAGGTGGTGGACTGGCCCCGGGAGCGCATCACGTCCCGCGCCACCGTCCCGGCCACCTCGTTGACCACCAGGGCCAGTAGGAGCCCGCTCACCGCGCCCACCAGGAACTGCGTGAAGAACCACCGCTCGCTCCGCAGGTAGAGCACGCAGGAGAAGAACCCGAGGGCGAAGCCGACGAAGAGCACCACGTTGCCCAGGAACTCGCTCGGCCAGCCGGGACCGTGGGCGTTCAGCCACGCTCCCCCGTACGCCAGGCCCACGGCGAGCAGCGGAACGCCCACGGCCACGGCCACGTCCAGCGCCAACCAGCGCCATCCGCGCCTGGAGTACTCCTCGGTGAGGCGGTCCGCCCACTCGACCACCGCTTCCAGGACCGCGCCGTACCACCGCTCCAGCCGATCGCCGAACCCCGCGAGAAGCCTCCGCGCCACCGATCCCCCCTCCCGGCGGCGGTGGCGCCGGGGACGCCTCCGGGCGACCGCCCCGCCCGCGCCTCCGCCCCGGACCGTCAGCCGCCGTCAGCCGACCCGTCCACCCACCCAGTCAACCTCCGAGGGGACGGCCCGGCCAGCCCCCGAGCGCCCGCCGTTCCGTGACCGCCCGTCATGGCACGATCTGTGGGCCGCGTGTCGTTGACGCCATCTCGCCGGACGCCGCACGGTGGAGGGGTGAACCAACGCCGCGTCGTCCTCGTGGTCTTCGACGGTTTCCAGTCCCTGGATCTCGTCGGCCCCCACGAGGTGTTCCAGCACGCCTCCTCGCTCGTGGGCGAGGGCGGCTACACCTGTGAGATCGTGGCGCGCCGCCCGGGGGCGGTCGGCGCCGACAGCGGACTGCCGGTGCACGCCCGGCACGGCGTGGACACCCTGGACCCCGGCGGCGTCGACACCCTGGTGGTCGCCGGCGGTGGCGGCGTCTACCAGGCCAGCCGGGAGCCGGAGCTGACCGGCTGGATCGCGGCGGCGGGAGCCGGCGCCCGGCGGGTCGCCTCGGTCTGCAGCGGGGCGTTCCTGCTGGCCGCGGCCGGGCTGCTGCGGGGACGCCGGGTCACCACGCACTGGGCCCGCGCCGAGCGGCTCGCCGAGGAGTACCCCGACCTCACCGTCGACCCCGATCCGATCTTCATCAGGGACGGGCGGGTGTGGTCGTCGGCCGGGGTGACCGCCGGCATGGACCTGGCCCTCGCGCTGGTGGCGGAGGACCTGGGGCACCAGGTCGCGCTGGACGTCGCCCGCCACCTGGTGCTCTTCCTGCGCCGTCCCGGGGGCCAGTCGCAGTTCAGCCAGGCGCTGTGGGCCGAGCAGCCCTCCACCGACCCGATCCGCGCCGTGGTGGCGGCCATCCACGCCGACCCCGGTGCCCGGCACGGCATCGAGGACCTCGCCGCGTGCGCCGGGCTCAGCCCCCGCCACCTGCAACGCCGGTTCACCGCCGAACTCGGCGTGCCGCCCGGCGCCTACCTCACCCGGGTGCGCCTGGAGGCGGCGCAACGCGCGCTGGCCGAGGGGGACGAGCCCGTCGACGTGGTCGCCCGCCGCTGCGGCCTCGGCAGCGCCGAGACCATGCGCCGGACGTTCCACCGCCACCTCGGCATCACGCCCTCCCAGTACCGGGACCGTTTCCACGCCGACAGGAAGTGACAGCGCCATGACGACCTACGGACTACTGATCTTCGACGAGGCGGAGGAACTCGACTTCGCCGGCCCCTGGGAGGTCCTCACCACCTCGGCCATCCTCCGCGGCGGCGCCGACACCGCCGTGCTGATCGCCGAACGGCCCGGTCCCGTCCGCTGCGCCAAGGGCATGCGGGTGCTGCCCGACCACACCCTGGACGACCACCCGCCGCTGGACGTGCTGCTGGTGCCCGGCGGCCGTGGAGCCCGCGAGGTGGAACCACACAAGCCGCGGACCACCGACTGGATCGCCAGGACCGCCGCCCAGGCCGAATGGGTGGTCGGCGTGTGCACCGGCGCGTTCCTGCTGCACGCCGCCGGGCCGGCGCGCGGCCGGTGCGTGGCCACCCACTGGGCCTACGAGGACGCCCTCCAGGCGCGCGGCGACGTCACCGTCGTGCGCGACGCCCGCTACGTGGTGGACGCGGACCTGCTCACCTGCCAGGGGGTCTCCGCCGGGATCGACGGCTCCCTGTGGCTCGTCGGCCGGCTCCACGGCCGGGACCACGCCCGCGCCGTCCGCCGCGAGATCCAGTACACCCCCGCACCCCCCTACCTCGCCGACGAACCCCTCCACCCCTGACCCCTGATCCACCCTCGAGGCCCCGACCCCTCCCGGGCGCGTGCGCCGACGAGCGTTTGATCCGTCGAAGATTGTCTACAACAAAACTATCCGCTATCGTCTCTTCTTGTTCAGGGGGCGCCGCGCGGGGAGTTCGCACCGTTCGGGGACGGCTCCCAGCGACCGTGAATGAGGAGGGGACATGTCCGTTCGGGCTCTCATCGTGGATCCGTCGGCGAGCGAGTCGGTGCGTCTGGCCGAGGTGCCGGAGCCGGTGGCCGGGGCCGGTCAGGTGCTGGTGGAGGTGCACCACGCCTCGCTGAACCACGGGGACCTCAACGACGCCCGGTCCGGACGCGTGCCGCCTGGGGCGGTGCTCGGTTCGGACGCCGCCGGGGTGGTGGTGCGCGCCGCGGAGGACGGCACCGGACCGGCCGTGGGCACCCGGGTGGTGGCGCTGACCTCCGGCGCCTTCGCCGAGCGCGCCGCGGTCGACGTCGGAGCGTTGGCCCCGGTTCCCGACCCGGTCGACCTGGCCGTGGCGGCCGCGTTGCCCGTGGCCGGCCTGGCCGCGCTGCGCTCCCTGCGCGCGGCCGGGCTGGCGGCGGGCAAGCGGGTACTGGTCACCGGGGCGTCCGGTGGCGTGGGCCGGTTCGCCGTGCAGCTGGCGGCGCACGCGGGAGCCCACGTGATCGCCTCCGTCGGCTCGGCGGCCCGCGGAGCGGGACTGGCCGAGGCGGGCGCCGACGAGGTCCTGATCGGCCTGGCGGGCCTCGACCGGCCGGTGGACATCGTGATCGACAACGTCGGCGGACCGCAGCTCGTCGAGGCGTGGGCCCTGCTCGCGCCGGGCGGCAGCGCGCAGAGCGTCGGCTGGACCTCCGGCCAGCCGGCCGTCTTCCCGCCGTACGCGACGATCGGGCCGGCCAAGTCGCTGACCTCGTTCGTCAACGAGGGGGAGTTCGGCCCCGACCTGGGCGTCCTCGTCCAGCGGGTCGCCGAGGGCACGCTCGCCGCCCAGATCGGCTGGCGCGGATCCTGGGAACGCGTGGCGGAGGCGGCCGGCGTGCTGCGCGGCCGGCGGGTGAACGGCAAGGCGGTCCTGGACATCGGGACCATCGGGACCATCGGGACCACCGGGACGCAGAGCTGACCGGGCACCCGCCGGCGAGTCGCGCTAGCGGCGGCCGCGGAACGTCCGCCGGAGGTCGTCGACCCACTCGTCGGGGATCTCCCAGGGGATGAAGTGGCCGCCGTGGTCGTGGGCGGTGAGGTTGACGTGGTTGTACCAGGCGCCGCGCTCGCTCTCGACGAAGTGCCGGACCCGCTGGTCGGTGCGGACGCCGGGCGGGTTCTCGTGGGCGACGAAGGTGATGCCGGTGGGTGCCTCGACGACCGGCCACCGGTCGTGCGACGGGGTCCACGGATGGCGGTTGTTGTTGGCGTAGGTGCGGATCGAGGTGCCGATCGTGTTGGTCGCCCAGTAGATCGTGGCGTGGGTGAGCAGGTCGTCCTTGGTGAACACCGACTCGATGTCGCCGCCGTTGTCGCTCCAGGTCACCCAGCGTTCGAGGATCCAGGCGAGCATCCCGGCCGGCGAGTCGGACAGCCCGTAGGCGAGCGTGCTGGGGCCGAGGACGTGCGCGGCGAGATGGACGGCGAAGCGTCTCTCCAGGGCGACGAGCCGGGCGTGGACGTCGGCGGGCAGGCCCTCCGGAATGGGCCGGCCGCCGCTGAGGTCCCAGGCCCGGTCGCCGTTGAACATGCTGAGCTTCTGGCCGGAGCCGATGTGGATGGCGTACAGCGCGTCGGCGTACTTGTGCCCGAGCTGGCCGGTGACTAGTGCGCCGACGTCGCAGCCGGCGGCGGCGTACCGGTCGTGGCCCAGGATCCGGGTCATGAGCGTGTGCCAGAGGTCGGCGACCTTCCAGAAGTTCATGTCCGGATGGTCCGGCAGCAGCGGCCCGGAGAAACCGAAACCGGGGAACGAGGGGACGATCACGTCGAATGCCTCGGCCGGGTCGCCGCCGTGCGCGCCCGGGTCGGCGAGCGGGTCGACCACCTTGGACCAGTGCCAGAACGTCCAGGGCCAACCGTGCGTGAGGATCAGCGGAACCGGGTCGGGACCGACCCCGGGCCTGCGCATGAAGTGCACCGGCACGCCCTCGACCTCGACCCGGTAGTGCTCGTAGGCGTTGATCCGCGCCTCGGCGGCGCGCCAGTCGAAACCGGTGCGCCAGTGGTCGACGAGCTCCCGCAGGTAGGCGCGGTTCACGCCGTAGCTCCAGCCGTCGTCGGCGGCGACGTCGGGCCAGCGGACCGACTCCAGACGCCGCCTCAGGTCGGCGAGCACCTCGTCCGGCACGTGGATCGGCGTCGGCTCCAGCGGGAACGGCCGGGGCCCGGTGCCGCGCGATGGGGTGGTGTGGTGGGTCATCGTCGTCTCCTCCGGTCGACGCCGCGCGTGGTCAGGGGGCGCCGCCGAGTTCGGCGATGCGGCGCAGGGCGGGGAGCGCGGCGGCGATCGCCGACCGTTCCTCGGCCGACAACCGCTCCAGGACCGGGGCGAGTCGGGCGGTCCGGTCGGCGCGTCGGGCGGCGACCACCTCGGCGCCGGCGGCGGTGATGTGCACCAGCACCGCACGGCCGTCCGTGGGGTCCGGGCGGCGCTCGACCAGCCCGTCCCGTTCCAGCCTGGTCACCATCTGCGTGACGGCGGACTGGGTGACCTGCTCGGTCGCCGTCAGTTCACCGAGCCGCACCGGACCGCGCCGCGCCAGCGTGTGCAGGACCGACAGCGTGGTGAAACTCAGCCGCTGGATGGACGGCAGCCGGATGAAGAAGCCGTTGAACTCCTCCACCGCGGCCACCATCTCGCCCACGTCCAGTTCGGGCGTCCGCTCCCCGGTCATGCGCCGAACATATCAGAGATTTATTTAAGTTGCTGATGCAGTCTCACCGGTCGCCTCCAGCCCGCGCCGCAGGTGCGCCCGTTCCGGTTCGGTGCCGGCCAGTTCCAGCGCGCGGCGGTAGGCCGCCGCGGCGTCGGGGAGCCGGCCGAGCCGGTACAGCAGGTCCGCCCGGGCGGCGTGGTAGGGGTGGTAGCCGCGCAGCCGCTCCTCGCCGGCCAGCTCGTCGAGCAGGGCCAGGCCCGCCTCGGGGCCGTCGCGCATCGCCACGGCCACGGCCCGGTTCAGCGCGACGACCGGGGACGGGGCGAGCGCGGACAGCACGTCGTAGAGCGCCGTGATCTGCGGCCAGTCCGTCGTCGCTAGGTCCGCGGCCTCGTCGTGCAGGGCGGCGATCGCCGCCTGCACCGCGTACGGTCCGGGCGGGCCGCCGGTCAGCGCCACCGGAACCAGGGCCAGACCCTCCTCGATCATGGCGCGGTCCCAGCGGGCGCGGTCCTGCTCGTCGAGCAGCACCAGCTCCCCGGCCGGGCCGATGCGGGCCTCGCGGCGCGCGTGGACCAGCAGCATCAGCGCCAGCAACCCGGTGACCTCCCGCTCACCGGGCAGCAGCCGGCGCAGGATCCGCGCCAGCCGGATGGCCTCCTCGGCGAGATCGGGACGCTGCAGGTCCGGGCCGGAGCTGGCCGCGTACCCTTCCGTGAAGACCGAGTACAGGACCTGGAGCACTCCCGGCAGGCGCCCCGGCAGCTCGTCCGCCCCCGGCACCCGGAACGGGATCCGCGCCTCGCGGATCTTCCGCTTCGCCCGCACGATCCGCTGCGCCATCGTCGCCGGCGGGACGAGATGGGCCCGCGCCACCTCGGCCGTCGTCAGCCCGGCCAGGCAACGCAGCATCAGCGCCCCGCGCGCCTCGGCCGGCAGGGCCGGATGGGCGCAGGTGAAGAACAGCCGCAGCCGCTCGTCGGGGAGGTCGGCGTCGGTGGCGGCGTCGGCGGGCGGGGCGGCGGGGGCCGCCCGGTCCGCCTCCACCTGGAGCACGGCGAGCCGGGCGGCGTACGCCTGGTCGCGGCGCAGCCGGTCGACGGCCCGGCGCCGGGCCGTCGTCAGCAGCCAGGCGCCGGGCCTGGCCGGCACGCCCCGCACCGGCCAGTGCACCAGCGCCGCCTCGATCGCCTCGGAGGCGACCTCCTCGGCCAGGTCGAGGTCGCCGAAGCGGCGGACCAGGGAGGCGAGCAGCAGGCCGTGCTCCTCGCGGAACACCGCCTCCACCGCCCGCTCGGCGCCGATCACCCGTTCCGCCACCGTGCTCAGGCCCCGAAGTCGGCGACCGGCCGCACCACGACCGAACCGCTGCCGCGCGCCCCGGGGCAGCGGGCCGCCCAGTCCAGTGCGGCGTCCAGGTCCGGCACGTCGATGACGTAGAAACCGCCGAGGACCTCGCGGGTCTCCGCGAACGGCCCGTCCACCACGGACCGCTCGCCGTCCGGGCCCACCCGCACCGTGGTGGCGGTGACCAGGTCCGCCAGCGACTCGCCGGACACCCAGATCCCCGCGTCCCGCACGGCGCTGTCGTAGGCGATCCAGTCCTGGACGCCGCACTCGGCGGCCCCGCCGTCCGCGTCCACCGCACCGGCGTTGATCAGCAGCATGTACTTCATGGTCCGAACTCCTGTCAGGTCGCGTCGTTCCCCACGCGCGGCGCGGCGCCGCACACCATGACGACGAACGGGACGCGGCCGGATCGACATCGGCCCGGAAAATTTTTTCCTCGGCCCCGCGCGCCGGTTCACCGCGTGCCGAGGGCGTGGGCGGTGCCGCCGGCGACGGCCCGGAGTTTGTCCGGGTTCGCCACGTTGTGGATGGCGACGATGCGGCCCTCGGCGTCGAAGTCGAAGGTGACGGTGGCGATCACGCGTCCCGGCGCGCGGAACACCATGCCGGGCCCGCCGTTGATCTCGACGAGGTCGGCCGACATGTCGGCGGGGTCGACGCCCTGGTAGCTCACGGTGCCGATGGCCGCGAACCAGGCGGCCACGGTGGACGCGCCCACGACCGGACGCATGGCCTGGCGGACCTTGCCGCCGCCGTCGGTCCACAGGGTGACGTCGGGGGACAGCAGTTCCATCAGGGCGCTCACGTCACCGCCGGTCGCGGCGGTCAGGAACCGCTCGGTGACCTCGCGCTGCCTGGAGCGGTCCGCGGTGAAGCGCGGCCGGCGGGCCCGCACGTGCTCGCGCGCACGGTGGGCGGCCTGCCGCACGGCGGCCTCCGACCGCTCCACCGCCTCGGCGATCTCGGCATGGCTGAAGTCGAAGACCTCCCTCAGCACGAAGACCGCGCGCTCCAGCGGGCTCAGCGTCTCCAGCACCACCAGCATCGCCATCGACACCGACTCGGCCTCCGTGACCGCGTCGGCCGTGTCCCCGGTGGTGAGGATCGGCTCCGGGAGCCACGGCCCCACGTAGCTCTCGCGCTTGTGCCGGGTGGAGCGCAGCCGTTCCAGCGCGAGGTTGGAGACGATCCGCGTCAGGTAGGCCTTGGGGTCGGCGACCCGGGAGCGGTCGGCGGCCGACCACTTGAACCAGGCGTCCTGGACCGCGTCCTCCGCGTCGGCCGCGCTGCCGAGGAGGCGGTAGGCCACCGAGAACAGCAGGGTGCGGTACCGGGTGAACACCTGCTGGTCGACGTCCGGGGAGGGCTGGGTCACCGTGCCCTCCGGATCCGGGTGAAGCGGCCGCCGGTGGGCCAGAGCGCGCCCGAGGCGGGCATCTTCTTCATGCGGCCCCAGGTGGGCCAGGGGGAAGCGGTCACCGTCTCCTTGTACCAGGCCGCCCGTCGACCGGTCAGGTACACCCGTCGGGGGCTGTCGTCGGGGCGGGTGAACTGCACGACCGCGTCGTGCCGCCCCAGGCTCACCGGCGTGTGGTAGTAGCCGAAGCGGAACGGCCTGGGGCGCCGGCCCCGCAGCGCGCGGACGATGGAGACCGCGGCGTGCACACCGGTCGGCATGCCCGACTGGCAGGTGCCGTGCATGGCGCCGTAGGGCTGGCGGACGGCCGCGGCGTCGCCCACGGCGTACACCTCCGGGTGCGACACCGACCGCAGCGTCGCGTCGGTGACGACCCGCCCGCGCTCGTCCACGGTCAGCCCGGCGGCGCCCGCCAGCGGCGAGGTCCGGGTGCCGGCGGTCCACAGCACCACGTCGGCGGCGACGCCCTCCCCGTCCGCCAGCTCCACCGAGTCGGGCAGCACCTTGCGCACCTCCACCCCGCAACGCACCCGGACGCCCAGGCGTTCGAGCGCCGACCGCAGGTACGCCCGGGCCTTCGGGTGCATGGCGGCACCGGGCTCCTCCCGGCCCAGCAGCACCACGGTCAGCTCCGGGTGCCGCTCGGCGATCTCCGCGGCCGACTCGACGCCGGTCAGTCCGCTGCCGCCGACCACCACCGTGCCGCCGCCGTGCCCCGCCAGCCGGGCGAGCCGGTCGGCGAGCAGCTCGGCGTCCTGTGCGCCGTCCAGGGTGTAGGCGTGCTCCTCGACACCGGGCACCGCCGTCGTGTCGGCCACCCCGCCCAACCCGTACACCAGCGTGTCGTAGCGCAGCCCCCGGTCGTCGTCGATCCGCACGGTCCTGGCCTCCGCGTCCACCGCGGTCACCCAGCCGCGCACGAACCGCGCGTCCGTGCCCTCCAGCAGCTCCGGGATGCTCAGCTCGGCGAGCCGCTGCCCGGTCGCCACCATGTGCAGGCGCAGCCGCTCGGTGAACCGCTCCCGCGCGTTCACCACCGTCACCTCCACGTCCTCGCGCCCCTTCGTACGGGCCGCGAGCTGGATCGCCGCCGACATCCCGGCGTATCCGGCCCCGAGGACCAGCACCCGGTGGGGGGCCGCCGCACCTGTTCCGCGCCGCGTGTTCATGGTTCCGCCTTCCGTCGCCCGCTCGCTGACGACCACCAGATGGAAGCGGCCCGCCGATCCGTGACCCGCGGCCGGTGTGATCCCCGACACAGGCGCGAGCGGTGGTGGTGCCGCGGAGGTGGGGTGGTGGCGGCGCGGCGGCGGAGCGCAGGGCAAGCGATCGAAAGTGAGCGAAAGTTTCTGGCGCCAGGTCATTGTCATGTTCGCGACGTATTCCTAGTCTGGGAGCGCTCCCGGACTGGCTCCGGCGCCCCGCGATCCGTGCGACCCCCTCCCCAGGAGTCCGCACGACGCTTCCCGGTCGTCGCGCTCGCGGCAGCACCTCCGCCGGGCCGGACGGGGCGTCCTTCCCATCGTGTGCAGCGCCGGCGGGCGGTGCCTCGGTGCCGTCCGGCAGCGGGCCGTCCCCCGCCGCGCGCCGTCCTCAGGAGGTCTCCCTTGCACGTCCATCGATACCGCCCGTGGGTGTGGGCGGTCGCGGTCTTCGCGGCCGTCGTGAGCCTGGCGGTCACCCTCATCCCGCGGGCGGGAGCCGTCAGCGGTCCCGGGCCGGCCGTGCGCGCCGTACCCGGCGTCGAGGACGACGGCGCCGACTGCGCCGTGCCCGCGCCCGGTCCGTCGACCGCCAACTCCCTGCTTCCCGACCCGTTCACCAGGCTGGACGGCACGCGCATCACCGACCGGTCCGACTGGCGCTGCCGGCGGGCGGAGATCCGGGAACTGGCGGAGCGTTCCGTCTACGGCCAGAAGCCCGCACGGCCCGCCGGCGTCACCGGAACCGTCTCGCGGACCGGCATCACCGTGAACGTCAGCGACCAGGGCAGGAGCGCCAGCTTCTCGGCGACCGTCGACCTGCCGAGCGGCACCGGCCCCTTCCCGGCCGTCGTCGTCCTGGGAGGACTCGGTGCGGACACCGCCACCATCAAGGCCTCGGGTGCCGCCGTCATCAACCTCGACCCCTACGCGCTCGGCCGGGAGGGCACCGCACGCAACAACAAGCAGGGCGCCTTCTACAGCATCTACGGCTCCACGAGCAGCACCGGGCTGCTGATGGCCTGGTCCTGGGGCGTGAGCCGGATCATCGACGTCATCGAGCAGTCGGACGGCAGCGTCCTGCGCGCGGACGCGACCGGCGTCACCGGATGCTCGCGGTTCGGGAAGGGCGCCCTCGCGGCAGGCGCGTTCGACCAGCGCATCGACCTGACCATGCCGATCGAGTCGGGCACCGCCGGTGCCCCCGTCTTCCGCGGGATACCGGGGGAGAGCGGCGCCCAGCCGCTGAGCAGCGCCTACTCCGAACAGCCGTGGCTCGGCGACGCGTTCGGCCCCTTCACCTCCAACCCCAACACGCTGCCGGTGGACACCCACCAGATCCTGGCCATGGTGGCGCCGCGCGGACTGTTCGTCATGGAGAACCCGCACATCGACTGGCTGGGCGCCAGGTCGGGCAGCGTGGCCGCGCTGGGCGCGGCGGAGGTCTACCGGGCGCTCGGCGCGGCGTCCAACATCACGTACTGGTCGGACGTCCAGGACGGCACCCACTGCGCCGTCAGGCCCGAGTGGCGTACCCCTCTCCAGCAGAGCATCCAGCGGTTCCTGCTGGAGACGGGCAGCGCTCCGGGCGCCTTCCGGATCTCGCCCTCGAAGGCCGGCAACCTGTCCGGTTGGCGGAACTGGCAGACGCCGACGCTCACCGACAACGGCGGCACGGGCGGGACCACCAGCGGCACCACGGGCGGGACCACCAGCGGCACCACGAGCGGGACGACCACCGGCACCACCAGCGGGACGACCAGCGGCACCAGCACCGGCACCAGCACCGGGGGCGACACCGGCGGACCCGTCGACGGCTGCGTCACCGGCTACCGCACGGTCAACAGCTGGTCCGGCGGCTTCCAGGGCGAGGTGACCGTCCGCAACGCCGGGACCAGCCCGATCAACGGCTGGGCCGTCCGGATGACCCTGGCTCCGGGCCAGTCCATCAGCAACCTCTGGAACGGCCAGAACACCGGGACCAGCGGATCCGTCACGGTGAGCAACACGCCCTGGAACGGCGCCCTCGCCGTGGGCGGCACCGTCACCTTCGGTTTCGTGGTCTCGGGCGGCTCCTCGACTCCGCCCAGCGACCTCTCCTGCACCGGCGCCTGATCACCGGGGCCCGGTCACCAGCGCGGCCCGCCTCCCCCGGCGGAAGCGGGCCGCCGCACGCGGGCCGGCCGCACCGCCTGCCCATCGCCGACCCACCCGGCCCTTTGCCTGCTCAGCCGAACCATCGCCCGCTCAGCGGGCCCCGGACGGCGCCCGGCGCCGACCGGCGACCTTCGTGGCGGGCAGCCGCCCCGCCCTGGAGGCGCCGGTCATCGTGTCGCCGTCGACGTCCACGTCGAAGGCGAGGTCGAGGCGCACGGGCCTGGTGATGGACTGCCGCCAGGTGAGCCGGTCCCCGTCGAGCGCGATGTCACGCAGCGGGACCTCCTCGCCGCTGCCGCCCGCGGTGCCGCGCCAGCCCCCGGAGTCCTCACGCAGCTCGACGACGGCCGTGATCCTCCCGATGGGCGTGGCGATGGTCAGGTCCCAGGTGCCGGCGGGGCTCATGGCGGGGATTCTCCTTCTCGGTGGGTGCGGGGCCCGCGCGGTGCGGGTTGTGTGGTGTTCACCGTGGTGCGGACGGCGCGCGCGGGCGGTCACAGCGGCGTGGGCGCGGGCCCGTGCTCGCACCAGACGACGCCGCGGCGCTCGTGGGCGAAGAGCTCCTCGACGGCGTGCGCGACCCGCGGGCCGATCTCGCGTTCCAGCAGGTAGAGGCCCAGGTCGAGCCCTGACGTGACACCCGCGCCGGTGACCAGGTCCCCGTCGTCCACCACACGGGCCCGCACGGCGTGGGCGCCGGTGGCGTCCAGCATGTCGATGCCCATGTGGTGGGTGGTGGCGTGCCGGCCTTCCAGCAGACCGGCCATGGCCAGCACCAGTGAGCCGCCGCACACGGCGGCGACGGTAACCCGCGGGTCGGCCATCGCCTTCCCCAGCAGCGCCGGGAGCGGGGTGGTCAGCGTCCGGCCGAGGAGCAGCGGGATGTATTCGTCCCGGCGCCGCACTCCGTCGTCCGCGCCGAAGTCGGGGACCTCCTCGGGCTCGCTGACGAGGCCGGAGGCGCCGGGCAGCACGACGAGGTCGGCGCGCGCCGGGTCGAGGGGGGCCGTGGCGCGCAGCGCCAGGCCGCCGGTCCCGCTGACCACCTCGCGCGGTCCCTCGGCGGAGACCAGCTCCACGGTCACCGCTCCGCCGGATGCGGTGCCGCCCGCGTACAGCACCTCGTACGGGGCGATGACGTCGAGTGGGTCGAAGCCGTCGAACAGGACGATCTGGGCGTGCACGGGTGTCCTCCGGGATGGCTGGGGCGGGAGCGCTTCTGCGGTCCCGACGCTAGTCAGCCCCCTCCCGGTCCCCCAGTGGCGCGGGTGCCAACCTTCGACGGGATAACGACAGCGGCGCTCCGCGGCGGTGCGGCCGGCGGTGCGGCCGGCGGAGCGGTGGTGCGGACGACGCGCGGGAGAAGCCGCCGCGGGACCGTTCGGGTGGGATCCACCCGGTCCCGTTTGGTCGCCGCGGTGCCGGGGAGACGGGCCGCATGGCGCCCACGGCAGCCGTCGGTCGGCCGCGCAGTCGGATCCTGGGCTGGCTGACGACCACGGACCACAAGGTGATCGGGAACATGTACCTGGTCACCTCGTTCGGCTTCTTCCTCCTCGGTGGCGTCCTGGCGTTGCTGATGCGGGCCGAACTCGCCTGGCCGGGCCTGCAGGTGGTGCCGGACAACGAGCGGTACAACCAGCTGTTCACGATCCACGGCACGGTGATGATGCTGCTGTTCGCCACCCCCACCTTCGCCGGGTTCGCGAACGCGGTCATGCCCTTGCAGATCGGCGCCCCCGACGTGGCGTTCCCCCGGCTGAACGCCTTCACCTACTGGGCGTTCCTCTTCGGCGGGCTGATGGTGGTCGCCGGCTTCCTCACCCCCGCGGGCGCGGCGTCCTTCGGCTGGTTCGCCTACGCCCCGTTGAACGGCGCGGGGGAGTCACCGAACCTCGGCGCCGACCTGTGGGCCATGGGGCAGGTGGTCGCCGGGCTGAGCACGGTCCTCGGCGCGGTCAACTTCATCACCACGATCGTCTGCCTGCGCGCCCCGGGCATGACCATGTTCCGGATGCCGATCTTCACCTGGAACGTGCTGTTCACCTCGATCCTGGCGCTGTTCGCCTTCCCCGTGCTGACCGCCGCGCTGCTGGCCCTGGAGGCCGACCGGTTGTTCGGGGCGCACGTCTTCGACGCCGCCAACGGCGGGGCCGTGCTGTGGCAGCACCTGTTCTGGTTCTTCGGGCACCCCGAGGTGTACGTCGTCGCCCTGCCGTTCTTCGGCATCATCACCGAGATCGTGCCGGTCTTCAGCCGGAAACCGCTCTTCGGCTACTACGGGATGGTCGGCGCCACCATCGCCATCACCGCCCTGTCGGCGGTGGTGTGGGCGCACCACATGTTCGCCACCGGCGTGGTGCTGCTGCCGTTCTTCTCCCTGCTGTCCTTCCTCATCGCGGTTCCGACCGGGGTGAAGTTCTTCAACTGGATCGGCACCATGTGGCGCGGCTCGCTGTCCTTCGAGACGCCCATGCTGTGGGCGGTCGGCTTCCTGCTGACCTTCGTCGTCGGCGGCGTGACCGGTGTGCTGATCGCCTCGCCACCGCTGGACTTCCACGTGACCGACAGCTACTTCGTCGTGGCCCACCTGCACTACGTGCTGTTCGGCACCGTGGTCTTCGCCATGTTCGCCGGCTTCTACTTCTGGTGGCCCAAGTTCACCGGGAGGATGCTGGACGAGCGGTGGGGACGGATCCACTTCTGGCTGCTGTTCCCCGGTTTCCAGGTGACCTTCCTGGTGCACCACTGGCTGGGCGCCCAGGGCATGCCGCGCCGCTACGCCGACTACCTGCCCACGGACGGCTTCACCGCGCTGAACGTGGTCTCCTCCCTCGGCGCGGCGCTGCTGGGCGTCTCCACGCTCGCCTTCCTCTACAACGTGTGGAAGTCCGCCCGGCACGGCCGGGTGGCGCCCGGCGACGATCCGTGGGGTTTCGGCCGTTCCCTGGAATGGGCCACCTCCTGCCCGCCGCCGCGGCACAACTTCACCGCGCTGCCCCGGATCCGCTCCGACTCCCCCGCCTTCGACCTGCACCACCCCGAGGTGGAGGGCGGCCGCGCGCACGCCGACGTGGCCGCGCCCGAGGCCGGCACCCCGGACACCGAGAGCATCAGGCGGATCACCCGGTGAGGGTCGAGGGACACCTCTTCGGCGGGGTGGCGGGGTTCTTCGCCGGCGTCGCGGCGGTCTACTGGCTCCTCGCGCGGGATCCCGCCGGCACCGCCGTGCTGCTCGTGTGCGGCTTGATGAGCGCCCTGATCGCCTACTACCTCTTCCACACCTCCAGGCGCAGCCGGCGCCGCCTGGAGGACCGCGCGGACGCCGAGGTGGTCGACGGCGCCGGCCGGCTCGCCTTCTTCCCTCCGGGCAGCGCCTGGCCGGTGGTCACCGCGGCCGGGGTCACGCTGCTCGCCCTCGGGCTGCTGGTCACCGTCTGGCTGGTGCTCGTCGGTGTGGGCGTGCTCGCGCTCGGCGTGTCCGGCTTCGTCCTCCAGCACAACCCGCCGCACCACGGCGGGTGAGACGGCGCAGCCGGGACCCTGACGTGCCGGTGCCGGGAGACGTCCGGTCGGACGTCCCCCGGCACCGGGTGGTCAGTGTCGGTCGGCGGTCACCGCGCCGGCGCCGCTACCCGGCGTAGGTCTCGTACTCGGCGACCCTCGGCGTGCCGTTGGAGCCGGTGATCTCGAAGGTGATCTTGCTCAGCGTGGTCCGGGGGACGGTGATGACGCCCGCCCCGCTGCCCGTGGTCAGGACGGCGCCGGTGTCGCCGTTGAGGACCCGCCAGGAGCCGATGCTGCCGGTGGAGCCGGCCGCCTCGCGGATGTTGATCGCGGACACCGTGGTCGGGGAGCCCCACTTGATCGAGATGGAACCGGTCGAGCCGACCGGCGACCAGTAGGTGCTCATGTTGCCGTCACGCACGTTGCCGTAGCTGGTCCCGCTGGCCTTGCTGGACCCGTCCGAGCCGGCGCCGATGCTGAGGTTGGTCCCGGTGGGCGTGCTCGGTCCCGGCGTGGGCGTGGTGGGACCGGGCGTCGGGGTGGTGGGGCCCGGCGTGGGGGTGGTCGGGGACGGGGACGGGTTCTGCGGCGTGCAGTTGCCGTCCGACACCCGCAGCCCCTTGTTGGCCCCGGCCGTCTGGGCCACGATGCCCGGCACGCAGCTGGCCGCGTCGAGGCGGTAGGAGTAGGGGATGCTGACGGTGGTGTTGGACTGCGGGTTCGGCCCGGCGGGGTTGTTGTCGCCGCCCGGGCTGGACCAGGTCACGTTGTCGAAGATGTTGCCGCTGACCTGCCAGTAACCGGCCGCGTCGGTGTAGAAGGTGCCCAGGACGTCCTTGGAGTCCTCGAAGTAGTTGTTGTCCACCTTGGCGCGGGCCCCGGCACGGGAGTTGATGCCCGACTCGTTGAGGCTCACGTAGTGGTTGTTGTACATGTGGCCGATGCCGCCACGCAGCAGGGGCGCGCGGGAGTCGATGTTCTCGTACAGGTTGTGGTGGTACGTGACGAAGCCGTTGGACAGGTCGCTCTCACTGGACCCGACGAGGCCGCCGCGGCCGGAGTTGCGCAGGATGCTGTAGGAGAGCGTCACGTACTGGGTGTTGTCCTTCATGTCGAAGAGGCCGTCGTACCCCTCCGACTCCCCGCCCGACGCCTCCAGGGTGACGTGGTCGACCCAGACGTTGCGGACGCCGCTCTCCATGCCGATGGCGTCGCCGCCGTTGGACGTGGGCGATCCGGACTTCTTGACGTTCCGGACGGTCACGTTCTGGATGATGATGTTGCTGGCCTCGCGGATGTGGATGCCCACCTGGTCGAAGACGGCACCGGCGCCCACCCCGACGATCGTGACGTTGCTGATCTGCTTGAGCTCGATCACGCCGTCGGCGGTGTTGCAGCTGCTGCCCGACACCTTGCTGGTGTTGCCGTGGTTGATGGTCCCCTCGACCTCGATGACGATCGGGGTGCTGCTGCTGGCCCGGTTGCACAGGGCCGCGTGGATCGCCGTGCCCGTCGTGGCCCGCACCGTCTGCCCACCCGCACCGCCGGTGGTCCCACCGTTCTGGGTCGCGTACCCGGTGGCGCTGCCGGTCGCCGCCGAGGCCTCGGGCATCGACAGGACCGCTCCCGCCGTGGCCGCGAGGGCCATCGCGGCCAGGCCCGCGTAGAGCCGCAGTGCGACTGGTCGTCTCATCATCGCCTCCCCTTTCGTGTTCACGAGTGCTGTGTTGCTCCGGTCGTGCCGCCGGGCGGCGCCCGCACCGGCCGGGACGTCTCGCGGCGTGGCGGTAGCACGCCCGAGGTCAGCCCGCGTCCGCCGTATGGATGCGTACATGACAGGTCGTTGGAAGGTCCGTCCCGCCGCGCCGGGGTACCACGATCAGAGCCTTTGAGAGCGCTGTCAATCGGTCGCGCACCGGCCCTTAGCGTTCGCCGGCGGGCCGGAAAGGGATTGCTGTCGCACGGAGATCGGAAGACGCGCACGTCAGGGGCCACCTCACCGGAGCCGGCCACGTCGACGGGTGCCACCTGGGAAAATTGGGAAAACTTCGCGGGAGCGCGACGCCGCCCCGGCGGAGCGGCGCGGAAGCAAGCGCTTGTCCCGATCACTCCGCCGGGGCGACGGGCCGTCAGCCGGCGGACGGTCGCCGCGGATCGCCCCGCACCGCCCGGATCGCCCGGGGCGGCGGGGGAGTGGCGAGGGGCCGGTCCACCGGTCCGGTGGCAGCAGTGAGGGAGCCGTCACCGTGACACGGCGACGACTCCCTCGCGGCGGGGCCGGCTGCCCCAGGCGGTCAGCGGGCCGGGGACGGCGGCTCGGCCTCGAGGTGGGCGAGGACCGAGGTGTGCTTCGGGGCCCAGCCCAGGAGCCGTCGCGTCCGGTCCGCCGCGATGTCCTGGTCCAGGACGTACAGGCCGGCGATGGGGCCCAGTTCGGCGGTCGCCTCCTCCAGCGGCCAGGACGCCGCCGTGCCGCCGCCGAGCGTCCGGGCGAGGTCGTCGAGGCGGACGGTCTCGCTCATCCCGTGCCAGACCGTGCCCGGCTCGGCGCGTTCGACCACCGCGACGTAGAGGTCGGCCAGGTCGGCCACGTGCACGACCGGCCAGCGCACGCCGGGCTCGCCGACGTGGACGCCGGTGCCGCGCTCGGCGGCCTTGGCCGCCAGCATGGTCGGCACGCTGCCGCCGCCCTCGCCGTACAGCATGCCGGGCCGGACGACCCAGCCGCCCGCCGCGCGGACCCGGCGTTCGACCTCGGCCCGCCAGGCGACGACCGGGTGCGGGTCGGGCTCGCTCTCCTGGGAGCCGCTGCCGAGCACGGCGGCGCCGGTGGTGTAGATCAGCGGGCTGCCGGCGGCCAGCAGCGCGTCCACTCCGGCCAGGTCGAGTTCCTCGCCCAGCGGCGCCCCGGTGTGCACCACCCGGTCGAACCCCGCGGCGGCCCGCTCCAGCGAGGTCGGGTCGGCCAGGTCGCCGGGCACGGTGTGGTACCCCGTGGCCCGGCCCCCGGGCCGCCGCAGGGCGTAGACGTCGTGTCCGGCCTCGGTCAGGGCGGCGGCCACCGCCGAGCCGATGAAGCCGGTGACGCCGATGACGAGGACCTTCATGGGATCTCCTTGGTGACGCCGCCGGCGGCGGCTGCGTGTTCTGTATCGATTGGTAAGAAACTTACTCGTGCGGCGCCCCTGGAGCAAGAGGTAATGTACCGATAGATATGAAACTGGAGGTGGTGGCATGCCCGGTGGTCGTCCCCGCGGCTTCGACCCGGACGTCGCGCTCGATCGCGCCCTGGAGGTCTTCTGGCGGCAGGGGTACGAGGGGACCTCGCTGGCCGACCTGACGGCGGCCATGGGCATCAACCGGCCCAGCCTCTATGCCGCCTTCGGCAACAAGGAGGAACTGTTCGGCCGGGTGCTCGACCGCTACCTCGCCGGTCCCGGCGCCTTCGCCGCCGAGGCGCTGGAGGAGCCCACCGCCCGCCAGGTCGTGGAACGCGTCGTCTACGGCGCGATCGAACTGGTCGCCGGCGAGGACTCGGTGGGCGGCTGCCTGAGCGTCGGCGGGCTGCACGCCTGCGGCCCGGACGCCGAGCCGGTGCGCCGCCAGGTCGCCGCCCGCCGCCGGGCCGGCGACCTCGCCCTGACGCGCCGCCTGGAGCAGGCCGACGACCTCCCGCCCGGCTGTACGCCCGCCGACCTGGTCCGCCTGGTCACCACCCTCACCGACGGCTTCGCCGTCCAGGCCCGCGCCGGCCACGACCGCGCCTCCATGCGCCGCACCGCCGCCCTGGTCCTGGACGCCCTCGGCTGGTGAGCACGCGGACACGGCCACGGCCTGCCGCGGCGGCCGCCGCCCGCCGGGTCGGTACCCGGGCCGGGGGACCGTCGGCCCACCGCACCCGCCCCACCCACCGCGCGGCGGTGGGAGGCGCCGGGAACCCGGTCGCCTCCCACCGCCGCGCTACCGGGGCGTCACACCTCCGTGCAGGTCCACGGCACGCCGTAGCGGATCAGGCGTCCCTCGCTGGCGTCGTAGACCTCCGGTCGGAAGCAGACCGTGGCCCCTTCGCGCATGTCGTAGGTGCACTCGTGCCAGGTGCCGGAGCCGTTGCTGTTGGTGCAGTGCGGCGTCTCCCGGTCGTAGTCGACGTACCAGTTGGCGCGGGCCGACGCGCCGTCCGTCGCGCTGTCGTACACGTGGAAGTCGTCCCCGGACGACTCGAAGCAGACGGTCGCCCCGGTGATCTGCGCGCACAGCACCCCGGGCTCGTTCGGTGGGGCGGCGTGGGCCTGCGCGGGTGCCCCCAGCATCACCCCGACCGCCATGGCGAACACCACGACGAAGGCCCGCGCCCTCCCCATCCGAATGCTCACATCACGCATGTCGTGTCCCTTCTCCTCGCGTCTGGTCACCCCGTCGTCCGCAACACGGAACCGCCCCATCGACGCGTCGGTGCGCGGAAATCCCGGAGACGACAGGAAATGCCGGCGGCGGGCAGGGGCGTGCACAGCCACCGCGCGGCCCGGAACGCACACGCGGAACAGACTCACCTGAATCCCCGTTCGTCGCCCCCGCCCGACGGTAACCGGCGACCCGTCGGACTGTACCGGCAGCCCGCTGACGGCGCACCGACTCGGAAAGGAATTTCTCGACGGAATCCGCCGGACGGCCCCCCTCCGATTTCTCGTGATGTCTGAGGCCCCTGATTCCAGCGAGACGGCGGATTTCTGGTGTGAGCCCCGGGTATCGCGAAACCGGTTCGGCCTGACAGCGTGATTGGGGCTGGGCGCGGTGGCCTGCACGGGCGATGGCTGATGACTGGAACCGGGCCTCGAGTCCCGGTACACGCACCACCTCAATGGTCATTGTGTACCTTGTCAACGGGATTTCTTCTGGAGGTGGAGCGTTGATCCGTGTACGCTGGGGGCATGACGGACAATGCCGCTTCACCGGTCAGCCCGCTCGTCACCGGCTCCGAGATCGCCCGGATGGCCGGAGTCACTCGGGCTGCTGTCTCGAACTGGCGTCGGCGCTACGACGACTTCCCGGCGCCGGCGGGAGGTGGCGCGAACAGTCCGCTCTACGCGCTCGCCGAGGTCCAGGCATGGCTGGACAGGCAGCGCAAGAGCCAGGAGGTGTCACCCGAGGTCGAGCTGTGGCAGGCCATGCGGGCGGCCTACGGAGAGCAGATCGTCACGGGCCTGGCAGGGGTTGCCGGAGTCCTCGCTGGAGAGGATGCGCCCAAACTGCCGGGCGACGTCGCCGTCCGTGTACGGGAGCTCGCCCGGACCGAAGCCCCCGTCGACATCGTGAACGGGCTGACCGAACGGTTCATGGACTCCGCCCGGCGTGCTGGATCCGATCAGGTGACCCCCGAGCGTGTGGTGCGCGCCGTGCGCCACTTCGCTCCCGAGCTTTCACCCGACGCCACAGTCTTCGATCCTGCTTGCGGGATAGGAGTGCTGCTCCTGTCGGTTGCTTCCGAATCGGGGATGCGTTGTTGTGGCCAGGAGATCGACGCTGACAGCGCCCGTTTCGCACAGCTCCGCGCCGGTCTCGTGGGCCGGTCAGGGGTGCGCGTCGTGGCGGGCGATTCGCTGCGCGCGGACGAATGGCGCGATCTCAAAGCCGATCTGGTCGTCTGCGATCCGCCAGCCGGTGTGACCGAGTGGGGACGAGAGGAACTGCTGCTCGACTCCCGCTGGGAACTCGGCACCCCCTCCAAGGCCGAAGGAGAGCTCGCGTGGCTCCAGCACGCCTATGCGCACACCGAGCCCGGCGGTCATGTCCTCATGGTGATGCCTGCCTCGGTCGCCTACCGCAAGGCAGGCCGCCGCATCCGGGCGGAACTCGTACGCCGGGGCATCGTGCGACAAGTGGTCGCTCTGCCACCGGGGACGGCGACCTCGCACGCCCTGCCCGTCCATCTCTGGTGCTTGCGGCGTCCGGAGAACGCGGGAGGTACCGACACGGACCACACCGTGCGCATGGTCGACCTGACTGGCAACAGCCCGGACGGAACTCTGGAACCCCGGCCCGACCAGGTCGCCGACGTACCGCTGATCGAACTTCTCGACGAGACCGTCGACCTGACCCCCGGCAGCCACCTGCGGGCCCGGCATCGCGACTATCCCGGTGAATACGTTGCCCTGCGCAATGAGCTGGAGGACCGGATCCGGCGACTCGCCGCACTGCTGCCCGAGCTGGCAGCGGGCGACGGACCGGGCTCACTGGACGGCGCCACCACCAACGTCGCGGACCTCGTCCGCGCCGGGGTCGTCGCGTACGACGGTTCGGAACCGGTCTCAGTCAGCGAGCAGCTCGACACGGACTATCTGCGGGGGTTTCTGCGCAGCTCCATCAACGCCCGCCGGTCCACAAGCGCCAGCGGGTCCTTCCGCCTTGACGTCAGGGGCTCACGCATCCCTCGCATGGACATCGGCGAGCAGCGCCGGTACGGCTCTGCCTTCCGGGCCCTGTCCGCGTTCGAGGAGGGAATGCGCAAGATGGACGAGCTGAGCCGGCAACTCGCCGAAGTCGCCCGTGACGGTCTGGCCACCGGCGCTCTGGTGCCGGAGGAGTGAGGACCGTGCGGGGCATCCCGACGGGTGCCCCGCACTGGTCCGCGCCGCTGGTCGGTCAGACGGCGGGCGGCAGGAACGGGCTGGGAGTTCCGCTCCACGTCACGCTCAGCGCTTCGCGGGCGCGGGTGCAAGCGACGAAGAGGAGGCAGCGGTCCCGGAGCAGGTCGGCGTCGTGCTGCAGCGGGTCCACCTCTCGTGGGGTGATCTCGCGGGCGAACGGGACGGTGCCCTCGTTGACCGCCAGGACGGACACCGCCCGGAACTCCAGTCCCTTCATGGCGTGCATCGTCGCCAACCGTACGCCCGTGGCCCCCGGCGCGATCTGCCCCCTCACCCGGAGGACCGGGATGCCGGCGGCCCTCAGTTTCTCCTCGGCCGTGTCCAGGGAGAGGTTGAAGCGTGCGCACACGCCGATCTCGTGCGGCGCGAGGCCCTCGGCGAGCAACGACCGGACCCGGTCCACCAGGGCCTCGGTCTCCTCCTGTCGGGTCGCGTACCCCTGCACCCGAGGGGGACGTCCGTGGAGCAGGGAGCGGTAACCGGCCAGCGAGTCCGTTCCCTCACCCTCGAGCGCGTCGACGGTGACGGGCGCGAGAAGCCGCGCCGACCAGGCAAGGACCTCCTCGGTGGAGCGGTAGTTGACGCGCAGCCGGAAGCTGCGACCGGTCGTGGCGATGCCCAAGGAGCCGAGCGACACCCTGGAGTCGTAGATGCGCTGGTGCGGATCGCCGGTGAGGAACAGGTCGTCGGGGCCTGGGGAGACGGCGGCGCGCAGCACGCGCCACTGGGCGGGATGGAGGTCCTGCGCCTCGTCGACGACGACATGGGTGTACGGGGCCGGCTCGGTCGCGAGAAGCTCCGCGGCGCGGGCGCACACGCGCAGGTGGGTGGTCTCACCGCGGTCGCGCAGGAGCTGTTCGAACCGCTCCACGCCGCTCCACAGCAACCGGCGGCGCGCGGGTCCGAGACCGGTGCCGCGGCCGCGGCGGCTCGCGCCGAGGTAGGCGTCGAGATCGCGGAGGTCCTGGCCGAGAACGATGTGCCGGTACTCCTGTGCCAGGAACTGGGCGGTGAACGGAAGATCGAGCTGCTTGACGACCTTCTCCCACAACAGCCGCTGCTCCCGGTCACCGATCGGCTTGAGCACGGCCGCCGACTTCTCGCGCACGATGCTGTTCGCATAGGCGTCGACCGTCGTCACATCCACCCGCGACAGCAGTTTCTCATCCTCGTCGAGGAGCAGGCCGAGCATCTCCCGCAGTCCGGCGGCGAGGGCGTTCGTGTACGTGGTGAGCAGGATGCGACCGTCTCCGGAAGTGCCGAGCAGGTGCTTGACCCGGTGCACGGCAGCCACCGTCTTGCCGGTCCCCGGGCCGCCGGTGACCTGGACCGGCCCTCCGTACGAGGTGCGGTAGGCGACGCGCCGCTGGGAAGGGTGGAGGAAGACCCGCCAGGCCGCGAACGGCTTCTCCAGGATCTCCTCCAGTTCCTGCGGTCCAGTGACCAGGCGGATGCGTGCGGGGGTGTTGGCGATCACCGTGGCAAGGTCCTCGACGGGCTCGGCGGGCGCGTCGGTGGGGCGGCGGACGGCGACGACGTCCCGGTAGACCTCCTCCGGGCTGAAGCCCTCGGCGAGGTACTGCAACACCTCCAGCTGGTCCTCCGGCAGCAGTGTGGAGAACGCCTCCAGCTGTGCCTTGTCCACCATGGAACGCGCGGCTCGCAGGACCTGGTCGTCGATGCCGAGCTCACGGAGCGTACCGTCGGAGACGTTCCCGAACAGCAGCCCGGGCGCCGTGCGTGCGGCCGTCTCGTACAGCGGTGTCAGCTCGTCCAGGGCCACGGCGTTCCGTACCTCCAGGGCGCGGGTCGCGGTGTTGGCGCTGTACAGACGCTTCGCCGCCCAGGTGTAGGCGTCGTCGTGAGGCAGGACGTTGACCAGGAGGAAGACGTCGCTACCGTCATCGGGGGCGAGGACCACGCCGCGCCAGAAGTCGGTGATGCGAATGGTGCGCATCCGCGGGTCACGGGCGTTCTCGACGGACTCCAGGTGCAGTCCCTTGTCCGCGTTGAGTTCGGCGACGCTCCGGGCCTGGAACTTCGCCATGGCCTTGCGCACCCCGGCTCGGACGGGCTTGTCCAGGGTGTCGTAGCCGTCCCAGAAGCTCTGGGCGAAGGCGAGCCGGGGCATGAGATCTTCCTTTCTGCCTGACGGTCACTCATGATCGCGGATGTGGGGAAGCTCCGGCCAGCCGGCCGGCGATCTCCCGGAGGGCCGACACGAGTTGCCCGGGTTCGTGGGAGAGGTCGAGGCTGTGCTGGTACAGCCGCACTCCCCGTCGGTTGGGCCCCCCCGTCGTTCCGCGTACCTCGTGGAAGCGTTCGGGCTGCCGTCCGGCCGCGTACACCAGGTGCGCCTCGCGCAGCCCCAGCACGGTGGCGTAGGCGAGCGCCTGGTACAGGTCGGCGTTGGGACGTCCGTCGGCTCTCTCGACCTTGTACTTGGCATCGACGACTGCGCGTGGTGTACGGCCGTCGACGCTGTGGACGACGAGGTCGGGGCGCATCCGCACGGCAGCCGCGGTGTCGAGGTGGTGGGCCTCCTGGAGATGGGCCGTCAGGTCGCACTCCCGAAGTGCCTCGCGAAGGGCGACGGTGACGAAGTCCTCGAACAGCTTGTTCATGTCGAGCAGGAATCCGTCCACGGCGAGCGCGGCGGACCCGGCCGGCCGGTGCTCCGGTGAGGTGCCGCGCAGGACGGCCTCGGCGAGCCGCAACGCGGGCCTGTAGCGGGAGTTGAGGCGGGAGGGCTGCCAACGCGGTGGCTGTTGACCGGGTATCAGTGGCGACGCCTCGGCGAGACGTGCGCGCTGATGGGCCAGGCGCCGTCGGACAGCCGCCGGGACGTCGGGCAGCCGCAGCAACCGCTCGGTGGCGGCGCGCAGGATGCGGTTCTCGGCGGTGTCGGCGGTGTACGCGTCGTGGGCGATCTCCACGGGCGGCGTACGGCCGAAGTGCCGCCGGATCTGCTCGGCCTCGCGCAGCCGGCCACGCATGACCAGCGCGGTCTCCTCCACCCCTCGGTAGCCCTGGAGGACCCCCCGGCGCAGCGCCGCGTCGATCTGCCGCTCCACGGCGTGCGCCAGCGCGGGGACGACGTCGTCGTACGTTCCGGTGTCGACGGTGCCCTCCCGGCTGTCGCGCCAGGCCCGAGCGGGGTCGAGGCTGAACCCGAGGAGGAAGAACAGCCGGCGCACAGGGGTCTTGGGCATGATCCGCACGACCAGGCCGCTGGGCGTGCGCACGGCGCCGACCCGGCTGCCGGCCCGTAGCAGCCAGTGCCCGTCCCGGCTGGGATCCGGGGTGGCGCTCTGCAGGACGCGGGAGGCGGCCAGGGCCCGGCCGGCTTCGAACCCCAGCGGGACGGAGACGGGCGGCCCGAACTCGCGCAGCGTCACCTCAGACACGGTCACGTGAGCTGCTCACGCAGTGAGTCGAGTCCGTAACGGGCTTCAGTGTCGATCCCTTCGCCGTAGTGGTACTCCTCGAGCAGCGGCAGGATCTTCGTGCGCCAGGTCCGCTCGAGGCCGCCGTCGCGGTACACGCCTGGTTTCATCAGGTAGGAGGGACCGATGGCGAAGTCGGCGTCGTCGATGCGGGCGTTGAGGGCGTCGAGGAGACGCGCGGGCTCCGGATCCCTGCCCTCGCGCTTCAGCCAGCGCGCGAGCAGCCCGGCGGTCGGCTCGGCGCGCGGGGACAGCTCCACGAAGGCGAAACGGCGCCGCATCGCCGCATCGACCAGGGCGATCGACCGGTCGGCGGTGTTCATCGTGCCGATCACGAACAGGTTCGGCGGCAACGCGAAGTCGTCTCCGGAGTAGGTGAGGCGGACGGACTTCGTCCGGTACTCCAGGAGGAAGTACAGTTCGCCGAAGACCTTCGCCAGATTGGCACGGTTGATCTCGTCGATGATCAGGAAGTGCGGGACGTGCCGGTTGCCCTCGCGGGAGGCGAGGTCCGCGAGTTCCCGAAGCGGTCCCGCCGTCATTCGGAAGGCGACCTCCCGTGTCTCGGGATCCTCTACGGGCCGAAACCCCTCGAAGAAGTCCTCGTAGGCGTACGAGGGGTGGAACTGCACGATCTTCACCTGCTCCGGGCCGCCGCCGAAGTACTCGGCCAGCCTCATCGCCATGTAGGTCTTTCCGGTGCCCGGCGGGCCGTAGAGCACCAACTGCCTCTCCTCCAGGAGGAGTTCGCGTATCTCGTCCAGCCACGCGCGATCATGGACGAGGAGGTCGGCGGCGAGGGCCTCGGTGACGTCCGGCAGCGAGAGGTCCCGCTGCGCCGGTCGTTCTGCGGCCGGGAGGACGCCCGCGCCATCGGGCGCCATCGGATCCGTACGCGGAGCAGCACCGGTGAGCTCGTCCAGCGCGTCCAGGACACCGGTCAGGTCGACGACGTCGTGTTGTACGGACAGCTTCTGCTTCACCTCCTCCGGCAGCTCCTCGTAGGCGTGGCTCCCCGGCAGCCAGGCAACGGTCCTCCGCAGATTGGACAGGCCACCCGGTGACGCGGTTTGCACGGCCTCCCCGGTGATCTCCCCGACGTGCAGTCGCCCGTCGCTGATGGTGGCCACCGTGTCGCGGACACGCATCTGCGTCAGGAAGGCGTGCAACTCGTCGACGAGGCCCCGCTTCTGGTTGTAGGAGGCCGCCCCCTCGTACCCCTCCTCGACGAACCGGCGTAGCGCGCTCTTCGTCGGATCGGTTTCCTCCAGAGGGGGCAGATGCGCACCTGCGAGCGAGACGATCCCCTCCTTCAGCCACAGCTGTCGCACCAGGTTGCGGCCGGAGACGTTGGAGCCGCGCACGAGCCACGCCTTGCGCGGGGAACGCCACCCGGTGGCCAGGTAGTCGGCGAGCGGATGCCCCTCGGCGGTGCGCCACCACTCCGGGCCCGACGCGTCGTACCCGTACACGACTGCGGCGGCGGCCGAGGGGGAGCTGCACGTGATGTCGCGGGTCGCCACCCAACGCGGCGGCGCCTCCGGCCGCTGTGGATCGGCGGGCACGTCGACCAGCGCTCCGCTCGCGCGCAGCTCCGCCCGGAGCCGGCGATTGTGGTCGCTGAGCCCCGGCCACGCTTCGGCGGCCACCACCGACCCCTTCTCCAGGAGGAACCTGTGCGTGCCGTTGTTGCCTGACTCGGTGAGCAGGTATCCCCGCGCTTCACCACCTCCTTTGGCTAGTGTGATGCGGAAGCCGGGGGAGCCGGGGAGGCGGCTGGGCTGCGGCATGGGGACCTTCCGGGGGAGGGCGCGGCCTGAGCGAACACCACCTACCTTACCTGTTGACAATGTCAAATGACTCGTCTCGTCAGAGGGTCGCTTGTAAGTCGCGTTGACGGTGTTAACGTAGCGATCCTATGGTGGTTGTGTCCGGCCCGCTCTCTCGGGCGGACAGGGCGCGTGGACGCTGGAAGGGGCGCTATGGGCGGGGAGCCGGGGGCGGAGGCCGAACGGCGCGCGATCGAGGCAGAGCTGCCGTCGCTCATCAAGAGGCTGAAGAACTGTGCGTCTCGTGCAGGCGTCGTCAGTGAGCAGGCCTTCGCACTGGAGGCGGAGCGACTGGGACTCAGGACCGACCAGCAGCAGCGAAGGCTCCGTACCGGGCTCGCCGCTGTCGGCATTCGCGTCAGGTCCTCACGCCGGGGACGTGCCGACCACGGACCCGTGCCCGTCGCCCCTGAGCCTCGGCGTGCTGCGACCGGGGCGACCAGACGTCTGACCGAGGCCGGACGGATGCTGGCTCGCTACGCCGGCGACGACGGCGCCGTCAGCCGGCTCGCCCATGACGGTGTTGCACGGCTCCACGGGCTCAGCCCCGCGGAAGTGCGGGAACTGACCGCCGAATTCCCGATCACTCGGCCCGGTCCAGCCCGCACACACGCCCAGGCGCCGGCGAAGTGCCAGGTGCCGCGCACCGCGCCTGCGACTTTGCCGGCTTCCAGCGCCATGGCCACGAAGCCGCCGATCGGCAGGGAGGGCGGCTGCTCCGCCATTGCCGGCACGGACAACACCCTGTCCGATGCCGTCCACGCGGCCCGAGCGGTGCTGGAAGCCGACCGGTGGCGCCGGAACGCAGCCCGGGTGGTGCTCAAGGCGGACGAGGAAGTGGGCCTCGCCGTGCTCCTCCGCGGGGGTACCGACACCGACCTCCTCAGTCGCGATCTGCCGGCAGACGAGATCGCGGCGCTGCCCCGCGACGGCGAGCGGTGGCGCGCTCACGAGTGCCTGGTCGTGCACAACCAGCGGCTCGTGTGGAAGATCGCACAGCACTACCAAGGGCACGGACTGGACATCGAGGATCTCGTCCAGCACGGAACCATCGGACTGCTGCGCGCGATTCGCAAGTTCGACGCCACCCAGGGAAACAAGCTGTCGACCTACGCGACCTGGTGGATCAAGCAGGCCATCACCCGGGCCGTCGCCGACGAGGGCACCCTGATCCGGGTGCCCGTGCACATGCACGAGAAGCTCCACAAGGTCGCCGTGGCCGAGCGCGAGCTCCTGGGCGAATGCCGGGCCAGGACCGTCGACAACGTGGCCTATGCCAGCGGTCTCACCTTCGCCGAAGTGGAAAAGGTACGGAGGATCAGCCGGCCCACCGACTCCCTCGACCGGATCGTCGCCGGCGACACCGCGCTCGGTGACCTGATCATGGGACCGAGCCGCCTGCCCGGGCCTGCCGTCGTGTTGATCCACAAGGAGTTCCATGCGCGGGTGCGGCACGTTCTGGAGCACCTCTCCGAGCGTGAGCGGCACATCCTCGTCAGGCGCACCGGTCTTGACGGCGACGCGCCGGACACTCTGGAGGAGATCGGGGGCGTCTTCGGCGTCACCCGCGAGCGCATCCGCCAAGTCGAAGCGAAGGCCAAGGCGAAGTTCCACGACGAGCTGGTCCGCCACGGGGTCCTCCCGTTGACCTCCTGAACCGGCCGCGTCTCCGCCGGGAGCACGCCGCCCCCGCCCGACACCACCCCGGATCGAAGGAACCCGCAGATGGACCCCCGCCAGGAACTGGTCGACTACCTCACCCGCCAGCTCGTCGGCCCCGCCGGGGGTGACGAGGAGGTGCTCCACGCGCCGCCCGACCGGCAGTACCTGATGGGCACGCTCTACCCGCAACAGGCGGACCTCCAGCGGCAACTCGCCCTCGCGGCCGAGGACCCCGAGGCACCCGGGACCGAGCAGGACGCCCCCGACGTGGATCCGGCACCAGACCCGGTGCCCGAGACCAACAGCTGGCTCCCGGCATCCCTCGGCCTCAGCTTCTACACCGATGCCACGCACGTCGAGGTGAACTGCGCCGCCGCCCGCTACGAGACGTCGAAGAAGGAACCCGGGGGCGGGCGGCGCTGGCGCCGCATCCCCCTCGCGCCCGAGGGACACGTGATCGGTCGCGACCGGGAGACCGTGCCCGTCCTCGACGGTCGTGCGGAGATCCGCCTGCGCTGCCGCTCCTACGGGGACGGCACACTCGTCACCGTGGCGTTGGTCAACAGCGCCCACCACGACGGCACCGACGGCAAGGCGCCGAGCTGGGACGACATGCTGTTCCAGTGCCGACTCACCGTGCGTCCCGCCGACGGTGCCGTGCTGCCGTACCCCAGTGTCCGGCTCAGCAGCCGGGACCCCGAGGAACGCGAATTGCGCCTGCAGTACCGGCACGTCGTCACCCATGCCGTCGGCCACGGTTGCGCCGTCCGCGAGGTCCGCGACGAGCACGGTGGCATCGGCCTCCTCGCCTGCGAAACCCTGCCGCGCGCAGAGGTGCCGGCGATTCGGGCCGGCGGCCCGCTCGACGCCCCCGTGCTCACGATCTCCCACCTGGCCGACCCGACCGTCAGCAGTGAGCAACTCCGTGAGGAACTCGCGGAGTTCGCCGCCTCTTACCACGCCTGGTACGTGGGCCAGCGGTCCGTCGAGGTTCCGGCTTGGGGACGGGAAGCCGCGGAACGAATCCTCGGCCGCGTCCGCCAGGCCGTCACCCGCATCGAAGCGGGCGTGCGCACCCTGTGTGACCCCAACGCCCCCGAACTCCTCGCCGCCTTCCGCATTGCCCAACGCGCCATGCTGCTGCAGATGCGGCACTCCTCCCCCGACCAGGCCGGTCAGCGTCGCCCGCGCTCATCCCCCGTGGCCGTCGATCCGCCGGTCGACCCCAAGGCCACCTGGCGCCCCTTCCAACTCGCCTTCTTCCTCCTCGCCCTCGACGGCGTCGCCGACCCCGACCACCGCGATCGCGGGACCACCGACCTGATCTGGTTCCCCACCGGCGGCGGCAAGACCGAGGCGTACCTGTTCCTCGCCGCCTTCACCATCGCCCTGCGCCGGATCCGCGGCGAGGGCGGCGGAACCGCCGTGCTCAGCCGCTACACCCTCAGCCTGCTCACCACCCAGCAGTTCCAGCGCGCCGCCACCACGATCTGCGCCCTTGAACACCTCCGCCGCTCCGAACCCGAACTCGGACTCGGGGACGAACCGATCACCATCGGCCTGTGGGTCGGGGAGACCACCACCCCCAACAGCTTCCAGGCCGCCAAGGAGGCCTTCGACCAGCAGCGCGAGGCCACCCACCCCGAGGACGTGTTCATCCTCGACCGCTGCCCCTGGTGCGGCACCCGCATCCTGCCACCGACCAGGTCCAGCGTGCGCTCCGACTACGGAGTCCGCGCCGACGCCGACGACTTCGCCTTCTACTGCACCCGTGACACCTGCGCCTTCCACGACGTCCTCCCCGTCGCGGTCGTCGACCAGCACCTCTACCAGAGTCCGCCCACGTTCGTGCTGGGTACCGTCGACAAGTTCGCCCGGCTGGCCTGGGAACCCCTCTCCGGCCGTCTCTTCGGCGCCGGCACCGGAAACCCACCGCCGTCCCTGATCATCCAGGACGAACTGCACCTGCTCACCGGCCCGCTGGGTAGCACGGTCGGCCTCTACGAAGCGGCCGTCCTCGAGCTGTGCACCGCCGCGAACGGCCGCCCGCCCAAGATCATCGCCGCCACGGCCACCATCCGCCGCTCCGCCGAACAGGTCCGCGCCCTGCACCACCAGGACGTCCAGCTCTTCCCGCCGTCCGGACTCGACGCCCGCGACAGCTTCTTCGCCGTACCCGACACGGGCCGACCGGGCCGCCTCTACCTCGGCGTCATGGCACAGGGGCATACGGCGGGCCGCGGCGCCGTCGCCACCACGGCGGCCATGCTGCAGGGCGTCCACCAGCTTCCCGAGGAGCACCGCGACGACTACTGGACGCTCGTCGCCTACCACCACAGCCTGCGGGAACTCGGCCGTACCGTCACCGCCGCCGGCGACGACATCCCCGCGCAGCTCCGAGGCCTCGACGAGGGGGCCGGCGTACGCCCGCTCGGCGACGGCGACGTCCAGGAACTGACCAGCAACCTGCCGCGCGCCGAGCAGCCCATCCTCCTCGACCGCCTGGAGAGGCCGTGGACGGATCCCTCGTCGGTGTCGTTCCTGCCGTGCACCAACATGCTCTCCGTCGGCGTCGACGTGAAGCGGCTCGCCTACCTCCTCATGCAGGGCCAGCCCAAGACCACCGCCGAGTACATCCAGGCCACCAGCCGCGTCGGCCGTCATCACGTGCCCGGTCTCGTCGTCGCCTACTTCAACGCCACCCGCCCGCGCGACCGGTCACACTACGAGACCTTCATCGACTACCACCGGGCGCTCTACCGGTACGTGGAACCCGCCAGCATCACCCCGTGGTCCCTGCCCGCACGCCGCCGTGCCCTGCACGCAGCACTCGTCATCCTCGTACGCCACCGGCTCGGCCTGGCCCTGGAGAACCAGGCCGGACGGATCACCCGCCACAAGGACGAGGTCGAGCGGATCGCCGACGCCCTCGCCGCGCGTGCCGCGACCGCCGAGAGCGGCGCCACGGGAGCCGATGGCGACGCCGTACGCGCCGACGTCCGGAGGGAACTCGGGTACCTCCTGGAGGACTGGTACCGGCAGGCCGAGACGGCCGCGGCCGAGGGCAAGGACCTCTACTACCGCAGCCAGGGCAAGGGCCAGTACAACCTGCTCAAGACCTTCGAGCAGCGCTACGGCCTGTGGGAGACCCTCAACTCCATGCGCAGCGTCGACCGCGAGTGCCAGATCACCGTGACGGGAGCGGGAAAGTGAAGCGCAAACTCCGCGTTCGCCAGGCGCAGACCGTGCTGCCGTTCGGCGTCGGAGCCGTCCTGGACATCCAGGGCGAGTCCTTCGTCGCCGCCGGCATCGAGGCCTGGCCGCCGCTCAAGACCCCCATCGCCTCCGACCGACTCGCGGCCCGACTGGGCGTCACGGGCTTCTTCGCCGCCCCTCACACCCTCAACGACCGCTACGACCAGCCCGACCGTCCCGGCGTTCCCTACGTCCGCTTCCCCGGCTGGCTGTTCTGCGGCGCCTGCCGGGCCATGGTCCGCTTCCTGCACGAGAACGAGAAGCCCGGCGAGCCGCCCGTCTGCACGTCCTGCGCCGCCGCCCCCCGCCTCACCCCGATGCGGTTCGTCCGCATCTGCCCGGACGGGCACCTCGACGACGTCGACTGGTGGTACTGGGCCCACTCCAACCTCACGCCCCAACGCCGGGCGTCCTGCTCCGAGTCGACGCATGCGTGGAAGGCACGCCGTCTCAGTTTCCGGGTCGCCGACCGCGTCTCCGGACTCGGTGCGCTCTCGGTGCGCTGCGGAGCGACTGGGGAAGGGGGAAAACCGTGCGGCGCCGAGCGCAACCTGCTCGACGTCCTCGGACCCCAGGGCGGACGCTGCTCGGGCCGCAACCCGTGGCAGCGCCCGCACCAGAGCGCCTCCTGCGGCCAGCAGGTCCACATCGTCCAGCGCACCGCCGGCAACGTCTACTACCCGGTCGTGTACTCGGCCCTCGACATCCCCCAGTCCACTGCCCCTCCACGGGCGGAGGAGGACGAGGCGGAGGCCGTCCTCAGCCACCAGTACTGGTGGAACCTGCTCGGCACACTCGGCACGCCGCGAGCCGGCCTCTTCCGCGACATGATCAAGGAAGACACCGAAGCCCCTGACGGCCTGATCGATCAGCTCATCGCGGAGGCCACCGGGACGCCCGCACCCTCGCCCGCCGGGCGGCAGGACTCTGGAGAACTCGACCTGAGCCGCGACGAGTGGCACGCCTTTGACGCGGCCCACCTGCCGGAACCCACGAAGGAGTTCGCGGTCCGCCGAGGCGGACTCGGCCTCGACGGCGAGACGGAGGAGCCCTGGGCCACCCTCGGCGCGCACGTCGACGGTGTCGTCCTCGTCGACCGGCTCCGCGAGGTCCGGGCACTGACCGGCTTCCGACGCCATTCCCTGGACGGCACCCTCGTACCCGCTGACACCAGCGGGCGCCTGCGTTGGCTGCCGGCGACCGAGGTCTACGGCGAGGGCATCGTCCTCACCCTCGACGAGCAGCGCCTGGCCGCCTGGGAACGCGACCCCCGCGTCCAGAGCCACGTCCACGGCATCCGCACCGACCTCGACGCGTCGTTCCGCGGCGAACAACTCGCCGAGACCGTTGGCAGCGAACTCTCCCCCCGCTTCCTGCTCCTGCACACCCTCGCCCACCTGCTCATCCGCCAGCTGTCCTTCGACTCCGGCTACACCACCGCAAGCCTGTGCGAGCGCGTGTACGGACGCCCCGAGTACGGCCAGCGCGGAGTGCTGATCTACACGGCCGCCGGCGACGCGGAAGGCACCCTCGGCGGCCTGGTCCGGCAGGGCGAGGCACCGCACTTCGCCGAGACGCTCATTCGGATGCTGGAAGCGGCCGCTTGGTGCTCCGCCGACCCGCTGTGCGCCGAACACACCGGTCAGGGCTTCGGAAACCTCAACCGCGCCGCCTGCCACGCCTGCACACTGCTGCCCGAGACGAGCTGCCAGACCGGCAACACCCTCCTCGACCGCGCCCTGGTCGTCGGCTCCGCCCGCGTTCCCGGCTACTTCACCGACGTCCTCACCACCAGCCGCGAGCACGCGGCCGCCACCGCCCTGGGACAACACCCATGACCGCCGCGAACACCCCCGTTCTCCACCCCGACCTCACCCCGGCCCAGCGCGACTGCCTGGACGCCCTGCCGCTCACCGGCCACCACGTCGTCAGTGGCCCACCCGGCAGCGGCAAGAGCCTGCTCGCCGCGCACCGCGCCGTCCACCTCTCGCTCACCGGCCGCCCCACCCTGCTGCTGTCCCGCTCCAACCTCCTGCGCCAGCTCCTGCGCGAGACCCTTCAGGGCCTCACGGTCCCCGGCGCACCCGTCGAAGCCGCCACCGTCCACGGCTGGCTCCGGCAGCACTTCGGCCCTTACGCGCCGCGCACCGAGGACGGCTGGTTCGACTGGACGGTCCTCACCCGCGAAGCCGCCGCCACCCTCGGCGAGGACGACACCGCCACACCACACCTGGTCGTGGACGAGGGCCAGGACGTGCCGGTGGGCTTCTACCGACTGGTGCGCCTCGCCGCCGCCTCCGTCACGGTCTTCGCCGACGAGTGCCAGCGCCTCACCGAGACCAACTCCACCCTCAGCGAGATCACCGACGCCCTCGGGCGCTCCACGGGGCGCGTCGAGATCGGCGGCAACCACCGCAACACCCGCCAGATCGCCGCCCTCGCCGAACACTTCCACACCGGTGGCACGCGCCCCGAACTGCCCTTCCGCAGTGGCTCCCTGCCCGACGTCCGCCACTACTCCGGTAACAGGGACCTCGCCGAGGACATCGTCGCCCTGGCGGCTCGACACCCGCGGGACCGCATCGGCGTGATCGTCGACTCCATGCGCTCGGCGAGCGAACTGCTGGGTCACCTCGAACGGTCCGGCCTCGCCCGCCGGCCCCAGCTCTACAACTCGGCGGCCACCGCCAGGCGCTACCGCGATCTCGACCTGGCCTGCCCCGGCGTCGTCCTCGTCCACCGTGCCAGCGCCAAGGGCCTCGACTTCGACACCGTCGTCATCACCGGCACCGAGACCGACGCCGCCACCGACCCCACCGCAGCCGGGCTCCGCATGGCCTACTACGTCATGATCACCCGTGCGCGTGAGCGCCTCGTCCTGGGGTGGCAGGGACGTCGCTTGCCCCGTCATCTGGAAGGGCTGGACGGCCTGGTCACGATGCATTGAAGGCTGTCGTCCGCCGCTGTCCCGGTTGGGGGGAGGGGGGAGCGGCGGGCCACACGCCTCACGCGGTTCGCGAGGAGGAGGTGCGCCGGTGCGAGGGGAGTGCCTGATCGTACGTCCAGCTCTGCAGACCGAACTCGTGAACGAGCGAACTGACATGGCCTTCGAGGGGAGTCATCGGAGGTAGATCCTCCGGCCCCAGGACCTCCACGGTGGTCCATTCGCCGGTTGCGCATCTGGTTGCCACGTACGTGAGGCGATCGGAGGGGCGTTCCTGGCTGCGTGCAGCCGAGTACAGCTCCTGTGCCGCTTCGCGGCTCGCGGAGGGAGAGCCGTCGCGCGTCGGCGGTTCGTCGTGGTGAAAGCTGAACAGCACCTCGTTCTCGGAGACCAGCTCGACGGAGTACGGGCGCTCGATGGATATGTGAGGGCTTCCGTCATCCGCCGCGGTGTCCTGCCCCGCAGCCGACGCCAGCGCATCGCCGAGCGTCGCGAAGAACTCGATGGCGGAATCGGGGGCCCGAATCTCGCGCCAAAGGGGTCGTCCGCACTTCGCCCGAACCTCGTCGCGGTCGCGCAGGGTCAGCGCATGGAGGATCACCTGCGGACCGCGGCCTTCGACACGGCAGAGTGTCTGCAAGGCGTCACGAGCGTCGGCCCCGTTGCCGGAGGGCCACACGATGGCCCACGTGGCGGCATCATGTATCGTTTCGCCTCCGCCTTCTCGGCGGATCTGGACGTGGACTTCGCGGTCGGCTTCGTCTTCTGTGAGAGCACGGCGGGTTTCGACTTCGGAGCCTTGGGGCTTCCGGCGGCTGCGATGCCGAGTGCTCCGTACTCCTTGCGCAGCAGTGAGAGTTGCTGCCGTTCCTGCGTGGTCCCGGAGGAGAGAAGGGCGTTGACGAGTGCCCCGGCCCGGCTGATGAGGTGGCGGGCTCGCGGCATGCGTTTGGTCCTGATGGCGCTGCGCAGAGCCCCGAGCGTGTGCTGCAGAGCCTTGATCTTCGCTGCCTTCCGCTTGGGAAGCGGGATGTCGGCGGCGCTCACACGTCGCTGACGGGCAGCACGGTCCCCCCAGGCGGCTCCCGACGTCATGACCACGGATGGGCGGGGATTGCTGGTCTGGCTTCGACGTACCACGTGGCGTTGGTTCCTTGGTGCGCAAGGGGGACCCCTGGGTGGCCATATACATGGCCACCCAGGGGTAGCGGGTCAGCTGTGGCGGGGACCCTGGCCTGGGGGCGGGGTGAGCGTGGAGCGGTAGGTGCCGGACTCGCCCTCCATGAGCGGATTTTCCAGGGTCAGGCCGGCGGCAGCCATGCGGTCGTACTCGGCCAGGATCAGGTTCTTGGTGCGGTATTCGCCGTACGCCTTGAGATCGTTGTCACGGACGACGTTGAAGGTATCCAAGATGTATGCCGTGTCGTCGCGGGTGATGCCGTAAAGGTGGAAGAAAAGGGCGTCCAGCTCGGCGCGGATGATGGCACGGCGATCAGAGTCCCAGCGGAAGGGGGAGCCGATATCGCCGACATCTCGAGCGAAAGGGGCTATGTCGTGGGCCGTGTAAATGAGCTCCAGGAGACGAGGAGTGATGAAGTTGGAATGGCGAGCGACTTGTGCTGGAGCGATGACAGGGAGTTGGTAAGCGGTAAAGAACTTGAGGTGGGTACCTCCAACTTTTTGACGTGCGGCGAAGTCGAGCACGAAGGAGGACAAGCAGGCCACGAGTCCAGCGACTGGGCCCGAGTGGGGGAGCATGAGTAGGGTGCCATCAGGGGCGGCTACGCGAGGGAAAACGAAGCTGATCATTGTTCGCTCATCGCTTGCTCGACAGATGTCACGCCAGCCGAAGAGCCATTCTCGGTCCCATCCCTTGATAGCCAGACGGCTGCGGACGCCTGACTCCATTATGGGCTTGCCTTTCTTGTCTACCTTGCCGGTCGGAACATCCTGTTCCGGCACCCAGTAGCGAGGCATCGCTACAGCGGACGCATCCTGGTGCTGCTCCACAGTGAAGCGCGGGAGGGTGCGTTCGTTGAGTTGCTGCTCTGTCGCGTTCTCGTACGTGGAGAATCGATGGTCGTAGTGGTGAAGCATCTTCGCCTCATACAGCGGGAGTAGGCGCTCCTCTCCGCGGAGGAGGACATTGCCGTCTAGGGTCCAGCCCGCCTTGAGGAGGTCGTCGAAGGTCTCGCCGTTCTGGGCAGCGGGACGAAACAGGTGGGAGTCGTTCGACATGTCGAGCATGCGCATGAACGAGATACCCCAGGGGTTCCTGCCCACGTCTTTTGTCTCGTCGACCAGTACCGGCACGCGCCGATAAATGCCAAGGGTGATGTCCGCATCGCGGCGGGACGAGAAGATGGGGCACGTTCCCGTGTTCGGGTTGACGCGGAGGATGTCACGCGAAGTCAGGGTGTATGAGCGGTCGGGAATCTGGGCAACCTGGCGGACCTTGGCAACCATGGAGATGGGGGCGTCAGGGGTGCCCTGGCTGCGCAGGGTGAGGAGGCAGAAGCGCACGTAGTCCTTGACCGCGGCGAAGAGTTTATCTTCATTTCCGAACTCGAAGAGGCTGGCCAAAGACCCTTTCTGTACAAGGTCCTTGAAGAAGAACTGTGTCGTCGCGTCCGTCGCGATTCCCGTCGGCACAATCACGCCCGTCCGCCCCCGCGGCCCCGTCAATATATGGTCGGTCTCTGTGAAAACGGCGTACGTGTTAATGTCGCCGCGCCCTGTCAGGGGGAAGCGGGCGCTATCGCGCAGAAAGTGGCTCTCGCCCTCCGCGCGGCGCTTCGCCGCCTCGAACTCGGTGTACAGGTGCGCGCCGTCGGGATCCTCGCGCAGCTCGGCGATGAGGCGCTTGCGGGCGGCTGCGTTCTTGGCCTCGGCGATACGGGGGTCCCGCTGCGCGAAGAATTCTTGCTCCTGGAGCTTTACCCGCTCCCACGGCGGGTTCCCCACCACAGCGTCGAACCCGCCGGCCCAGCCCGTCCCGGGCTGGACACCGACGCCCGACTCCGGAACGGCGAAGACCTCCGGGAACTCCAGGTGCCAGTGGAAGAAGCGGTACTGGTCGCGCAGGCGGAGGATTTCCGCGTGGGTGGCATCCGGGACAGCGGACTGGTTGCGGCTGCGCAGGGCGCGGAACACCTGGTCGGTCGGAGCCTCCGGGGCACCGTTGTGCTTGGGCCAGACGAAGGCGGCGCACCAAGCGTCGGCGGCGTGGAGGTCGTGGACGTAGGCCGCCGACTCGGTGTAGGCGCGGTAGGCGGACTCCTGGGCCCGTACCTGCTCCAGGGAATCGGCCGGGGCTGCGATGATGCGGGCGAGTTCGGCGGCGTAGCGATCGTTGCCGGGCAGGGCATCCGTGTCGAAGGTGAGCTCGTCCTGGCCGGCGCGCTGGGCCTTGTTGCGCTTCACGAGGGCCGAGGCGTACTTCTTGTCATCGCCTTCGATGGGCTTGAAGGCGTCATCCGGGACGCCCTCCGCCAGCAGCTTCGGCGTCGCGCCGATCAGGCCGTTGCCGTGCTTGATGTGGGCGTCGAGGAAGCTGAGGGCCTTGCCCGGCTCCAGGGCCTCCAGCCACAAGGAGACCTTGGCCAGCTCCACGGCCATGGGATTGAGGTCGACACCGTAGATGCAGCGGGCGACGACCTCGTGGAGTGCGTGGCGCACGGCGTCGACCGTCGGCTCCGGGTTGCGCTCACGCACCGATGCCACGCGCTTGGCGATGCGGCGGGCGGAGGCGACGAGGAAGTGGCCGGAGCCGCAGGCGGGGTCGCAGACCGTCAGTGTCAGCAGCTCGTCGACGATGTCGCCGGCCGGATCGGGACGGCCGGCGTCGGCGGCGCGCTGCTCGCCGCGCTTGACGGCGTCGTCGATCACCGGGTCGAGCGTCGTGTCCAGCAGGCACTCGATGAGCGAGGACGGGGTGTAGTAGCTGCCCGTCGTCTTGCGGCTGTTCCCCGCGACCTCGATCAGCTCGAAGGAGCGGTCCGTCGCGGAGTGCTTGGGCTCCAGCTCCAGCAGGGACTCGTAGACCGAGCCCAGCTCCTCGGCGTCCAGGTGGCGGTAGTCGACGGGGCGCCAGCGGCGGGCGCCGGGGTCGCGGACCTGGGCGAGGTGGCGGACGGCGGTCAGCAGCGCCTCGTTGGACAGCTTGAGGCCGTCCAACGGAGCGTCGGCGTCCGTGTGCGAGAACAGGCCGCCGAGGCCGGGCAGGGCGAGCTCCGGGCGGCCCCCTTCTGTGCCGAGGGCGTCGAGGACGATGCGCAGCGCCTCGTACTGGTCCCCGTGAGCCGTGCCCTGACGCCGACGTGCGCGTTCCCGCAGCCGCGCGGAGGAGAAGTACCGCTCGTAGGCCTCCCGCTGCCGCTTGTCGGCCTTCGGGTCGAGCAGGGCGTCGCGGTCCTCGGCGACGAAGACGAACAGCAGACGGTAGACCAGTCGCAGCAGGGCGTCCCGGAGGGCCTTCGGATCGGTGTTCTCACGCAGGCGGGAGTTGTCCGGGTGCCGCAGGAAGCCGGTGCCGAGCACGGTGAGGGCGTTCTGCACACCCAGGCGCAGCTGGTCCAGGGCGCGGGCGCCTGAGGTGACGGCCTCGGCGCGCCACTTCTCCAGCCAGCACCCCGACGCCGCCTCGCCCGCCGGCACCGTGAACCGGGACGCGTGCAGCACGCAGTACAGCAGCACGAACTCGCTGAACAGCTCGCTGTCGAAGATGGCCTCCAGGTCGAACTCGACGTAGGAGGCCGTGGCGAAGGACGAGGAGTCGCGCAGCAGGCGCAGGCGGCGGCCGTTGGTGAGGACGGCCCACAGGTGGGCGTCGGTGCGGTTGAGGCAGTCCTGGAGCATGGACTGCGCGGGGACCTGGCCGGGGGCCGGACGCTTGTCGAGTTCCTGGTTCCAGGGGATGAGGTGGATGAGGGCGGGGCCGTGGCGGTGGGAGACCGGGAAGCGCTTGTCCGGGTCGGAGTCGGCGGTGATGCCGGCCGGCCCGACCTCGGTGAGCGCGCCGAAGTCGAGCTTGCGGAAGAGCTGGGCGAGCCAGTCGGTGCCGGCCCGGCCGGTAGGGTCGGCGGCGGGCGCGCCGGTCGCGGGGTCGGCCGGGAGGGCGGTGCGCAGGTCGCGCCAGAGCGGCTTGAGGTACTCCCAGGCGCGCTCGGCCTCGTCGCGGACGGGCACCGAGGCGGGCAGGCCGTAGTCGGCGGGCTTGGTGCCCGGTAGGTTCCGCGCCTCGGCGATGCGCAGCAGCATGTCGGCGGGGAGCAGGCCGCCGACCGTGGTGACGGCGGTGAAGGCCAGGGCGGTGCGGGTGGCGGCGGGCATCAGGCTTCGGCTCCGGACGGCGAGACGGCGGACGAGACGGGGGCGGCGGGCTGCTGCGGCAGGTAGAGGTAGACGCCGAGGACGTCGGCGGGCTCCTGCGGGACGACCTTCAGGCCGCGGACGATCTCCTCGTTGGCCTTGCGGACCCGGCGGTGCGAGGCGTCGAGTTCGGCGGCCAGGCGGGTGCCGTAGTCGGTGAGGTGCGCGGAAAGCTCCGGCAGGCCGTCCAGGGTGCGGGTGATCTGGTTGCGGGCCAGCTGCTCGTGGGTGTTGGCGGTGGCGCGGGCCGCGAGGAGCGCGGTGGCCGCGTCGTCGTCCAGCCAGTGGGCGCGCGACGGCACGCCCTCGAAGGCGAGCAGGCGGGCGTCCTCGGCGACGAGCTGCCGCTCGCCGGTGCGGGACGGAAGGGTGAGGTGGAAGCGGTAGCGGACCAGGAGGAGCGTGGTGCGGGTGGTGACCGCGTCCGTGGTGACGACACCGCAGCGGCGAGCGGGACGGGGGCCTGAGGTGTTCGCGTCCAGCGCCGAGTCCAGGACGTACGCGGCGATGGCGCCGATCGCCGGGTCGGTGCGGACCAGGGCGGCCTCGCCGCGGGCGATCGCCGGAGTGGTGCGGAACGGGATCTCGCGGTCCTCCTCGACGAGCCGGCCGCCGAGGGTGGCCGCCAGCGCGTCACGCAGGCCGGCCGGGGTGCCGCCGACCTGGGCGGTGAAGTCGCCGGTGCCGTCGCGCGGGTCGCGGACCAGGGCGTCCAGGTCGCGGAGTGCTTCGAGCGTGAACTCGCGGACCTCCTCGGCGCCGCCGAGCGCGGCCCGTACGGCGGCGACCTCGCGGGCCACCTCCTCCGGGTGGATGGCGCGCTGGGCGTACCTGGAACGGGAGGTCTTCTCGCGCTCAGCGGCCGAGTTCCACTCGCGATCGATCCGGTCGAGGGACTCCTGGTGGCCGGGCAGGTCGAACAGGCTCTGCTGGCTGCCCTGCCGTCCGTGCAGCAGCAGCCACTCCACGACGGCGTCGGTCACGCCGGACGCGGTCTCGTCGGGGACGGAGACGGAGATGCCGAGGTCCTTCTTGATCTGCCGGTGCTTCTGGAACAGCACCTCCAGGACCTTGCCGTCGATGCCGTTGTCCTCGCCGTACATGGTGATGACGCGGACCTGGTCGCGCTTCTGGCCGTAGCGGTCGACGCGGCCCTCGCGCTGGTCGTGGCGGGTCGGGTTCCACGCCAGGTCGTAGTGGACGACGGCATCGAAGTGGTGCTGGAGGTTGACGCCCTCGGAGAGGCAGTCGGTGGCGATCAGCACGCGGCGCACGGCCGGGTCGCCGGCCTCCTCGGCGGACTCGGCGGCGAGCTTCTCGATGCGCTCCAGGCGCTGCTGCGGGGAGAGCGTGCCCGTCACTGCGGCGATCTTCGTCTTCCTGCCGAGCTTGCCGTCCAGCTGCTCGGCGAGGTAGTCGGCGGTGGGGATGTAGCGGCAGAAGACGATCGGGTGGTAGCCGTCGGCGATCAGCGTCTTCAGGTGCCGGATCAGCGCCTTCAGCTTCGCGTCCTCGGCCGGACCGGCGAGCTGCTTCGCCCGCTCGGCGAGTTCGAGCAGCCGGGCGCCGGCGTCCTCCGCCTCGGCGGCGCCCGGTGCGACGTCCATGCCCTCCAGTCGGTCGTTATCCGCTGAGTCGGCGGCCACCCGGGCGCCGAGGACGTCCGCCTCGTGCGGGGTGCGGGCGGCGGCGGATTCCGACCGGGTCTTCAGGGTCTGTGCGGCGGCTGCCGGCGAGGAGACCAGCGAGCGCAGCAGTGCGATCACTGACCACCAGGCGATGCGGGCCTCCCGCTTGCCCTGCTCGCCGGCCGTCTCGACGCGGTCCTTGGCGTAGGCGATGGCGTCGTCGAGCAGCGCCCGGTAGGCGGGGGTGAGCCGGTAAGGCTCGTCCTTCGTCCAGCGGTCGGACGGGAAGGCGGTCCGCTCGGCCAGGGAGTCGTCCGCGAGGCCGTCCTCCCTGGTGAGGTAGTCGCGGACGTCCGCGCGCTTGCGGGCCACGAAGTGCTCGGCGAGCTTCGCCCGCCCCGACGGGGCCTCCAGGTCCAGGGTCGCCAGTTCGGGCCGCACCAGGCCGAGCAGGTTCCGGAACGCGGACTCCTTGCCGGAGTGCGGGGTCGCGGTCAGCAGCAGCAGGTGACGCTCGGCATCGGCGGAGATCTTCCGCAGCAGCTCGTAGCGGAGCTGGTTCGAGGAGGAGGACGCGCCGCCCTGCGCGTCGTCGTCGGCGGCGACGCAGCTGTGGGCCTCGTCGACGATCACCAGGTCGGGGCAGTGCCGCACGAAGTCCTCGCGGTGGCGGGTCGACTTGATGAAGTCCGTCGAGATGATCGTGAACGGGTGCCTGTCGAAGAGGGACTGGCCGAGCTCCAGGCCGCGCTCCAGGCGCGGCACCGTGGAGGCCAGGACCAGTTCGGCGTCGATGCCGAACTTCTCCCGCAGCTCGGTCTGCCACTGCTCGGCCAGGGCCGGGGAGCACAGCACGGCCAGCCGGGTCGCCTCGCCCTGCGCGAGCAGCTCCTTGGCGATCAGTCCGGCCTCGATGGTCTTGCCGATGCCGACGTCGTCCGAGATCAGCAGCCGCACGGTGCGTTGGCGCAGCGCCATGAGCAGCGGGACCAGCTGGTATGCGCGGGGTTCCACGGCGATCGACGCCAGCGAACGGAACGGGCCCGCGCCCGCCCGGAACCCGATGCGCAGCGCCGTGCGCAGCAGGCCGGCGGCGCGCTGGTCGCCGAGGTCGGCCGGGCTCGGTGGCACGAACTCGGCGTGGCGCACCTCCTCGAACGCGGGGAAGACCGCCGCGATGTCGTCCTCGCTCCCGCCCAGTGGGCGCAGCACCAGCATGTCGGGCGCGCTCTCCGGCAGCACCACCCATTCGCGGCCGCGGGCGGCGACCAGCGAACCAGCTGCGTACGTGGGGCTCATCAGGTGTCTCGGTTCCTTGGGGTCGGGAGCGGGTTGGGGGCGGTCAGCGGGTGTGGAAGTAGGCGGCATTGTGGTCGACGATGGCGTCCCAGTCCGCGTCCGTCGAGAAGCGCAGGACATCCCAACCGGCGTTCTCCAGGCGGTAGCCGGCGTCGGCGTCGCGGGTGGACTCGGCCTCGCGGCCGGACGTGTCGACGAAAACGGCGAGGTTGGCGCCCTCCAGACGGAAGACGAGGTCGGGGCGTGCGCCCGCCTCCGGGATGAAGGCGTTGACCTCGTCCGGCAGGCGGTAGCCCTTCACCCTGAGCCAGCTGAGCAGGTCGCCCTCCGCGACCAGTGCCGCCAGATCCGCCTCCAGTGGACTCGGTGAGGCCGCCGGGGCGCTGTCGGGTGCGTCGGGGGCGGTCGCGCCGCTGACCGCCGGAGCGAGCCGGCGGAACCGTTCGCTGCGGGACTCGCCGCGGTCCTCCCGCTCGGTACGGGCGCCGGCCAGCCGCAGCAGCAGGGGGCGGGTGGTGTGCCGGCTCAGCTGGCGATGGTGCGTCTGGTTGGCGTAGGTCAGCAGGCAGGCGTAGCAGCCCCGTGCGCACTTCTCGTCGTCCGTCGGCCCGCCCTGGTCCTCGCCGGTCCCCGGGTCGAAGTGGCAGATCTCCAGGGCGGTCCGGGCGGCCTTGGCGAGGGCGTCCTTGTCGTGCTGGATCCGGCGCAGCACACCGGCGCCGCCCTCGGTGGCCTCCGTGAACAGCATGCGGCGGCGCGGGCCGTCGTCCGGAGGCAGCAGCTCCGCGGTCAGCTCGGAGTCCTCCAGTTCGAACGCCGCCTCGATGCCACGCTCCAAGGCGTAGAGGAGCGACAGGGCCACTGGCTCGGGCTGCGGCTCCGCCAAGGTGACCACGAGGATGTTGCGGCGGTCCTCCACATAGGGCAGGACCCGCTTCTTGCGGCGCTTCTCGTTGCCGTCCTGGTCGACCACCGGCATGCCGGTGCCCTCGACGGCGTCCGCGGCGGCCCGGTCATTGAGCCAGCGGCCGTCGCCCAGGTCCAGCCAGTAGCCGTCAGGCTCGCCCTGCTTGTCGCGGACGCGGCCGAGGTTGGTGATGCGGACGGTCGCCGAGTCGCCGTAGTCCAGGTCGAGAACGGGGACCCCGTCGGCGTCGGTGACGTGGGAGGTGAGGCGTCCCTTGCGGGCGCCGTGGTCCTGGAACGCGTAGGAGGTCTCCAGGCGGAAACCGGCCCGGCGGCGCTCCTCCTCGTCGGAGGAGATCCGCTCGCGGGGCGTGGTGTAGACGGTGTGCAGGTGGAGGAGACCGGTGCGCTTGCTCCTCAGTTCCTCCCCGCACATCGTGCACCTGTCGGAGCCGGGCTTGACGGCGTAGTGGTAGCCGCAACCGTCGCAGCGCCGGGCCTCCGCCGTCGCCAGGTCGCCCGAGGCGTCCGGCGGCAGCTGGACCCGGGTGACCTGGTAGCGGGCCCCCTCGTGGTAGATGAGCGCGCCGGGGCCGAACTCGCGGATCGCGAGGAACCGGGGACGCTGCAGGTAGTCGCCGTCGGCGTTGCGGCGGTTGCCGGAGCGGGGGATGTACGCGGCCAAGGGGAGCCGCGGGAAGCTGTAGCCGGGCAGGAACCCCTCGGATGCCAGGTAACGGTAGGGGTTGAAGTCGCTCATCACCGACTTGCTGTCGGTGGAGCGGTTCAGCAGCAGGTTGGTCTGCGTCTCGGCTTCCCGGCGCCGGGAACGCGCCCGGCTCTGCTCCCCCGGGGACAGGGTGTGGTCGACGACCCGCTTGTTCTGCTCGTACTGGTCGATGACGGCCGCCCGGAACAACTGGCGCCACCGGTCGAAGGAGGCGTCGAAGTTCCTCGGGGCCCGCTCGATCCGGTCCTCGATCCACTCGTCGTACCACCAGGTGGTGGACTCGAAGTCGGTGATCAGCGGGGCGAGGACGGTGCGGGCGGCGGCGACCGCGCGTCGGCGTGCCTCCTCGTCCAGGGACAGGTCGCGGATGTCGGGGAGGAGCGGCAGCGGCATGAGGGGGTCGGGGCGGTCACCGCCGTCGGGGTCGTAGGCGACGTCGATGACGTCGGGGATCGCGGAGCCCAGCCTCATGCCGGTCTCCGCCAGCCAGATGCCCTGCAGGTGGGAGCGGACCAGGTCCTCGTTGGCGAGGTCCAGGCGTGGCGGGGCCACCTGCCCGGACACCATGGCCTGCGAGCGGCGGAAGTAGTACTGGTCGTGGCTGTTGCCCGTCGCGCAGTACGTGGTCACCAGCGCGGGTTGACCGGAACGGCCCGCCCGGCCGGAGCGCTGCGCGTAGTTCGCCGGGGTCGGCGGCACGTTGCGCATCAGCACGGCGTTGAGCGAGGAGATGTCCACGCCCAGCTCCATCGTCGGTGAGCAGTACAGCAGGGGCAGATCCGCCTCACGGAACTGATCCTCGCGCGCCAGCCGGTCCTCCGGAGTGACCTGCGCGGTGTGCTCGCGCGCGAACAGACCGGCCAGCTCGGCCGCCGCCGTCCGGTACAGCTCGCGGAAGAACGGGTTGACGCGGGGGCCCTCACCGCTGCTGTACGTGCGCGCCAGCGGGTCGACCGCACCCCGCTCGCCGTTCCCGGCCCGCCAGATCAGGGCGGCGGCCGACACCCGGTAGCCGGTGCGCTTCTCCGCCGGACGGCGGCGGTAGGCCGGACCGGAGTGCTCAGGAGTCGCCTCCACCTCGCGCACCAGGTTCGCGTCCCGCAGAACCACCAGTAGGTCCTCGATGACGCCCTGGACGTCGTCCAGGGGAAGGACGCGCAGCTCGGGCATGTTCCGCCGGAGGTACCTGCCGAACTTGCCGCGGGCCGACAGGAACAGGGCGGAGCGCTCCATGCCGGGCCGTGAGCCGTACGGATAGGCGGTACCGACGGCCGGCCGGTCGCTCTCTCCCAGCACCCACGGCCCCGTGAGGCGCTCCTCGCTCGCCCGCTGCAGGGTGTCGAAGTCGTCGCGGAAATACCGCACGTCGATGGCGAGGGCGCGCCGCATGAAGTCCAGCAGCGTACGGGCGACCTCCTCGCGCAGCGCCGGGTCGGCGTCGCGCAGCACGGCGTGGGCGGACTGCCAGCGCTCGGACTTGGCGGCGAGCCACTCCAGATCCTCGTAGTCGATCCGCAACAGCCCGGTCTGCTCCAGGTTCGGCATCGTGATGCGCCAGCCGCGCTCGAGGTCGCGGTAGAGGCGATAGCCGACGACGTCCCGGAATGTCTTCACGGCCCGGCGCTCCATGGAGGGAGCCAGGTCCGTGCCCGCGGCGTACTCGCGCGGCGACAGCCCCATCACCTCGGTGACGGCCTCGGCGAGGTCGTCGTGGCGCAGCCCGTCCTCACCGGCCTGCAGCGCCGCCTGGTACAGGGCGCCGCGCAACTGGGTCACCTGGGCGTAGTCGTTGAAGTGCCCGGCCTGCAGCGACGCGTCCTGCCGGTTGTCGACGAAGGAGAGGAGCTTGCGCGCCCTCTTGTCCAGGCTCTCCTCCGGCACGGCCCGCAGGGACTTCACGATCGACGCGGAGATCAGCGAGGTCGCCGAGGAGCGCCCCTCCTGGTCCAGGGTGGCCAGTTTGGCGAAGTCCCGACCGCGGGTCTGCTCGTAGGAGACCTGGCAGTGCACGCAGAACAGGAACGGCGCCGGGACGAATGCCGCCACGAGTCCCTCGCCGGACTCGTTCCCGTAGGGGTCCACGACGACGCGCTTGGGCACCCGAGGTCGGTACGACTTCTTGACCACCGTCACGCCCTGCGCGTCCGGCTCGAGCCAGGACTCCGGCAGCCGCCGGTCGTCCACGGCCTTCTGTGGATCGGCCGGCCATTCGTAGTCCTCCCCGGGCATGCCGAGGTACAGGTAACCCTCACCCTCGCGGCCTCCGGAGGCGGAGGTGTCCCGACGCGGCTCGTACCGGAACGTGCCGCCTTCCTCGGTGCGCCAGACGGTCAGGTACTCCTGGCCGCACTCGCGGCAGAAGGCGAGCGGGAACAGCGGCTTGCCGTCGCTGTCCGGCTGCTCCAGTTGATAGGTGCGGGTCAACGGGCGGGTGAGCGGATCCTCCAGTGTCGTGTACACCGTGTCCCCCTTGGAGAGGAACTGGTGCAGCCGGAACGCGAACAACGGCCGCTCCGTCACCGGGTGCTTGGCCTGCGCACCCGCCTCCAGGGTCGTCCGGATCGCCTCGCGGACGACCTCCTCGGCCACCCCGGACTGCGCGGCCAGCTCGGCCGCGGCCGCCTCGACCGTGCTCGGGGCGCAGCGGCGCAACCGCCCGGTGCCCTCCTCGCACTCCAGACCGAAGCGGGACTCCACCCAGCGCGCCAGTGGATCCTTCGTCAGCGCTTCGTAGGAGCGGGGCGCCGCCGGCACCCGCAGCCGCTCGGCGGACACGGTCGCAGGGGCCTCCTGGGTGGCCCGGACCAGGGTCTCACCGATCACCCGCTTCGGCAGCACCGTGGTGCCGAAGAGCCGACCGGCGACCTTGGCGACCTCACGCTGCTGGTCCTCCCAGGAGCCCTCGGTGGACATGGTCGCGGAGGTGCCGATGCACTGCAGGGTGGCCGAGGCGCGGCAGGCCTCACGGACCCGGCGGATCAGGAACGCCACGTCCGCGCCCTGTCGACCCCGGTAGGTGTGCAACTCGTCGAAGACGAGGAACTGCAGCCCTTCCGCCATGCGGATCAGGCTGGACCGGTCGTCGGGCCGGGTCAGCATCAGCTCCAGCATCACGTAGTTGGTCAGCAGGATGTCCGGGGGGTTCTTGCGCAGTTCCCGACGCTGCTCGTCTGACTCCTGTCCGGTGTACCGGGCGAAGGTGACCGGCTCCCGGCCTGCTCCGAACCCATGGCGCAGGTACTTCTCCAGTTCCTTGAGCTGTGAGTTGGCCAGCGCGTTCATCGGGTAGACGACGATCGCGCGCACCCGGCCTCCCGCAGCAGGCCCCGCCGCCTGACGCTCCTTCAGTACTCGGTCCACGATCGGGACGATGTACGACAGCGACTTGCCCGAACCGGTGCCCGTGGTGAGTACGTAGGAGTCGCCCGCCTGCGCGGCCTCGATCGCTTCCCGCTGGTGCAGGTGGAAGGTCAGCGGGCGGCCGTCCGGGCGGAGGGAGGTCTCCTTCTTGCCGGCCTGGAAGATCTCCGCGCACTTCGGGTGCAGCACTCCGTCCCGCACGAGGTCGGTGACCTGGCCGCCGTCCGCGAAGAACGGGTTCAGCGACAGCCACGGGTCGGGCCACTGCGACTTCGACGCCAGGTCGTCCGCGACGAAGCCGGCGATCCGGGCGTCCCGGATCACCGTGGCGCTCCTGGTGAAGCTCTCGTATTCGCTGATCAGAGTGGCGTGTATGCCGAAGACGTCCATCGCGTCCGGTAGACGCGGTCCCTTGCGCCGCGCCGGTGCCGGCACGGGCGGCGCCGTCTCGCGGCTCAGCACGCGCAGCCGCGCCACGGGGTCCATCTCCTGCCAGTGCGTAGCGAGCAGGGCGGCCGTGTCGTCCTGTGCGAGCGCGAGCGGTCGGAGGGCCTCCTCCACCAGGGCGGCGTTCTCGGGCCGCATCTCGGCGTCCTTCTCCAGGAGGCGGTCCACCAGCCGGACCAGCTCGGAGGGCAGGTCAGGGCGCACCAGGGTCAGCCGTGGTGGCTGCTCACGCAGGTGTTGTTCGGAGAGGTCGTAGGCGCTCTTGGCCGAGAACGGCGGCCGCCCGATCAGCAGTTCGTACAGGATGCAGCCGAGCGCGTAGAGGTCGGCCGGAGCCGAGACCCGTTCGGCACGGAACTGCTCGGGTGCCATGTACCGGGCCGTGCCGACGCTGACCCCGGTGCTGGTCAGACGCGTCTGGTTGGGGTCGTCGACGACCGAGCCCATCCCGAAGTCGAGGATCTTGACGGTGCCGTTGCTGGTCAGCATCACGTTGGCCGGCTTCAGATCGCGGTGGACCACCCCGGCGGTGTGCGCGGCGGCGAGGCCGGAAGCGATCTGCGCCCCGAGGGCGGCGACCCAGGAGACCGGCAGTTGGGGTTCCTCGTCGATGAGGTCCGTGAGCGGATGACCATCGAGCAGTTCCATGGCCAGGTAGGGCAGGCCGATGCCGCCCGGCGTCCGATCCACGCCACCGTCGATCAGCAGCGTGAGGTTGGCGTGGCCCTTGGAGAGCATGCGCATGATCCGAACTTCGCGGCGGAAGCGGTCGATCTCCTTGCTGGACCCCGATGCGTCGACCGCGACTCCCGTTCGGCCGCGCAGCACCGTCTTCACCGCGACCTCCCGGTGCGGGGAGTCCGGGGCGGCCTCGACGTCTTCGGCCCGGTACACCTCGCCCATGTTCCCGCGCCCCAGGATCCCGGTGATTCGGAACCGTCCGTCGACCGTCTCCAGGCCCACTGGCCCTCCCCGTTCCGCCCGTCACGTGCAAGATAGGTGCATCTCGCTGGGAGCGTACACCTTGGCCTCTCGGCGAGAATGACAGGTTCCGTTAACGCTGTCAACGGAGCGTGTTGCGTGTGAGCCGTGCGCCCGCCCTGAGGGGAACGCGCGGCCGCGTGGCGGGCTTGACCGGGGGCGCCAGCCGGTCAGGAGGTCTCGCAGAGTCGGCGGAGGGTGCGGCCGAGGTGGCGGGCGTACTGCTTCTGGCCGAGCGGGACGAGGGGGCCGGCGGCGCGGGTGTACCAGGCGGCGGGGCGGCTGAAGGCCGTGACGGTGAGCACGCTCTCCCCGCTGACCAGCCGGTGGACGACGAACGCCTCCTCGCCGCACTCGGGGTGCCCGGGCAGGGTGCCGTAGCCGAAGCCGGCGGCCTGGTCGGTCTCGACCGTCCAGACGACCTCGCACGGTGCCGCCACTCGCACCGGGCCGAGGCGCAGCAGGGGGGTGACGCGATCGCCGGGCGTGGCGCGTTCGGTGGTGGTGGAGACGGGCACGCCGGCGGTGCGGTGCATGCGGAAGGTGAGCACGGCGTCGGCGGCGGCGCGCGGGTCCACCCGGCCGAGGGGGATCGCCGCGGTGAGGTGGGAGTAGCCGTGGGGGAGCGGTTCGCGTTCGAACAGGACGCGGTGCGTGGCGCCGGTCTCGGCGTAGGTGAGGGCGGTGGTCATGGCGGCCTCCGTTTCGGTGTCCCGGGGCGGGGCGGGGCGGGGCGGGGTGTGGTCGGGTGTGGGTGCGGGGGAGGGCTGGGGGCGGTGGTGCGGGGCCGGGAGGGGTCAGGGCGTTGGGCGTCGGGTGAGCCGGGTGTGGGCGAGGACGGCGCAGAGGGCGAAGCCGAGGGCGTTGCCCACGCCGTGGGTGGCGACCATCCATCCCAGGCCGGGCCGGGGCAGGGCGTACGCCTCGCCGACCGCCCACCACAGGGCCAGCGGCATGGTGACCAGGAGGCTGATCGCCGAGACGGCCAGCATGGCGCGGGTGAGCGGCCGGGGGGCCGCGGGGGCTTGGTGTCGCCAGGTGTGCCACGCGACCAGCCACATCCCCGCGGTCAGCCAGAGTGCCCCGAGCAGTTCCACGAACTCGGAGACGAAGTATCCGGCCAGCACCGTGAGCGTGCCGCCCGGCACGCTGAGGGCTGCCAGCCGGGTGGCCGGGCGGGGTGGCGTGGCGGCGTCGGTGGGGTGGAGGCCCGCGGCGAGGGCGGCGACCAGGGCCGCGGCGAAGCCGGCGTAGTGGAAATGGGCCACGGTCAGGGCGAGTATGGCGGTGCCGAAGCCGAGGAAGGGCGTTCCCGCTCGTTCGGGCACCAGCGCGATGGCGGCCACGAGCGGGCAGGTCCAGGCGGTGGCCAGGGCCAGTTCGGCCGCGCTCGGTCCCGGTCGGCGCGTCCGGCGGAGCAGCCGGCGCGCCGCGAGCAGCGCGAGGGCGGCCGCGGCGAGGGCGTAGCCGCCGGCGAGCGCGGCGGCACCGGGGCCGGCGGGCAGCCAGAGGGAGGTGGCGCCGGCGACGGCGCCCAGCAGCCAGGGCAGGCGCAGTCGGCGCAGGGCCGGCTCGTCGGGGACCAGCCGCAGGCCCAGCGGGACGACGGCGAGCATCCCGAGCGCGACCAGGGCGTGGACGGTGGCCGTGGTGAGGGTGTTCATCGGCGGCGCAGCGTGTCGACCAGGGCGAGGGCGTCGGCCACCACCGACCGCAGGACGGGCAGCCGGGACAGGCGGACCAGCCGGGCGATCAGTGGAGCCGCCGTGTCCACCAGGGCGCGGGTCCGGGTCTGGCCGGGCGAGTCGTCGTGCACCCAGTACAGCGTGATGCCGAGGTGTGCCAGCCACAGCAGTTCCGGCAGCCGGGCGCGCAGCGCGGGGTCCAGGCGCGGTGTGCAGCCGTCGAGGACGTCGGCGAACAGGGCGACGGCGGTGGTGCGGGCGCGTGTGGAGGCGGGGCTGAACGGGCTCGCCGGCGAGGTGGGCACGATCGCGGAGCGCAGGAAGGTGGCCGCGAAGGGGTGGTAGGGGGCGTTGACGTCGATGCCGGTGTGCAGCACCGCCCGTAGCCGGTCGGCGAGGTGCTCGCACTCCCTCAGCGCGGGGGTGGCGGCGTCGCGGTGACGGCGCACCACCTCGGCGTAGAACTCCCCGACCAGTGCTTCCTTGCCGGAGAAGTAGTAGTAGGCGTTGGCCGGGGAGAGTCCGGCGGCCTGGGCGATGGCGCGCATCGTGGTGCGGTCGTAGCCCTGTTCGGCGAACAGGCGCAGCGCGACGTCCAGGATCAGTCGGCGGGTCTCGGCGCCGCGGGGCGTGGGGGCCTCCTCACCCGGGGGCGGGGCGGGGGTGGGTGCGGGCGTAGGCGTGGGCGTGGCGGCGGGTTCGGCCGGGTCGGATCGTTCAGCTGCGGCACGGTCGGGCATGCCGGCCCCCTCCTCGACGAGTTGAACATGTTCGACTCTTTGGATGGGCGCAGGCTAGCCCGCTTCCTGAACATGTTCAACTGCCCGGGTGGGCCGTCGTTCCGCTCACCCGGTGGCGTGCGATGATCGGGGCATGGCCGATTTCCTGACACCGCGGCACATCGCCCGCCGCACCTCCGCCGCGGTGGACGCGGCTGTCGGTGCGGGGCGCGGTCTCGGACTCGCCGTGACCGATGCCACGGTGCTCCACGACCTGTTCTCCGTCGTCGTCCACCTCGCGCCCTCGCCGGTGGTGGCGCGGATCCCCACCGTGCTGCCGCCCGACGTGGACCTCGATTCGCTCGCCCGTCGGCAGCAGGCGGAACTGGACGTGACGCGATGGCTCGCGGAGCAGGGAACCCCCGTGATCCCTCCCAGCCCCCTCGTGGCGGCGGAACCCGTTCGGCGCGACGGGTTCTCCATGACGTTCTGGCAGTTCGTCGAGGAAGACCGGGACAGGAAGCCCGACTACGCGGCGAACGCGGAGAGCGTGGCCGACCTGCACGCCGCGCTGCGCGCGTACCCGGGCCGACTGTCGTTCCTGTCCGCGGCCGAACCGCGATTCGTCACGGAAAGCCTCGCCCGGCTGGGAGAGCGCCCCGACCTCATCGGGCCGGCCGATCTGGAGCGCGCCCGCCGCGAGTGGCGGGTCCTGGAGCCCCTGGTGCGCTCACGCGCCGCGTTCGAGGAGAGGTTCCCGGGGATCGAGCTCCAGCCCGTCCACGGCGACTCCCCGCCCGCGAACATCTTCCCGGGGGTGGAGCGGGACCTCTACGCCGATTTCGAGCTGGTCACCCTGGGCCCCGTCGAGTGGGACCTGGCCGCTCTCGGGCCCGCGCTCGAATCCGCCTACAACCGCGGCGCGCGGCGCAACGGCATGCGGCCGTTGGACGAGGCCGTCCTGGGCTTCGTGAACGCCGTGGGAATGCTGCGGGCCGTCGCCTGCCTCGCGCTCGCGCCGCAACTGCCCCCCTTGGTGGAGTACCTGACGCCGGCGGTCGACCAGTGGCGGACGATGCCGTTCGCCGGTGGCGTGGCCCGTTGACCGGTACGCCGCGGCCAGCGGACAGCACCGCGTGCGCCTGGTCGCCCCCTTGGACGGCCTGGCCGATTCCCCCCCGGGGCCGGCCCGAAGGCGGCCCGCCCGGCCGGCGACCGGTGCTCCTGACGAGGGCCGAGGCGGGGGTGCGAGGCGTGGCCGGCGGTGTCCACCGTCTTCGCCGGCGCCTCGCGGCCCCCACCGGCGTCACGACCTCGGTCCTCTCGTCAGGAGCGGCTGTGCGGGCCCACCGGTGTTGCCGGGCTTACCGGTATCCCTGGCCACCGGGCGTGGTGGTGCCGGACTGGCGGGAGCGCTTGGGGATCAGGCCGAGGAGGCCCAGGAGACCCAACAGCCCCCACAACCCGGCGTTGCCGCCGCCGCCGTCGTTGTCACCGTCCTCCGCCGCATCGGCGCTCGTGGACACGGTGTGCGTCGCCACCACCGCGCCGGCACCGGCCGGGGGCTGTGCGACGGCCGGTGCCGCGCCGCCGAACGCCAGCACGAGGCTGATCACCATCGTCGTCATCGTCTTCCGCACGATGCCTCCAAGCTGTCGGGCCGGACAACCCTCTGCGCCCAGTCGCACAGAGCGCGCCTGACACCGCCACCTCACCATCGCGGGGGCCGGCCCGCCACACGGGCGCCGTGGTGACTCCGCCACCCGGGTGAAGCGGTGCGGCGGTCAGGGTGGCGCGACAGGGGGGACGGCCCCCGTGGAGCCGTCCCCCTGCCTGGGTGCGCCGTGTCCCACGGCCGGGCGCCCCCCTTCAGACGGCCTCCGCCGGCCCGCCCGGAGGCGTCGACCCGCGACGCGACGGTTCGCAGGCGGCGCTGACCGTCTCGCACCGCACGGCGACGTCGTCACCGCCCGCTTCGCCGTCGCAGAAGTCGACGTCCGGGCCTCCGTCGAGGAAGTCGTCGGCCGGCCCGGCGCGCAGCGTGTCGTCCCCGCCGCCGCCCTCGAGACGGTCCCGCCCGCCGGCGGTGCCGACGGTCCGGGTGGCGTCGACGTCGACGTTGTCGCCGAAGAGCGTGTCGTCCCCGGCGCGCCCCTTGATCACGTCACCCCGGGCGACCGGGGCGTTGTCCGCGGAACTGTCGCCGACCAGCAGCTCACCGGCGGCCCCGCCGAGGATCACGTCCTCGCCGGCACCGATCGCCGTGGCACCCGGTGAGAACGTGTTGTGGTCGCCGATGACCAGGAGACCGCCGTCCGTTCCGAGGTCGAGGTGATCGTCGCCGCCGGACCCGGTGGTGTCGCAGGTCGGGGTGTCGCACGCGCGCAGGAGCGCGTTGCTGTCGCCCCTCAGCCCGTCGACACCCGGCCCGCCGTGCATGACGTCGTCCCCCGCGCCCGAGGCCGCGCCCGTGAAGGAGGTGCTGTCTCCCGCCATCTGGTCGTCTCCCGGCCCGGCGGTGATCCGGTCGTGGCCTCCGCCCGAGGCATCGCCGTTGAAGGCGACGCTGTCGCCCGAGCCGAGGTCGTCGCCGTCGCCCATCACGAGCAGGTCGTCGCCCCCGCCCACCGCGTCGCCGCTCTCGCGGATCACGTCGCCCTGCGCCAGGTCGTCGCCGGGTCCGGCATCGATCCGGTCGTCGCCGAGCCCTCCGGCGATGGTGTCCGCCCCCGACAGCGCGCAGACGCGGTCGTCGCCGCCGAGGCCGTCGATCACGTCGTCGCCGGCCGAGCCGACGATGACGTCGTCGCCCGGGGTCCCGCTGATGGTGCCGGCACCGGTGATGGTCGCCGGGCGGCCGAAGCACTCCGCCCCGTGCGGCCCCTGGTCGGCGACGGCGGGGCACCCCATTGTGAGCAGCGCCGCCGTGACGAGGCCGGTGGTGAGAACCCTTCTGCGCCACGGCCGCCAGGAGCCGCGCGAGGGCAACGGCCGAGGAACCCAACGTACGGTCATACGGAACCTCCGGCTGCTGGACGCCGTCGTCCAGGTCGGTGCTGTAGGCAGGGGGATCAGCTCGCGCGTCCGCGTCGCCACGGCGACGGAGACCGCTCACACATGATCTATTTCGGACAATATTGGGCGGATTTGTCCAGGGGGTGACGACGCGCCGTACGAGCCTCCGTAGCAGGCGGCGATCGCGGCGGCGCGGTCGCGCAGCCGGTCGCGCAACCACTGCGGGGACAGGGCCTCCGCGCCGGTGGCGAGCTGCCACAGCGCCCACTCGGCGTGCCTGGAGTCCTGGAAGGCCGCCTCCAGCCGCAGCCAGCCGTCCGCGTCGGCCGCTTCGTCGCGGACGGACAGCGCGGTGCCCACCAGCTCCTCCCGCCGCGCCGGGTCCACCCGTACCAGCACGGTGACCTGTTCGCCGCCGGTCCGGAACCGCGTGCTGCGCTCCCGCCAGGCCCGGTCCAGATCGACCCGCTCCGGTCGCCGCGCCGGTTCGTCGAGCTCCTCGGCGGCCAGGACGCGGGACAGCCGGTAGGTGCGGTCCACGCCGGAGCGCGTGGCCAGCAGGTAGCCCTGGCCGCGCACGGTGACCAGGCCGACCGGGTCCACCGTGCGCCACCTCGGGGGCTGGTCCACGGCCGCGTAGTGGATGCGCAGCCGGTGTCCGGCGACCACCGCGCGCCGGACCTCGGCCACCAGGGCGTCGGGCACCTCCTCGGCGACCAGCCGGCGCGAGAGGAGGTCGGTCTCCGGGTCTATGAGCAGTCGCCGGGCCGCTTCGGCCGCGGTGGCCCGCGAGCTCTCGGGCAGCGCGTCGACCACCTTGCGCATGGCCGAGGCGAGCGCCGAGCCGAGGCCGAACGCCTGCGCGCCGCGCCGCGATCCGGCGACCAGCAGGGCGAGCGCCTCGTCGTGGTTCAGCCCGGTGAGCTCCGTCTGGAAACCGGGCAGCAACGCGAACCCGCCGTGCCGGCCGCGTTCGGCGTAGACCGGGACGCCGGCCGCGGACAGCGCCTCGATGTCGCGCAGCACGGTGCGGGTGGACACCTCCAGCTCGCGGGCCAGCGTGGCCGCGGACATCCGACCGTGCTGTCGCAGCAGCAGAACCAGCGATACGAGGCGGTCGGCGCGCACCCGAAAACACTACCGGAATACACGACACACGATGTCACGATTCGCTGGAAGGCTTGGCGGACGACAGGGACCCGTCCCACACGAGAGGTGGTCCACATGGCACACGCCATCGTCAATCCCGACGGTCTGCACGACCCGGTCCCGTTCGGCTACAGCCACACCGCCGCCGTCCCCGCGGGCACCGAACTGGTGCTCGTCGCCGGCCAGTACGGATCGGGCCCGGACGGCTCGGTCGTCTCGACCGACTTCGCCGAGCAGGTGAAGCAGACGTTCCACAACATCGGCGTCGCCCTCGCCGCCCATGGGCTCGACCTCGGCCACGTCGTCCAGCTCAGGACGTACGTGGTGGACCACGACGTCAGCAAGCTCGGGCCGATCGCCGGGGCCGTGCGGGAGCGCTGGGGCACGAAACCGCCCACGCAGACCCTCATCGGCGTCGCCGGCCTGGCCACGCCCGACGTGCTGTTCGAGGTCGAGGCCCTCGCCGCCCGGCCATGACCCGCCGCCGCCCGCGTCGGGCTCCTCCGACCCGACGCGGGCGGCGCTTCGGCGACGGGGGTGGCGGGGCACGGCAGGCCGGGGCCGGCCAGGCGACGGACCGGCAGCCGAGACCGCCCGACCAGCCAGGCACCTGGTGGCCGCCCCGTATCCTGAACCGTGTGCTGCCGAATGTCGATATCGAGGGCGAGGCACTGAGCAGGCGTGTCCCGGCCTCCGCGACCGGGCCCGACGCAGCGGTGCGTCGGCTCCCCGCCGGCCGGGACTGAGCCGGCCATGACGAACACGGGGGGCGGTGGTCCGCCGCCACGCGGCGCGTGGTGGCGGGAGGCGGCGATCACGGCGACGGCGTTCGCGTGCTGTCTGCTCGGCGGGGTGATGCGGGTCGACGACACGCTGTCAGCGCCGCCCGCGCCCGCCTACATCATCGCCGTGGTGTCGTGTGCCGTGTTGCCCGTGCGGCACCGGGCACCCCTGTCCGCCCTGGCGGCCACGACCGCGGTCGGCGTGCTGGTGCCGCCCCTGGGCCTCCTGCTCACCCCGCTCATCGTGGCCCCCGCCGTGATCACCGCCTACTCCTACGCGCTCGCCGCGCGCACCGAACGGCGGGCGGCGAGCGCGGTGCTGATCGCTTCCGCGGCGCTGGTCGCGCCCATCCCCTGGTTCGAGGACCTCTCGTGGGCGGACGCGAGCAGGATGGCAGTGGTGGCGGTGTTCCCGCCGGCGGCCGGCCTGCTCGGACACTCGGTGCGCAACCGACGGGCCTACCTGGCGGCCGTGGAGGAGCGGGCCCGGCGGGCCGAGGAGGGCCGGGACAGCGAGGCGCGCCGGAGGGTGGCCGAGGAACGCCTGCGCATCGCCCGCGAACTGCACGACCTGGTGGCCCATCAGATAACCTTGGCCAACGCGCAGGCCACGGTCGCCGCGCACCTCTTCGACACCCGCCCGGAGCAGACCCGCAGGAGCCTCCAGGAGCTCGTCGCAACCACCGCCGACGCGCTCGACGAACTGCGGGCCACGGTCGGCCTGCTGCGCCAGTCCGGGGACGCGGCCATGCCCGCCGAACCGGCGCCCGGACTCGCCCGGCTCCCTACGCTCCTCGACTCCTTCCGCCGCGCAGGTCTGGAGGTGTCGGTACACCACGACGGCACGCCGAGGCCGCTGCCGCCGGGAGTGGACCTCACCGCCTACCGCATCGTCCAGGAGGCCCTGACCAACGTGACCAAACACGCCGGCACCGGTAGCGCCGAGGTGCGCCTCACCTGGAACCGCGATCGCGTGACCATCACCGTCACCGACGACGGGAAGGGCACCGCCACGGCGCCGACCGCGTCCCCCGGGCCGACCGCGTCCCCGGGGCCGGGCGCGTCCACCGTGCCGGAGCGTCCGGCCGGTTACGGTCTGATCGGGATGCGGGAACGTGCCACCGCGGTCGGGGGACACCTCTTCGCGGGCGGACGCCCGGAGGGCGGTTTCCTCGTCTCCACCCAGCTGCCCCTCCCACCTGCCAAACACGCGACGCGCGGGCCGGACGGAGCGACGACCACCGGGGGACGCACGCCGGACGCGGTGACAGGTGACGAACAGCCGGGCGACGAACGGACGGGCGACGACGGAAAGGCCGGGGACACGCCGTGACGCTCAGGGTGCTGCTCGCGGACGACCAGGCCCTGCTGCGCGGTGCCTTCCGCATGCTGCTCGACAGCGCCGACGACATCACCGTGGTCGGCGAGGCCGCCGACGGCAGGGAGGCGGTGGGACTCACCCGGGAGCTGCGCCCGGACGTGGTGGTCATGGACATCCGCATGCCCGAGGTGGACGGGCTCGCCGCCACGTCGCAGATCTGCGCGGACCCGGAACTGCGGGCCACCCGCATCCTGATCCTCACCACCTACGAGACCGACGAGTACGTCGCTCAGGCGCTGCGCGCGGGGGCCGGCGGCTTCATCGGCAAGGGCATCGGGGCCGAGGACCTGGCGGACGCCGTGCGTACGATCGCCGACGGCGACACCCTGCTGTCCCCGGCGGCCACCCGCGCCCTGGTCGCCCGTTTCCTCGCCACACCGGAGGCGGTCCCGCCGCGGCACGCCGAACGGCTCGCCGTGCTCACCCCGCGCGAGCGCGAGATGGTGGCTCTGGTCGCGTCCGGCCTGTCCAACCAGGAGATCGCCGAGCGGATGTTCCTCAGCCCCTTCACCGTCCGCGCCCACGTGCAGCGCGCCATGACGAAGCTGGAGGCCCGCGACCGGGCGCAGCTCGTCGTCATCGCCTACCGGACGGGCCTGGTCCGCGCCGCCCCCGACGGCGACGCGGACCGCCCGTCGTAGTCAGGTCACGGCGTCGGGGCGAGTTCGGGCAGCGTGAGGGCCGAGTGGGCCGGTCGTGCCGTCGCGGAGGGCATCGTGACGAGGCCGCGCAGCATGGTGTTGCGCTGCTCCAGGGCCCGCGCCGTGGTGGGGAAGAGCGTGGCCGCACCGTTGCCGACCAGTGCCTGGTTCATGGTCACGAACGCGCGTACGCCCCGTTCGTACGCGGCGAAGGCCGCGGTGTGGTCCCGGTGCCCGGCCAGGGCGTCGGCGAGCACGTAGGCACCGACCAGCGCAAGGCTCGTGCCCTGTCCGGTGAGGAACGAGGGCGCGTACGCGGCGTCGCCGACGAGCCCGACGCGACCGTTGGACCAGCGCGGCATGCGGATCTGACCGGCCGTGTCGAAGAACACGTCGTCCGCGTCGCGCATGGCGTCGATCATGCCGGGGACCTCCCAGCCCGCGCCCGCGAAGGTCGTGGCGACCAGTTCCCGCTGGGCGTCGGGGTTCCGGAGGGCGTCGACCGGCGGTTCCGGTCGGTGGAAGGCCAAGAAGGCGTGTAGCTCGTCGCTGTCCCCGACGGCGTAGAGGGCCGCGGCCTTCCCCGGGGTGTTCCACACCACGACCTCGCGGGAGAGCCCGAAGGTGTTCGGCATGGTGAATACGGCGAAGCAGTACCCGAGGTGGTGGTGGAACCGTTCTTCCGGGCCGAACACCGACTCCCGGGTACGCGAGTGCACACCGTCGGCGCCGACCACCAGGTCGAACGTGCGCCGTCGCCCACTGCGGAAAGCGACGTCGACCCCCTGTCCGGACTGGTCGAGGGTGTCGATGGAGTCGTCGAACAGGAACTCCACGTCGTCGCGGACCCTCGCGTGGAGGATCGCGGCCAGATCCCCCCGACGCACCTCGAGGTCCTGTCCCTCGACACCGCCCGTGACGGCGCCCGGGGTGAGCGAGGCCACCTCACCGCCATCGGCGTCGAGGAAGGTGCAGCGACGCGAGTCGACGTGCGCGTCCCGCAGTTGCGGCAGTATCCCCATCCGCCGGACCACCTCCATCGCGGTACCGCGGACGTCGATCGGGTAACCACCGTCGCGCGGTGCGCCTGCCTTCTCCACCACCGTGACCGCGCACCCGGACCGGTGCAGCCAGTACGCCAGCGCGGGTCCGGCGATGCTGGCCCCGGAGATCAGAACCGCGCGCCTCGCGGTGGTACCCACGTCCATCGACGGACCGGTAGGCGTCATGCCTTGACTCCTTCTCTCGTGACACGGACGACGAGCAGTGACAACGCGGCGACGAGGCCGGCGACGACGAACCCCGTGACGAAGGCCGATTCGGCCGGCTGGCCCGTGATCGGCTCCGCCCCGGCGTCGAGGATCGCGCCGGCTACCTGGGCGCCGAGGGCGACGCCGATCACGCGAGTGACCACGAGCAGGCTGGTGGCGATGCCGACGTCCTTGGTCTCGATGGCGGTGGCGGTGCCGGCGAGCAACGCCGTGGTACCGACGCCCGCGGCGAACGCGGTCAGCACCCTCGCGAGGACGAGCTGCCATTCCGCGGTGTGCAGCGACGCCAGGGCGATCATCGTGACCGCGGTGACGACGGTGCCCACGACGACCACGGCACGCGGACCGAAACGCCGCGCCGCGATCCCGCCGACCGAATCGCTCACCGCCCCGGCGATGGCGCCGGGCAGCAGGAACAGTCCGATGTCGGTGGTGCTGGCTCCGAAGCCGTACTCGTCGGCGGAGACCGCGAACAGCTGGGGGAGGAGAAGGATCACCATGCCGGAACCGGTGGTGATGACGAAGGTCAGCGCACACGCGTTCCACATCGCCGGCTTGGCCAGCATCCGCAGATCGACCATCGGCGAGGCCGCCCGGCGCTCGACGACGACCCACCCGGTCGCGAGGGCGGCCACGACCACCGCGATGGCGCCGACCGCGAGTGGTGGCACGCCGTCCCTCGTCACCGTCACGAGCCCGAGCATGAACGCGAGCAACGTGCCACTCAGCAGGACCGCGCCGGGCCAGTCGATCCCGTCCTCCGATCGGATCGGCGGATCGTGCGGCACCAGCCGAGCCACGGCCGACGTCGTCACGACGATCGCGATCGTCGGCAGCGCGAACATCCACTGCCAGGACAGTCCTTCCGCGATCGGCCCGGCCAACAGCGTCCCCACCATGCTGCCGCCCGTGAACAGCGCGACGACCAGGCCGATCGCCGCCTGCGACTCTCCTGCCGTGAGGTGTTTGCGCACCAGGATGAAGGAGAGGGGCAGCGCACCCACCATGACGCCCTGCAGCACCTGACCGAGCAGCAGCACCGGCAGGTTCGGCGCCAGGCCGGCCAGCAGACCACCCACCGAGACCACGGCCATCAGCCGGACCAGTACCCGCTTCCCGCCGTAGCGGTCGCCGAGTTTGCCCGCGACAGGGGCGATGACCGCACCAGTGACGAGCAACGCGTTGCCGATCAGAGCCCCTTCGGCAGGACTGACCCCCAGCTCGCGCTGCAGCAGCGGGAGCGCGGGCTCCACCACCGACTGCAACGTGCCGAGGGCCAGCGCCAGGATGCCGAGGGCACCGATCGACGGCCACCCGAGGCGGACCGGGGAGACCACGGCGTCGGACAACGGCGTCCTCTTCACCGGCGCCCGTCCCACAGGTCGAACGCCCTCCGCGAACCGGTGCCGCGCACCGGGAGGTCTTCCTGCTCCCCGGCCGGTGCCAGGGCACCCGGCCGCAGGCCGTCCACCAGCCGGCGCCGCCGGAAGGCCGACCCTCCGATCCGACAAGGGAAATCGGTCACTTGCTGATCACTCCAGACACCACGGGACATGAGGGATGCGCGAGATCCCGCGCGCCCCCACACTCCCCCCGCGGAGCCCCGGCGGGCATCGTCCCCGGCAACCGTCCTGGCCTGGTGCACCCGGACCAGCCGCTCACCCGCCCTGGTGCCCACGCACTACGGGCCGCCTGGCGCCGGCCGCTGATCAAGCCCCTGACCGGCGGTCGTGTCCGCCCGGCCCGAGCGGTGGGCGTGCCGGTGCGGCGCCCCGCGTAGTCTCCTGCCGTGCCTGGAAACCGTCTGCGTCGCGTCGCCGTCCTCGTGCTGGAGGGTGCGAAGCCACTCGATGTCGGAATTCCCGCCCAGGTCTTCACGACCCGCGCGAGCATGCCGTACGAGGTGCGGGTGTGCGGGGCGGCACCCGGTCTCGTGACCGGCGGCGACGGCCTCGCGTACCACGTGGCCGACGGCCTCGACGCGCTCGCGTGGGCCGACATCGTCTTCGTCCCGGGCTACCGGTTCCCCGACCGCGACGACCCGCCGCGGGCCGTCATCGAGGCGCTGATCGCCGCCCACGACCGGGGCGCGCGGCTCGCCGCCATCTCGACGGGCGCCTTCGCGCTCGCCGCCACGGGCCTGCTCGACGGCAGGCGCGCCACGACGCACTGGCACTACACGCGGGCGCTGATGGCCAGGCATCCGCTCGTCCGGGTCGACGAGAACGTGCTGTTCGTCGACGAGGGCAGCGTGCTCACCTCGGCCGGCGCCGCCTCCGGCATCGACCTGTGCCTGCACATCCTGCGCGGCGACCTCGGAGTGGCCGCGTCCAACCACGCGGCCCGGCGCCTGGTGGCGGCCCCCTACCGCAGCGGCGGCCAGGCCCAGTACGTGCCGCGCAGCGTCCCCGAGCCGCTCGGCGAGCGGTTCGCCGCCACCCGCGAGTGGGCGCTGCACCGGCTCGGCGAGCCCCTCACCCTCGACGTACTGGCGCGGCAGGCCGGGGTGTCGCCGCGCACGTTCTCCCGGCGCTTCGTCGAGGAGACCGGCTACACGCCGATGCAGTGGGTGATGCGCGCCCGCGTCGACCTGGCCCGCGAACTCCTCGAACGCTCGGAGCGCAGCGTCGAACAGATCGCCGCCGACGTCGGGCTCGGCACCGGCGCGAACCTGCGCCTGCACTTCCAGCGCATCCTCGGCACCACACCGAGCGAGTACCGGCGCACCTTCACCCGGGGCGACTGACCCGCCCGGCACCGCGTGGCCGGATCCTTTTGAACCATGGCGATCCCGCCACTGTCAGCGGCGCCGGCCGCGGGCGAGCCTGGTGGGGAAAGGAAGGGACACCACTCATGACTCGCATCGCCATCAACGGGTTCGGCCGCATCGGACGCAACGTGCTGCGCGCACTGCTGGAGCGCGACAGCACCCTCGAGATCGTCGCCGTCAACGACCTGACGGAGCCCGCCACTCTCGCCCGGCTGCTCGCCTACGACAGCACGGCCGGCCGGCTCGGGCGCCCGGTGACCGTCGACGGGGACGCCCTCGTCGTCGACGGCCGTCGGATCACGGTGACGGCCGAGCGCGAACCGGCGCGGCTGCCGTGGGCCGAACTCGGCGTCGACATCGTCCTGGAGGCCACCGGCCGCTTCACCTCGGCCAAGGCCGCCAGCGCCCACCTCGACGCGGGCGCGAGGAAGGTGCTCGTCAGCGCGCCGTCGGACGGCGCCGACGTCACGCTCGCGTTCGGGGTCAACACCGACGCCTACGACCCGGCCGTGCACACGATCGTCTCGAACGCCTCCTGCACCACCAACGCGCTCGCGCCGCTGGCCGCGGTCCTCGACGATCTCGCCGGCATCGAGCACGGGTTCATGACGACGGTGCACGCCTACACCCAGGAGCAGAACCTCCAGGACGGCCCGCACCGCGACGCCCGCCGCGCCCGGGCCGCCGGCATCAACATCGTGCCGACCACCACCGGCGCCGCCAAGGCGATCGGCCTGGTGCTGCCGAACCTCGACGGCAAGCTGTCGGGCGACTCGATCCGCGTCCCGGTGCCGGTGGGCTCGATCGTCGAACTCAACACGACCGTCGCCCGCGACGTGACGCGCGACGACGTGCTGGCCGCCTACCGCGCCGCGGCGGAGGGGCCGCTCGCCGGCATCCTCGAGTACTCGGAGGACCCGCTGGTGTCGTCCGACATCACCGGCAACCCCGCCTCGTCGATCTTCGACTCGGCCCTCACCCGCGTCGACGGCCGCCACGTCAAGGTGGTCGCGTGGTACGACAACGAGTGGGGCTTCTCCAACCGCGTGATCGACACGCTCCAGCTCCTCGCCACCGGCTGACCCGCCCCCGGCGCGGCGCCCCGCCCCGGCGACCGCGCCGGCCGGCACCGGTGACGCACTCATGGCAGATCACGCTGTGCTGCGATTCCTGACATCACGTCTTCGAGGACGAGGCCCGGAAGGACGGCCAGTCCCAGAGTCTGGGGAGCCACGTTCGGGCTGGCGGCCTCCTCCGCAACACTGGGCAGCCAGGAGGCCACCCGGCCAAGGATCGTCACCAAGTCTTCTCGGTCATCGCCGAGCAGCGCTGCCACGAGCGACACGACATCGGCGCGGGAGCTGCCTGCCGGAGCCGGGAGCGCGGCCAGTCCTGCGAGTACGCGTTGGTCGCGAATGCCACAGAGCGCCGTGAGGGCGGCGAGAGCGAACCGGACGGCATCGCTCTCGTCGCCCCAGCGGGACAACAGCCTCGGCAGCTCTCTGCCGATGGCCCGCCGTGTCAGGTACTCAGCGGCGGACTCCTTCCAGGCACGCCCCAGTGCGGTGCTGCGATCGGCTTGGGCGACAGCCGCCGCCGGCCCTGAAGCGGCGAGCCGCAACAGGTCTCCGAGCAGCATCAACCGGCTGCCTGGAGCGACGTTGTCGTCACAGACCAGCTCTGTGAGGAACGGGACGGCCTCGACCGTGGCGTCGGCGCAGGTGCCCTGGTGCGCTACGGCATCCGCGAGATCACCAAGGAACTCAGCCGTCGACCCGTAGGGCTCGCCGAACGCGAACTCCTCGTCGAGCAGCCACCCCACGGCGTCCGGTGCAGCCTCCGCACTGCCGTAGAGGCGCCCCGCGACGGCCACTGCGGCTTGGACCATCGCTGCCGGCTCGCCTTCTCCGCCGCAGTTCCACGGTGGGCCGGCTGGAGGACGCGGGGGATCCTCGGGCAGAGGATCGGGGAGGGCGACCTCGGCACCGGGCCGGTCATGGACCAGACCGGCCCTTGTGAAGACTCCTTCGAGAGTCGGAGCATGCCCTTCGCCGCACCCCTGCTGGAAACCGCCGTGGGCGCGGCCCACGGCGGCCACTCGAATCCGTTCACTCCGCAGGAACGGCTCGAGGGCCATGCGTGTGTACCCGTTGTAGACGGCGAGCGAGAAGACCTGCCACCACCCCTCCAGCTCCGGGTCCGTCGACGGCCTGCCGTACCAGAAGCTCGACGGAACGAACCGGAAGTGATCGTGGACGCGCACCGCCGTCAGACGGTGCCGCATCCCCGAAAGCTCAGCCGCGGCGGCGCGGGCAGCGCCCTCGCTCGGCAGGGTCAGCGTGTACTGGACTCCCCAGGCGGGACGTGCCGTGGTCATCAGCCGCACTGCCAGGTGAACATCGCCCGCTCGAAGCGCCGCTCGGCCAGGTCCTCCGGGCGGATCAGCCAGTACAGGGCTCCGCCGTCGCCCCACATCATGCCCGCGGCGTCCTCGCTGTCGAACTGGGCCAACAGCACCCAGTTGCCCACCTCCTCGGACACGCGAGGACCGCCCCAGGAACCCTCGCCATCCAGGATCGCCTCCGCGACCTCGATCTCCACCGGGTTCTGCACCGAGTGAGCGTGGCCGCCGATCTGATGTCCCACCTCGTCGTCGAACTCCCACAGCGCGTCGAGGAACTCTTGTGAGCAGACGGAATGGTTGTACCCGTTCCCCATCGGGGCACCCGGAGCGAAGGCGGCCCGCACTGATGGATGCCAGGGTTCGGTCGCCGTCATCTCCACCCGAGCGGCCAGCGGCACCGTCGGATACGGCTTGAGCCCCGGGGGCGTGTCACGCTCCGCCACCTCGTCGTCAGCCGCCACGTAGAGCACGCGGGCGCCCGCCCAGCTGTCTCGGTCCTCGGCCAGAACGAGAGCTTCGCCGCCGTCCACCTGCCCGTCGAAGTAGAAGAACAGCAGTGTTCCCGCGTCGGGCAGGTCGATGTCCAGCGCGGCCGCCGGCAGACGCGCGCAGTCGACCGCGGCGATGAAGGACAGCGGCCCGTGGCCATCCCAGACCGGCCACTCCGCGCTGGCAGGCAGGGCGGGAAGGCCACCGAGCCGACCGACGCCGCCGTCAGGGTCGGACGCTGCCTCCAGACGTACACCGGGGCGGAGCAGACCGAGCCACTTCTCGGCAACCTCAGGCGACAGATGCTGCAGGGCGAGGGAGCGCAGGGCATCCCGTGAACCACGTGTCATGCGGCCGATCATCCACGGCGCCGCCGACAAGACGGGTGGGCGGCCCCGGGCGACGGCGTCATGCCGGGTGGACGAGGCGGCTTTCGTAGGCGAAGATCACGGCCTGTATCCGGTCGCGGAGTTCCAGCTTCTGCAGGATTCGCCCCAGATGGGACTTCACGGTCGCCTCGGCGAGGCACAGGGCGGCCGCGATCTCGGTGTTGGACAGGCCGCGGCCCACCTGGACGAGCACCTCGCGCTCACGGGTGCTGAGCCGGTCCAGCCGTTCGTCGCGGGCGGCGCTGCCGCCGTCGGGGATGTGCGGGCGGAGGTTCTCCAGCAGGCGGCGGGTGATCCGCGGGGAGACCACGGCGTCGCCGGCGGCGACGCTGCGTATCGCGGTGAGCAACTCCTCGGGCCTGGCGTTCTTCAGCAGGAAGCCCGAGGCTCCGGCGTTGAGTCCGGCGAAGGCGTATTCGTCGAGGTCGAAGGTGGTGAGGATCAGCACCCTGCTCCGCGGGGAGACCCGGACGACCTGCCGGGTCGCCTCGATCCCGTCGGTCCCGGGCATCCGGACGTCCATGAGGACGACATCGGGGCGCAGCTCCCGGGCGAGGCGCACGGCCTGGACGCCGTCCGCGGCTTCGCCGACCGGTGCCATGTCGGGCTGGGCCTCCAGGACCGTGCTGAAGGCCATGCGGAGCAGCGCTTCGTCGTCGGCGATCAGGATGCGGATCGTCATGTGGCCGCCGTTCCGCTGCCGCCGAGGATGAGGCGGGTATGGACTCCCCAGCCGCCGCCCGGAAGCGGCCCGGCCCGCAACTTCCCCCCGTAGGCCGCCGAGCGCTCGCGCATGCCGGGGATGCCGTGGCCGGATGGTGTGGCGCCGGGAGGTGGCGAGAAGGGGCCGTTGTCGGTGACGTCCACTTCGACGGTCTCGGCCGAGCACAGCACCCGGACCTCCGCGTGGGTGCCGGTGGGCGTGTGCTTGAGGGTGTTGGTCAAGGCTTCCTGTACCAGGCGGTAGACGGTCAGTTGTGCGGTGGCGGGAACGTGCGCGTGGCCGCCCCGGACCTCGAGGCGGGTCGGCAGCCCGGCGGCGCACATCTGGTCGGCGAGGGTCTCCAGTTGTGCGATGCCGGGCATCGGATGGCGCTCCACGTCCGGTTCGTCGGCCCGCAGGATGCCCAACGAGCGCCGCATGTCGGTCAGGGCCTGCCGGCCCGTCTCGGAGATCTGGAGCATCGCGGTGGTTGCCCTGTCGGGCGACCGGTGCTGCGCGTAGACGGCGGCGTCGGTGAGCGCGACCATGACGGACAGGTTGTGGGTGACGATGTCGTGCATCTCCCGGGCGATGCGTGTCCTCTCCTCGGCGACGGCCAGCCGTGCCTGCTGGTCCTGATGCTGCTCCAGGCGTGCGGCCCGTTCCTCCACGGCGGCGAGGTAGGCGCGCGTGGTCCGCGCGTTCACACCGAGGACGGCGGCGGCGACGACCATCGCGGTCAGCGCGACGAAGAGGGTCAGGAACGCGCCGTCGGCCGCCCAGCGCAGAGCGGCCAGCAGGGCGCCCGCCTCCACGACGGCAGCGGCGACGAGCGTGCCGCGCCGGCCCGAGTTCGCGGCCACCGTGTGGAGCGCCACCAGCAGGGCGATGTCGGCCGGCAGTTGGACGTCCATCAGCCACTGCACGGAGGCCGCGGCTGCCACGGCGCCGAACACCGTGAGCGGGGCCCGGCGCCGCCACACCAGGGGCAGCGCGAGGGCGGCGGTGAGGGCCACGAGCACCGGCAGCTCCCGCGGGGCGCGCATGGTCGTGATGTGGAGCAGGAGGAGCGCGGGCAGCAGCGAGTCCCACACCAGGGGTGGCAGCCGGAGGCCCCGGCGCCGGACGGCTCTCCCCGGCCGCGCCGCTCGCACGGGGGCCAGGGCGGCGCATCCTGTCGGCCGTACGGCCGTCCCCGTCTGCCGCACGCGGTCCCGGTAGCGCACCGGGTGGGCACTGACCGGCTCTGCGGCCGCCTCGGTCATCACACGTCCCTGTCGATTCGGCATCGTGGTGGCCCCCGGCGAGGGCCACCACCGCGTACAGCCGGAGCCGGGTCGGGTACGAGGAGGGCACCCGCGCTCCCCGGCGTGAACCGCGGCCCTGTCACGGTAGGCCGCCGGCTCGCGAAGCACATGGGCCCACCGTCTGATGGCACCGCGCCGAGGTGCGACCGCAGGAGGAGTCCCGCTTCCTGCCGCGGTCGCAAAGCGGCCGTTCACCCGGCGTGCCGGCTTGCGACTCCGGTCGCACGGCGAGGTGCCCGGATGCCGCTGCGGTGGCACCGGCGGCATGCCTCCAACTGCGATCCCGGTTGCACGTGAGGGCGACCCGGGATCGATGTGGCACCGCGTGCCCCGCCCCGAGGATGGCCGGGTGACCGAGACGATCGCGGGGCTGTACGTGTCCCCTCTGGAGTTCCTCGCCTTGCTGGGTGCCGTCGCGCTGGTGGTGGCGCGCTGGCTTCCCCCCGCTGCCCGCCCACGCGTCACGATCGGGGCGGCGGCGGTTCTCGTGCCGTCCGCGATCGTGCTGAGTGCGGTGGGAATCCGCTGGCAGGTGCTGCCGGTACTGGCGGGCGCCGCCATCGCGTTGCCGTTCGCCCTCTCCCCCCTGCTGCGCCGCCGTACCGGCCGGACGGTGCGGCGGGCCCGATGGTGGCTGGCGTTGCCGGGGTCGGTGGCCTGCGTCGGCCTGATCGCCACGGGTCCGGTGGCCGCCTGGGCCTTCCCCGTACCCGTGTTCCCGGAACCCTCGGGCCGCTTCGCGGTCGGCACCCACGTGGCGCAGTGGACCGATCCGCACCGCCCCGAGACCGCCACCGCCGACCCGCACGACCGGCGCACGGTCGTGGTCCAGCTCTGGTATCCGGCGCAGCGGAGCCCCGCGAGCGCGCAGCGGGCCCAGTACCTGGGACGCACGGAGCGCGAGGCGCGCACCGTCTCCGAGGCCTTCGCCCGCTATGTCGGCCTGCCCGGCTTCCTGGTCGACGGCGTCCCGCGTGCCCACACCCATTCCGTCTTCGACGCTCCGGTGGCCGGCGGGAGCGGACGGTTCCCCCTCGTGCTGTTCTCGCCCGGGCTGGGCGGAGTGCGCACCCAGAACACCGCCTGGGCCGAGGAACTGGCCAGCCACGGCTATGTGGTCGCCGCCCTCGACCACCCGTACGACTCCGCCGCCGTCGTCCTCGCCGACGGCCGGACGATCAACACCGAGGTCGCCTCCACCGGGGACCCGGACCAGGACGAGGAGCTGGGCGTCGGCTGGGCGACGGTTCGCGCCGCCGACCTCAGCTTCGTCCTGACCCAGCTGGGCCGTCTGGACCGGGGCGAGATCGCGGGCCCGCTGACCGGGCGTCTGGACACCGGCCGGGCCGCGGTGACCGGCCACTCCATCGGTGGCGGTTCCGCCCTGCAGGCGGCTCGCCAGGACCGCCGGTTCGACGCCGTCATCGATCTGGACGGCTATCCCTACGACCCCACCCCGCGCTCCCTGCACCAGCCGGCGCTCGCGCTCACCCAGGCGATCACCCCGGAGACCGACCCCGACTACATACCCCGCCTCACCGAGGTCCTCGAGCTCAACACCGTGACCAGCTACCGGCTCACCATCCCCGGCGCCGCACACCTCACGTTCATGGACGGCCCCCTGTACCTGCCGCCCGTGCCCTCGATCGTCGGCTCCCTGGGCCGCACCGAGAGCCCGCACGTCGTCGCCGCGACCACGCTCGCCTTCCTGGAGGCCACCCTGCGGGACGCCCCCGGGGACCCGGCCGCCGTCCTGTCGGCCTACGGCGACCTCAGCGTCCACCACCCGGGCAGCAGCCGCTGACCGACTGCGACGCGGACGGCACCACGCGGTAGCCGGCGGCCCCGGCCCGGCCCGCGCCGTCACGGCGGTCCGCCGCACCACCGGCCGACGCCTTCGCCCCGCACCTCTTGGCGCGCGTCGATAATTAACATTTAATGGCGCCGTCCTTCCTGTTCGCGGCCACAGGAGTCACCTCCATGCCCCCTGCGCGGGTAACCCTCTCGGAACGCCTCGGCGACCGGTGCGTGCTCGTCACCGGAGCCGCGTCCGGCATCGGGGCCGCCACGGCCCACCGCCTCGCCGCCGAGGGCGCCCGCGTGGTCCTCGCCGACATCGACACCGACGCCGGAGAGGCCGTGGCCGCCATCCGCGAGAACGGCGGGGAGGCGCTGTTCCAGCACTGCGACGTCGCCGACGAGTCCTGCTGGGAGCGGACGGCACGCGCCGCCCGCCAGGCGTTCGGTCCGATTCGGGCCCTGGTGAGCAACGCCTACGCGGTCCGGGTCGCGGCGGCCCACGAGACCAGCGTCGAGCAGTGGAACCGGCAGCTCGCCGTGACCCTGAGCGGATCGTTCCTCGGCGTGCGGGCCTGCCTGGACGACCTGCGGGCCCGCGGCGGCAGCGTCGTTCTGGTCTCCTCGGTGCACGCCCTGGTCGGCCTGCCCGGGCGGCCGGCCTACGCGGCCGCGAAGGCCGGTCTGACCGGCCTCGCCCGGCAGCTGGCCGTCGAGTACGGCGGGCAGGTCCGGGTGAACAGCGTGCTGCCCGGCCCGGTCCTGACCCAGGCCTGGGACGCCATCGGCGAGGAGGACCGGCGGGCCAGCGCCGCCGAGACCGCCGCGGGCCGACTGGGCCGACCCGAGGAGGTCGCCGCCGCCATCGCCTTCCTCGTCAGCGACGACGCGTCCTTCGTCACCGGGGCATCCCTCGTCGTCGACGGCGGATGGAGCGTACTGAAGAACTCCTCGTGAGCCGTCCGCGCCCTCTTCTCCCCTTCCCCGCCTTGGAGTCACCCGCCTTGAGGATCACCCGGATCGAGACCTTCGCCGTGCCGCCCCGTTGGCTGTTCTGCCGCGTCGAGACCGACGACGGCGTGGTGGGCTGGGGCGAGCCCGTGGTGGAGGGCCGGGCTGCCACCGTCCGCACGGCCGTGCACGAACTCGCCGAGTACCTCGTCGGCCAGGACCCGATGCGCATCGAGGACCACTGGCAGGTCATGACGAAGGGGACCTTCTACCGGGGCGGCCCCGTTCTGTCGAGCGCCGTCGCCGGAATCGACCAGGCCCTGTGGGACATCGCGGGCAAGGCCCTCGACGTGCCGGTCCATGTGCTGCTGGGCGGCCCCGTGCGCGACCGCGTACGCGCCTACAGCTGGGTGGGCGGCGACGAACCCGGCGAGATCGCCGAAGCCGTCCAGGCGCAGGTCGACGCCGGCTTCACAGCGGTCAAGATGAACGCCAGTGGACGGTTCGGCAAGGTGGCCACCGCCGCCGAGGTCCACGCCGTCGTCGAGCGAGCCGCCACCGCGCGCGACGTGCTGGGGCCCGACCGGGACTTCGCGATCGACTTCCACGGCCGGTTCACCACCGCGAACGCGCGCCGCGTGCTGCCCGAACTCGCCGCGCTGCACCCGCTGTTCGTCGAGGAACCCGTCCTGCCGGAGTACGCCCACCGCCTGCACGAGATCGTGGCGGCCTCTCCGGTGCCCATCGCCACCGGAGAGCGCCTCTTCTCGCGCACCGACGCGCTGCCCGCGCTGCAGGCCGGCATCGCCGTGCTGCAGCCGGACCTCTCCCACGCGGGCGGCATCTCCGAGGTACGGCGCATGGCGTCGCTGGCCGAGACCTTCGACGTGCTGCTCGCCCCGCACTGCCCGCTGGGCCCGATCTCCCTCGCCTCCAGCCTGCAGGTCGCCTTCAGCACACCGAACTTCCTCATCCAGGAACAGAGCATCGGCATCCACTACAACACCGGCGCCGAGGTCCTGGACTACCTGGTCGACCCTGCGGTCTTCCGGTTCGACCAGGGACACATCAACCGGCCGCTGGGCCCGGGCCTCGGCATCGAGGTCGACGAGCAGGCAGTACGCCGCGCGAACGACAGTGCCCCGGACTGGCACGGCCCCCTGTGGCGCCACTCCGACGGCTCGTTCGCTGAATGGTGACCCCCGCCCCCGCAGAGCACGACGGAGGAGAACGCATGCCGGAGCACACCGACTTCACGCACGAACTGCGTCGCCACCGGCTGGCGGCCATCGTGCGCGGCAGCGATCCCAAGGCCGCGCTGGGCAGCGTACTGGCCCTCGCCGAGGAGGGCGTGCGCCTGATCGAGATCTCGTTGACGACGCCCGGCGCCGAAGCCGTGATCGCCCAGGCCGTCGAGGAAGCGGGAACCGACGCCCTCATCGGAGCGGGAACGGTCGTCACCCCCCAGGACGCCCTGCGGGCCCGCGACGCGGGAGCCCAGTGGATGGTGACACCCGCCCTGGACAAGGGCTTCGAGCACGCCCTCGCGCTCGGGGTACCCGTGCTGGCCGGAGCGCTCACGCCGACGGAAGCCGTCGTCGCGATGCGTTCCGGCGCGAGCGCGGTCAAGCTGTTCCCCGCCTCGCTGGGCGGCCCCGGCTATCTGCGCGCGCTGCGCGACCCGCTGCCCGACATACCGTTCGTGCCGGTGGGCGGAGTGGACGCGGACGCGGCCCGCGCCTACTTCGCCGCCGGCGCCGTGGCCGTGGGGGTGGGCTCGCCCCTGCTCGGCGACGCCCCGCGGGGCGGCGACCTGGCCCGGTTGCGTGCCCGGGCCCGGGAGTTCCTGACCGTGTGCGCGGCGGGAGCCGCCGCGTGAGCACCACCCCGCTGCAGGCCCTGACGTTCGGTGAGACCATGCTCTCGCTCCAGGTGGAAGGAGCGCTGACCTCCGGCGGCCCGGCCCGCACCGCGGTCGCGGGCGCGGAGTCCAACGTGGCGGTGGGACTCGCCCGCCTCGGCCACCAGGTCGCCTGGGCCGGCCGGGTCGGTGCCGACGAGCCGGGCCGGATGATCCTGCGCACGCTGCGCGGCGAAGGCGTGCACGTGGGACACGCCACCGTCGACGCCGGCGCCCCCACCGGTGCCATGCTGCGCGAGCGGCGGGTCGCCGACCTGGCCCGCGTGCACTACTGGCGTGCCGGATCCGCCGCGTCCCAGATGCGGCCGGAGCACCTCCGAGGCGCTCTGGCCTCCGGCGCGCGCCTCCTGCACCTGACCGGCATCACCTGCGCGCTCGGCCCCGGCCCCCTGGACACCGTGCGGGACGCCGCCCGACACGCCGCCGGGCACGGCTGGACCGTGTCCCTCGACGTCAACCACCGCGACCGCCTGTGGGACGCGGCAACCGCCGCGTCGGCCCTGCGGCCGCTGCGCGGTCTGATCGACATCGTCATCGCCTCCGACGACGAGCTGCCCCTGATCGCCGGAGGCCCCGGGACGCCGGAGGCCGACCGCGTGGCGGAGCTGCTCGCCGAGGGGGTGCGGGAGGTGGTGCTCAAGCGGGGAGCCCAGGGCGCGGACCTGTACCTCGGCGCCGACCGGGTCCTGCACGCTCCGGCCCATCCCGTGCCCGTGGCCGACACGGTGGGCGCCGGTGACGCGTTCTGCGCCGGATACCTCTCCGGTGTGCTGGACGAGCTGCCGGCCGAACAACGGCTGCGCAGGGCGGTCCGCACCGCCGCGTTCGCGGTCGCCTGCCCCGGCGACTGGGAAGGACTGCCCCACCGCGACGAACTGCCCCTGCTGGACGCCGCGCCCGGCGCGGCCGTGCGCTGAGCCCGTCCGGTGCCCGGCGCCTCGATCCCCCGTACCGCTCAGCGGCTCGGTGATGTGCGTTCATCGTGGTGGGCCCGCACCCCTGCCAAAAATGTATTCATAATTAACGTTCAGGCTAGGATGGGGGACGTCCAGCACGACACCGCTTCCCACCGCTAGGAGAACCGCAGATGGCGTCCTACACCGGCCGAGGGGTGCACGGGCAGATCGTGCACGCCCTCGGCGCGCGCATCGTCGGCGGTGACCTGCCCGAAGGCGCGATCCTGGACGTCCGCGCGCTCGGTGAGGAACTGGACGTCAGCCTGACCGTCATGCGCGAGTCCATGAAGGTGCTGGCCGGCAAGGGCCTGATCGACGCCCGCCAGAGACGCGGCACCTTCGTCCGGGAGCGCAGGCACTGGAACCTCCTCGACGCGGACCTCATGCGCTGGCAGGTGGAAACCGGCGGAGGCAAGCGCCTGATGCGGGACCTGGCCGACGTCCGCTCCATCGTGGAACCCGCCGCCGCGCACCGGGCCGCACTCCATCGCACCGACGAAGACCTGCGGGCCATGCAGGTGGCCCTCGACGCCATGGCGGAGACCCACGTCGGTTCCCCCGCGGAAGCCGCCGAGGCGGACGCGGCCTTCCACCGGGCCCTGCTCAACGCCACGGGCAACGAACTGCTGGCCCGCATGGACCTGCTCCTGGAGCCGGGGCTGCGCGAGCGTGACCGCGTGGTGCACTCCCACGGTCAGGCCTCCGACCCGCTCCCCAGCCACCAGGCCGTCCTCGACGCCGTGCGCGACCGGGACGCGGCCCGCGCGGAGCAGGCCATGCTCGACCTGCTCGCCCAGGCCACTCACGACCTCGACCAGGTCACCGGTGACCAGTCCGCCGAACCCCGCTGATGCCGCCCCGCGCAACGCGCTCCACCGCCTCGTCGGTTGATCGCGCACACGGTGCCTCGGCGACCCCTCCGCGGGGTCTCGGGCTCGGGACGGGGACCCTCAGCCACGCCCCCCTGCCGCCTTCGGGGACGGGCGTTGGTCGGTCGAGACGCGGGGCCGTGTGCTCTCGCGGCGAACGAGTGTGGTGGCCAGCTCGGCGCGCATGCTCTCCAGGTGCTCGCCGCGCATCAGGCGGACCAGTGTGCGCAGGGCGATGCTGCCCATCTCCTTGAGCGGCTGGCGCACCGTCGTCAGCGGAGGGGAGACCCAGCGCGCCTCGGGCAGGTCGTCGAAGCCCACCACGCTGATGTCGTCGGGCACCCGCAGGCCGGCCTGCGTCAGGGTCTCGTAGCCGCCGATGGCCATGTGGTCGGAGCAGATGAACAGCGCGGTGGGCGGCTCCGGGAGTTCGATCAGCGCACGGACCTGCTCCCTGCCGCTGGCACGGTCGTAGTTCCCGTTGCGGACGAGCTCCGGTGGCGTCTCGACCCCGGCGGCGGCCATGGCCGAGCGGTAGCCCGCGATGCGCGCCTTCGCGTAGAGGTGCTGCGGCGGGCCGGTGACCAGGCCGATCCGGCGGTGTCCCTGTTCCAGGAGGTGGGTGGTGGCCTCGTAGGCGCCGCTCCAGTTGGTCGTGCCCACCGAGATCACCCCGGGAGGCGGGTCGCTGAGCGGGTCGATGACGACGCAGGGCACCTGTGCCTCGGCGAGGCGGGCGAGCTGCTGGGGGGACGGTTCCACCAGGCCGAGCACCACTCCCGCGGTACCCCTGCCGAGAATGCGGTCGACCCAGTCGGACGAGGAGTCGTCCTCGGGGCCGCCCGTCCTCGCGACCGAGACCACCACGTGCAGGCCCGCCTCGAACGCCGCGGCCTCCATGCCGCTGGCGACGCTCGCCGGCCAGGAGCCGTCGAGGCCGCTGAGGACCAGGTCCACGGTCTTCGCGGCCGGTTCGGCAACGGACACCGACACCCCGCGCCGGGTGTATCCGTGTCCGCGCAGGACCTTGTCGATCCGCTTGCGGGTCGCCGGCGAGACGTCGTCGCGGCCGTTCAGCACCTTGGAGACCGTCGAGACGGACACGCCGGCCGCCGCCGCGATCTGGGCGAGGGTGGGGCGGCTCCTTCCTGACTCGATCACGCTGCTCTCCGCTCTGTACCGGATTTTCGAAACCACTCTAGCGGGAGCACGCACGACGGCCGGACGGATCCCTGGTCAGCATCTTGACGGCCGCGCGACGGGTGGTCTAGCTTCGCTACCGATTCTTTCGAAAATCTCGACACTTCTACCGGAACCCTCGACCGGCAGGGCCTCGCGTCGACACCTCACGGCTTCGCCGTCCGCCGCCGTGAGGACGACGGGGCGCCCCCCGTCCCGGTCCGTATGCATGGCCCCGTCCGCACGCCGCAACGCCGCCCGTCGCAGCGGAGCACGCCGCAACGCCGCGACGCCGCACGAAGGAGACTCCCATGCCGCGCCCCGTCACCCTGTTCACCGGCCAGTTCGCCGACCTGCCGTTCGAGGAGGTGTGCCGGCTCGCCTCCGGTTGGGGCTACGACGGTCTGGAGATCGCGTGCTGGGGCGACCACTTCGAGGTGGACCGCGCGGTGGCGGACGACTCCTACGTCCGCGGGCGGCGCGAGATCCTCGACCGCTACAACCTGCAGGTCTTCACGATCTCCTGTCACCTCACCGGCCAGGCGGTGTGCGACCACCCCATCGACGAGCGCCACCAGGGCATCCTGCCCGCGCGCCTGTGGGGCGACGGCGAGGCGGAGGGCGTGCGGCAGCGCGCCGCGGAGGAGATCAAGAACACCGCCCGCGCCGCGGCCAAGCTCGGCGTGCGCACCGTGGTCGGCTTCACCGGCTCGTCGATCTGGCACACCGTCGCCATGTTCCCCCCGGTCCCACCGGCCATGATCGACCGCGGCTACCAGGACTTCGCCGACCGCTGGAACCCGATCCTCGACGTCTTCGACTCCGAGGGCGTGCGCTTCGCCCACGAGGTGCACCCGGGGGAGATCGCCTACGACTACTGGTCCACCGTGCGCGCGCTGGAGGCCGTCGACCGCCGGGAGGCGTTCGGCCTCAACTTCGACCCCAGCCACTTCGTCTGGCAGGACCTCGACCCGGTCGGCTTCCTGTGGGACTTCCGCGACCGGATCTACCACGTGGACTGCAAGGAGTCGGTCAAGCAGCTCAACGGGCGCAACGGCCGCCTCGGCTCCCACCTGCCCTGGGGCGACCCGCGGCGCGGCTGGGACTTCGTCTCCACCGGCCACGGCGACGTGCCGTGGGAGCCGGTGTTCCGGATGCTCAACTCCATCGGCTACGACGGCCCGATCAGCGTCGAGTGGGAGGACGCCGGCATGGACCGCCTCGTGGGTGGGCCCGACGCCCTCGCCTTCATCCGCGCCCTCACCCGGATCGAGCCGCCCAAGCAGTCCTTCGACGCCGCGTTCAGCTCCGGCGACTGACCCTTCCCGCACCGATCGCCGATCAGCACAGCCCAGGAGAACGCGCACGATGTCCGAGGTCACCACCGCCCGCCGGCTGCGGGTCACCGTGTGGAACGAGAACGTCCACGAGACCACCAGGCCGGCGGTGGCCGAACGGTATCCCGACGGCATTCACGGGGCGGTGGCCTCCGCCATCGTCGAACACCACGGTGACGCGGTCTCCGTGCGTACCGCGACGCTGGACGAACCGGAGCACGGCCTGACCGAGGAGGTGCTGGCCGCCACCGACGTGCTGGTCTGGTGGGGCAACCGAGCCCACCATCGGGTCGCCGACGAGGTCGCCGAGCGGGTGCAGCGGCACGTGCTGGCCGGCATGGGGTTCGTTCCGCTGCACTCCGCGCACTGGTCCAAGCCGTTCGTCCGGCTGATGGGCACCACCTGCACGCTGAACTGGCGCAGCGCCGAGGACCGTGAGCTCGTGTGGACGGTGGCGCCCGGCCATCCCGTCGCGGCCGGGGTGCCGAGCCCCGTCGTGATCGACCGCCAGGAGATGTACGGGGAGCCGTTCGACGTGCCGCAGCCGGACGAACTCGTCTTCATCAGTTCCTTCTCCGGCGGCGAGGTGTTCCGCTCCGGCTGCGCCTACCGCCGCGGCAGCGGGCGGATCTTCTACTTCAGCCCCGGCGACCAGGACTACCCCGTCTACGACCACCCGGACGTGCGCCGGGTGATCGCCAACGCCGTCGCCTGGAGCGCCCCCACCGGCGAACGCCGCCCGCCCGAGCTGCGCCGCCGGGAGACCGGCTGGTTCGAGGAGAAGGGCTGACCCGCGGTCCCACCGAACGGCGAAGGGTGGGCGGGCCGGACACCGGCCCGCCCACCCTTCGCCGACGCCTCGCGGCTGCGGCGGGAGCGGTCGAGTTTCGGTCCCCCCGCGTGTCGCGCCGCCGGAACCGGCGGCGCGACACGCGGTGACGGTGCCCGTCGCGGGCACGCGCAGGGACCGGGACGCAACCCCTACGCGGGGATCTCCTGCCACCGCGCCTGGTCCGCGGCGGAACGCTCCACCGCGTCGAGGACGCGCTGGACGCGCAGCCCGTCGGCGAACGAAGGGCTCGGATCCCGCCCGTCGGCGATGTCCCGGACGAAGTCGACCACCTCGTGGGTGAAGGTGTGCTCGTAGCCGAGCCCGTGGCCGGCCGGCCACCAGGCGCCGGCGTAGGGGTGCTCCGGTTCGGTGACGAGGATCCGGCGGAATCCCCCCGTGCGGGCGTCCTCGGTGTGGTCGTGGAACCACAGCTCGTTGAGGGACTCCACGTCGAAGCTCACACTGCCGGCACTGCCGTTGACCTCGATCCGGGCGGCGTTCTTCCGCCCCGACGCGAAGCGGGTGGCCTCGAACGTCCCGACCGCGCCGCCGTGCGTCCGGGCCAGGAACAGGGCGGCGTCGTCCACCGTCACGGGCCCGCGGGACTCACCCCCGGTCGCCGCCAGCCCGCTGGAGGCGGAGGCGATCGGGCGCTCCTTCACGAAGGTCTCGGTGATCCCGCTGACCCCGGCGATCCGGTCTCCGGTGATGTACTCCGCGAGGTCGACGATGTGCGAGGCCAGGTCCCCGAGGGCCCCCGACCCGGCGTGCTCCCGCTGGAGCCGCCACACCAGCGGGAACTCGGGGTCGACGATCCAGTCCTGCAGGTAGACGGCCCGGACGTGGTGGATCCGGCCGAGCCTGCCCTCGGCGACCAGGCGCCTGGCGAACGCGGCGGCGGGGACCCGTCGGTAGTTGAACCCGACCATGCTGCGCACCCCCCGCTCGGCGGCCTCCCGGGCGGCACGGCTCATCGCCTCGGCGTCGGAGACCGAGTTCGCCAGCGGCTTCTCACAGAAGACGTGCTTGCCCGCGGCCAGGGCGGCGAGCGCTATCTCCGCATGGCTGTCGCCGGGCGTGCAGATGTCGATGACGTCGATGTCGTCCCGTTCGACCAGGGAGCGCCAGTCGGTGGTGACCTCCTGCCACCCCATCCGTTCGGCTGCGGCCTCGGCGGCGGTCGCGTCGCGACCGCACAGGACGACCATCTCCGGTCGCAGCGGGAGGTCGAAGAACCGTCCGGCGGTGCGCCACGCCTGGGAGTGGGCCGCACCCATGAACGAGTACCCGACGATTCCCACACGCAGCGTCTTCTTACGGTCGGTCATAGTGCTCGGCATCCTTACCTAGTCGGGTGGTGGGGTGTGCGGGCGCCGGCCGACCGCCCGGGGCGCCTGCTCGGCGAGGGCCGAGGCGCGTGGGTCCGCGCCGTTGGACCGCCTGCTCGGGTCGGTGGGGAGGTGCCGGACCTGTGGCATGGCGGGGGACGGCGGCGGGTACGGGCTTCGCCGGCGGACAGTGCGACGACGTGAGCGCCCGTCGGCCGCGTCCAGGCGCGCCCCCTGGGTGGGGGCCGGTCGAGGCGGAGCCGGGGGAGCGGCTGGGCCGCGACAGCACTCGTGGGCGGCGGCATGGTGAGTGGGAACCGGCCGACCACGGGCCGACTTGGCGTGCGGGCGTCCGCCCCGCCAAGAGGTAGGCAAGAGCGTAGGAGCGCATCCGGGGGAACCGCAAGTGCCGCGGGGGCGGCACGCCTCGGCGGCACGTGACGTGGCGGACACGGTGTGTCGCGAAAAAAGTTGCGAGATATTAGGGGTGGCGGTTCCTCGATTTTCGCTGGAAACTACCCGCGCAAGACCAAGGTGCCACCCCTTCCCGGACTCGTCACGCGTCCCCAGACCCAGCGCCCGTCAGCTCGCTGGGATGCGGGGGCCGGGCTTCGGCGGCGGGATCGTTCGGTGCGTCACACCACTCGCGCCGCCGCGACGCCCGCCCGGAGCCGCACACCGCATCGACCCCCCGCCGGGGTGCCGCAGCCCGGATCCCGTGGGACGCGCGGCCCCTTCCCTGTTGAATGAGGAGCAGATGTTGACACCTGTATCCGGTCGCCTACGAAGAACCGCGGGGCGTGTCCTCGCGACCGTGGTGGCGGCGGCACTGGCGGTGCCCGGTGCCGCCTCGGTCGCCTCGGCCCATCCCGGCCACGGCGACGAGACGTTCAACGCCCTGGTGTTCAGCAAGACGGCGGGCTTCCGCCACAGTTCCATCCCCGCCGGGATCGCCGCGATCGAGGCGCTCGGGGCCGAGCACGGCTTCGAGGTGACGGCCACCGAGGACGCGGCGGTGTTCAACGACGCCGACCTGGCCCAGTACGAGGTCGTCATCTGGCTGTCGACGACCGGCGACGTGCTGAACGACGATCAGCAGGCCGCGTTCGAGCGGTACATCCGCGCCGGTGGCGGGTACGCGGGTGTCCACGCGGCGTCGGACACCGAGTACGACTGGCCGTGGTACGGCGAGCTGGTGGGGGCGTACTTCGCCAGCCATCCCGCCCAGCAGGACGCCTCGGTGAAGGTGGAGGACCACGCGCACCCGTCCACCGCCCACCTTCCGACGCGGTGGGAGCGGCACGACGAGTGGTACGACTACCGCTCCAACCCGCGCGGCGACGTGCACGTGCTGGCCTCGCTGGACGAGGGCTCGTACACCGGCGGCAGGATGGGCGCGGAGCACCCGATCGCCTGGTGCCAGAACTACGATGGCGGCCGATCCTGGTACACCGGCATGGGCCACGGCGACGCCTCCTTCAGCGACCCGCAGTTCCTGGAGCACCTGCTGGGCGGCATCCGCACCGCCGCCGGGGTCGCGGACGCCGACTGCTCCGCGTCCCTGACCGAGGGCTTCGAGAAGGTCACCCTCGACGACAACACCAGCAACCCGATGGAGCTGGCGATCGCCGAGGACGGCCGGGTCTTCTACATCGACCGGAACGGCGCGGTGCGCATCGTGCACACCAACGGATCGGTCGTCACCGCCGGCACCCTGTCGGTGTACACCGGCCAGGAGTTCGGCCTGCTGGGCCTCGCCCTGGACCCGGGATTCGCCGAGAACGGCTGGCTGTACCTGTACTACTCGCCCGCCGGCACCGAGAGCGTCGACCGGGTCTCCCGGTTCACCCTCCAGGGCGACACGCTGGACATGGCGAGCGAAGAGGTGCTGCTGGAGATCGACGTCCAGCGCGAGCAGTGCTGCCACGCCGGCGGCGCGCTGGAGTTCGACACCCAGGGCAACCTCTACATCGCGACCGGCGACAACACCAACCCGTTCGGCTCGCCGACCGACGGCTACGCGCCGCTGGACGAGCGTGAGGGGCGCGCGGCCTGGGACGCGCAGGCGACCTCGGCGAACAGCGCCGTCCTGAACGGCAAGATCCTGCGGATCACCCCGCAGCCGGACGGCACCTACACCGTGCCGGAGGGCAACCTCTTCCCGCCGGGCACCGAGAAGACCCGCGCCGAGATCTTCGCCATGGGCTTCCGCAACCCCTTCCGGATCGGCATCGACCCGACGACGGACCGGCTGTTCGTCGCGGACTACGGTCCGGACGCCGGCAGCGTCAACCCGTCCCGGGGGCCGGACGGCCGCGTGGAGTGGAACATCGTCGACGAGCCCGGCTTCTACGGCTGGCCCTACTGCGTCGGCGCCAACACCCCCTACAACGACCTGGACTACGCGACCGGCACCGCCGGCGCGCCGTTCGACTGCGCCGCGCCGGTCAACGACTCCCCGCACAACACCGGTGTGCAGCAGCTGCCCGCGGCCGTCCCGGCCGAGCTGTGGATGGGCAAGTCCACCAGCGGCGTCCCGGAGATCGGCGGCAGCGGCGCGCCGCTGACCAGCGGTGCCTACCAGTACGACGCCGAGCTGAACTCCGCCCGCAAGTGGCCCGCCTACTTCGACGGCAAGGTGGTCTGGGCGGACTGGAACGACAGCCGGATGTTCTCGCTCCAGCTCGACGAGGACCGCACCGGGGTGTCGGACGTGTCCCGGATGCTGGAGGGGATGGCGTTCACCCGCCCGCACGCCCTGCAGTTCGGCCCCGACGGGGCGCTGTACGTCATCGAGTGGGGCAGCGGCTTCGGCGGCAACAACACCGACTCGGGCGTCTACCGCATCGACTACGTCACCGGCAACCGCGCCCCGGTCGCCCAGTTCACCACCGACCGCACCTCCGGACCGCTGCCACTGGAGGTCCGCTTCGACTCCTCCGAGTCCCACGACCCGGACGGCACACCGGTCACCGTCTCCTGGGACTTCGACGGTGACGGAACCGAGGACAGCACCGAGGCGGCGCCGACGCACACCTACACCGAGGCCGGCCGCTACACCGCACGGCTGACGGTCACGGACGCCCACGGCCGCAGCGCGGTGTCCAACCTGGAGATCGTGGCGGGCAACACCGCGCCGACCATCGAGGTGCAGGCCCCGGCGAACGGCGGGTTCTTCGAGTTCGGCGACACCATCGCCTACGAGGTGACGGTGACCGACCCGGAGGACGGCGAGGTGGACTGCCAGGAGGTGGTGGTCCAGCCCGGGCTCGGGCACGACGAGCACTCCCACGGCTACGAGCAGTACCGCGGCTGCACCGGCGTGTTCCCGCTGCCGGGCGATGAGGGACACACCGGCGCCAACATCTTCGGCACCGTCACGGTCACCTACACCGACCACGGGGCCGGCGACGCGCCGGCGCTGACCAGCCAGGCGGTGCTGGTGCTCCAGCCGAAGCACCGCGAGGCCGAGTACTTCGACACCACCGGCCGTCTGAGCTCCGCCCCGAGCGGGGGCGAGCCGGGCGTGCGGGCCGAGACCACCGGCGACACCGCGGGCGGCGGGCAGAACATCGGGTACATCGAGGACGGCGACTGGTGGGCCTGGGACCCCGCCAACCTCACCAACATCGAAGAGGTGAGCCTGCGGGCCGCCTCGCCGACCGCCGGGGCCACCGTCGAGGTCCGCACCGGCGACCCGGAGACCGGACCCACGGTCGCCACCATCCAGGTCGAGCCCACCGGAGCCTGGCAGACCTACCAGGACTTCCGTGCCGCGGTGAGCGGTGAGACGGCGACCAGCAGCGGCCCGCTGTACTTCGTCAAGACCACCGGCGAGCTCAACGTCAACTGGGTGGACTTCGTCGGCCGGGGCGTCACCGAGAACCAGCGCCCCGACGTGCGGCTGACGGCCGATCCGGTGCGCGGCACCGCGCCCCTGGAGGTCGACTTCTCCGCCGAGGCGAGCGACCCGGACGGCGACGCCCTCTCCTACGCCTGGACCTTCGGCGACGGCGGCACCGCCACCGGAGCCGACACCACCCACACCTACACCCGGGCCGGAGAGTACCGGGCACAGGTGACCGTCACCGACGCCCGCGGCGCGCGCTCCTCGCAGTCCGTCGCCATCCAGGTCGAGGGCGGGAACGAGACCAACCCCTGCCTGACCGGCCGCTCGGACGGCTTCGACGGGACCGCGCTGGACGGTGACCGGTGGACCGTGATCCGGGAGAACCAGGACCTCGCCGTGCGCGACGGCCACCTCGTCCTCCCGCTGACCGCCACCGACATCTACGGCACGGGCAACAGCGGCACGCCGAACATCGTGCTCCAGCCGCTGCCCGACGGGGCCTGGCAGGCCACCGCCAAGGTCACCCTCCCGGCGCGCCTGGCCTACCAGCAGGCCGGTCTGATCGTCTACGGCGACGACGACAACTACGCCAAGATGGTGATGCAGGGGCGCTCCACCGGTGACCCCTCCGCCGACAGCCGGATCTTCCAGTTCATCAGGGAGGAAGCGGGCAACCCGGGCGAGGTGGCCGAGAGCAACACCGCCGCGCTCGGCGCGGACTTCCCGGACACCTTCTTCGTCCGCTTCACCAGCGACGGGGAGAACCTGCGGGCCTCCTACAGCGCGGACGGCGCGACGTTCGTGGACATGCCGCAGACCAAGGCGCTGGCCGGCATCGAGAACCCGCGCATCGGCCTGTTCGGCCTGGCCAACCGCGCCGAGGCGCTGCCGGTGACCGCGACCGTCGACTACTTCCACATCACCCCCGACGACACCGCCACCGCGCCGGAACCGAGCGACGAGTTCGACGGTACCGAACTCGACGCCTGCCGCTGGACCGGCGTCGTCCGACCCGACGCGGCCGCCCGCCAGGTCGCCGACGGCGCCCTGCGCATCGACACCAGCGACGGCGACATCTACGAGGGCACCGCGACCGACCCGAAGAACCTCGTCCTCCAGCCCGCCCCGACCGGCGACTGGACCATCGAGACCAAGGTCGACGCCTCCGCCCTCGACGAGCGCTACCAGCAGGCCGGCCTGATGGCCTACGCCGACGACGGCACCTACGTCAAGTTCGACTACCTCGTGACCAACGCACCCGGTGAACCGGTCACCCGCGGGATCGAGCTGCGCAGCGAGGTCGACGACACCATCGTCCAACCCGCGCCCAACGCCTCACCCGCCCCCACCCAGGGCGTGTGGCACCTGCGCCTGAACAAGACCGGTGACACCTACACCGGCTCCTACAGCGCCGACGGGCAGACCTGGACCACCCTGCCCGCGGTCACCAACAGCGGTCTCGGCGACGGCGCCCGCTTCGGGGTCTTCGCCCTCGGCGGCGAGCAGACCGCCTCCAAGCCCGCGCTGTTCGACTACTTCCGCGTCCTCGACGAGGACACCACCGCCCCCGCCGTCGAGCTCACCACCGACCCCGCCGAACCCACCGGCGAGAACGGCTGGTGGACCGGCCCCGTCACGGTGACCGCCACCGCGACCGACGACGGGGACGGCCAGGTGTACACCGAGTACCGGATCGGCGACGGAGCCTGGGGCGAGTACACCGCACCGATCACCCTGACGGACGACGGCGAACACGCCGTGGAGGTCCGCGCCAGCGACACCGCCGGCAACGTCTCCGAGACCGTCTCCACGGTGGTCACGATCGACGCCACCGCCCCGACGGTGAACCTCAGCGGCATCACGGCCGGCGACGAGCTCGGCCTCGCCGACATCGTGGAGACCGAGGTGGCGTCGCAGGACGCCGGCTCGGGGGTGGCGGACGTCGCGATCAGCGTCGACGGCACCGCCGTGGAGTCGCCCGTCCGCCTGGACCCGGCCACCCTGGGCCTCGGCGAACACGTCCTCGCGGCGACGGTGACCGACGCCGCGGGCAACACCACGGAGGTGTTCACCCCCTTCACCGTGGTGGCCACCTTCGACGGTGCCATCGCCCTGGTCGAACGCCTCGTGACCGAGGAGCGGATCGACGATCGGCGCGGCGACCGCCTGATCCGGCACCTGTCCGACGCCGAGGCACGCAGCGCCGAGGGCAAGGCCAGGCAGGCCGTCCGGGAGCTCGACAAGTTCGACGACCTGACCGGGCGCCTGGACGACACCGAAGCCCGCGACCTGCTGCGGTCGGTGTCCGAGGCACTGCGCGGCCAGCTCTGACCCGAGTGCCCGACCAGCCGTTCCCCCGTGCGGTGTCCCGCGCGGGGGAACGGCCCCCCTCCCCGGCACGCGGCGTGCGGTCGCCGCCGGCCGCCCGCACGCCGCCGTGCGCCCCGCGCGAAAACGCCGGGCGCGCCGTTGCACACCCGTGTCCCGCATTCGGCCACGCGGTGTCGTCCGCATCGCCGAGAATCCACCGGCCCGCCCGAATGAAACGCTCCTCCTGGAATAACGGAAAGCGGTGACGGCTTTCTCGGATGCCGGAGGAATGCTATGTTCTAGCCCGAGGTCACCATCCGTCGAAAACGGAAAGGTGCCTTACCCCCGCCCAGGTCTCGGAGCGCCACGGAGCGCCCGCCACGGCCGCGTAACGCCCCCCCCCCCCGAACAGCCGGGAAGGCGCAGATCGCGCCACCGCCGTACCACCGAACGATGCGCGACCGTTGCCCAGAGGCAATCGATGAAGCCGCCCCGGGAAAAGGGCGCCACGCGCATCGCTCCCCCTGAGTTCGCCTCAGCCGTGTTTCCCAGGAGCCAGCATGCCCCTCTCCTCCGTACCCCCCGATCCGCCTCCCGGCACGAATTCCTCCGGGGCCCTGCTGGAAATGTCCGGGATCATCAAGACATTCCCCGGAGTGCGCGCCCTGGACGGCGTCGACCTCGATGTGCGGCCGGGTGAAGTGCACTGCCTGTTGGGGCAGAACGGCGCGGGGAAGTCCACCCTGATCAAGGTCCTCGCGGGTGCCCACCAGCCGGACGGCGGTCGCATCCTGTGGCGCGGCGAGCCCACGTCCTTCCCGACGCCCATCGCCGCGATGCGGCAGGGCATCGCCACGATGTACCAGGAACTGGACCTCGTCGAGAGCCTGTCGGTCGCCGACAACGTCTTCCTGGGCCACGAACCGTCCACCGGGGGCTTCCTGCGGCCCGCCGCCGCCCGGCAGGCGGCCCGCGAACTGCTCGCGCGCCTCGGCCACCCGGAGATCTCCCCGGACCGACTGGTGGAGGACCTCCCGGCGGCGGCCAAGCAGGTCGTCAGCATGGCCCGGGCGCTCTCCCACGACGTGCGGCTGATCGTCATGGACGAGCCGTCCGCCGTCCTCGACGACGAGGAGGTGGCCAACCTCTTCCGCATCGTGGCCGACCTGACGGCCAACAACGTGGCCGTGGTCTACATCTCGCACCGGCTGGAGGAGATCCGCCGGATCGGCGACCGGATCACGGTGATCAAGGACGGCCGCACCGTGGCGCGCGGCCTCCCGGCGCGGGAGACCCCGACGGCCGAGATGGTCGCCCTGATGACCGGGCACGCGGTCGAGCACGTCTTCCCCGAGCGCCCGGCCACCCCGCGCCCGGCCGACACCCCTCCCCGGCTCAGCGTGCGCGGCCTGTCCCGGCAGGGCGAGTTCCACGACGTCGACCTCGACATCCGTCCGGGCGAGATCGTCGGTCTCGCCGGTCTCGTCGGCGCTGGGCGCTCCGAGATCCTGGAGACCATCTACGGGGCCCGCAAGCCGTCCGCCGGGCAGGTACTGGTCGACGGCAAGCGGCTTCGTCCCGGCAGCGTCCCCGCTGCGGTGCGGGCCGGCCTCGGCCTGGCTCCCGAGGAGCGCAAGGCGCAGGCGCTGCTCACCCTGGAGTCCGTCACCCGCAACGTGTCGATCAGCTCACTCGACCGCTACTCCCGTTGGGGATGGGTCGACCGGGCGGCGGAGGAGCGCGAGGCCCGGAAGCACACCCGCGAACTCGTGCTGCGCCCGGACGACCCGGGGCGTCCCATCCGCACCCTGTCGGGCGGCAACCAGCAGAAGGCCGTGCTCGCCCGCTGGTTGCTGCGCGGCTGCCGGGTGCTGCTCCTGGACGAGCCCACCCGCGGGGTCGACGTCGGCGCCCGGGCCGAGCTCTACGCCGTGATCCGGCGGCTCGCCGACGAAGGGCTCGCGGTGCTGCTCGTCTCCAGCGAGGTTCCCGAAGTCCTCGGTCTCGCCGACCGCGTCCTCGTCCTGCGCGAAGGCCGCGTCGTCCACACCGCCCCCGCCACGGAGCTCGACGAGCACCGCGTGCTCGACCTCGTCATGGAAGGCAGCCACTCGTGACCAGCGACACCGCTTCGAAGACCGTCCGCCCGCCGCGGCCGGAAGGCGGCGACCCCGGGGACAGATCCCGCCCCAGACCGTCCGCCACGCCGCTCGCCGCGCTCACCGCCCGCCTGGACCTGCGCATCGTCACCCTCCTCGGCGTGCTGGCCGCCCTCGCGGTCGTCGGGGTGGTCACCCGCCCCGAGCAGTTCTTCACCACCGACAACCTGGTGCTGATCCTGACCCAGTCGTCGATCATCGGCGTGGTCACCGTCGGGATGACGTTCGTGATGATCGGCGGCGGCATCGACCTGTCGGTCGGCGCCATCGTGGCACTGGCCACGGTGTGGGCGACCACGGTGGCCACTCAGCAGTACGGCCTCTTCGGCGTGGCGTTCACCGCCGTCGTCGTGGCGCTCGTCTGCGGACTGATCAACGGCCTGCTGGTCTCGTACGGCCGCATGGTGCCCTTCATCGCCACCCTCGCCATGCTGGCCTCCGCCCGGGGCATGGCCCTGCAGATCAGCGGCGGCACCACCCAGGTCGTGGACATCCCCGCCCTGCTGGAGCTCGGCTACCGCGAGAGCTACGTGCTCGGCATCCCGCCCCTGGTGCTGATCTTCGGGGCGGTCACCGCGATCGGCTGGCTGGTGCTGAACCGCACCACCTTCGGGCGCCGCGCCTTCGCGGTGGGCGGCAACCCCGAGGCGGCACGGCTCGCCGGCATCCGGATCGAGCGCACCCGGCTGGCCCTCTACCTGATCTCCGGGCTCTGCTGCGGCATCGCCGCCTTCATGCTCATCGTGCTCACCGGCTCCGGCCAGAACACCAACGGCAACCTCTACGAACTCGACGCCATCGCCGCGGCCATCATCGGCGGCACGCTGCTCAGCGGCGGACGCGGAACGATCGTCGGCTCCGTCCTCGGCGTCCTGATCTTCACGACGATCACCAACATCTTCGCGCTGAACAACCTGCAGACCGACGTCCAGCAGATCGCCCGAGGAATCATCATCGTCGCCGCCGTCCTCATCCAGCGCCGGACCGCACGCGGCAAGGCCTGACGCCGCGCCCGTCCCGAGTCCCGCACCACCGTCCCCACGCACGCACGGGTAGGTTCACCATGCTCGAAAACGTCTCCGGATCCGCCAGACCCGCACGCAGAGGCTTCCTCCTCGGCGCCGCGGCCCTCGGGGCCGGCGGAATGCTCAGCGCCTGCACCAGCAACGAACTGCCGCAGAGCACGAGCGCCGGCGCCGCGCCGGCCGCCAACGCCTCCAGCACCCCCGGCAAGCACGTCACCATCGGCTTCGCCGGCCCGCTTGCCGACCACGGATGGCTCAACGCCATCAACGTCAACGCCACCGAGCGCGCCGCCAGCTACGAGGACGTCACCTTCGAGACCACCGAGGGCTCCAACGACACGGCCCAGCAGATCGGCCAGGTCGAGACGCTGATCAACAAGCAGGTCGACGTCCTGATCATCCTGCCCGCCGACGGCAAGGCCCTCACCCAGGTCGGCCTGCGCGCCATGGAGGCCGGCATCCCGGTCATCAACCTCGACCGCATCTTCGACTCCCCGCAGGCGTACCGCACCTGGATCGGCGGCGACAACTACGGCATGGGCCTCAACGCCGGCCGCTACATCGGCGAACAGCTCAAGGACAAGCCGGAGGCCACCGTCGTCGAACTCGCGGGCCTGGACAACCTCGAACTCACCCAGCAGCGCACCAGGGGCTTCGACGACGCCCTGAAGAACTACCCCAACATCCGCAAGGTGGCGCGGCAGGCCGCCGACTTCACCGTCGAGTCCGGACAGGCCAAGATGGCCCAGCTGCTCCAGGCGGTCCCGCGCTTCGACGCCATCTGGAACCACGACGACGACCAGGGCATCGGAGCCGAGCGCGCCATCGCGCAGGCCGGACGCGACGAGTTCTTCATGGTCGGCGGCGCCGGATCGCTCCACGCCATGGAAGCCATCCAGGCCGACAACACCGTCCTGAAGGCCACCGTCCTGTACCCGCCGACGATGGCCGCCTCCGCCGTCGACCTCGCCCGCGCCCTCGGCCAGGGAACCGGCGTCTCCGGCCTCGCCGAGCACGAGATCCCCACCTCGCTCGCCCTGTACTCCGCAGTGGTCAGCAAGGAGAACGTGGCGGACTACATCGCCACCGGATTCGTGTAAGCCGTGACCCACCCCGGGCGGCGCGGACTCCGGCCAGGCGGCCTCCCTGGAGCACCTCGGCGCCTCCGGCGACCACCAGGCTGACCCCCGCCCGCTCCACCGGAGCGGGCCGGCACTGACCGCGGTGCGGCGTGCCGGTGCGCGGCCCGTGCCGCCCCCGACTCGGCACGGGCCCGTTCGGCCGCCGCATCCGCTTCGACGACCGCGCGACCTCCCGCCGCCCGCCCCGTCGCCCGGTCATGACCCCACCACTCCATCGCACAGCAGAGGTGAGCAGTCGATGAAGCACGCCGCCCCATCAGCGGACCCGGGCCGGTCCATGCCGTCCGCACCAGCGAATGAACGATCCCGCGGGCGGGTCGGCGTCTGGTTCGTCGGTGCCCGTGGTTCGGTGGCCGTGACCGCCGTCGCCGGAGCCGCGGCAGTGCGCTCCGGCCTGGCACCCACCACCGGGCTGGTCGCCGAGCACCCGGACCTGCGTCACGCGGGACTCGCGCCGTTGGACGCGCTCGTCTTCGGCGGGCACGACGTGACCAGCACGCCGCTGCGCAAGCGCGCCGAGCAGTTGGCCGCCGGCGGCGTCCTACCGGGTGGCCTTCCCGAGTTGGTGGCGGCAGACCTGGACGCGGCGGAACGGGAGGTTCGCCCGGGCGTCGGCCCGGCGCCGGCGGTGGGCGAGGCTCCGGCTGACGCGGTGCGGAGGCTCGCCGCCGACCTGGAGGGGTTCCGGGGGCGCCTCGGCCTGGAGCGGGTCGTCGTCGTGAACGTCTCCTCCACCGAGCCGCCGCTGCCGCCCCGGCCCGAGCACGCGACCTGGGCCGAACTCGGCGCGGCCCTGGAGCGGGGCGAGGAGGCGTTGCCGCCGAGCGCGCTGTACGCCTGCGCCGCCTTCCAGGCGGGGTGCTCCTTCGTGGACTTCACCCCTTCCACCGGTGCGCGGTTGCCCGCCCTGGAGGAACTGGCCGCAACGCGCGGCGTGCCGTGGGCCGGTAGCGACGGCAAGACGGGGGAGACCCTGTTGAAGTCGGTGCTCGGGCCGATGTTCGCGACCCGCCGGCTGGCCGTGCGGGCGTGGTCGGGAACGAACCTGCTCGGTGGCGGCGACGGCGCGACTCTCGCGGATCCGGCCAACGCGGCCGGCAAGCTCGCCTCCAAGCAGCGGGTCCTGGCGGGCACCCTCGGTGAGCCGGTCGACGGCGAGGTGCACATCGACCACGTCGCGGCCCTGGGGGAGTGGAAGACGGCCTGGGACCACGTGCTGTTCGAGGGCTTCCTCGGGGTGGGGATGACGCTCCAGTTCACCTGGCAGGGCTGCGACTCCGCGCTGGCCGCCCCGCTCGTCCTGGACCTGGCCCGGTTCACCGCCCGGGCGCACGAGGTGGGGATGACCGGGCCTCTCGGAGAGCTCGGCTTCTTCTTCAAGGATCCCGTCGGTGACGGCGGGCACGGGCTGCACGAGCAGTACCTGGCGCTGCGCGGGCTCGCCGACCGACTCGCCGCCCCGGAGGCAGGCCGATGACCCCACCGGAGGCCGGCCGGTCCAGGCCTCCGGCGCCGCTGCTGCCCGCCCCCGGCACGCTGGCCGAGCTCGTCCGGCTGCCCGCCGTGTTCACCGCCCCCGGCGACGTCCTGGCCGGGGCCGCGTGGGCCGGGCATCCGTTCGGGCGGCGGGGGACGGCGGCGCTCGCCGCCTCCTCCGCCTGTCTCTATCTGGGCGGTATGGCGCTCAATGACTGGGCGGACCGTGAGGTGGACGCCGAGGAGCGGCCGGAGCGGCCCATCCCGTCGGGGCGGGTGCGGCCCGGGGCGGCGTTCGGTGTCGCCGCGGGGCTGACCGCCGCGGGCCTCGGCATCGCCTGGTGGGGCACCCGCTCCCGTTCGGCGACCGCCGGCGCGCTGGCGGTCGCCGCCGCGGCATGGGGCTACGACCTGTTGGCCGCCGGGCGGCGCGGCGGACCGGCGGTCATCGCGGCCACCCGGGGACTGAACGTGCTGCTCGGCGCCGGCCCGCGGAGAGCCCTGGCCGCCGCCGCGCCGGCAGCCCTGACGGCCGCCCACATCTACGGCGTCACCCGCCTCAGCCTCGACGAGGTGTCCGGATCGACGGTGGCGCGGGTGGACCGGGCCCTCACCACCACCGTCCTCGTGGGCCTGGCCGCCGCCCCGGCCGGGATGCTGGCCCGGCCGGCGGGCGCACCGCCCCCCGCACCGTTCCGCCTCGCCGGGGCCCTGCTCGCCGCCGGGTACGCCGTCTCCGCCGCCCGGCCGCTGCGGGCGGCGCGGCGGGTGCCCGGCCCGGCGCAGGTCCGGGCGGCCGTGGGCGGGGGAGTGCGCGCGCTGCTGCCCCTGCAAGCCGCGCTGGCCGCCGCGGCCGGCTCCCCGCTCGCCGCGCTGCCCCTGCTCGGCCGCTGGGCGGCCCGCCGCACGGCGGCCCGCCTGCGCCGCGCCGAGATCTCCTGACAACCCTCACCGCCAGCGCGATCCGCGGCACGCACCTGCCACGTCGACGCCACACCCACACCATCGGAAGGGGAGAGCACCGTGCGGTTCGGTTATGGAACCAATGGTTTTGGTGACCACCGTCTTGCCGACGCCCTCGACGTGATCGCCGAGCTCGGGTACTCCGGCGTTGCGCTGACGCTGGACCACCATCACCTGGATCCGTGGGATCCGGGTCTGCCTCGGCGGACGGAGGATCTGGCCCGGCGGTTGGACCGGCTCGGTCTCGATGTCGTCGTGGAGACCGGGGCGCGGTACCTGCTGGACCGGCACCGCAAGCACCAGCCGACCCTGCTGTCCGAGCCGGAGGGTGCCCGGCTGCGGGTGGATCTGCTGCGCCGTGCGGTCCGGGTGGCGGCCGATCTGGGCGCGCAGGCGGTGTCGTTTTGGAGTGGCACCGCCGATGCGGTGCTGCCGGCCGAGGAGGCGTGGCGCCGCCTGGAGGCGGGCTGCCGGGAGGTCCTGACGGAGGCCCAGCGGTACGGAGTCATCCTGGGTTTCGAGCCGGAGCCGGGCATGTTCGTGGACACCCTGGCCGGGTACGGCGAGTTGCGGGACCGGCTCGGTGCCCCGGAGGGGTTCGGGTTGACGCTGGACATCGGGCACTGTCGCTGTCTGGAGGACGGCGCGATCCCGGACCTGGTGACGGCCTGGGGCGGCGAGGTCGTCAACGTGCAGATCGACGACATGCGGCGCGGGGTGCACGAGCACCTGGAGTTCGGCACCGGCGAGATCGACTTCCCGCCCGTCCTGGCCGCGCTGGAGGCCACCGGCTACCGCGGCCTGGTCAGCGTGGAACTGCCCCGACACGGCCACGCCGCGCCGCGCGTGGCCCGGGAGAGCCTGCGCTTCCTCCACCACGCCGCCGACACCGCCGGCGTCCCCGTCACCGGGTCGCACTCCGCCCGGGCAGCACATCCGATGACCACCCGCTCCGTCACCGCTCTCCCGGTCCCAGCCGCCGCGGCGGCCGTGGACCCGCTGGGTGATCTCGAATCGGCGCTGCGGAGTGTGGTGCTGCCCGAGGTCGCTTCGGAGCTGGGTGAGCTCCGTGCCCAGGTGGCCGCCGACCCGGACCGACTCCCACTGCTCCTGCCGCACACGGCGCGCTTGGCCGGTGTCCGCCCGTTGCCCGAAGCCGAAGGCGTCCCCGAGGCTTCGGAGGGGATCGGTATCCCTGGTTGGACGGCGGCTGACGCCGCCCGGGTGCTGCTGCTCGCTGCGCCGGTGCTGGTCGGTAAGCCCTACGTCGATCTGCTGGTGGACGCTTATCGCGGCGGTGATGCCGATGAGCGTCGGGCCGTGTTGCACACCTTGGATTTCACCGGTCCGCGGTTGAGTGATCCCGATGCTGTCGCGGCTGTCGTGCAGGTTCTGCTGCTGGATGCGTTGCGTACCAATGACACGCGGTTGGTCGCTGCCGCGCTGGGCCCGTGGGGCGCCGCCGTGCTCCCGGCGCCGGCGTGGCGTCAGGCGGTGTTGAAGTGCTTGTTCACCGGCATTCCGTTGGCTGCGGTGGGTGGTCTGCCCGAGCGGGTGGATGCCGAACTGCTGCGGATGGTCGGTGATTTCGCCGCCGAGCGCACCGCCGCCGGTCGCCCCGTACCCAACGACGCCCTGGCCGTGCTGCGCCTGGGCCGGAGCTGAATGGAGCCGCGCTCATGCGCATTTTCGATCCGCACATTCACATGACCTCGCGGACCACCGATGACTATGAGCGGATGTATGCGGCGGGGGTCCGCGTTGTGGTGGAGCCGTCGTTCTGGTTGGGGCAGCCGCGCACCAGCGTGGGCAGTTTCGTGGACTACTTCGATGCGCTGTTGGGCTGGGAGCCGTACCGGGCCGCGCAGTTCGGCATCCGGCACCACGCGGCGATCGCGCTGAACCCCAAGGAGGCGGAGGATCCCCGCTGTCGGGGCGTGCTGGAGGTGCTGCCGCGTTACCTGGTGAAGAACCGGGTGGTGGCGGTCGGTGAGGTGGGCTACGACTCGATGACGCCGGGTGAGGACGAGGCGTTTGCCCACCAGTTGCAGCTGGCCGTCGAGCACCACCTGCCGGTGTTGGTGCACACGCCGCACCGGGACAAGGCCGCCGGCACGCGACGGACTCTGGATGTGGTGCGGGAGTCGGGGATCGATCCGGCGATGGTGCTGGTGGACCATCTCAACGAGACGACGGTGCGGATGGTCGCCGACTCCGGTTGCTGGATGGGGTTCTCCATCTATCCCGACACCAAGATGGACGAAGAGCGCATGGTCACGCTCCTGAAGGAGTACGGGACCGATCGGATGCTGGTGAACTCCGCCGCCGACTGGGGGCGGAGTGATCCGTTGAAGACCCGCCGCACCGGCGAGGCCATGCGCGCCGCCGGCTTCGAGGCCGACCCCGTCGATCAGGTCCTGTGGCGCAACCCCGTCGCGTTCTACGGGCAGAGCGGTCGACTCGACCTGCCCCCGGACACCCTCGACGCCGAACCGGGCCGGGACGACCCCGCCCAGGCCGCCCCGCCCGCGACACCGGTGCCCGCCCTCGCCGCCGCGGACGGTACGTACCTGGGCAATTCGGTGTTGCGTGGCGCGCGGAAGGAGTGAGTGGTCATGCGTCTGCGGCACCGTGATGGCACCATCGTGCACCTGGCCTACTGCACGAACGTGCACCCTGTCGAGACCTTGCCTGATCTGCTGGACCGGCTCGATCGGCACGCCGTGCCGGCCGCGGCCCTGCTCGGTGACGAACGCCTGGGCGGCGGCCGTCTCGGGGTCGGGTTGTGGTTGCCGGCGCCCGTCGCCGCGCACCTGGCCGCCGACCCGGCCGCCGTGCGGCAACTGCGCGCCGAACTGACCGCGCGCGGGCTGGAGACCGTCACCCTCAACGGCTTCCCCTACCGCGGCTTCGGCGACCCGATCGTCAAGGGCCGGGTCTACCACCCCGACTGGACCACCCCCGACCGCGCCCGCTACACCGCCGACCTCGCCCGTGTGCTGGCCGGGCTGCTCCCGGACGACGCCGCCCGCGGCAGCGTCTCGACCCTCCCGCTTGCCTGGCGCACCCCCTGGGACCGCGCCCGCGCCGCCCAGGCCACCGAGCGGCTGCGCGCGCTCGGCCACGCCCTGGCCGACATCGAGGCCTGCACCGGCCGCACCATACGGGTCGGCCTGGAGCCCGAACCAGGCTGCGTGATCGAGACCACCGAACAGGCCCTGGAGCATCTGGGGGTGTCGGAGGTGGACACCGAGCGCGTCGGCGTCTGTCTGGACGCCTGCCACCTCGCCGTCGCCCACGAGGAGCCCGGAACGGCCCTGGACCGGCTGACCGCCGCAGGCGTCCCGGTGGTCAAGACGCAGGCGTCCTGCGCCATGGTGGTGCCGCGTCCGGCCGACCCGGAGCACCGCCGGGCGGCGGTGGAGTGGGTGGAGCCGCGGTACCTGCACCAGGTGCGTGAGGCTTCCGGCGGCCGTGCCGGTGTGCCGCCGTTGGCCGTCGACGACCTCCCGGAGGCCCTGGAGTGGCCGGGGGGCTTGCCCGCCCGCAACCCCTGGCGGGTGCACTTCCACGTCCCCCTGCACGCCGACCCGCCACCACCGCTGACCACCACCCGCCCCGCCCTGCTCGACACCCTGGATGCGCTGTTCGGTGGCCGGCGGGCCCTCACCGACCACGTCGAGGTCGAGACCTACACCTGGACCGCCCTGCCCGACGGCGTGGCCGGCACCACCCGCCACCGCGACCGCGACCTCGCCACCGACATCGCCGCAGAGCTGGACTGGACCCGCCGTGCGCTTGTCGACCTCGGCCTGCGAACACCCAACGACACCGCACCCGCCGTCCCGCTCCCGGAGCCCACGCGATGACTGACCGTCCCACCCCGCTGCTGGTCCTCGACGTCGTCGGGCTGACCCCCCGCCTGCTGCCACACATGCCCAACCTGCGCCGCATCGCCGAGTCCGGCTTCCAGGCCCGCCTGGACACGGTGCTACCCGCCGTCACCTGCACCGTGCAGTCCACCCTGCTCACCGGCGCCATGCCCGACGAACACGGGATCGTGGGCAACGGCTGGTACTTCCGCGACCTCGGCGAGGTCCTCCTGTGGCGCCAACACAACGCCCTGGTCAGCGGCGAGAAAGTCTGGCAGACCGCCCGCACCCGCCACCCCGGATACCGCGTCGCCAACATCTGCTGGTGGTACGCCATGGGCGCCGACGTCGACTACACCATCACCCCACGCCCCGTCTACCACGCCGACGGCCGCAAAGACCCCGACTGCTACACCCACCCACCCCACCTCCACGACACCCTCACCCACGAACTCGGCCCCTTCCCCCTCTTCCAGTACTGGGGCCCCACCGCCTCCATCACCTCCAGCGCCTGGATCACCGAAGCCACCCGCCGCCTCATGCTCCGCGAACGCCCCGACCTCACCCTGGCCTACCTCCCCCACCTCGACTACGACCTCCAACGCCACGGCCCCGACCACCCCACCGCCACCCACGCCGCCACCGAACTCGACACCGTCCTCGGCCCCCTCCTCGACGACGCCCGACGCACCGGCACCACCGTCCTGGCCCTGTCCGAATACGGCATCACCAACGCCCGCCGCCCCATCGACATCAACCGCGCCCTACGCCGCGCCGGCCTCCTCCACGTCCACACCCAGCAAGGCATGGAATACCTCGACCCCTGGACCTCCCGCGCCTTCGCCGTGGCCGACCACCAGATCGCCCACATCTACATCCGCGACCCCCACGACCACCCCCGCGTCCGCGCCGCCCTCGCCGAACTCGACGGCATCGCCCACCTCCTCGACGACACCGGCAAAACCACACACCACCTGGGCCACGAACGCGCCGGCGACCTCATCGCCCTCGCCGAACCCGACGCCTGGTTCACCTACTACTACTGGCTCGACGACACCCACGCCCCCGACTACGCCCGCCTGGTCGAAATCCACCGCAAACCCGGCTACGACCCCGCCGAACTCTTCATGAACCCCACCGACCCCTACGTGCGGCTACGCGCCGCCACCGCCCTGCTCCGCAAACGCCTCGGCCTGCGCTACACCATGAACGTCGTGCCCCTCGACCCCAGCCCCGTCCGCGGCACCCACGGCCTCCTGCCCACCCACCCCGACGACGGCCCCGTCCTCCTCTGCACCGACCCCACCCCCACCCGCGACCACTACCACGCCACCGAAATCAAGGAACTCATGCTGACGCTCGCCGGCCTGTGACGCCCCCTCGGCGTGGGTGCCCAACCCTCTGGGCGGAGCCGCGGAGGAGCCGGCGAGCGCGGTTGGCTTTGTGCAGGTTCAGCGACAGCGGGTGTTCGCGCGGACCACTGAGGCGACCAGCGTCTCCGGGAGATCAGGCACGGTAGCCTCTGGCCATGTCCGAGACATCGGTGGCGCGGTTTTACGACGAACTGGCCGACGACTACCACCTGATCTACTCGGACTGGGAGGCGAGTCTCCACCGGCAGGGGGACGCCCTGGACGCCCTGATCGGCCAGGATCGCGCCGAGGTGCTTGACTGTTCCTGCGGCATCGGCACGCAGGCCATCGGCCTGGCGCTGCGCGGGCACCGCGTCACCGGGACCGATCTCAGCCCTCGCGCCGCCGCCCGCGCTGCCCGTGAGGCCGCCCGCCGGAGCCTGAGCCTGCGCACGGCAGCCGCCGACATGCGACGCCTGCCGTTCTCCGATGGCTTGTTCGACGTCGTCGTCTGCGCTGACAACTCGCTGCCCCACCTGCTGACCGAGCAGGATGTGCACGCCGCCCTGGCCGAGATGCGCCGCGTGCTGCGTCCCGGCGGCCTGCTGCTGGTCAGCACACGCCCCTACGATGACTTGCTGCGCGACCGCCCCGTTTCGACGCCTCCGCAAGTCCACCGGACGGTCGACGGCGCCGACGGCGGAGAGCGGACCGTCACCTTCCAGCTCTGGCACTGGCACGACGACGGCGAGCACTACGACCTGGAGCACTTCCAGCTCCTGCCGGCAGGCGGAGAATGGCGCGTCCAGGTCCGCCGGACCACCTACTGGGCCCTCGGCCAGGACCGGTTGGCCGGCCTCGCAACCGGGGCCGGTTTTGCCGACGCCCGGTGGCGGATGCCGCAGGAGACGGGCTTCTTCCAGCCGCTGCTCGTGGCCCGCACCGACGAGTAGGTGGTTCCACCGCCCGGCTCGATCCCCGCCCGCGAGGGCGGCGATCGAGCCAGGAACCGGCAGGTGTCGGCCGGCCTCGGCGGGTTGGTGGGCTCGTGCCGGGATGCTGGCGAGGCGGTAGCGGTCGGCGCCGGCCCCGTCGGAGTGACGACGGCGGTGATCCCGGCCCGATGACGCGCCCGGCGAGGACGCGCCACCCGCGAGCAAGCCGCGGCCGCTGACCACGACGCAGCGCCCGTCCGCCTGACTCGCGCCGACCCCACGGCCGGCGTGAGCCAGCGACAGGGTGTGGGCCGGGGGGGGCGCTCTGGTCAGCACTCGACGACGTCGAGGGCGAGGCCGCCGGGGGAGGTCTCCTTGTGCGTGACCTTCACCTGGTGCCGGCCGCTGAGCAAGCCCCTGACCTGTGGTTACGCGTAGTCCCTGAAGGGCCTGGCGTAGGTCTCCGGGGATCCTCCACGGACGCTGCGGAAAATGCGTAATCTCCGCGGGGAGGGCGCTTTCCGGGTGCAGGCACAGGTGGTGAGCGGATGAGCAACGAGATCAGCGGCGGCAACTTCTTCGGGCCCGTGCTCCAGGTGGGGCACGTCCACGGGGACATCACCATCCAGTTGCCCGCCGAGATACCCCTGGCGTTAGGAGGGCTGCCCAGGGCCTCTCCCACGTTCACCGGCCGAGGAACGGTCCTCGACGACTTGCTGGGCATGCTGGGCCCCTCCGACTCGGAGAAGGGAGTCATACAGGTCTCGGCGGTGTCCGGCATGGGAGGGGTCGGCAAGACCGAACTGGTCTTGCAGGCGGCTCATGCCGCGCGTGAGAAGGGCTGGTTCCCCGGTGGTGTGCTGTTCGTCGATCTCGCGGGCTACGACGAGCGACTGCGGGTCGATCCCGCTGCTGCCCTGGACGGCTTCCTGCGGGCCATGGGGGTCCCCGCCGAACACATCCCGTCCGAGCTGCAGGGTAGGGAGCGGCTGTATCGGTCCGTCCTGGACGCCTACGCCCACAGTGGTCGCGACGTCCTGGTCGTGATCGACAACGCCTTCTCCTCCGAACAGGCCCGCCCCCTGCTGCCCGGGGATTCGGTGACGCGGACGCTCGTCACTTCACGGCACACCCTGGCGGAGCTCGGCGCGCGCCTGCTGGACCTGCCCACGCTGGGCCTCGAGGCGAGCGTGGAACTGCTCGACCGCCGGATCCGTCTCGCGCGGGGAGACGGGGACACCCGGGTGCGGGACGAGCCGGAGGACGCGAACGAGATCGCCCGGCTGTGCGGAGGACTTCCCCTGGCGATCGAGATCGTGGCCGCCCTGCTGTCGGAGCGCCCGCAGCGCAGCCTGCGCACGATGGTCGAGGACCTCGAGGACGAACACACCCGCCTTGACGAGATGCGCAGTGAGGAGCGGGCCGTACAAGCGGCGTTCGAGCTCTCGTATCGCAACTTACCACCGGACCAGGCACGGGTGTTCCGGCTGGTGTCCGTCAACCCGGGGCCCGATATCTCGACAGCGGCCGCCGCGTCCATGGTGCACCTGGAGCTCCGTCACTGCCGGCGGCTGCTCGACGCCCTCGCGCGTGCCCACCTCCTTGACACGCCGACCGCCGACAACAGGTGGGCCATGCACGACCTGGTACGGCTGTATGCGGCGGAGCAGGCACATGCCCTGGCTGCCGCCGACCGTCAGGAAGCGGCCGTTGACCGGCTCGTGGAGTACTACTCCGACACCGCGCGGAGTGCCGCTGAGCATGCGGACCCTTCCAGGACTGCTCCCTCCGACACCTCCTTCCACGACCGGGAGGATGCCCTCTCCTGGTTCGACGCCGAGTTGCCCAATCTCGTCGGGGTCGTGCGCAGAATGGGCGAGGACCGTCCTTCCGTTGCCTTGGAAGTGCATCTGTCCCTGGTCCACTACGTGCAGCGGCGGCGCCGCTTCACCGTACTGACCGACCTCGGCCCCGTGGCCCTGGAGGCGGCACGCCGCCTCGGCAACCGGCACGGCGAGGCGCGGGTACTGACCAACATGGGTCTGGCGCAGAACGAGATGGGCCGGTACGAGGAGTGCGTCCGCTCTTGCCGGGCCGCCGCGGAGATGTTCATGGCCCTCGGCGACCGGGCGCTCGCCGGTCGTGCGCTGAACAATCTCGGGCTCGGGCTGGACAACCTGGGGCGGTACGAGGAGGCCGCAGGGGTCTTCCGGCGGGCCATCGGGGTGTTCCGTGAACTCGGCGATCGGCGGGGTGAAGGAGCCGCCCTGACGAACCTGGGCAGCGCACTGCTGCTGGCCGGCCGCGTCGAGGAATCGCTGGACGCCCGACGCGACGCCGTGGCCGCACTCGACCAGGTCCCTGGTCGCCCCGACTGGCAAGGCATGGCCATGACCCTCCAGAACCTCGGCGCGTCGCTGAACGCGCTCGGGCGGCACACGGAAGCACTGGCAGTGCTCCGGCGCGCCCTCGCCATCAGCGGCGAACTCGATGACGACTTCGGGCGCGCGCAGGCACTGAACAACATCGCCATCTCGGCCAGGGGCCTGGACCGGCACGACGAGGCTGTGGAGGCCGCTCTGCAAGCCGCGTCGCTCTACCGGGACTGCGGCACCGCGGGCCATCTGATCAGTCCACTGCTGACCGCGGGGTGGTCGCTGCGGACACTGGGCCGGTACCGGGAGTCGGTGACCGCCCACCGGGAGGGACTCGACTGCGCACGCCGTGCGGGCAACCTTCTCCCGGCCGGACAACACCTGGAGGGCGTGAGCGCCTCCCTGCGGCTCCTCGGGGAGTTCCACGAGGCCGTCCGAGCCCAGCGAGAGGCTGTGTCGACCTATGTCGAGGCGGGGGAGCCGGCGACCGCACGGGCCGCCGAACGGGAGCTGAACCGCCTGGTTCGAGCGACCGGCGGTGGCAGGTTCCGCAGGCTCTTCCGCGGCCGGTGAGGCTCCACAAAGGCGCGTGTTCCCCCTGACCGACCCGCAGGCAGTAGCTGAAGGGCTGCACTTCCTCTACGCCTCCGATACGGCGGCACGCTGTTATCGGGCGTGACCACCTGTTCGAAGATCCACGGCTGCCCGGAGGCACCCTTGGCCATGCCGGTCAGTCCTGGGTGGAGGGGGTGTCGGAGCCGGCTGGCGGCGGAGGCGGGGTGGTGAAGGAGGTACCGGAGAAGTCCCGGCCCTGCAGTACCGGCCCGTGGAAGGTACCGCCACTGATGGTGTTCCGCGCCTCACCGTCGCCGGTGCGTACCAGCCTTGCCAGCTCGCGCCACCGCTCCAGGCCCGCGTGGAAGTCGGCATCCACCGCTGCCCTTACCGCCAGGGCGGTACTCAGTGCCTGCGCTCGTGCCGAATCGGCCGGCGCCCGTTCCAGCTCCGCCAGCTCCACCTCGCCCGAACTCACCGCAGCTACGTCATCTACGTCCTCGGCGTCCTGGCCTCCCCGCAACGGGCGCCGTACCAACGCACTCAGCCCCGCCCATGCCTGCCGACCGATCTCCCCACCGGCGCCACCCGCCAACGCCGCCAGCAGCCCCACCGATACCGGATCCACCCGAAACGCCCTCCCACCTACACGCCGAGCCGGGAGTAGACACGCTACGCGAACCAGGCGTCCGCGACACGGCAAGCCGGAACCGCCGCCCACGACCCCGGACCACGCGATCGAAGCTGTCCGGCTGGACGTTCGTGCGGCAGTGCTCACCCGGGGGCAGTGGCTGATCAACCCCCGCCCCCGGTGAGCGGTTCCGCCTGTCGGTCAGAAGCTCCGGCCAGTCGGATCGTGTGGCATGGCCGTCACTGGGTCAGGTCGGTCACGGTCCAACGCTGGTTGGTTCCCGAGTTGGGGGTCCAGACGGAGACCGGGGCGCCGTCGTGGGTGGCCTGGCCGGGCACGTCGAGGAGCTGGCCGGTTGCCGCGTTGACGAACGTCCACGATCCGTCCCCTGTGCTGGACATGATCCATTGAGCGGCCTCGTCGCCGTTGCCGTGGTCGCCCGCCAGTACCAGGCGGCCGTCGTGCAGGGCGAGGCGGTTGCCGGTGGCCTCGTTGGTGAGGACGAAGCGCTGGCGGTTGCCGTCCTGCCCGCCCACGGGGGTCACCTGCCAGGTCTGGGCGGTGCTGGTCGGGTCCGTGGTGCGGATGACGACGGCCGTGCCGTCGTCGGTCGCGGTCAGGGCCCTGCCGCTCTGCAGGCCGGTGAGCCGGTAGTCATGGCCGCGCTGGACGAGGGCAGCGTCGCGGTCCACGCCCGAGACGCCGTCGATCAGGAAGCTGGTCACCGACTCCGCCGGCACGGTGAAGGTGGCCTGCTCGCCGCTCACCTGGACGGGGTCGTGGTGGACCAGCGCGCCGGTGGCGTCGGTGACGACCGGGGTGACGGAGGCCCTCTTGGAGACCTGGCCGAAGTGGGACAGGTCGAGGGTGACCGTGCGGGCCACGGTGGCGTCGTTGACGTGCACGACGGTCGCTTCGCGCCCGGAGGCAGCGACCGCGGCGACGCTGGCGGTGTCGTCGGTCTGGATCAGCCGGTCACCGGGCTGGATGAAGTGGGTGAAGTTGCGCGCGGTGTGGTACTTGGTGTTGGTGCGGATGGGGCAGGTAGCGAGGGTGTCCTCGGCGGTGCAGTCGAACGGGAGCTGGATGCTGCCCCAGTTGCCGCCGTGGGGCGACTCGCCTCCGGGGGCCATGTTGTCGTAGTCCTCGACGGGCTGCCAGAACACCCAGGCGGTCGGTTCCAGCTCGCGCAGGTCGTCGACGATGCGTTGGGCGAGGCCGAGGCCGGAGGACATGTCCTCGAAGTCCTGTCGCCCCTCGCCCCAGTCGCCTTCGACCTCGCTCATCCACAGCGGGCGGTCGGCGCCCTTGGCGATGTCGCGGACGGTCGTGCGACCGGCGGTTCCGTAGGTGTGCACGTTGAGCTGGGCGACCAGGTCCCGTACGTCCGCGGGGTAGGACTCCCAGTTCCGGGCGAACAGTCCGGGGTTGGTCTCGTCCATCGCGGAGATCACGGCGTCGGTGTCGGCTCCGTCCAGCTCCGCGGCGAGGGCGCGGATCACCGTCTGCTGGAGCTCGGGGCCGATGTGGGCACCCTCCTGCCGGCCACCGACGGGCTCACCGTCGGGACCGAGGCGGGTACTCCAGTAGTTGGTGTTCGGCTCGTTGAACGGATCGAGGGTGTCGACCTCGATGCCGTGCGCCTCCTCCAGTCGCTCCACCGCGCCGACCAGGTACTCGGCGAAGTCGTCCACGGAGTCGGAGCGCAACTGGTCGGTGTTGGCGTCGAACCCGCCGGAGACGTAGCCGCTGACGGTCATGAACCAGGGCGGGGAGTTGCTGAACGCCTCCCAGTGGTCGATGTCCTCCTTGATCCGGTCGATCCACCAGCGTTGGGTGGCGTCCGCGTCCTCGTTCCAGTGGGCGGGGTTGTCGGCGTCCCACCAGTCGGTGTCCTCGCGGGTGGTGCCCTCGGGCGCCTGCCACCAGCCTTCGACGGCGCCGCCGGGGCGCAGGTAGTCGGTGACGTCCGGGGCGTTGCCGCCGCCGATGTTGTAGCGGGCGATGTTCAGCGCCAGGCCCTCGTCGCTGAAGAGCAGGCGGGCGAGTTCCTCGCGGATCTCGTCGGGGTAGTCACCGGTGGCGTTGGCGAACCACACGAGGCTGGTTCCCCATCCCTCGAATTCCTGGCCCTGGTAGGAGGGATCGGGAGTGACGGTCACGCTCTGGGCAGCCTGTCCCGCGGCGGCTGCTGCGGGCGGCGTTCCGGTGGCCACGAATGCGCTGCTGACGAGGATCGCGGTCAGGACGGCAGTGCGCCGGTGGACCACCCGGGGGCCATGTCTCATGTGGTGTTTCTCCTTGCATTCGCGCTGTGTTCGACGGGGTGTGCGGTCGCGCAGGGGCGAGGGTCGACCTCAGTGGCTTTGCGGGGGTGCCGTAGGAGAGTCACCCCGGTTGGGGGCAGGGCGGGGAGCCCTTCCGGGGCGGTGTCGGGGCGGTGTCGGGCGGTCGGTGAGCGTCGTCGCCGCATGCCGAACAGTGGGGTCTCCTTCTCCCTTCCGCCACCGGCTGGGGTGGGTGGGACATCGTGCTACCGCTGACGGGCAACCAGCGGCGCTGGGCGATGAGCGGTGTGGTGCTCGCTGGCCCGGGCGGTGCCGTTCCTGGTGGTGCGGGTGCCGGTCATGTTGTTCGTCGCACTGCTGGTGGCGCTGTCGGACAGGTGTCGCCTGTACGGCACGACAGCGTCGTCATGCGGTTTCCTCACTCACGGCCTGGCATCGATTCAGCCCAAGCATGTTTACGCAACCATCACCATCCGTGTTGCATGCCTGTGCCCCCGAGGCGATGATTGCGTAAACATTGACGTTGCGTGTTGTTTACACCGCCTTCAGGCGGAGGGTCAATAGGCGGTGCGTGCCGGATCACACCGGGATCACACCAGGGTGAGGGGAGCCGGTGGGCGGTGACGAGCGACGACTCCTAGGAGCGGCGGCGTGGATTACCGGAGCGTCTGCTCCTGGCGGCGGCGCCCCCGCCGCCGGTCCGGCGGCGGGCACCGGAGCCCTGGGGCTTGTTGCCCTGCTTCGGCTTCTCCGAGCGGCCGGCCTTGCCGGTCTTCGCGGTCTTCGCGTCCTTCGCGGTCTTCGCCGTCCGCTCGTCGGGGCGGCGGCCCCGCGAGCTGTTCACGGTGCGGCCCCGCACGATCCCGATGAAGTCCTCCACCAGATCGGTGGTGGCGTCCTCCGGCCACGACAGCGCCACCTGCGACTGGGGCGTCCCGGTCAGCGTCCGGTACGTGAGGTCCTTGCGGTGGTACAGCCGGGCGAGGGACTGCGGGACGATTAGAAGTCCGATCCCAGCCGCGACCAGCTCGATCGCGTCGGCCGTCGTCGCCGGCCGCTCGATGGCGGGACGCCCCGGGGGCGTCGCCCAGTCCAGGGTGTCGTCCAGCGGGTGCAGCACGATGTCGTCGGCGATGTCCTCGACGGTCACCTCGTCCGCCGCCGCCACCAGGTGGTCCTTGGGGACCACCACGACGGTCGTCTCGGTGTACAGGGGGATCGCGCTGAGCTCCGTACGGTCCACCGGGAGCCGCAGGAACGCGGCGTCGGCCCCGCCCTCGCGCAGCAGGCCCTCCGCGTCCGCCGCCTCCACCTGGACGAGCTCCAGCGGCACGTCCGGCAGGCGCTCCTGCCAGATCCGCACCCACTTCGAGGGCGTCACGCCCGGCACGTACGCCACCCGGAAGGAGGCAGCCGGAGGAGCGGAGGGAGCGGGGGCACTGGGGGAGGAGCTTGCGTCCGAGCCTGTCACCAGGCCAGATTACCGGCCGTGGTCGGTGGGGGTGCACCTGGCCGATATTCTTGTCGGCATGACGCAGCACAAGACCGCCCAGACGATGAAGCCCGCCACCGCGGCCAAGAAGCTGGGCGTGTACCTCGATGCCACCCCCGCCGAGTTCCGCGAGGGTGTCGTCTCCCGCTCCGAGCTCAACGCGCTCCAGGCCGATCCGCCGGAGTGGCTGCGCGAGCTGCGCCGCAACGGCCCGCACCCCCGACCCGTCGTGGCGGCCAAGCTGGGCGTCTCCATCTCCGGCCTCGCCCGCGGCGGCGTCACGGAGGCTCTGACCACCGAGCAGATCGAGGCCCTCAAGGACGAGAACCCGGAGTGGCTGCAGAAGGAGCGCGCCACCCAGGCCGAGGTCCGCAAGGAGGCCGCCCGCATCAAGGAGAAGCGCGCCGAGCAGGCCGCGAAGGCGGCCGACCAGGACTGAGCCCGGCGCGCTCACGCCCGAACCGGTCGGTCCGCGACCGGTGCCCGGGCGGTCGGTCCCGGCGGGACCGGTCCCCACCGGAGCTATTTCGGGTGCGGCGGTTGTGTCCCCAGTGGTGGAATCCCCGAATGCGACGCGAGACACCGTCGACGGTGGACCGGGGCCGGTTCGCCGATGCCGTCACCCCCTGGGAGGACGCCGCCTGGCGCCAGACCGCCCTGGACTGGGCGGAGCGGGAGCTCTCCCGCCACGGCCTGCGGGAGACCGGCGCCCGTGAGGTGCGGGTGCGCCCCTGGTCGATCATCATCCGCTTCCGGACCGGCCCGGCCGAGCGCGACGCCGCCTGGTTCAAGGCCGGCACGCCGGGCAACGGCTTCGAGGCCGCCCTCGGACACGCGCTCGCGGAATGGGTTCCCGAGCACGTCCTGACCCCGCTGGCGGTCGACCCCGACCGCGGCTGGTCGCTCCTGCCCGACGGCGGGCCGCTGTTCCGGCACCTCCTCGACACCGGCGCCGCCGGGCCGGCGGACTGGCTGGAGGCGGTCGGCCAGTACGCGCGCCTGCAGCGCGTTCTCCTCCCGTACACGGACCGCATGACCGCGCTGGGCGTGCCCAGCGCCCGCACCGCCCACCTGCCGGGCATCTTCGACGACCTCGTCGAGAGCAACCCCACCCTGGAACCCGCCGTCCGCCGCTCCCTGCGGGAACGCCGCCCCCGCCTGCTCGACTGGTGCGCGGAGCTCGACGCCGTCGGTGTCCCCGACTCGCTCGACCACTGCGACCTGCACGACGCCCAGATGCTCGCCCCGGGGCCCGGCCGCTACACCTTCTTCGACTGGGGCGACGCGGTCGTTGCCCACCCCTTCGCCAGCCTCCTCGTCCCGGCCCGCGCCGTCCGCGAGCGGTACGGGCCCGAGACCATGACCCGCCTCCGCGACGCGTACCTGGAACCCTGGAGCGACCTGGGCCCCACGCTCCCTGAGCTCCGCCGCGCGGCCACCCTCGCCGTCCGCCTGGCCGCCGTCGGCCGCGCGGTCTCCTGGTCCCGCCTCTTTCCCGGCACCCCGACCGAGGACTGCCACGAGGCGAGCGCCTACTGGATCCAGGAACTCTTCGCCGAGCCGGAGCTGCTCCAGTAAAGGCGCGGGTGGCGACCAGGCGGGCGGTCTCTCGGGATGGGCTCCGGCTTGGGGGAGCCGGGGACTTTTCAGGGACTTTCCGTGCCGTCCCGGGGACTCCTCAGGGACGATCCGCTGGGTCGAGCGGAAAGGGCGTGACGGGCTGGAAAGCCGGGAAACCGCAGGTCAGGGGTGGTTTGGTCAGCACTCGATGACGTTGACGGCGAGGCCGCCGCGGGAGGTTTCCTTGTACTTGACCTTCATGTCGGCGCCGGTCTCCTTCATGGTCTTGATGGCCTTGTCGAGGGAGACGTGGTGGCGGCCGTCGCCGCGCAGGGCCATGCGGGCGGCGGTGACGGCCTTGACGGCGGCCATGCCGTTGCGCTCGATGCACGGGATCTGGACCAGGCCGCCGACCGGGTCGCAGGTCAGGCCGAGGTTGTGCTCGATGCCGATCTCGGCGGCGTTCTCCACCTGCTCGGGGCTTCCGCCGAGGACCTCGGCCAGCGCGCCGGCGGCCATCGAGCAGGCGGAGCCGACCTCGCCCTGGCAGCCGACCTCGGCGCCGGAGATGGAGGCGTTCTCCTTGAAGAGCATGCCGATGGCACCGGCCGCGAGGAGGAAGCGGATGACGCCCTCGTCGTCGGCGCCGGGGACGAACTCGGTGTAGTAGTGCAGCACGGCGGGGACGATGCCGGCGGCGCCGTTGGTGGGGGCGGTCACGACGCGGCCGCCCGCCGCGTTCTCCTCGTTGACGGCCATCGCGTAGAGGGTGACCCACTCCATGGCGTTGCCCGCTCCGCCGCCTTCGGCGCGCAGGGCGCGGGCGGCGGTGGCGGCACGGCGGCGGACCTTCAGGCCGCCGGGCAGGATGCCCTCGGTGGTCATGCCGGTGGCCACGCACTCGCGCATGACCCGCCAGATCTCCAGCAGGCCGGAGCGCACCTCGGACTCGGGGCGCCAGGCCCGCTCGTTCTCCAGCATGAGCGAGGAGATCGACAGCCCGGTCTCCCGGGTGAGCCGGAGCAGTTCCTGGCCGGTGCGGAAGGGGTGGGGGAGCGCGGTGTCGTCGGGCTTGATCCGGTCGGCCTCGTCGAGGGCGGCGTGGTCGACGACGAAACCGCCGCCCACCGAGTAGTAGGTGCGCTCCAGCAGGGCCACGCCCGCCGCGTCGTGGGCGGTCAGCGTCATGCCGTTGGCGTGGTAGGGGAGGGCGCGGCGGCGGTGCAGGACGATGTCGCGGTCCGGGGCGAAAGCGATCTCGTGGGCGTCGCCGAGGTCGTGGCCGAGCAGCCGGAGCCGGCCGGTGGCGCGGACGCGTTCGACGTCGAGGTCGGCCCGGGCGACGTCCACGGTCCGCGGCGAGTTGCCCTCCAACCCGAGCAGCACCGCCTTGGGCGTGCCGTGGCCGTGGCCGGTGGCGCCCAGCGAGCCGAACAGTTCGGCCCGCACCCCGTGGGTGGCGGCCAGCAGCCCCTGGGACTTCAGCCGGCGGGCGAACATCCGAGCGGCGCGCATCGGTCCGACCGTGTGCGAGCTGGACGGGCCGATGCCGATGGAGAAGAGGTCGAAGACGCTGAGGGCCACTGCGGGGAACTCCTGATGCCGGGGGACCCAACGAGGGTACTTCGCCGCGGCAGTGGTCGTACCGGTGCGGAGCGTGGCGCACCGGCGACGGCCGGGGGCGCTAGCGGTGGGGAGTCGCCGCGTCGAGGAGGGAGGTCAGGATCGGTTCGGGGTGGGTCCACAGCAGGGCGCCGCCGGTTCCGGGGACGACGTGGCGGCGGGCGGCGGGGATCCGGGTGGCGAGGAGGGCGCCGTTGTCGGGGGAGTGGCTGGTGTCCGCCCGGCCGTACCAGATGTCGACCGGCACGGTGATCCCGGCCAGGTCCAGCGGCCACCGCCGCATGGCCAGCAGGGTGTCCCGGGCGTAGCCGGCCGCGCCCTGGGCGAAGCCCTCCTCCAGGGCACGGCGGTAGCCGGCCGCGAAGGCGGGATCCCGGTACACGGCGAGGTCGCACTCCGGGCTGCCGCGCATCACCATCTCCCACATCGCGTCCGCGTCGAAGCCGGCGAAGAACCGCTCGGCGCCGGCGGGGTCGGTGGCGGCGGATTCGACGAGGGCGCGCAGCTCGGCCGGCAGGGCGGCGGCGAACTCGGGTGCGGCGACCTCGTCCGCCCCGGAGACGACGGCCAGGGCCGCGACCACGCCCGCCGCGGCGCAGGCCAGCGCGAAGGGCGCGCCCTGGGAGTTGCCGACGACCGGTGGACGCCCGAGTCCGCGCAGCGCGGCCAGCTCGCGGACGTCCTCCGCGAAGTCGGGGAGCGTCCGGCCGGGCGCGGGCGTCGACACGCCGAGCCCGGGACGGTCCACCGACACCAGGCGCACTCCGAGGGCGTCCACCACGCCCGCGCCGAAGCCCAGCCACCGGCTGGTGGCGGCCCCGGGGCAGAGCAGGACGGGCACGCCGTCGGAGGGGCCCCACTCGGCCCAGCCCAGCGACCGTCCGTCGGACAGCCGGGTCTCGCCGAGCCGGCGGGGATCGTCGATGTACGCGCGCATGGGCACATCGTGGCAGCGGGCGGGGCCGCGCATCACCCGGATTTCGCCGCGGTGCGGGGGTGCTCCGGGGTGGCGGGGAGGGTGCGGGCCGGGCCGGTCCCGACGATCCGGCCGGCGCGCATGACGGCCACCCGGTGGGCGACGTGCCGCACCAGGGCGAGGTCGTGGCTGATGAACAGGTAGGCGAGCCCGAGTTCGTCCTGGAGGGCGGTGAGCACGTTGAGGACGCCGGCGCGGACGGAGGGGTCGAGGGCGGAGACCGGCTCGTCGAGCACCAGCAGCCGGGGTTCGCAGGCCAGCGCGCGGGCGATGCCGACGCGCTGCTGCTGGCCGCCGGAGAGTTCGCCCGGGCGGCGGGCGCCGTGCGAGGCGTCCAGGCCGACCATCTCCAGCAGCTCCGCCACCCGCGCCGGACCGGTCGCCGGGTCCCAGCGGCCGTGCACGCGCAGCGGCTCGGCGATGGTGTCGCGGACGCGCCGCCGCGGGTTCAGCGAGCCGTACGGGTCCTGGAACACCGGCTGGAAGGCGGGGCGCAGCGGGCGCAGCTCCTCGTCGGTGAGCGTGGTGAGTTCGCGTCCGGCGAAGCGCACGGAGCCGGAGTCCGGCCGGCGGAGCTGGAGCACGGCGGTGGCGGTGCTGGACTTCCCGCAGCCCGACTCGCCGATCAGCGCCAGGGTCTCGCCGGGGCGCACGTCGAAGGAGACCCCGTCGACCGCCCGGACCGGCGGGTCGTGCCGGGTGCGGCCGGGGTAGTGGACCACCAGGTCGCGGACCTGGAGGACGGGGGAGGGCTCAGGCACGCGGTACCTCCGCCGGCTCGTCGGTGAACAGCGTGGGGCCGAGCGCCGCCAGCTCCGGCCAGCGGTGGCAGGCGGCCCGGTGGTCGGTGCGCTCGGTGGCGACGGCCGGGGGTGCCGTGCCGGCGCAGCGTTCCTCGGCGAGCGGGCAGCGCGGGGCGAAGGCGCAGCCGTCGCCTCCCGCCAGCAGCTCCCGGGCCGTGGGCGGGCTGCCGGGGATGGCCGCGAGGCGGCGGGTGGTGGACCGCTCCGGCGGCAGCGAGGCCAGCAGGCCGGCGGTGTACGGGGTGCGCGGCTCGGTCAGGACGCGGCGCACCGGGCCGTCCTCCATGTGCCGCCCGGCGTACATGATCAGTACCCGGTCGGCGTGTCCGGCGACGATGCCGAGGTCGTGGGTGACCAGGAGCAGTGCCGCGCCGGTGCGTTGCCGTGCCTGCGTCAGGGTGTCCAGGAGCTGGGCCTGGAGGGCGGCGTCCAGGGCGGTGGTCGGTTCGTCGGCGACGACCAGCTCCGGTTCGTTCACCATCGCCATCGCGATCACCGCGCGCTGCCGCATGCCGCCGGAGAACTCGTGCGGGTGGGCGCGGGCGCGGCGGGCGGCGTCGGCGATGCCGACCTGTTCCAGGGCGGCGACCGCCCGGGACCACGCCTCGCTGCGGCTCACCCGCCGCACCGAGCGGACGGCGGCGGCGATCTGCTCGCCCACGGTGTGCACCGGGCTGAGCACGGCCAGGGCGTCCTGCGGCACCAGGGAGATCCGTCGCCCGCGCACCTCGCGCCACACCGAGCGCGGCGCGTCCACCAGTTCCCGGCCGCGCAGCCGGACGCTGCCGCCGACCTCGGCGCCGGGCGGGGTGAGGCCGAGCAGGGCGAGGGCGGTCAGCGACTTGCCGGCCCCGGACTCGCCGACCACGGCCAGCACCTCGCCCGCGGCCACGTCGAAGGAGAGCCCGCGGACCGCCGGGACCGGCCGGCCGTGCCGGCGGAAGCCGACGCGCAGGTCACGGACGGTCAGCAGCTCCTCGGCCGGTGTGGCGCGGTTTCCCGGTGCGGCGCGGTTCTCCGGCGGGACGGCGTCCGCCGGTGCGGCCGGGTTCATGGGTGCGGCGGGGTTCATCGGGCGACCTTCCCGGGCGGTGCCGTCGCGGCGGGCGGACGGGCGGTGCGGCGAGCCCGGCCGGCCGGGGAGAGCCCGGACAGCGCGGACAGCACGGAGGTGGCCGGCAGCGCGGACAGCGAGACGGCGAGCCCGGCCAGTAGGGCCAGCGCCAGCGCGGGGCCGAGCGTGGCCCACGGGGCGCGCTCGACGTACGGCAGCGACTCGGCGAGCGTCAGGCCCCATTCCGGGGCGGGCGGCTGGGCGCCCAGGCCCAGGAAGCCCAGCGAGGCGAGGGCCAGCGCGATGCCGGGCAGGCGCAGCACGGCGTGGCGGGCCACCGGGCCGGCCACCGCCGGCAGCACGTGCCGGGTCAGGATCCAGTGCGGGGGCGAGCCGATGGCCCGCTGCGCCGTCAGGTAGCCGGCGGCGCGGGTCTGCTGGACCAGCGCGGAGGCGTGCGCGGCCAGCGGTGGCCAGGAGACCAGGGCGACGGCGACGGAGGCGCCGAGGGTGCCGGGCCCGAGGACGGCCGCGACCAGGATGCCGGCGATCACCGGCGGCAGGGCGTTGGCCACCTCCGAGGCGCCGGCCGCGAGCGCGGGCAGGAAGCCGACCAGCAGCGCCAGCGCGTAGGAGACCAGGCAGACCAGCAGCGCGACGCCGACCGTGGCGGCGGCCCCGTGTCCGAGCCGGGCCAGCACGTCGCGGCCGAGGCCGTCGGTGCCCAGCGGGTGGGCCCAGGAGGGGGCGGCGAGCCGGGCGGTGGTGTCGACGGTGCGCGGGTCGCGCGGCAGTCCGGCGGCGATGCCGGCCAGCAGCACGGTGGCGAGCACGACGGGCAGCGCGAGCCGTGGCCAGGTGGCCGGGGCGGCGGCCGGCGCGGGCAGCGGCAACGCGGCGTCGCGCAGGCCCGGGCCGAGCAGCCGGCGGCGGGCCGCGTCGCCGAGCACGCCGGCGAGCGTGCCCAGCAGGACCAGTGCCAGCACGGAGCCCTGGAGCATCGGCAGGTCCTGCGACTCGGCGGCGCCCAGGGCGGTGCGGCCGATGCCGGGGACGCTGAATACGGTCTCCACGGCGACGGCCCCGCCGGTCAGGCCGACGGCGACCAGCCCGAACTGCGGCACGATGGCCGGCAGGGCGCGGCGCAGCGCCGCGGCCGCGATCCGGCGCGGGGTGCAGCCGGCGGCCGCCCACAGGCCGACCCAGCGTTCGGTGAACACGGCCGGCAGCGCGTCGTCCACCAGCCGGCCGAGCAGGCCGCCGGCCGGGATGCCGAGCGCCAGCGCCGGCAGCACGAGGTTGCGCGGGCCCTCCCAGCCGAACGGTGGGAGCCAGCGCAGCCACACCGCGAGCACCACGAGCCCCACGGTGGCCAGCAGGAACTCCGGCAGGGAGGCGAGCATGGCGGCGGTGGCGCCGCTGCCCGCGCCGGCCCGCCGCGGGGTTCCGCGGGCGCCGCGGACCAGGGTCGGGGCGCTGAGGGCGGCGGTGAGCAGCAGGGCGACGGCGAACGCCGAGCCCATCAGGGTGAGCGAGACGCCGAGGCCGCCGAGCACGGACGGCAGGACGTCCGCCCCGGAGACCCAAGAGGTGCCGAGGTCGCCGCGGAGCGGCCCGGCGAGCCAGTCGCCGAGCAGCGCCAGCGGGCCGGCGTCCAGGCCGAGGTCCGCGCGGATGGCCGCCAGCGCCTCCTCGGTGGGTTCCTGCTCGGCGGAGCGGGCGCGCAGCACGGCCAGTGCCGGGTCCCGGCCGGAGAGCCAGGGCAGCAGGCCCACCACGGCGGTGATCGCCACCAGCGCCAGGGTGCGGGAGACCGCGGCGCCCCGGATCCGCCCGCCGCCCCGGAGCGCCGCCGGCCGGTGCTCCTGTCGCGTACTCACCGCAGGTGGGTGTCGGCGGTGACCAGGAGGCGCTCGCGCGGATCCTTGGCCGAGTCCACGACGTTGCCGGCGTCGCCCTGGATGACCCGCTCGTGCAGCAGCGGGATGGCGGCGTCGGTGTTCAGGATCGCGGCCTCGGCCTGGAGGATCGCCGCGCGGCGCTCCGGGCCGGAGGGGGTGCGCTCGGCGAGCTCCAGGGCCTGGTCCACCGCCGGGTCGCACAGCTGGGAGATGTTGAAGGAGCCGTCGCAGCCGAAGTCGCTGACCATGTACGCGGCCGGGTCGCCGGAGTCCAGCACGGTGGCGCGGGAGAGGATGAAGGCGTCGAACTCGCCGGCCAGCGCGTCGGCCTCGATGTGGGCGTACTCGCGCACCACCTGCTCGACGGTGAATCCGGCCCGCTCCAACTGCTGCTGGAGGGCGGTGGCGACCTCGGGCAGCTCGGCCCGGTCGGAGAAGGTGGCGAGGGTGATGGTGGTCCCGGCGGGGTCGGCGGCCTCGGTGCGCCCGCTCCGCTCGGGGCGTTCGGCGGCCCACGGGATGGCGGGGCCGAGCAGGCCCTCGGCCTGGTCGGCGCGGCCCTCGTAGACGCCCTCGACCAGCGCGGCGCGGTCGATCGCGTCCCGGGCGGCGGCGCGCAGCGCCGGGTCGCGGAACGGGCCGGACCCGGTGTTGAGGTAGAGGGTGTTGGTGCGCGGCATCGGCACCTCGGTGATGGTCTCCTCGTCCAGCAGCGCGGCCTGGGAGACCGGGACGGCCTCGACGATGTCCGCGGTGCCGCTGCGCAGGGCGGCGGCGCGGGCGGTGCCGTCCGGGACGAAGGTGACGTCGATGCCGCCGGCCCGCGCCGGCTCGCCCCAGTACTCCTCGTAGCGGTCCAGGTGGGCCGCGGTGGTGCCGTCGACCTCGGTCAGCACGAAGGGTCCGGTGCCGGTGCCGACCGGGTTGACGGTGGCTCCGGTGTAGGCGCTGGGGGCCAGGATGGAGAGCTGGGGGGAGGACAGCCGCTGGGGCAGCAGGGGGTCGTCCTCGCCGGTGGTGACGGTGACGGTGTCGCCCTCGGCGCTGATCCGCAGTTCGACGCCGTCCAGGATGCGGGGCTTGGGGCTGGCCTCGGTGGCGGCGCGCAGGGCGCCCGCGACGGCGTCGGCGGTCAGCGGGCTGCCGTCGTGGAAGGTGACGCCCTGGCGGATGGTGAAGGTCCAGGTGCGCGGGTCGTTCCGGGTCCACTCGGTGGCCAGGGCGGGCTGGGGGTCGCCGGCCTCGTCGAGGACGACCAGCGTCTCCGCGGTGCTCCAGCGGGAGAGCTTGAAGGCGTCGTCGCTGAACGGGGAGAGGCCGGAGCGCGGCGGTTGCAGCATCGCGACGCGGATGCGTCCGTCGGCCGCGCCCTCCGCCGGGCCGGCGTCGGTTCCCGGGGAGGAGGCGAAGCAGCCGGTGAGCAGCAGGGAGGCGGTGAGGGTGAGGGCCACGGCGGGCAACGCTCGGCGGGTGGGGCGCACGTTCTCTTCTTCCGGGGGACGACGACCGGCCAGGGGACGGGTGGCCGGACGCACGGGTGGCCGGGGCGGGCGCGGCGCGGGCGTCCGGCGCCCGGCACCTCGGGCGGGTGGAGCGACGCCGCGAAACTAGCAGATGACAATCATGTTCACCAATGTCGTCCATGGCGGCCGCCATCGTCCCGAACGGCGCGAACGGCGCGAACGCCGCGAGCCCCCGCCGGCGGTCGGCCGGCAGGGGCTCGCGGAGGTGCGACTCGGGATGGCGCGGGATCAGGCCACGGCGCAGGCGCTGCCGCCGAGCGAGAACGCCGTCGGGTTGGTGTTGGTGCCGTTCCAGCTCGCGGTGAAGCCAAAGCTCACCGAGCCGCCCGCCGGGATGGTGGCGTTGTGGCCGGCGTTGCGGACGGTGACGTCGGCGCCGCTCTGCTGCAGGACGCCGTTCCAGAGGGTGGTGATGGTCTGGCCGTTGGCGTAGGTCCAGCCCAGCGTCCAGCCGTTGATCGGGGTGGTGCCGGTGTTGCGGATCACGACGTCGGCCTGGAAGCCGCCGCCCCAGGAGCCGACGACCCGGTAGGTGACCTGGCAGTTGGCCACGGGGTTGCCGCCGCCGGGCAGGGTGGTCACCGCGACGGTCCCGGAGCGGGTGGAGCGGTTGCCGGCGGCGTCGCGGGCGTAGACGGCGAAGGTGTAGGAGGTGTTGGCGCTCAGCCCGGTCACGGTGGTGGAGTTGGTGGCCGAGGTGGTCACCGCGGTCTCCGTGGTGCCGTTCACCCGGACGACGTCGTAGCCGGTGACGCCGACCGCGTCGGTGGAGGCGGCCCAGGACAGGCGGACGCTGCCGGGGGTCACGTCGGCGGCCGTCGGGGTGCCGGGGGCGGTCGGCGCGGTGGTGTCGCCGCCACCGCCGCCGTAGACCGACGCCTCGCGGGAGGTGGCCTTGATGCCGTTGGCGCCGTTGAAGATGCGCTGGCCCCAGGAGGTGAGCCGGGTCGGGTCGAAGCTGGTCACCATGTCGAGGTACTCGACGCCGCCGCCGTTGCCGCTCCAGGACCAGCCGAGGTAGCCGAGGCCGAGCGCCTGGGTGGTGGCGAAGATGGTGTCCTCGTCGGGGTTGCCGTCCGAGTGGTCGTGGCCGAACTCGCCGACCACGATGGGCAGGCGGGCGGTGACGAACCGGTTGAGGTAGTCGTTGATCTCGGCCGCGGTGTCGAAGACGCCGTACATGTGGATCGAGAAGACGGTGTTGCGGTCCGGGTCGCTGGCGAAGACCTGCGCGGCGTTGTCACGCATGGTGAAGGACCAGTCCTGGCCCCAGTTGGGGGCGTCGACCATGATGGTGTGGTCGAATCCGGCGTCGCGGAGCTTGTTGATCGCCGCGGAGGTGTCGGCCGCCCAGGTGGAATATCCGGCGTTTCCGTAGGGCTCGTTGCCGATGTTGACGATGACGTAGTTCTCCTGGCCGGTGAGCGCGCTCTGGACGCTCAGCCAGTAATCGGCCGCCCGGTCCAGGCTGACCGCCCCGCTCTGCTCGCCGTAGCCGGTGGTGTCGTGCACCTCCAGGACGCAGATGAGGCGGTTCGCCTTGCACTGCGCGACGACGTTCGCGACGTCGGCGGCGTCGTTCCGCGTCCAGCGGTCGCCGCTGCTCAGCACAACGCGCACGGTGTTCGCGCCGAGCGCCTTGATGTTGGCCAGCGAGCTGGTCTGGTTGGTGTACCAGGTGTGGGCGTGGTTGACGCCGCGCATGACGAAGTCGTTTCCGTTGGCGTCGAGCAGACGACCGCCGCTCACGTGGAAACCCGTTGCCGCGTGCGCCGGCTGCGCGACGACGAACATGGAGAAAAGGAGACCGAGCAGCGCCACGGCCGCGGTCGTCACACGTCTTCTCATGAGCCTACTCCCGAAGGGAGATCCGCCGCGGGCGGCGAATCTCGTGATGGGCTGCCAAATGCCTGTCCTGCGAACCCCGTCGGCGGGCCGGCGGGTGGGTGCTTCCGGTTTTCGCCACTGGACCGGCATGGCGGGAGTGCCGTTCCGCAAACGACCCTTACATGACCCTGTCAATCATTTCGACAGGATTCGGCGCGGGTCGACGACGCAAGAGCGAACCCCGTACGGCGTGGCCCTCAGGGTAGGTGCGGGGCGGTGGTTACACAACCGGTTAAGCACGGCTCGTCCTGCGCTCGGGCACGCGGGTTGACGGTTCGACGACAGTTCGACGGCCGTCCGGTGGCGGCACGGCGTCGGCCGGGGCGGCGGGTCGCCCCGCGTTGACCTCAAGCCGCCTTGAGATTGCAGGATCGTCGGCGACGGGACGCGCCGACGCCGGCGGGTCACCGTGCGACGCGTGGTGCCCGCGCCTTCCCGGCGCCGCCACCACGGTCGACGGAGCGAGGGAAGGGGAAGCCATGACCACCAGCCTGGAGACCGCCGCGGCGCCCGGCGGAGGCGAGACGGCGGGGAGCGGCGGGGCCGCCGGGCCCACCGAGGCTGCCGGTGCCTCCGGTGCCGTGGAGGACGCCGGGAGGCGGGGCGCGGGCACGCTGCGACCGCCCTACCGGGCGTTCACCATCGGGGCCGTCGCGCTCAGCACGCTCATCGCCTTCGAGAACCTGGCCGTCACCACCGCGATGCCCACCGCCGCCCGGGCCCTGGACGGCCTCGCCCTCTACGGCCTCGCCTTCGGCGGCCCGCTCGCCGCCGGAGTGGTCGCCATGGTGCTCTCCGGCGTCTGGTCGGACAGACGGGGCGCGCCCCGGCCGTTGTGGACCGGCATCGGGCTGTTCTCCGTCGGACTGCTGCTCGCCGGCGCGGCCCCGACCATGGGCGTGCTGGTCGCCGGCCGCGTGGTGCAGGGCTTCGGCGCCGGGCTGGTGGGCGTCGCGCTCTACGTCGCCGTGGGGCACCTGTACCCGGCCCACCTGCGGCCACAGGTCTTCACCGCCTTCGCGGCGGCCTGGGTGCTGCCCTCGATCGTCGGTCCGGCCATCGCCGGGCTGATCATGGAACAGGCCCACTGGCGCTGGGTGTTCCTCGGCGTGCCGCTGATCGCGCTGCCGGCCGGGGTGCTGCTGCGGCCGGCGCTGCGCGGCACCACCACGCGGAAGCGGGACGCGGCGACGGGATCGGCGCGGGCGGCCGGCGCGCCCAAGGCCGGCGCGCCCACGGCCGGCGCGCCCACGGCCGGCACCGGGCCAACCGCCGGCCGTGACCGCGATGACGCCCCCGACGGCGCCGGTGCGGACGCGCCGGACGCCACCGGCCGCCGCCTGCTCTGGGCCCTGGTCGCCGCGGTCGGCGCGGGGCTGCTGCACTACGGCGGTCAGGGGCACGGCGCGCTGGCCGTTCCGCTCCTGGTGGCCGGGCTGGCCGGCCTGGTGGCCGCCGCGCCCCGGCTGCTGCCGCCGGGGACTCCCCGCGCCCGGCGCGGGCTGCCCACCGTGGTCATCCTGCGCGGACTCGCCGGCGCCGCCATGCTGGGCACCGAGGTGTTCATCCCGCTGATGCTCTCCCAGGAGCGCGGCATGTCCGCCGCCACGGCGGGCGCCGCGCTCACCGTCTCGGCGCTGGGCTGGTCCGCCGGCAGCTGGTTCCAGGCCCGCCCGAACCGGCCGCTGGGCACCACCGGCCTGCTGCGCCTGGGGTTCGCCTTCCTCCTGGTCGGCCCGATCGCGGTGGCGGTGACCGTCGCCCCGGCCGTGCCGGTGCTGGTCGCCATCGTCGGCTGGGCGGTGGCCGGCCTCGGGATGGGGATGGTCTACCCCACGCTCTCCGTGCTGACCCTGGAGCTGTCCGCGCCCGCCGAGCAGGGCCGCAACTCCTCGGCCCTCCAGCTCGCCGACTCCCTCGGCACGACCATGGTGCTGGCCGTCGGGGGTTCGTTGTTCGCCGCCCTGGTGAGCCGCTCCGCCGACACCGCCTACCTCGCCATCTTCCTGATCAGCGGCGTGCTGTCGCTGCTCGGCCTGCTGCTCGCCGGCCGCGCCCGGGCGCGGTAGCGGGATGCCCGAAGAGGCAGCCGGGCCTGCCCCCACCCGGCGGCGACCGGGCCTGGACGCCGCCGCCCCTCCTCCCGCACGGTCGTCGCAGAGCGGGAACTGACGGGAACGGCGCCGCACGCGCACCGCACGACGACCCATCTGACGGACCCGCACGAGGGACCCGCACGACGGACCCGCACCAGCGACGGGACGGCCGCACGCCTCCGGGAGTGGCAGATGCACGAGTACGAGCACGGGCGCGACCACGCGCACGAGGAATCCGGACGCCCGGGCCGGGGGAGTGGCCCGCACGCCCCCGCCGAGCTGTCGCACCTGTTCAAGGCGGCCGCCGCCGGGCGCGCCGACGTCCTCGGCCGGGCCGGGCTGGGCAGCCTGCAACGCCAGGTCGGCAACAGCGCCGTCGGGTCGATGCTGGGGGAGGAGGAGCAGCAGCCGCGTTCGCCCGTCCTGGACGTCGTCTCCTCCGGCGGCGGCCAGCCCCTGGACACCGAGACCCGCTCCGACATGGAGGCCCGGCTGGGCGCCGACTTCTCCGACGTGCGGGTGCACACCGACGGCGCGGCGCACGAGTCGGCCAAGGCCGTCGGCGCCCACGCCTACACGGTCGGCAACAACGTGGTGTTCCAGCGGGACAAGTTCGACACCTCGTCGACCGAGGGGCGCACCACGCTGGCCCACGAGCTGACGCACGTCGTGCAGCAGCGCAGCGGGCCGGTCGACGGCACCGAGGCGCCCGGCGGGATACGGGTGAGCGACCCCTCGGACCGGTTCGAACGGGAGGCCGTGGCCAACGCCGAGCGCGCCATGGCCGCCCCGGCCCCGGCCACCGACACGGCGGGCGCGGGAGCGGGAACGGCGGGTGCCGCGCCGGTGCAGCGGCAGGGCGAGGACGAGGAGGAGCGGCCGGCGGACGTCCAGGGTTCCTTCGTGCAGCGCACCGGGGCGCAGGCCGGGCAGGAGGAGGAAGAGGCACCGCCGGCCTGAGGACCGCCAGCGGGGCCACCAGCCCGGTGCCCTCCGAGCGGTCCGGACGGATCGCTCGGAGGGCACCGGGCTGTTCCGCTCCGCGGGCCGGCGCCGGCCCGCGGCCACCGTTCGCCGGGTGGGCGGGTCGGGGGCGCCGGTCAGCCGTTCGGCCCGGCCGCCGCTCAGCCGTTGCCGGTGGCCGGGGGGACGGCCCGCAGCGTGCCACCGAGGAACAGCGACTCGGAGCACTGCGTCGGCGCCGGGCCCGCCACCGGCTGGCCGACCTGCTGGCAGGTCACCGTCATGGTGACCCGGCCGCCCTCGGGCACCACGATCGGGATGACGAAGTGGTAGTCCAGGTCCCGGAAGTTCTCCAGCGCCATCTGGAACAGCGGCTCGTCGCCGTTGGAGATCACCAGGGTCCCCGCGTCGCCCTGCGGGTTCTGCACCACCAGGTCGGTCAGCTCGAAGATCTGTCCCTCCGGCACCTGGTACCCCGGCCCGGTGGCCGAGCCGCCGCCCACCGCGTCGGTCACCTCCAGCCGGGTGCTGGTCGGGACGCCGGCGCCGGAGCCGCCCGTGCCCCCGCCCCCGGAGCCGCCCGACCCACCGGAGCCGCCCGAGCCGGACGCCGCGGCGGATTCCTGCCCGCCGTCGCCCGAGGCCGGAGGCGTCGCCGCGCCGCCCGAGCCGCCGTCCGCGCCGGCCGAAGCGCCGCCCGCGCCGCTCCCTGCGTCACCGCCCGCGCCCGGGGCGGCGCCGCCCGTCGCCCCGCCCTGGCCACCGGTGGTCAGGCCGCCGCCGTCCTGCTCGGCCGCGGCCTCCTGGATCGCCTCGGGGGTGATCGCCTCCCGGGCCGTGGACTGCACGGCCGGGCGGAGCAGCAGGAACCACAGGCCGGCCAGCGCCACCGCCCCGACCGCCACGGCGAGCAGCGCCCGCGGCAGCCAGCCCGGCAGGATGGCCTCCTGCTGGTAGCTGCCGTCCAGCGTCACCGGGGGGTGCGCGGGCGGCTGGGCCGCCCCCGCCGGCGTGGGCGTGGGGGTCGTCGGCGTCGCGGGCGTCGCGGGCGTCGAGGGCGCTGGTGCCGTCCCCGGCGCGCCGGCGACCGCCTCCGGCTGGCCAGGCTGGCCCGGCTGGCCCGGGGCCACCGGGGTCGCGATGACCTGGAAGGGGTGGGTGAGGTCAGCCCCGCGCCACAGCCGCCTGGCCGGGCGGACGTCCAGCTTGGTGAAGTCCGCCTGGCCGGGGGCGATGGTCAGCTCGGCGGGGGAGAACGCCAGCCGGATCCGCTCGCTGTTCGCGCGGGCCGTCAGCCGCACCGTCAGCGGCGCGTTGCCCAGGTTGTCCAGCGCCACCCGGTGCCGGCCGCGCCGTGGTCCCTCGGAGCTGGTCGGCAGCAGCTCGGCGTTCAGCTGGGTGAAGGGCAGCACCGTCACGGTGCCCTCGGGCACCACGGCGCCGGTCGGGTCGCTCGTCGGCACCACCCGTACCCCGAACGGCGACTCACCGGCGGCCACCTCGGGGGCCCGTGGCGGACGCAGCCGCAGGGTGGCGGTGCCCGAGGTGCCCGGGTACAGCGACACGCTGGCCGGCTCGACCGCCGCCCACGCCGCGCACGGGCCGACCACCTCGAAGCGATACTCCTCCACGGTGGTGCCCGAATTGCGTATCTGTAACGGGACCTCCGCCAGGCCACCCGGCTCGACGGTGACGGCGGACGTATCGAGGCTCGCCCATGCATTCATATCGGGCACGGTATGGGCGGCGCCCCAACCGTACAGCGCACGCGTAGGAACACTTCCGGGCAGCCGAGTTGCCCGTTGACTCCTTATCGATTGTGCACCCCCGAGGCAACCCATATTCTGACGCTCCCTTTGGGGGAACGGAAACGCCGGCCACCCCGTGCCCATGCCCGGCAAGCATGCGCACGGCGGATCGGTGCGCCGCGGCCGGTGGCAGCACGTGCGGGTACGCAGCAGTCAGCGGAGGGGGCTCGACGTGGACCGCATTCCGGTGAGCTTACGGGCGCAGGACCCGATCTCGCGGGCGGGGGTGGCCAGCCAGCTGCGCACCCGGCCCGAGCTACGGCTCGACGACCCGGACGACGAGGGATCGCCGAGCGTCGTGGTGGTCGTCGTGGACACCATCGACGAGGCCGAGTTGCGGGTGCTGCGCAGCGTCCAGCGCACCACCACGGCACGGATGGTGCTGGTCGCGACCCACATCGACGACCAGCAACTGGTCAGCGCGGCCGAGTGCGGCGTCGCCGGGATCGTGCGGCGGGCCGAGGCCACGCCGGAGCGGCTGGTGCAGGTGATCAGCGCGGTGGCGCGCGGGGAGGGCAGCGTCCCGGCCGACCTGCTCGGTCGCCTGCTGGAGCAGGTCGGCCGCCTCCAGGGACAGGTGCTCGGCCCGCGCGGACTCAACTTCAACGGGCTGACCGCCCGGGAGATCCAGGTGCTGCGACTGGTCGCGGAAGGGTACGACACCGCCGAGATCGCCACGAAACTCTCCTATTCCGAGCGGACGATCAAGAACGTGCTGCACGGAATCATGACCCGCCTGCAACTGCGGAACCGTTCGCACGCCGTGGCGTACGCGCTGCGCCAGGGACTCATCTGACGCCGAACACGGCTCGGACGCGGAAATGGGAGAGAAAGCCGTTCCGGACAAGGGCGAATCCGAGACAGCCGGCGGCACGGAGTCGCACGGCCGGGGCACACACAAAGGGGCACGCGCAGGGGCACACGAAGGGGCACACCAAGGGGCACGCGCAGGGGCACGCGAGGCGGCACGGTCCGCGGCGCCGTCCGCACGACCGGGAACACCGGGGAGCCGGGCGCGCGCCCGGCCGGACTGCCCGCGAAGGCAGCCGCCACTTCCCGAACGGCTGTACCGCGCCCCGCTGTGCCAGGCGGCCGGTGGGGCCACCGTGTAGCTTGCCGCACCGGTTCCGGGAGGGGATGGAGGGGTTCCGTGCAGGGGCTACGACTGCGGTCGGGCGTGTTCCGGCTGGTTCTGGCCACCGTGCTCCTGGTCACCGGCAGCACGGCCGCCGCCGGCCTGGCCGCCCTCGACCGGGAGGCCGAGCCCTTGGTCACGCCCCCCGTGGTGGAACGCGCCGTGGATCCGGGCGGGGAGATCACGGTGGACAAGCGGGTGACGACCCGGGCGATCCCGCCCCGGCCCGACGTGGTGCTGCTGGTGGACGGCACGGGCAGCATGTCGGACACCATCGGGAACGTCCGCCGCAACCTCGGCCTGATCACCAGCGCGGTGCGCGAGTCGCAGCCCGACTCGCAGTTCGCCGTCGCCACCTACGGCGACGTGCTGGACGGTCCCCGGGCCTTCGAGGTCCTGCAACCCCTCACCGCGGACCTCGACGCCGTCCAGCGCGGCGTCGACGCCCTCACCGCGGACCGCGGCGGCAGCAGCCCCGGCCCGGCCGAGGACTGGATCCACGCGCTGTGGCAGATCGCCCACGGGGCGGGCGGGACGATCGACTTCCGGCCCGGGTCCAGCCCGATCATCGTGCTGGTCGGCGACGCCTCCAGCCACGACCCCAGCCTCGGCTACTCCCTCCAGGACGCCGTCACCGCCCTGCGCACACTGCCCGCCCGGGTCCTCGCCATCGACGTGGACACGCCCGTGGGCGACGGCCTGAACGGCATCAACGACAACGGCCAGGGCTACTTCGAGCGCCCTCCGCCCGCCTCCGCCCCCGACCAGGGCCGGAAGATCGCCGAGGCCACCGGCGGCCGGCTGTTCGACCGCATCGACCCCGACGCGGTTGCCCGCACCATCGCCGAGGGCCTGGCCAACCTGCCCACCACCGTCACCCACCGGCTGGTCGACTGCTCCCCGCACCTCACCGTCGACCTCCAGCCGCCGAGCGTGCAGCTGACCAGCGGTCAGCAGGCCGCCTTCACCGAGACCATCCGGGTGTCACCGGACGCGCCCGGCGGCGCCGTCCTCACCTGCGCGGTGCAGTTCGCCGTCGGCACCGCCGGCGGCAACGGCGACCCGGAACTGCGGCAGACCATCAGCATCACGGTCAACGACGTGGTCGCCCCGGTGGTGACCGTGGACGACCGCCGCGCCCGGGCCACCGGGCCGGACGGAGCCGTCATCGACTACACCGCCACCGCCGAGGACGCGGTCGACGGCCCGCTCACGGTGAAGTGCACGCCCCCCTCGGGAAGCGTCTTCCCCGTCGGCAGCACCACGGTGACCTGCACCGCGACCGACGCCGCCGGCAACACCGGCACGGACACCGCCACCTTCGTGGTGATCCCGTTCCCCGGCCCGCCCCCGTCCACCGGCCGGCCGACCCCGCCGCCGCCGAACGTGCCGTCCTTCCCGCCGAGCTCCCCGCCCCCGGCCTCCAGCCCGCCGGCCACGACGCCCCCGGCCGCCACCCCGCCGGCCAGTACTCCGCCGGCCGCCACCCCGCCGGCCACCTCGCCACCGCCGCCACCGCCACCGCCCCCGGGCACCCCGCCCTCCGCCGACGTCGCGGTGACCGTCGCGGTGACCCCCAGCCCGGCCTACGCCGGCAGCGAGGTCCTGGTCCGGCTCACCCTGACCAACGCCGGCCCGGACACGGCCAGCGGCGTCAGCGTCACCGCGGCGCTGCCCGAGGTCGACGACCCGGCCGGGCGCGCCGTCGCCGCCCAGACCGGCTGCACCGACACCGAACCGTGCACCCTGGTGCCCGGCGCCCGCACCGAGGTCACCATCCCGGTGACCTACCGGGAACCGGTCGACGGCGTCGTGCGGGCCACCGTCTCCGCCGACCAGGGCGACCCGGCCCGGGGCAACAACACCGCCGCCGCCGGACTGCGCGTGCTGCGCCCGGAGCTCACCGTCACCCCCGGCATCGGGGTGCCCGGGCAGGTCGTGCAGGCCCGCGGCCGGGACTTCCCGCCCGGCACCGTCGTCGAGCTGACCTGGCAGCCGGGGATCACCGCGACCGCCGCCCCGGTGCGGGTCGGCCCGGACGGCACCTTCGTCGCGCAGATGCTCATCCTGCGCAAGGACCGACTCGGCGAGCGGGAGCTGCGCGCCAGCGGACCGGGCTACGAACCGCTCAGCGTGCCGTTCCTGGTCGTGCCGCGCAGCATCCAGCCACCCGACTTCGCCGGACGCGGATGAGGGATGAGGAAGGTCAGCCGGTGATCCACGAGATCGACGACGCGCTACGCACACTGGTCCGCGACGAGGTGCTGGAAGGCGCCGGGGTGGTCGTGGTGTTCGAGGCGCCGACCCGGGAGTGGGCGGCCAAGGTGAACGCCCCCACCGTCAACCTGTACCTGTACGACATCCGGGAGGACCTGCGGCGCCGCGCGCGGGGCCTGCACAACGAGTACGACGAGCGCGGCACGGTCGTCGCCCGCCACCTGCCGCCGCGCTACTTCAAGCTCTCCTACCTGATCACCGCGTGGACCAGGCGCCCCGAGGACGAACACCGCCTGCTGTCCTCGCTGCTCGGCGGGCTGCTGCGCTACGAGTCGGTGCCCGCCTCCCGGCTCACCGGCTCGCTGGCGACCGTCGGCCTGCCGGTGCCGATGACGCTCGCCCTGCCCCCGCCCGAGGACCGCTCCTTCGCCGACGTGTGGAGCGCCCTCGGCGGCGAACTGAAGCCCTCGCTCGACCTGGTGGTGAGCGTGCCGCTGACCGACACGCCGGTCTACCCGGCCGGACCACCCGTCACCGAGGAGGGGATCCGGCTCGGCTTCGGCGAGATGGACGAGGACGCCCGGCCCGAGGCGACCAAACCGGCCAGCGCCCGGCCGCCGCTGCGGCGCGGCCACTCCTGGCGCATCACCGAGGAGTGACGCCGTGAGCGATGCCACCGCCGCGTCCGCCTCCGCGGCGCCCGCTGGTTCCGCCGCGTCCGGGCAGACCACCGACCCGGACGCGGTCACCCCGGACGCGGTCACCCCGGACGCGGTCACCCCGGACGCCGACCCCAGCCTGCGGCACCTCCTCGACCGCGTGGTGCTGGTCGAGGAACGGGTGCGGCGCGCCGTCGCGGCCCGTCAGGAGAGCGACCCCGACCCGGACGACGCCTTCCGCGGCCTCTACCTCACCGACGAGGCGGTCCGCCGCCTCCTCGACACCGGCCGCCCGCCGCTGCCCGTGCCGGACGAGGCCGACGCCGCCTGGCACGCCGAGGCCGAGGCCCGCGCGGACGCCGCGACCCGCGCCGGCCGTCCCCCCACCCGGCTGCGCCGGCTGGCCGCCGACTTCCACCTCACCGAACTCGACGTCGAGATCCTGCTCATCGCCCTGCTGCCCGACCTCGACGACCGCTTCGAGTCCTTCTACGGCTACCTCAACGACGACGTCACCCGGCGCCGCCCCTCCGTCGGCCTGACCCTGGGGCTGTGCGGGCTGTCCGCGGCCGACGCCGCCGCCCGCGCCCGCTTCGGCGCCGACGCCCCGCTGCGCTCCGGCGGACTGCTGCTCGTCGAGGACCCCGAACGCCCCTTCCTCGGCCGCGCCCTGCGGGTGCCGGACCGGGTCACCGCGCACCTGCTCGGCGACGACGCCCCCGACCCGCGCGTCACCGACCTGCTCACCCGGACGCGCCCCAGCACGGTGGCCGGCAGCAGTGTGGCCGGCAGCTGTGTGGCCGGTAGCTGTGTGGCCGGTAGCAGCGTGGCCGGCATCGGCGACCCGGCCCCGCTCGCCCGGGCGCTGGCGGCCGGCGTCGGTCTGGTCTACCTCAGCGAGGCCCAGGGCGGCGCCGGCGCCACCCTCGCCGCCACCGCCCTCGCCCGGGTCGGCCGCCCGGCGCTCGGGCTCGACCTCGGCCGGCTCGCCCACGACCCGGCGCCCGCCGAGGCCGTCCGGGCCGTCATCCGCGAAGCCCGGCTCACCGGCGCCGGCCTGGTCTGCGCCCCGCTCGACGCCCTCGGCCGCGACCACCTGGAAGCCGTCCGCTCCCTCACCGCCGCCCCGCTGCCGGTCGTCCTGGTCGGCCGCGGCCCCTGGGACGCCGCCTGGTCCGCCGACCCACCGCTGCTGCTCACCGCCCCCCGCGTCGAGCCCGCCGTGCGCTCCGCCCTGTGGACCGAGGCCTATCCGGACCCGCTCCCCGCCGACATCGACGTCGACCGCCTGCTCTCCCCCTTCCTCCTCACCCCCGACCAGCTCGCCCGCGCCGCCCGCGGCGCCGCCCAGCAGGCCGCCTCGGACGGCGGCACGCTCCGCCCCGAGCACGTCCGCCGCGGCGCCCGCGCCCAGAACGCCGCCGGCCTGGACCGGCTGGCCCGCCGCGTCGAACCCTCCGTCGGCTGGGACGACCTCGTCCTCCCCCCGGACGCCCTCACCCAGCTGCGCGAACTGGCCGCCCGCGCCCGCCACCGCGACCGCGTCCTCGGCGAGTGGGGCATGCGCCCCGGCGGCGCCCGGGGCCGCGGCGTCGCCGCCCTCTTCGCCGGCGACTCCGGCACCGGCAAGACCATGTCCGCCGAGGTCGTCGCCGCCGACCTCGGCCTGGACCTCTACACCGTCGACCTCGCCACCGTCGTCGACAAGTACGTGGGCGAGACCGAGAAGAACCTGGAGCGCATCTTCTCCGAGGCCGCCGGCGTCAACGGCGTCCTCCTCTTCGACGAGGCCGACGCCATCTTCGGCAAGCGCTCCGAGGTCAAGGACGCCCACGACCGCTACGCCAACGTGGAGAGCGCCTACCTGCTGCAACGCATGGAGACCTTCGACGGCCTGGCCATCCTCGCCACCAACCTGCGCGCCAACCTCGACGACGCCTTCACCCGCCGCCTCGACCTCGTCATCGACTTCCCCATGCCCGACCCCGCCCACCGCCTCCTGCTGTGGGAACGCTGCCTCGGCCCCGTCCTCCCCCGCGCCGACGACCTCGACCTCCCCTTCTGCGCCGAGGCCTTCGAACTGGCCGGCGGCAACATCCGCTCCATCGCCGTGACGGCGGCCTACCTCGCCGCCGAAGCCGGCCACCCCGTCACCATGGCCCACCTCATCCACGCCGTCGGCCGCGAATACCAGAAACTCGGCCGCCTCACCCTGGCCTCCGAGTTCGGCCCCTACCTGAAGCTGCTGGGGTGACGGGGGAGCGGCCTTGGCCAGCCGTAATACGCGTCATACACTCCACTCATGGCGAAGACGCGGATCAGCATCAGCCTCGACCCCGAGCAGGCCGAGCGCATAAGGGAGCACGCCGAACGCGCCGGCATGGACGTGTCGGCCTATCTCGTGAACGCGGCGACCAGGCAGATGGCGGAGACCGACGCGCTGGAGGCGCAGTTCTCCCGCATCGACGCGGCCATCGCAGCCGCGGAGGCGGAGGCCGCCGCCCTTCCGCAGCCCGCGGAGGTGACGGAGGACGACCTCACCGAAGAGGAGAAGCGCCAGGTGCGGGAAGCCGTGGACCTGGTCTACGGTGCCGATCGCCCTGCCAAGCGTCCAGGAGAGGCCGCGTGAGCACGCGCGTCCCCGTGTACGACACGGGGATGCTCATCGGACTGGCCGACCGCAAGTCCAAGGCGGTCCGCCTGCACGACGCGATCAAGGACGCGCCGCACCGCGCCGTCGTCCCCGGGCCGGTGCTCGCCCAGGTCTGGCGCCCCACACCCGCCACGGTCCACGGGCTCGCCGTCGCACTACGCGACTGCACGGTCCCCGGCGCCCGCAGCTCCGCCTCGGCGCTGCGCCCCACCGACGCCGGCCAGCCGGTGTGCCTGGCGTGCGCCACCCCGCCGGACCTCACCGACTGGCAGCGCATCGGTGGCGCCCTGGGCCTGGCGGCCCTCCCCGGCAAGAAGCGTCCCGACGCCGTCGACGGCCTGGTGGCCCTCACCGCCGTCCGCCACGGCAGCGCCGTCGTCTTCACCAGCGACCCTGATGACCTCGCCGCCTACCTGGAGGCGATGAACGCCCAGGAGGTGCACCTGGTGGCGGTGTGAGGGGCCTCGCGCCGGGGTCGCCCCGCACCGGTGGCTCCTGGTGCGAGCCGGTACTCAGAGCACGATGAGCGGAACCGGCGCTCCCACGGCCTCGGCGAGCTTGCCGAGGTCCCCCGGATCGGACGTCACGACCGCAGCCCCGGCCTCCATCGCCACCACCACGACCATCGCGTCGACGACGTCGGCCGTACCGGACAAACCGAGCAGGGCACCGACGCGGCGGGCCATCGTGTCGTCCATGGTGACCAGCTCGCAGGTCTTCACCACTCGGGCCAAGCCGGCCTGGCCGGCACCGCCACGCCACATCTGGGCGAGCACCGTGACCGGCAGCAGAGGCCGACGCCCCTCGTCGACCTCCGCCTCACACATCGCCCAGACCCGCCCCCGGGGATGCCGCTCGGCGTCCCGGAGCGCACCCGCGTCCAGCACCAGCCGGCGGGCATACAGTGCCCTCACTCCTCACCGTCCGAACTGAGCGCGTCCAGGCGATTGAGGCCCTTGCGCCGGGCGGCGGTGTCCGCGCCAGGTTCCGGGCGCCCCACCCCGGCCGCCGCCAGGGCCTCGCGAGCCGCGGCGCGCACGTCCTCCTCCGGCTCCCCGTGCTCGGCGAACTGCGCCTCCAGGGCGGCCCGCGCCTCGTCCAGGTCCGCCTCCCGCCGCGCCGCCCGGTCTATCCACGTGGACAGCGCCATCCCGCGCCTGGAGGCGGCCCGACGGGCGCGGTCGATGGTCTCCGGGTCGAACGAGATCGAGAGCTTCTCAGCAGCCATGAGCGCAGGATAGCTCCAGTACTACCGACGGTGCTACCAATCAGGGGCGCTGGCGCACCGCCGCCTCGTACCGGCCTCGCCACCTACCGGCCATGGGCGCCCAGGACGTGCACCTGGTGGAGGCGTGAGGGGTTGTGCCACAGGGCCGGGCGGATCACTCGCGTCACCCGCGGACACGGCGCCGAGTTGAGCAGACCCTCCGTGAACATCACTTCAGAGTGAAGATCGTGTTGGTGGCGAATGCTCTGAGGTTCGGATCAGGATCGTGGTCCGCCGTCTCCTGGAGTGGACGACGGAACTCGCTCCATGACAACTCTCCCGCTGCGGAGACTGCGGCCGCGCGTACGATCGGTGACTCGTGTTGCAACGCCTCCGTGATGGCGGCGTACACGTCGCCCGAGAAGTCCCGGGGAGATATTGCTCCGAGCGCTTCCAGCAGGTGCTCCTGTGATGTCTCGGAGCGTTCCTCACTCATCTTCCGCAGGCAGGCCTGATAGTCGATGAGGTTGAATTCTGTCGAGAGGTGGTCGGTGACGGATTGAGTCCCGTCGCCGAGGATTTCGATGAATCGAACCTCCGTGACCGTGTCGTGGACGAATCGGACTCGGGTGCTCGCGCCCGCCTTCCAGATGAACTCGAAGGCGCCGGACTGTGCCGCGCCTCTTAGTGGGACAGGATGCTCGGAGGGAGTTTCCGGAGTCCACCCTGCGCTTCTTCCGTGGCGAGCCAGTTCATAGAAGTCGATCTCACCGTCGAAGGCGAGTCTGTTGCTCGTCAATACAACCACCCGTTCTCACTTCGCCGTCGAACACTGCGGGGCCTGCGGTGCGTTGAGCCGAGGAGGATCGGATGGGAGGCGGTTACGGGGAGCCGACGCTGCCCGGAATGGTCGGCCAGACGCGGTTGATGTTGCGCAGTAGTGTTCGATTCCAGCGTCGCACCAGATCCCCCAGTTCCTTCTGTTCGCTCGGTGAGAGGCTTGCGTAGCCGGGTTGTACGGCCGGGTCGCTCAGGGACAGCACCTCCACGTCAACATCCCACTTCTTGAGTATCTCCAACCCTGCCCGTCCTACCGGCTCTCCGGTGCTGGAGTCGCCGCCAGACAGGTTCGGATACGTGGGAGCGTCGTCATCCGTCTCGCCGAAGGGCTTGTAGAGCCCCAGTGCGAGGACCTTCGTGGAAAGCTTCCACCCCTGGCTGCTTGCGGTGTCACGCAACTCGCCGATGCGCGGCGCACACACCTCCGGGCACGGGCTCCGGGTGACCTTCAGTTCGAACCTCGCCTTGGGTTCCTGGTCCGGAGGAGTGCTCTTCTTCGGTAGGAGGGTGTTCCTGTTCTCGGTTATGTGCTCGACGATCCTCTGCTCCGCGTGCTTGCCGCCCTCGCTGCTGGTCTCCTCGAACCCCCAATCCTTCTCGGCTTTGAGTGTGGCTGTCGCCCATGTCTCGTGGGTGAACCTGAGTATTTTGTTCTGGTAGTTCATCTTCGATGACGTCAGTACGTTTTCCGGGACCGTGAAGACCGGCTCTTTGGCCCCTACCGTGATTTCGTAGTGGTGTACCGGATTGTAGGTGGAGAAGATCGAGAAGTGGCCGGGTTGCCCACTGGCTGGCTCGATGGACAGGCCCCTCAGGCCAGCGCCGCGCCACCGGTTGTACACCGCCGTCACGGCCGGCTTGATCGATCCGGCGGAGATGGAGGAACCGAGGGTCTTCTGCAGATCCGCCGTTATCTTCGCTCCGAGTCGCGGATCCCGTTTGGCGCCGGGAGGTGCCGGCTCGGAGCGTGGACCATTCGTGGCCGAAGTGGTCGATGGGGACGTCGCCGGGTCTCGCCGTCGCGAGCGACGGGCGCCCCACAGCCGCTTGCCGGCCTTTGCCAGGGTGTCGACCACTCGGTCGATGGCCCTTCCCACCGGGCGGGACACGGACTGGAAGACGGAGCGGACTCGGCCGGCCAGGCCGCTGATGCCTACCAGGGCGGCGAGGAAGCCGATGACCACGGGGAGGGCGGTGGCCAGGGCGTTCTCGACCATGGCGGGGACGCCGGCGGTGCCGCCGCCCGCTATGGCGATGACGGCGTCGAGGAAGGCGTTGACCAGTTGGATGATCTGGGCGCCCTGGGTGAGGAAGAAGGTGGCGAGGTCGATGATCCCCTTGACGGCGCGGACGAAGGCGGAGGCGGGGGTCAGCAGGGAGAGGATCCAGGTGATGCCGGCGACGATGACGGTGGGGACGAGGTAGGACTTCAGCCGGTCCAGGATCGTGGCCTTCAGGTCGCCGACCTGGGCGGCGATCTGGTCGGTGACGCCGGCGGGGCCCTCGCGGGCGAGGGTCTGGGCGAGCGGGACGGAGCGTTCGACGGCGCCCATGGCCGGCTCGGGTACGCCCTTGCGGATGACCCGGGCGCGGATGGCGTCCCAGGTCAGGCCCAGCATCGAGGCGATCAGCTGGATGATGCCCTTGAGGTCGAAGCGGGCCGGGATGGCCAGGCCGGCGCCGGCGGCCATGCCGAGGAGCCAGGAGACCAGGCCCTTCTGCAGGTGGGTGCCGATGTTGGTGACGAACTGCTGGAAGCCGGCGCCGACGGCGCTGACCAGGTTGCGCAGGAAGCCGATCGGGTCCTTGATGATCAGCATGGCCGCGGTGGCCGCCTTGGCCAGCACGGCCTGGAGCTGGCCGAGGAGTTCGGTGATCGTCTGGATGACGCCGACGACGGCGTCCAGCGCCTGCTGGGCCCAGCCCCGGTTCGCCTCCTGGAGCTTCTTGATCTCCTCGTCGACGGCGTTCAGGGCCTCGGTGTAGCGGCGCGCCAGGTCCTGGACGAGCGACTGCGACTTGTCGTCGACCTGGGTTTCCAGGTCGTCGAACTTCCCCGCGAAGTCCTTGGCGGCCTCCTCGCCGAAGCGGCGCAGGTCGGCCGGGAGGCGGTCGACCTCGGCCTTCAGTTCGGCGCGGCCCCGGGCGATGCGGTCCTTCGCCTTGCCCAGCTCGGTGCCGATCGCGTCGGCGACGGAGGAGATGACGCCCTGCATCCGGGCGACGTAGAGCTTGCGGGACTCCTGGAAGAGCTGGTTGGCCTCCTCCGGCATGCCGAGCAGCTTGTCCTTGGCCCACTTGGCCGGGCCGAGGAAGCCGCTGTACCGCTTGTCCTTGTACTCCTGCATGCGCCGCTTGTGGTCGGCGGTGAAGGCGTCCCGGGCCGCCTTCTCGCCGGCGGTGAACTTCTCCTCGACGAGCCGGTCCAGGCCGGTCAGGATCCGCTCGACGTCGCCCTTGGTGGCGTCGAAGACCCTCTGCAGCTTGGCGGTGACCTGCGCGCGCTTGGCCTCGTCGGCGGACTTGGTCTCGCCCTTGCCGGCGTCGACCTGCCGGCCGGCCGCGGCACGGGTGGCCGTCATCGACGCCATGGCCTCCGCGCCGGCCGCCGCCGCGCCCGCCTTGGCGGCGGTGAGCTGCTGGTTCTCGGCGGCCCGGCCCTGGGCGGGGGCGGTGGCGGAGTGCTGCTCGCTCTGCTTCTTGGCCGCCAGGGCCTCGTTGAACCGGGGCTCGTTGCCCTTGGCCAGCTGCTCCTCGGTGACCTGCGCGTCCGCCAGCTTCTGGTTCGCCTGCCGGGGGCCTGCGGAGAAGTCCAGCACCGCGTCGGGCTGCCGCGCCGGGACGGCGCCGGCCGCGTCCGGTGCGCCGGGGTTGCCGGGCGGCCGGTCCGGGGTGAGCGGGGTGACCTGCTTCTCCTTGGCGGCGGAGGTGTCCGGTGCTGCCTTGGTGGTGGTCTCGATCTCCTTGGCGGAGGACTCCTTGCCGGCCGTGACCTGGCCGTCCACCTGCGCCTTGACCGCCTCGGCCCTGCCCGAGTCGGCGAACTTGTCGGCCTCGTCGAGGTTCTTCGGGGCCTGCGCCGCGATGGCGTCGTTGACCGCGGCGATGAAGGCCGCCTTGTCGAACTCGCCGGGCTTGGCCGCGTTCATCTTCTCCGCCTGCGCGGCCTTGCCCTGGGCCTCCCGGTCGTCCGGCGGCGCGACCGCGGCGTCCTGGGCCGCCCGCGACTCGGCGGCGGCCGGCGGGTGCTGGGCCACCGTCTGCTGCTTGGCGGCCACCTCCGCCTTGACCGAACGGAAGCCCGGGGCCTGGTCCGGCGGGGGCTTCACCACCGGCGCGGGGCCGTCCGCGGTCGTCGAACCGCTCCCGGCGGAGGTGGCGGTGCCGGTGCCGGTGCCGGGATCCAGGCGCTGCACGGACGGGCGGCCGGCGGTCGCGGTGGTCGTGGGCGCGGTGGTCGAGGGCGCGGTGGTGGAGGGCGCGGTGGTCGTGGGCGCGGTGGTCGTGTGCGCGCCCGCGGCGCCGGGCCTGCGGCCGGCCGGGGACGCCGCGCGCTGACGCTGCGCCACCAGGCGGGCCACCGCCGCGTTCCCCGCCCTGCCCTGGAGGCGCTGCACGGCGTGGCGGCTCAGCGTCGCTGTGGGGGAGGCGGCGGTGGTGGGGGAAGCCGCGGTGGTGGGGGAAGCCGCGGTGGGGGAGTGTGAGGCGACGGCGACGCCCTCGTCCAGGTGCCGCTGAGCGGCGTCGGCCCGGTGCGCGTGGGCGCGCGTGGCCGAGCCGTGCGCCGGCCGGTCCCGGCGCACATCGGCCGGGCTCCGCGTCGCCGATCTCAAGGCCGCGTCCGGAAGCCGGGCAGCGGGAAGCGCGTCCCCCTCATGGCTCACGAGTGTTCGGGGCCGTCGCGGGGCCGGGGGAGGCGGTCACGGGGCAGGAAGCGGGGCACTCCCACTGCCCTTTCGGGCAGCGCGCCCGCTGAGCAGCCCGCGCCGGGCGCCGTTCGCGCCCCGCTGCCTGTTCGGGCACGCCTTCCTGCCCGCGCGGGCGGACCGCCCGCACGTTCCCAGCGATCTTCCCGGGCGGTGAGAATCGCCGCAGCCGAAGGAGGACTTACATGCCGTCGTACCTCTCCCCGGGCGTCTACGTCGAAGAGGTGGAGTCCGGGTCACGGCCGATCGAGGGAGTGGGCACCTCCGTTGCCGCCTTCGTCGGATTCGCCGAGAAGGGTCCGCTGAACGAGCCGACGCTGGTCACGAACTGGAGCCAGTTCGTCAGCACCTTCGGCGACTTCGTCGAGGGCACCTATCTGGCGTCGGCCGTCTACGGTTTCTTCGCCAACGGCGGCGGCATCGCCTACGTGGTGCGGATCGGCGACGCTCCGGCGTCGTCCGACGCGACCGAGGACGGCGCCGGCGGCAGCACCGCCGAGACGGCCAGCGTGGCGCAGGGGCAGCTCGGTCCCTACCGGGTCCAGGCACTGCCCGGCGTCACCGGCGAGATCTCGGTGGAGGTCGCCGAGCCGGAGGGCGAGAACCCGCCGCAGGACGCCTTCAAGCTGCTGGTCAAGCGGGACGGGAACGTCGAGGAGACCTACCCCGCCGTGACCACCAGGCGCGGCAAGGACAACATCGTCACCCAGGTGCGGGAGCGCTCGGCGCTGATCGCGATCAGCGAGGCCGCGCGCGGCACCGCGGCGCTGGCCAAGGCGGGTGAGCGGCCGGCGGCGCAGACGGTCGTGCTGACGCCGCCGCCCGAGCGGGCCCCCGGCCAGCCGCCCGCGCCGCAGCGGACGCTGGCCACCGACGACTACGTGGGCGACGCCGACCAGCGCACCGGCTTCGGCGGGCTGGAGGCCGTGGACGACATCACCATGCTGGCCGTCCCCGACCTGATGAGCGCCTACGAGCGCGGCGCCATCGACCTGTCGACCGTGCTCGCCGTCCAGCAGGGCATGATCAGCCACTGCGAGCTGATGGGCGACCGGATCGCCATCCTGGACCCGCCGCCCGGCATGAGCCCCCAGCAGATCAAGTCGTGGCGGGTGGAAGCGGCCGGGTTCGACTCCAAGTACGCCGCGCTGTACTACCCGTGGATCAAGGTGTTCGACCCGTCCGTCGGCCGCAACACCTTCGTGCCGCCGAGCGGGCACATCGCCGGGGTCTGGGCGCGCAACGACGACGCGCGCGGCGTGCACAAGGCGCCCGCCAACGAGGTGATACGCGGCGCGGTCGCCCTGCAGACCCAGATCACCAAGGGCGAGCACGACCTGCTGAACCCGATCGGCGTCAACTGCGTCCGCGCCTTCCCCGGCCGCGGGATCCGGGTGTGGGGCGCGCGGACGCTGAGCAGCGACCCGGCCTGGCGCTACCTGAACGTGCGACGGCTCTTCAACTACCTGGAGGAGTCGATCCTGAACGGCACCCAGTGGGTGGTGTTCGAGCCGAACGACGACGCCCTGTGGGCCCGCATCCGCAGGACCATATCGGCGTTCCTGGTCAGCGAGTGGCGCAAGGGGGCGCTGTTCGGGCTCACGCCCGACGAGGCCTTCTACGTCAAGTGCGACCGGGAGACCAACCCGGCGGAATCCATCGACGCCGGCCAGGTGGTCTGCGAGGTGGGAGTGGCACCCGTCAAGCCCGCGGAGTTCGTGATCTTCCGGCTCGCCCAGCTCTCCGGCGGCACCGGAGCGGTGGACGAGTGAGCCCCGCCCCCGCGGAGGGCCCGGGCCCTCCGCGGGGGCGAGCCGAGCGAGCGCGCCGACCAGCACACCACTGACCCAAGGAGGAGCTCATGCCGCTTCCCGAACTCGACAGCTCCGTCGGCCACTCGTTCGGGTTGGAGTTCGACGGCGTCGTCATCAACCAGATCACCGAGGTCACCGGCCTGAAGATGGAGCAGGACGTCATCGAGCTGAAGCAGAACACGGCCGATGGCAAGTACGCGATCAAGAAGCTGCCGGGACGGCCCAAGGCCGGCGAGGTCACCGTCACCCGCGGACTCACCGAGGACAACAGCTTCCAGGAGTGGATCAAGACCTCGCGGTTCGGGAAGATGAACGACGCCCGCCGCAACGGCGCGATCATCGTCTACGACTACGAGGGCATCCCGATCAAGCGGTACCTCCTGGTCAACGCCTGGCCCAAGTCGCTGGAGATCGGCACCCTCAAGGCGGGCGACACCTCCGTGCTCACCGAGAAGCTGGCCATCACCTACGAGAGCATGGAAGTCGAGTGATGCGGCGGACCCTGTCGACCGCCGCCTTCCAGGAACTCCGGGAGGCGAGCGCGGGCACCGGCCCGGCCGCCGGGGCGACGATTGGCGCGGCGGCCGAGCCGGGCGGCGGCGGCCCGGCCGGCGGCCCGCGCGGACAGGTGCTGCGCACCGAGTTCGCCTTCGAACTGCCGCGCGGCTACGTGGATCCGTCCGGAACCGTGCACCGCACCGGGGTGATGCGGCTGGCCACGGCGCGGGACGAACTCATCCCGCTGCGGGACGACCGGGTCCGGGAGAACTCCGCCTACCTCTCGGTGGTGCTGATCGCCCGGGTGATCACCCGGCTGGGCACGATCGAGGACGTGCACGCGGGCATCGTGGAGAACCTCTTCGCCTCCGATCTGGCGTTCCTCCAGGACTTCTACCGCCGGATCAACGCGGAGGGCCACACCCGCGCCTCGGTGACCTGCCCGGCGTGCGAGGAGCCGTTCGCCGTGGACCTCGCCGGGGGCCGCCTGGGGGAATCGTGACGTACGCGACCGACCGGCTCTACGAGGAGATCGCGTACCTCGCCTATCACTTCCACTGGCCGCTCGACCAGCTCCTCGACCTGGAGCACGCCGAACGGCTGCGGTACGTCGCGCAGGCCGCCCGGCTGAGCGGGCGCTGAGGGTCGGACGGAGCCGTCCCCGAGACGGCCGGTGACCAGGGCAGCGAGGAGCGGGGAGGGAGGAGGAGCCCATGGCCATGTTCTCCTGGCTGCGTGGACGTCGGGGGACGACGGGTGCGGCGGCCGGTGCCGCCGCCGACGCCACCGGGGCCACCGACGCCACCGGCCCCATGGGCGACGGTGCGGCCACCGCGCCGGCCACCGCCCCGGCGGCGCCGCCGGTGACCGTGCAGGGGTGGCGCGAACTGCCGCCGATACCGCGCACCGTGGACCGCCCCGACCTGGTCACCGATCCCACCGGCTTCCCCGCCTCGCTGAGCACCTGGCGGGACGCGACGCTCGGCACCCCGCTCGGCCACCTGGTCAGCCCGCAGGCACCGGCCGGCCTGGTGCACGGCCTGCTCACCCCGGCGGCCCCCGCCGCGGGCTCGCCCCCGGGCGGACCGACCGTCAGCAGGCGGGTCGACGACCCAGGCCAGGTGCCCGGCCAGGCGCCCGGGGTGGGGGCGGTGGGGGCGGTCGCGGCGTGGGAGCCGGTCGGGCGCCGGCAGGGCTTCGCTCCGCGTCCCGGCGCAGCGGTGGCGGGAGGCCCGACGCTGGTGCCGCTCCAGCGGGAGGCGGCCGAGCCGCTGACGGTGGCCGACCACCCGTCCGACGCGCCGGTCAGGGAACTGGCCGGGTTCGCGGTGAGCGATCCCTCCGGGCCCGTCGACGGACCGGCCGCGCCGGCCGATCCCGGCCCGTCCGTGCCGGTCCCGGCTCCGCCGATGCCCTCCACGCTGGGTACGGAGGACTCCGCCCCCATCGGGGCCGCCCAGCCGACGGCGCCGCCCGCCCCGGTCGGCAGCCCGCCGGCGCTGCCGCCGACCACCCTGCCGTCCGCGCCGCTGCCCGCGGCGCCCGCCACGCCGCCGCCTGCCGGCCGGGGAGCGGCGGGTGGGCAGCCCCCGGTGCCGGCGCCCGCCGACCGTCCGGCCGTTCAGCGGTTCGGCCCGACCCCCGCGCGCCGCCCACCCGCCCCCGGGCTCGGCGAGCCGCTCTCCGAGCTGCCGCCCACCGCCCTGCCCACGCCCGCCGCCGCCAGCGGTCCCTCCCCCTCCTCCTTCTCCTCGCCCGACGCCGCCCCGGCCCCGCCTCCGTCCGAGGCCGGGGCCCGCTCCGTGCCGGACGCCCCCGTGCCGGACCTCCCCGTGCCGGTCTCGCGCGCGATCCCCGATGCCGCCGAACCGCCCCGGGCGCAGGCGCGGGCGGAGACGGCGGGGGGTGCGGAGGGGGCACCGGAGACCGGTGGGCCCGATGAGCCGTCGGTCGGTCCGTTGCTGGGCGCGGACCGGCCCCTGGTCACGCCCCCGCCGGTCACGCCTCCGGTGGACCGGCCGACGGCTGACCGGCCGACGGCCGGCCGACCAGTGGGGAACCGGTCGGTGGTGGACCCGGTCGCGATGGACCGGCCCGCTGTTCCGGTGCAGCGCGACCGGGAGACCACGGTCGGGCCCGCGACTCCGCCGCCCGGCTACCGTGACGCCCCCACCGGGCCCGTGCCGTCGCCTCCGGAACGGCCGTTGTCCTCGCCGGAGCCGGCGGGGCCTGAGCGGCCCGGCGCGGAGGAGGCGTTCGGGCCCCTGACGCCGGCCGCGCCGGCCGAGGGGCCCGCCGCGCCGTTGCTGGCTGAGGCGGAGCCGGTCGCGGCGATGGAACTGCCGGAGCCCTCTGGGCCCGCGGCGCCGCCGTCAGTGCCGCCCGCGGTGTCGGGGGCAGACGTGCCTGACCTGCCGGGTGTGTCGGATGTGTCTCACGCGTCGGCTCTGCCGCCGGTGCAGCGCCGTGCCGAGGAGGCGCCCGACCCGGTCACGCCGACCGTGCCCGTCGAGGCGACGGCCGAGGGGGCGACCGGCCCCCTGCTGGGCGACTCCGGGCCGCTGTCGTCCATCGCAACCCCCGAGTCTCCCGAGCCGTCCGGCCTCGCGACGCCCGGGGCGCCGCCCTCGCCGACGGCCCACGGCTCGCGTCCGACGCCGGTGCAGCGCAGCGTGGAGCGACCGCCCCTCCCTGACACTTCCTCGGCGGTACCGGGAGCGGCTGACCGGGCGTCCGCGCCGATGGCCGCCTCGCCGGAGGGGCCGTCCGGCCCGGTGACGCCCCCGTACGAGGGGAGCGCGTCGGTGGTGCAGCGCCACGCCGCCCCGACCGAGCCCGGGCCGGTGGAGGCGCCGGTGGAGGCACCGCCCGCGCCCGAGGCGGAAGCGTCCGGGCCGCTGCTGGGCGATGCCGGGCCCATCGCCGTCTCGCCCCCGGTGTGGCCGGAGGTGTCGCCCGAGCCGTCGCCCGGCGCCCCCGGGGCCTGGTGGCAGGACTCGGCGCCTCCGCCGTCATCCCGCTCGTCGTCCCCGTCCGCGTCCCCCTCTCCGCCTTCGGCCGGGAATCCGCCCGGTGAACCGCCGGGTGCCGTGGCCCAGGTGGTGCCGCTCACCGCCCAGCGATCGGTGCCGCTGTTCTCCGGCGCTCCGGCCGTGTCCCCGGGCTCTCCGCCCGCTGATCGGTGGGGGGAGCCTGGGTGGCGGCCGGAACCGGCGGTCGTGCCGATCGACTGGTCCGGTCCCGGCGTGGCCGTCGACGGCGCGGCCGGCGACGCCGGGGGCAGCGGCGGCCCGGGCGGTGCGGCGCCGGTGGGCGACGGTGCCGGCGCGGTGCCCCTCGGCGCCGCATCCGGCGCGCCCGCCGTCGAACCGCTCGCCGGCGGGCCGATCGGGACGGCGGTGGCGCAGCGCTCGCCGGCCGTGGCGCTCGACCCGCCGCCCGGCTGGCCGCTCGGCGGATCGGCCGGGTGGACGCGCAGCAGCACGGCGGCGCCGGCACCGCCGGTCCAGCGGGCGGTCGATCCCCTGCCCACCGGCGGACGGCTCCGGCCGCCGGTCCCGGAGACGGCCTGGTCGCGACCCGCCGAGCCGCCACCGGCGGGGGCGCGGGGGACCGGTCCCGGGGGAGCCGTGCCCGGGGCGGCCGCCTCGGCGGAGGTGGTGCAGCGCTGGGGCGGCACGTACGGATCGGCGCCGTCCGGCCCGGCCCACCCGCCACCGCCGACGCCGCCACACGGCGTGCCGTCAGCCCTCGTGCCGCCGTCCGGCGGGCCGCCCCCCGTCCCCTGGGCGAGCACCCCGCCACCGGCGCCGGCGTTTCCGCCGCCCCCGCCCTCGTCGGCCGGCCAGGGTGCCGGGTACGGCGCGGCCCCCTGGTCGGGCGCCCCACCGGTCGACGCCGGCGCGGTGGCGGTCGCGGCCGGGGTGGCCCAGCGGATGGCCGACGGCTCCGTCGTGTTCACGCCCCCGCCGACGGCGCAGCGGGCGGACGAGACCGTGGTGCCGCCGCCCGAGCCGGTGCCGGAAGCGGTGCCGGTGCCGGAGCCGGCGGCGCCGGAGCAGTCCACGCCGCCTCCGGCCGCCCCGCCCGCCTCGGACGCGTCCCCCGAGACCCAGCCCGACGGCCAACCGGGCGCCCAGCCCGGCGGGGCCGCGACCGGCCCCGGAGGCGTGCCGGCGGTCAACGACGAGCTGGTGCGGGCGCTGTTCGCCCCGCTCAGCCGGATGCTCCGGGCCGAGCTGCGGCTGGAGCGGGAGCGGGCCGGCTTCCTGATCCACACCCGGCACTGAGGCCCGACACACACCGGAAAGGGGGTAGGCGATGTCCATCACCGACGACCCGGCCGTCAGCGTCCGCTTCGTCGTCACCATCGACGGCATCGAACTCGGTTCCTTCAACACCTGCGAGGGCCTCGGCTGCGAGGTGGTCCTGGAGCAGCGCGAGGAGGGCGGCAACAACGGCCACGTCTGGCAGCTGCCCACCCGCCTGAAGTACTCCACCGTCAAGCTGTCCCGTCCGCTGACCCGGGACACCGAGAAGGTGGCCAAGTGGTTCGCGTCGATGACCACCGGCTTCAGCCGCAAGACCGCGCACATCGAGGCGCGCACCGGGGACGGTGAGATGGTCGCCCGGTGGGGCCTGCTGGAGGTCGTGCCGGTGCGCTGGACCGGTCCGACGTTCAACCCGGAGTCCCCCCGGGTGGCGATCGAGACCATCGAGATCGCCCACCACGGCTATGTGACGGAGGCCTGAGCCGATGAACGGCCCCGTGGCGTTCAGCGCCGCCGGCACCGGCTCCGCCGCGCGGCAGGGGGGCGGAGCCGGCGGTGTGCGCCCGAAGCTGGAGCACGCCTACCTGGAGCTGCGCACCCCGCCGCCCGGCGGCAGCCTGACCCCGGGCGGCCCCTGCGGCCGGATCGACTTCCAGTTCAACCCCAAGGAACTGAGCCTGACCAAGGCGGCGGCCTGGAAGCGCAACCCGTCCAAGGGGGCGAAGAGCGCCGGCCCCCCGGAGTACCAGGGGCCGCAGCCCAGCAAGCTCACCGTGGAGATGTTCTTCGACGCCAGCGACACCCAGGACACCAGCGTGGTGACGTCGGTGGAGCGGCTCTTCGCCTGCTGCGTGCCCACCAACGAGACCCGCCAGCAGCAGCGCTCCTCCCCGCCGTGGGTGGTGTTCCACTGGGGCGGCCTCACCGGCTTTCCCGGCTACGTCAGCCAGGTGGCGGTGAAGTACACCCTGTTCACCACCTCCGGGGTGCCGATCCGGGCCACCTGCCAGGTGACGATGGAGGAGATCAGCGGCGACACGCCCGGCCAGAACCCCACCTCGGGGGCGTTGGCGGCGCGGCGCGTGCACCGGGTGCAGGCCGGCGACACCCTGCCCGGCCTGGCCTGGCGGGAGTACGGCGATCCGGCGGCCTGGCGGGCCATCGCCGAGGTGAACGGGATCGACGACCCGATGCGGCTGGCGCACGGCCGGGAGCTGTTCCTGCCCGCCCTGGACGAGCTGGGCCGGCTGGAGCAGGAACGCGTCGAGGGCCGGGGCGCGGCGGCGCTCCCGGCCGGCGGGGGCGGGTGAGCGGCGGATGCCCAAGCCGAGCGTCGCGAAGGCGCTGGTCGTCGAGGTCGGGGGCCGGCAGCTCACCGGTGACGTGGCCAACGCCATGGTCGAGGGGTACGTGGACGACAGCCGCACCCTGCCCGACGTGTTCCTGCTGAGGTTCCGCGACCCCGGCCGGGTGGTGCTGGACAAGGGCGGCTTCAAGATCGGCGTCGAGGTGCGGCTGCTCGCCGGCACCGGAGACGACCAGGCGCCGCAGCCGCTGCTCACCGGCGAGGTCACCGCCCTGGAGGTGGAGATCGACGACACCGGCACCTTCACCGTGGTGCGCGGCATGGACGCCGCGCACCGCCTCTTCCGCGGCCGGCGCGTGGCCAGCTACCAGAACATGACGGTCTCCGACATCTGCCGGGCGGTGGCCCAGCGGGCCGGGCTGCGCCCGGGCAAGGTGAACGTGCCCGGCCCCGTGCTGGAGCACGTGGCCCAGCCGGGCGTGTCGGACTGGGAGTTCCTGCACGGGCTGGCGGAGGAGGCCGGGGCGCAGGCGTACGTGCGGGACGGCCAACTGCACGTCACCATGCCGACGGCGGCCAGCGGCGCGCCGGACGCCTCCACCCGGTCGGCGCAGAGCCCCCTGGTGCTGGAGATGGGGGTGAACCTGCTGCGCTGCCGCGCCGGGGTGACCGCCGCCGAGCAGGTGAAGACCGTCGAGGTGCGCGGCTGGGACGTCCACACGAAGCGGGCGCTGGTGGGGCAGGCGGACGCCGGCCGGGCCGACACCCTGCAACTGCCGCTGACCCCGGCGGAGGTGTCCGCGCCGTTCGGCAAGGCCAGCTATGTCGTCACCGACACCCCGTACACCGAGCAGGCGCAGGTGGACCAGGCCGCCAAGGCGCTGGCCCAGCGGATCGCCGGGTCGTTCGCCGAGCTGGAGGCGGTGATCCGGGGCAACCCGCGGGTGCGCTCCGGCACGGCGGTGGCGCTGTCCGGGGTGGGCGCGCCGTTCGAGGGGCGGTACACCGTCACCTCCGCCCGGCAGGTGTTCGACTCCCGGCGAGGCTACGAGACCTGGATCACCGTCTCCGGCCACCAGGAGCGCTCGCTGTTCGGGCTCACCGCCGGCGGCACCGGCCCGGCCACCGTGCGCGGGGCCGGCCCGCGCTGGCCGGGCCTGGTCAGCGGCACGGTGACGGACACCAAGGACCCGGAGCGGCTGGGCCGGGTCAAGGTGCGCTTCCCGTGGCTGTCCGACGACTACGCCAGCGACTGGGCCCGCACCGCCCAGTTCGCCGGGGCCAGCGGGCAGGAGGCGTTCGTCCCGGAGGTGGGCGAGGAGGTGCTGGTCGGCTTCGAGCAGGGCCACCTGGACCGCCCCTACGTCCTGGCCGGCCTCTACAACGGGAAGGACCGGCCCACCCGGGAGGGCGGGGAGCTGATCGACCGCACCAGCGGCGTGGTCAACCGGCGCTCCTTCGCCCTGCACGGACGCGACCGGGTGGAGTTGCACGACGCCGCCACCGGGGCGCGCGGGGTGCGGCTGCTCTCCGGCGACGGCAAGCTCACCATCAACCTGGACCGGAGCGCCACCAGCATCGTCGTGCACAGCGACGGGACGGTCGAGATCGACGCCACCGACCGGGTCACCGTCAAGGCGGGCAGCGGGGTGCGGGTGGACGCCGGGAACGGCCCCCTGGACCTCAGCGGCGAGTCGGTGTCGGTCACCGCCCGCACCGGTGTCCAGGTGGACGGCGGCAGCGGGCAGCTGAAGCTGTCCACCGGCGGCGCCGTGGACGTCAAGGGCGCCCAGGTGGCGGTCAACGGCACCGGCCGCACCGAGATCAAGGGCGGTGCCTCCTGTTCGATCAGCGCCCCGATGGTGCGGATCAACTGAGCGGACCAACCGAGCGGAGCAACCGAGCGGATCCGCCGGGCGGATCCACCGACGGACGTCGAGGAAGGAGCCAGGGCCATGCCACCCGCCGCCCGCGTCGGCGACCCCACCGGCCACCCCGGGGTGGTCGGCGGCCCCGGGGTGCCCACCGTGCTGATCGGCGGGCGCCCCGCGGCCACCGTCGGCACGCCGCACCAGTGCGCCTTCCCCCCACCGGCGGTGCACCCGCCCTCGGTGATCGCCCCGCCCGGCAGCGCCACCGTGCTGATCGGCGGGCGGCCGGCCGCCCGGATCGGGGACCTGGCCGCCTGCGGCTCGCCGATCGTGGCCGGCTGCCCGACCGTGCTGATCGGGGGCTGAGCATGGGCCAGCAGTTCATCGGCGCCGGCTGGGCGTTCCCGCCGCGGACCGACGCCACCGGCAGCATCGCCCTGGTCCGCGGCGAGCGCGAACTCGACGAGTCGATCCGGCTCATCCTGGCCACCGCGCCTGGTGAGCGGCCGATGCGCCCGGAGTTCGGCTGCGGCATCCACGACTACGTCTTCGCCCCCGCGGACGCCGGCACCGCCGGCCAGCTCGCCTACGAGGTGCGCCTCGCCCTGGAGCGGTGGGAGCCGCGCATCGAGGTGGCCGACATCCAGGTGCGGTTCGACGCGGTCGACGACGGGGTGCTCTACATCGACATCCACTACTCGGTACGCGGCACCAACGACCCGCGCAACCTGGTCTTCCCGTTCTACGTGATCCCGCCGCACGAGGAGGGCCCGTGACCCTGCCCAGCCCCAACCTGGACGACCGCCGCTTCCAGGCCCTCGTGGACGACGCCAAGCGCCTGGTGCAGCAGCGCTGCCCGGAGTGGACCGACCACAACGTCTCCGACCCCGGGGTCACCCTGATCGAGGCGTTCGCCACCATGGTCGACCAGCTCGTCTACCGCCTCAACCGGGTGCCGGAGAAGAACTACCTGACCTTCCTGGACCTGATCGGGGTGCGGCTGTACCCGCCCACCGCGGCCCGCGCCGAGGTGACGTTCTGGCTGTCCGCGCCGCAGCCCGAGGCGGTCCGGGTCCGCGCCGGCACGGAGGCCGCCACGGTGCGCACCGAGGCCGAGGAGGCGGTGGTCTTCAGCACCACCCGGGAGCTGACCATCCCGCCCTGCCACCTCGCCCACCTCGCCACCCGGGCGGTCGACGCCGAGGCCGTGGACCGCTCCGACGAGCTGGCGCTCCGCCGCGACGTGCCCTGCTTCGGGGCCACGCCGACGCCGGGCGACGCCCTCTACGTCGGCCTGTCCGGGCCGGTGCCGGCCGGCGTGGTGGTGCTGCGGCTGGACTGCGCGGTGCACGGCGTGGGCGTCGACCCGCGCCGCCCGCCGCTGCTGTGGGAGGCGTGGGACGGCACCGCCTGGACGCCCTGCGAGGTGGAACGCGACGACACCGGCGGCTTCAACCGGGCGGGGGAGGTCATCCTGCACCTGCCGCGCACCCACGCCGCCTCGGTGGTGGCCCGGCGCACCGCCGGCTGGGTGCGCTGCCGGCTGCTGGCGGCGGCCCCCGGCCAGCCGACCTACGTGGCCCCGCCGACGGTGCGGGAGATCACCGCGTTCACCATCGGCGCCACCGTGGACGCCGTGCACGCCGAGACGGTCACCGAGGAGATCCTGGGGCTCTCCGAGGGGGTACCCGGGCAGGGCTTCCGGGTGGCCCGCCCGCCGGTGGTGCCGGGCGACGAACCGTTCGTGGTCGAGGTGGGGGAGGGTGCCGGCTGGGCGGAGTGGGTCCGGGTCGACGACTTCGCGCACTCCGGCCCGGCGGACCGGCACGTCACCCTGGACCCGAACTCCGGGGAGGTGCGGTTCGGACCGGCCGTCCGCGAGCCGGACGGGACGGTGCGCCACTACGGCGCGGTGCCGCCCAAGGGCGGACCGGTGCGGGTGCGCGCCTACCGGACCGGCGGCGGCCGACGGGGCAACGTCGCCCGCGGCGCGCTGCGGGTGCTGCGCAGCTCACTGCCGTACGTGGCCCGGGTGGAGAACCGGCGCGCGGCGCTGGGCGGGGTGGACGGGGAGACGGTCGAGGCGGCGATGGTGCGCGGACCGATGACGCTGCGCACCCTGCACCGCGCGGTGGTGCCGCACGACTACGAGCAGCTGGCCCGCCAGGCGGCGCCGGGCACGGCCCGGGTGCGCTGCGTGCCGGCCGGCGACGACGCCTCGGACGGCGGGGTGCGGCTGCTGGTAGTGCCCTCGGTGCGCGGCGACGAGCTGGGCCGGATCCGCTTCCAGGACCTGACGCCGCCACCGGAGACCATGGCGGCCATCACCGACCACCTGGACGAACGCCGCCCGATCGGCACCCGGCTGGTGGTGGAGCCGCCGTTCTACCGGGGCGTCACCGTGGTCGCCTCCGTCCAGGCGCGGCGCGGCGCCAACGCCGAGCGGCTGCGGCAGGAGGCCCTGGCCGCCCTGTACGGCTACTTCAACCCGCTCACCGGGGGACCGGAGGGGGCCGGCTGGCCGTTCGGCCGGCCGGTCCACGCCGGCGAGGTGTACGCGGTGCTGCAGCGCGTCCACGACGTCGACCTGGTGGAGGACGTCCGGCTTTTCCCGGCCGACCCGGTCACCGGCGAACGCACCGAGCCGACCAGCAGGATCCCGCTGGACCGGCACGCGCTGATCTTCTCCTACGAGCACCAGCTGCGCGTGCGGGAGGCCTGAGTGCGCGGAACCGTTCCCGGGCTGCCCACCCCGCACCCGCTGCTGCACCAGCTCCCGGCCGTCTACCTGGACCACGACTTCCTGGAGCGCTTCCTCGGCGCGCTGGACGAGGTGCTGGCGCCGGTGCTGCTCGTCCTGGACAACCTGCCCGCGCACCTGGACCCGCGCACCGCGCCGGAGGACCTCCTGGACTGGATCGCCGGCTGGGTGGCGGCGCAGACCGACCCGGAGCGACCGGTGGAGCGGCGGCGCGAGACGGTGACCCGCACCGTGCGGCGGCACCAGCTGCGGGGCACCCGGCGCGGGCTGGCGGAGGCGGTGCGGCTGGAGACGGGCGTGTCGCCCCAGATCGTGGAGAGCGGCGCCGCCTCCTGGTCGGCCACCCCGCTGGCGCCGCTGCCCGGCGAGCCGGGCGACTGGGTCACCGTCCGGGTGCGGGTGCCGGATCCGGAGCGGGTGGACCGGGCCCGGCTGGAACGGCTGGTCGCCGACGAGGTGCCGGCGCACGTCCGCTACCGGGTGGAGGTGCTGCCCGCCGACGGGGCGGCCGGGAGCGTGGCGGGAGGCGCGTCGTGATCTGTCCCGAGTGCGGTCACCGCAACGCCCCGGGCACGGCGTTCTGCGCCTCCTGCGCCGCCTTCCTGGACTGGGAGGAGGAGCCGGACCGCCCGGCGCCGTCGGAACGCCTGGCGCCGTCGGAACGGCCGGCGCCGCTGGAAGGGCCGTCGCCGTCGGAACGGCCGCGCGGGGGCGAGCCGGTCCGGCCTCCGGAGCCCGTCACCGGTCCGCCCGCGGCGGCGCCCGCGGAGCGGTCAGTGGCGGCGCAGGCTTCCGGCACACCGGCCCCGCCCGCCGCCGCGGCGGGCGCCGCCTCCCGCACCGGGGCGACGGCTCCGCCGCCGTCGGTGCCGCCGGTGGCGGGGAGCGTCCCGCCCAGGCCGGCCGTGCCGCCCACCGTGCCCGCCCGGCCGGCCCCGGCCGAAGCGCCGCGGCGTCCGGCCGCCGACTCGCCGGGTGCCGGGCCGGGCGGCCCGGGTGGGCCGTCCGCCCCAGGCGGGCCGAGCGGTCCGGGTGGGCCGACCGGTCCCGGGGCGCGGCCCGCCGAGCCGGTCGAGCGCGCCCGCCTGCGCCGCCCGGACGAGGTGGTGCGGGTACCGGCGGACGGCGGCCCGCCGGACGCCGGGCGGTCCGCGCCGGTCGCGCCGGAGCCGCCCGATGCGCTGCCGTACGTCTCCGGCGCCCGGCCGTGCCCCTCCTGCGGCACCGGCAACCCGCCCGACCGGACCCTGTGCCGGCGGTGCGGCTCCGTGCTGGCCGTGCTGCCGGCCTCCATGCAGCGGCGAACGCCGTGGTGGCGCCGGCGCCGCCGGAGGACCCGCCAACCCACGGCCGCCGGCGACCGGCCGCTGCGCCGGGTGTGGCGCCGGCCCAGCATGGTGCTGCCGATCACCCTGCTGGTGCTGCTCGGCGGCGCCTGGTTCGGCCGCGCCCAGATCTCCCAGGCGATCGACTACGTGCGGGACCGGACGGCCGCGCCCGCCCCGGTGCACCCCGGCGCGGTGCGGGCCTCCAGCGAGGCGCCGGACCACCCGGCGGCGGCCGCCTTCGACGGGGCCAGCAACCGCTACTGGTCCCCGGCCCAGCCGGGCAACGGCGCCGGGGAGTACCTGGAGGCGGACTTCGACACCCCGGTGCGGCTGCGGGCGCTGGTGATCTTCGCCGGCGCCTCCGCCAACCAGGACGAGTTCCTGGCCATGGCCCGCCCCGCCGAGATCGTCCTCACCCTCCACCCCGCCGAGGGCGAACCCAGCACCGAGGTCATCCGGCTGAGCGACCGGCCGGGCCAGCAGACCTTCGACGTGCGCGCCGAGGACGTGGTCCGGGTGCGGCTGACCGTCAACACGGCCAACGGCGTGCAGGACGGGCGGTCGCTGGCGATCGCGGAGGTGGAGTTCTTCCACCGGCGGTAGGCCGCGGCGGCCCGCCGCACCCGTCGTCCGTGCCCCTGTCGCACCGTCACCGAAGTGACGGTGCGACAGGGGCACCGTCGTGTCCGGGGCAAGGCCGTGCCGACCGCCCGACGGGCCGTCGAATTGGTCCGGTCCGATGGCTTTACGGCCGCCTCACCCCCACCTAGCCTTCTCGCGAGGAGGCTTCTTGTGGAACTTTGCGCAAGAAGGCCAGCTGAATGACTGCAAGGACATAAAAGTTGCAATCGGTCATGCGGGGGCGGCGGAGGTGCCGTGGTCTCCACACGGCCGCGGCGGAGCGGGCCACCACAGAGGAGTTTGTCCTGTATACGACAACTAGACGAAGGGGGCGCCGGCCGCTGGCCGGCGTCCTGGCCGTGGTCACCTGCCTGCTGGCCGGGCTGCTGTCCTCGGCGATGGCGCAGGCGGCCGGCGTGCCGTCGCAGGTGACGGCGACGGCATCGAACAGCGTGACCGTCTTCTACTACACCAAGACCAGCAACTGGTCCCGGTACCTCATCCACTACGCCCCCACCGGCGGCGCCTGGACCACCGTCCCCGGGGTGGCCATGGAGGCCGCCTGCACCGACTGGGTCAAGCGGACCATCGACCTGGGGACGGCCACCGGGCTGGCCGCCACCTTCAACAACGGCTCCGGCACCTGGGACAACAACGGCGGGAACAACTACGCGCTGGGCACCGGCACCATCACCGTCAAGGACGGCGTGATCGCGCACAGCGACCCGTGCGGTGACGGCGGCACCACCCCCTCGCCCACCCCCGGCACCCAGGCCACCGTGTTCTACTCCACCCGGACCGTGGGGTGGAGCACCGTCAACCTGCACTGGCAGCCGGCCGGCGGCGCCTGGACCACGCCCCCCGGCACCGGCATGGAGGCGGCCTGCCCCGGCTGGTTCAAGCGCACCGTCGACCTCGGCACCGCCACCGGATGGACCGCCACCTTCAACAACGGCTCCGGCACCTGGGACAACAACAACGGCTCCAACTACGCGCTGCGCGCTGGGGTGTCCACGGTCAAGGACCGCGTGGTGACCGCGAACGCCGCCGACCCCTGCGCCGGATACCAGCCGGACACCACCGCCCCGAGCACGCCGACCGGGGTCGCCGCCTCAGCCGACGGCGTCGCCGTCGTGCTGATGTGGGAGCCGTCCACGGACAACGTCGGGGTGACGGGCTACCAGATCACCCGCACCGGCGGCTCCCGGGGCACCGTCGTGGCCAACACCGGCTCCACGGTGTACTCCGACGCCAACCTGGAGCCGAACACCCGCTACGCCTACACCGTCCGCGCCCTGGACGCGGCCGGGAACGTCTCCGCCGCCTCCGCCACGGCCTCCGCGACCACCGGCGAGGCCCCGCCGGTCGCGGACGCCACCGCGCCGATCGGCACGGACCCCCGCAAGGACCCCATCTACTTCGTGCTGACCGCCCGCTTCAACGACGGCGACTCCTCCAACAACCGCGGCGGCAGCCAGCACGTCAGGTCGGGGAACGCGGCCAACGACGACCCGATGTTCCGCGGCGACTTCAAGGGCCTCATCCAGAAGCTGGACTACATCAAGGGCCTCGGCTTCTCCGCGGTGTGGATCACCCCGGTGGTGCTCAACCGGTCCGACTACGACTACCACGGCTACCACGGCTGGGACTTCTACCGGGTCGACCCCCGCCTGGAGTCCGCCGGCGCCTCCTACCAGGACCTGATCAACGCCGCCCACGCCAAGGGCATGAAGATCTACCAGGACGTGGTCTACAACCACAGCTCCCGCTGGGGCGCCGAGGGCCTGTTCACCCCGACCGTCTACGGCGTGCGCGACAACCAGTGGAGCTGGTACTACGACGCCAAGCAGGAGGGCTTCGAGTACGACGGCCTGACCGTCGACCCGGCCAGCGGCAAGTCCTACTACAACGGCGACCTGTGGTCCACCACCGAACCGGCCGGCAACACCTGCCTGAACTGGGGCCGTCCGACCGGGGCGTTCAGCCCCGAGGGCTACACCATCTACAACTGCCAGTGGCCGTCCCCCACCTCCGGCATGTTCCCCAAGCAGTACTACCACAACTGCTGGCTGGGCAACTGGGAGGGCGAGGACTCCCGCAGCTGCTGGCTGCACGACGACCTCGCCGACCTCAACACCGAGTCCGCCGTGGTGCAGAACTACCTGATCGGCGCCTACAACAAGTACATCGACATGGGCGTCGACGGATTCCGGGTCGACACCGCCGTGCACGTCTCCCGGGTGATGTGGAACCGGCACTTCCTGCCGGCCATCTACGAGCGGGTCACCCGGACCTGGGGCGCCGACAAGGCGGCGAACTTCTTCGTCTTCGGCGAGGTCGGGGCGTTCGTCAACGACAAGTGGAACCGCGGCTCGGTGAACCACTCCGCCCAGTTCTTCACCTGGAAGGACCGGCAGGAGTACAGCGCCGACGACGCCACCGCCGTGCTGGAGGGCTACAACCACGAGAACAACCTCGGCACCGGCAACCAGCCGACCAGCACCAACGCCTTCCTCAACGGCAACAGCTACCACGCGCCGGACCACAGCCGGTTCTCCGGCATGAACATCATCGACATGCGCATGCACATGAACTTCGGCAGCGCGCAGAACGCCTTCTGGAACGGCAAGGACTCCGACGACTCCACCAACGACGCCACCTACAACGTCGTCTACGTCGACAGCCACGACTACGGACCCAACAAGTCCGGCGAACGCTACACCGGCGGCACCGACGCCTGGGCCGAGAACATGTCGCTGATGTGGACCTTCCGCGGCATCCCGACCCTGTACTACGGCTCCGAGATCGAGTTCCAGGCCGGCAAGCGGATCGACTGCGGCCCGACCTGCCCGCTCGCCACCACCGGCCGCGCCTACTACGGCGACCACGTCGCCGGCAGCGTCACCGCCTCCGACTTCGGCGTCGTCAGCAGCGCCTCCGGACAGGTCGCGGACACCCTCCAACAGCCCCTGGCCCAGCACCTGCAGCGGCTCAACCAGATCCGCCGCGCCGTGCCGGCGCTCCAGATGGGCCAGTACTCCACCGAGGGGATCTCCGGCGAGATGGCCTTCAAGCGCCGCTACACCGACGCCGCCAGCGGGGTGGACAGCTTCGCCCTGGTCACCGTCACCGGCTCGGCCACCTACACCGGCATCCCCAACGGCACCTACGTCGACGCCGTCACCGGCGACCGCCGCACCGTCACCAACGGCACCCTGTCCGTCGCTGCACCCGGCAAGGGCAACCTGCGGGTCTACGTCCTCGACCTCGGCGGCGCCAACGCTGCCCCCGGCCGGATCGGAACCCCCGGCCCCTACCTGAAGTAGCCCCCACCCGACCCCGGGGCCCGGCGACACCGACGTCGCCGGGCCCCGAGCCCGTCCGGCGCCGGTCAGCCCGGCGGGGCCGTGTGCGGAGCCGGCACGCCGGGATCCGGCGGGACGACCGCCCGCGCCACCCCCAGCTCCACCAGGTCCTGCGGGCGCAGCCGCAGCTCCTCGGCGGTCCGCGGCACCTGCTCCGGATCCCGCTTGAGGATGGCGGCGGCGGCCTCGGGCGCGGTCACCGAGAAGTAGCCGTCCGGGGTGACCCAGGTGCGGCCCGGCGCGGCCAGGGCGAGCGCCCCGCCCGAACCGCCCTCGCCGATCAGCAGACTGGTGATCGGCACCTCGGCCGAGGCGACGGCCGCGAACGCCTCCGCGATCGCCGCCCCCACCCCGGCTCGCTCAGCCGCCGCGTCGTTGGCCGCGCCCGGCGTGTCCACCAGGGTCAGCACCGGGATGCCCAGCCGGTCGGCCAGCCGGAGCAGCCGCACCGCGGTGCGGAAGCCGGCCGGCGCGGTGGCGGTCCCCGCCTGGGCGACGTAGCCCACCGTGCCCCCGGCACTCCGACCGAACCCGCACAGCACGCCCGCGTCCACCCCGCCGCAGCGGTCCCCGACGATCTCCTCCCGCCACTCGAAGTAGGCGTCCAGATAGGCCGCCGCCCTCGGCCGCCCGGCGGAACGGGCCCGCCGCACCGCCTCCCAGCCGGTGGCCGGCAGCGTCGTGGCGCCCAGCGCGAACGGCGGCGGAACCGGGCCGGCCGCCGGGCTGGTCAGCAGCGCGAGCCAGCGCCCCAGCACGGCCGGCAGCCCGGCCGGCGGGACGACCGCGTCGACGTGCCCGGAGGCCAGCTGCGCCTCGGCGGTGTAGGCGTGCGCCGGTTCGCCCGGCGGCCGCACCCGGGAGCCGGCGAAGCCGATCTGCGCCCCCGGCGACGCCAGGACCACGTCCGCGCCGGCGCCCAGCGTCGCCCAGCCGCCGCCGGTGGTCGGATCGCGCACCACGGCGATCTGCGGCAGCCCGGCCCGCCGGGTCAGCGCGGACTGCCGCGCCACCCGCTGGAGCTGGCTGAGCGCCCGCATGCCCTCCTGCATCCGGCTGCCGCCCGTGGCGACCAGCGACACCACCGGCAGACGCCGCTCCCGGGCGTGGGAGTACGCGGCCTCCAGGCGGTCCCCGGTGCGCTCGCCCAGCGAACCGCCGAAGAAGCCGAACTCGAAGCCGATCAGCACCACCTCGGTGCCCGCGACCCGGCCGACACCGCAGACCACCGACTCCTCCTCGCCGGTGCGCTCCCGGGCGCGCGCGTGCGCCTCGCCGTACCCGGGCCAGCCGATCGGGCCGTCGGCGCCGCGCGGCGCGGCCGGCGGGGCCGGCAGCTCGGCGAAGTCGTCGGCCACCGCGGCGATCACCGCCCGCGCCGCCGGCCGTCGGCCGTCCCGCTCCGCCCCGCTCACCGCAGCGCCCGCTTCAGCACCTTGCCCATGTCGTTGCGGGGCAGCTCGTCCAGGAAGCGCACCACCCGGGGCCGCTTGTGCGGGGCCAGCTGCCGGGCCACGTGGTCGATCAGCTCCCCCGCCGGCGGGCGCTGCGGCCCCGGCACGACCCAGGCCACCACGCGCTCCCCGAGGTCCTCGTCGGGTTCCCCGGTGACCGCCACCTCGGCCACCCCCGGGTGCCCGAGCAGGCAGTTCTCGATCTCCCCGGCGCCGATCTTGTAGCCGCCGGACTTGATCAGGTCGGTGGCCCGGCGGCCGACGATGCGCACCGCCCCGTCCGGGTCCTGGATCGCCATGTCGCCGGTGCGGAACCAGCCGCCGTCGAAGGCACGGGCGGTGGCCTCCGGCTGGCCCAGGTACCCGGTGAACAGGTTCGGGCCGCGCACCTGGATCTCGCCCACCGTCTCGCCGTCGCGGCCCGGGAGCACCGCCCCCGACTCGTCCACCAGCCGCAGCTCGACGCCGCGCAGCGGCACCCCCACCGTGCCGGGCCGGTGCCCGCCGTCCGGTCGGACGCTGGTGTTCATCAGCGTCTCGGTCATCCCGTACCGCTCGACGACCCGCTGACCGGTCGCCGCGGTGATCCGCTCGTGGTCGTACGCCGGCAGCGCCGCCGACCCGGAGACCAGCAGCCGGGCGCCGCCCAGCGCGCGGGCCAGGGCCGGATCCTCTCCGACCGCGCCGGCCAGCCGGTGGTACATCGTCGGCACGCCGAACAGCATGGTGCCGTCGGCCGCCAGTGCCGCCCGGACGCCCTCGGTGGTGAAGCGGCCGAGGTGGTGCACGGTGCCGCCGCGGCGCAGCGGACCCAGCACGCCGAGGATCAGGCCGTGCACGTGGAACAGCGGCAGCGCGTGCACCACCACGTCCTCGCCGGTCCACCCCCAGGCCTCCTCGAGCGCGTCCAGCGTGGCGACGACCGCCCGGCGCGGCAGCACCACGCCCTTGGGCGGGCCGGTGGTCCCGGAGGTGTAGATGACCAGCGCGGCGGCCTCGTCGTCCGGCTCCTCGGGGAAGGCGCCGCCCGCCGGGCCGGTGGCGGCGGGGTCGACGTCGACCCGGGGCAGGCCGGCGAGGACGGCCGGCAGCTCCACGCCCGGCTCGGCCAGCACCACCGAGGGCGCGCTGTCCGCGACGATGTGCGCCAGCTCGCGCCCGCCGATCCTCGGGTTGACCGGCACCGCGGGCACGCCCGCCAGCAGCGCCCCGACCACCGCGACGCCGGTCTCCAGCGACGGGGTGGCCCACACGGCCACCCGGCGCTCGCCCGCCAGCCGTCCGGCCAGCGCGGTGCCGGCCGCGGCCAGCTCGGCGTAGCCGAGGGCGCGGTCGCCGAAGCGGAGGGCGTCCCGGCCCGGGGCCGCCGGCGCGGACGCCGCCGCGCGCAGCGCGGGGAAGAGCACGGACATGCGATCTCCTCGTCGTCACTCCTCGGTCCTGCCCGAGGCCCGGCACGATCATCGCCGGCCGCGCCGCGGCCGGCACCACGGCGACCACGACGCCCCCGTGCACCACCAATTCTCGAAGAAGCCGTTCGACCGGGCGCAGCGGGCCCCGGGCCGCCGCCACGCGGGCGGGGCGGAGGTGGACTCGCACCGGGCCGCCGACGACCGGCGAAACCCCGTGGCGCGGCGCCGCGGTTGGGAGCATGCTGGCGCACATGGCCGATCCCGACGTCCGTCTGCGCGTGCTCGACGAGGAGACCCTGCCGGCCCTGCTGGCCTGCGCCGTCGCCGACGCCGATCCCGCCGAGGTGATGCCCGTCCCGGACGACGGCGCCCCGCCCGGGTGGACACCGGCCCGCCGGCGGGCCTTCCTGGATTTCCACCGCTCCCGCGCCCTGGTGACCACCGGCCCGCCGGTCGAGACCACCTATCTGGTCGTGGTCGACGGCCGGGTCGCCGGCGCCGCGCGGCTGCGCGCGGAGGAACAGGGCACCGCCCTGGAGACCGGCGTCTGGATCGGGCGCTCGGACCGGGGGCGGGGGATCGGCGGCCGGGTGGCCGAGCTGCTGCTGGCCGAGGCCGCCCGCTCCGGCGCCCGGCGCCTCGACGCCTCCACGACCGTGCGGAACGTCGCCGCCCGGCGCCTGCTGCGCCGTGCCGGCGCCGAGCTGCGGGAGGAGGCCGACGGCGAGGTGCGGGCCACCGTCCCGCTCCCACCGGCCCCCACCGCCCGCCAGCCGGGGCCCCGGAGGCCGGCAGGCGGGGCCTAGCGGTGCGGCCGGGGGCGGAGCGGGTCCGTCCGCAGCCGGAGCAGGAACTCGGCGTTGCTCCCGGTCTCCCGCAGCCTGCCGAGCAGCAGTTCGACGGCCTGCTGGGGGTCGAGCCCGTGCAGCGTGCGGCGCAGCCGCTCCATCAGCACCCGCTCCTCGCCGCCGACCAGGATCTCCTCCCGGCGGGTGCTGGAGGAGATCACGTCGACCGCCGGGAAGATCCTCCGTTCGGCGATCCGCCGGTCCAGCCGGAGGTCCATGTTCCCGGTGGACTTGAACTCCTCGAAGATGTAGTCGTCCATCCGGGAGCCGGTGTCCACCATGGCGGTCGCCAGGATGGTGAGCGAGCCGCCGTTCTCGATGTTGCGGGCCGCGCCCAGCAGCCGCTTCGGCGGGTAGAGGGCCGCGGAGTCGACGCCACCGGAGAGGATGCGGCCGGAGGCCGGGGCGGCCAGGTTGTAGGCACGACCCAGACGGGTGATCGAGTCCAGCAGGACCACCACGTCGCAGCCCAGCTCCACCAGCCGCTTGGCGCGCTCGATGGCGAGCTCGGCCACCGTGGTGTGGTCCTGGGCCGGCCGGTCGAAGGTCGAGGAGATGACCTCGCCCTTCACCGACCGCTGCATGTCGGTGACCTCCTCCGGACGCTCGTCCACCAGGACGACCATCAGGTGCACCTCGGGGTTGTTGTGGGTGATCGCGTTCGCGATCGCCTGCAGCACCATCGTCTTGCCGGCCTTCGGCGGCGAGACGATCAGACCGCGCTGCCCCTTCCCGATCGGCGCGATCAGGTCGATGATCCGCGTGGTCAGCACACCCGGATCCGTCTCCAGACGCAGCCGCTCCTGCGGGTACAGCGGAGTGAGCTTGCCGAACTCGGTGCGGTGCCGGCCCTGCTCCGGCTCCATGCCGTTCACCGAGTCCAGCCGCACCAGCGCGCCCCACTTCTCCCGGCGCTCGCCCTCACGCGGCCGGCGCACCGCGCCGGTGATCGCGTCGCCCTTGCGCAGCCCGTGTCCGCGCACCTGCGCCGGGGAGACGTACACGTCGTCCGGCCCCGGCAGGTAGCCGGAGGTCCGCACGAACGCCTGGTTGTCCTGGACGTCCAGGATGCCGGCCACCGAGGTCAGCACCTCCTCGTCCGCCGCCGGCTCGTTCGCCCCGGTGCCCGCGGCGGCACGGGGGAGCGGTGCGGTGGCACGGGTGCTCCGGCGGGTCCGGTCGCGCTGCCGGCGACCGGGAGGGCGGGCGTCGGCCGCGGCGCCGGAACGTGACTGACGCGGAGTCAGTTCGACCTGCAGGGTGTCGCTCATCGTGGGATCTCCTGTGGTGCGGAACGGGACGGGATGGGCGTCGGGGGAACGGGGGGAAGGCGTGCGCGGCACGCCTGACGAACACGCGGCGACACGGCGCCGCGGTGGGGGACACCCGTGCTTCGGGGGTGAGCTGGCGCGCCACCCCCGCCGGGGACGACGGGCTTTTGGAACGATGCGCGGGTATGACGTGAACCGGCCGGCGTCAGAAGCCTGACCGAGTGATGGCGCGGGTCAGTAGAAGACCACTCGCGCGGGATCCGTGATGAACCGGATCTTCCCCTGAGGAATTAGTACCAAACCACGGGGCAGCGGGCAAGGGTGATTCCCGGCCGGGCGCAGAGCCCTCTTCGACCGGGGCGGTGCGCCCCCCTCCGGTCAGCCGCTGCGCCCCGGCTGGGCGGGCAGCGGTTCCGCGTCGGACGCCGGCGTGGAGAAGGCGTGCAGCAGGCCCGGGATGAAGGTGCGGTGCAGACGGCCGTGCGGCAGCGCCACCGGCTCGACGTACGACTGCGCCGTGGCGCCCTCGGCGATGGCCACCAGCAGCCGGGCCAGTTCGTCCAGATCGGCGGTGGGCCGGCGGCCGAGACGGGCGAACACCTTCTCCAGCAGCCGCACGAGCGCCTCCCGCAGCAGCCGGTCGTGCTCCGCCAGGACCTCCGCGGCCTGGCGGTTGCGGATCGCGTAGAGGGTGAACTCCGAGGAGACCAGGAACCAGCGCCGCTCGTACTCGTCCGGATCGGAGAGGTAGGCCAGCACCCGGTCCACCGCCTCCGCGGCCTCGGCCTCGTCGACCAGCGCCTCCATCCGTTCGATCAGGCGCTGCCCGTGGTGGTCGAAGAGGGCGACGAAGAGTTCGTCCTTGGTGCGGAAGTTGGAGTAGAACGCGCCCCGGGTGAAGCCGGCCTCGTTGCAGATGTCCTCGATCGTCGCCGCGTACAGCCCGCGGTCGGCGAACACCCGCAGGGCCGCCTCCAGCAGGCGCGCCTGGGTCCGGGGGCGGCGCCGGGTCACTGCCTTCCGCATGCCCCTCCTTTCTTGACGGTCCGTCTGTCTTGACAGCCCGTGTGATGCAGCTCACGATACACCAACGTATCCAATACATGGATGTATCTCCGATCCTCGGGAGCCGCCGTGGCTGGCACGATCGATGGGGGCGTGGTGCGCATGGTCGTGGTGGACGAGGGCGTGACCGCCCCATGACGGCGGCTGCCCGGGACGAGGCGCCGGCGGTCGACCCGTCCACGCTGCGCGGCGGGGTGAACGCCGCGATGCGTCACCTCATGCCGGCGCTGGTGCTGATGTACAGCATCTCGTTCATCGACCGGATGAACATCACCTTCACCGAGACGCAGCTGAGCGAGGACCTGGCGCTCTCCGCGAGCATGTTCGGGCTGGCCTCCGGGATCTTCTACCTCGGCTACGCGCTGTGCGAGCTGCCGAGCAACCTGATCCTGTACCGGGTCGGCGCCCGGGTCTGGTTCGCCCGGATCATGATCACCTGGGGGATCGTCTCGGCGGCCACCGCCTTCGTCTGGAACGCGCCCTCGCTGCTCGTCCTGCGGCTGCTGCTCGGGGTGGCCGAGGCGGGGTTCCTGCCCGGCGCCGTCTACCTGCTCACCCAGTGGTTCCCGGCCGCCGACCGCGGGCGGGCGAACGCCCGGCTGTTCCTGGGCATCGTGATCGCCGCGGTCCTCGGCGGTCCGCTCTCCGGCCTGCTGCTGGAACTCGACGGCCTGGCCGGGCTGGAGGGCTGGCAGTGGGTCTTCCTGGTCGAGGGCGTCCCCGCCATCCTGATCGGCCTGTGGACGCTGCGCGCCCTGCCCAACCGGCCGGGCGACGCCCGCTGGCTGAGGGCCGAGCAGGCGGCCGCGCTGGAGGCCTCGATCGCCGCGGAGGGGGCGGCGATCGAGCGGCAGCGCGGACCGTCGACGCTCGGACGCATCCTGCGCGACTGGCGGGTGTGGTGGCTCTCCGTGGCCTGCTTCCTGTGGCAGTTCGGCACCAACGGGGTGCTGTTCTGGGTCGCCGACATCATCGAACGCGTCGGCGACCTCCGCCCCACCGCGGTCGGACTGCTCGCCGCCATCCCGTTCACCGCCGGGGCGGTCGGGTTGTTCGTGATCGGCCGGGCCAGCGACCGCGCCCGCGACCTGCGCCGACCGGTGATGGCCGGGCTGCTGCTGGGCGTGGTGGGAGTGCTCGGGATCGCCGTGCTGCCGCCGGTGTGGGGGCTGGTGGCGCTGACCGTCGCCACGTTCGGCGCCACCGGGGCGCAGCCGGCGTTCTGGACGCTGCCCGCCTCCATCCTCGCCGGCCGGGGGGCCGCCGCCGGGATCGCGCTGATCAACAGTGTGGGCCTGCTCGGCGGGGTGGTCGGCCCGGTGGTGGTCGGCGCGACCCGGGACGCCACCGGGGACCTGCGGCTCGGGATGGTGGTCCTCAGCGCCGTGATCGCCCTGTCCACCGTCTTCGTCGCCGCCGCCCGGTTCAGCGCCACCCGCACCAGCGGCGCCACCGGCACCGCGACCGATGCCGGTGGCGCCGTTGACGCCGACGCCGCGACCGACGCCGGTGGCGCGACCGCCACTGCCGCCGCCACTGCCACCGGCACCGCCAATGGGACTGACACTGCCACCGGGACTGACACCGCCACCGCCACCGGGACTGACACCGCCACCGACCGGAAGTTATCCACAGGCGGCAGGTAGGGGGCTGCGCCGCGTGATCCCCCCATGGGATCCTGAAGAAGGGGGTCTCGCGGCCCCCCAAGGGGGGTTTGGGGAGGCGCGGCGGCTGCCTGCGGTGGCGGGCGGGGGGCTGGGCGGCCGTCCCCGTCCGCGCTAGGAGGACGGGGACGCCGGCAGGCCCGGGAACAGGTCCAGGAACGGTTGGCTGTCCACGCCGATGTCCCTGCCGAACGGGTCGTCGAAGGCCCACACCAGGAAGAGGATGAAGGCGATCAGCGCGCTGAACAGCCCGGCCAGCAGCAGTTCGCGGGCCGAGCGGCGGATCTGCAGCGTGAAGACCAGGCCCACGGCCACCAGCGCCCCGACGACCAGCCCGAACCACACCACGCCCGGCATCGTGGGCCCCACGTTCTGCCCCCGGGAAGCGCGAGCCGAGTCCGCGGCGGCCACCTGGTCGAGGATCGCCTGGTACGCGTGGCTCTCCACCTCGTTCGCCGGCGCGCGGTCCATCACCGCGTGCCGCACCTCGTCCAGCAGTTCGGCGCCGCGCGGGGAGAGGGCGTCGTGCTCGGTCATGTACGCCCACTCGGTCTCCACCACATAGGAGACGTAGCCCTCCACCGCGGCCTGGACGCGGTCGCGGACCTCGGGCGGGTAGACCTCCGCCCGCGCACTGACCTCGTGCAGCGCCTGCGCCTCGCGCAGCGCGCTGTCCTGCGCCGCGCCGCGCGCCTCCCAGACGCCGGCGATCGCCAGGCCGAGGACGATGGCGTAGACCACGCCGATCATCATCGTCATGTACTCGATGACGTCCGGGGTCTCCGACGGGTCGTCATCCTCCCCGATCCGGCGCTGCCTGAGCACGACCACCACGATCACCACGGCACAGGCCGCCAGCATGGCGACCCCCAGGGCAACCCATTCCGACACGTTCGGCTCCCGTACGGTCCTGGACGACTTCGGTCACGACGTTGGGTGCGCCCCGCCGGCCCGGCCGGGTCGGCGGCGCGCGGTGGGGTCGGCGACGCCGGGTCAGCGGCCGCGCCCGGCGCCGCCGCCGGGCCGCGAGCGCGGGCGCAGAACCGCGGCGGCCACCACCGCCGGCACGGTGACCAGCAGCATGGTGGTGAGCGTGGAGCGGCCGGCCGGGGCCGGCGGCGGGTCGGCGGCGGCGTACGGCACGGGGAACTCCGGCGCGGGGCTGGGCGTCGCCGTGGGCGGCGCCGGAGGGGAGGGCTCGGCCGGCGCCGTCGTCGGGGGTGAGGGGGCGGCGGCCGGTGGTGGTGGAGGCGCCGGCGTGGGCGGCACCAGGGTGCGGGCCGCCGGGGGAGGGGGCGGCGACGGTTGGGCCGGCGGCGCGCTCGTCGCCGTGGGCGGGCGCGCGGGGGCGGTGGCGGGGGGCGGTGTGGTCTCCGGCGGCGGAGACGGAGGAGGCGGCGGCGGTGACGGCGGAGGCGGGGTGGTGGGGGGCGGCGTCGGCGTGGGGGAGGGCGTGGGGCTGACGGGCGGGGACGGCTTGGCGGGCGTGGGCAGCGGAGGGCGTGGGGGCACCGAGGGGGGCTTCGGGCACTCCGGGTGGTGGTGGTCCGCCGGGGCGACCGCCGGCGGCCGGCCCGGCCCCGTCGACACGTCCACCTCGACCTCGGTCCCCCAGCCCCAGGGCCACGGCCACACGCACAGCACGACGTTCACGCCGAGGCCCTCCGCCGGCCGGCCCGCGTGGCCGGCCGCGTGGGTACCGTCCGTGTCGGCGGTGACCGCGTGGGTGTCGGCCGGGTCCGGGCGGTTGCCCGAGACGCCGAGCAGCGCGCAGCACAGCACGGACGTCCCCACGACGGCCCCCACCCGCCGGACCACCCCGGCTCGCCCGCGACACCTCACGACGAAGATCATCCAGTCGTTCCGGCGGGCGAGGGTGGCGCTCATCGGGGGATTAACCCGAAGGAGGGAACGGGGCGGCGAACAGCCTCCGCGCTACGCCCTGTTCTGCTACAGGAGGCCGCCGACGGAGCGGGTTCATTCTCTTGTGTGGATTTACAAAATTCTGAAGATCGAACTAGGATGAGCCCATGGACGCCGAGAGGGTGCGGTTGACCGGGACGAAGGAGACGCTCCTCGCCACCCTCCACGCCCGTGCGCTGGACGCCGAGTCGGCCAGTCCGGTGCTCGGCGACACCATGGCCGCCGAGACGGTCCGCCGGATCGACTACGACTTCCGCCGCACCCGGGTGACCCCGGGCAACGCGCCCGGCGTCGCCATGCGGGCGAGGCAGCTGGACGCCTGGACGGCCGAGTTCCTGGCCGCCCACCCGCAGGCCACCGTCCTCCACCTCGGCTGCGGCCTGGACACCCGGGTGTACCGGCTGGATCCCGGGCCGGGCGTGCGCTGGTACGACGTCGACTACCCCGAGGTGATGGAGCTGCGCCGGCGCCTCTACCCGTCCCGCGCCGGCTACACCATGATCCCCTCCTCGGTCACCGACCCGGAGTGGCTGTCCGGCGTCCCCGCCGACCGGCCGGTGCTGGTGGTCGCCGAGGGCCTGACCATGTACCTGACGGCCGAGGACGGCATCCGGCTGGTCCGGCGGCTGGTGGACCACTTCCCCGGCGGGGAGCTGGCGTTCGACGTGATCAGCCGGTTCGGCATCCGGCTGCAGAGGCTCAACGCCACCCTCCGCAGCGCGGGCGCCACCCTCCACTGGGGCGTCGACGACCCGCGGGAGCTGGAGCGGGTCAGCCCGCGCCTGCGCTGCGTCGCCGCGCTCTCCGTCTTCACGCTGCCCGGCGGCGAGCGGCTCCCGCTCGGCCACCGCGCCCTGCTCCGGGTGGTCGGCCTCCTCCCCGGCGGCCGGCGGATGATGCGCCTGCTCCGCTACCGGTTCTGAGCCCCGGCCGGCCGGGCGCCGGCCTCGTCGGCGCGGGTCAGGTGACCAGCGGGGTGCGGGCGGTCTCCCGGGTGCGCAGGATCGTCAGCAGGGAGACCAGGGCGATCAGCATCACGTAGAAGGCGGGGGCCAGGTCGTACCCGGTGGAGCCGATCAGCCAGGTGGCGAAGTAGGGGGTCATGCCGCCGAAGAGGGCGGTGGCGACGTTGTAGGCGACGGCCATCGCGCCGTAGCGCAGCCGGGTGGGGAAGAGCTCGGCGATGGCGGCGACGCTCGCCCCGTCGAAAGCGGCCATGCAGACGCCGAGCGCCACCATGGCCAGGCAGGCCAGGACCGCGTCGCCGCGGGACATCAGCCAGAAGGCCGGCCAGGCCAGCGCGACGAAGCCGGCGCAGGCGGAGAGCATCACCGGCTTGCGGCCGACGCGGTCGGAGAGCGCGCCCATGAACGGCACCATCGCGGCGACGGCGAACAGGCCCAGGGTGGTGACGCCGAAGGCGGCCACCCGCTCGAAGCCGAGGGTGTTCTGCAGGTAGCTCGGCATGAAGGTCTGCAGCGACCAGTGGCCGACCGACTTGATCAGCATGAACCCGACGCAGAACAGCATGGCCCGCCAGGTGGTGCGCAGGCTCTCCCGGATCGGCGCGGCGGGGGTCCGGCCGGCCTCCTTCAGACGCCGGAAGTCCGGGGTGTCCTCCAGGCGGGTGCGCAGGTAGATGCCGGCCAGGCCCAGCGGCGCGGCCAGCAGGAAGGGGACGCGCCAGCCCCAGGCGTCCATGGCGTCCCCCAGCGTGGCCGTGAGCAGCAGCACCAGGCCGGAGCCGGCGACGAAGGCGGCGAAGCCGGTGGTGTCGAGCCACGACGCCAGGAAGCCGCGGCGGTGCACCGGGGCGTACTCGGCCACCAGCGCGGTGGCGCCGGCCGTCTCCCCGCCGGCGGCGAAGCCCTGCACCAGGCGGGCGAGGACCAGCAGTGTCGGGGCCAGCAGGCCGGCGGTGGCGTAGGTGGGCAGCAGCCCCATGGCCAGGGTGGCGACCGAGGTGGTCAGGACCACCAGTGCGAGGGTGCGCTGCCGGCCGAGCCGGTCGCCGAGCGAGCCGAAGAACATCCCGCCCAGCGGGCGCATCACGAACCCGGCGCCGAAGGCGGCGAACGAGGCGAGCAGGGACGCCTGGGGGTTGTCGGAGGGGAAGAAGTTCTGCGCCAGGATCACGGCCAGGGTGCCGTAGATGCCGAAGTCGAACCACTCGACGAAGTGCCCCACCCCCGCCGCGACCAGCACCCGGCGCAGGGTGCGCGGCTCCACCGGCTCCACCGGCTCCACCGACACCGCCGGCACCGGATCCGCCGGCTGCTCCGGTGTCCGCGGCGAGGCGGCCCCGGTCCCGGGCCCGCGCTCGGGCGCGCGGGTCTCGGCGGTTCCCGGCCGCGGTCGTCTGCTGCTGGCCACGTGTCCTCCCCTGGGTCCACGCAGGGCGCCACGCCGCCCGGGCGGCGGCTCGCGCGCGGACGGGCGGAAGCCTCGCCGCGGGAGCTGCCCTGCTGTGCGGCGAATGTAGACCCGTTTCCATATGTTGCATAGGGGATGCACAATGTGGGATCACGTCCCTGTGAGAGGGCCGGATGTGCCGTCAACTTCCCCCGTGCACGCGGCGGTCGCCCGCCGACCCGCCGTCCGGCCCGCCACCCACCACCGCCCGCGCCGCGGTCGGGAAGGAGCACGCACGCCGTGAGAGAAGAAACGGTTCGCCATGACATCACCGTGGTCGGAGGCGGCCTGGCCGGCGTCTGCGCCGCGATCGCCGCGGCCCGCCTGGGGCGGCGCGTCGCGCTGGTGAACAACCGTCCGGTGCTCGGCGGGAACTCCAGCAGCGAGGTCCGGGTGTGGGTCTGCGGGGCCACCGCCCACGGGGTGCACCGCTTCGCCCGGGAGACCGGGATCATGGGCGAGCTCTACACCGAGAACCAGTACCGCAACCCGGACGGCAACCCCTACTACTGGGACCAGGTCGTGCTCGACGCCGTCCTGGCCGAGCCCAACATCGCCCTGTACCTCAACACCGACGTCCGCGAGGTGGCGGCGGGCGGCCCGGAGGAGAACCGGACCATCCACTCCGTCACCGGATGGACGACGGGCTCCGAGCTCCTGACCACCTTCACCGCCGACGTCTTCCTGGACTGCACCGGCGACGGCCTGGTCGGCCACCTGGCCGGCGCTCGCCACCGGATCGGCCGGGAGGCCCGCGCCGAGTACGGCGAGTCCTGGGCGCCGGAGCGGGCCGACGCGGAACTGCTCGGGTCGACCATCCTCTTCTACACCAGGGACGCCGGACACCCCGTCAAGTTCGTCCCGCCCTCCTACACCAAGGACCTCGCCACCACCCCGATCCTGCGCAACCGCGTCCTGCGCACCGGCGACAACGGCTGCGACTACTGGTGGATCGAGTGGGGCGGCGGCATGGACGTCGTCCACGACAACGAGCGGATCCGCGACGAGCTGTGGTCGGTGGTCATGGGCGTGTGGGACCACATCAAGAACTCCGGCGAGTTCGACGCCGACACCCTCACCCTGGAGTGGGTCGGCTCCGTGCCCGGCAAGCGCGAGTACCGGCGCTTCGTCGGCGACCACGTCCTCACCCAGGACGACATCCTGAGCCAGCGCCGGTTCCCCGACCGGGTCGCCTTCGGCGGCTGGTCGATCGACCTCCACCCGGTCGAGGGCATGTACGCCGCCACCCCCGGCGCCCGCCAGCGGTACGCGGACGGCGTCTTCCACATCCCGCTGCGCAGCCTGTACTCCGTCAACGTCGGCAACCTCCTGCTCGCCGGCCGCGACATCTCGGCGTCCCACGTGGCCTTCGGCGCCACCCGGGTGATGGCCACCTGCGCCGTGGTCGGCGAGGCGGCCGGAACCGCCGCGGCGCTCTGCGTCGAGCACGGCCTCACCCCGCGCGCCCTGGCCACCGACCACCTCGACCTGGTCCACCGCACCCTGCTGCGCCAGGACGCCTCGGTGCTCGGAGTGGCCAACACCGACCCGGACGACCTGGCCCGGGCCGCCCGGGTCACCGCCTCCTCCACCCTGCGCGCGCTGGACGTCGACCCCACCGACCCCACCGGACCCGCCGGACCCACCGGGGCGGAGGTGACGCCCTGTCCGCTCACCCGCGACGTCGGCCTGCTGCTCCCGGTCGACCCGCGCCTGGACGCCGTGGAGCTGCTCGCCTCCACCGACCTGCCGGACGGCGCCGAGCTCACCGTGGAACTGTGGGACACCGGCCTGCCGGAGAACGGCGTCCCGGTGAACCACCTGCTCACCCGCACCGCCCCGGTGCCGCCCGGCGGCCGGCACTGGGTCCGGGTGCGGCTGGACCACCACCCGGAGCACCCCGGCAACGCGGTGCTGATCGTGCGGGCCCACCGGGGCGTGGCGCTGGCGCTGGCCGACGTCCGCCGCGCCGGCGTGCTCGCCCTGCGCCACCGGGCGCCCGGCGACGCCGCGGTCGACCACGACATCCCCGAGGAGGAGGGGCAGCGGGTGCTCCAGTGGTCCGCCCGGGAGCTTCGCCGCCGCTCGTTCTGCTTCCGGGCCGCCCCGGCCACCGAGGCCTTCGCACCGCAGAAGGCCGTCGGCGGCTACCAACGCCCCTACGGCGGCCCGCAGATGTGGTCCTCCGCGGCGGTGGCCGACCCGGAGCGGGTCGGCGAGCACCTCCAGCTCGACTGGGACGCCGAGGTGCGGTTGGGCACCGTGCACCTGGTGTTCGACGACGACGTGGACGAGTACCTGAACAACCTGCACCGGCACCGCACCCCGTTCGAGGTCATGCCGGAGCTGGTGCGCGACTACCGGATCGAGGCGCGCACCGCCGACGGCGGCTGGCGCACCGTCCTGACCGGCCGGGGCAACCGCCGGCGGCACGTCGTGCACCGCCTCGCCGAGCCGGTGCGCACCGACGGGCTGCGGGTGGTGGTGGAGGCCACCCACGGCGCCCGGCACGCGCACCTGTTCGCCGTCCGGGCCTACTCCGCCTGACCGTGCGCGGCCGTCCGAGCGCTCCCGCCCCGGACCGGTGGACCCGGGCCGGCGGCCGGTCAGTGCGCGCCGAGCGCCTGGCTGATCGCGTCCGCCGCCTCGATCACCTCGCGGACCAGTTCCGCGCGGCGCCGCGGCTCGTTCAGCACCGAGGCCGGCCCCCACAGCGACACCCCGGCGACCACCGCGCCGCCGGAGTCCACCACCGGGGCGGCCACCGAGGCCCGGCCGAGGGCGCGCTCCTCCTCCTCGACGGCGTAGCCGGCGCGCCGGATCTCCTCCAGCACGGCGTCCAGGGCCTCGTGCGAGGTCACGGTGTGCTGGGTGTGCGCGGGCAGCTCCGCGCCGAGCAGCGCGCGGCGTTCCCCGGGCGACATCCCGGACAGCAGGCACTTGCCGATCCCGGTGGCGTGCAGCGGCGCGGTGTGTCCCGCCTGGGTGTACGCCTTCGGCGCCCGGGGGCCCTCGAAGTTGCACAGGAACATCAGCTGGTCGTCCCGGCGGACGGCCGCGTTGGCGCCCAGGCCGGTGCGGGCGGCCAACTCCTGCAGCACCATGCGGGAGGCGCGGTGCACCGGATGCTGGTTGACGGCGACCGCGGCCAGCGGCAGCACCCCGAGCCCCACCCGGTACAGGGCGCTGACCGGATCCCGTTCCACCAGGTCGAGCTGCTCCAGGGTGGCCAGCAGCCGGGAGGTCGTGGAGGTGCCCAGTCCGACGATCTGGGCCACGTCCGAGACGCGGAGCTGGGGGCGGTCCGGGCCGAAGGCGCGCAGCACGGCCACGGCGCGTTCCACGCTCTGGTTGGTTCCCGGCTCCGCTGGCACCGCACGCTCCTCGACGACCGTGCCGCACGCCGCGCGCGGCACGGTCCAGGAGCTTACCGAGCCCTCCGGCGGGCCCGTCCGGCGGCGGGGAGGCGGCGGGAGGGTGCGGCGCCGGCCGTCCGCCGTTCAGCGTCGGAACGGGGTGGGGTGGTCGGGCACGGTGACGGCCAGGTCGTCCCAGTGCCAGCGCAGGTCGGTGCCGCCGTCGGGGGCGCGGGTCAGCGGGGCGTCGCGGTGGGGTTCGCCGCCGGCGAGCAGTTCCAGCGCGAAGGCGGCCCGCAGCCGCGCGTGGTGGAAGTCGACGTCGCGGGGCGGGCCGGCGTGCAGCACCACCTCGATCCGTGCCTCGTCGCCGTCGACCACCGCCTGCCAGGAGGCCGTTCGGCCCAGGAACTCCGCGTCGGCGGTGTGCACCACGGCCCGCCGGTCGCCGGCGCACAGCGCGAAGCGGCCCCGGCCCAGGGGCCGTGCCGTCACCCCGCGGCCGCGCAGGCCGACCCGCAGCCGCAGCTCGCGCACCCGGAAGACGCTGCCGGCGGGCCGGTCGAGCTCGGGGTGGAAGTCCCCGGAGTCGTAGCTGAGCCACCACGCGGACAGCACCCGTGGGCCGTGCTGGACCTGGCGGCACCAGGCGGCGCTGAGGTCGTGCCCGTTCAGCAGCATGCGGGCGCGCAGCCGCACGGCGGGATCCCGGCTGGTCCGCCAGTAGCCGAGCAGCACCTGACGTTGCGTCCAGGCGAACTCCTCGTTGACCGAGCCGAGGCAGGCGTCCTCGGTGAACCAGCTGGTGCCCACGGTGTCGCCGCCGGCGGGGGTGTCGGCGGAGGAGGCGAAGCGGCTGCGCAGTTCGAGGGGGTCGGCCGGCAGCGCCCGGAACCGCCGCGCGACGGCGGGTGGGCAGGGCAGCGGTGGCACCAGCGAGGGCTCGGTGGCGGTGCCCTCCCGGGCGGCGATCGCGGCACCGGTCCGGGCGGCGAGGTAGTCGGCGAGCTCCGGTCGCAGCCAGTCGTGGTAGCCGCGGCTGACCGGGCCGGCGAGCTGTCCGGTGCCGGGGTGGAAGCGCTCGGCGAGGGCCGCCCAGGTGTGCTCCCGCAGCGTCCGGGCGGTCGCGGTGAACGACGGGTCGGTGACGGCGAGGGCGGCGCGCTCCAGCTCCTCCAGCACCACGCGGCCGTAGGCGGGGGAGTTGTACTCGGTGAAGCCGTCGGTCTCCCGGAGGAGCGCGAGCACCGCGCCCAGCCGGCGCCGCCCGTAGTCCAGCAGGGCGCGCTCGTCGAGCAGTTCGCCGGCCGCGGCGGTCACCACGGCGCCCATCACGGCGATGTTGGTGTACGCCGGGCCGACGTCGCGGCGGACGATCGCCCGCGCCGCGTGGCGCAGCGCGTCGCGCACCCGGGCGCGCAGCGGGGCGTCGAGGGCGTCGCCGTGCGCCGCCAGGACCTGGGCCAGCCGCACCCCGATGAAGTCGGCCCAGTTCCAGTCGGCCGGCGCCATCCGCTCCGGCGGCTCCTCCAGGAACCAGCCCCAGATGCCGTGGTGCTCCGAGCGCGGGTCGGTGACCTGGAGGTCGACCAGCGCGGTCAGCACGTCGTGGGCGCGGGCCACCCGCTCGGCGCCGCCGTCCTGGAGCAGGGCGATCGCGTAGTCGGCGGCCTCCCGGGTCTGGTGGGCGGGGGTGCCGTCGGGGATCCGGGTGTGGTAGCCGGGACCGCTGGCGCGGCACCACGGCATGCGCGCGACGGGGTCGTACCGGGCGTCCAGCCGAGTCAGGTAATCCTCACGCTGCACCGTGCGTCATCCCTTCGGAGCGTGGTCCGGGTGGTCCTTCACGGTTCGCCGGAGTGTTGCTTAAGCGCATCAGTAGCGTGGCCGAGCGTAACCCCGGAATTGGGGGTGGTCAACCGGTATGGCCTGCATGTGTTTCCGGAAGTCATTCTACTTATGCGCTTCAGCGAATCCGTTGACAGTGCGGCGAACGGTAATTCATAGTGGCCGCCACGTGAGGACCGTCACACCCAATGGAGTTCCCATGAGACGACGTCTGCGCGGCTTACTCGTCGGTTTCCTGAGCGCCACCCTCGCCACCACCGCCGTCACCGGATGCTCCTCCGCCCCCGGCGGCGCCCCCGGGGACGTCACGATCACCGTCGCCGGTCTTCCGCCGGCCACCCAGCCGAACGTGCGGCGGCAGTTCCTGGAGCAGGTCGCCGCCTTCGAGGAGGCGAACCCGGGCATCGACGTCCAGCCCACCGAGACCGAGTGGGAGGCGAGGACCTTCGCGGCCCGGCTCGCCGGCGGCCGGCTGGAGACGGTGCTGCGGGTCCCGCTCACCGAACCCGCCCGGATGTTCGCGCGCGGCCAGATCGCCGACATCACCGCCGAGGCTGCCGCCCTGCCGCACGCCGACGCCTTCGACCGCCGCGCGCTCGCCCCGGTCACCGACCCCTCCGGGCGCCTGTTCGGCCTCCCCGTCAGCGAGTACGCCCTCGGCCTGGTCTACAACCGGGAGCTGTTCGCCCGGGCCGGACTCGACCCGGAGCGGCCCCCCGCCACCTGGGAGGAGGTCCGCCGCGCGGCCGCGGCGGTGTGGGAGGCCACCGGGGTCGCCGGCTTCGCCATGCCGACCACCAACAACACCGGCGGCTGGGTCCTCACCGCGATGACCTACACCCACGGCGGCCGGATGGAGCAGGAGGTCGACGGCGCCACCGTCGCCACCTTCGACACCGAGCCCGCCCGCGCCGCCCTCGACCTGCTGCGCGCCATGCGCTGGGAGGACGCCTCCATGGGCACCCAGCACCTGCGCAACGCCGCCGACATCGGCAAGGACTTCGCCGCCGGACGGGTCGCCATGATGGTCGCCACGCCCAGCTTCTACGTCGAGCACGTCACCCAGTACGGCGGCGACCCGGCCGCCTACGGCATGGCCGCGCTGCCCTCCGCCGGCACGCCCGCCACCCTGCTCGGCGGGGACGTCGCCGTCGTCAGCCCCACGGCCACCGCCGAGGAGCGCGCCGCGGCGGTCGCGTGGATCGACTTCTACTACCTCAAGCGCAAGTACGACCCGGCCTTCGCCGAGACGGTCGCCGCCTCCCTGGCCGCGGACGACGTCCCGGTGGGCTTCCCCACCGTCCCGCTCTACGGCCCGGAGGTCACCGAACCGGCGCGCCAGGCCGAACTGCGGCACGCCAACGTCCCGGTGGAGAACTTCCGGCCGTTCGAGACCGGCCTGGCCGAGCAGGAGTTCGTCACCGAGCCGCCGGTGGCCGCGCAGGAGGCGTACGCGGCGCTCGACGCGGCCGTCCAGGCCGTGCTGACCCGCCAGGACGCCGACCCGGCCGCCGAACTGCGCAGGGCGCAGGAGAAGGCCGCCCCCGCGCTGGCGCGGGACCAGCGGTGAGCGGCGGCACCCGGAGCCCGGCGGCGACACCCCGCCGGCACCCCCGCCCCCGCCCGCACGTCCGGCCCCCCGGCCGCCCGGGCCGGCGCCGCCCCGGCGCCGCCCGCCGCGCCCTCGCCGCGCTGGCGTTCCTGCTGCCCACGCTGCTGGTGTTCGGGTACTTCGCCTGGTGGCCGATCCTGCGCAGCGTCACGCTCAGCTTCCAGCACACCAATCTGATCGACCCGCCGAGCTGGGTGGGGTGGGCCAACTTCGGCTACGTGCTGACCGACCCGCTGCTGGCCACCACCGTCCGCAACACCGTGTGGTTCGTGCTGCTCGCCCTCGTCCTCGGCTTCCCGCTGCCGCTCTTCCTGGCCGTGGTGATGTCCGAGCTGCGCCGGTTCGGCGCGCTGTTCCGGGTCCTGGTCTACCTGCCGGTGGTCGTGCCGCCGGTGGTCGCCGTGCTGCTGTGGCGCTGGTTCTACGACCCCGACTACGGGCTGTTCAACCAGGCCCTGGGGCTGGTCGGGCTCGGCCCCTACCCGTGGCTGCAGTCCACCGCCACCGCCATGCCGAGCCTGGTCCTCCAGGCCACCTGGGCGGCGGCCGGCTCCAGCGTGCTGATCTACCTGGCCGCGCTGGTGTCCGTCCCCACCGAGCTGTACGAGGCCGCGGAGATCGACGGCGCCTCGATCCGGCGCCGGCTGTGGCACGTCACCCTGCCCCACCTGCGCGGAGTGCTGCTGGTCATGCTGCTGCTGCAGATCATCGGCACCTTCCGGGTCTTCACCGAGCCGTTCGTGCTCACCGACGGCGGCCCCGAGGACTCCACGACGACCATCCTGCTGCTGATCTACCGGTACGCCTTCGTCTACGGCGACTACGGAGCCGCCGCCGCCCTCGGCGTGCTGCTGGCGATCGCGCTCGCCGCGCTGTCCGCCGTCTACCTGCGCGCCACCCGGAGGTGGAACCCCTCATGAGCGACGACGACGAACGCCGCGGCCGCGGCCTGCTCTCCGGCGCCGACCGGCGGCGCCCGGCCGTGCGCCGCGGGCTGCGCGCGCTCCAGGGCGGGCTGCTGCTCGGCACCGCGATCGCCGGGCTGGGGCCGCTGCTGTGGACGGCCAAGGGCGCGCTGTCGCCCACCCAGGAACTGCTGCGCGAACCGCTGCGCCCGTGGCCCTCGCAGCCGCAGTGGTCCACCCTGGTGGCGGCCTGGACGGAGCTGCGGATCGGTCACTACCTGCTGAACACCGTGGTGCTGGTGGGCGGCTCGTGGTGCGTCCAGCTCCTGGTGGCGGTCACCGGGGCCTTCGCCCTGTCCGTGCTGCGGCCCCGCTACGGCCGGGTGGTCTACGGCGCGGTGCTCGCCACGCTCTTCGTCCCCGGCACGGTCTCGCTGGTCGCGCTGTACCTGACCGTACTGGACCTGCCGCTGACCGGCGGTTCGATCGCCGGCACGCCGTGGGCGGTGTGGCTGCCGGCCGGGGCGCACGCCTTCAACGTCCTGATCATGAAGCAGTTCTTCGACGCCCTGCCCCGCGAACTCCACGAGGCCGCGCAGGTCGACGGCGCCGGGCCGTGGCGGCTGTTCTGGCAGATCACCATGCCGATGTCCCGGCCCATCCTGGCCATCGTCTCCCTGCTGGCCGTCATGGAGTCCTGGAAGGACTTCCTCTGGCCGATGATCGCCATCTCGGACACCGAGGCCCAGCCGCTCGCCGTGGCGCTGCCCCGGCTGGCCGACCTGGCGGAGCAGAACCAGGTGATCGCCGGCATGCTGGTCGCCGTCGTGCCGCCGCTGCTGCTCTTCCTGGTCTTCCAACGGCACGTCGTCCGAGGCATCAGCTTCACCGGCCTCAAGGGATAGGCTTCCGGTCGTGAAGAGGCCGACCATCGCGGACATCGCCCGGCGGGCGGGCATCTCCCCGAGCGCGGTCTCCTACGCGCTCAACGGCCGGCCGGGCGTGTCCGAGGCGACCAGGGCACGCGCCCTGGCCGTGGCGGAGGAACTCGGCTGGCGGCCCAGCGTGGCCGCCCGCGCCATGGCCGGGGCGCACTCCGGCGCGATCGGCCTGGTGGTGTGCCGGCCGCCGAGCATACTGGGCGCCGAACCCTTCTTCATGGAGCTGCTCAGCGGGATCGAGGCGGCGCTCAAGCCGCGCTCGTACGCCGTGATGCTGCAGATGGCGGACGACCAGGAGGCGGAGATCGCCGTCTACCGCCGCTGGTGGGCGGAGCGCCGGATCGACGGCGCCCTCCTGGTCGAGGTGCACGTCTCCGACGAGCGGATACCGGTCCTGTCCTCCATCGGGCTGCCCGCCGTGGTGATCGGCGGGCCGTCGGTCGACGAGAGCTCCCCGGTGCACGAGACCGTGGACTACCTGCACGCGCTGGGCCACCGGCGGATCGCCCGGGTCGCCGGACTGCCGCACCTGGTGCACACCCGGACCCGGGACGAGGCGTTCGCGCTGGCCTGCGCGCGGCACGGGCTGGAGCGGTGCCCCACCATCCACGCCGACTACACCGGGGAGGAGGGCGCCCGGGCCACCCGGCGGCTGCTGAGCTCCGCGGAGCGCCCCACCGCGATCATCTACGACAACGACATCATGGCCGTGGCCGGGCTCTCCACCGCGCAGGAGATGAACGTGCGGGTGCCCGAGGAGCTGTCCCTGGTGGCCTGGGACGACTCCCAGCTGGCCCAGGTGGTCCGGCCCGCGCTGACGGCCGTGCGCCGCGACGTCCCGGCGATGGGCGGTGACGCCGCGCGGGAGCTGCTGGCCCGGATCCACTCCGAGCCGGTGCCGCCCGCGGTCGCCGAGCCGGCCCGCCTCACCAGCAGGGGCAGCACGGCGCCGCCGCCGGCGGAGGTCGCCGGCGGCTGAGCGGGCGCGCGGGCCGGGCGCCGCCGGTGCCCCCGCGTCGAGACCTCCGCGGGGGCACCGGCGTGGGCGGCCGTCAGGTGGTGGGCGCGACCACCGTGACGGTCGCCGCCGTGCGGTAGACGTCCAGCCCGTAGCTCATCGTGATGGTCTCGCCGGGGGCGGTCTGCAGGATCCCGTCGCCCGGCCGTGCCGCACCGGCACCGGTGCGCAGGTTCGCCCAGAAGTCGAGGGCGCTCGCCGACGCCTCCCGCACGCTGACGGTCTCCACGTCGCCGCCGCTGCCGGTCACCCGCACCACCGCCGACTCGGCCGTCGCCGCGTCGAGGTTGAGCGGCGCCCGCAGCCGGACGGCCAGTTCCTCGCCCACCGCGATCCGGCTGATCGCGCCGAGCCGGTCCGCCCGGTAGCCGCGCATCACGGACTGGTCGCTGGCCAGCTGGGACAGGCTGGCGTTCCAGGCGCTGTTGAAGGCCACCCAGCCCTCGGTGTACCCGAGGTCGGCTGCGGGGTCGTAGGGGTAGCTGGCCTCCTTGGGGGAGCCGTCGAGCACGCCGCGGACCTCCTCCAGCTCCCCGGCGCCCTGCCCCGGCGGGTACTCCTCCGGCCAGCCGCGCTCCACGCCCTCGAAGCCCTCGGGGGTCGCGGCGTCGTGCGAGAAGTGCGCGTCCGCCGGGTTGCGCCCGAAGACGTTGTCGATCTGGGCCGTCGCGATCCGGCGCAGCGCCGCGATCCGCTCCGGGTCGTCGAGGACCCGGGCGGCGGCGAGCGCGGCGGCGGGGAACCCGGCCACGTTGCCCGGCTCGTTGTACTGCGGGATGACCCACAGCGTGTCGGAGTAGCGGCGGAAGTCCCACATGTTGTCCGACCGGGCGATGGCGACGTCGGCCCACTGGGTGATCTTCTCCCGCAGGCCGATCGGGGCCCGGGCGCCGTACCGCTTGAGGAAGTAGGCCAGGGCCTCCACGGTGATGTGCTCGCTCATCCGCTGGCCCTTGGTGGTGGCGGGGTCGTTCCAGTCCAGGTGGGCGATGATCCACGCCGCCTGGTCGTGGGCGGCCCGGAAGTAGCGGTCGGGGTCCGGCAGGCCGTCCCTCCGGGCGACCTCGTACATCATCAGGTTGGGGATGATCGAGTGGCCGGGCGGGAGGGAGCCCTTGCCGGTGCCGATGACGGTCTGGGTCTGGAACAGGTCGGCGCTGTGCTCGACGTCGTACCAGTTCCACCGGTCCCGGGCCGGATCGCCCCACAGCCGCACCAGGTGGTCGCGGGCCCGGTCGTACTGCGCGCGCGGAATCCAGCGCGACAGGTGCGGATAGGCGTACAGGAACCAGGCCAGCTGCTCCTTGAGCAGGTCGTGGTTGACCCGGCCCTGCAGGTAGAGGTCCACGCCCCAGTTGATGAGTTTGACGATCTCCGGCGCGTCCGGCGTGGTGGGGACGGCCAGCCCGTCGTAGCGGCCGGTGGCCGGGGCACGGGTGAAGGCGTCCGGGTTGGTGAGGAACAGCCGGATCAGCCCCTGGAGCTCGAAGGAGAACTGGTGGCTGTCGCGCCAGGCCACGCCGGTGTTCCCGCGGTTGCAGTGGTTGCCGGCCGGATCGGTGTGCACCAGCGCGGCGGCGTCCCCGTGGGCGCAGCGGGACTCCACCATGAAGTCGACGGCCCGCTGGAGGGAGACCCGGTACGTCCAGTAGGGGCCGATGCCGAACGGGTGGGAGCTGCCGGTGCCGGCGCTCCCGGTGACGGTCACCACGTACGGTCCGGGCGCGGTCGGCTGGAAGGCGGTGAAGTCGCCGACCCCGCCGCGCACCTCGCCCCGGAACAGCACCGTGGCGTTCCCCTGCCGGGTGATGGTGAACGGGCTGCCCTCATCGGCGAGCGGCGCGGTGAACCGCTTGGGCCGGTCGACGTCGTAGCCGGACTGGTTGACCAGGACGGCCTGGGTCGTGGCGGCGGACGCGGCGCCGCCACCGGGGGCCAGGGCGGATGCGGTGGTGGGGGCCAGGGAGGTGGGGAGGAGGAGGGAGAGCGCGAGCGCCGCCACGGTGACGGGCCGTTGGGGGCGGGTGCGAGGCCTCACGCGGTGCCTGCCTTTCTGCCGGGAGTCTTCTGCCGTGGGCTTTCTGCCGGGGAGCTTCGTGCCGGGGAGCTTCGTGCCCGGGGGACGGGGCCGGGGTGGTGCCGCCCCCGCGACGCCGGGCGTCGCGGGGGCGGGCCGGGTGGGGGGAGCGCTCCGGGACCGCCCGTCAGCCGGACGCCCCGCCGAGGTGGGCGAACTCGATGGTCCGGTTGGTGTCGCGCATGATGTCGGTCATCTCGGTGTAGGGCTGGTCCTGCTGGTTGACCAGGCCGAAGTTGTAGTTCTCGCCGTCGCCGGGCCTGCCGGTGACCGCCTGGTCGTAGTAGACGAACCAGCCGGAGCCGACGAACACCGGGCTCGCCGCCTGGGCCTGGAGGAACGCCCGGTACTTCTCGCCCCGGTCGGCGATGTCGGCGCAGCTCACCGCGGCGTTGATGGCCCGCAGGCCGCGACCGGCGCAGTTGAAGGAGTACTCCAGGTTCAGCACCGGCTTGTCGTACGGCTCGAACTGCGCGAGGTAGCCGGCGTTGTCGCTGTAGACGTCCAGGGAGATGGCGTCCAGGTGCGCCCTGCCGCCGACGATCCACTCGGTGCTGGAGCGCCAACCGGGGACCAGGGCCGAGCCGAGGAACAGGTGGTTCGGGTCGTCGGCGCGGATGGCCTGGCGGATGCCGGCGTAGTACTCCTCGGACGCCAGGGTGATGAAGGCGCTGAGGTCGGCGGCGGGGACGCGGGCGACGTCGACGGGCGTGGCGGTCAGTTCCTCGAAGGAGGACGCGGCCGTGCCCAGCACGGCGTTGACCCGGGCGATGTCGCCGCCGTAGGCGTCCGCCAGGTAGGCGGAGAACGCCCGCTTGGCCGGCAGCGTGCCGTCGCGGCGCAGCGCCTCGGCCACCACGTCCCGGTTCCAGCCGCGTTCGTTGTCGAAGAAGTAGCCGATCAGCCAGGGGTCGTGCCGCAGCGCGGTCACGTCGACGTGCCGGTCGAGCTTGGCCTGCCACTCGGGGTCGAAGGGGTCGGGTGCCCACAGGATCCGCACCGCGTCGGGCGGCACGGTCACCTGCTCGATGTAGGGGGCCTCGATGGCGGGGTCGCGGGTCCACTTGCTGAAGGCGTTGAAGCCCCAGTCGATCAGCCGCCTGCGGGTGACCTCCCGCCAGGCCTCCTGGTAGTCCGGGCCGTACTTGCGCATCAGGTTGGCCCGCAGCAGGGAGACCACGTCGCCGTACCGGGAGGTTCCGTAGGCGGGGGCGTAGGCGTCCGGATCCGGCAGCTCGGCGAAGACGTCCCGGGCGCTGCCGTCGGGGTTGCGGTAGACGGTGCCGTAGCCCCACTCCTGGTCGGAGACGGCGTCGACGCCCTTGAGGAAGAACAGGTGGCCCTGCGGGGTGACGAACCACCAGCGGCCGTCCACCTTCTCCAGCCGGAAGTACCCGGTGGCCCGGTGGTTCCCCAGCTGGCGCAGGCCGCCGTAGCGGTCGTACCGGCTCCGGTCCCACTCGACCGTGGCGAGGTGGGCGGCCTCCCGGGCGGCGTCGTCGCGCAACTGCTGGTCCGAGGTGATCTTGCCGGGCCAGTCCTGGTAGAGGTACTGCCCGTAGCGGTCGACGAGCCGGGTGTACCGGGCGAGTTCGGCGCGCATCTGCTCGGCGGTCAGCGGCGGCGCGGGGTCCGCTCCGGGTGTGCCGGTGCCCTGCCGCAGCTCGATCTCGGTCAGCGGGATGTGCAGGTACTGGTTCCTGCGCAGCAGTTCGATCCGGACGAACCGGGCGGAGCGGTCGTGCATCGGGACGGTCAGCCGGTAGTTCAGCTCGGTGCGGGCGCGGGTGGCCACCTGGGCGACGGAGTAGGTGGTGGCGGCCTCCGACCGGTAGGTGACGGTGGCCTCGTCGAACCCCCAGTACTGGTTGGGCGCGTTGCTCAGCAGCGTGATCGACTCCAGGGGGACGTCCCTGAGCAGGTCGAAGACGACCGCGACGGTCTTCGGGGCGTCCGCCCTGCCCCGCCAGCCGACGTTCTGGCTCAGGTCGTGGTCGAACAGTTCGCCGGAGGTGAAGGGGATCAGACCGCCGGCGTTGTCCGGGACGCCGTCGTCGGGTCTGACCCCGTGGAAGTAGTTGCCGGTCTCCACCGTGCCGGTGGTGACCGTGGCCGGGTCCGCGGCGAGGGCCCGGCCCCATGCCGACGGGAGGGCGAGCAAGGGAAGGAGGAGGAGCGCGGCCAGGGCGAGGCGGGGAATCCTGGGCGGCATGACAAAAACCCTTCAGTTGCGCGGCGGGCTGCGCGGACACCGGCGGGCGGGTGTCCGTCGCGCGGCGGGCAGGCGACCCCGCCGCTTCTCGGGTGACACCATTCTGGCTGGTCAGCGGCGGTTTTGTGGGAGCGGGTGAAGGATCGGGCCAGTGCCTGCCGAGTTCCACCATCACGAATCGTTGAGTTCATGTCAACGAGTCGGTACGCACTGTTTCCTTAAGCGCTAAAGCGGTCCGGTCCGGCTCGCCGCGCGCACCGCGGTTCGCCGCCCGCGGCCGGGGTAGCCGCCAGCGGCGAGGGAGCCCACGCACGATGTCCGATGCCACGATCTCCGACGCACTGACGACCGATCTGTACGAGGCCACCATGGCCCTGGCCTATCTGAGGGAGGGCATGGGCGGGGAGGCCACCTTCAGCCTGTTCGTCCGGAAGCTCCCGCCGAACCGGGGCTTCCTGGTCGCCGCCGGGCTGGAGTCGGCGCTGGACTACCTCGCCCGGCTGCGCGTCGGCCCCGCCGACGTCGACGCCCTGGCCGCCGCCATGGGGCGGCCCTCGGCCGACCTCGCGCCGCTGCTCGGGCTGCGCTTCCGGGGAGAGGTGCGGGCCGTGCCGGAAGGCCGGATCGTGCTCGCGGGCGAGCCGTTGCTGGAGGTCACCGCGCCGCTGCCGCAGGCGCAGCTCGTCGAGACGTACCTGCTGAACCAGGTCAGCCACCAGACCACCATCGCCTCCAAGGCCGCCCGGTGCGTGCTGGCGGCGGACGGCCGCCCGGTGGTGGACTTCTCGCTGCGCCGCACCCACGGTGTGGAGGCGGGCATGCGGACGGCCCGGCTGGGCGCCCTGGTCGGCTTCGCCGCCACCAGCAACGTCGCCGCCGCCACCGCCTACGGCCTCACCGCCACCGGCACCATGGCGCACTCCTACGTCGAGACGTTCCCCAGTGAGGAGGCGGCCTTCCGCGCCTTCGCCCGCGCCCATCCCGGACCGGTCACCTTCCTGGTGGACACCTACGACACCGAGGCCGGCGTCGCGGTGGCCGCCCGGGTGCTGCGCGACCTCGGCCACGGCCCCGGCTGCGCGGTCCGGCTGGACAGCGGAGACCTCGGCGAGCTCGCCGTGCGGGCCCGGCGCGTCCTGGACGCGGCCGGGCTGTCCCAGGTGCGCGTCATCGCCAGCGGCAGCCTGGACGAGTACGCCGTCGACGCGCTGGTCCGCTCCGGGGCGCCGATCGACGTCTACGCCGTGGGCACCCGGGTCGGCGTGTCCGCCGACGCCCCCTACCTCGACTCCGCCTACAAGCTGGTGCAGTACGACGGCCGTCCGGTGATGAAGCTGTCCTCGGCGAAGGTGACGGCACCGGCACCGAAGCAGGTCTTCCGCGCCCCGGGGTTCGCCGACGTGATCGCCCTGCGGGAGGAGGCCCCGCCGCCCGGCGGCGCGCCGCTGCTGGAGACCGTCATGCGGGACGGCCGGCGGACCGGTGAGCCCGCCCCGCTGTCGGTGGCGCGCCAGCGCTTCCTGGCCGATCTCGCCGAACTCCCCGGGGCCGCGCGGCGGATCACCGATCCCGAGCCGCCCCGGCCGACCGCCTCCGAACCGCTGGCGCAGCTCACCGAGCGGGTGCGCGCGCGGATCGCCGAGCGGCTCTCGCGCGGGTAGCGCCGCCCCCGTGCCGGGACGGCCCCCGGAGCCTGGCCACACCTCCTACCCCCGCGACACCCCCTACCCCCCAGGGGTAGCCGGCATCCGTTTGCCACCCATACCCCCTATGGGTATCCTCCGAGTGTCGTTCCGCCGCCGCGGTGGCCGCGGGACTCCCGACGCCCGGAAACCGAAGAGATGGGGGACGATCATGAACACAGCCACCAGGGTGGCCGTCTATGTCGCGGGCCTGGCCGTGGTGTTCGTGGGGGCGATGGGCGTGGGCGACGCCGTCGGCCCGGTGCGGGCGGACCCGGCCCCGAGCGCGTCCCCCGGCGCGGAGGCCGACCACCCGGCCGGCCACGCCGCGGACCCCGGTCCGGGCCCCACCGGCGCCCCGGCGCCGGTGGAGCAGTCCGCGGGCCTCGCCGTGACCCAGGACGGCTACCGCCTCGAACTGCTGGACCAGGGCCACGCCGCGGGACGGGCGGGGGAACTGCGGCTGCGGCTGCTCGGGCCGGACGGCGCCCCGGTGACCCGCTACGAGCTCCGCCACGAGCGGGAACTCCACCTGATCGTGGTCAGCCGGGACCTCGCCGACTACCAGCACCTGCACCCGGTCCGGGACGCGGAGGGCACCTGGAGCGTGCCGTTCACCCCGGAGCGGGGCGGCGGCTACAAGGTCTTCGCCGACTTCGCGGCGGCCGGCGCCGCCCGGGAACTCACCCTCGCCACGGACCTCCTGGTCGCCGGCCCCGGAGCACCGGCCCCCGCCGCCGTGCCCTCCGCGCAGGTGCGCACCGCCCGGGTGGGGGAGTTCGAGGTGGCCCTGTCCGGGGAGACGGCGGCGGGCGCCGCCTCGACGCTGACCTTCACCGTGACGCGCGACGGGGAGCCGGTCACCGACCTGGAGCCGTACCTGGGCGCGCTCGGCCACCTGGTGGCGCTCCGCGCCGGCGACCTGGCGTACCTGCACGTCCACCCGGTCGAGCAGACCGGCCCCGACGGGCCGCGGATCGTCTTCCAGGCGGAGGTCCCCAGCCCGGGCGACTACCACCTGTTCCTGGAGTTCCAGCACGCGGGCGAGGTGCGCCTGGCCCGGTTCACCACCACGGCGGCCGACGGCTCGTCACCGACCGGGTCCGAGGCCGAGGAGCACGCGGCCGACGAGCACGGGGAGGCCCCGGCCGAGGGGGGCCACGAGCACTGAGGACCTCCACGTCGGGGGGCGGCGGAACGCCGCCCCCCGACGCGTGTCTCAGCCCCGCCGGCCGAGCTCGTCGAGCATCTGCCGCATCCGGTCGATCTCGGCCTGCTGGGTCCGGATGACCTGGCCGGCGAGCTCCACGGCCGGCGGGTAGGCGCCGTCCTGCTGTTCGGTGGTGGCCATCGCGACCGCGCCCTCGTGGTGGCGGATCATCATCTCCATCCACATCCGGTCGAACTCGGTGCCGGAGGCGGCCTCCAGCTCGGCCATCTCCTCCTCGGTCATCATGCCGTCGCCCTCGGACGCGCTGGGCGAGCCGTGGTCGCCGTGGCCGCCGTGGTCCATGTCGCCCATGTCGCCCTGCTGGGGGACGTCCTCGCCCCAGGCGGTGAGCCAGGCGGTCATGGTGTCGATCTCGGGCTGCTGGGCCCGCTCGACGGCGTCGGCCAGGTCGCGCACGGCGGGGTCGGCGGCCCGGTCGGCGGCCAGCTCGGCCATCTCCACGGCCTGCCGGTGGTGCGGGATCATGCCCTGCGCGAAGGCGACGTCGGCCGCGTTGTGCTCGCCGGCCGGCACGGTGGCCGAGCCGCTGGGGTCGGCCGCCGCGCCGGCGCCGGCGCCGCCGGCGGTGGCGGTGTCCTGCTCCCCGCCGGCACAGCCGGTCAGCGCGCCGGCGGTGGCCAGGGCGGCGACCGCGAGGGCGGTGGTACGGACGATGCCGAGCTTGCGGGTGTTCACGATGGTTCTCCTGCGAGGTCGTTCCAGACGGTGGCGGGCGTGTCGGAGCAGGGGCCGGCGTGGCGCGGCCCCGGTGACCCGTCGGTCTAGATCCGCAGGACGGACAGCGCGGCGAGATCGGGAGGCGCCCGATCGGCCTCGCCGGCCGGTGCGAGGTTGGCGTGGGCGGGCGCGGCCTGGCCGCCCGTCCCGGACAGCGGAGCGGGGCCCGGCACCGGCAGCTCCGGGCCGCCGACGACGCCCGGGGCCAGGCAGCTCGGCCCGACGTGCGTGGCGTGGTCGACGCCGCCCTGGCGGTGGTCCTCCCGCCGCTCCTCCGGGTGGTCCGGCGGGCCCGCCCGGCCGGCCCGGTGGCCGGGCGCGTGCGGATCGAGCGGTGCCGTCGCCGCCGCAGGCGGGGCGGGGGCGGGGTGGCGCTCGGTGGCGAAGCCGGCCGGAGCGGCCAGGCCGTGCATGCCCAGCAGGCCGACGAGGAGCGCCAGCACCCCGGCGGCCCGCGTCAGCGCGGGCGTCACCGGGGTGCGCGGGCTCCTCGTGATGCACATGCGGCACAGTCTACGGATACTCCCGGGCGGTATGTGCTGGTCCGGTCCGCGTGTCACCCGGTGGCGGGAACGGCCGTCCGGCGGCGCCGGCGCACCGCGCTTTACACATACCCCCAGGGGGTACTACATTCGGGGCTGAGGCGAGGCCCCCGGAAGCCCGGGACGGCCCGCCCCGACCATCCGCCGAGCAGCCACCACGAGGAGAGCCATGTCCGAGAACGCGACCACCGCGACCGCCGCCACCGCCGGGACCGGGTCCTGCTGCGGCAGCTGCTCCACCGCCGCGCCCGCGGCCGAGGCCGCTCCGATCAGTGAGGTGTACCTGGTCAGCGGCATGACCTGCGGCCACTGCGTCGCGTCCGTCACCGAGGAGGTCGGCGCCCTGGACGGCGTGCGGTCCGTGGACGTCGAGCTGTCCAGCGGCCGGGTCACCGTCGGCAGCGACCGGCCGCTGGAGTTCGCCGCGGTGGCCGCCGCCGTCACCGAGGCGGGCTACGAGCTCACCGGCAAGGCGGAGTGATCCGCCGCGACACCGGGTGCGGGCGCCGGGGCGAGGATCCACCTCGCCCCGGCGCCCGCGCGTGTCCCGCCGGAGGCCGGGGGCGGGGGCCGGCAGGGCCCCGTGCGGCGGCCCGGTGCGCGGTCGTCGGCGCGCGGTTGCCAACGGGCGGTGACCGGCGCCGGCGGTGGATCAGCCCCGGTCCACCGTGGCGAGGAAGTCGCGCAGCAGGTCGGTGACGGCGTCCGGCCGCTCCAGGGTGCTGCTGTGGCCGGTCGCGGGCAGCGTCTCCAGCCGTGCTCCCGCGACCCCGGCCGCGATCCGCTCAGCCTCGGCCGGCGGTAGGGCGCGGTCGTCGGCGCCGGCGACGACCAGGGTGGGCAGGTGGATGTTGCCGAGCTCCGCGCGGACGGGGGCGCGGTCGGTGACGCCGAGCACCGCCCGGCGCACCCCCGCGCGGCCCGGCCGGCGCAGGCGCCTGGTCCACTCGTCGATCACCGGCCGGCTCCCCCGGGACCCGAGGAACGCCGGTCCGAACATCAGCGGGAGCACCTGGCGGCGCACCAGCATGATGCCGCCGACCCGGTAGGCGGAGGCCAGCAGCCGGTACCGCCCCAGCCGGCTCGGGTCCTCCGCGTCGGCGCTGGTGTTCAGCAGCGTCAGCGAGCGCAGCAGTCCGCCGTGGCGTGCGGCGAGGCGCTGTCCCACGAATCCGCCCATCGACAGGCCGACGTAGTGCACCGGCGCGCCGCCCAGCGCCCTGATCAGGGCCGTGGCGTCGTCGGTCAGGGTGTCCATGTCGTACCCGGAGGCGGTGGCCGGGGTGGCGCCCTGGCCGCGCCAGTCCAGCGCCACGCAGCGGTAGCGCCGCCGCAGTGCGGCGATCTGCGGGTGGAACATCCAGCCGCTGAACAGCAGTCCGTGGCCGAACACGACGGTCGGCGCGTCGGGTCGGCCCGAGGGGGGCCCGGTGTCGGTGTAGGCGATCACGGCGTCGTCGACCTTGAGCGTCGGCATCTGCGGCTCCTCCTCGGCAGGGGCGTGACGCCACGGCCGGGGCCGACCATGGGGGCCTGGCCGGCGGTGCCCAGCGCGGAGCGGGGCAGCAGGATAGGAACGCGCCCAGCGGCGGACCACCGGCCCTTCGGGCAACCTTTCGAGCCGGTCCCCGGGTGCTGCCGCCCGCCGTCCGGCCGACGAGGGCTGGAAAGTTTCGGCTGGCCTGGCCAGTCCCGGCCGTGCGCCAGGGCGTGTGGGAGACCGTCGCGAGAGGTATTGACGCCCTTCTTCCCGGTACCTATCGTCCCATCACCTACCGGATACTTAACGAAACTTTCGAGGGCTCGTCCCGTGGCACGGCGCCCGGCGCCGCTCACGGGCGACCCGAAAGGGGAAGAGATCGTGAGCGCGATCACCCACCGCGGTCGACGCCCGGGGCGCCGCCCGCGCCGCTCCTGGGTCCCGCTGATGCTGAGCGTCGCCGTGTGCCTGAGTGCCGTCACCCTGGCGGGGCCGGCCCAGGCCGTGCCCGCCAACGACACCATCGTCGACTCCACCCGACGCGGCGGGAACACCGTGGCGCTCACCTTCGACGACGGCCCGAACCCGGCCGACACCCCCCGCCTGCTGGAGGTGCTGCGCCAGCACCGGGTCAAGGCGGTCTTCTGCCTGTGGGGCGACTACGTCCTGGCCCACCCCGACATCGTCCGGGCGATCGCCGCCGACGGCCACGTCCTGTGCAACCACAGCATGCACCACGACGACATGGCGTCCTGGGAACCGGAACGCGTGCGCGCGGACCTGCTCCAGACCAGCGCCGCGATCCGCCGCGCCGTCCCGGGCGCCCGAATACCCTACTTCCGCGCCCCGTACGGCAGTTGGGGACAGTCCGGGACGGTGGCGGCCGACCTCGGCATGCAACCGCTGGGCTGGCGGCTGGCGGTCGCGGACTGGGAGCCGACCCCGGCCGACGAACTGGTCCGCCGGATCCTGGAGGGCGTGACGCCCGGCGCCGTCGTACTGCTGCACGACGGCGGCGGCGACCGGTCCCCGACCGTCGACGCCGTCGAACGGATCATCCCCGACCTTCGTTCCCGCGGCTGGCGGTTCGACCTGCCGGCCCGGCGCGGCTGAGGAGCCCGGATGCGACCCATCACCACTGGACGTCCCCTCGGCCCCGCGGCGCTCCGGCACACGCCCGCCGCGCTGCTCGCACTGGCCGGCCTCCTGGTGCTCGGACTGCTCGCGCCCCGCGCCGAGGCCGTCCCCACCCGGCCGACCCCCACCCCGCCGGCGGCGACCGCCTGGACCGGGACCTGGGCCACCGCGCCGACCACCGTCCCCGCCGGCGACACCACCGTCTTCGAGGACCAGACCATCCGGCAGGTGGTCCACGCCAGCGTCGGCGGCGGCGCCGTGCGGGTGCGGCTGACCAACGAGTTCGGCACCACCCCCCTGGTCATCGGCGAGGCGCGGATCGCCCTGCGCGACACCCGGGCCGCGGGCGCGCGCACCCTGCGCGACACCGACCGGCCGCTCACCTTCGGCGGGCGGCCCTCCACCACCATCCCCGCCGGCGCGCCCGCCCTCAGCGACCCGGTGACCCTCCGGGTGCCCGCCGGCGCCGACCTGGTGATCAGCCTCTACCTGCCGCACCACACGCCCGGCAGCACCACGCACGCCTTCGCCTTCCAGCACAACTACGTCGCCGACGGCAACGTGACCGCGCGGCAGGACATCGAGGCGACCCGGACCCTGGACCGCTGGTACTTCCTCTCCACGGTCAGCGTCCGGACCGGGCCCGACGCCGCCGCGGCCCCCGCGCCGGACCGCGGTGCGGCCGTGATCGCCCTCGGCGACTCCATCACCGACGGCGGCAACACCACCGTGAACGCCAACCACCGCTGGCCGGACCTGCTGGCGGAGCGGCTGCGCGGCTCCCCGCGCACCGCCGGCATCGGCGTCCTCAACCAGGGCATCAGTGGCAACCGCCTGCTGCACGACCCCAACCCCCCGGCCGGCCATCCGGCCGAGGCCTACGCCGCCTACTTCGGGCACAGCGCGCTGCGCCGCTTCGACCGGGACGTCGCCGCGCAGCCGGGCGCCCGGTACGTCGTCGTCCTGCTCGGCGTCAACGACCTCGGCCACCCGGGCACGGTCGCCCCCGAGTCGGAGCGCGTCACCGCCGAGGAGATCATCGCCGGCCACCGGCAGCTGATCGCCCGGGCCCACGAACGCGGCCTGCGGGTCTACGGCGGCACGATCCTCCCCTTCGCCGGCGACAGCCTCGGCTTCTCCAGCCCCCAGAACGAGGCGGCGCGCCAGCAGGTCAACACCTGGATCCGGACCAGCGGGGAGTACGACGGCGTCATCGACTTCGACGCCGCGCTGCGCGACCCCGGGCAGCCAGACCGCCTCGACCCCCGCTACGACAGCGGCGACGGCCTCCACCCCAACGACGCCGGCGCCCGGGCCATGGCCCAGGCCGTCCCGCTGACACTGTTCCAGTGACCCGCCGCCCGCGGGGCCGGCCGAGCCGGCCCCGCGGGCGGTGCCGCGAGACCTCACGACGGTGCCCGCCCGGCGCTCCCGCCACGTCGACGAGCACGCGCACCACGGCCCCCGGAGCCGCCCCGGCGGCTCAGGCGGCCGCGCCACCCCGACGAGCAACGGTCCAGAAAGGATTTTTGACGTGTCCAACACAACAAGGGGCACGGCGCGCACCCCGCTCCGCACGACGCTCTCCGCCCTGCTGGGCGTGGTCATGCCGATGCTGGCGGCGCTCCTCCTCGCCGCGCCCCCCGCCGCCGCCGCGACCCTGACCGAGGTCACCAACTTCGGCAGCAACCCCAGCAACCTGCGCATGCACCTGTACGTCCCGGACAGCGTCACCACGCGCCCGGCGGTCCTGGTCGCCAACCACTACTGCACCGGCACCGGCCCCGCCTTCCACGCCGGCAGCGGCTTCTCCCAGCTCGCCGACCGCTACGGCTTCATCGTCATCTACCCGTCCGCCACCCGCAGCGGCCAGTGCTTCGACGTCTCCTCGCCCCAGGCGCTGCGCCGGGGCGGCGGCAGCGACCCGGTCGGCATCCGCTCCATGGTCGACTACGTGGTGCGCACCCACAACGCCGACACCGGCCGGGTGTTCGTCACCGGCGCCTCCTCCGGGGCGATGATGACCAACGTCCTGCTCGGCAACTACCCCGACGTCTTCGCCGCCGGCGCCGCCTTCATGGGCGTGCCGTTCGGCTGCTTCGCCACCACCGACGGCTCCGGCTGGAACAGCGCCTGCGCCAACGGCACCGTCATCCGCACCCCGCAGCAGTGGGGCGACCTGGTGCGCGCGGCCTACCCCGGCTACACCGGCCCCCGGCCGCGCATGCAGTTGTGGCACGGCACCGAGGACAGCATCCTGCGCTACCCCAACTTCGGGGAGGAGATCAAGCAGTGGACCAACGTGCACGGTCTCACCCAGACGCCGGCGCGCACCGACTCCCCGCAGGCCAACTGGACCCGCACCCGTTACGGCGCGACCGGTGACCAGGCACCGGTGGAGGCCATCAGCATCCAGGGCGCGGGCCACGACCTGCCCTCCGGTGACATGGCCGCCCGCGCCGTCCACTTCTTCGGGCTGGACGGCAGCACCCCCGGCCCCGGGCCCGACCCGGATCCCGGAACCGGTGCCTGCCGGGTCACCGTCACCACCAGCGCCTGGAACACCGGCCTGACCGCCTCCATCAGCGTCACCAACACCGGCACCACGCCGGTGAACGGCTGGTCCCTCCGCTTCACCCTGCCCTCCGGCCAGACCATCACCTCCGGCTGGGGCGCGACCTACGCACCGTCCAGCGGCGCGGTGACGGCGACCAACGCCGCCTACAACGCCACCATCAACCCGGGCGCCAGCGTCGGCATCGGCTACCAGGCCGGCCACACCGGCAACACGGCATCGCCCACCGGGTTCACCCTGAACGGCGCGGCGTGCACGGTCGGCTGATCCGCTGACCGACCCCTGCCCCACGCGCGGGGCGGCCGTCCCGGGGGGCGGCCGCCCCGCTCTCCGTGTCCACGCAGGAGAGGCCCAGTTCGGGCCGCCGTTGTGGTCGCTAACATCCCTGCCGTTCCAGGAGCCACGCCCGACGCGGCCGGCGACGCCGCGGCCGGACGGCCGGGCGCCGTCGCCGGCCGGGGCGGCCCGGTGCTGACGGCCCGTCCGATAGTGGCCAGCATCCGTGCTGCGGTCGTCCCGGTCACCGCATTGTGGGCGGTGACCTGCGGTCTCATGGCGGCACCGGGGGCGGTGCGGTGGCCCGGCCGGGCGTCGGCCGCCGCCCGCGCGCGCCGCGCGAGGGGTTGACCTGGTTCGCGCCGCCTCCATACTGAACTCCGCCGAACCCTGTTCGCGCTAACAATCGAGGAACCATCGGCGCGCGAGCTGTCGTGGGCATGATCACGCATGGATCCGACCCCTTCCAGCACGAAGGAGCAGCATGCCGAGGAGAGCCGTACGGGGGAGGGGCGTCCTGGCCGCAGTGCTGGCCACCGCCGCCGTGGCGGTGCCGGGCACGGCCGGGGGCGCCCCGGTGGCGGCCGACACCACCGACTACTCGATCACGATCGACTCCACCGCGATGGGCCCGGAGATCGCCGACACCATGTACGGCGTCTTCCTGGAGGACATCAACTCGGCCGCCGACGGCGGCCTGTACCCCGAACTCGTCCGCAACCGCTCCTTCGAGTTCAACCCGGCGGACTCCGGCTCCTACACGGGCCTGACGGCGTGGCGGGAGACCGCGACCGGTGGCGCCACCGGCTCGCTGCGGGTGGTGGACGACGCCGAGCGCCTCAACGAACGCAACCGCAACTACCTGCGGCTCGACCTGGACGGCGGGGCGGGCGCCGGGGCCGGGTACGGCGTGAGCAACGCCGGTTTCCACACCGGCATGGCGCTCACCGCCGGCGACAGCTACACGTTCTCCGTCTGGGCCCGCACCGACAACCCCGCGGGCACCCCGCTGACCGTCTCCCTGCGCACGGCGGCCGGCCAGGCGCTCGCCGCCGACCTGGCGATCGACGTCCGCGGCGACGAGTGGACCAAGTACAGCGCGACCGTCACCCCGACCACCTCCGCCACCGACGGCAGCCTGGTGGTCACCGCGGGCGGCGGCGGAACCGTCCGGCTGGACATGGTCTCCCTCTTCCCGGAGGAGACCTACAAGAACCGGCCGAACGGGCTGCGCAAGGACCTCGCCGAGAAGATCGCCGCCCTGAACCCCGGCTTCCTGCGCTTCCCCGGCGGCTGCCTGGTCAACACCGGCAGCCACGAGGCCTACGAGGCGCCGAACTGGCCGCGGAAACGCTCCTACCAGTGGAAGGACACCGTCGGCCCGATCGAGGAACGCGCCACCAACCACAACTTCTGGGGCTACAACCAGACCTACGGCCTGGGCTACTTCGAGTACTTCCAGTTCGCCGAGGACATCGGCGCCATGCCGCTGCCCGTCGTCCCGGCGCTGGTGACCGGCTGCGGAGAGAACCGGGCCACGGACGACCCGATCCTGCTGCAGCGCCACATCCAGGACACCCTGGACCTGATCGAGTTCGCCAACGGCCCGGTCGACTCCACCTGGGGCCGCCTGCGCGCCGAGATGGGCCACCCCGAGCCGTTCGGCCTCACCCACGTCCAGGTCGGCAACGAGGAGAACCTGCCCGACGCCTTCTTCGAGCGCTTCGTCCGGTTCCGCGCGGCCATCGAGGCCGAGTACCCGGACATCACGGTCGTCTCCAACTCCGGTCCCGCACCCGACGGGGCCACCTTCGACCGGCTCTGGGCGCTGAACCGGCAGGCCGGGGTGGAGCTGGTCGACGAGCACTACTACGTCTCCCCGCAGTGGATGCTGGAGAACAACGCGCGCTACGACTCCTACGACCGCGAGGGCCCCGAGGTCTTCCTCGGCGAGTACGCCTCGCGCGGCAACACCCACTACAACGCCCTGGCCGAGGCCGCCTACATGACTGGCCTGGAACGCAACGCCGACGTCGTGCGGCTCGCCTCCTACGCCCCCGTGCTGGCACACGAGGACTCGGTCCAGTGGAGCCCGGACCTGATCTGGTTCGACAACTCGACCTCCTGGTCCACCCCCAACTACGAGGTGCAGCGGCTGTTCGGCAACAACGTCGGCGACGCGGTCGTGCCCAGCCGGGCCACCGGCACCCCGGCGCTGACCGAGCCGATCACCGGCGCCGTCGGACTGTCCACCTGGGCCACCAGCGCCGCCTACGACGACGTCCGGGTCGTCTCCGCCGACGGCACCGAACTGTTCGCCGACGACTTCTCCCAGGGCGCCGCGCGGTGGACGCACGCCGTCCCCGCGGGCACCTGGACCGTCCAGGACGGCGCCTACCTGCAGACCGACACCGCCGCCACCAACACCCTGGTCACCGCCGGCGACCCGGCCTGGCGCGACTACGACCTGCACCTGAAGGCGACCAAGCGCTCCGGCGCCGAGGGCTTCCTGATCGCCTTCGGCGTCAGGGACACCGGCAACTACTACTGGTGGAACCTCGGCGGCTGGAACAACACCCAGTCCGCCGTGGAGAAGGCCACCGCCGGCACCAAGGAGACCCTGATCGCGGACGGCACGACGATCGAGACCGGCCGCGAGTACGACGTCCACATCCAGGTCCGCGGCACCGAGGTGAAGCTGTTCCTCGACGGCCAGGAGTGGGGCAGCTTCGTCGACGAGAACACCGCCGAGCCGTTCCGCCAGGTCGTCACCCGCGACGACCGCACCGGCGAACTGATCGTCAAGGTCGTCAACGCCCAGGACACCGCCGCCCGCACCCGGATCGACCTCGGCGACGGCGTCCGGGTGAACCACACCGCCCGGGTCACCACCCTGGCCGGCGACCCCACCGCCACCCACGACGCGACCAACCAGCCGATCCGGCCGGTCGAGTCCCGGTTCCGCGGCGTGGACAACCAGTTCAGCTACACCTTCGAACCCAACTCCGTCACCTTCCTGCGCATCCGCGCGCGCTGACCGGTCAGCGAACGGCGGTGCTCCGCTCCCTCGCCGAGGGGGCGGAGCACCGCCGTGTCGTCCGGCCGGGCTGGACCCGGTGCCGCGTTCAGCCCCGCGCCGCGGCGACCTCGGGGGAGTTCGCGCGCCCGCACGACTCCCGCACCACCAACCGCGGCTGCAGGGTGAGCTGGCGGTGCGCCGCGGGCTCCTCGGCCGCCAGGCTCTCCAGCAGCAGGTGCGCGGCGCGCTCGCCGAGCTGCCGCTTCGGCGGGGAGACCGCGGTGAGCGGCACCTCCGCCAGGGCGGCGATCTCGTCGTCGTAGGCGACCAGCGCCAGGTCCTCGGGCACCTGGAGGTTCCGGGCCCGCAGCAGCTGCTGCATCTCGATGGCGTCCTGGTCCGAGTGCACCAGGGCCGCGCGGGTCCCGGTGGCCAGGCAGTCGTCGATGAACCGCGCGTGGTCCTCGGCGACGGTCGCGGAGCGCCGGGCCGGGGCCTTGGTGAGGTGCCGGGGGGCGTCGTCGAGGCCGAGGCGGCGCACGGCCTCGGCGTGCCCCTCGGCGACCAGGGAGGCGGTGGGGCTGGCGGAGGCGAACAGGGCGACCTTGCGGTGCCCGCCCCCGGCGAGGTGGCGCACGGCCGCGTAGGCGCCCTGCCGGTGGTCGGAGACCACGAGGTCGCAGGGCTCGAAGGGGTCCTCGGGCTGGCGCTCGACCAGGACGAAGGGCACCCGGCGGGCGCGCAGCCGGTCCAGCAGCTCGGAGGGCACGCTGTGGCCGGTCCCGCTGGGGGCGATCAGCAGCCCCTCGGCGCCCGAGGCGCACAGCTCCTCGATCTGGACCAGGTCGCGCGGGCTGTCGTAGGGCGTGAGGCCGATGACGACCCGGGCGCCGTGCTCGGCGGCCGCGGCCCGGACGCCGGCGACCACCTGGCTGTAGTAGTAGGTGACCGAGGGCACCAACAGCCCGAGCACCGGTCCCCCCGGTACGGCGGCGGCCTCCGGGGCGGGCTCCCGGGACGGCTCGGGGACCGCCTGGCGCGGCGGCTCGCCGCCGGGCGCCGGCAGCGAGATGGCGCCCCCGCGCACCCGGGTGAGGCGCCCCTGCCCGGCGAGTTCGGTGATGTCACGTCGGATCGTCCCGGCGGACACCCCGAAGCGGGCCGCGAGGTCGGCGACGCGCACCGCCCCGCGAGTGCGTAGCTCCGCCAACAGGGAATCGTGGCGCTCCTCCGCGAACACGCTGCTCCTTCCGCTCTGTGGGGCTCGTGGCCGCCCAGGCGCGCCGGGCGGCCGGCACGGTGGCGGTGAGGACCGCGCGGCCCCACGACGATCACAGCATAGGGGACGGTCGCAATCGTTCACGAGCGTTCATGAGCGACATTGGCGTTCGTGACCACTTTCTATCAATCACGTTCGAAGATGTTGACTGTGTGTTGGTCGTGGAGCAATGTGGCTGCCCAGCCGGGACGAGGAAGCCCGGGCTACCAGGGAGGTCCCATGCCGTCCAGACACAGAGCCCGCCGCGCCGCCGCCGGGGCGGGGATCGCCGTGAGCATGCTCCTCGCCACCGGCTGCGGAGGCGGGGACGGCGGCTCGGGCGGAGGCGTCGAGATCCGCTACTCCTGGTGGGGCAACGCCGAGCGGGCCGAACTCATGCAGCAGGCCATCGACCTGTTCGAGGAACGCAACCCCACCATCGACGTCCAGCCGACGTTCTCCTCCTTCGAGTCGTACTGGCAGAAGATCGCCACCGAGGCGGCCGGGGGCGGCACGCCGGACGTGATGCAGATGGACGTGCAGTACCTGCGCGAGTACAGCGACAAGAACGTCCTCGCGGACCTCGGCCAGGGACCGGCCGGGGAGACCATCCGCACCGACGGCCTGCGGCCCGGCCTGGAGGAGTCCGGGGTGATCGACGGCGCGCGGTACGCCGTCCCGGCCAGCAGCAACGTCTACTCGATGGTCTACGAGCCCGCCGCCTTCGAGGCCGCCGGGCTCCCGGACCCGGCCGAGGGCTGGACGTGGGACCAGTACCACGAGGCATACGCGACCATGGCCGACACCGACGTCAAGGCCGGGCCGGGCTACTCGGGCGTGCTCTACGTGCTCGAACTCCAGCTCCGCCAGGAGGGATCCGCCCTGTACACGGAGGACGGGCAGCTCGCCGTCAGCCGCGAGCGGGTCCGCCGGTTCCTGCAGGAGGGCAAGGACAAGCTCGACGCGGACCAGCTGGTGGATCCCGGCATCGCGGAACAGATCTCCCCGGAGTCCCCGCTCACCCAGCGGCTCATCGCCTCCGAGTTCGCCTGGGACAACTTCCTGGTCCGCTACTCGGCGGAGACCGACGCCGAACTCGCCCTGGCGGCTCCGCCCACCACCGACCCCGGGGGGCCGAGCGGGCTGTACATGAAGCCGGGCGTGATGCTCAGCATGTCGGCGAACAGCGACCACCCGGAGGAGGCCGCCGCCCTGATCGACTTCCTGATCAACGACCCCGAGGCGGGCGCGATCCTGGGCAGCGTCCGGGGCATCCCGGCCACCGAGGCCCAGCTGGAGGCCGCCGACCTGAAGGGCCACGACCTGGCCGTCGCCGAGTACGAGCAGCGGGTCGCCGACGTCCTCGGGGAGACGCCGCCGATGCCGCCCGCCGGAGCCGGCGCCGTGGAGCTGGCGCTGGCCCGCGCCAACGAGGACATCTCCTACGGCACCCTCAGCGTCGACGAGGCGGTGGACCGCTTCTTCACCGAGGCCGAGGAGGCCCTGGCCGACTGAGGCGGCACGCCGCCCCGACGCCCGGGGACGGACGCCCCCCGCCCCGGCGGCAGCCCCGCCGCTGGGGCGGCCCGCCGGGCCGTCAGCGTCCCAGACCCCGCACGGCCGCGGCGGCGGCCTCGGCGATCAGCTCGTCCCGCCGCTCGGCGCCCTGCTCGTCGCGGCTGGACATCACCGCCAGGACGATGGGGGCGCCGCCGTCGGCCGGCCACACCACGGCGATGTCGTTCCGCCCGCCGTACCCGGCGGTGCCGCTCTTGTCGGCCACGGTCCACCCGTCCGGCAGGCCGGCGTCGACCAGCGTCTCGCCGGTGGTGTTGGTCGCCATCCACTGCCGCAGCAGCTCGCGTTCGTCCGCCTCCAGGGCGTCGCCGAGCAGGAACGCCCGCAGGCTCCCGGCCATCGCGCGCGGCGTGCTGGTGTCCCGGACGTCGCCCGGCGTCCCCTCGCTCAGCTCCGGCTCGTACCGGTCCATCTCGGTGACCTCGTCACCGAGGTCCTCCAGCACGGCCTCCAGGCCGTCCGGCCCGCCGAGCGCCTCCAGCAGCAGGTTGGCGGCCGTGTTGTCGCTGTACCAGAGGGTGGCGGCGCACAGCTCGCGCAGGCTCATCCCGGTCTCGACGAAGTTCTCGGTCACCGGGGAGTGGTCGACCAGCTCCTCGCGCGAGTACTCGACCACCTCGCCGATCCCCTCCACCCCGTACTCCCGCAGCACGGCGCCGACCGCCAGCGCCTTGAACGTGGAGGCGTACGCGAACCGCTCGTCGGCCCGGTGGGCGACCTCCCGGCCCGTGCCGGTGTCCAGGGCGTACACCCCGAGGCGCGCGTCGTACTCGTCCTCCAGCGCCCGCAGCCCGTCGGCGACGGACTCCGCGTCCGGAGCGGCCGGGGTCGTGGCCGCCGGGGCGGTGGCCGCCGGGGTCGCGGGGGCCGTGGCCGCGGGCGGGGCCGGCCGCTGGGAGCCGTCCGGCGAGTCGGGCGCGGGGGCGGCGTCCCGACCGCAGGCCGCCAGCGCGACGAGCGCCAGCACTCCGGCGGCCCGGGCGGCGCCCCGGCGCGTGCCGCGGAAGTACGTCATGGAAGCAACCTCCACACCCTCGAACGACCTCGGCCGCGCGGACCCCGGTGACCTCGCGCCAGGGGACGGCCCCGGCGGGCACCACCCTGGCGCCCGCCGGGGCCCGCCGTCCAACCCGGCGGCGTCCCATCCGGACGGGGGCCATCCGCCGGCGGAGTTGTCCACAGGCCGCGGAAAGGGGGCTGCGCGCGGTGATCCACTCATGGGATCCTGAGAACAGGGGGTCCCCCTCGGGCCCTCTAGCGGCATGTGGTGGAAGAACGCGGAACTTCGAGCCGCATGGGTCGAAGGCCGCGCAGCGTGGTCCGATGACGATCCGGCCGGTGAGCGCCGGGGAGCCGGGGCCGGCCGGCGGGGCGGGTCAGGACTCGCGGCGCCGCGCGCTGGCGGCGATGGCGGGCAGGACGGCGAGCGCCAGGACGCCCCCGGCCAGGGCGAGGACGGGGAAGCCGGCCGCCGCGACGACGACGCCGGACGCCATGCCGCCGGTGGCGCCGGCCACGGCGATGGCGACGTCGACCAGCCCCTGGGTCCGGGCGCGGGTGGCCAGGGGCAGGGCGTCGGTGATGATCGCGGTGCCGGAGACCAGGCCGAAGTTCCAGCCCAGGCCCAGCAGGGCGAGCGCCAGGGCGAGCAGCGCGACGGAGTCGCCCGGCGCGACCGCGGCGAGGATGCCGGCGCCCAGCAGCGTGACGCCGGAGGCGGCGGCCACCGCGACGCGGCCGTGGCGGTCGACCAGCCACCCGGTCAGCGGCGACGGCAGGTACATCGCGCCGACGTGGACGGCGATCACCAGGCCGGAGGCGGTGGTGCCGTGGCCGTGGTCGTGCATGTGCACCGGGGTCATCGTCATGATCGCGACCATGACCGACTGGGTGACGATCATGACCACCGCCCCCGGCAGCACGCCCGGGCCGCGTCGTTCGGCCGCGTCGGAGGTGGCGACCGCCGCCGGACCGCTCGCCGCGGTGCGGTCGGCGGCGTGCAGGGCGCGGGCGAGCAGCAGCGGGTCGGGCCGCAGCCAGAGGGTGAGGACGCCGGCGGCCAGGGCGTAGGCGACACCGGCCAGCAGGAAGGGGCCGGCCAGCCGGGGGATGCCGAGCGCGTGGGCGAGGTCACCGGTGGGGGAGGCGAGGGTGGGGCCGACGACGCCGCCGAGGGTGGTGGCGACCAGGACGGTGGACAGGGCGCGGGCGCGGTGGGCGGGGGCCGCGAGGTCGGCGCCGGCGTAGCGGGCCTGGAGGTTGGTGGCGGTTCCGGCGCCGTAGACGAACAGCGCGGCGAACAGCAGGACGGGGGCGTCGAGCACGGCGGCGGCGATGACGCCGGCGCTGCCGACGGCGCCGGCGAGGTAACCGGCGGCGAGACCGGGGCGGCGGCCGTGCGCCTGGGATATCCGGCCGACGGCGACGGCGGCGAGCGCGGAACCGGCGGTGAACAGGGCGCTGGGCAGGCCGGCCAGGCCGGCGGAGCCGAGCATGTCCTGGGCGAGCAGGGCGCCGACGGTGATGCCGGCGGCCAGCCCGGCGCCGCTGAGCACCTGGGAGGCGACCAGGACGGTGAGGACGCGGCGCTGGGCCTCGGCGGGACGGGGGTGCCGGGTGGGCGCGGGGTGGCGGGATGCCGCGCTCGCGGCGGGGGCGGTGCTCGTCACGGGGTTCCTTCGCTGGGGCGGCCGTGGCCGCGGACCGGCCCGGCCACCACCCGCCCAGGACGGGTGGCGGCCGGGGTGGGTGAGTGGGGGTCAGGTGGCGTCCACGGGCAGCTCGGCCAGCCGCCACTCCAGCATGCCGTCGCTCAGCCGGATCGCCCGGCGGCCGAGGCCGGTCAGCAGCCGTACCGCGTCGTGGGCCAGCACGCAGTACTCGCCGCGGCAGTACACGACGATCTCGGTGTCCTCGGGGAGCTCGTCGATCCGGTCGCGCAGCTGCCCGATCGGGATGGAGACGGCGCCGGGGATGTGGCCGGCCCGGTACTCCTCCACCGGGCGGACGTCCAGCACCACGACGTTCCCGGCCGCCACCCGGGCGCGCAGCTCCTCGCGGGTGACCTCGGCGGCGCCGTCCCGGCCGAGGTAGGCGTCCAGGGCGGCGGGGACGGCGGCCTGGTGCCGCTCGGCGACCTTGCGGAGCAGCGCGAACAGCTGGGCGACGTCGTCGCCGGCGAGCCGGTAGTGGACGCGCGTGCCCTCCCGGCGGGTGGCCACGAAGCCGGCCTGCTTGAGCGTCTGCAGGTGCGCCGAAGCCGTCGTCAGGTTCAGCCCGGCCGCCTTGGCCAGGGCCTCCACGGTGCGCTCCCCCTGGGCGAGCAGGTCGAGCAGTTCCAGGCGCTTCCCGCTGGCCAGCGCCTTGCCGCTGGCCGCGAAGGCGTCGTACAGCCGGGCCCTGGTCTGCGCTGCGGTGCTCTCCACCAATGCATCCTCCATAAATCCATGGAATATCGTAGATCAGGCGGGACGCCGGGACCACCCGCCGGCCGCGGAGGGCGGCGCGGGCTCATATATCGTGAGCCGATATCGACGCCCGTATGCGACGCGGCCGTGTCGCCGAGGAGTGAGCCATGCGCGAGCCATCGACCGCCGCGGGGATGCCGGACGAACTGCACCGACGGCTCGGGCTGTCCGACGCGGTGGTGATCGGTCTGGGATCGATGATCGGCGCGGGCGTCTTCGCCGCCCTCGCCCCCGCCGCCCGCGCCGCCGGCTCCGGCCTGCTGCTCGGCCTCGCCCTGGCCGCCGTGGTGGCCTACTGCAACGCGACCTCCTCCGCGCGGCTCGCCGCGCGCTACCCGGCCTCCGGCGGCACCTACGTCTACGGCCGCGAGCGGCTGGGCGCCTTCTGGGGCTACCTGGCCGGCTGGGGGTTCGTCGTGGGCAAGACCGCCTCCTGCGCCGCCATGGCCCTCACGGTCGGCTCGTACGTGTGGCCCGAGCGGGCGCACGAGGTCGCGGTCGCCGCGGTGGTGGCGCTGACCGCGGTCAACTACGCCGGGGTGCGGAAGTCGGCCGCGCTCACCCGGGCGATCGTCGCCGTGGTCCTGGCGGTGCTCGGCGCGGTGGCGGTCGCCGCCCTCACCTCCGGCGCCTCGGACCCCGCCCGGCTGGACGTCGGCGCCGACGCCACCCTCGGCGGGGTGCTCCAGGCGGCCGGGCTGCTGTTCTTCGCCTTCGCCGGGTACGCGCGGATCGCCACGCTGGGGGAGGAGGTCCGCGACCCGGCCCGCACCATCCCCCGCGCCGTCCCGCTCGCCCTCGGCATCACCCTGGTCGTCTACGCCGCCGTCGCCGTGGCCGTCCTGTCCGTGCTCGGCCCGCAGCGGCTGGCCGACGCCACCGCCCCGCTCTCGGACGCCGTGGCCGCCGCGGGCGCGGGCTGGCTCTCCCCGGCCGTGCGGGTCGGCGCCGCCGTGGCGGCGCTGGGCTCACTCCTCGCGCTGATCCTGGGCGTCTCCCGCACCACCCTGGCGATGGCCCGGGACCGGCACCTGCCGCCCGCCCTGGCCGCGGTGCACCCCCGCTCCAAGGTGCCGCACCGGGCCGAGCTGGTGGTCGGCGCGGTGGTGGCGGTGGTCGCGGCGACGGGGGACGTGCGCGGCGCGATCGGGTTCTCCTCGTTCGGCGTGCTGGTGTACTACGCCGTCGCCAACGCCTCCGCCTGGACGCTCTCCCGCGCGGAGGGGCGCCCGCCGCGTGCGGTGCCCGTGGTGGGGCTGGCCGGATGCCTGGTGCTGGCGTTCTCCCTGCCGCTCTCCTCGGTGCTGGCCGGCGCCGCCGTGCTGGCGGCCGGCGCCGCGCTGTACGGCGTGCGGCGCGCGGCCGGCGCCGGGCGCACCTCCCAGCGGCGGTAGAGCCGGGGCGGGGCCGACAGACACCGCGCGGCGGGCCGGCACCGCGCCGCATTCGGGCGACTGCCGCCCGTCGACCGGCGCCGCTACGGGGCGTCGTCGCCGTCGTCGTCGCCGAGGACCTCGCGGGCCAGCTCGGCCAGCGCCCTGCGGTCCTCGGCCAACGCCTGCCGGCCGGCCTCGGTGGCCCGGTAAACCCGCCGCACCCGGCCGTCCACCACCCGCTGTTCGGAGACCAGCAGGCCGTCCGCCTCCAGCCGGTGCAGCGTCGGGTACAGGGTTCCGGGGCTGATCCGGTAGCCGTGCCGGGCGAGCTCCGCGGTCATCCACGCGCCGTGGATCTCCTCCTCGGCGGCGTGGTGCAGGATGTGCAGCCGCACCGCCCCCCGCTGGAACTCCCGCACCCGCCCCACCTCCACACCGCCCGCCGGGCAGTGACGAAACCGATATCGGCATTCGATCGTACGCGGGTGCCCGGGGCGATCCCTGCCGTGCGGCCCTCTCCCAGGTAGCCCTCGTTTGCCGATATCCGTCGTGTGCAATTATTGTGGCCGCTCGCAAAGCTTTGAAGCAATGACTTGGAAGGTCTTCGCATGCCTCTCGCGCTGCTGGCCCTGGCCATCGGGGCCTTCGGGATCGGCACCACCGAGTTCGTCATCATGGGTGTGCTGCCCCAGGTCGCGGACGACTTCGGGGTGTCCATCCCCACCGCCGGCTGGCTGGTCTCGGGCTACGCCCTCGGTGTCGTCCTCGGTGCCCCGCTGCTGACCGTGCTGGGCACCCGGGTGTCCCGCAAGAAGATGCTCATGTTCCTCATGGGCCTGTTCGTCGCGGGCAACGCCCTGTCCGCCGCCGCCCCCACGTTCGGCGCCATGCTCGCCGGCCGCGTCGTCGCCTCGCTGGCGCACGGCGCGTTCTTCGGCATCGGCTCCGTGGTCGCCGCCGACCTGGTCGCCCCCGAGCGGAAGGCCTCGGCCATCTCGCTGATGTTCACGGGCCTGACCGTGGCCAACGTCGTCGGCGTCCCGGGCGGCACCCACATCGGGCAGGCCGCCGGCTGGCGGGTCACCTTCGCCATCGTGGCCGCGCTCGGCGTGGTCGGCCTGCTCGGCGTGGCCAGGCTGGTACCCGAGACGGGGCGGCCGGAGACCGGGAGCGTGCGCGGCGAGTTCGCCGCCTTCCGCAACGTGCAGGTCTGGCTCGCCATGGCGATGACCGTCCTCGGCTACGGCGGTGTGTTCGCCGCGATCACCTACGTCACCCCGATGATGACCGAGGTCGCCGGCTACGACGAGGCGGCGGTCACCTGGCTGCTCGTGCTGTTCGGCCTCGGCATGTTCCTCGGGAACCTGCTCGGCGGCCGGTTCGCCGACCGGGCCCTGATGCCGCTGCTGTTCACCTCGCTCGGCGCGCTCTCCCTCACCCTGCTGCTGTTCACCGTCACCGCCCGCCACCAGGTGCTCGCCGCGGTCACGCTGACGCTGATCGGCGCCCTGGGCTTCGCCACCGTGCCGCCGCTGCAGAAGTGGGTGCTCGACCAGGCCGCCGCCGCCCCCACCCTGGCCTCCGCCGCCAACATCGGCGCCTTCAACCTCGGCAACGCCCTCGCGGCCTGGCTCGGCGGCGTCGTCATCGCCGCGGGCCACGGGTACACCGCGCCGAACTGGGTCGGCGCCCTGCTCTCCGGATCCGCGCTGCTGCTGTCGTTCCTCGCCGCCCACCTGGGCCGGCGCGCCCGGAGCACCAGCCGGGTCGTGGCGGGCTCGCACACGGCCGCCGCCACGGCCGGCCGCGCGGATGCCGACCGCGCGGCCGGGCGCGCACCGGCCGGCGCCGGGCACTGACGGTCCGTCACGGTGCCCGGCCCGCGCGGGCCGGGCACCGTGACGGCGCGCGGAAGCGGGCGTTACGGCAGGTCGCCGATCCTGGTCAGCTCCAGGCCGTTCAGGTGGGCGGTCTGGCCGGAGACCACGACGTCCAGCCGCCCGTCGCGCACCTCGATGCCGCTGAAGGTGCGCGTGACGACCGACCGGCTGCTGGAGAGCTGGCCGTGGGAGACGCCCTCGATGGAGAAGTCGCTCCGGGCCGTGCCCAGCAGGTCGCCCACGTGGGCGGTCACCGCGTAGCGGCCGTCGGGGACGTCGGCGGAGAACTGGTAGCTCCCGCCGAAGTGGGCCACGAAGTCCCGCTGGACGTCGCCGAGCGCGTCGCCGCGGTCCCGGCTGATCATGCCGGTGGTGTCGGCGAAGCCGTAACCGCGCTCCGGGGTGTAGAGCGTGGCCGGGGTGACCTCGGTGAACCGCGCGTCCACCGGGCTGCCGGCCGGGCCGAAGTCGTACCGGTGGTCCGGCACCCGCGTGGTGGTCAGCAGCTTGGCCGAGGGGGCCGACTCGCCGGCGCCGTTCACGGCGATCACCCGCAGCTCGTACGCGGTCCCCTCGGCGAGGCCGCCGATGTCGGTCAGCGGGATGGTGGAGGTCGCCGCCAGGGTGAACTCGGCGTCCGGCGCGTACTTCTCCTTCTTCTGGATCCGGTAGATGTCGGCGCCGGGCACCGGGTCCCAGGTCAGCCGCGCGCCCTCGTTGGTGACGGTCTGTGCGGTCAGCCCGGCGGGCTTGGCCGGTACCTTGGTGGGCGGCGCGGTGTTGACGACGTGCCGGGCCAGCGGCGTGTCCAGCCCGGAGACGTCCTGGGCGACGAGGCGGGCCATCTGGATGGCGCCGTACTCCTGGAAGTGGGTGTCGTCGACGGTGCCGTTCGGCCGGTTCGGGTAGACGCCGGCCGGAACGTGCAGGAAGACCGACTTGGCCTCCTCCGGACCGATCCCGTCGAGGTAGGCGCGGCTGGAGGCGGACAGGTCCACCAGCGGCACGTTCTCCTCGGCGGCCACCTCGGTCGCCGCCTGGACGTACGTCGGGAAGGAGACGTTGAACCGCCCGGTCTCCGCGTTGAAGGACCGCCGGGAGACGGGCGTGACGATGACCGGGATGGCGCCGCGCTCGCGCGCGCCGGCGATGTAGTCGTCGCGGAGGTACTCCTTGTAGTCCTCCGGCGAGGTGTAGCGCTCCGGGATGTTGACGCTGGCGTCGTTGTGGCCGAACTGGACGAAGAGGTAGTCGCCCGGCTGGATCTCGTCGAGGATCGCGTCCAGCCGGCCCTGCTCGACGAAGCTGCGCGAGCTGCGGCCGCCGATGGCGTGGTTCTCCACGGTCACGTCGTCCGTGAGGTAGCGGTCGAGCATCTGGCCCCATCCGGCCTGGGGCGCCCAGTAGGGGTCGTAGGTCTGCACCGTGGAGTCGCCGGCGAGGTACACCGTGATCCCGTCGTCCGCCACCGCCGGGGCCGGGGCCGCCAGCAGCCCGGCCGCCGCGCAGGCCGCCGCGGCCAGCGTGGCGAGCAGGGGTCTGTGTCGGCGCCGGCCGCGCTCCGCGGTCGGTGGTCGGGTGGTCGTCGTGTCCATCAGTCGCTCCTTCGTGTCGGTCGTGAACGCCGGGGTCAGTCGCCGACCCGACTCAGTTCCAGGCCGTTGAGATGGGCGGAGGCGCCGTACAGCACCACGCTCAGCCGGCCGTCCCGCACCTGGACCAGGGGGAACGTGTGCTGGGCGACCTGGGTGTGGGCGGGGATGACCTGTCCCCGGTCGCCGCCTTCGAGGATGAAGCCGGTGCGCGCGGCGGTGGCCGCCGCGTCGCCGAGGTAGGCGGTCACCGCGTACGTGCCGTTCGGCACGTCCACGGCGAACTCGTGGGAGCCGCCCGGGAAGACCACGTAGTCCCGCGCCAGCGCGTCGGCGACCGGGCCGCTGTCGCCGGCGGTCAGACCCGCGGGGGCGGTGAAGCCGTAGCCGAGCTCGGGCGTGTGGACCGTCTCCGGCGTCACCTCCGCGTAGCCCTCGGCCAGCGGAGCGCCGGCCGGGCCGAAGTCGTAGCGCCGGTCCGCCTCACGGGTGGTGACCAGCAGCTTCGGGGAGGGCACCGACTCCCCCCTGGCGTTGACCGCGAGCACCCGCAGCTCGTAGCGGGTGCTCTCCGCCAGCCCGCGCAGGTCGGCCAGCGGGATGGGGGAGGAGGCGATCGTGGCGAACTCGGAGGACTCGTCGCCCTTCTTCCGCGCCTGGACCCGGTACAGCTCGGCGCCCGGGACGGCGTCCCAGGTCAGCCGGGCACCGTCGTGCGAGACGAGGGCGGCCGTCGGCGCGGCGGGCCGGCCGGGCTTGCGCGGGGTCCGGGGGAGGTCGACGTACCGCGAGAGCGGCAGGTCGAGGGCGGCGATGTCCTCGGCGATCAGGCGGGCCACCTCGGTGGCGCCGTACTCCTGGAAGTGGGTGTCGTCGATGGTGCCGTTCGGCCGGTTCGGGTACACCCCCGGGGGGACGTGCAGGAAGACCGACCTGGCCTCCTGGTCCCCGATGGAGTCCAGGAACGCCCGGCTGCTGGCGGCGAGGTCGATCAGCGGGACGTTCTCCTCGGCGGCGACCTCGATCGCCTTCTGCTCGTAGGCGGGGAACGACGGGGCGTAGCTCTCGGTCCGCACGTCGAAGGTCCGCCGGGAGACCGGCGTCACCACCACGGGCGTGGCGCCGCGTGCGAGCGCTCCCGCGATGTAGTCCTCGCGCAGGTACTCCTTGTAGTCCTCGGGCGGCGTGTACCGCTCGGGGCGGCTGACGGTGCCGTCGTTGTGGCCGAACTGCACCAGGAGGTAGTCGCCGGGCTGGATCTCGTCGAGGATGGCGTCCAGCCGCCCCTCCTCGATGAAACTGCGTGAGCTCCGGCCGCCGATGGCGTGGTTGGCGATGGTGACGTCGTCGGAGAAGAACTGGTCGATCACCTGGCCCCAGCCCGTCTGGGGCGCGTAGTAGGAGTCGTAGGTCTGCGCCGTGGAGTCGCTGGCGATGTAGACCGTCGGGGCGTCCGCCCCGGCGTCGGCCGCCGTCGCGGCGGCGGGCAGTGCCAGCCCGGCCGCCGTGGTGGCGGCGGCGCACAGGCCCACGAACGCCGTTCGGAACCCGTTGGGTCCGCGTCGCCGCGCGGTCGCCGGCTCCGCTGTTCCGCCCATCCCTGAAACTCCTCCGTGCCGAGTGCGAGGCCTGCCCAGACGCTGTTCCTGCCGCAGATCGATTCTGAAACGATTCATTTCTTGGCCGTAAAAGGACATGCCCGCCGAATGGACCGGGGGCCGGGGTAACGGGGAACGTCGCGGGGCAAGCGCTTTCTAATTGGTCGGGAAGTATTCCAACGCGTTAACAGGCCGTCAAGGGTGAACGCACGGCGGAGTTCTCCCGCCATTTCCGCCGGCGGAGTGTCGCCGTGCCCTGCTCACGAACACCCCGGCCCCCCGCCGGCGGGGAGACCGGGGGGCCGGGGCGGGATGGCCGGGAAACGGGGAGTCGATCACCCCGCGTAGGTGATGTTGGGCGTCGGGGGCCGGGTCATGCCGTGGCCGAGGAAGTAGTCCACGTGGTGGGACTGCACGTAGCCCTTGAGGGTCATGGCGTTGCGATAGGCGGGGTTGTGGGCGAGCGTGTACAGCCTGGTGTCGGTCGGCCGGTTCGTGGTGAAGATGATCAGTTCGTCCTGGGCGGCGTTGGTGTAGACGGCCTCCTCGCGCCAGTCGCCGAAGAGGTCGCCGACCAGTGTGGGGTTGCGACCGCCACTGGCGTTGACCGCGCCGTAGTGCGAGAGGGTGAGCAGCCTCGGCAGGCTGTTGCTGGGGGTGGGGTTGGCCGGGTCCCACTTCTCGATCTTGCCGTCGTTGAGCAGTTCCATGCCGAGGTCGCCGTCCCACCACAGGCCCAGGTGCGGCCAGGGGGCCAGGTCGGTGTTCGGCTCGGTGAGCCGGTTGCTGCCCGCGTTGTAGACGCCGGAGAAGGACCAGACCTCCATGCCGGGGAAGCGCGGGTCGATGTCGCCGGCCATGCCGCGCCCCACGTCGCCGGTGCCGTCCTCGACGTGCCGCCAGAGCATGGTGCCGTTCCCGGCTCCGTAGTAGTACTCGCGCAGCCCGCTGGGGTTGTTCTGCTGCACGCCGTAGCCCTCCAGCCCGGGGCGGCTGGGGTCCATGTCGGCGATGTGGAAGCGGTCGCCGTGCACGACTCCCTCGTCGGCCAGCGAGTAGCGCAGGGTCCCGTCGCCGTTGAGGACGAACCCGATCTCGGCGATCTCGTCCCGGCCGTCGCCGTCGACGTCGATGATGCGGGTGTTGTGCCCGTCCGCGTGGTTCGCGCCGCCGCGCAGCCACTTCCACTGGTTGGTCACCGACTGGCCGTTGAAACGCCAGGCGGTGAACATCAGGTTGAAGTCCCCCTCGCCCTGCCGGTTCTTCATGAAGGCGACGAGGCTGGGCGTGACGCCGTCGAGGTACCCCACCCCGAACCGGGCGTACATCGGACCGTCGGACAGGTAGTCGGTCGGCACCGGGGCGGTGGCCCGAGCCGCTCCGGTCAGGCCGTCGAGAACGGCGATGAACTGGCGGTTGTCGTCGCTGTGCCGGAACGTGGTGCCGTCGCCGAGGACCACCCCGTTGGCGATCCGCACGGCGACCTCGGCGCGGCCGTCGCTGTCGAGGTCGTAGACGGTGACGCCGTCCCAGTGGCCCACGTCGATGGTGGACGAGCCACCCTCGATGTTGTCCTGGTCCACGCTGTTCGGCCCCATGTCGACTTCCCACAGGAACCGCCCGTCGCTCCGGTACGCCTCCAGTTTCTGCGGGGAGGTCTGCCGGTCCAGGACGTAGTCGTAGGCGCCGTCACCGTCGAGGTCGCCGACCCAGACGAACTTGACCGGGCCGCCGGGACGCAGCGGCACGCGGACCGCCGGCTCCTGGGCGTGGTTGGCCGTCAGTGTGAAGGCCCTGCTGGGCGCCTGCTCCACGCCGCCGACGACCGGCGCGACCCGGTACCGGTTCTCCCGGGTCAGGTCGGCCCCGGTGTCGCGGTAGTTGGTTCCCCGGGTCAGCGCGCTGGAGTTGAGCTTGACCCAGCTGCCGCCGGCGGTGGACCGGTAGACGTTGAAGCCGATTCCGGCCGGGTCGAGACCCAGCAGCCGCCACGACACCAGGACCTCGGTGCCGCTGGAGCGCACGGCGACGACCCCGCGGTCCAGGTCCTCCATCGGACGACCGGCTGCCACCGCCACGTCGCCCGCCGGGGCCGCGCCGGCGGCCGGCGCGGAGGCGGCGCTCGTCTGGGTGGCACCGGCGACCAGTGCGAGCGCGACGGCCAGGGCCGCCGGAACGGTGGCCACCCGGCGTGGGGCGCGCCACCTCTGTTTGCTGTGCATGAAGACCACCTCGTCCTCGTTCCGGGTGCGTGCGGTGACGCGGATCGCCGCGGTCCCAGCCGGCGGGACGCCAGGACTCGGGCCGCGCAGGGCCACAGAAGAGTTAAAACGCTTGCAGTGGGATGGAAGCATGTCGCCAGGTTCACGACAAGAGGTTCGGAGTTCCGTTCTGCCGTGTCAGTAGGCCGACTTGGGTCACTGGCGGGATTCCTCGCTGTAGTGAGGTGATCGCCAGTGTGTATGCACTGGGCCATCGGAATTAAAACGCTTACAGCCAGGGCCCGCTTCGGCGCGGCTGATCCGCCGGGATCCACCCGCCGAACCCGCCCCGCCCCGGGCAGGCCGCACACGGCCTGCCCGGGGCGGGCGGTTCGGCGAGGCGCCCGCGGCGGGCGCCTCGCCCCGGGGCCCTACTCGATGTGGTCGCCGACCAGCGCCAGGCACTGGATGGCCGCCAGACCGAACTGCGCGCTCGCGTTGGTGGAGAGGTCCGCCTCGTCGACGGGGTTGAGCACGGCCGGTCCCTCGATGCGGGTCGAGGTGAACGGGTGGTCGTGGGGGTAGCCCGCGTGCCCCGTGCGCAGCTCCCGCCAGGCGCGCTCGGCGAGGCCGTCGTCGTCCAGTTGCACCGCGGCGTAGGCGGTGGCCCGGGAGTAGGCCTGACGCAGGTTGAGGCTGCCCCAGTCCGACCCGGTGGCCTCGCGCTGTTCGGCCCTGGTCGCGTTGTAGAGCCGGCAGAACTCCACCCACTTGGCCTTCACCCGGGCGTCGTCGATCAGGTCGAGCAACTCGGTCATGACCTCGATCAGACCGAACACCGAGCTCAGGCTCCCGATGGACACGCTCCGTTCGGTGGTCGCCGAGAACCGGCCGTCGTACAGGTTGTACGTGATGTCCCCGCCCTGCGCCCAGCCGTTGGGCAGCGCGGCGATCGTGGTGGCGCCGTTGACCAGCTTCTCCCGGGCCCGCGGGTCGCCGTTGCGTTCCCACTCGGCGAGCCAGGCCATGGCCAGCGCGCCCCAGTCGGTGGTCCTGCCCACCGCGAGCGCCCGCGGATCGGGGTCGTACTCCCCCTCCCTGATCTTGCGTGACGGGTCGAGGACGAGGAAGCTCCGGTCGGAGTCGACCAGTTCGTGCAGCAGGTCGCCGACGCGTTCGTCCGCGGTGAGGAAGTAGTAGAACCGCCGGTAGCCGGCGTTGCTGATCCGGACCTGCTTGGCGCTGTCGCCCCAGTGCTGGACGCCGTGCCGGGTGCCCAGGCCCCGCCACTCGCCAAGGTGGTAGACGTCGACCTCGCCGGTGTGCCGGGTCATCGCCTCGGCGAACCGGAACGCCTGGGCGTCCCCGGTGCGCAGGTAGTGGTACCACAGCCACAGGTCGGTGGAGAGTTCGGAGTTGTCCCAGGCGTAGCCGCCGATGTCGTAGCGCCAGGTGTGGCGGTCCCCGTCGTAGCTGTGCATGATGTCGCCGTAGTCCCAGAAGCCGTACCAGGAGCGCTGGTCGACCTGCTCCCGGTGGAAGCGGTGCATCAGGTCCAGCTTGTCCTCCAGCTCCCGCTTGGCGGCGCTGGAACGGTCCACCGGGCTCCAGGAGCCGAACACCCCGGCCGAGCTGGTGTGCTGGGGGCTCGCCACCAGCAGCGGCGGCGTGGCGTTGGCCGCGGCGAGTTCGGTGAAGCGCTGGGCGGTCGGGGTGGCCTCCAGCGCCCAGAACGTCAGCTCGGTGGTGCGGGCGACGCCGTACGGGGTGCCGAAGCCGGGCTCGTAGTCCTCGTAGGTGATCTCCAGCCCTTCGAGCTGCTCGGGGTAGGTGTCCTGGCCGAGGCCGTCGTGGTAGAAGCGCAGGTCCATCGCGCCCGCGCGGGGCGACCACATCCAGACGGTGGCCTGGGCCTCGTCGCCGGCGGCTCCGCTGATCTCCAGCTCGGTCGGGTGCAGCTTCCAGAAGTCGCGCATGCCGAAGGCCAGCCCGCCGGTGGGGGAGCCCACGTAGGCCAGTCCCTCCGCCCGGCGTCCGCCGTCGACCCGGAGCCACGAGTGGCCCTGCTTGGTGCGCTTGTGGATCTCGAAGCCGTGCGCGTTGAGCTGGCGCAGGCTGTAGTCGCCGAAGGTGGGGATCAGGTGCAGGCGTGAGGAGACCCGGGTGTCCCAGGTGCTGGTGTCGGGCGTCGCCCGGCCCTCGTACTGCGCGGTCCGGACCGCCGCTCCGGGGTCGCGCCGCAGCCCGGTGATGCCGCGCACGGCCTCGGCGAGCACGCCGTCGCCCTCGCCGGCGAAGCGGACGTGCCGGTCGTGCGGTTCGCCGCGCATCGGCACCGCGAACCGCACGCCGAGCCCGTTGATGAAGTCCTTCTGCTCGTTCCCGTCGTACATGAAGGTGTGCACCACGCGGAGGGCGTCGGAGCCCGCGTACAGGTAGAACCGCACGACGAAGGGGAGCCAGGAGCGCCGGCCCTTGCGGTGCTTGCCCTCCACCTTGATCACGGCGCGGACGGGGCCGCTCTGCTCGACGTGCGCCGAGTCCACGAAGCCGGTGAAGGACTCGGACTTGACCACGGTGGCGCCGTCGCCGCTCGGCTGGTCCTGGCGGGAGGCGACCAGCCGTCCGGCCCGGGCGATGACGGTGCCGCCGCGCGTCATGGACTTGACGACCTGGTCCCCGGTGCGGCCGAAGACCACCTGGACCACGCCGGTGTCCACGACGATCTCGCCACCGCTGCTGCGGACGGTCAGGGGCGTCGCGGGTCTGGTGGCCGGGCCCGCCTCCAGACGGTAGCTCTCGCCGCGCGGGGCGGCCGAGCTGACGGCGTGGGCCGTCCACTTCACCGAGCCGTCCGGCCACCAGCCGGTGGGCCAGCTCTGCACCGGAACCCGCTCGCCCGACGCCGTGGTCAGCGAGAACTCCTGGTCGGGGGCGAAGGCGCCGCGGGGCCACGGCACTCCCCAGGTGGTCCCGGCGGCGAGTTCGGCCGGCGTGCCGCCCTCCAGCCACCGCAGCTGGACAGGGTCATGACCATTCAGTTCCGGGAGGGCGGCGGGCGGTGCGGTCTCGGCGTGGGCCTGGCTCACCTGGCTGGCCAGGAGGGCGGCGGCGGCACCACCGGCGGCCGAGGCCAGCACGGTGCGACGACTGAGGTGGACCACGGTGTTCGACTCCTTGGGGATGAGAGGCGGCCACGCGCCCCGCCGACTGGTCGGCGGGCGCGAAGGGGAGGGCACCCGCGTGCGGTCCACGGGGGACACCGGAGAGGGGGAGTCCGAGGGCGCGGCGGGCGCCACGTGACCGTGAACGCCCGCCTTCTGACGGCATCATCAACGGACACACATATTTACACTGGTTCGATCACGCAAACCAGAGTCTGACCAGAGGCGACTTGGGCATCCCACCCCCTCACCGAAGCTCCGGGACCCGAAGAAACCGCTGCTAACCAGGACGAACGCCCTGGGTGACGCCACCTCCGGGCTGCCGCGGTTCGATGGACGATGATGGACGGTGTGTGCGATTGTGTGCGCTGATGGCGCATCATCGTCGATTCTTCCGATCAATCGACCGTACGTGCCTGCGACTTCAGGAGGAGAACCCAACGTGACGTCGGACCCTTCGCCGCGCCGCCCGCCGACCGCTGTCGTGCTGGCTCCCGGCCTGCGTGACGAGCTGTTCGGCCGCGCCGAATCGGAGGAACTGGCCCGTACGGCTGACCTGGTGGCCGAGTGTCCCAGCGGCCGCGCGCTGCTGACCCACCCGCGGCGGGGTGAGGTGGAGGTGCTGGTCACCTCGTGGGGAGCGCCGCGGCTGACCGCGGAGGTGCTCGACGAGCTGCCGGCGCTGCGCACCGTGCTCCATGCCGCCGGCTCGGTCCGCAAGCTGGTCAGCGACGCCGTCTGGGAGCGCGGCCTGGTCGTCGTCTCGGCCGCCGACGCCAACAACGAGCCCGTCGCCGAGTTCGTCTACGCGCACGTGGTGCTGGCGCTCAAGGACGTTCACCGCCGGTCGCGGCACATCGCCGAGACCGGCGCGCTCCCGCCGCTGGAGGCGGTGCCGGGGATCTACGGCCAGAGCGTCGGGCTGGTGTCCTTCGGCTCGACCGCCCGGAAGGTCGCGCGGCGACTGCGCCGGCTGGACGCGGAGGTCCTCGCCTGGGACCCCTTCCAGGACGACGGCGCCTTCCGCGCGGAGGGGGTGACCCGGGTGGCCGGCCTGCGCGAGCTCGCCCGCGCCTCCCGAGTGCTGAGCATCCACACCCCGCTCATTCCGGGCCGGACGGAGAAGCTGGTCACCGGCGACCTGCTGCGTGCGCTGCCCCACGGCGCCACGCTGATCAACACCGCGCGCGGGGCGGTGGTCGACGAGGAGGCCATGATCGAGGTGCTCCTGGAGCGGCCGGACCTGTTCGCCGTGCTGGACGTGACGACCGAGGAGCCGCCGGCGCCGGGATCGCCGCTGTACTCCCTGCCGAACGTCACGCTCACCGGGCACGTCGCCGGCACGGTGGGCGGCGAGCGCCGCGCGATGGGACGACTCGTGGTGCACGAGCTGCGGCGCCTCGCCCTCGGACTGGCCCCGCGGCACGCCGTCTCGGCCGAGGCCGCGCGCCTGCGGGCCTGAGCACCACCCCGCCCGGGCCCCCGTGCGGCCCGGGTGACCTCTGTCGGCGAAAGACGTCGCAGAGGTATTGACCCACCTGTGCAAGCGTTTTAACTTCTGCTGACTCCCCACCACAGCCGAGGAGGCCCCGTGGCCGCGCTGCTACGCGAGCGCCCTGGGAAAATGATGGTGAGAGGTGGCGGACCTCCCCGGCGGCGCGGAGGTGGACGTCGGAGCCCGGGACGTCAGCTCGGCGCCGACGGGGGATCCCCCAGCACGGTGCGGACGGAGTCGCGCACCACGATGTGCGTGCCCAGCATGTGGTGCTGGCTGGTGCCGGGGGCCGCGGCCTCCAGGGCGAGTCGGACGGCGGTGCGGCCGAGCTCCTGGTGCGGGACGTGAACCGTGGTCAGGCCGATGTCGGCCGCCGGCGGAAGGTCGTCGAAACCGACCAGCGAGACGTCGTCGGGCACCCGCAGCCCGTGTTCGAGCAGCGCCTGGCGCGCGCCCGCGGCGATCAGGTCGTTGCAGGCCACGACGGCGGTGAAGTCGCGCGGGCCGGCCGCCAGCCGCTGGCGCATCATGCGGTGGCCCTCCTCGCGCTCCATGCTCCCGTCGACCTCCAGGGCCGCGTCGTGCGGGAGGCGGTGCGCCGCCAGTGCCGCGCGGTAGCCGGCGACCCGGCTGTCGGGCGTGGTGAACCCGGCGCGCCGTCCTAGGAACAGGATGCGGCGGTGGCCCGCGGAGATCAGGTGGCTGGTGATGGCGAACGCCCCGCCGGTGTTGTCGTACTCCACCACGATGGCCGGCACGTCGGGCCCCAGCGACGGCCGGCCGCACAGCACCAGCTGGGAGCCGGCCAGCGCCAGCGCCCGGGCGTACTCCACCATGCGCGCGCGGTAGGCGTCGTCGGGCAGGATGTTGCCGACCAGGATCACCGCCTCGGCGTGCTGCTCCCGCATCAGCCGGATGATGTCCAGTTCCCGCTGGGAGTCGGCGCCGGTGGTGCCGACGAGCACCACCCTGCCCTCCCGCGCGGCCTGGTCCTGCACCCCCTGCGCGACGTGGGCGTAGTGCGGGGACAGCACGGAGTTCACCACGATGGCCACGTTCTTCGGCCGCACCCGCGCCAGCCCCCGCGCCCGCGCGTCCGCCACGTAGTCGAGCTCGCGCACCGCGCGCATCACCCGGTTCCGGGTGGCGGGGGAGTTGGGGTAGCTGCCCGAGAGGATCCGCGACACCGTGGCGACGGAGACCCCGGCGTGCTCGGCGACGTCCCGGATCGTCGTACGGCGGGCCCGCCCGTCCTCGGCGGCGGAACGACGAACCACCAGACCTCCCTGGGCGGCGCACCATGTAAACGCTTCCGCGAAGCATGACCGGCACGCGGACCCCCGTCAAACCCCCCGCCCACACCGACAGCCCCTCCGAACCCAGGTCGCCCCGGCCGGTGCGGCGTGGACGTCTCCTACAGTGGGCGCTTGTGCTCTACGGAAGATCCGCCGAAATCAGCGCGCTCGACGAGGTGATCGCCCGGGCCCGCGACGGCTCCGGCGGCGCGGCGTTGCTGCGGGGCGAGGCAGGCGCCGGCAAGACCGCCCTGCTCGACGCGGCGGCCACACGGGCCGGCGCGATGCGCGTGCTGCGGGCCACCGGCGTCGAGCCCGAGTCCGACCTCGCGTTCGCGGCGCTGCACCAACTCCTGTGGCCGGTGACCGGCTCGCTGGACGCGCTGCCAAAACCCCAGCGCGACGCCGTGCGCGCGGCGCTGGGCCTCGCCACGGGCGGTGACGGCGACCGGTACCTGCTGGCCGCCGGCGTGCTGTCGCTGCTGGCCGAGGCCGCCGTTCCGGCCGGGCTGCTCTGCGTCGTCGACGACTTCCAGTGGGTCGACCGGGCGTCGGCCGACGCACTGCTGTTCGCCGCCAGGAGGCTGGGCACGGAACGCGTCGCGATGCTGTTCGCCGTGCGGGGGGACGCGCCGGTCAAGGGCGTGCCGCTGACGGTGGACGTAGGTGGCCTGCCCGGCTCCGCGGCGGCCGAGATGCTGAAGTCCCGCTACGGTGTGCGACCCGGCGTGGCACGCGAACTCGTCACGCTGACCCGCGCGAACCCACTCGCCCTGAGCGAGATCGCCGCCCGCCTGACGCCCGCGCAGCTCGCCGGACGCGCCCCGCTTCCCGACCCGCTTCCCGGTGGTGCCCGGCTCTTCGGCGACCGGGTGGCGGCGTTGTCCGCTCCGGCCCGGCTCCTCGCTCTGGTCGCCGCCACGGATGCCGAGCTGGACGTGGCCCTGCGCGCCACCGACCGGTTGTCCGCCGGGCAACCACTGCCGCCCGGAGAGAACACGGAGCACACCGAAGGCCGGATCGGGCCAACGGCCCTGGCGGAGCTGGAGGGGTCCGGGCTGGCGCAGCTCGCCGGAACGCGCGTGCGCTTCCGCCATCCGCTCGTCCGGGCGGCGGTGCACGAGGCGGCCACCCCCGCCGAGGTACGCCGTGTGCACGCCGTGCTGGCCGAGCTGACGGAGGGCGACGGCCGCGCCTGGCACCTGGCCGGAGCCGCCACGGGCCCGGACGAGCACGTGGCCGCCGAACTGGTGGCCGCCGCGGAGCGGGCGCGCGATCGCGGAGGCTACGGCACCGCCGCCACCGCCCTGGCCCGGGCCGCCGAGCTGACCCCCGAGCCGCACGCCCGTGCCACGCGGCTGAAGGACGCCGCCGTCGCGGCCTGGCTCGGTGGCCGTCCGGGGCAGGCGGAGTCGCTGCTCGCCGAGGCCCGCGACCTGGCCGGCGCCCACGCCGGCCTCGCCATGGAGATCGCCCAGCTCCGGGGCCGGTTCGAGCTGAACTCCGGCAACGCCGCCGAGGCCGTGCGGATCCTGGCGGCGGGCGACAGCCTGGACATGCTGGCCGACGCCGCGGAGGCCGCCTCGTACGTCGGCGACCCGGCCGCCATCATCGCGCTCGGGCGGCGGGCGGCAGCGCATCCCGAGGGGTTCCTGCGGGACACGGTCGCCGGGATCGGCCTGACGCTGGACGGCGACGCCGCGGGGCCCGGCCTGTTGCGGCGGGCGCTGGCGCGGGTCGGCGAACTGGGGGAGGCGGCGGAGTACCTGTGGGCGGCGGCCGCGGCCAGCCACCTGGGTGAGGCGGACCTGGCGAGCGAGATGGTCGACCGGGCGGGAAGGGTGGCCCGGGTGTCGGGGATGACCGGGCAGTTGCCGGTCGTGCTGGAGTTCGTCGCCACGGCCGAGCGCCTGGCGGGGCGGCTGGCGAACAGTCAGGCCGTCTCCGAGGAGGGCCTGGAACTGGCCCGGGAGGCCGGCTACGAGAACACCGTGGCCGCGCACCTGGCCAACCTGGCGGTGCTGGCGGCGCTGCGCGGCGAGGAGGAGACCTGCGAACGGCAGGCCCGCGAGGCGCTGGCCATCGCCGTACCGCATCGGGTGGGTCTGCGGGCGGGAGTCGCCGCCTACGCGCTGGCGCTCCGCGAGCTGTGCCTGGGACGCCACGCCAGGGCCCACGACCGCTTCACGGCCATCGCCGCCGCGGGACCGGGCGCCGGACATCCCACCGTGGTGTGGCGGACGGCCCCGGACCGTGTGGAGGCCGCCGTGGGCGCGGGCGACGAGGCGGGTGCCCGGGCGGCGCTGGAGGCGTACGAGCGGTCGTCGGCGCACGCCGCGACGCCCGAGGCGCACGCTCTGCTGGCCCGCTGCCGGGGCCTGACCGAGTCCTCCGAGGAGGCCTTCGGCGAGGCGTTGCGGCTGCACACCAATCCCTTCGAGGCGGCCAGGACGGCTCTGCTCCTGGGCGAGCGGCTGCGCCGCGCGCAGCGGCCGGGCGAGGCCCGGGCGCACCTGCGGACGGCGTGGGAGACGTTCGAGCGGGCGGGCGCGGGCCCGTGGGCGAGGCGTGCCCAGGCCGAGCTGCGAGCGGCGGGTGAGAGCGGGCGGGCCCAGCCGGCCGTGCTCGACGCCCTCACCCCGCAGGAACTGCGCATCGCGGGCCTGGTCGCGGACGGCTTGTCGAGCAAGCAGATCGCCGCCCGGCTCTTCCTGAGCCCGCGCACGGTGGAGTACCACCTGTACAAGATCTATCCGAAGCTGGGCATCGGCTCCCGTACGGAACTGGCGCGACTAGTAGTTCTACAGAAGGCACCGGTAACCGAAGGCGACATGCTCTGAGACATGCATGAGGTGAAGATCTGGAGTGAGGAGTTCGGCGCCGCTACGGACGCGCCGATCCTGTTGATCATGGGGTCGATGTCCCAGGGCGTCCTGTGGCCGGACGAGTTCGTCGGCCGCCTCGTCGCCGGAGGCCGCCGGGTGATCCGCTACGACCACCGGGACACCGGCATGTCGGACACGGTCGACTTCGCGGCCGAGCCGTACACGTGGGACGACATCAAGAACGACGTGTACCGCGTGCTGGACGCCCACGGCCTGGAGAGCGCCCACCTGGTCGGCCACTCGGCGGGCGGGCTGCTCGGCCAGTTCGTCGCGGTGGAGCGGCCGGAGCGGGTGCGGTCGCTGACCGTCATCGGCTCCTCACCGCTCGGTGGCGGTGAGGGGCAGGTGATCATGCGGGCCCTGATGGGGCAGCCGCAGCCCGAGGGGAGCCTGCCCGAGCCCGCGCCCGAGTTCGTGGACTTCTACCGCGCGCTGATGGCCGCCCCACCACTGGAGGACCGGCGCGCCCGGATCGACGGGATGATCGCCGAGCAGCGCCTGCTGCACGGGCGCGGGCTGCCGTTCGACGAGGACGCGGCGCGTCGGCTGCAGGAACGGATCCACGACCGGGCCCGCGACCTCTCCGCGGTGGCCAACCACCGCCTGGCCGCGGCGGCCAGGCCGGACTTCGAGCCGGTGGGCGTGCTGCACCAGGTGAAGGCCCCCACGCTGGTCATCGAGGGCACCCACGAGCCGGTCAAGCCGGGCCACGGCGCGTTCATCGCCGAGCGGATCCCGGGGGCGCGGCTCATGACCGTGACGGGAATGGGCCACACGCTGCCGCCGGAGGTGCACGAGGAGTTGGCCACCGCCGTCCTCGCGCACACGGCCGGCTGAGGTCGGCGGGGTGGGGCCCCACCGCGGGCGCGGCGTGGTGGGGGTCACGGGGGAGTGGGGGTGCCCGGTGAGGGTGCTCACAGGGCTTCAGGCTTCTACGATGCCCGGTAGGACAGCCCCAAACCTCAAATCAGGACAAACCAGGATGTTTGCTCCCGAGAGTGGTTGAATCGTTCACCGTGCGAGCCGGGCACCCGGCGAACCCCCAGCTCACCCCGGGTTCGAACCGCTGCCACCGGCCCTGATCCCCCTCTCCGCGCCCCCTTCCCCGTGGTGCGCCCGAGCCTGCCGGCCGCCTTGTTCCCGCCCCTCGCGCTACTACCCGGCGTCGTTTTGGGGGCTCTTGGCGGCCCTGGCCCGGCTTGTTACTACTTGGACTCGTTCGCCCCACCCGGCAGCCCGCACAGGGCCGCCGACGGGGCGGGCGGGGTCCGCGCCGGCGACGGTGGTGGGCCTGGTCCCCCGGCACCCACGCCGCCCTCCAGGACCACTGGAATCACCGGCCGCGGGGTGCTGGAGTCCCCGAACAAAGGTTGCTTTCGTGACGATCACCCGCACCACCGCTACCGGCCGCATCACCTCCACCCTGGGCGGCCTGCGCCGCGCCTCCGCGCGCACGGTTGCCGCCGCGACGATGCTGGCCGCCGCGACCGCGGGCATGACCGGAACCGCCCTCGCCGCCACGCACGCCACCGCCGCCCCCGTGGCGACCGTGGCCGAGGCCAAGACCGCCACCAGCGGCTTCGCCCTGCCGATCGAGGGCTCCTACACCCTGAGCGCCTCCTTCGCCCAGGCCGGCAGCAACTGGGCCAGCACCCACTCCGGCCAGGACTTCGCCGTCCCCACCGGCACCGGCGTGGACACCGTCAGCGACGGCGTCGTCTACTCGGCGAGCTACGACAGCTCCTACGGCAACAACGTCATCGTGCAGAACGCCGACGGCAAGTACGTCCTGTACGGCCACCTCTCCGAGATGACCGTCACCGCTGGTCAGAAGGTGAGCGCCGGCGACCGGATCGGCCTGTCCGGCAACACCGGCAACTCCACCGGCCCGCACCTGCACTTCGAGGTCCGCACCACCCCGGTCTACGGCTCCGCCATCAACCCGGTGGACTACCTCGCCGCCAACGGCATCACCATCTGACGCACGGCGCAGGCCCACGGGCCCCTGGGCAACGCTTCGGCGCGGCACCCCACCACACCGGTGGGGTGCCGCGCCGAAGCCGTTTCGGACAGGGGCGCACCTGGCAGGTGCTGCGAGGCTCGTGCGTGCCCCCGATATGGCTCTGTTGGTGATCCCGGGAGGCCCGGGTCCGGGAAGGGCCGGACCTCCCAGGATCGGGGCGTCTCAGCGACGAACGCCGGCGGCCCGTATCACGACGCGGTTCTCGTTGCAGATCACGACGCCGTGTTGGTGTGCCAGATCGGAACGCCGTTCCGGTCGTAGATCACGACGTTGCAGTCGTTCTGGACGGCCAGATAGGCGCCCTGTCCCGCGGTGTTCGACGCCCAGATGGGATTGCCGTCGATGTCGTACACGACGAAGTTGCCGTCGCTCTGGAACACGGCGACGTATCCGTTGGGCCAGACGTCGCGTGCCTGCCACACCGGCTCGCCGTCGCAGTAGAGCACCAGGTTCCCGTCGCCCTGCATGATCAGGGAAGCCCGACCGTTGGGTGACACCCATGCCTCGTTCTGTTCCAGGATGTTCGCCGGATCCTCCGCGTGGAGGATGAGGTCGCCCCTGAGCTGAGCCTCGGGGGCGGCCTGGATCACGGTGGCGGACTGCTCGGTCTGGGCGACCATCGCGGCCTGCGCGCCGCCAGCCGTCATGCCGCCGAGAGCGAGGGTGACCGCGGCGACCGCGACGGCCATGGACCGGTGGACCTTGAACATAACGACTCCTCCAAGGAGACGTGCCCCGAAAGGCGCCAACAACTGTCTGCATTCAAGCAAGCACTCTGCGTCACGAATAGAGGGCTGCAAGGTTTTCACGCGCGAGTGTTATCGGCGCTCTTGTAAACGTCGTGTTACGGCGGGAGGGGTGCGCCAGGGGTTGTGCACACCTGGGCATTCACACCTGAATGCGGGGCGGCGCGCATGGGCGCGCGCCGGTGGTCGGTCGCGCATTCCACATACACGGCATTTCTGTCCTGGAGTACCAACAGGAACAATCCGCACAGGAAAGAACTCCCGCCTCAGTCGGCCCGATCCTGAACCGGAGATCGTGCCGTAGTAGAACTTCCAGTGGTCGCGGCGCAGGGCCCGGCTCCTTCGCATCCGCCAGAACACGTCGTGCCCGGGCGGGGGCGGCTCCTCCCAGCTCGACGAACGTCGCCGTCCAATCCATGGTGATCGCCGACGTGCGGCTCACCCTGTGACCGGGCAACACGCCGGGCCAGTTCAGGATCGCGGGCACCCGGCCCCCGCCTTGTCGCCCGTGGCACGCTCGTGGGACAGGTCGGCGCGCCGTTCCCGGGTCTCCCGGCTGCGCTCGGCCTGTCCCCCGAGCACTCGGTCAAGACCCGTGATGACCAGGTCCAAGTCGTCGTGGAAATTGGTTGAGCGGCTGTTGGTGAGCTGTTCACGGCTTCCTGGGCGTGCTCGCGCACCACGACGTTGGCAGGTAGGGGGCGTCGTTGTGCCCCTGCTGGTACCGATCGATCCGCGTGAGCGATCTTGGTCCTTGTGGAAGAGGCCGAGGAGTTGCGTGACAGGGGGCAGGATGATTGGTCAACGGATCACCACCTCGAGGGCACCAGATGTGCTTGAGGACGCCTAAACTATGACCTCATGGATACTGCGTTAGTTGGCGCAATAGGTGCTTTGGTTGGAGCTGTGGTCGGCGGCCTGGCCACATATTTCGGCCCTCTGCACCTCCAGGCACGCGCGCAACGCAAAGAGCAGGAAGTTCGTGACCTCGAGCGCGTCGAGAGCGTCATGCAACTGATGGCTGACCTTAGAGTGGCAACAGCTATGTGGCTGAGGGACACGCTCCAAGTTTACGAAGACCTTGCGCGCGCTTCTGGAAACGCCCGTCACGACCTCGGCCCGTACGACGAAACCATGGCAAACCATGAGAAGGCGACCCGGACCGCTGTCGCTAACGCAAGTCGCTGGGGAATCCACATCGGTTCACCTCTGCCATCTGCCGCTGTCATTCACCCCATGCGACGCTTTGACGAGCGGATACGCAGAGCAATCGTCGAACAGCGAAGCCTTGACTCTGCCGAGATCCACGAGTGTCGAAAAGCCCTGGCGGACTTCGCGGAAGGGAGGTATCGCCTTGAAAGCTGTATGTGGGGCAAACTGATCAGTGCAATCGAAGAAGGAATGACTCTCCCGCAGGCTGATCGTGCCCGTTTCTTCAGGCAGGCAACCGAAATGGGTCCTCCGAGCATCGCGGAGGGGGCCTACTGGTTGGACTTGATGCGAGAGCGGGGGCCTTAGAGATGATTTGTGGTCGCCGTCGTGGCGCAGCTTGCGGTCGAGCCTGCGGGTGCGGGCCGCCGACCGGCAGTCCGTGCAGGCCCGCGAAGCGCTGGGGATTCGCTGGACGGAGGTGGACCGGGATCAGGGCATCATCGCGCGAGGCTCGCTGCCGACATCTCGGACCGGCTGGGTCCGAGCAAGTTCGTCTGATCACCCTGGCCCCTTGGGCCAGGGGACCCCAGAGAGCCGACTCTCCCAGCAAGATCCTTTCCGTTGTTCACGCGGTTGTTCACACGGGGCCTCTGAACGCCCCGGGAAACACGAAAACCCCAGGTCAACTGGGGTCTGTGTGAGTGTCCGAGGGGGGACTTGAACCCCCACCCCCTATACGGGGACTAGCACCTCAAGCTAGCGCGTCTGCCTATTCCGCCACCCGGACGTGGGCTCGTCTTCCGCTCGGTGGGCTGTGCCGCCGTGCCGTTGACGTCGTAGACATTACCAAAGATCGGCGGGGGGTGAGGAACGGTGCCCGGGGGGTGGGTGGGGTGGGGGGAGAGGGTGGGGCGTGGGGGTGGGCGGGACCGGGAGGCCGGGGGCGGGTGGAGGCGGTGCCGGGGAGGGGGGCGGGGGTAGCAAGATGGGGGGCGACCTGTCGCCGCCCGAGGGGAGAACACTGTGAGCGAGCCGAGCACGACCGGAGCGGTTTCGGTCGGGAAGCCGGACGCCGAGGTGGTGGAGCTGTGCCGGGACCTGATCCGGATAGACACCAGCAACTACGGCGACCAGCCCGGGCCGGGGGAGCGGGCCGCGGCGGAGTTCGTGGCGGAGAAGCTGGCCGAGGTGGGGCTGGAGCCGCGGATCTACGAGTCGCGGCCGGGGCGCGCCAGCACGATCGTGCGGGTGCCCGGGGAGGACTCCTCGCGGCCCGCGCTGCTGATCCACGGGCACACGGACGTGGTGCCGGCCAACGCCGACGACTGGACGTACCACCCGTTCTCCGGCGAGATCGCCGACGGGTGCGTCTGGGGGCGGGGCGCCGTGGACATGAAGGACTTCGACGCCATGACGCTCTCCGTGGTGCGGGACCGGATGCGCAGCGGGCGCAGGCCGCCCCGTGACCTGGTGCTGGCGTTCCTGGCCGACGAGGAGGCCGGCGGGACGTACGGGGCCCGGTACCTCGTGGACAACCACCCGGAGCTGTTCGAGGGCGTCACCGAGGCGATCGGCGAGGTGGGCGGCTTCTCGTTCACGGTGAACGAGAACCTGCGGCTGTACCTGGTGGAGACGGCGGAGAAGGGCATCCACTGGATGCGGCTGACCGTCGACGGCCGGGCCGGGCACGGCTCGATGACCAACGAGGACAACGCCGTCACCGAGCTGTGCGAGGCCGTGGCGCGGGTCGGCCGGCACCGCTTCCCCGTCCGGGTCACCAAGACGGTGCGCTCGTTCCTGGACGAGCTCTCCGACGCGCTGGGCGTGGAGCTCGACCCGGAGGACATGGACGCCACGCTGGCCAAGCTGGGCGGGATCGCGCGGATGATCGGCACCACGCTGCGCAACACCGCGCAGCCCACCATGCTGGGCGCCGGTTACAAGGTCAACGTGATCCCCGGGCAGGCCACCGCGCACCTGGACGCCCGCTTCCTGCCGGGCTACGAGGAGGAGTTCCTGGAGCAGCTCGACGAACTGCTCGGCCCGCGGGTGCGGCGGGAGGACGTGCACGCCGACAAGGCGCTGGAGACCAGCTTCGACGGGGCGCTGGTGGAGGCCATGCAGACGTCGCTGAGCGCCTTCGACCCGGCGGCGCGGGCCGTGCCGTACATGCTCTCCGGCGGCACGGACGCGAAGTCCTTCTCCGACCTCGGCATCCGCTGCTTCGGCTTCGCGCCGCTGCGGCTGCCCCCGGAGATGGACTTCGCCGGGATGTTCCACGGGGTGGACGAGCGGGTGCCGGTGGACGGGCTTACCTTCGGCGCCAACGTGCTGGACCGCTTCCTCGACCTGTGCTGACGGCGTCCCTGCCGTGCTGGCGGCGTTCCCGCTGCGCTGACGGCCCTCCCGGGTGCCGGGTGGGTCCGTCGCAGTAGGAATGGTCACTCAACGGAGTGATCAAGCTCGATTCGAGTAGCCGTGCGTCACTTCCCCCGTTGTGATGGGTTCGGGCACGGACACCGCCGTGCCCGAACAAGGAGGAAGTGATGAAGCTCATCAAGATGCTCGCGGTCGCAGCCGCCGGCACCGGCCTCGTGCTCGGCGGCGCCGGTGTCGCCAGCGCGGACGCGGAGGCGGAGGGTGAAGCGATCGGGTCCCCGGGCATCGTCTCGGGGAACGTCATCCAGGCCCCGATCCACATCCCGGCCAACGTCTGCGGCAACACGATCGACATCATCGGCGTGCTGAACCCCGCGGGCGGCAACGCATGCGTGAACGCGGAAGAGGAAGAGGAAGAGGAGTTCTAGGGGCCGGGCGACGTCACCGGGGACCGACCGAGGCCCCGGGCACGGATCGCTGACAGGGGTGGCTGCGCGCGTGGTTGGGCGCCGTGCGCGGAGCCACCCCTTTCGCGCCCCCGTTCCGCGCCGCGCCCTCTCTCCGCGGCGACCGGCATCGCCGCGATGCCCTGGGTGCTCGGGTGAATCCCGAGGGTTACTCCACCCGTTCGAGTGAAATCGAGCGAGGGTCACTACCGGGCGGGCCTTCCGTCGTTGTTGTTTGCACGGACAACCGTCCGTGCGACCGACGCGGAAGGCAGGAAATCAATGCGACAGGTGGCCAGAGGGGGCCTCATGCTGGTTGTGGCCACGGGAGGCGTGCTGGCGCCCACCGCGGGTGCCGCATACGCCGCTGAGGCGGATGGGGCCGCTGTCGACTCGCCCGGTGTGGCCTCCGGGAACAGCATCCAGGTGCCGATCGACATCCCGATCAACATCTGCGGCAACACCGTCAACGTCATCGGCGTGCTCAATCCGACTGTCGGCAACGTCTGCGCCAACACGTCCGTCGACGGCGAGGACGACGCCGAGCAGGGGCCCGGCCCCGACGGCGGCCCCGGTAGCGACGTGGTCGACGGCGACGGGGCGGCCGGCGCGGAGGCGTCCAGTGTCGCGGCGGGCTCCCCGGGCGTGCTCTCCGGCAACAGCGTGCAGATCCCGGTGCACGTCCCGCTGAACGTCTGCGGCAACAGCGTGGACGTCGTCGGCGTCCTCAACCCCACCACGGGCAACGAGTGCGACAACGTCGCCGTGGAGGAGCCGGAGCGCACCACCCCCGGTGACGACGGCGACACCGGGCCCGAGGACGGCGGAGACGACTGCGACAAGGAGTGCGGCCCGGCGCCGGAGGGCGACAAGCCCGACGACGACGAGGTCGACGGCGCCGGCGACTCCCCGGACCAGGAGAAGGACGACGACGAGGTCGCCGCCGCCGGACCGGCGGAGGTGGCTCCGGCCGCCGACGAGCGCGCCGTCGCCGCCGCCCCGGGCGTCCTCGCGGAGACCGGCGCCGGCACCGACATGGCGGTGGCGGCCGGTCTGGGCGCCGCGCTGATCGCCGGCGGCGGGCTGCTGTACCGGCGCCGCGCGGGCGCCCGGGGCTGACCCGTCCGCGGCCGCCCCTCCGGGGCCGCCCCTCCGGGGCCGAACGTCCGAGGCCGAACGTCCGAGGCCGACCGGGCGCGCCTGACCGTCGGCGGCCGACCGTCCACGGCGGCGGCGCTCCCTCCACATACCACCGGGCCGGCCCGCGTCTCGCGGGCCGGCCCGGTGTGTGATGCGTCACGTCGGTGTGCCGTCGGGTCGGGGTGAAGTGTCGGGGTCGAGGTTGACGCACGCCGCCGAGGGCGGTGACGGCGCCCGCTGAGCCGCCGTCACGCGCCACCGGCGCGGTCGCTCACGCTCTCGGGAGGAAGGCTCGCTGGCGGATGATGCGTCGGCGCAGCACGACGCGCCGGGAGCCGTCCCGGTACAGGCGTACCCGGGCCAGTTCCCAGTGGCCGTACTCCGCGTGGTCGGTCAGCAACTGCCGGGCCGCGCTCCGGGAGGTGCCGCGCGGCAGGGTCAACTCGTGGAATTCATACTCGCCCATCACAACCATTGTGCGCGTGGAGGCCGTCTCCCGATACCGTCAGCACCATGTCTGATGCCGTGCAGTCCTCCGCAGCCGAGGTACGCGCTGCCGTCGAGTCGCTCAAGGCCGCCTTGGATCGTCACCTGACCGCGGTGGAGAACCGCTCGGGCGAGAACGATCCCGCGGTGACCCGCGCGTTCGCGGAGCTCTCGGCAGCGGCCGACGCCTATGACGAGATCCTCTACGACGCCTACGACGAGGTGATCCCCTTCGAGGTCCCGGGCGACGACCGCCCGGAGACGTACGAGGGCCCGGAACAGCCCGAGGCGATCAGCGTGCTGGTGCGCCGCGACTACCTCATCGCGGAACCCAGCGTTCTGGTGGAACACGCCCGTCGGCTCCACGCGGCCGGGGCCGACGCCGGTGTCGGCCATGTCGGCGCGGACGGCGCGGAGAGCGTGAACGCCGCCCTCAGCCTGCTGTTCAACCAGTACGAGCCCGACGAGATCGCCACCCGGAGCGAGGAGTTCGGACTGGAGGAGGGCGACTCCACGCTGTGGGTCACCGCCATCGAGCCGACCGAGCCGGGGGAGTGGCTGAACGACCCGTTCGAGGACGCCGACCCCCGGCGGGCGATCTGTCGCTTCGACGTCAGCGCCGTCTTCGACGACGATGACGACGACTTCCTGGACGAGGAGGACCTCGACGAGGAGTGAGGCCACCGCCTCGCCCCCACCGGTGGCGGCCTCGATCGAGCCGCCACCGGTGGCACCACCCCTGGGGCGTACCGCGGGCTACGCGGCCGCCTCCACCACGTTCTCCCGGAGGATCGTGCGCAGCCTGGTCCGGCGCGGGGCCGCCGCCCGCTCCGCGATCGCCCGGGCCAGCGCGGCGCCGGCGCCCTGCACCACCGACAGGTGGTGCTCGGCCCGGCTGACGGCGGTGTAGACCAGCTGACGGTCCAGCACGGCCTCGGCGTCGCCCGGCAGCACCAGCACCACGGCCGGCCACCGGTTGCCCGCCGCCTGGTGCGCGGTGACCGCCCAACCGTGCCGGAGCCGGCCCACCTCCGCCGGCGGCACGGTCAGCTCGCCGCCGGAGTGCCGCAGCACCAGGCCCTGCGGCCCACCGCTCTCCACCCGCCCGGGCAGGGCCCGTCCGGGCGCGACCGCGTACACCACCCGGTCACCGGGGTCGAAGCCGCCGAACCGCCCGGGCCCGGGGTTGAGCCGCTCCTTGAAGGCGGCGTTCAGCGCACGGGTGCCGACCGGGCCGCCGTGGCCGCAGGTCACCACCTGGACGTCCTCCGCCGCGAGCTGGAAGGCGCGGGGGATGGACTCGGTGACGAGCTGGCCCGCGCGGCGCACCGCCTCGCTCGGATCGCCCACCGGCACGACGACGACCTCCCGGCCGGGCGCCTCGACGGCCAGCAGCTCGCCCACCGCGATGCCGGAGGCCAGTTCGCCGACCGGCCCCGGGTCGGGGGTGCGGGAGACCACGACCGGGCAGACGCGCGCGGCCAGGCAGTCCGCGAAGACCCGACCGGCGCCGGCGGACTCCAGGACCGTGGGGTCGCCGGAGAGGACCAGCCGGGCGCCGTCGGGCAGGGCCTCCAGCAGGGCGGCGCCGGTCGCCACGTCCAGCATCGGTGCGTCGAGGACGACGAGCAGGTCGAGCGCCCAGGTGCCGTCCTCGGCGTCCCGCGCGGGGCCGTGGCCGGCCAGCAGCGCGTCCACGGTCAGCACCGCCGGCGGCCGGCCCGCGTCGCCGGCCTCGCCGTCGGTGTCGGCCCCTGGACCGGCGCCGGTGTCGGCGTCCGGGCCGGTGGCGGTGGCGGGCCCGGCCAGCGCGCGGGTCAGCCGTCCCCGGCCGTCCTCGGTGGCGGTGACCCCCAGGGCCCGCAGGCCGGCCCGTCCGGCCGCCGCCAGCAGTGCCGCCGGCTCCGCCCGGGCGGCCTCGCCGCCGGAGTGCACCACCAGCCCGGAGGCGGCCACGGCGCGCACCAGTTCGGCCGCCGAGGCGTTCGGTGCGCCGGCCGCCGCCTCGCCGAGCGCGTCCCAGGAGGGCACGGCTCCGGAGGGGACCTCCTCGGGGGCGGCGGTGGCCAGCAGACGGGCCAGGCCCTCACCCAGGCTCTCCTCGGCCAGGGCGAGCCGCTCCAGGGCCAGCAGCCGCTCGGTGGGCACCTCCTCGGCCTCGTCGGCCGGCTCCGTGCCGCCGCCCGCACGCCCGCCCCGGCCGGCGGCGGTGGCGGGCAGTTCCTCCTCGAAGGAGAGCACCGCGCCCTCCGCCAGCAGCGTGGTCACCGCCTCGCCGGCGTCGCCGGCCCGGTGGCGCTCCAGCGCCCCGAGGAGGTCCGGCAGGGCCACGGCGGTGCTGCCCCGCCCAGCGGCCCGCTCCAGCAGCCACAGCACCAGCGCGCGGGCGCGCCGGGGGTCGTCCGGGGTGGCCCGGTCCTGGAGCAGCGCCCGGGCGAAGCCGTCGGCCTGCTCGGGACGGACGCCCGGCAGGCCGAGCACCAGCCACGGGTCCTCGCGCAGCGCCTCGGGCGCTTGCTCGCCCAGCAGCGTCGCGGCGGACGGCGCCAGTGCCTCGGGAGCGCCGCCGGAGGCCAGCACCGCCGCCACCGCGGCGACCAGCTCGCCCGAGGGCTCCCGTGGCGCGGACGGTGTGACCGGTGGGGCAGGCGCGACGGGTGACGCCGGTGTGACCGGTGCGGCCTCCTGGGTCGGCGCCGGCGCCGGCGCCGGCGCCGGCGCCGGGGCGGGTGCGGGCCCGGCGTCCGGGGCGGGGTCGGCGTCCGCCTCGGCCTCGGGGGCCTCCGGGGCCGGCTCCGCCGGGGCGTCGCCGTCGGCGTCGGACTCCGCGGGCTCCGGCGCGCCGTCGGCCGGCTCGGCCTCCTCAGCGGCCTCGGCCTCGTCCGGCCGAGCCTCGGCGGCCGCGGACTCCTCCTCGGTGGCGTCGGTGGCGTCACCGGCCGCGGCATCGTCGGCGTCGGGGGTGTCGTTGGCGTCGGCGGTGTCGTCCACCGGGGGCTTCGGCGCGCCCACGTAGGCCAGGTCGGTGGTGCCGACCTGGAGCCCCGCGCCGGCGGCGCCGCCGGCGCCGCCGGCGCCGCCGGTGATCGCGGCCAGCGCGGCCAGCGCCGCCGCCTTGGCGTCGGAGCGCGCCGGGCCGCCGGCCCCGCCCTCCGGCCGGCCGCCGTGGTCGCCGACGCCGCTGGGGCCGCCGCGCCGCCCCTGCCCGTCCGGCACGGGAGGCTGCGTGGCGGCGTCGGGTTCGGGGGTGCTCAAAGCTCGCTCCAGTCCTGGTCGGGATAGCGGTGCACGGGCTGCGACACGTCGTCCAGCGCGCGCCGGATCTCAACGGGCAGGGTAAGCCGCTCGGCCGACAGCACCGCCGTGAGCTGGGCCGCCGTCCGCGCTCCGGTGATCGCCGACGCCACCCCGGGCTGGTCGCGGACCCAGGCGAGGGCGACCTGGAGGGGGGAGCTGCCCAGGCCGTCGGCGGCCGTCGCCACCGCGTCCACGATGCGCCGGCCCCGGTCGTCCAGGTACGGCTCGACGAAGGGCGCCATGTGCTCGGAGTCGGCCCGGGAGCCGACCGGGACGCCGTACCGGTACTTGCCGGTGAGCACGCCGCGCCCGAGCGGGGAGTGGGCGAGCAGGCCGACGCCCAGGGCCAGCGCCGCGGGCAGCACCTCGCGCTCCAGCCCGCGCTGCAGCAGGGAGTACTCCAGCTGCGTGGAGGACAGCGGGATCCGCCCGGGCGCCGCCAGCTGCCAGGTCGCGGCGTGGGCGAGCTGCCAGCCGCTGTGGTTGCTCAGGCCCACGTAGCGGGCCCGGCCGCTGGTCACCGCGAGGTCGAGGGCCTGGAGGGTCTCCTCGAAGGGGGTGAGCGGGTCGAAGGCGTGGACCTGCCACAGGTCCACGTAGTCGGTGCCGAGGCGGCGCAGCGAGGCGTCCAGCGCGGGCAGCAGGTTGCCGCGCGAGTTGTCGAAGCGCCGCGGCCCCTGCGGGGTGCTGCCGGCCTTGGTGGCGATCACCAGTCGTTCCCGGGGGACGAGCTGGTCGAGCATCCGGGACAGCAGGTACTCGGCCTCTCCGTCGGAGTAGACGTCGGCCGTGTCGACCAGGGTGCCGCCCGCGTCCACGAACGACTTCAGCTGTTCCGCGGCCTCGTGCTCACCGGTGTCCCGGCCCCAGGTCATGGTGCCCAGTGCGAGACGGGACACCCGCAGGCCGGTACGGCCGAGCTGTCGCTGTTCCATGTCCGACGAGACTAACGGCCGAGCCGCTCCCGGACGGGCATCGTCAGCGCTGGTCGGCGGGCGGGTCGCGCGGGGCGCTGACGGAGAAGCTACCGGCCGGTAGAGTGCGGCGCGCAACGCTCCGGCCGGCCGCGTCCCGGCGCCGCCGGGCGCGGCACCGCGACGGACACCAACAACGGGAGCGGCTCATGCGACTCGGCGTCAACCTCGGCTACTGGGGAGCGGGCGTGGACCGCGACAACCTGGCCGTGGCCAGGGAGGCCGACCGGCTCGGCTACAGCGTCTGCTGGGCCGCCGAGGCGTACGGTTCGGACGCGCCGACCGTGCTGTCCTGGGTCGCCGCGCAGACCGAGCGGATCGACATCGGCTCGGCCATCATGCAGATCCCGGCCCGCACCCCCACCATGACGGCGATGACCGCCGCCACCCTGGACTCGCTCTCCGGCGGCCGCTTCCGGCTCGGCCTCGGCGTCTCCGGGCCGCAGGTCTCCGAGGGCTGGTACGGCGTGAAGTTCGACCGGCCGCTGGCCCGCACCCGGGAGTACGTGGACATCGTGCGCCAGGCGATGCGGCGCGAACGGGTGGCGCACCAGGGCGAGCACTGGACGCTGCCGCTGCCCGGAGGCCCCGGCAAGCCGCTGAAGCTCACGGTGCACCCGGTGCGCGAGCGCGTCCCGCTGTACATCGCGGCCATCGGGCCGAAGAACCTGGAGCTGGCCGGGGAGATCGCCGACGGCTGGCTGGGAATCTTCTTCGCCCCCGAGCACGCCGACCAGTCGCTGGACCGGATCCGGGCCGGTCGGCGCAGGGCCGGGCTCGACCTGGACGGGTTCGACGTGGTGCCGACCGTGCCGATCGTGGTGGACGACGACCCGGAGCGCGCCGCCGACGCCGTGCGCGCCTACACGGCGCTGTACGTGGGCGGGATGGGCAGCCGGGAGAAGAACTTCTACAACGCCCTGGCCTGCCGCATGGGCTACGAGAGGGAGGCGGCGACGATCCAGGAGCTGTACCTCGCCCGCCGCCCGCAGGAGGCGGCCGCGGCGGTGCCGCGCAGCCTGGTCGAGGCCACCGCGCTGGTGGGCGACCGGGAGCGGATCGCCGAGCGGATGCGGGCCTACGCGGACAGCGGGGTCACCACCCTGACGCTCGCGCCGATGGCGGCGGACCTGGACGGCCGGCTGGCGGCGCTGCGGGTGGGCGTGGAGGCGCTGGAACTGGCCGGCCTGGGCTGACCCGCCGCGGCGCGGGCGAAGCGGTGGAACGGCGGATGCGGCGGGGGCTCGGGGGTCGTCCCCGCCGCATCCGGCGCCCGGTACAACGCCTGCCCGGCACGGAGGTTACGCCTTCCGGGCCCCGCCGCTCACAGCCAGCCGCTGCGCCGGAATATCCGGTACAGCACCACGCTGACCAGCGCGATCATGGCCAGCGCCGCCGGGTAGCCCCATCCCTGGCGCAGCTCCGGCATGTGCTCGAAGTTCATGCCCCAGATGCCGGCGAGCGCGGTCGGGACGGCCACGATGGCGGCCCAGGCGGAGATCCGGCGCATGTCGTCGTTCTGCCGCACGCTGACCTGCGCCAGCGTCGCGTCCAGGATGTTGGACAGCAGCCGGTCCATCGCCTCCACCTGGTCGTTGACCCGCATCAGGTGGTCGCTGACGTCGCGGAAGAACGGCCGGCTGCGCTCGGGCACGTTCGGCATCGGGACCTCGCTGAGCCGCTGCAGCGGGGCGAGCAGCGGCACGGTGGCACGACGGAAGCCCACCAGCTCGCGCCGGAAGGCGTAGACCCGTTCGGCGGCCCCGCCGCCGCGCGACGCCCCCCGGCTGGACGGGGCCGGGACCGCGGCGATCTCCACGTCCTCCAGGTCCAGCCGCAGCGCCTCGGCGACCTCCAGGTACTGGTCCACGACGGCGTCGCAGACCGCGTACATCACGGCCGCCGGCCCGTGCGCGAGCACCCGCCGGCGCTCCTGGAGCGCCTGCCGGACCTCGCCGAGCGGGGAGGTGGGGCCGTGCCGCACGGTCACCACGAATCCGGCGCCGACGAACACGAACACGTCGCCGGCGCGGAGCGACGCACCCTCGTCGTCGTGCTGGACGGGCTTGAGCGCGAGGAACAGGGTGTCGCCGTACCGCTCCAGCTTGGGGCGCTGGTGCGCGTGCAGCGCGTCCTCGACGGCCAGCGGGTGCAGGTCGAACTCCCGGGCCACCGAGGCGAACTCCTCCTCGCCGGGTTCGAAGAGGCCGATCCAGGCGAAGGTGTCCCCGTCCCGGGGCGTGCCGGCGAGCGCCTCGGCCAGCCGCGCCGGGTCCGTCGGCCCGTCCGCCACCCGTCGTCCGTCGCGGTAGAAGCCGAAGTCAACGATCACGGTGGCATTGTGCCTCCCCGGCGGCCGGCGGGCGGCGCGGCGCGGGCGGGACCGGCGGGGGCAACGCCGGACCGGTGACCGACCGCGTCCGGGTCCGGACGGTGCGTCGCCGTTCCTCGGGGCGGAGGGGTGGAGCACGCCCGCGCCCGGCGCCGGGACACCCCCGGGGCGGCACCGGCGGTGGCGGCAGGCCCTAAGCTGACCGCATGCCCACGGTGCTGTTCCTGCGTCACGGGCGGTCCGCCGCCAACACCTCCGGCCGGCTGGCCGGCTGGTCGCCCGGCGTCCACCTGGACGAGCGGGGCCTGGCCCAGGCCGCCGCGCTGCCCGACCGGCTCGCCGGCGTGCCGCTCGCCCGGATCGTCACCAGTCCGCTGGAGCGCTGCCGGCAGACGCTGGCGCCGCTGCTGGAGCGGGCCGAGGCGTCCGCCGACGGCGCTGCCGTGCCGGTCGCCGTGGACGAACGGCTGGGGGAGTGCCACTACGGGGACTGGACCGGCCGGGAGATCAAGGAGCTGGCCAAGGACCCGCTGTGGCCCGTCGTGCAGCAGCACCCCTCGGCGGCGCGCTTCCCGGGGGAGGACGGCGAGACGCTGCGGGCCATGCAGCAGCGGGCCGTGGAGGCGGTCCGGGACTGGAACGAGCGGGTCACCGAGGAGCACGGCCCGGACGCCGTCTACCTGGTGTGCACCCACGGGGACGTGATCAAGGCCCTGCTCGCCGACGCCCTCGGCATGCACCTGGACCTCTTCCAGCGCATCGCGGTGGACCCGTGCTCGATCAGCGCCGTGCGGTACACCCCGATGCGGCCGTTCCTGCTCCGGGCGGGGGACACCGGGCGGCTCGCCGACCTCGTCCCGCCGCCGCCACCGCCGGCCGCGGAGGCCGCCGAGACGGCCGCGGCCGAGGAGGCGGCCACGCCGGACGCCTCCGGCGACGCCGTGGTCGGGGGCGGCGCCGGCGGCGCCTGAGCGGAGCGCTCCCCACCCGTCCGGCGCGCCCCGGTGGGCCCGGGAACGTGCCCCGGCGGGGCCCCGCCGGCAACGCGTGACGGCGAGCCGGGGGCGGGGCACACCGCGGTCGATCATCCGTAGGTAGGGTGGGAGCGTAAGTCCCACGTCGAGCGGGCGAATCCCACGTCGAGTATCGGAGCTGGACACGTGCCCCGACAGGTCTTCCTCTACGATCCACCGGAGCGTTTCGTCGCCGGAACGGTGGGGGAACCCGGCCAACGCACCTTCTACCTCCAGGCCACCTCCGGGAGCCGGGTGACCAGCGTCGCCCTGGAGAAGGTGCAGGTCGAAGCGCTCGCCGAGCGCATTGACGAGCTGCTCGACGAGGTGCTACGGCGCAGCGGCGGAACCGCGCCGGTCCCCGCCGTCGCCCCCACCGACCTGCGGGACACCGCGCCGCTGGACCAGCCGGTGCTGGCCGAGTTCCGGGTCGGGACCATGGCGCTGGCCTGGGACGGCGACACCCAGACGGTGGTCGTGGAGGCGCAGGCCGTCGTCGAGGTCGACCCCGACGAGTTCGGCGAGGAGCTGGCCAACGAGCTGGCCACCGAGGCCGCCGACGCGCTGATCGGCGACGACGAGCACGGCCCGCCGCTGCTGCGGGTGCGGATGACCGGCGCGCAGGCCCGGGCGTTCGCGGGCAGAGCCCTGGAGGTCGTCGCGGCCGGCCGGCCGCCGTGCCCGTTCTGCTCGCTGCCCCTGGACCCGGAAGGACATGTGTGCCCGCGTCAGAACGGATACCGCCGCTGAGCCCGGTGCCCCGCCCCCGGTCCGCCGGGTCGGCGGAGCAGGCCGTCCTCGACCTGCTGGAGCAGGGCGAGCTGACGGTGCTGGGCCGGATAGTGCAGGCGTCCAACGCCGTGCTGCTCGGCCGGGTGACGGCCGGGGCCGAGTCGGTGCACTGCGTGTACAAGCCGGTCGCGGGCGAGCGTCCGCTGTGGGACTTCCCGGACGGCACCCTGGCCGGCCGCGAGGTCGCCGCGTACACCGTCTCCCGGGCGGCGGGTTGGCACGTGGTGCCGCCGACCGTGCTGCGGGACGGCCCGTTCGGGCCCGGCATGTGCCAGCTGTGGATCGGCCCGCCCCCGGAGCCGGACGCCGCCGGCGAGGACGACGACGCGCCGGAGGCCGGGCCGACCGGCGACGCCGCCCCCGACCACCCCGCGGAGGCGGGGGCCGAGGCGGCCACCGGCGCAGCCGCCGGGCCGGAGGCGGACGCCGAGGCGGCCGGGGAGCCCGCGGCGGAGTCCGTGGACGCCACCGAGCTGTTCGCCCTGGTCGACGCCGACGAGCCGGGGCCCGGCTGGCGGGCCGTGGGCCGCGCCGAGGTGGGGCCCGGCCGCACGGCGCTGCTGGTGCACGCCGACGACCCCCGGCTGCGCCGCATCGCGCTCTTCGACGCCGTGGTGAACAACGGCGACCGCAAGGGCGGCCACCTGCTGCGCGCCGTGGACGGGCGGCTGCTCGGCATCGACCACGGGGTGACCTTCAACGTGGATCCCAAGCTGCGCACCCTGCTGTGGGGATGGGCGGGGGAGCCGCTGGAGGAGGCGGAGCGGGCGCTGCTGGGGCGGCTCGCCACCGCCGTGGCCGGGCCCACCGGCGAGACGCTGGCGGCCTGGCTCACCGGGGACGAGCTCGCCGCGCTGCGCGACCGGATCGCCGTGCTGCTGGCCGACGGGCGCTACCCGCTGCCCACCGACGAGTGGCCGGCCATCCCCTGGCCGCCGATCTAAGTGTGCCGGCACGGGCCGGCACGCCCCCGTGGGTCGGCCGTCCCGGCTGTGGATCTTCGCACCTCATGCGGTGTCGATGCCGTGGGCGGCGCCGGTTAGGCTCTGCATCATGCATGCCTGGCCCGCTCCTGAGGTTCCCGTCCTGCCCGGTGAGGGCCGTACCCTCCGGGTGCACGACACGTCCAGTGGCGCCCTGGTCGCCACGGCCGGCGGCCCCTCCGCCGGCCTCTACGTCTGCGGCATCACGCCCTACGACGCCACCCACCTGGGACACGCCGCCACCTACAACGCCTTCGACCTGGTGCAGCGGGTCTGGCGGGACGCCGGACGACGCGTCGTCTACGTCCAGAACGTCACCGACGTCGACGATCCGCTGCTGGTCCGGGCGCGCGAGACCGGGGAGGACTGGGTGGCCCTGGCGGAGCGCGAGACCGCGCTCTTCCGGGAGGACATGATCGCGCTGCGGATGCTGCCGCCGGACCACTACGTGGGCGCGGTGGAGGCCATACCCGGCATCGTGGACCTGGTGGCCCGGCTGCGCGAGCGCGGCGCCGCCTACGACGTCGACGGCGACATCTACTTCTCGGTGGACGCCGACCCGCACTTCGGCGAGGTCTCCGGCTACGACCGGGAGGAGATGCTGCGGCTCGCCGCCGAGCGCGGCGGGGACCCGCAGCGTCCCGGAAAGAAGAACCCGCTCGACCCGCTGCTGTGGCAGGCGGCCCGGCCCGGCGAGCCGGCCTGGGACAGCCCGCTCGGCGCCGGGCGCCCGGGGTGGCACATCGAGTGCGTGCAGATCGCCCTGGAGCACCTGGGCATGTCGTTCGACGTGCAGGGCGGCGGCAGCGACCTGGCCTTCCCGCACCACGAGATGGGCGCCTCGCACGCCCAGGTGCTCACCGGCCGGCACCCCTACGCGCGAGCCTACGTGCACGCCGGGATGGTGGCGCTGGACGGCGAGAAGATGTCGAAGTCGCGGGGCAACCTGGTGTTCGTCTCCCGGCTGCGCCGGGACGGGGCCGATCCGGCGGCGATCCGGCTGGCCCTGCTGGCGCACCACTACCGCAGCGACTGGGAGTGGACCAGCGACGACCTGGAGCGGGCGCAAGCCCGGCTGGCCCGCTGGCGGGCGGCCGTCTCCCGGCCGGACGGTCCCTCGGCCGACGCCGTGCTGGAGCAGGTCCGCGACGCGCTGGCGGACGACCTGGACGCCCCCCGCGCGCTGGCCACGGTGGACGCCTGGGCGGAGCGCCAGTCGGCCGAGGGCGGCACCGACACGGCCGCGCCCGGGCTGATCAGCCGGATGGCCGACGCCCTGCTCGGGGTGGCGCTCTAGGGCAGGAGTGCGGCACACGGAGGAGCCCCGGACGGCCAAGCGGCCGTCCGGGGCTCTTTCCCGTGCGGTGTCCGGGGCACCGGGGTGCGTCCGGGCGGGTCAGTCCTCGTCCGTGCCGGGGGTGCCGTCGTCGTCGGCGATCTCGCGGTCGGTCTCGTCGGCCGGCCGCCCCCGCCCCCCGGTCAGCTCGGAGCCGCCCGGCGGCGGGCCGTCGCCGGCCTGACCGCCGCGGGCGGCCGGGCCCGTCCCGCCAGGCTCCTCGACGCCGCCGGGCTCCTCGACGGCGGCCTCGTCGACGGCCGCGGCCTCGTCGGGCGCGCCCTCGCCGCCGGCCGGGGCCTCCGCGGCCGGGGTGCCCGGCCGGGTGATGCCCGGGCGGCCCGCCTCGGGCTTGCCGTGTTCACCGCGCAGGTTGTCCCGGCGGCGCAGGTAGCGCTCGAACTCCCGGGCGATGGCGTCGCCGGATGCCTCCGGCAGTTCGGCGGTGTCCCGGGCCTCCTCCAGCGTCTGGACGTACTCGGCGACCTCGCTGTCCTCGGCTGCCAGCTGGTCCACCCCGCGCTGCCAGGCGCGGGCCTCCTCGGTCAGCTCGCCCTGCGGGATCCGCAGGCCCAGCAGGTCCTCGACGTGGTTGAGCAGGGCGAGGGTGGCCTTGGGGTTGGGCGGCTGGGGCACGTAGTGCGGCACCGCGGCCCAGAAGGTCACCGCCGGCACGCCGGCGTGCGAGCACGCCTCCTGCAGGATGCCCACGATGCCGGTCGGGCCCTCGTAGCGGCTCTCCTCCAGGTCCAGCTTGGTGGCGAGCTGCGGATCCGAGGTGACCCCGCTGATCGGGACCGGTCTGGTGTGCGGGGTGTCGCCGAGCAGGGCCCCGAGGATCACCACCATCTCGACACCGAGTTCGTGGGCGAAGCCGAGCAGTTCGTTGCAGAACGAGCGCCAGCGCATGCTCGGCTCGATGCCACGGACCAGCACCAGGTCGCGGGGCCGGGGCTCGCGGACCCGGACGATCGACAGCCGGGTGGTCGGCCAGGTGATCTTCCGCACGCCGCCGTCCAGCCAGACGGTGGGGCGGTTGACCTGGAAGTCGTAGTAGTCCTCGGCGTCCAGGGCCGCGAAGACCTCGCCCTTCCACTCCTGGTCCAGGTGCGCGACGGCCGCCGACGCGGCTTCCCCCGCGTCGTTCCAGCCCTCGAACGCGGCCACCATGACCGGGTCGATCAGCTCGGGCACGTTCTCGAGCTCGATCACCCAGCGCCTCCTTCCGACGGTCCGCGCGGACCGTCCGTCGTCCATCTCCTCGCGTGCGGGCGCGACCCCGCGCCCCCGACACGGATGATCTCAGCCTACGGCCAATGCGCCGGGGGCACGCGGGTCGCGGACGGAGGTGACGCGATCGGTCACTGTTTGAAGTTGTTGGATTGTGTTGACAAGCGATCGAAAAATCCCAATGCTGGTAACCGCCGGGGCCGCCCCGGTGGGTGTCTCGGTGGCCGCGGCACCTGTTCGGTTCGACACCCACGGCCCGCCGCCCGGGCGCGACCAGCCGCCCGGCCGGGGCGTGGGGAGATGAGGAGAGGCTTCAGTTGAGCACCATGGCGGGCGGCACCTCCGCCCCCGGCACGCCGGTCGACTCCGACCCGGCGGTGCTGCGCACCCGGGCGGAACTGGCCGACGGGCGGGACATCTTCTACTACGACCGCGTGCCGGCCGCCACCGCGCAGGGCCCGAAGCGCGGCCTGCCGGACCCCCGGCCGCTGCCCCGCACCGACAGCCGTTCGGAACTGCGCCACGACCCCATGCTGGACGAGTGGGTGATCGTCGCCTCGCACCGGCAGAACCGCACCTACCTCCCGCCCGCGGACGAGTGCCCGCTGTGTCCCTCCCAGCAGGGCCGGCACAGCGAGATCCCGGACCCGGACTACGAGGTGGCGGTCTTCCAGAACCAGTTCCCCTCGCTCTCCGGCGGGCCCGAGGGCGCCCGCGCCGCCGAGCCCCTCCCGGAGCACCCGGGGCTGTTCGAACGGGCGCCCGGCGTCGGCCGCTGCGAGGTCGTCTGCTTCACCTCCGACCACGACAGCTCGTTCGCCGACCTGAGCGAGAGCCAGGCCGCCACCGTGCTGGCCGCCTGGACCGACCGCACCGCCGACCTCCAGGCCCGCGCGGACGTCGCCCAGGTCTTCTGCTTCGAGAACCGCGGCCGCGAGATCGGCGTGACGCTCGCCCACCCGCACGGCCAGATCTACGCCTACCCCTACACCACCCCGCGCACCGCCCGGGTGCTGCGCTCGCTGCGCGCCCACCGCGAGCGCACCGGCGGCAACCTCTTCGACGACGTGCTCGCCGCCGAGCGGGCCGACGGTGCGCGGATCGTGCTGGCCGGCGAGCACTGGACGGCCTTCGTCCCGGCCGCCGCGCACTGGCCCTACGAGGTGCACCTGTACCCGAACCGGCGGGTGCCCGACCTCACCGCGCTGAACGCCGCCGAGCGGGCCGAGTTCCCCGGTCTCTACCTCGACCTGCTGCGCCGCTTCGACCGGCTCTTCGCCACCCCGGCCCCCTACATCGCCGGCTGGCACCAGGCCCCCACCGACATGCCGGACCGCGCCGAGTACGCGCTGCACCTGGAGCTGTTCACCATCCGCAGGGCCGACGACAAGCTGAAGTTCCTCGCGGGCTCGGAATCGGGCATGGGAGCATTCGCGAACGACATCGCGCCCGAGGGCGCCGCCGAGCGACTCCGCCAGGCAGGCGTCTGAGGACGCGTCATCGCCGGCCGCCTCCTCCCGGGCGGCCCGGACGGAAGAGGGAATCAAGCCATCATGAAGGTACTGGTGACCGGCGGTGCCGGCTACGTGGGCAGCGTCTGCGCCGCCCACCTGATCGAGGCGGGTCACGAGGTGACCGTGCTGGACGACCTGTCCACCGGCCACCGCGACGCCGTGCCGGACGGCGCCGCGTTCGTCGAGGGACGGGTGCAGGACGTCGCGGCCAAGGTGCTCGCCGGCGCCGGCTACGAGGCCGTGCTGCACTTCGCCGCCTCCTCGCTCGTCGGGGAGTCGGTGCACGTCCCCGAGAAGTACTGGGACAACAACGTCGGCGGCGCCATCGCGCTGCTCGCCGCCATGCGCGAGGCCGGCGTGGGCCGGCTGGTCTTCTCCTCCACGGCCGCCACCTACGGCGAGCCCGAGTCCAGCCCCATCGTGGAGGACGCCCCCGCGCGGCCGACCAACCCCTACGGCGCCTCCAAGCTGGCCGTGGACCACATGATCACCTCGGAGGCGACCGCGCACGGCCTGGCGGCCGTCAGCCTGCGCTACTTCAACGTGGCCGGCGCCTACGGCCGCTACGGCGAGCGGCACACCACCGAGACCCACCTGATCCCCCTGGTCCTGCAGGCCGCGGCCGGCCGGCGCGACTCCGTGTCGATCTTCGGCGACGACTACCCGACGCCCGACGGCACCTGCGTCCGCGACTACATCCACGTGGCCGACCTCGCCGAGGCCCACCTGCTCGCCCTGACCGGTGCCCAGCCGGGCCGGCACCTGGTCTGCAACCTCGGCAACGGCGCCGGCTTCTCGGTCAAGGAGGTCATCGAGACCGTCCGCCGGGTGACCGGCCGGGAATTCACCGCCGTCACCGCCCCGCGCCGCGCCGGCGACCCGGCGGTGCTGGTGGCCTCCTCCGAGCGGGCCCGCCGGGAACTCGGCTGGACCCCGACCCGCACCGACCTCGACCGCATCGTGGCCGACGCCTGGGCCTTCGCCCAGAACGGCACCGCCTGACCCCACGGCGCCGCAGCGCGGGGCGCCCCGGCCGCGCCCCGCGCCACCGCCCGTGCCACCGCGCCACCGCCCACCTCCAAGGCCCGACCACCCCCCGCCCGCCCGTGAGGGCGCCCTGAGGAGCACACGATGACCACCGACGCACCCCGCGACACCCTCCGGGCGGGCACCGCCACCGGCGACGCGGACGTCCGCGAGCGTTTCCGGGAACTCTTCGACCGCACCGCCGACGGCGTGTGGGCCGCCCCAGGCCGGGTGAACGTGATCGGTGAGCACACCGACTACAACGACGGCTTCGTGCTGCCCATCGCCCTGCCGCACACCGCCCGGGTCGCCGCGGCGCGCCGCACCGACGGCCTGTTCCGGTTCGCCTCCACCCAGACCTCGGTCGGCTCCGACGCGGACATCGCCGTGGTGTCCGTGGACGAGCTCGCCCCCGGAGCCGTGCACGGCTGGGCCGCCTACCCCGCCGGGGTGGCCTGGGTGCTGCTGGCCGACGGGCACCGGCTGACCGGCGCCGACGTGCTGATCGACAGCGACGTGCCCACCGGCGCCGGACTGTCCTCCTCCGCCGCCCTGGAGTGCGGCACCGGCCTCGCCCTGAACGACCTGTTCGACGCCGGCCTCACCGACGCGGAGCTCGCCCGGGTGGCGCAGCGGGCCGAGAACGACTTCGTCGGCGTGCCCTGCGGCATCCTCGACCAGACCGCCTCCATGCGCTGCACCGCCGGCCACGCGCTCTTCTACGACACCCGCGCCGGCCTGGCCGAGCAGGTCCCCTTCGACCTCGCCGCCGAGGGGCTGCGGCTGCTGGTGATCGACACCCGGGTGCAGCACGCCCTCGGCGACGGCGCCTACGCCAGCCGCCGGGCCGCCTGCGAGGCCGCCGCCGAGGAGCTCGGCGTGCCGGCGCTGCGGGACATCGGCCTGGCGGAGCTGGACGGGGCCCTGGAGCGCCTCCAGGACGACGAGCGGCGCCGCCGCACCCGCCACGTGGTCACCGAGAACGCCCGGGTGCTGGAGTTCGTCGAGCGGCTGCGCGCCGGCGCGCTGCGCGACGCCGGCGACCTCATGGTCGCCTCGCACGCCTCCTGCCGGGACGACTACGAGATCTCCTGCGCCGAGCTCGACCTCGCCGTGGAGGCGTCGCTGGCCGCGGGCGCCCTGGGCGCCCGGATGACCGGCGGCGGCTTCGGCGGCTCGGCCATCGCCCTGGTCGAGGCGGACGCGGCCGAGGCGGTCGCCGACGCCGTGCGCGCGGCCTTCGCCGAGGCCGGCCACGCCGCCCCGCGCGTCTTCACCGCCGTCCCCTCCGCCGGCGCGACGCGGATCGCCTAGGCGCCGCCTCCCCGCACCCCGGCCGGTGGACGCCGCGCCGGCCGGGGGCCGCCGGGTGGGCAGGGGCGTGGGCGGGCGGGGGAGTGCGGGGCGGGCGGGGCCGGACGGATGCGCGCGGGCGGACCTCGGCGCGGCCGCGCCCGGGTTCCCCGTTCCGCGATGCGGTCCGCCCGGTCGTCCCGCGGCGTCGGCGGATACTCTGAACAGCACGCACTCGCGCGCCACGCGGGTGCGGCGCGACCAGCGGGCGCCCAAGGGGGCGCCCGTCGCCCGCCCGGCGGGCCCCGGCCGCGCACAAGCCGACAGCCGTCGCACCCCAGGGAGACGCTCCATGGCCACGTCCACCCCGTCCACCCCACGGCCGGACCAGCGCAGCCGCGCGGCCGCCCTCCGCGAAGCACTGGCGACCCGGGTCGTCGTGGCCGACGGGGCCATGGGAACCATGCTCCAGGCGCAGGACCCCACCCTCGACGACTTCGAGGGCCACGAGGGCCTCAACGACATTTTCAACGTCTCCCGCCCCGAGTTCGTGCGCTCCGTCCACGACGCCTACTTCGCGGCCGGCGTGGACTGCGTGGAGACCAACACCTTCAACGCCAACTTCGGCGGCCTGGGGGAGTACGGCATCGTCGAGCGGACCCACGAGCTGGCGGAGGCCGGCGCCCGGCTGGCCCGCGAGGTCGCCGACGGCTGGTCCACCGCCGACCGCCCGCGCTGGGTGCTGGGCTCGATCGGGCCGGGCACCAAGCTGCCCACCCTCGGTCACGCGCCCTACGCCCGGCTGCGCGACGCCTACCAGGCGAACGCGGCCGGCCTGATCGCCGGCGGCGCCGACGCGCTGCTGGTGGAGACCAGCCAGGACCTGCTGCAGACCAAGGCGGCCGTGGTCGGCGCCCGGCGCGCCCTGCGGGCGAGCGGCCTGGAGCTGCCGCTGATCGTGCAGGTCACCGTGGAGACCACCGGCACCATGCTGCTCGGCTCGGAGATCGGCGCGGCGCTGACCGCCCTGGAGCCGCTGGGCGTGGACCTGATCGGCCTGAACTGCGCCACCGGCCCGGCCGAGATGAGCGAGCACCTGCGCTACCTGTCCCGGCACGCCCGCACCGCGCTGTCCTGCATGCCCAACGCCGGCCTGCCGGTGCTCGGCAAGAACGGCGCCACCTACCCGCTGTCGCCCGAGGAGCTGGCCGACGCGCACGAGGTGTTCGTCCGCGACTACGGCCTGTCCCTGGTCGGCGGCTGTTGCGGCACCACCCCGGAGCACCTGCGGCAGGTCGTCGAGCGGGTCCGCGGCCGTGAACTGGCCCCGCGCACCCCGCGCCCGGAGCCCGGCGCCTCCTCGCTCTACCAGACGGTGCCGTTCCGGCAGGACACCTCCTACCTGTCGATCGGCGAGCGCACCAACGCCAACGGCTCCAAGAAGTTCCGCGAGGCCATGCTGGAGCAGCGCTGGGACGACTGCGTGGAGATCGCCCGCGAGCAGATCCGCGACGGCGCCCACATGCTCGACCTGTGCGTGGACTACGTCGGCCGGGACGGCGTGGCGGACATGCGCGAGCTGGCCGGGCGCCTGGCCACCGCCTCCACCCTGCCGATCGTGCTGGACTCCACCGAGGTGGAGGTGATCCGGGCCGGCCTGGAGGCGCTCGGCGGCCGGGCCGTGATCAACTCGGTGAACTACGAGGACGGCGACGGCCCCGACTCGCGGTTCGCCAAGGTCACCGCGCTGGCCGTGGAGCACGGCGCCGCGCTGATCGGCCTGACCATCGACGAGCAGGGCCAGGCGCGCACCCCCGAGCACAAGGTCGCGGTGGCCGAGCGGCTGATCGCGGACCTGACCGGCAACTGGGGCGTGCGGGAGTCGGACATCATCATCGACTGCCTGACCTTCACCATCGCCACCGGTCAGGAGGAGTCCCGCCGCGATGGCATCGCCACCATCGAGGCGATCCGCGAGCTCAAGCGCCGGCACCCGGCGGTGCAGACCACCCTCGGCCTGTCCAACATCTCCTTCGGGCTCAACCCGGCCGCCCGCATGGTGCTGAACTCGGTCTTCCTGCACGAGTGCGTGGAGGCGGGCCTGGACTCGGCGATCGTGCACGCCTCCAAGATCCTCCCGATGAACCGCATCCCCGAGGAGCAGCGGCAGGCCGCGCTGGACCTGATCTACGACCGCCGCCGCCCGGCCGAGGGCGACCAGCCGGCGTTCGACCCGCTGGCCCACTACATGGACCTGTTCGCCGGGGTGGACACCAAGTCCGTCAAGGCCGGCCGGGCCGAGGAGCTGGCCGCGCTGCCCCTGGAGGAGCGCCTGCAGCGGCGGATCATCGACGGCGAGCGGGTCGGGCTGGAGGCCGACCTGGACGAGGCGCTGGCCTCCCGCCCCGCGCTGGAGATCGTCAACGACACGCTGCTGGCCGGCATGAAGGTGGTCGGCGACCTCTTCGGCTCCGGGCAGATGCAGCTGCCCTTCGTGCTCCAGTCGGCCGAGGTGATGAAGACGGCCGTCGCCTACCTGGAGCCGCACATGGAGAAGGTGGAGGGCGGCCCCGGCAAGGGCACCATCGTGCTGGCCACGGTCAAGGGCGACGTGCACGACATCGGCAAGAACCTGGTCGACATCATCCTGTCGAACAACGGCTACACCGTGGTCAACCTCGGCATCAAGCAGCCGGTGCAGGCCATCCTGGAGGCCGCCGAGGAGCACAAGGCCGACGTGATCGGCATGTCCGGGCTGCTGGTGAAGTCCACGGTGATCATGAAGGAGAACCTGGAGGAGCTGAACAGCCGGGGCATCGCCGCCGAGTACCCGGTGATCCTCGGCGGCGCCGCCCTCACCCGCGCCTACGTGGAGCAGGACCTGCACGAGATCTACCAGGGCGAGGTCCGCTACGCCCGGGACGCCTTCGAGGGCCTGCGGCTGATGGACGCCCTGGTCGCGGTCAAGCGCGGCGTCCCGGGGGCGACGCTGCCGGAGCTCAAGCGCCGCCGGGTGGCGCCGCGCGCCCAGGTCACCGAGGCGGCCGAGGCGGAGCAGGGGCCGGTGCGCTCCGACGTGGCCACCGACAACCCGGTGCCCACCCCGCCGTTCTGGGGCGACCGCATCGTCAAGGGCATCCCGCTGGCCGACTACGCCTCCTGGCTGGACGAGCGCGCCACCTTCATGGGCCAGTGGGGCCTGAAGGCGCCGCGCGCCGGCGACGGCCCCAGCTACGAGGAGCTGGTGGAGACCGAGGGCCGGCCCCGGCTGCGCGGCTGGATGGACCGCCTGCACACCGACGGCCTGCTGGAGGCCGCGGTGGTCTACGGCTACTACCCGTGCCACTCCGAGGGCGACGACCTGGTGGTGCTGCACGAGGACGGCTCCGAGCGGGTCCGCTTCACCTTCCCCCGGCAGCGCCGCGGGCGCCGGCTGTGCCTGGCCGACTTCTTCCGCCCGAAGGAGTCCGGCGAGACGGACGTGGTCGGCTTCCAGGTGGTGACCGTCGGCAACCGTGTCTCCGAGGCGGCGGCCGAGCTGTTCGCCGCGAACAGCTACCGGGACTACCTGGAGCTGCACGGGCTGTCCGTGCAGCTCACCGAGGCGCTGGCGGAGTACTGGCACGCACGGGTGCGGGCCGAGCTGGGCTTCGCCGGGGAGGACCCGGAGGCGATCGAGGACATGTTCGCCCTGAAGTACCGGGGCGCCCGCTTCTCCCTCGGCTACGGCGCCTGCCCCGACCTGGAGGACCGCGCCAAGATCGTGGAGCTGCTGCGCCCGGAGCGGATCTCGGTCAAGCTGTCCGAGGAGTTCCAGCTGCACCCGGAGCAGTCGACGGACGCCATCGTGCTGCACCACCCCGAGGCGAAGTACTTCAACGCCCGCTAGGTGTATTGCCCTGTGAGGTTGGGGACGCGGCTGGCGGGTGGTTTGCCTGCGAGTGCGGTGTGTCCGCGGTGGTGATTGTAGGAGTGCAGCCAGGCGGGGAATGCGTCGCGTCGTTCCCGCTCTGACCGGTAGGGCTGTGCGTAGGCCCATTCGTCGAGCAGGGTGCGGTTGAGGCGTTCGACCTTGCCGTTCGTCTGCGGCCGGTAGGGCCGGGTTCGCTTGTGGGCGATCCCGGCCAGGGCAAGGGCGTCGCGCCAGGTGCGGGAGTTGTAGCAGGCGCCGTTGTCGGTCAGGACGCGTTCGACGGTGATCCCCGCGCTGGTGAAGTAGGCGTGGGCGCGGGTCCAGAAGGCGGTGGCGGTTTCTTTGCGCTCGTCGGTGAGGATCTCGCTGTAGGCGAGGCGGGAGTGGTCGTCGACGGCGGTGTGGATGTAGCTGTAGCCGGCGCCGGACCGCGTCTTGCGGCCGGCCTGTCGACCGAGGGCCTTGTGGCCTCCGCCGTCGGGGATGTTGCCGAGTTTCTTGATGTCCACGTGCACCAGCTCGCCGGGCCTGTCGCGTTCGTAGCGGCGTATGGTCCGGCCGGTCACGCGGTCCAGGTGCGTGAGCCGGGCCAGGCGGTAGCGGGTCAGAACGCGGTGCACGGTCGAGGGAACCAGGCCCAGCAGGTGGGCGATGCGGGCGGGGCCCCACCGGCGTGCGAGGCGGACTTTGATGATCCGCCGTTCGGTGCGGGTCGGTGTCCGTGCGGGGCTGTTGTGCGGGCGGGAGGAGTGGTCGGCCATTCCTGCCTCGCCCAGGTCCCGGTAGCGGCTCGCCCATCGCTGGGCGGTCGTAGGTGAGACCTGGAACCGCTCGGCGGCTCTGCGGAGCGGCCAGCCGTCGTCGACGACGCAGCGGGCCAGCCTCAGCCGTCCTGTCTCGGTCAGGGGTGCGTTACGGTGGGGCACGAGGGCCTTTCTGGTCGCCGGTGCAGATGTCGCAATCCACACCAGGCCAGAAGGCCCTCACCCGTTTCAAGACCTCTCAGCCGAGAGCTGCATCACCTGTTCACAACCTCCCCGGACAGAACAGCTAGGGCGCCTCCGCGCCGGCCGGCACCCCCTCGGGTGCCGGCCGGCGGGAAACCCGTTGCCCCGCCGGGGCCCGGGTGGCCAGCATGGTCGCCATGGCCGAGAACCCCTTCCCGACCCGCGCCGGCCGCGTGCCGGCCCCGCCCGGGGCCACCCCCGGGGCCGCTGAGGCTCCGGAGCCCACCAAGGCCCCGGAGCCCACGCGGCCGACGACGGAGCCGTTGCGGCTGCGCCCGGCGCTCCCCGCGGACCTCGACTTCCTGCGCGCGATGCTGCGGGAGGCCTTCAACTGGAACCCGGACCGCGCCCCGATCCCTGCCGAGCGGCTGGCCGCCGACCCCACCTTCGCCCGGTACCTGGACGGCTGGCCCGGGCCCGCCGAGTGCGGGGTGGTCGCGGAGGCCGCGGGGGAGCCGGTCGGCGCCACCTGGCTGCGGCTGCTGCCGCCGGACGGCGCCGGATACGGCTTCGTCGCGGCCGACGTGCCGGAGCTGACCCTCGGCGTCCGGCCGGACTGGCGCGGCCGGGGCGTCGGCCGGGCCCTGCTGGAGGAGCTGGCGGAGCAGGCCCGGGCCGCCGGGCTGCGCGCGATCAGCCTCAGCGTGGAGCGGGAGAACCGGCCCGCCCACGGCCTGTACCGCTCGGTCGGTTTCCGGGTGGTGGGCGGCGACGAGGCGGCCGACACCATGCTGCGGGAGCTGTAGGACACCCGCCCGGGCGCACCCGCCCGCGGCCCGTTCGGCCGGTGTCCGACGCCCTCCGGGTCCCGTCGGTCACCGGCTGGTCACCCACCGGTCATCCGGTGGTCTCCGCGACTTACCTGGTTACCACCGGTCCCAGGCGTAAGCTGGGTCTCCGGTTCGGTCGGGAACCGGGCGCGAACGCGGCGCGCGGGCCCCGGCCGTTCGTTGTCCCCGCACCCGACGACCGTGAAGTGGGAGCCCGTGCCCAACAGCTACTCCGCGTCCCCGGCGGATCCCGGGGGCCTGCTGCCGACCGCCCTGCCCGTCGAGACCAGCGTCTCCGCCTCCGCCGCCACCGCGGTCTCCGCCGCCCCGGTGGACCCCAGCCCGTATCCGGTCGCCCCCGCCGACGGCGCGCACGCCCTCCAGGCGGTGCTGCTGGACATGGACGGCACCCTGGTGGACACCGAGGACCTGTGGTGGCAGGCGGAGAAGGCGCTGTTCGCCGAGATGGGCTACGACCTCGCCGACCACCACCGGGACAACCTGGTCGGCGGCCCGATGTCGGCGGCCACGGCGTACCTGCTGGGCATCACCGGCGCCACCGTCGCGGCCGAGGACCTGGCCGTCATGATCAACGACCGGTTCACCGAACTCCTGGAGCGGGGCCTGCGCATGCAGCCCGGCGCGGCCGAACTGCTGGCCGAGCTGCGCGCGGAGGGCGTGCCCACCGCCCTGGTGTCCTCGTCGCACCGGCGGATCATAGACCGCGTGCTCACCGTGATCGGCCCGGAGCACTTCCTGTTCACCATCGCGGGCGACGAGGTGACCCGCACCAAGCCGCACCCGGAGCCCTACCTCACGGCCGCCCGGATGCTGGACGCCGACCCGGCGCGCTGCGTGGTGCTGGAGGACACCCCCACCGGTGTCGCCGCGGGCCAGGCCGCCGGCTGCCACGTGCTCGCCGTGCCCTCCCTGGTCGCCATCGAGCCGGCGGCCGGACGGACCGTGCTGCCCACCCTGGAGGGCGTGGACCTCGCGACGCTGCGCGCGCTGGCCGAGGAGCACGTGGCCGCCGCCACCGCCGGCGCGACGGCCGGCGCGGTGGAGGTGGCAGCGGAGGGCTGACCGGGGGCGCCGTCCGCGTGCCGGGCGACCGGTGGCATACCGCCACTTGCCTGCCGCTTCGCCGGAACTGACGCAGTATGAGGTGCCTCGTCCACCTTGGGAAGGCATCGGGGGCGTCCGCTGAGCGGTACCTGAGTGTCCGTTATCAGTACGTGACGGCCCTGAGGCCCGCCCGTGTTCCATGGCAGGTGCCTGACGGTTACTGTCCAGTCCCATCAGCACGCGTGGTGCTACCACGGAACCACAGGCGTGCCGGACCGTACGACCGTCCTGCCCTCCGATCGGGAGCCGACGACCCGTCAGCTACCCGGCGGGCCCCGTGATCCGGCGCCCGCCGCGGCCACGGCGCGGGCGCCGGGCCGCAGTCCTCCCCCGGGCTTCGGGGCCGTCGTCACGGCCCGGCCGGAGGGAGCAGGAATGGCAGGCATCCGCAAGGTCACCACCCTGGCGGTGACCGGTGTGCTCGCCCTCGCGGTCACCGCGTGCAGCGGGGACGGCGGTGGCGGTGACGGTGGCGGCGCGTCGGACGGCGTCATCCTGGGCACCACCGACACGCCCAGCACGCTGGACCCGGCGGGCGCCTACGACCTGCCCTCCTGGACCATCTACTGGAACACCTTCCAGAACCTGCTGGCCATCGCCCCCGGCGAGTCCCAGCCCAGCCCGGACGCCGCGGAGAGCTGCGAGTTCACCGAGCCCACCGTCTACACCTGCACCCTCGCCGAGGGGCTGACCTTCTCCGACGGCTCCGCGCTGACCAGCGAGGACGTCAAGTTCTCGATCGACCGCATCCTCACCATCAACGACCCGAACGGCCCGGCCACCCTCTTCGGCAGCGTCGACTCCATCGAGACGCCCGACGAGCGCACCGTCACCTTCCACCTGACGACGGCCGACGCCACCTTCCCGTTCGTGCTCACCACCGGCGCCGCCGCCATCGTCTCGGCCGACACCTACCCGGCGGACCAGCTGCTCCAGGAGCAGACCATCGTCGGCTCCGGCCCCTACCAGCTGGACAGCTACACCGACGGCCAGCAGGCGCTGTTCACCGCCAACCCGGAGTACCGGGGCCGCGCCGAGCGGGCCAACGACAGCTTCCTGATCCAGTACTACGCCGACGAGTCCGCCCTGAAGCAGGAGATCGAGAACGGCACGGTCGACATCGCCTTCCGCAGCCTGTCCCCGACCGCCATCGAGGACCTGCGCGGCCAGTCCGACTCCGGCCTGACCGTCGTGGAGGGCGAGGGCACCGAGATCCGGTACACCGTCTTCAACGTCACCACCCCGCCGGCCGACAACAAGGCCGTGCGCCAGGCCATCGCGCAGCTCGTGGACCGCGAGGCCATCGCGGAGAACGTCTACAACGGCACCGTCGACCCGCTCTACTCGATGATCCCGGCGGGCGTGGACGGCCACACCGAGGCCTTCCAGGAGCGCTACGGCGCCCCGGACGTGGCCAAGGCCCAGGCCATCCTGGAGGAGGCCGGCGTGCAGACCCCGGTCGACCTCACCCTGTGGTGGACCCCGACCCACTACGGCGCCGCCACCGCCGACGAGTACGCCGAGCTGGAGCGCCAGCTGGACGAGTCCGGGCTGTTCAACGTCACCCTGGAGTCCACCGAGTGGGAGCAGTACCAGTCGGCCTACGCCGAGGGCCAGTACGCGGCGTTCGGCCTCGGCTGGTTCCCGGACTTCCCGGACGCCGACAACTACTCCGACCCGTTCCTGCGTGACGGCGGCTTCTACTCCAACAACTACAGCAACGCGCGGGTCAACGAGCTGCTGACCGAGGAGCGGACCAACACCGACCAGGCGGTCCGCGAGGCGGCCCTGGCCGAGCTCCAGGAGATCACCGCCGAGGACGTGCCGGTGCTGCCGCTGTGGCAGGGCAAGCAGATCGCGGTCGTGCGCGACGGGATCAGCGGCGTCGCCGACACCCTCGACCCGTCCTTCACCTTCCGCTTCTGGATGATCTCCAAGAGCTGACCCCCGCCGGGCCGCCGTCCCCTCCCACCGACCGCGCCGCACGCGGCGGAGGCGGGACGGCGGCCCGGACCGCCCGGCCCGGCCCGGTTCCCCCGGCGCCGCACCCACGCCGCACCCGCCGCGCGCCCGATCCGCGCGGCCCCAAGACCCACCGAGGAACCCCACCACCATGAGCGCATCCGCCTCCGGTGGCTCCCTGCGCCGCTACGTCCTCACCAGGATCGCCCTCGCGATCCCCATGGTGCTCATCCTGCTCACGATGGTGTTCGTGCTGATGCGGGTTGCCCCCGGCGACCCCATCACCGCCTCCGTCGGCGGTCGCCTCACACCCGAGCAGATCGCCGAGCGGCGCGCAGCCGCGGGCTGGGACCGGCCGCTGATCGTCCAGTACTGGGAGTACCTGCGCAGCGTCGTCACGCTGGACTTCGGCACCACCATCTCGGACAGCCGCAGCGTCCGCGACATCATCGTGGAGAACGGCGGAGCCACCCTCACGCTCACCCTCGGGGCGCTCCTCGTCGCCCTGCTGCTCGGCCTGCCGCTGGGCCTGCTCGCCGGCCGGCTCCGCGACACCGGCTTCGACGTCGCCGTCCGGCTGTTCGGCATCCTGACCTACGCCACACCGGTCTTCTTCGTCGGCCTGCTCGCCCAGCTCGCCTTCGGCTCGGTGCTGCCGGTCTCCGGACAGGCGTCGCCGTTCGTCCAGGTCGGCATCGAGCCGGTCACCCGGATCCTGCTGGTGGACGCCATGATCGCCGGCGACTGGAACGCCGTCGGGGACATCCTCACCCACCTGGTGCTGCCGGCCTGCACCCTCGGGCTGCTCACCGTCGGCGTGTTCGTCCGGATGATCCGGGTCAACGTGATCCAGACGCTGCGCGCCGACTACGTCGAGGCCGCCCGGGCCCGCGGCGTCCGGGAGGGCGCGGTGCTGGTCCGCCACGCCTTCCGCAACGCGCTGGTGCCGGTGGTCACCGTCCTCGGCCTCCAGGTCGCCATGCTGCTCGGCGGCGCGGTGCTCACCGAGACGACCTTCAACTGGCCCGGCATCGGGCTGGAGCTGATCGAGTACATCAACCAGCGCGACTACGTGGCGGTGCAGGGCATCGTCACCGTCTTCGCCCTGGTCGTGGTCGTGATCAGCATGCTCATCGACTTCGTCAACGCGCTGATCGACCCGAGGGTGCGGTACTGAGATGGCACAGACGCAACCCGCCCGCACCGCCCCCACCGAGGCCCTGGCCACGGCCACGCCCGGGGGCGCCGTGCCGCCCCCGGTGGCGGTCAAGGTCCGCCCCGGCCGCTTCGCGACGCTGCGCCGGATGTTCGCCCCGATCGGGCAGGCGCACGGCCTGGCCCGGGTCATGCTGTGGACCGGCATCGCGATCAGCGCCTTCTTCGTGGTGCTGGCCGTCTTCGCGCCGCTGATCGCGCCCTACGACTTCGACCAGTACTCCGCCGACGGGCAGCGCTTCCCCAAGCAGGCCGAACCCGGCGGCGACCACCTGTTCGGCACCACCGTGCAGTCCCTCGACGTGCTCTCCCGGGTGGTCTACGGCGCGCGCACCGCGCTGGAGGTCATGGCCCTCGCGGTGGCGCTGTCGCTCTTCCTCGGCGTGCTGCTCGGACTGGTCGCCGGGTACGTCGGCGGCTGGCTGGACCGCGTCCTGGTGCTGGTCATGGACGCCCTGTTCGCCTTCCCCTACCTGCTGCTGGCCATCGTGGCCGCCTTCATGTTCTCCGGCATCGCCGGCGGCGGGGTGGTCACCGCGGCCTTCGCGATCACGGTGGTCTACATCCCGCAGTACTTCCGGGTGGTGCGCTCCTCCACGCTCTCGGCCCGGGAGGCGCTCTACGTCGAGGCCGCCCGGGCCATGGGGGCCCGGCCGCGCACGGTGGTCACCCGGTACCTGTTCGCCAACGTCGTGCAGTCCGTGCCGGTCATCGCGACGATGAACGCCGCCGACGCCATCTCCACGCTCGCCGGCCTGGGCTTCCTCGGCTACGGCATCCAGCCCACCGAGGCCGCCGAGTGGGGCTACGACCTGCAGCGGGCCATCACCGACGTGGGCGCCGGGATGTGGTGGACGGCCCTGTTCCCGGGCCTGGCCATCGTGCTGGTGATCCTCGGCTTCACGCTGGTCGGCGAGGGCCTCAACGACACCCTCAACCCCACCATGCGGGTGCGCCGCCGGATCCGGGTCACCCTGCCGAAGCCCACGCCGCGGCCGGTGCTCCAGGCGCCCGCCGAGCCGGAGGAGCCCTCCGCGCCCGCCGCCTCCGAGCCGGCGGCCCCCGCCGCGATCCCGGCACCCGCAGTGGCCGCCGAGCCGGCCGTGGCTGCCGAGCCCGCCGTGGCCGCCGGGACGTCACCCGCAGCCGCCGAGGGCGGCCCCGAGCCCACCGCCGAGCCCGACTCCCAGGACCGCCGATGAGTACCGCCGCGCACGACCCCGAGGCGCCCGCCGCCCCCGCCGACCCCGTGCTCTCCGTCCGCGACCTGCGCGCCTGGTACGGCACCCCCCGCGGACCGGTGCGCGCGGTGGACGGCGTCAGCTTCGACCTGCGCCCCGGCGAGACGCTCGGCGTCGTCGGCGAGTCCGGCTGCGGCAAGTCCAGCCTGGGCCGGGCCATCCTCGGCCTGCTGCCGCCCGGCTCCGCCACCGACGGCGCCGTCGACTTCCGCGGCACCGACCTGCTCGGCCTGTCCCCCCGCGAACTGCGCGCGCTGCGCGGCCCCGACCTCGGCCTGATCTTCCAGGAGCCGATGACCCGGCTCAACCCGCTGATGCGGATCAGCGAGCACTTCGAGGAGGCGCTCCGCACCCACGAGCCGAAACTTTCCGCCGCCGAGGTGCGGGAGCGGTCGCTGGAGGCACTGCGCGGCATGGGCATCCCGCCGAGCCGCTACCACAACCACCCCCACGAGTTCTCCGGGGGCATGCGGCAGCGGATCATGATCGCCCTCGCGCTGGTGCTCCGTCCCGCCTTCGTCGTCGCGGACGAGCCCACCACCGCGCTCGACGTCCTCGTCGAGGCGCAGATCATCCAGATCCTCGCCGACCTGCGCCGCGGCTTCGACACCGCCCTGGTGCTGATCACCCACAACCTGGGCATCGTGGCCGAGGCCTGCGACCGGGTGGCCGTGATGTACGCCGGCCGGATCGTCGAGCAGGGCGAGGCCCGCGAGGTCTTCGCCTCCCCGCGCCACCCCTACACCCGCGAGCTGCTGCGCTCCACCATCTCGCTCACCACCACCGGCCTGCACTCCATCCCCGGCGCGCCCCCCGACCTCGTCCGGCCCCCGGCCGGCTGCCGCTTCCACCCGCGCTGCCCCGACGCCATGCGGGTGTGCGCCGCCGTGGAACCGCCGGACGTCCGGCTGGCCTCGGGGGTGCGCAGCGCCTGCTGGCAGCAGGCCGTGCGCGTCCCCGGCGCCCTGCCCGCCGAGTACCAGGAGAACGGGCGCGAGCCGCTCGCCGCCGAGGAGATCCGCGTTGCCGACGAAGCCTGAATCCCCCGACACCACCCCGGCCCCGCCGGCCGGTGGACCCGACCGCGCCGCGGCGGCCACCGGGACGACCGGGCCGGCCGGGGCCGCCGCCGAGGCGCTGATCGAGGTCGACGACCTCTCCGTGCACTTCGCCATCCGCAACGGGGCCCTGCAGCGGCTCGGCATCGGCGACTCCGGGGCGGTCCGCGCCGTCGACGGCGTCTCCCTCACCCTGCGCCGCGGCGAGGTGCTCGGCCTGGTCGGCGAGTCCGGCTCCGGCAAGACCACGCTGGGCCGGGCCCTGCTCGGCCTCACCCGGGCCACCTCGGGAAGCATCCGCTACGACGGCCAGGACCTCACCCGGCTCCCCGAACGCCGGCTGCGGCCGCTGCGCCGGCGCCTGCAGATGGTGTTCCAGGACCCGCACGCCGCCCTCAACCCCGCCATGGACATCCGCACCGCCGTCGGGCACCCGCTGCGGATCCACGGCCTGGCCGCGCCCGGGCCGGAGCTCGACGCCCGCGTCGTCGACGCCCTGGAACGCGTCGGCCTCAGCCCCGCCGAGCAGTTCCTGGACAAGTACCCCGCCGACCTCTCCGGCGGGCAGAAGCAGCGCGTGGTGCTCGCCCGCGCCATCATCGCCGGGCCGGAACTGCTGGTCGCCGACGAGCCCATCTCCATGCTGGACATGTCGGTGCGGGCCAAGATCCTCCAGCTGATGCTGGACCTGCGCCGGGACCTCGACCTCACCTACGTCTACGTCACCCACGACCTCGCCAGCGCCAAGTACTTCTGCGACCGCATCGCGATCATGTACCTGGGGCGCATCGTCGAGATCGGACCGACCGAGCAGGTGTTCGCCGAGCCCCGCCACCCCTACACCCGGGCGCTGCTCGCCGCCGTGCCGGAGCCGGACCCCGCTCGCGCCGTCCCCCGGGACCTGCCCCGCGGCGAGATCCCGGACGCCGCGCACCCGCCGCGCGGCTGCTCCTTCCACCCGCGCTGCCCCGTGGCCTTCGAGCGCTGCGGGTGGGAGGGCCGCGACCTGCGGGCGCTGCTGGAACGCCGCTGGCTCCAGGTGCCCGCCGAGCAGTACCGGGCCGAGCGGGCGCTGTTCGCCGACCCCGACCGGATCGGGACGCCGCCGCGCGGCACCAGGGGCGAGGAGCTGTCCTGCGACGTCGCCCCCGCCCGGGGGCACACCGCGGAGGAGCTGCTGGCCCTGCTGCGGCGGGTACGGGAGGAGGACTCCGCCCGGGAGCCGCGGGAGCCGTTCTGGCGCGGCGTCACCGGCGTGCGGGAGGTGGAGGGGCGGGTCCGGGTCGAGTTCGCCCCGGCCGAGGAGCCGGAGCTGCTTCCGCTCGCCGGCCACCGGACCGCCTGCCACTTGCACCGCTGACGGCCGCCGCGCCGCGCCGCGGAAGGGGCCCGGTGCCGGGCGACCGGCACCGGGCGGCGGCTCAGTGCCCGCCGGGGCGCACCAGCCCGGACTCGTAGGCGAAGACGGCCGCCTGCACCCGGTCGCGCAGGCCGAGCTTGGTCAACACGTGGCCCACGTGGGTCTTCACCGTCGTCTCGCTCACGAAGAGCTCGCGGGCGATCTCCGCGTTCGACAGGCCCTTGGCGACCAGCTTGAGCACCTCCAGCTCCCGCTCGGTCAGCGAGGACAGCTCCGCGGGCGGCGTCTCCTCCGCGCCGGACGGCAGGTGGCCGGCGAACTTGTCCAGCAGCCGCCGGGTGACGCTCGGCGCCAGCATGGCATCGCCGTCGGCGACCACCCGGATGGCCTGCACCAGCTCCTCCGCCGGCGCGTCCTTCAGCATGAAGCCGGCCGCGCCGGCCCGGATCGCCTCCACCACGTACTCGTCCAGGTCGAAGGTGGTCAGCACCAGCACCCGGGCGGGGGACGGCGGCGTCTCGGCGGTCAGCCGGCGGGTGGCCTCCACCCCGTCCATCCGCGGCATCCGGATGTCCATCAGCACCACGTCGGGCGCGAGGCTGCGGACCAGTTCCAGCGCCTGCTTGCCGTCCCCCGCCTCGCCCACCACCGCGAGGTCCGGCTCGGACTCCAGGATCATCCGGAATCCGGTGCGCAGCAGCGGCTGGTCGTCGACGAGCAGCACCCGGATCGTCATGATCGTCCTCCGTCAGGTCTGGTTCCCCCGTGGTCCGCGGCCGTGCCCGCGCCCCCCTGCCGTGCCGCGCCCGCGGTGGTGAGGGTGACCGGCACCGGCCCGGGAGCATTCTTCCGCACCGGCAGCGGGAACGGGGGCGGGCTGCCGCCGAACTCCGGGCAGTTCGCCTGGAAACCGCACCAGCCGCACAGCTTGTTGGGCGTCGCCTCGAACCGCCCGCTGGCGGTGGCCTCGGTGATCGCCTCCCACAGCGCCTGCAGCTTGCGCTCCACCGCGAGCAGTTCGCCCTCGTGCGGGTCGTGGGTGAGGACGTCCCCGCTGCCCAGGTAGACCAGCTGCAGCCGGCGCGGAACGCGACCCCGCAGCCGCCACAGCACCAGGGCGTAGAACTTCATCTGGAACAGCGCCTGCGCCTCGAACCCCGGCCGCGGCGCCTTGCCGGTCTTGTAGTCCACGACGCGCAGGTCACCGGAGCCCGGCGCCACGTCGATCCGGTCGATGTAGCCGCGCAGCGCCAGGCCGGAGGGCAGCGTGGCCTGCACCCGCACCTCCCGCTCGGCCGGCTCCAGCCGGTTCGGATCCTCCAGCTCGAACCAGCGCTCCACCAGCTTCTCGGCCGAGGCCAGCCACTCCACGAACTCCGCGCCGTCCATGCCCCGCGGGAACAGACCCGCGAGCTCCGGGCGCTCGGCCAGCAGGGCGTCCCAGCGGGGCCGCAGCAGGGACCGGGCCCGCTCCACCGTCCGGCTCCCGATCGGCGCGTCGAAGATCCGCTCCAGCACCGCGTGCACCAGGGTGCCCCGGGTGGCCGCCGAACTCGGCTCCTCCGGCAGCCGGTCGATCACCCGGAACCGGTACATCAGCGGACACGTCATGAAGTCGGACGCCCGCGAGGGGGACAGCCCTGTGGGCCGCCGCGCCCGGTCCAGCTCGGCCTGCTCGGGCAGCCCGTCCAGCGGCAGCGCCTCCTGCACCGCCGCGGCCTGCGCCGGAACCGCCGCGGCCGGCGCCGGCCCAGTCGGCTCCGGCCCAGTCGGCTCCGGCCGGGCCCCGCCCTCCCCGGGCTCCGCGCCGGCCCGGTCCCTCCCGCTGTTCTCCGCCGTCTGGGTCGCGTCCATGGGGGAGAGCCTAGAGCCAACGGCGGCGGTGCCGGTCACCGCGGCGTCCGCCGGCCGGCCACCCCGCCCCCGCCCGCCCCGCCACCTCTCCCGACCGGGCGCGCGGTCGGGTGGTTACCATGAGAAGCGACCGGCCCAGCCGACCAGGCGCGGGCCGCGCGCACCGGAAGGGACACTGTGACCGAGGCCAGCGGAGGCGACTCGCGACCGAACGGGCGTCCCGACAAGCCGGGCCGTGGCACCCCTCCGGGCGCGTCCGGCGACCCCACCCGGCCCTTCGGTGCCATCCTGCTCGGCCGCCCCTTCCGGGTGCCGGTCTACGTCGCCCCCTCCTGGTTCCTGGTGGCCCTGCTGATCGCCTACGTCTTCGGCGGGCAGATCGAGCAGGCCATGCCCGAACTCGGTGCCCTGAGCTACCTCATCGGGGCCTTCTTCGCCGTCGCCTTCTACGCCTCCGTGCTGGTCCACGAGCTGGCGCACACCGTGGTCGCCCTGCGCTACGGCCTGCCCGTGCGCCGCATCCGGCTGCAGTTCCTCGGCGGGGCCTCCGAGATCGAGCGGGAGGCCGACGCCCCGGGCCGGGAGTTCCTGCTCTCCGGAGCCGGGCCCGCCCTCTCCGTGGTGCTCACCGGCCTGTTCTGGCTCGCCGCCCAGGCCGTCACCGCCGGAACCGTTCCCTACGCCCTGCTCACCGCGCTGATGGCGGCCAACCTGATCGTCAGCGTCTTCAACCTGCTGCCCGGGCTGCCGCTGGACGGCGGCCGGATGCTGGCCGCCGTGGTGTGGTGGATCACCGGCAACCGGATGACCGGCACCGTCGCCGCCGCCTGGATCGGCCGCCTGCTGGCCGTCGCGGTGGTCGTCGCCGTCCCCGCCATCGGCTCGGCGACCGGCGCGGCCCGCGAGTCCGACCTGTTCACCGTCGACGTGCTGATCGCGGTGATCCTCGGCGTCGTGCTGTGGAGCGGCTCCGACGGCGCCCTGCGGCGGGCCCGGCTGCGGGAGAACCTGCCCCGGCTCACCGCCCGCGCGCTCACCCGGCGGGCCGAGCCCGTCGCCACCGACCTGCCGCTCGCCGAGGCGCTGCGCCGGGCCGAGCAGGCGCGGGCCGGCGCCCTGGTCGTGGTCGACGCCGACGGCGCCCCGACCGCCCTGGTCAGCGAGGCCGCCATCGGCGAGGTGCCCGAACACCGCCGGCCCTGGGTGGCCGTCGGCACGCTGGCGCAGCCGCTGGAACCGGCCATGCGGGTGCCGGCCGAGCTCGCCGGCGAGGAACTGCTCGCCGCCCTGCGCGCCCGCCCGTCCAGCGAGTACCTGGTGGTCGAGCCCGGTGGCGGCTTCTACGGGGTACTCTCCGTCCTCGACGTCAACCGCGCCTTCCGCGCGGCCATGGCCCGGCCCCGCCGCTGACACCCCTGACACCAGGACAGCCGCACCCGTCCGGACCCCGCGCGGCGCCGGGCGGGCGGGAGCACCTCCGCCGAGCGGATAGGCTGTGAACATGTCCGAACCGACCGGTGCCGCCCGCCGTCGCGGGCCCTTCCAGGTCGGGGACCAGGTCCAGCTCACCGACCCCAAGGGCCGCCACCACACCTTCACGCTCGAAGCCGGGAAGTCCTTCCACACCCACAAGGGCTCCTTCCCGCACGACGAGCTGATCGGCGCCCCCGAGGGGTCCGTGGTGCGTACCACCGGGAACACCGACTACCTCGCGCTGCGCCCCCTGCTCCCCGACTACGTCCTGTCCATGCCCCGCGGTGCCGCGGTGATCTACCCCAAGGACGCGGGTCAGATCATCTCGATGGCCGACATCTTCCCCGGCGCGAGGGTGGTGGAGGCCGGAGTCGGCTCCGGCGCCCTGAGCACCTACCTGCTGCGGGCCGTGGGGGACAGCGGTTCGCTCTCCTCCTACGAGCGGCGGGCCGACTTCGCCGCGATCGCCCAGCGCAACGTCGAACGCTACTTCGGCGGCCCGCACCCGGCCTGGAAGCTCACCGTGGGTGACCTCCAGGACACCATCTCGGAGACCGAGGTCGACCGGGTCATCCTGGACATGCTCGCCCCCTGGGAGTGCCTGGACGCCGTCTCCAAGGCGCTCGTCCCGGGCGGCCTGGTGTGCGCCTACGTGGCCACCACCACCCAGATGGCCCGCACCGTCGAGGCGCTGCGCGAGCACGGCACCTTCACCGAGCCGTCGGCCTGGGAGACCATGGTGCGGACCTGGCACGTCGAGGGCCTCGCGGTCCGTCCCGACCACCGGATGATCGGGCACACCGGCTTCCTGCTCACCGCCCGCCGGCTCGCCGACGGGGTGACCCCGCCGATGCGCCGCCGCCGGCCGGCCAAGGGCGCCTACGGCGAGGACTACGAGTCCTCGGCCGGTGGCGGCCGCTGAGCCGTCCGGCCCCCGGGGCCGCGGGCCCACCGCGCCCGCCCGCACCATCCGGTCACTTTCCGTGATCACCTCCGCCTCCCCCTCCCGGACCGACGGGAGGGGGAGGCGGTTTGCGGTTCCGTCGGCCCGGCCGCCCCGGCGGACACGCCCCCCGAGGCCGGCTGACACTCCGTCCGCGACTTGTGGCACGATGTGCGCACCGTCCGGACGCCGGCGCGCACCCGCCCGGCTATCCGCGCCGACCTGACGTCCGGCCGACGGGACGGGCCGAGCGGTGCCGACACCACCTCGCGTGCGTGCCGCGCGGGCCGGTCCGCCCGCCGACGGGGGAGGCGGCCGCGCGACCGGAGGCCCGCAGCGCGAAGGAGGCCGAACGTGTCCACGCAGCCCCCGTCCGACAGCGAACCCCGCAGCCCCGGCACCAGCCCCGCCGGCACCGGGTCGGCCCCGTCCGGCGGCGTCGCGGTGCCGCGGAGCGCACACAACCGGCTGACGGCCGCCCTCGTCCTGCTGGCCGTGCTCGGCGGAGCCGTCGTCGCCCAAGCGGCGGCGGGGGGCACGCCGCCCCCCGTCCCCGAGGCCGCCCCGCCGGCCGCGACCCCCGCCACTCCGGCCACTCCGGCCACTCCGGCCGCCCCCGCCGCTCCCGCCCCGTCCGGCCCGGCGTCACCCGCCCCGTCCGGCCCCGCCGACTCCTCCGACGCGGCCGGCGGCGACTCCACCGTCACCCGGCCGGCCGGCGAGGACGAGGCCGGCTCCGCGCCGGTGCGCGCCGCCGCCGAGTGGGACCTGCCCGCGGGCGCCCCCGACCCGACCGCCGCCGAGTACGGCCTGGACTGCGGCGGGGGCGGACTGGTGGTGGTGCACGCCGCCGGCGGCGACCTGGACTCCGACGGCGTCCCCGAGACGGCCGCCGTCCTCCAGTGCGACGCCGCCGGCGCCCCCGCCCAGGGCCTGTACGTGCTCGGCGCCGACGGCTCCGCGGCCCCCCGGGTGGTGGCCTCCCCGCTCACCCCGGCCGACGGCATGCTGCTGGACGCCCCGGAGATCAGCCCGGAGGGGGTGCTCACCGTGGACACCTTCGCCTACTCCTCCGCGGACGTGCCCCGCTGCTGTCCGGACGTGAACGGCTACCGGGTGTACGCCTTCCAGGGCGGCCGGCTCGTCGAGTTCAGCTGAGCGGGGGCCGGCGCGGCGCCCGCCGCGCCGGCGCGCCCCGGCCGAGCTCCCGGCGCGCCGATACCGGATCGATGGCAACTCGCCGCTTCCGCACGCCCCCTGACGGGTATTCCACACCCGAGGGGAAGCATGGCGACCGGACACCGCCCGGCGGTGAAAATCCCCGGCTCCCGATGAGTCTTATGGATCAAGGGGTTTATATCTCCCTGCCTACAGGTAGGGTCTGAGAGCGTCCAGCTCCCCCGGAGGAGGTGAGGACCGTGGCAGCCCACGACGACTACACGAACCCTGGCGGCAGGACTGCTCGGGGCTCCGAGGACCCGGTGGCCCGGGTCTCGGACCTGGAGCAGGAACTCGCCGTCCTACGCCGCAAGCTGGCCGACTCGCCGCGTCACACGAGGCTTCTCGAAGATCACATCGCCGAGTTGCAGACGAACCTGGCGTCGGTCACCGCACAGAACGAACGGCTGGCGAGCACCCTGCGGGAGGCCCGCGACCAGATCGTGGCACTGAAGGAGGAGGTCGACCGGCTGGCCCAGCCGCCCGCCGGATTCGGCGTCTTCCTCCAGGCCAACGAGGACGACACCGCCGACATCTTCACCGGCGGTCGTAAACTCCGGGTGAACGTCAGCCCAGGAGTCGACCTCACCGAACTGCGCCGCGGCCAGGAGGTGATGCTCAACGAGGCGCTCAACGTGGTCGAGGCCATGGAGTTCGAGCGGATCGGCGAGATCGTCACCCTCAAGGAGATCCTGGAGGACGGCGAGCGCGCGCTCGTGCTCGGGCACACCGACGAGGAGCGCGTCGTCCGGCTCGCGGAGCCGCTGCTGGACACCACGCTGCGCTCCGGCGACGCCCTGCTCCTGGAACCGCGCTCCGGATACGTCTACGAGCGGGTCCCCAAGAGCGAGGTCGAGGAGCTCGTCCTGGAGGAGGTCCCGGACATCGACTACACCCAGATCGGCGGCCTGGGCAACCAGATCGAGCTGATCCGGGACGCGGTCGAGCTCCCGTACCTCCACCCCGATCTCTTCAAGGAGCACCAGCTGCGCCCGCCGAAGGGCGTGCTGCTCTACGGCCCGCCCGGCTGCGGCAAGACGCTCATCGCCAAGGCGGTGGCGAACTCCCTGGCCAAGAAGGTCGCCGAGGTCACCGGACGGCCCCAGGGCAAGAGCTACTTCCTGAACATCAAGGGCCCCGAGCTGCTCAACAAGTACGTCGGCGAGACCGAACGGCACATCCGCCTGGTGTTCCAGCGGGCCCGTGAGAAGGCCAGCGAGGGCACCCCGGTCATCGTCTTCTTCGACGAGATGGACTCCCTCTTCCGCACCCGCGGCTCCGGGGTCAGCTCGGACGTGGAGAACACCATCGTCCCGCAGCTGCTCTCCGAGATCGACGGCGTGGAGGGGCTGGAGAACGTCATCGTCATCGGCGCCTCCAACCGCGAGGACATGATCGACCCGGCGATCCTGCGGCCCGGCCGCCTGGACGTCAAGATCAAGATCGAGCGGCCGGACGCCGAGGCGGCCAAGGACATCTTCTCCAAGTACCTCACCAAGGACCTCCCGCTGCACCCGGACGACCTCGCGGTGCACGGCGGCTCCCGCGAGGCGACCGTGGAGGGCATGATCCAGTCCGTGGTGGAGCGGATGTACGCCGAGAGCGAGGAGAACCGCTTCCTGGAGGTCACCTACGCCAACGGCGACAAGGAGGTCCTGTTCTTCAAGGACTTCAACTCCGGCGCCATGATCCAGAACATCGTCGACCGGGCCAAGAAGAGCGCCATCAAGGCGTTCCTCGACCAGGGGCAGAAGGGTCTGCGGGTCTCCCACCTGCTGGCCGCCTGCCAGGACGAGTTCAAGGAGAACGAGGACCTGCCCAACACCACCAACCCGGACGACTGGGCGCGCATCTCCGGCAAGAAGGGCGAGCGGATCGTGTTCATCCGCACGCTGGTCACCGGGAAGCAGGGCGCCGAGTCCGGCCGGTCGATCGACACGGTCGCCAACACCGGCCAGTACCTGTAGGCCGGTACCGGCCAGGACGACCGTCCGGCAGCAGGTACGGCGATGGACGCCGCCACCGGCTCGAGCCCGGCCGCCCCGCGCACCATCCGCACGGGGCGGCCGGGGCGCTTGTGGCCACCGGGCCCTCCACCCGAGGAGCCCGGTGCCGCGCAGGCGCGCCCGGCGCAGCCAAGGGGGCGATTGCGGCGGCAGGTCATGCGCTGATCACCCGCCGCTCGTCGGCGGTGCGTTCTAGGGTGTGTCTGGTCGGCCCGGCAGCCGGGCGGGGCCGGCCGGCCGGCGGCGTCGGTACGGAGAGGGGACGGCACGGGCACGCGGCCGATGCGGCGCGCGGCCTACCGCTCCCGGCGAGGAGGGCCGGATGACGGTGAAGCGAGTGATGGGGATCGAGACCGAGTACGGAATCTCCGTGCCCGGCCATCCCGGAGCCAACGCCATGCTCAGCTCGTCCCAGATCGTGAACGCCTACGCGGCGGCCATGCACCGCGCCCGGCGGGCCCGCTGGGACTTCGAGGAGGAGAACCCGCTGCGGGACGCCCGCGGCTTCGACCTGGCCCGGGACGTCGCCGACGCCAGCCAGCTCACCGACGAGGACATCGGCCTGGCCAACGTCGTGCTGACCAACGGCGCGCGGCTGTACGTGGACCACGCCCACCCGGAGTACTCGGCGCCGGAGACCACCAACCCGCGCGACGCCGTGCTGTGGGACAAGGCGGGCGAGCGGATCATGGCCGAGGCGGCCGAGCGCGCCGCCATGCTCCCCGGGGCCCACCCGATCCACCTCTACAAGAACAACACCGACAACAAGGGCGCCTCCTACGGCTGCCACGAGAACTACCTGATGGCGCGGGCCACCCCGTTCGCCGACATCGTCCGCCACCTGACCCCCTTCTTCGTCTCCCGCCAGGTGGTCTGCGGCGCCGGCCGGGTCGGCATCGGCCAGGAGGGCGGCGCGCACGGCTTCCAGCTCAGCCAGCGCGCCGACTACTTCGAGGTCGAGGTGGGCCTGGAGACCACCCTGAAGCGGCCGATCATCAACACCCGGGACGAGCCGCACGCCGACGCCGAGCGCTACCGCCGGCTGCACGTGATCATCGGGGACGCCAACCTCTCCGAGGTCTCCACCTACCTCAAGCTGGGCACCACCTCCCTGGTGCTGGCGATGATCGAGGACGGCTTCATCACCCAGGACCTCTCGGTGGAGCAGCCGGTGCGCAGCCTGCACCGGGTCTCCCACGACTGGCAGCTGCGGCACGTGCTCACCCTGAAGAACGGTCGCCGGCTGACCGCCGTGCAGCTCCAGATGGAGTACTGCGAGCTGGCCCGCAAGTACGTCGAGGAGCGGCACGGCCTGGAGGCCGACGAGCAGACCCGGGACGTGCTCGACCGCTGGGAGGACGTCCTCACCCGGCTGGAGTCCGACCCGATGAGCCTGGCCGGGCAGCTGGACTGGGTGGCCAAGCTGGAGCTGCTCCAGGGCTACCGGCGCCGGGACGGGCTGGACTGGGACTCCCCGCGGCTGCACCTGGTCGACCTGCAGTACTCCGACGTGCGTCCGGACAAGGGCCTGTACAACCGGCTGGCCGCCCGCGGCCGGATGGAGCGCATCGTGACCGAGGAGGAGGTGCGGCGGGTGATCCACGAGCCACCGGACGACACCCGGGCCTACTTCCGCGGGCGCTGCCTGGACAAGTACGCCGACCACGTGGCCGCGGCGTCCTGGGACTCGGTGATCTTCGACCTGCCCGGTCGGGAGTCGCTGCAACGGGTGCCCACCATGGAACCGCTGCGCGGCACCCGGGAGCACGTGCAGGGCCTGATCGACCGCTGCCGGACGGCCGAGGACCTGGTGCGCGCCCTCTCCGGCGGCTGAAGCGGTCGCCGGCGGGGCAGGCCGCGCCGCCGGCCGCGGCGGGCTCCGCACAGGTGACTCTCCATGCCGGGACGATTCGCCGAGAGTGAACGTCGCCGGCCGGGGGAATCAAAACGGTGGCCACCGGACGTTGTACCGATGGACACTGCGGAGGCTCGATCTTCAGGCTTCTACACGTTTCAGGACGCGGCAGGAACGCTGCCGGACGTACAGGGCCCGGCGCACACGCCCCCGAGCAGGGCGTGGGCGGCCGGGCATGGATCGCAACCGAGCGGGGTGAGGGACATGGCGACCAAGGACACCGGCGGACAGCAGCGAGCGAACCGTACCTCCGAGGAGGTCGAGGAGACCGCCGAGGAGACCCGGCAGTCCTCGGACCTCCAGGAGCGGCAGGAGAAGCTCTCCGAGGACGTGGACTCCGTGCTGGACGAGATCGACGACGTCCTGGAGGAGAACGCCGAGGACTTCGTGCGTTCCTTCGTGCAGAAGGGCGGCGAGTGACGGCCGGGTGAACCCGGCGCGCTCGTGACCGTGCGCGAACCGCGGGGAAGCACGCCGCCTCCCCGCGGTTCGGCACACCCTTCGCCGCGTCTCGCCCTCCCGCGGCGGCCGTCTCCGACCGGCGGCCCCGCGGGCCATGTGGATCTTCCGCGTGGTGCGGGTAGGGTGCGCTCGTACTCCGCTCCGGACGGCTCCGCCGAGCCGGACCTGTTCAACGAAAGAGTGATCCACCGTCCCCCGGACGGCGGAACTGGAAGGAGTCGTGTGGCAGCCAACCCCGACGGCACCGGGGGTCTTCCGAGTGCCTTCCTGACGCCCGGCATCTCCTCGTTCATGGAGTTCCTCGACTCCTACCGGCCGGACCTGCTGCCGGGCAACCGGGCGCTCCCGGCGACGCCGGCCACGGTGGAGGCCCCGCACGGCACCACCATCGTCGCCGCGACCTTCCCCGGCGGCGTGGTGCTGGCCGGCGACCGGCGCGCCACGATGGGCAACCTCATCGCCCAGCGCGACATCGAGAAGGTCTTCCAGGCGGACGAGTACTCCGCCGTGGGCATCGCCGGCACCGCCGGGCTGGCCGTGGAGATGGTGCGGCTGTTCCAGTTGGAACTGGAGCACTACGAGAAGATCGAGGGCGCGGTGCTCTCCTTCGAGGGCAAGGCCAACCGCCTGTCCGCGATGATCCGCGGCAACCTCGGCATGGCCATGCAGGGCCTGGCCGTGGTCCCGCTCTTCGGCGGCTACGACCTCGAACGGGGCGCCGGCCGCATCTTCACCTACGACGTCACCGGTGGGCGCTCGGAGGAGCCGGGCTACGCGGCCACCGGCTCCGGCTCGGTCTTCGCCCGGGGCGCGCTGAAGAAGCTCTACCGGCCCGACTTCACGGCCGAGGAGGCCACCACCGCCGTCGTCCAGTCGCTGTACGACGCGGCCGACGACGACAGCGCCACCGGCGGCCCGGACCTCGGCCGGGGCATCTTCCCGATCGTCGCGGTCATCACCGAGGACGGCTTCAACCGGCTCAGCGACGAGCAGGTCGGCGAACTCGCCCGCACCATCCACGCCCGACGCCTGGAGCGGCCGGACGGCCCGCGGGCCGCCCTGATGTGACCGGCGCGGCACACGCCCGAGCCCGACCGAACCGGCCGCATCCCGGCCGACCCTCCCTCCTCGCCCACCGTCCCGCCTCCCGAACCCCACCGGCCCCTCCCGCACCGTCTCCCCGGAGCGGCGGGCCCACGGTGAGCGCGGCGGGGCAGGCGGACGGGGAGGGGCTGACGACAGACCGAGTAGGAAGGACAGCCGTCGGTGTCGACGCCGTTCTACGTCTCGCCCCAGCAGGCCATGGCGGACCGCGCGGAGTACGCCCGCAAGGGGATCGCCCGAGGTCGCAGCGTGGTGGTGCTCACCTACGCCGACGGCATCCTCTTCGTCGCGGAGAACCCCTCGCGGGCGCTGCACAAGATCAGTGAGATCTACGACCGCATCGCCTACGCGGCGGTCGGCAAGTACAACGAGTTCGAGAACCTGCGCATCGCCGGCGTCCGCTACGCCGACCTGCGCGGCTACCAGTTCGACCGGGCCGACGTCACCGCGCGCGGCCTGGCCAACGTCTACGCCCAGGCGCTGGGCAACATCTTCTCCAGCGGCGCGGAGAAGCCGTACGAGGTCGAGCTGCTGGTGGCCGAGGTCGGCGCGGAGCCGGAGGGCGACCAGATCTACCGGCTGACCCACGACGGCTCGGTGGTCGACGTGCAGGGCGCGGTGGCGATCGGCGGCAACGCCGAGCAGATCACCGGCTACCTCACCCGCCGCCACGAGCACACCATGAGCACCAGCGAGGCACTGCGCCTGGCCGTCGCCGCCCTGGGCCAGGACGGCAACGGGGGCGCCGAGCGCACGCTGACCCCGGAGCAGCTGGAGGTCGCGGTTCTCGACCGCACCCGGCCGCAGCAGCGGAAGTTCCGCCGGCTGCTCCAGGCGCAGCTCACCCGGCTGCTGGCGACCGAGGGCGAGGGCGCCGCGGAGTCCCCGGCCGAGGGCGGGAAGGCCGACCCGGGCGAGGAGTGACGCCCGGTCGGGGAGATCCGACCGTGGACGACAGGCCCCGGGGGGACGGCGCACCGGCCGTCCCCCCGGGGCCGTTTTGTCCACATCCTCCCGGGCAGGCGATGTTGGGACAGCGAACCCGGCGCACCAGCGGGAGGCGAACACCATGCCTGGACGCGAGGAACTGCCCAGCACGATCCAGCGCTCGGACTCCAAGGCGCAGCGCACCTGGATCAAGGCGCACGACTCGGCGGTGCAGGAGTACGGGGAGGGACGGCGGGCCCACCAGACGGCCTTCGCGGCGCTGAAGCACACCCACGAGAAGGTCGGCGACCACTGGGAGCGCAAGGCCGGCGGCCGGAAGGGACCGTCCGACGAGCGCGCCGCGAAGCCGCGCCAGCAGCGCGGGCCGAGCACCGCCGGGGGAGTGGACGCCAGCGCCCCCAAGCAGCACCTCTACGACCTGGCCAAGCGGCTGGAGATTCCCGGACGCTCCTCGATGGACAAGGGCGAACTGGTCGAGGCGATCCAGAAGGCCAGCAACCGGCGGACGGCCAAGGCCCGCCAGAAATAGCGGCACGCCAGACGGGCGGCGCCGCCCGGGCGTACTCCCGCCCGGGTGCGGCGCCGCCCGGGCGTGTCCGGCCGCCCGCGCTCAGACCGGCGGTGGCGCGGTCGAGCCGCGCACCTTCAGCCGCACCGGCAGCACCACCCGGGCGGGCAGCCCGCCGTCCAGCAGCCGCAGCAGGGCGGACATGCCGTGGGCGCCGAGCTCCTCGGCGGTGAGCCGCACCGTGGTCAGCTCCGGGTCGAGGGCGCGGGCGATCGCGATGTCGTCGAACCCGGTCACCGAGACGTCGGTGGGCACTGCCAGCCCGAGCAGCCGCGCCGCCTTGCAGGCGCCGGCGGCGACCAGGTCGTCGTCGCAGACCAGCGCGGTGGGACGGGGGTCGCCGTGCAGCACGCTCAGCGCGGCGTCCCGGGCGCCGGAGACCGACAGCGGGGTCCGGGCGCTCCAGCCGTGGACGCCGGCCTCGGCACACCGGGCGGCGAAGGCGGTCGCCCGCTCCCGGAAGGTCCAGGAGTCCACGGCGGCGGCGAGGTGGGCGATCCGGCGGTGGCCGAGCTGGGTCAGGTGGTCCACCGCCTGCCGGACGCCGTCGGCCACGTCGTGGGTGACGGTGGCCACGCCCGTCTCGCCCGGCTGCGCCGGGGCGCTGTCCAGCATCACCAGCGGCAGCCCGCCCCCGGTGGCGCCGCCCGCGGTGGCGCCCCCGTTGCCGCCGTCCACGCCCCGGATGGCGGCCAGGGCCTGGGCGGCCATGGAGGAGGCGATGACCCCGTCGACGGCCTGCCGGGCCGAGGGGAACGGGTCCCGTGCCGGGCCGATGCCCTCCGGAGAGGGGTACAGCACCAGGCCGAAGTCGTGTTCGGCGGCCACGCGGGCGGCGCCGGTGTAGACCTGGGCGAAGAACTCGCTGGTGAGCGACGGAACCACGAGCAGCGCGGTGCGGGTGCGGCCCAGGCGGAGGTTGCGGGCGGCGATGTTCGGCCGGTAACCGAGTTCGTCGGCGGTGGCCCGCACCCGCTGGGCGGTGCTCTCGGAGACCCGCCCGGACCACTTGCCACCCATCACCAGCGACACCGTCGCCTGCGAGACTCCGGCCGCCCGGGCCACGTCGCGGCTGGTGACCCGTCCGGCGGAGGGCACGGGGTCGTCGGTGGACATGCTGGCGGGAACTCCTCGGACGCGGTGGGGACGGACCCGACAGTACCCGCAGATTCGGACACGTCCGCCGCACTGGTCACCCGTTCGAGGCCGTGCCACAATCGGTCCCGGCCAGTTATACGTACTACCTGCGAACGCGTGGCGCCACTCCGTCGGCCGCCCCATGCGAGGAGCCCCTGCATGTCCACCAACACCGTGTCCGTGGGGAACGATAGCCATCCCTCGGCCAGCGCGTCAGCCACCAAGCCGGCCGCGGCACCGGCCAAGGGGGCGGCCACGCCCCGCAAGGGGGCGGCCGCCAAGGGCTCGGCGACCGGGAAGGGCGCCACCGGCAGGGGCGCGGCCGGCAGGGGCGCCACCGGCCGGGCGGGCGCCGGCGGGAAGGGCGGGGCCGGGAAGTCCGCCGCTGGGAAGTCCGGCGCCCGGAAGTCCGCCGCCCCCGCCAGGGGCGGCGTCAGGAAGGCCGGGTCCGCCCCGGCCAGGGGCGCGTCCCGGAAGCCCGCGGCCCCGGCCAGGAGCGCGGTGACCAGGCCGGGAGCGCTCGGCGCGGGCGTCGCCGCCCGGCGCGGCGCGGGCGGGAAGGCGGCCACCCCGGCCAAGGTCGCCCTCGCCAAGGGCGCCCCGGCCAAGGGCGCCCCGGCCAAGGGCGCCCGGGCCAAGGGCGCCGCGACCGCCCCGCGCCCGCCCCAGGACCAGGACACCGCCCCCACCCCCGAGGGCCTGGCCGGCTACGTCGCCGTCGCCCGCGCCCCGCACGCGTTGCGCCTGCTCGGCGGCACGCTGACCGGCCGGCTGCCCACCGCCATGGCGGCACTCGCCATCGTCCTGCTGATCCGCGCGGACGGCGGCGGCTACACGCTGGCCGGCGCGCTCTCCGCGGTCTACGGGGTGGGCTGCGCCATCGGCCAGCCGGTGCTCGGCAGGATCGTGGACCGCCGGGGCCAGACGGTCGTGATGACGGCCGCCGCCACGGTCTCCGCGGTGGGCTTCGCCGTGCTGGCCGTGGTGGGCGCCGACCCACTCTGGCTGGCCGTGGTCGCCACCGCCGTCGCGGGCCTGGCCACGCCGCCGCTGGAGGCCGGCCTGCGCGCCCTGTGGCCGGACGTCCTCCGCGGTGACCAGCGCGCCGTGCACACCGCCTACTCGCTGGACGCCGCCGCGCAGGAGGTGATGTTCACCTGCGGCCCGCTGCTGGTGATCGCCGCCGGCGCCCTGGTCTCCCCGTCCGCCGCGGTCTTCGTCACCGGCCTGATCGGGCTGGCCGGCACCTTGATGGTGGTCACCGCCGCGCCCTCCCGCGCCTGGCGCGGCACCCCGCACACCGGGCACTGGCTGGGGCCGCTGCGCGTCGGCCACCTGCGCCTGCTGTTCGGCGCGCTGCTCTTCGTCGGCATGGCGCTGGGCTCGATCAACGTCACCGCCGTGGCCTGGGCGGAGGAGCGCGGAGCCGGCGACTGGTCCGGCGTGGTGCTCGCCGCGCTGGCGCTGGGCGCGCTGATCGGCGGCCTGGCCTACGGCGCCCGCTCCTGGACGGGCGACGCCGACCGCCGGCTGCGCATCCTGGTGGGCCTGCTGGCCATCGGCTACCTGCCGCTGGCCATCGCCCCCGGACCGGTCGGGATGACCCTGCTGGCGGTGGTCGGCGGCCTGTTCCTGGCGCCGGTGATCGCCTGCAGCTTCGTGGTGGTGGACCGCTGGGCGCCGCCGGGAACGGTGACCGAGGCGTTCTCCTGGGTGGTCACCGCCTTCGGCGTCGGCACCGCGCTGGGCTCGGCGGTCTCCGGGCCGGTCGGCGACGCGCTCGGCGTCGGCCCGGCGTACCTGGTCGCGGCGGCCTCCGGCACCGTTGCCCTGCTGGTCCTGCTGGTCGGCGGGCGAGGGAGCCAGAGGGCCGCCGGTGTCCGGACTGAGGTGGGCCCCTCCTTGCCGGTTGCGGGCAAGGAGGGCGAGCGAGCGTAGGGAGGAACGACCGGAGCGCAGTCGACGACGTGGGCCCCTCCTGCCCGAAGGCGGGCGAGGAGGGCGGAGGACACCGGTTACAAGGCCCGGCGGCGAACCGAGCCCATGAGGGGGCGATCACAGTGTGGGCGGCCAACCGGTTTCAGCCGTGCGCTGAGTGCGCAGAGTTCAGTCATGGACCGCCGCATCTTCGGGCTGGAGAACGAGTACGGCGTCACGTGTACGTTCCGGGGACAGCGCCGACTGTCTCCTGACGAAGTGGCGCGGTACCTCTTCCGCCGTGTCGTCTCCTGGGGCCGCAGCAGCAACGTCTTCCTGCGCAACGGCGCACGCCTGTACCTCGACGTGGGCAGCCATCCCGAATACGCCACCCCCGAGTGCGACTCGCTGACCGAACTCGTCACACACGACAAGGCCGGCGAGCGCATCCTGGAAGGTCTCCTCGTGGACGCCGAGCGGCGCCTGCACGAGGAGGGCATCGCGGGCGACGTCTACCTCTTCAAGAACAACACCGACTCGGCCGGGAACTCCTACGGCTGCCACGAGAACTACCTGGTGGCGCGGCACGGGGAGTTCTCCCGGCTGGCCGACGTGCTGATCCCCTTCCTGGTCACCCGGCAGCTGATCTGCGGGGCCGGCAAGGTCCTGCAGACCCCGCGTGGCGCGGTGTACTGCGTCAGCCAGCGCGCCGAGCACATCTGGGAGGGGGTCAGCTCGGCCACGACCCGCTCCCGCCCGATCATCAACACCAGGGACGAGCCGCACGCCGACGCCGAGCGGTACCGCCGGCTGCACGTCATCGTCGGCGACTCCAACATGTCCGAGACCACCACGCTGCTCAAGGTCGGCTCCACCGACCTGGTGCTGCGCATGATCGAGTCGGCCGTGGTGCTGCGCGACCTCGCCCTGGAAAACCCCATCCGGGCCATCCGCGAGGTCAGCCACGACATCACCGGCCGCCGCAAGGTCCGCCTGGCCAACGGGCGCGAGGCCAGCGCCCTGGAGATCCAGGAGGAGTACTTCACCAAGGCCGCCGACTTCGCGGACCGGCGCGGCATCCGCACCGGGACCGTCGCGCAGGTGCTGGACCTGTGGGAGCGCACCCTCACGGCGGTCCGCACCGGCGACCTCTCCCTCGTCGACACCGAGATCGACTGGGTGATAAAGCACAAGCTCATCGAGACCTACCGGGCCAAGCACGGCATGGAGATGTCGCACCCGCGGGTGGCCCAGCTCGACCTCGCCTACCACGACATCCACCGCCGCCGGGGCCTGTTCTACCTCCTACAGCGGCGTGGCCAGGCCCGGCGGATCACCACCGACCTGAAGGTCTTCGAGGCCAAGTCCATCCCGCCGCAGACCACCCGCGCCCGGCTGCGCGGCGACTTCATCCGGCGGGCCCAGGAGCAGCGCCGGGACTTCACGGTGGACTGGGTGCACCTGAAGCTCAACGACCAGGCGCAGCGCACCGTGCTGTGCAAGGACCCGTTCCGCTCGGAGGACGAGCGGGTGGAGAAGCTGATCGCCGGGATGTGACGGATGTCGGGCTGGGACCGGGAATGTCCGGTCCGCCGGCCGCCCGAGCCGGATTCACACGCACACAGCAAGACCCGCCGACGGGGGCCACTCACGTACAGTGGCCCCCGTCCCGTCTTCCCCGCCATACCCCCGAACCCCCAACCACCCGAGGACTTTCCCGTGCGCCGACTCGCCGCGCTCGTCATCGCCCCCGTGCTGCTGCTCGCCGCCGCCTGCGGCAGCGAGGGCGAGGACGAGACCACCGCCACCGCATCGTCGTCCCCGTCCGCCTCCGCCAGCACCGCGCCGGTGCCCGAGCTGGTGGAGCTGGCGGCCGACGCCCCGACGCCGACGGTGGAGGGAGAACCCGGCGAGAAGCCGACGATCTCCGTGCCCGACGCCCAGCCCGACGGGAACTTCTCCTACAAGGTGCTGACCGAGGGCGACGGCGAGGCGGTGCAGGACGGCGACTACGTCACCTTCCAGCTGGCCGGGTTCAACTGGACCACCGCCCAGGAGATGGAGGGCTCCACCTACGAGACCGGTGGCGCCCAGACCACCCAGATCGGCGCCAGCGCCCAGCAGCAGGTCATCCCGGCGCTCGGCCAGCCGATGCTCGGCCAGCCGGTCGGCAGCCGGGTGCTCGTGGTGGCCCCGCCGACCGCCACCTGGGGCACCAACGGCAACGAGCAGCTCGGCGTGGCCCCCGGCGACACCATGGTGTTCGTGCTGGACATCGTCGACCGGATTCCGTCCACCGGCGGCGCCGAGGGGGAGATGGCCGAGTCCGAGGCCGGCATGCCGACCGTGACCATGGGCGACGCCGGCCCGCAGATCACCGTCCCCGAGGGCGAGGAGCCGCCGACCGAGCTGCGCCAGCAGGTCCTGATCGAGGGCGACGGCCCGGTCGTCGAGGCCGGCCAGCAGCTGGTGGCCCAGTACACCGGCGCGCTGTGGAGCGACGGCTCGGTCTTCGACTCCTCCTGGGAGCGCGGCAGCGCGGCCACCTTCGGCATCGGCTCCGGCCAGGTCATCGCCGGCTGGGACGAGGCCCTGGTCGGCAAGAAGGCCGGCGACCGGGTGCTGCTGGTGATCCCGCCGGACAAGGCCTACGGCGACCAGGAGAACAACGGCATCCCGGCCAACTCCACGCTCGTCTTCGTCGTGGACATCCTCGGTTCGTTCTGACGCCCGGGCTCCGGACGGCGAACGCCCCCGTGCGAGACTGACACCTCGCACAGCGACAGTGATCACGAACGAGGAGCGCAAGGCACGTGAGCATCGACAAGCCCGAGATCGACTTCCCCGGTGGCGAGCCGCCCCAGGACCTGGAGATCACCGACATCTGGGAGGGCGACGGCCCGGAGGCCGTGCCCGGCCAGGTCGTCTCCGTCCACTACGTCGGCGTGGCCTTCAGCACCGGTGAGGAGTTCGACGCGAGCTGGAACCGCGGCGCCCCGCTGCGCTTCCCGCTCGGCGCGGGCCGGGTCATCAAGGGCTGGGACCAGGGCGTGGCCGGCATGAAGGTCGGCGGCCGGCGCAAGCTGGTCATCCCGCCGCACCTGGGCTACGGCGACCGCGGCGCCGGCGACGCGATCAAGCCGGGCGAGACGCTGATCTTCGTGGTGGACCTGCTGGGCGTCTGAGCCGGCCCACGCGAAGGCCGAAGGGCGCCGTCCCCCGAGGGGGCGGCGCCCTTCGGCGTCCCGCGCGAGCCCCGGTCCGCGCCGCGGGGCCGCTGCTCGCCGCTACCCGACGGGCGCCACCGCGTGGCGGCCCGCCGCGGCGGCGGCCAGGAAGTAGGCGTGGTCCTCCTCCAGCCCCCGCCCCATCGTGGACAGCCGCACCGGGCAGCCCCGCAACGCCTCCTCCAGCCCGTCCACCGGCACCGACACCACGCGGTGGCCGGCCGCCGAACCCGCCAGCGCCGCGTCCAGCTGCTCCTTGACCAGCCCGGCCAGCCCCGCCGGCAGCCCCTCCGGCACCGGCAGCTCGGCCGGCGCCAGCGCCACCCGCCCGTAGGCGGTCAGCGAGTGGTGCGAGACCCCGCGGTGCCGCTGGCGCGGATCCGCGTCGGAGATCCGCAGCGAGCCCACGGCCCGCCCGCGCAGCGCCCCCACCGCGTTCACCGCGTCGCCGACCGCCACCCCCGAGTAGCCCCAGCGCGTCCCGGTGCCCAGGTTGCCGGGCCCCTGCGCCACGATCGCCACGTCGGCCCGCAGCACGTGGCGCGCGGCGAGCAGGCCGGTGTGCACGGTGACCGCCTCCAGGTCGCCGCCGAGCGCCTGGCCCACCGTGATCGACCCGGCCAGCCAGCCGGCCTCGCGGAGCCGGTCCACCGTCATGGAGAACCACAGCGGCAGCGTGCCGCCGTCGGTCATCACATAGGCGATCCGGGCCCCCGGGCGGTCGGCCAGCACGCCCGCGCAGACGGCCGGCAGCGCGGAGTGCAGGTCCGCCACGACCACCGGCATCCCGTCGAGGTCGTCGGCGTCCCGCAGCACCTCGTGGTGCGGGGAGTCCTGCTCGTCCACCCCCAGCACCACCGCCTGCAGCGGCGTGTAGCGGGCCTTCACCAGGTGCCCGGGCCCGGGCGGGGGATCCGCCGGCAGACGGTCCGGGACGGCCACCACCAGCGCGTACCCGCCGGTGCCCAGCCCCATGGTCTGCGCGGTGGTGTTCAGCAGCACCCGGTCGCCCTCGGCCACCTCGCCGACCAGCGCCGGATACGCCATGGCCCGCAGCGGCCCGCTCTGGTCGGCCAGCGACACCTCCAGTTCGCTCGCTCCCCGCCAGCTCCGCCGGACCCGAGTGACAACGCCTTCACGCCAAGAGATCACGGGGGGAGTCTAGGGCGCCCGCTCCGCCGCGCCCGGGACGTGGCCCCGGCCCGCCTCCCCACCCGGCGCGGCGGGCGCGCCGCCGGCGGACCCGCAGGTTTCCCCAAATCCCCGCCAAGCGATAGCGTCGGTCAGCACACACGGGGACCCCGCCGGGCGAGGAGACGGGGCAGCGCGCCAGAGAGGGTCAGTGGTCGCATGGCGATCGCCAAGTCCGAGCGTCTGATGAACCTCACGCTCCGCCTGATGACGGCGAAGCAGCCGCTCAGCAAGAAGCGGCTGCGGCACGACATCGAGGCGTACCGCGAGGTCGCGGGCGACGAGGCGTTCAACCGCATGTTCGAGCGCGACAAGGACGAGCTGCGGGAGATGGGCCTGGTCATCGAGACCGCGGAGAGCCCCGAGGACGGCGAGATCGGCTACCGCGCGCTGCGCGACGTCAACGCGCTGCCCGAGATCGACTTCGATCCCGAGGAGACCGCCGCCATCCAGCTGGCCCGGCGCGTCTGGCAGCACGCCCGGATGTCCCAGGCCGCCACCGGCGCCATGCACAAGCTGCGCGCGGCCGGGGTGGACGCCGAACCCGAGCCGGAGACGCCGCTGTCCACCCTGGAGGCGCGCATCCCGGTCCGCGAGGAGGCGTTCGAACCCCTGCTGATCGCCGCCCGCGACCAGCGGCCGGTGACCTTCGACTACCGCCGCGCCGACTCGCCCGTCGCCGAGCAGCGCACCGTCGAGCCGTGGGCGCTGGAGTTCTGCCGGGGCCGCTGGTACCTGGCCGGCTACGACCGGCAGCGCGAGGCCCCGCGGGTCTTCCGGCTGAGCCGGATCACCGGCAAGGTCAAACTGCGGCAGGGCGCCTTCACCGCCGAGGTCTCCGACCGGCTGGACGTGCGCGCCCAGGTGGAGCGGTTCGCCGGCGAGGGCGCCACCAGCACCGCCCGGATCCGGCTGCGCCGCGGCGCGGCCCACCCGCTGCGCGCCCGCGCCCTCTCCGTCACCCCCGCCGGCGGCCCCGCCGCCGACGAGTGGGAGGAGGTGTCGCTGCCGCACGGCCGCGGCCTCGGGGCCTGGCTGGCGGAGTTCGGCCCGGACGTCGTCGTGCTGGAACCCGCCGAGCTGCGCGAGGACGTCATCTCCCGGCTGCGCGCCGTCGCCGGGGCCGCCGCCCCGGCCCCGGAACCCGACCAGCAGACCACCCGCCCGAGCACCGAGGAGGCCCGGAGTTGAGCCACGCGATCGACCAGACCCGGCGGCTGCTCTCCCTCGTCACCCACCTGCGCCGGCACAACGGCGCCCGCGTGGAGGACGTGGCCCGGACCTTCGAGATCAGCGAGGAGCAGCTCCTCGCCGACCTGCAGGTGCTGCCCTTCTGCGGCCCGAGCTTCCGCGGCGGCGACCTGATCGACATCGAGACCGACGGCGAGTCGATCTGGTGGCACAACATCGACGACCTGGCGCCCGCCCTGCGGCTGTCCGCCGACGAGGTGGTCTCGCTGCTGGTGGCGCTGCGGGCGGTGGCCCGGCTGCGCGGCCTGAGCGAGGCGGACCGCGAGGCGGTGCACCGGGCCGCCGCCAAGCTGGAGGAGGCGGCCGGCGACGCCGCCGCGCTGGCCGGCCGGCTGGCGGTCACCCTGGAGCCCAAGGCCGACGTGCGGGCCGCCGTGGAGCGCGCGCTGCGCCAGGGGCGCCGGCTGTGGCTGCAGTACTACACCTACGGTCGGGACGCGCTCACCGAGCGCGAGGTGGACCCGATCCGGCTGATCGACCAGGGCGAGCACAGCTACCTGCGCGGCTGGTGCCACCGGGCGGAGGACGAGCGAAGCTTCCGGCTCGACCGGGTCGCCGACGTGGCCGTGCTCGACGAGCCGGTCAGGGCGGACCGCGGCGTGGGCGAGCACCTCTCCGAGGGCCTGTTCCGCCCCGACCAGGAGCTGCCGCGGGTGGTCGTCGAGGTCACCCGGGCCGGGCGGTGGGTGGCCGAGTACTACCCGCCGGACGAGGTGGAGGAGCTGCCCGACGGGGGACTGCGGATCGCGCTGCGCACCCCGGACCCGGCCTCGATGACCCGCCTGGCCCTGCGGCTGGGCGCGGACGGCCGGATCGTGGAGCCGGCCGGCGTGGCCGACCGGGCGGCGGAGCTCGCCGGCGCCGCGCTGGCCCAGTACGACGCGGTCGGCTGAGCGGGGGCGGAACGGGAAGGCACCGATGACCGGGACGGAACACGACACCATGCCCACCGAGGTCTGCTTCAAGGCCCGCTGCTCCGAGTGCGACGCCCGGGTGGAGCTGACCGCGGACCAGCTCCGGCTGGCGGTGGGCGCGGGACCGAAGTCCACCTTCTACTCCTTCACCTGCCCCGACTGCGGCGAGCACGTGCGCCGCCCGGCCGGCGCGCGGATCGTGGAACTGCTCACCGACGGCGGCGTCCAGGCCATGCGGCTGACACTCCACCAGGGCGGGGCACGTCGGCAGGCGGGCAGCAGGTAGGGTCCCGGCCATGATGTGGGTGCTGATCTCCGTGGCCCTCGCGGTGGCCGGAATGGCCGTTCTGGGCTGGTTGTCGTGGCGGGTGCTCGGCCAGTTGCGGGCCCTGGCCCGCGAGGTCTCCCGGGCCGCCGGCGCCACCGAGAAGGCCGCCGACGCCCTGGCCGGCGAACTCGCCGCCCTCGGCGCCGGCGGCGGCCCGCGCGACGTGCTGCCGGGCGAGGTGGAGCACCGGGGGGAGTGAGACCCCGGTCACCCGCCGGCCGTCCCGGAGGGCGCCGGTAACGAGCCACAATCGGGACCACACCAGGACTGGATGGTTTCGGGGGCTCGTGACGGGGGCTCGAATGGTATTACCCTTCGAGACAACCTGGTGTTCGCCGTCGCTTCACCGGGCCGGCGTACCATTTCGCAGACGGGCGACGCAGTATCCGGTGCACGTCCGGCAGCAAACAACCGGATGATCGGCTCCCGACGGATAGGTGGAAGACATGCTTGGAAGGCTCGGACCCGGCGAGATCGTCATGATCATCATCGCGGTGATCATCCTGTTCGGCCTCTTCGGCGCCAAGCGCCTGCCGGACGCCGCCCGCTCCATCGGCAAGTCCATGCGCATCCTGCGGAGCGAGACCAAGGCCATGCGCGAGGAGAGCAAGAAGGACTCCGACACCCCCGAGCCGGCCGCCCAGCCCGCGACGGTGGAGACCCAGCGGACCATCCAGGCCGCCCCCGGGGACGTCAGCACCGCCCGCGTCGTCTCCGAGTCCGGTCAGGCCACCACCCCGCGCTGAGCGCCCCACACCGCGCCCACGGCCGGGCCAGGCAGGCGGCCTGGGCCTCGGCCCGGGCCGCTGGCGAAAGAGGAAGAGCGAGATGAGGACGGGGTTGTTCAAGCGCGGTCGCAAGCCGAAGGACCCGGAAGGGCGCATGCCCTTCGTGGAACACCTCAGGGAACTGCGCAACCGGCTGCTGATCTGCCTGGCCGTGGTCACGGTCACCACGATCGGGGCGCTGTTCTTCTACGACCCCATCACCAACTTCCTCACCGCCCCGGTCTGCGACCTGAACGCCAGCCAGTCCGACGGCACCCCGGACTGCGGTGACGTCCTGGTCATCAACGGCGTGCTCAACCCCTTCTCGCTGATGCTCCAGGTCTCGCTGGCCGCCGGCGTGGTGGCGGCCATGCCGGTGATCCTCTACCAGCTGTGGGGGTTCCTCGCGCCCGGGCTGCACGCCCACGAGAAGCGCTACGGCCTGTCGTTCGTCGGCGCAGGGGTGCCGCTGTTCCTGATCGGTGGCGGCTTCGCCTACTGGATGCTGCCCACGGCCCTGGAGGTGATGCTCGGCTTCACCCCGGACAACGTCTCCAACCTCCTGCCGTTCGACCAGTACCTCACCGACTTCGCGCTCCGTCTCGTCCTGGTCTTCGGCATCGCCTGCGAGCTGCCCCTGGTGCTGGTGCTGCTGAACTTCGCGAACCTGGTCAGCGCCCAGCGGATGCTGTCCTGGTGGCGCTGGGTGATCTTCGGCGTCTTCGTCTTCGGCGCCGTCGCCACCCCCACCACCGACCCGGTCAGCATGGTCCTGCTCGCCGGCCCGGTCACCGTCCTGTACGGCGTGGCCCTCGTGGTGGCCTTCACCAACGACCGCCGGCGGGCCCGGCGGCGGGCCGCCGACCCGGACACCGCCCTGGACGACGACGAGGCCTCCCAGCTCGACCTCACACCCGCCCCGCTCGACGCCCCCGAGGCCCTGGAGGCGCCCATCCCGGCGCCGGCCCAGGCGCCCGGCACGGTGTCCCGGGTCAACTCCCACGTGGACGACGACGCCACGTGACGCCCAGCGGCCCCGTCACGCGCCGCCGTCCCCTCGGGCGCGGCGGCCCCGTCACGCGCGTCGGGCGGGTCACCCACGGCGGCCGGTGAGCGGGAAGAAACCCCGTGGCGGTGTCGGCGCCCGCCGGTACGCTCGAAGGTGACATGCGACTCCACCACACTCCGCCCCAGAACCCCGCCGACCCCACGGCCGGCGCGCCGGCTGGTGGCACCACCCCCGGCGGCGCCCCCGAGGGCCCGGTGGCCCCGCCGGCCGGCACCGTCCCGGCCGGCACCGTCCCGGTCGACGTCCCCGAGGACGACGACACCGAGGCGCTCAGCCCCGCGGAGCGCTACGCCCGCGCCCAGCGCCGGGCGGCCGAGGCGCGCACCCAGCTCGCCGGCTTCCGAGCGCTGTACGACTTCCCCCTCGACCCCTTCCAGATCGAGGCGTGCCAGGCCCTGGAGGCCGGCAGCGGCGTCCTGGTCGCCGCGCCGACCGGATCCGGCAAGACCATCGTCGGCGAGTTCGCCGTGCACCTGGCCCTGGCCGAGGGCCGCAAGTGCTTCTACACCACGCCGATCAAGGCGCTGTCGAACCAGAAGTTCGCCGACCTCACCCGCCGCTACGGCCCGGGCACGGTCGGCCTGCTCACCGGTGACAACAGCATCAACCCCGAGGCGCCGGTGGTCGTGATGACCACCGAGGTGCTGCGGAACATGCTCTACGCCGGGTCCTCCACCCTGCGCGGGCTGGGCTACGTGGTCATGGACGAGGTGCACTACCTCTCCGACCGGTTCCGCGGCGCGGTGTGGGAGGAGGTCATCATCCACCTCCCGGAGTCGGTGACCCTGGTCTCGCTCTCCGCGACCGTCTCCAACGCCGAGGAGTTCGGCGACTGGCTGGACACCGTCCGCGGCGACACCAAGGTCATCGTCTCCGAGCACCGCCCCGTCCCGCTGTGGCAGCACGTGCTCGCCGGCAACCGCATGCACGACCTGTTCGTCACCACCCCGGACGGCGCCCAGGACTCCCGCCAGGTCAACCCCGAGCTGGTCCGCCACGCCCGCGAGCAGCAGCGCCCGGCCCGCCCGCACGAGCGGGCCAAGATGCGCGCCGCCGACCGCGAGCGGGAGCGGCGCCGCCGCTCCCGCGCCTGGACGCCCAGTCGGGTCGAGGTGATCGACCGGCTGGACGCCGAGGGGCTGCTCCCGGCGATCACCTTCATCTTCTCCCGGGCCGGCTGCGAGGCGGCCGTGCAGCAGTGCGTGGCCTCCGGGCTGCGGCTGAACAACCGCGACGAGCGCCAGCGGGTGCGCCGCCTGGTCGAGGAGCGGACCGCGGAGCTGCCGGACGAGGACCTGCACGTCCTGGGCTACTTCGAGTTCGTCGACGCCCTGGAGCGCGGTTTCGCCGCCCACCACGCCGGCATGCTGCCCACCTTCAAGGAGATCGTGGAGGAGCTGTTCGTCTCCGGCCTGGTCAAGGCGGTCTTCGCCACCGAGACCCTGGCCCTCGGGATCAACATGCCGGCCCGCTCCGTGGTGCTGGAGAAGCTGGTCAAGTGGAACGGCGAGACCCACGCCGACATCACCCCCGGCGAGTACACCCAGCTCACCGGCCGCGCCGGCCGCCGCGGCATCGACATCGAGGGCCACGCGGTGGTGCTCTGGCAGCAGGGCATGGACCCCAAGGCGGTGGCGGGCCTCGCCGGCGCCCGGACGTACCCGCTGCGCTCCTCCTTCAAGCCCTCCTACAACATGGCGGTCAACCTCGTCGGCCAGTTCGGCCGCCAGCGCTCCCGCGAGCTGCTGGAGACCTCCTTCGCGCAGTTCCAGGCGGACCGCTCCGTGGTGGGCCTGGCCCGGCAGGTGCAGCGCAACGAGGAGGGGCTGGAGGGCTACCGCGAGGCGATGACCTGCCACCTCGGCGACTTCACCGAGTACGCCGCGCTGCGCCGCCAGCTCAAGGACCGCGAGACGGAACTGTCCCGGCACGGCGCCAACCAGCGCCGGCTGGCCGCCGTCACCGCCCTGGAGCGGCTGCGGCCCGGCGACGTCATCCACGTGCCCACCGGCCGCTACGCCGGCCTCGCCGTGGTGCTGGATCCGGGCCTGCCGCCGCAGGGCCGCCCCGGCGCGCGCCCGGAGTACGCCGACGGCCCGCGCCCGCTGGTGCTCACCGCGCAGCGGCAGGTCAAGCGGCTGGCCCTGGTGGACTTCCCGGTGCCGGCCGAGCCGGTGGAGCGGCTGCGCATCCCGCGCTCCTTCAATCCGCGCAGCCCGCAGGCGCGCCGCGATCTGGCCTCGGCCCTGTACAACAAGGCCGGGCACCTGGAGCCGGAGCGCCGGCGGCGCCGCGGCCGGGCGGAGGCGGCCGACGACGAGCGGATCGCCGAGCTGCGCGCGGCGATCCGGCAGCACCCCTGCCACGGCTGCTCGGACCGCGAGGACCACGCCCGGTGGGCGGAGCGGTTCTACCGCCTGCAGCGCGACACCCAGGCGCTGGAGCGCCGGATGCGCGGGCGCACCCACACCATCGCGCGGACCTTCGACCGGGTCTGCTCGCTGCTGGGCGCCCTGGACTACATCGACGGCGACAAGGTCACCGAGGACGGCCGGCGGCTGGGCCGGCTCTACGGCGAGCTGGACCTGCTGGCCTCGGAGTGCCTGCGCGAGGGGGTCTGGGAGGGGCTGGCCCCGGCGGAGCTGGTGGCCTGCGCCTCCGCGCTGGTCTACGAGTCCCGGCAGGGCGACGACGCCTTCGCGCCGCGGCTGCCGGAGGGCGGCTCGCGGCGGGCGCTGGACGACATGATCCGGATATGGGGGAGGCTGGACGCGCTGGAGAAGGACCACGGACTGTCCCAGTCCGAGGACTACTCCGGCCAGCGGCAGCCGGACCTCGGGTTCGCCTGGCCGGCCTACCGCTGGGCGAAGGGGCACGGGCTGGACGCGGTGCTGCGGGACGCGGAGCTGCCCGCCGGCGACTTCGTGCGCTGGATGAAGCAGATCATCGACGTGCTCGGGCAGATCGCCGAGGCGGCGCCGGAGGGCGGCTCGGTGCGGCCCACCGCGCGCAAGGCGGTGGACCTGCTGCGGCGCGGCGTGGTCGCCTACTCCTCGGTGGGCTGAGCCCCCTCGGCCGAGCCGGACCGGCCCCGGTGCCCCCTCGTCGGGGGCACCGGGGCGCGGCTCGTTCCAGGGGGCCGGGGCGATCGGGGCCGGGGCGTCCCGGGTGCGCGCGGGGTCACTCCGGGCGGGCGGCCAGGGCGTCCACCAGGCGGCGCAGCGAGCCGCCGAGCCCCCAGCGCTCGGCCAGGGCCAGCACGGCGTCCGGATCCCGGGGCCGGCGCGGCAGGGCGGTGTGGCCCTCGGGCAGCGGGACGTCGCGGGCGACGCGCACCACGGGCCGGGCCGCGGCCAGGTAGCCGCGGTTCTCCTGGAGCCGTCTGCGCTGGGCGGCGGGGAGGCGGGAGGAGGGGTCGTTGGCGGCGGCCATGACGCCGTCGATGTCGCCGTGGGCGGCCAGCAGCTTGGCGGCGGTCTTCTCGCCGATCCCGGGCACGCCCGGCAGGCCGTCGCTGGGATCGCCGCGCAGCAGGGCGAGATCGGCGTAGGCCGCTCCGGAGGCGATGCCGTACTTCTCCCGCAGCGCGGCCTCGTCGTACGCCTGGAGGCTGCCGACGCCCTTGACCGGGTAGAGCACGCGGACACCGCGCGCGTCGTCGACGAGCTGGAAGAGGTCGCGGTCTCCGGTGACGACGTCGACCGGCATGTCGGCCCCGGTCGCCAGCGTGCCGATGACGTCGTCGGCCTCGTAGCCGGCCACGCCGATCCGGCGGATCCCGAGGGCGTCCAGCACCGCCTCGATCACCGGGACCTGGGGCGCGAGGGTGTCCGGCACGGCCTCCGGCAGGGCGTCCTCCCCGGTGGTGGCCGGGGCCCCCGCGGCCTCCGGCGCGACCCGGTGGGTCTTGTAGCTCGGCACCAGCTCCACCCGCCAGGCGGGGCGCCAGTCGGCGTCCATGCAGGCGACCAGGTCGGTGGGGGAGTGGTCGGTCACCAGCCGGGCGACGAAGTCCAGCAGGCCGCGCACGGCGTTGACCGGGGTCCCGTCGGGCGCGCGCACCGACTCGGGCACCCCGTAGTACGCGCGGAAGTACAGCGAGGCGGAGTCCAGCAGCATCAGTCGTGAAGCGGTCACCCGCCGATCATGCCGCACGCCACCGACACCCGCCCGGACCGGCGGGCCGCGTCATACCGCCGATCCGTTCGCGGAGAGTGTCGGAAGTAACGTCGGGCGCGCGGAACGATAACGTTCGGGTTTCATTGGAAAAGCGTTCCGGGTGCGGTGCTGGAAATCTCCGGAGCGGTGGCCGGGAAAGCCCCTTTATCTGTTCGGGCGGGGTGGGCGCAAATTCGGCACCGAGGGGCCCCGCCCGCTGATCAGGCGTTTGGGTGCGGATCCATGTCCAGAATGTCAGGACATGTCGGGCGGGCATAAGGTGTAGAGCGGACATTCGAGACTCGTTTTCTGAATTGTCGTCAGTTCTGAAACAGTGAACAGTCTCACGATCGCGTTTGCCTTTCGACGCGGCACGGGTAGGCGCTGGCACTGGACCGGCGGTCGGTGAGGAAACCGGCCGGCGCCGTCCATGCTGTTTGAGAAGGCATCGCACGGTGACACTCCGCCGTGGAAAGCGACACGTGAGGTGATGACGGGACCATGCTCCAGGCCGAGCACGTCTACAAAGTCTTCGGACGACGACCACAGGAGGCCGTACGCAGACTGCGGCAGGGGGCCGACCGGAACGAGCTGCGGGAGGACGGCGTCACCGCCGCCGTCATCGACGCCTCCTTCGAGGTCAGCCGCGGGGAGATCTTCGTGGTGATGGGCCTGTCGGGTTCCGGCAAGTCCACCCTGCTGCGCATGCTGAACGGGCTCTCCGAGCCGACGGCCGGCCGCGTGCTCTTCGACGGCCAGGACCTCACCGCCCTGTCGCCGGCCCGGCTGCGGCACGTCCGGTCCCGCCGGATCAGCATGGTGTTCCAGCACTTCGCGCTCTTCCCGCACCGCAGCGTGCTGGAGAACGCCGCCTACGGTCTCCAGGTCCAGGGCGTCGCCGGCGCGGAGCGCGCGCGACGCGCCGCCGAGGCCCTGGAGCTGGTCGGCCTGGGCGGCTGGGAGAAGGCGTGGCCGGACGAGCTCTCCGGCGGCATGCAGCAGCGCGTGGGGCTGGCCCGCGCACTGGCCACCGACGCCGACCTGCTGCTGATGGACGAGTCCTTCAGCGCGCTCGACCCGCTGATCCGCCGGGACATGCAGGACCAGCTGCTGGAGATCCAGCACAGCCTGCGCAAGACCATCGTCTTCATCACCCACGACCTCAACGAGGCCATGCGGCTCGGCGACCGCATCGCGGTCATGCGGGACGGCCGGATCGTCCAGCTCGGCACCGCCGAGGACATCCTGGTCGACCCGGCGAACGACTACGTGGCCAGCTTCGTGCAGGACGTGGACCGCAGCCGGGTGCTCACCGCCTCCTCGATCATGGAGGAGCCCAAGGTCATGGTCGGCGCCCAGGACGGGCCGCGCGCGGCCCTGCGCACCCTGCGCACCCACCAGGCCTCCGCCGCCTTCGTGGTGGAGCGCGGACGCCGACTGCTCGGCACCGTCGCCGACGCTGCGGTCACCACGGCCGCCCGCGCCGCCGGGGAGCGGGCCGGCAAGGACGGTGAGGTGGTGATGCGGGACCTGGCGACCGGGAACGTCGCCACGGTCACCCCGGACACCCCGCTCGCCGAGCTGTTCACCCCCGCCTCCCGCACCGACGTGCCGCTGGCCGTGGTCGAGGACCACCGCCTGGTGGGTGTCATCCCGCGGGTCACCCTGCTCGCGGCGCTCGGCGACGAGCCGGCGGGCGTCGTGGGCACCGACACCGCCGCCGACCACCCCACGCCGGCGGCCCCGGCCCCGCCGGCCCCGCGGGCGCCGGAAGCCGCGCGGCCCGCGTCCGCCGACGACGACAAGGAGGTGCTCGGTGCCCAGGCTTGAGTTGGGACGCTGGGTCGAGTCGGCCGTCGATCTCCTGCGGGACAACCTCGGCTTCCTCTTCGACCTCATCGCCTCGGTGGTCCGGGGCCTGTACGACGCCGCCGAGGCGCTGCTGACCTGGCCGGAGCCGCTGGTGATGGCCGGCCTGCTGGCCGTGCTCGCCTTCTGGCTGCGCGGCCTGCTCGCGGGTGTGCTCACCTTCGCCGGCTTCGCCCTGGTCGACGCCGTCGACCAGTGGCAGCGCGCCATGGAGACGCTCTCCCTGGTGCTGGTCGCCAGCGCGATCACCATCGTGCTGGCCGTGCCGCTCGGCATCTGGGCCGCCCGGCGCCGCGCCGTCAGCGGCGCGCTCCGGCCGGTGCTGGACTTCATGCAGACCATGCCGGCGTTCGTCTACCTCATCCCCGGCATCTTCTTCTTCGGCGTCGGCCAGGTGCCCGGCATCATCGCCACCATCGTGTTCGCCATGCCGCCCGGCGTCCGGATGACCGAACTGGGCATCCGCCAGGTGGACGGCGAGCTGGTCGAGGCCGCCGAGGCGTTCGGCACCCGGCCGCGCGACACCCTGCTGCGGGTGCAGCTGCCGCTGGCGCTGCCCACCATCATGGCCGGCGTCAACCAGGTGATCATGCTGGGCCTGTCCATGGTGGTCATCTCCGGCATGGTCGGCGGCGGCGGTCTCGGCGCCTCCGTCTTCACCGCCATCAGCACGGTGGACATCGGCCTCGGCTTCGAGGGCGGCGTCTCGGTGGTCATCCTCGCCATGTACCTGGACCGGATGACCGCCGCCCTGGAGCGGCAGGCCTCCCCGCTCGGCCGCCGGGCGCTGGCCCGGACCCAGGCGGTGGGCCGCCTCGCCGTGCTGCGCTACCGGCCCGGGGCGACCGTGGCCGTGGTCGGCCTGCTGGCCGTCGCCCTGGTGGGCGGCGGGCTGGGCGTGCTGCGCTCCGGCCCGCAGGAGGGCACCGCCGTGGCCGGGACCGACGTCGGCCGGGGCGAGGAGGTCTCGCTCGGCTACATCCCCTGGGACGAGGGCATCGCCACCAGCTACCTGTGGCAGGAGATGCTCCGCGACCGCGGTTTCGACGCGCAGGCCACCCAGTACGACGTGGGGGCGCTGTTCACCGCCGTCTCCACCGGCGACGTGGACGTGATGACCGACGTGTGGCTGCCCACCACCCACGAGTCCTACTGGCAGGAGTACGCCGACACCTACCGGGACTTCGGGGCCTGGTACGACGAGACCTCGCTGGAGCTGACCGTCCCCTCCTACGTCGAGGGCGTGGACTCGCTGGACGACCTGAAGGGGCGGGCGGACGAGTTCGGCGGCCGGATCATCGGCATCGAGCCGGGCGCCGGCCTGATGAAGGCGATCAGCGAGGACGTGATGCCGGCCTACGGCCTGGAGGGCGAGTACGAGCTGACCACGGGCTCCACCGCCTCGATGCTGGCCGAGCTGGACCGCGCCATCGAGCGCCGGGAACCGGTGGTCGTCGCCCTGTGGTCGCCGCACTGGGTCTACTCCACCGAGGACCTGAGGAAGCTGGAGGACCCCCGCGGCGCCTTCGGCACCGGCGAGGGCATCCACGCGGCGGGCAACCGGGAGTGGGCCGCCGAGCACCCGCGGGTCGCCGACTGGCTGGACGGCTTCACCATGACCGAGGAGGAGCTGACCGACCTGGAGGCCGCGATCCAGCAGGCCGGCGCCGGCAACGAGGCGGAGGGCGCGCGGGCCTGGCTGGACGCCCACCCCGACGCCCTGGACCGCTTCGCGCCGGTGGAGTGAGGCCGCCGGCCACCACGGGGTGCGGGCCCCCGCCCACCACGGGCGGGGGCCCGCACCCCGTTCGCCCCCCCCCGCACGGCGTCCGGCCGTTTCGCTCCCGGCCCCCCGGGCAAGCGGGAGGTGAGGCAGACGGCGAGCCACAGGGAAGAGGTGCCGGCCGTGAGCACCAAGGAGTTCACCCGCGCTCCGAACCACTTCGACGCGCGGATAACCGCCGACGGCTCCTCGCCGTGGCCCGTCGAGCCCGGACGCTACCGGCTGATCGTGAGCCGGGCCTGCCCCTGGGCCAGCCGAGCGCTGGTGGTGCGCCGCCTCCTCGGGCTGGAGCACGCCATCTCGGTGGGCGTCGCGGACCCGATCCAGGACGAGCGGTCGTGGCGGTTCACCCTCGACCCGGACGGCCGCGATCCCGTGCTCGGCATCTCCTACCTGCACGAGGCGTACCACGCCGCCGATCCGGCGTACGCCGGCGGGATCAGCGTGCCGGCGATCGTGGACATCCCCAGCGGCCGGCTGGTCACCAACGACTACCCGACCATCACCACGGACCTGTCCACCCAGTGGCGCGCCTGCCACCGCCCGGGCGCGCCGGACCTCTACCCGGAGCACCTGCGCGAGGAGATCGACGAGGTGAACCGCCGGGTCTTCCGGGACGTCAACAACGGCGTCTACCGCGCGGGCTTCGCGGGGGACCAGGAGGCGTACGCGGACGCCTACCACCGCCTCTTCGCCTGCCTGGACGGGCTCTCCGAACGGCTGGAGGGGCGGCGCTACCTGGTCGGCGACACCATCACCGAGGCCGACATCCGGCTGTTCACCACGCTGGTGCGCTTCGACGCCGTGTACCACGGCCACTTCAAGTGCAACAAGCGCAAGCTCACCGAGATGCCGGTGCTGTGGGCCTACGCCCGTGACCTCTACCAGACCCCGGGGTTCCACGACACGGTCGACTTCGACCACATCAAGCGGCACTACTACATGGTCCACACCGACATCAACCCCACCCGGATCGTGCCGGAGGGGCCGGACCTCACCGGCTGGCTGACGCCGCACGGCCGCGAGGCGCTCGGGGGCCGCCCGTTCGGGGACGGCACCCCGCCCGGGCCGCCGCCGCCCGGCGAGGCCGCCCCGACCATCGAGGAGCTGACCGCGGCCGGCCGCTGACGGCCCCTCCGGCACCCGGCCCGGCCGGGCACGCGGTCCGGCGGGGCGTCAGACCCGGCTGGTGACCCGGGCCGAGGCGCGCAGGTGGTCCAGGAGGTCGTCGACCAGGTCGTCCGGGCTGGCGTGACCCTTGCCCTGCGCCTCCAGGTGGCCGCTGATCGCGAGGTCGACGGCCCCCTGGGTGACGGCCTGGAGCAGCGCGGTGAGCCGCTCCGGATCCCCGGCGGGCAGCCAGCCGGCCCGCTGGGCGGCCGCGACCACGTCGATCAGCATGGTGCGGGTGGAGTCCGCGGCCGCCGCCAGCTCCGCCGAGTTGGTGGACCAGAAGCCGAAGACCAGCTTGAAGCGGGCGGGGTGGGCCAGCGCCCACGCGACGTAGCCGCGCAGCGCCGAACGCAGGATGGTCTCCGGGGACGGATCCTGTCGCAGCGCCGCGGCGAGGGCCGCGCCCTGGTTCGTCAGCTCCCGGGCGGCCACGGCCGCGAGCAGCGCCTCCTTGTCGGCGAAGTGCTTGTACGGCGCGTTGTGGGAGACCCCCGCCCGGCGACCGACCTCGCGCAGCGTCACGGCCTCCAGCCCGCCCTCGTCCAGCAGCTCGGCGGCGGCGGCCATCAGCGTGTCACGAGTACTCGGTGTCATCGGGTCAGTTTACCTCCCGGTCATACCGGTGGCCCATGCCGCGGAAGCGGAACCGCCTTATCGCCACCCGGTTGACGACGTCAACCCTCCTCGCTAGGTTGATGCTGTAAACCTGCATGGGTTGTCGGTGCGAATCTACTGATCGGGCGCCATTCATGTTCATACTGCTGGGCCGATTCACCTACCGGCGCCGCCGTGCGGTCCTCATAGCCGCCGGCGTCTTCGCCGTTCTGGCGGGGATCTGGGGCTCGGGCGTGTTCGGCGCGATGGGCAGCGGCGGCTACGCCCCGCCCGGAGTCGAGAGCGTCCGCGCCAACGAACTCCTGGAGGAGGAGTTCGGGCACGGGGAGAACGAGCACGACGTCATCGCGGTCTACGTCGACCCCACGGACTCGCGAACGGTGGACGACCCGGAATTCGCCGACGCGGTGCGGGCGGCGCTCGACGGCCTCCCCGACTCCCACGTCGCCTCGGTCACCAGCTACTGGACCGAGGGCCTCCCGGCGTCCGAACGCGCCCTGCTGGTCTCCGAGGACCGGCACGCCACCTACGCGACCCTCACCCTGGAAGGGGCGGACGCGGCGGAGCGGCTGGAGAACTACGGGGAGATCGTCGACGGCGTCCGCGCCGAGGGCGGGCTGGAGACCTACCTCGGCGGTGGATTCACCAGCGAGCACCAGCTCCAGGAACTGGCCTCGGCCAACCTGGCCACCGCCCAGGTGATCTCCCTGCCGCTGCTGCTGCTCTTCCTGGTGATCATTTTCCGCGGGCTGGTCGCCGGCGCGACGCCGATCCTGCTCGGCATATTCGCCATTCTCGGCTCGCTGACGCTGCTGCGGATGCTCACCTACGTCACCGAGATCTCGATCTTCGCGCTGGAGATCACCATCCTGCTCGGTCTCGGGCTGGCGATCGACTACGGCCTGTTCATCGTCAGCCGCTTCCGCGAGGAGCTCGCCCGCCGGGGCGGTGACGTGGCCGAGGCGCTCCCGGCCACCATGGCCACGGCCGGGCGCACCGTCGCCTTCTCCGGCCTCACCGTCGTGATCTCCCTGTGCGGGCTGCTGCTCTTCCCGCAGCCGGCCTCGCGCTCCTTCGGCCTGGGCGGCGTCACGGTGGTGCTGTTCAACATCGTGGCCGCGGTGGTGGTGCTCCCGGCGATGCTGGCGGTGCTCGGCCAGCGGATCAACGCGCTGCGCATCCCCTGGCCGCGCCGCACCGTCACCGAGGTGGTCGCGGAGCGCACGGGGGCCTGGGCCCGGCTCGCCTGGGCCATCATGCGCCGGCCGGTGCCGTGGCTGGCCGGCGCGATCGGCCTGCTGCTGATCGCCGCGGCCCCGCTGCTCTCCCTGGAGCCCGGCCTGACCAACCACCGCTACCTGCCGACCGACAACGAGGGCCAGGTCTCGCTGCGGATCATCGACGAGGAGTTCCCGGAGGACGGTCCGGCGACGCCCGTGCTGGACATCGCCGTGGTGGGCGGTGTCGAGCAGGCGGCGCTGGAGGACTACCTGCGGCGCCTGGAGGCGCTGGACGCGGCGGGCGAGGCCGAGGTGGTCCGCGGTGACGCGGAGCTGACCCACGTCACGGTGACCTGGCAGGGCGAGTCGGACGACCCGGCCAACCTCCAGCTGGTGCGGGACGCGCGCGCCGAGGAGTGGCCGGCCGGCGCGACCGAGGTGCTGGTGGGCGGCGAGGGCGGTCCGGCGCTGAGCCTGGACAGCAACGAGGCCACGCTGGACGCCCTGCCGTGGGCCCTGGGCGTCGTGGTGCTGGTGACGCTGGTGCTGCTGTTCTTCGCCTTCGGCTCGGTGATCCTGCCGATCAAGGCGGTGCTGGTGGCCTTCTTCTCCCTGGCCGCCTCGCTCGGCATCGTGGTCTGGGGCTTCCAGGACGGCGGCTTCGCCTCGGTGCTGGGCTTCGAGGCGGTCGGCACGACGGACCTGTGGACCCTCGGTCTGATCGTCATCATTGCCTTCGGGCTGGTCACCGACTACGAGATGTTCGTGGTCAGCCGGGCCCGGGAGGAGTACCTGGTCAGCGGGGACAACGAGCGCGCGGTGGCGGTCGGCCTGCAGAGCACCGGCGGGATCATCTCCAGCGCGGCGCTGCTGATGGTCATCGTGCTCGCCGCGATGGGCGTCACCGCCACCTCGCTGTTCCTGATGACCATCGGGATCGGCCTGACCTTCTCCATCGTCATCGACGCGACCATCGTCCGGGGCGTCCTGGTGCCGGCCACGATGCGGCTGCTCGGGAGCGTCAACTGGTGGGCGCCCGGACCGCTGCGCCGGCTGCACGACCGGCTGGGCATCTCCGAGGGGGAGGCCGTGCTGCCTCCCGCCGGCGGCGTGCCCGCCGCCTCCGGCTCCGGGCAGGAGCGGAGGGTCGCCGCGCGGAAGTAACGGCGCGGCGCCGGCCGGCCGTGGATGTTTCCCCGGCCGGCCGGCAAAGGGCCGCCCGGTCGGGTCGCCCGTTCTCCACGGTTTGTCCGAACAGCGAACGCCCCTTTCCGGTGGCGGCAGGACCGCGAAATTCCTGTCACCGCCGGTCGGGGGCGTTTTCTGTTTGTCGCCGATCCGAACGGATTGTGTTCTGGGAGCGTGCACAATTCCACAAGTGAAATGACCTCCTCCGTTATCCGGTCAAACGCGTGTTCGTCCGATAGTGTTACCGCCGTGGCGAGTGGCCGTGAAGGTTACGGGGGAGCGTGGCGCCAATGACGGGATTCCCGACGTTACGCGTGGGCGATTCGCCCGCGCCGGGGCGCGTCCGGCCGGCGTGATTGCCGAAGCGCCTTCGGTTCATTTTTCGTGAAGGCCGCGTGTCGGCCAGGTTAACTCTACTCCATTTCCTGCGGAAGCGCATTCCATCGCGCCGGCCGCTTTTTCGGCGCGGTGCCGCGCCCAACATCAGTCGCCCTCCGTGCGAGCGGACCGAGGGCCGATCGGCGCCGTGGCCGGACGCGGAATCTCCCGTGTGGTGGCGCGGTCGGCCGCGCCCCGTCCCCCGGTCCGCTCACGCTCGACGAACGCCGTTCCGCCGAGCCGTGCCCTCGCCCTCCACCGGGGCCCCAGTTACGAGGAGAGAAGGAAAGATGACACGAGTTCTTTTCGCGACGGTGCCGGCGACAGGTCACGTCCGTCCCTCGCTCCCGATCGCGCGCGAGCTGGTGGAGGCGGGGCACGAGGTGGTCTGGTACACCGGGCGCGGTTTCGAGAAGATCATCACCAGTGTCGGCGCGCGCTTCGTGCCGGTGACGGCGGACCTGAAGTTCGACGCCGACGTCGACGCGCTGCAGTCCACGGACGACGAACGCAGACCCGGGATCGCCGGCCTGAGAAAGGTGGTCTTCGACGTCTTCGTCGACTCGATCCCGGCCTACGTGGACGACCTGCGGCCACTCTTCGACGACTTCCGGCCCGAGGTGGTCGTCGGGGACCAGACGTTCATGGCGGCGCCGCTGCTGGCGTTGCAGCGGGACATCCCCCGGGTGATCTTCTGCCTCGGCCCGATGTCCATATCCAGCGTGGACACCGCGCCGTTCGGCACCGGGCTGACCCCCTCGGACACGCCGCTGCGCCGGCTGCGCAACCGGGCCCTGGGCTGGGCCATCCAGAACGTGATCTTCGGGAACTCCCAGCGGGCCGCCGAACGCATCGTCGCCGACATGGGGGTCGGGCCGTTCCGGGGCATGTTCACGGACTGGAGCAGCCAGTTCGCGACCCGCTTCATCCAGGCCGGAATCCCGGAGTTCGAGTACCCGCGCAGCGACCTCCCCGAGTCGGTGGAGTTCATCGGGATCACCCGCCAGACCGGACTGGACGACTGGACGGCGCCCGACTGGTGGGACCGGGTGCTCGCGGCGCGCGCCGAGGGGCGGCCGGTCGTCGTGGTGACCCAGGGATCGGCGGCCACCGACCACGGCCTGCTCGTCCTGCCCACGATCGAGGCGCTCGCCGAGCGGGACGTCCTGGTCGTGGCGACCACCGTCACCCGGGATCCGGAGGAGGTGCTGCCCCGGGAGCAGCGGCCGGCGAACCTGGTGCTGGAGCGGTTCGTGCCCTTCGCCGAGCTGCTGCCGCTCACCGACGTGTTGGTGACCAACGGCGGGTACGGCGGGGTGCAGATGTCGCTCTCCTTCGGCGTACCGCTCGTCGTCGCCGGCACCAGCGAGGACAAGATGGAGTCCAACGCCCGCCTCGCCTGGACCGGAGCCGGACTGTCGCTGAACACCAACCGGCCGAAGCCGGCCAAGGTGGACGCCGCGGTGCGCCGGGTGCTCGGCGACCCGAGCTTCCGCCGGCGCGCCTCGGAGCTCATGGGGGCGTACGACAAGTACGGGGGGACGGCCCGGGCGGCCGAGATCATCATCGAGGCGCACCGCGAGCGGCAGTCGCCCTCCGAGTCGGCCACCGTCGGCTAATGCCGCCGGGAATTGGGATTTCCACCTCTGCGTGATTCCCCGATCGCGTTGCGGTGACCGGGTTCGGGGCGGGTGGCGGGGTGTTCGACCGTCCGTGCCGGGGCGAAGGCCCCGCGGCCCGCCCGACCCAGGTTGACAGCGTACACCTGAGCGATTTACGGTTGCGGAAACTTGTTCGGCCGTGTGTGGGGCCGGGAAAGCGCGGGGGGACGACAGTGGCAAGCACGCTGGAACAGGATGCGCCCGCGGTCCGGCCAGGCACCCGGCGGCGAACGGCCGCGCTCGCCGTGATCCTGTTCGGAATGTTCATGGACCTGCTGGACGGCGGAGTGCTGAATGTCGCCCTCCCGGAGATCCAGCAGGAAATGGGCGCCAGCAGTGCGGCGCTGCAGTGGATGGTCGCCGGATACGCCCTTTCATTCGCCCTCGGGCTCATCACCGGCGGCCGGCTGGGCGACATCTACGGACGCAAGCGCGTTTTCGTGATCGGAATGGCCCTGTTCACCCTCACCTCGGTGCTGTGCAGCGTGGCGCAGAGCCCGGGACAGCTCGTCGCCGCCCGGGTGGCGCAGGGGCTGGCCGCCTCGCTGATGGTCCCCCAGGTGATGGCGACCATCCAGGTGATGTACGCCCCCAGTGAGCGGGGCAGGCCGATCACGGCCGCCGGAGCGCTGTACGCCATCACCTCGGTGCTCGGCCCGATCATCGGCGCGCTGCTCACCGAGAGTGACATCGCCGGCCTGGGCTGGCGGACGATCTTCCTGGTCAACGTCCCGGTCGGGGTGATCGCGCTGATCGCCGCGATCCGCTACGTGCCCGAGTCCCGCTCGGAGACGGCCGTCCGGCTGGACCTGGCGGGCGTGCTGCTGGCCGGGCTCGCCATGCTGCTGCTGCTCTACCCGCTGGTGGCCGGCCGTGAGGCCGGCTGGCCGGCGTGGACCTTCGTCAGCATGGCCGCCTCGCTGCCGGTCTTCGCGATCTTCGTGGCGCACCAGCGCCGGAAGGTCGACTCCCCGCTGGTGCCGTTGTCGCTGTTCCGCCACGGCTCCTTCACCGGCGGCCTGCTGATCCTGCTGCTGGCCATGGGCGGGGTGGTCGGCTTCTTCCTGGTGTTCACCGTCTACCTCCAGGACGGCCTCGGCTACGACGTCATGCGCGCCGGCGTCACCGGCATCTGGTGGGGCATCGCCTCCTCGGTCTTCGCCGCGCTCGCCATCAACCTGCTGGCGGCCCGGATGGGGCGCCTGGTGGTGCAGATCGGGCTGCTCACCGTGGTCGCCGGGCTGCTCGGCCTGATGTGGGTGACCCGCTCGCTGGACGCCGAGGTCACCCCCGGCTCGCTGGTGGTGCCGCTGCTCCTGGGCGGCGCCGGCATGGGCTTCGCGATCTCGCTGGTGTTCGACTTCGCGCTCTCCTCCGTCCCGCTGGACGACGCCGGAGCCGCCTCCGGGGTGCTCAACGCCTTCCAGCAGGCGGCCTCGGCCGTGGGCATCGCGGTGGTCGGCGCGCTCTTCTTCGCCCTGATGCCGACCGGCGAGCCGGGAGGTGCCGAATGGGCGGCGGACTCCAGCGACGCCTTCGCCACCGCCATGTGGCTGCCGGTCGGCATGACCCTCCTGGCGTTCGCCGCCAGCTTCCTGCTGCCCCGCCAGGCGGCCCACCACGACACCGCCCCGTAGGCGGTCACGCCGGACACGGCACCGGTGCGGAGCGGTCCCGGACGGGGACCGCTCCGCACCGGTGCGTTCCGAGCCCGACGCCCGCACTCGAACGCGTGTCCAGCCGGCCGGTACGGGCCCGCGCGAGGCGGCACACTGGGTAGGGTCACGGTGGCGAGCCGGATCGGTAGGGTGCCCGGTACGACGCCGGGCGGACCGCGCCGCGGGGCCGGCCCGGGCGCACGGACCGGTGGCGCCCCGGTGGCCGGCGACGCCGGTCGCCGATGCCGGGGTGGCCGCGACGGGGCGGCGCGGAGGGCGAGCAGGGAGAGTGGATGGTCGCGAGGGGGGCACCCGCCGGCGGAGGCGCCGGGCCGGTGGCCGGCCGGCAGCGCCCGACGGGGCAGGGCGGGGGACGGGGCGAGCCGACGGCGGCCGCCGCCCCCGACACCCCGCCCGCCGTGGAGCCGGACGCCGACCGGCCGCAGCCCCCCGGCGAGTGCGCCACGCCGCCCGGCGCGCCGGAGAGGACGGCCGAGCCCGGCCCGGACCTGCCACCGGGATGGACCAGGGGCGGCGGCGACGGACGCCGCGCGCCCGACGCACCCGGCGCCACCACTCCGCCCACCCAGCCGCCCGCCGCCGCGCCGCCGGCGCCCGCCGCGCCCGGCACCCGTCCGGGCGGCGCCACCCCGGGCACCCGGCTGGTGGTCCAGGTGCACCGGCCCCCGGTGCCGCCCGCCCGCCACGCCTCCGAACCGCCGTCCGCCCGCCACGCGCCGCCCGCGCCGGCCAGGCCACCCGCCCCGTCCACGGCCGTCATATCCGGCGCGCCGCCCGCCCCCGCCGCACCGGTCATCCCCGCCCCCCGCACCGAGAGCGCGCCGCGGACCGCCGCCCCGCCCCGCCCGCACGGCGCCCCGCCCCGGCCCGCCCCGCCCGCGGCACCACCTCCCGCGCCCGCCGAGGCCGCACCCCCGGCCGCGCCCGCTCCCCGGCGCCCCACCCGGCGCCGGCTGCGCCCGGCCGCGGCCTGGCTGTGCGTGGTCACCGGCCTCGGCCTGCTCGCCGGCTCGGTGGTCGGCGGCGTCTGGGTCGCCGAGCGGCGGCCCGAACCGCCCGCCGTCCCCCCGGCCGTCGCCGAGTTCGAGAACGCCGCCGACGTCTGGCGCAACGTCCCCGTGGACCAGCTCTTCCCACCGGCCCCGCACGGCGAGGGGGCCGGACGCGGCCGCGCCGACCGCGACTGGATCCGCCTCGGCGTCCGGGACGACGCCGACTGCCTGACCCCGCTCGGCGCGGCGTGGCAGGAACTGCTCGCCGACGTCGGCTGCTCCCGGCTGCTGCGCGCCAGCTACACCGACACCGCCCGATCCGTGGTGACCACCGTCGGGGTGCTGATCACCGACGCCGACCAGTCCGCGGCCTGGGCCCTGCAACGCGAGTGGCACGAGCGGGGGCGCGACGCGGACACGGCCCTGCTGCCGCCCACCCTCCCGGTCGCGGAGAGCGTGGCCACCGCCTTCGGCCCGTCCCAGCGCGCCTCCTGGGTGGTGGAGCTCTACGCCGACCGCCCCTGGGTGGTCTACGCCGTCTCGGGGTTCGCCGACGGCCGGGCGGTGCCCGAGGCGGTCCCCGCCGACGACGCGCTGGCGCCCGAGGACCGCAGCGCGGTGGCGGAGTCGGGGATCGCCCACCAGACCCGGGCGCTGGCCGATCTGGTCGGGGAGACCTTCCGCCAGGCCGCCGAGGACGACTGGCACGACCGTTCCCCCAGCGCGGGGCCCGCCGAGTCCCGGGCGGTCGGCGCCGCGGCGGCGCCCGTCGGGCCCGTGAACGAACCGGCCCGCGCGGCGCGCGGCGGGCGCCGGGTCCGGGGGCGGCGCCGGGGATGAACGTCCGTCGCGAGACCGCCCACCCCGGTCCGGAGCGTCCCGGCCCCCGCGGCTCCACCGCGCATGCCTCCTCCGCCCGCGCCCGCACCGCCCGTTCGTCCGGCGGGAGCCGGGTCCGCACGGCCGCGGCCCTGCTCGGCGCGCTGCTCGCCACCGCCCCCGCGGTGGCCTCGCCGCTGCTGCTGCCCGCCGCCCCGGCGCGGGCAGCGACCCGCGACTGGCCGCTGGCCACCCTGAACGCCGAGGAGGCCTGGCGGCACAGCACCGGCGAGGGGGTCACCGTCGCCGTACTGGACACCGGTGTCGACGCCACCCACCCCGACCTGGCCGGCCGGGTGCTCCAGGGGGCCGACATGGTCGGGTCCGGGGCGGCCCCCGGGGACGCCGAGTGGGCCCAGCACGGCACCGCGATGGCCGCCCTGATCGCCGGCCAGGGGGTGGGGAACGGAGTGGAACCGGGCGTGCGCGGCATCGCCCCGGACGCCGACATCCTCCCGGTGCGGGTGATACTCGAGGACGACGACCCGGCACGGGCCCAGGCCTCGGCCGACTCCTCCGCCGCCGGCCAGGATCCGCCGCTGGTCCGCGGCATCCGCTGGGCGGTGGACCACGGCGCCGACGTGATCAACCTGTCGCTGGGCGACGACACCGACGCCGCGCACCCGGACGCCGCCGAGGACGCCGCGGTCCGCTACGCCCTGGAGCGCGGCGTGGTCGTGGTCGCCTCGGCCGGCAACAGCGGCGACGCGGACGACGACGGATCCGATCCGGCGTCATACCCCGCGGTGTACCCGGGGGTGATCGCGGTGTCGGCGGTCGGCCCGGACGGCGAGCGGGCCGACTTCTCCACCCGGCACTGGTACACCACCGTGGCGGCCCCGGGCGACGACGTGGTGGTGGCCGATCCGGACCGCGACTACTACGAGGGGTGGGGAACCAGCGCGGCCGCCGCGTACGTCTCCGGGGTCGTCGCGCTGATGCTGGCCGAGCAACCCGAGTTGAGCCCGCATCAGGTGGCGAGGCTGCTGCGGGAGACCGCGGACCCCGGCGCGGGGGCGACGGGGGACTTCGACGAGGAACTGGGGGCCGGTGTGGTGGATGCCGGCGCGGCCGTGCTGGCCGCCGGGCGGACCGCCCCGGAACCCCCCGCCGCTCCGGCACCCTCGGTGACCGCCGCCACACCCGGCGCGGCGCCCGGTGCGGAGCCCCGGTGGTTCGGCCCCGGACCGGTGCCGACCGCCGAGGCGGGCGGAGGCGGAACCGGGGGCACCCGGTTGTCGCTTCCCGTTGCCGGCGCGTTCACAGGGCTGGCGCTCACCCTGGCGGGCGTGCTGCTGGCGCGCGGGGTGCCGCCGTGGCGCCGCCGAGGTGGCGCGATGGACGGATGGTCCGGCAACTGAGAGCGGATGGAGAAAGGAGGGCCGTACTGCGCGGATTCGTCGCGCGGATGGCCGTTCTTCGGGGGGAACGAGGGTCAGCTCCAGGAAAAGAGTTCTTCTGGTAGTCGTCAATTCTGCTGCGTACGTTCATGATCACGCAGTGCGACGTTACCGCTACGTCAACGTGTGTATGCGCTGTTCGGGAATGGTCGTCACCGGACCGACTGTTCTCGGCCAGCCGCGGATGAGTGAGCTTCAGATCGTCGTTGACAGTAACCGTGGGGGTCCCATAGCCTGAACCCGTCTTGAATTGGGTTGACACGCCAACCAGGCGCCGCTCGGAATCCCTCCAACGGTGTCGCGGGCGATGTCCAGGGGTGGCGCGGTGAGACACACGGGGGTGATTTCACTGTCTTGTCGGTGGGAACCGGGACGGTGAGCTCTCTTCCTTGTTGCGGCGCTGTGTCGCCCAAGTGAACCAACGGGAAACAATCAAGGGCTGTGCGTCGACTCATCGCGCCGTTTTGTGGTGCCGATGCGCCAGTCGCGTGCACGGGGATTCGCTGCCGGAAGCATCCCCCTTAATCATCCTGAAGAATCCTCCGCCAGATGTTGTCTGTGCGGGTGGTCCCAGATGTCGCGCCACGCAGGGCCGCGTGTCGACTTGCATCGGGGCTTTACGGTGCTGGAGAGTCGATGGCGAAAGTGGGGGCGCCCGCTTTCGTGCCATCAGTACGACGGGGGAGTGAAGCATGTCTTCACACGCAGATGCCAGATTTTTAACGCTCGTCGAGGTGCTCCGCCATCGGGCCGAGCACCATCCGGACGGAATCGCCTACCGTTTCCTGACGTTCTCCGGCACGAGGGAACCCCAGGTCTCGCCGATCACGTACCGCGAGCTCGACGCGTGGGCACGCGCTGTCGCGGTGACGCTCCGCTCCGCGGCCGACCCCGGCGACCGGGCCCTGATGCTCTGCCCGCCCGGCCTTGAGTACGTCGCCTACTTCTACGGTTCGCTGTACGCCGGGCTGATCCCGGTGCCGGCCTACCCGCCGGGCACGGCCAAGCACGCCGGCCGGGTGGAGGCCATCGCGAAGGCCTCCGACGCGCGGATCGTCCTGGTCGGAGAGGGCACCGAGGTCATCGGCGGTCCCTCGTCGGACGGCGGGGAGGCCGCCGCGGCGGGCCTCAGCGCGCTGGCCCGGGCCCGCTGGCTGCCCACCGAGAGCCAGATCGTGGACGGCCGCGAGGACGACTGGAGCCCTCCGGCGATCAGCGACGACACCGTGGCGTTCCTCCAGTACACCTCCGGGTCGACCTCCACCCCCAAGGGCGTGATGGTCACCCACGGCAACCTCATCGCCAATGCCCGGGCGCAGGCGCACTCCTTCAACCTGGACGACACCTCCGAGGGCGTCAGCTGGCTGCCGCCCTACCACGACATGGGCCTCATCGGCGGCATCATCTGCCCGATGAACGCCCGCTTCACCATGAACCTGATGGCGCCGGTTTCCTTCGTTCGGGAGCCGGCCGTCTGGCTGGAGGCCATCACCCGCTACCGCGCCACCGTGAGTCCCGGGCCCAATTTCGCGTACCAGATGTGCGTGGAGCGGGTGAGCGAGGAGGTCAAGGACCAGCTGGACCTTTCCAACTGGGTGTCCGCGCTGAACGGCGCCGAACCCGTGCAGCCCGAGGTGCTCGACCGATTCTCCGAGGCGTTCGCCCGCTGCGGATTCAAGCGCTCCTCCTTCTATCCCTGTTACGGCCTCGCCGAGGGCACGCTGCTGGTCTCCGGCGGGCACGCGCCGGGTGACTCCAAAGTGCGCTACGTCTCGAAGCGGGAGCTCGAGGCCGGGCTCGTGCGCCCGCCGGACGACATCCGCTCCGTGCAGGCTCTCGCCAGTTCCGGCGAGATTACCGTGGAGACCGAGGTGGCAATCGTCGACCGGGACGCGCACACGGCTCTCCCGGAGGGATCGGTCGGTGAAATCTGGGTGCGCGGCACCAGCGTCGCGCCGGGATATTGGCGGGCCCCGGAAGCCACCGAGGAGACTTTCGGCGCTTTCCTGGCCGGCGGCGAGGGCCCCTATCTGCGCACCGGTGACCTGGGCGTCATGATGGACGGCGAACTGTTCGTCACCGGACGGGCGAAAGATCTGATGATCTTTCGGGGGCGAAACGTTTACCCTCAGGACGTCGAGGCCACCTGCTCCACCAGCCACCCCGGGCTCGCCGCCGTGCGGACCGCGGCCTTCTCGGTCGAGGTCGACGGCGAGGACTCCCTGGTGATCGTCCAGGAGATCCCCCGGACCAGGGTCGGCGCCGACGAGGCCGCCGCCATCGTGGCGGCCATCCGGCGCCGGGTGTCCGAGGAGCACCAGCTCCAGGCCCACGACATCGTCCTGGTCCCGCCGCGCAAGATCCCCACCACCTCCAGCGGCAAGGTGCAGCGCAGCGCCACCAAGGCCCTGTACCGGGAGGGCGGACTGCCCGCCGCGCGGATCACCCCCGCGGCGACCCCCGCGCCCCCGGCCGCAGAGGCACCGAAGGCCCCGGAGGCTCCGAAGTCCTCCGAGGAACGCGCCGCCGCCCCGGCGGCCGAGGCGCCCGCCACTCCCGCGGCCGCCCCGCGCCCGAGCGGCGACCGGTCGGCCGCCGCGATCGAGAACCAGTTCCGGATCCTGATCGCCCGCCAGGCGCACCTCGACGTCTCCGAGGTCGACGTCCGGCAGCCCTTCACCTCCTACGGGCTCGACTCCATCCAGGCCGTCGCGCTGGCCGGCGCGCTCACCGACTGGCTCGGCCGGGAGGTGCCCGCCACCCTCGCCTGGGACTACCCCTCGGTCGAGGAGGCCGCCCGCGCCCTGGCCGCGGAGATCGCGCGCACCGAGCAGGCGTCCCCCCAGGCCGCCGCCGAGGCCGCCGGCGCCCGCACCGCGACGGGCACGCCCACCGACGACGACGCGGTGGCCGTGGTCGGCATCGGCTGCCGCTTCCCCGGCGCGGCCGGCGGGGCGGACGCCTTCTGGGACCTGCTGGCCGGCGGACGCTCCGGCATCGTGGAGGTCCCCGCCGACCGCTGGAAGCTGGAGGAGCTCTTCGACCCCGACCCCGGGGCCCCCGGCCGCACCTACAGCCGGCACGGCGGGTTCGTGGACGGCGTTCGGCAGTTCGACCCCAGCCCGTTCGGCATCCCCGCCCAGGAGGCGCTCTCCATCGACCCGCAGCACCGGATGGTGCTGGAGGTCGCCTGGGAGGCCCTGGAACACGCCGGGATGGCCCCCGACTCGCTCCGCGGCAGCCACACCGGCGTGTTCATCGGGATGGCCGCCGGCGAGTACGAACGGCTCAGCCGGGACCCGGCCGACCTGTCGCGCATCGACGCCTACACGGCCACCGGCAACGCCGCCAACTTCGGCGCCAACCGGCTCTCCTACGTGCTGGGCCTCCAGGGCCCGAGCATGGTGGTGGACACCGCCTGCTCCTCCTCCCTGGTGGCGCTGCACCTGGCCTGCCAGTCGCTGCGCGCCGGCGAGAGCGAGCTCGCGCTGGCCGGCGGGGTCAGCCTGCTGCTCTCGCCCGACACCACGGTCGCCCTCTCCAGCGGGCGGATGCTCTCGCCGGAGGGCCGCTGCAAGACCTTCGACGCCTCCGCCGACGGCTACGTGCGCGGCGAGGGCTGCGGCGTGGTCGTGCTCAAGCGGCTGTCCGACGCGCTCGCCGACGGCGACGACGTCCTCGCGGTGATCCGCGGCTCCGCCGTCAACCAGGACGGCAAGAGCAACGGCCTGACCGCGCCCAACGGCCTCGCCCAGCAGGACGTGGTCCGCCGCGCCCTGGCCGCCGGCCGGATCGACCCCGGCGACGTCGGCTACGTCGAGGCGCACGGCACCGGGACCCCGCTCGGGGACCCGGTCGAGGTGCGCGCGCTCGGCCGGGTGCTCGGCGAGGGCCGCCCGGCGCACCGCCCGGTGGCGCTTGGCTCGGTGAAGACCAACATCGGGCACCTGGAGGCCGCCGCCGGCATCGCCGGCTTCATCAAGGCCGTCCTCGCCGTGTACCACGCGCAGATCCCGCCGCACCTGAACCTCACCACGCCCAACCCGCACGTGGCGTGGGACGAGCTCCCGGTGACGGTGCCCACCGAGCTCACCGACTGGACGGACCCGCGGCGCGTCGCGGGCGTCTCCGCCTTCGGCTTCGGCGGCACCAACGCGCACATGGTGATCGAGAGCCCCCCGGTACTCGCGGGGGCCCCGGCGCGGGCGTCGGAGTCTTTGAAGGAGACGGTGTGACGATGTCCCCCCAGCAGTCGACAGGAGCGGACAGGGAGCAGCCGGTGACCGCGCCGGCACCGGTGCTGGTCAAGGTCGCCACCTCGGGGCCCGAGGCGCTGCGGGCCGCCGCCGGCCGGCTGGCCGACTTCGTGGCCGGCGATGGCGCCCCGAGCCCGGCGGCGGTCGCCTGGGCGGCCGGCGTCGGCCGCGCCGAACTGCCCGAGCGCGCCGCGGTCGTGGCCGGCACGTCCGAGGAACTGGCCGCCGGACTGCGCGCCGTCGCCCTCGGCGACCCCGCGCCCGGCGTGCTGCGCGGGCGCCGACCGGTCGGCGCCGCCCCCAAGGTGGGCTTCGTCGCCCCCGGGCACGGCACCCGGATAGCCGGCGCGCTGGACGGCCTGTACGGCCGGGTGCCGGCGATCACCGAGGCGGTGGACGCCCTCGCCCCGGTGCTCGGCCCGGTCACCGAGCTGCCGCTGAAGGCGCTGGTCAGCTCCGGGCGAGAGGCGGAGGAGGCGGCGGCCGACACCGCGGTGGCCCAGCCCGCCCTCTACGCCCTCGCCGTCGCCCTCGGCGCCTGGTGGCGGTCGGTCGGCGTCGAGCCCGAGGTGGTGCTCGGCCACAGCGTCGGCGCCTACGCGGCCGCCGCGCTCGCCGGGGTGTTCTCCGTCGAGGACGGCGCCCGGCTGATCGCCGCCCGCGGCCGGCTGATGGCCGAACTGCCCCCGGGCAGCACCATGGCCGCCGTGATGTGCCCCGCCGAGGACCTGGCCGGCATCGACCAACTGGCCTCCGGCGAGGTGGTCGTCGCCGTCCGCAACAGCCCGCGCGACACGGTCGTCGCCGGCCCCGCCGAGGCGGTCGACGCCGTCCTGGAGACGGTGGCCGAGCGCAGCGTGCGCGCCGTGCGGCTGCCCATCGCCTACGCCTTCCACAGCGCGCAGGTGGACCCGGTCCTCGAGCCGCTGGCCGAGGCCTTCCGGGCCGCCACCCTGCGCACGCCGCACACCCCCTTCGTCTCCGACTCCTCCGGCGCCCTCGCCGGCGACGAGGTGACCACCCCCGAGTACTGGACCGCCCACACCCGCCAGGCCGTCCGGTTCGACCAGGCGCTCGGCACCGCGCTGGGGCGCGGCACCCGCGTGCTGATCGAACTCGGCCGCGGCGGCCTGCTGACGTTCGCCGCCACCGTCGCCGAGGCGGCCGGCCGCCGCTCCCCGGTCGGTGTCGCCTCGCTCGGCGCCGCCGGCACCACCCGGGCGCACCACCAGCTGCTGCAGGCCCTCGGCCGGGTGTGGGCCGAGGGCGTCGACGTCGACTGGCGCGCCGTGCACCCGCGCCCGGCCCGCCGGATCAAGCTCCCCACCTACCCCTTCCAGCGGGAGACCTTCTGGCTGCCCGCCGAACAGCAGCCCTCGACCGGCACCGGCTCCGCCCCGGCGGCGGCCACCCCGACGGCCGCCCCGGCGCCCGCGCCGGTCCGGATCCCCGCCCCGGCCACCCCGGCCCCGGCCGGCGGATCCGGCACGGCCGCCCGGCGCAGCCGCGAGGAACTCGTCCGCTACCTGCGCGCCGACCTCGCCGCCATGATGGGCCTGGACGGCCCCGACGACCTCGACGTCGACACCGGCCTGTTCGAACTCGGCCTCACCTCCGCCATGGTCGTCGAGCTGCGCTCCCGGCTGGAGGCGGAGATCGGCCGGGAGATCCCCACCACGGCCGTCTTCGACAACCCGACCATCGGCAAGCTCGCCGGCTACCTCGCCGACGGACACGCCGACTCCCACGCGGCCACCGCCCGCCGCCTCGACGGAGCCGCCGCCGAGCCCATCGCCATCGTCGGCATGGGCTGCCGCTTCCCCGGCGGCGCCAACGACCTCGCCGGCTACTGGCACCTGCTGCGCGAGGGCCTGGACGGCACCAGCGAGGTGCCCGCCGACCGCTGGGACGGCGACCTGTTCTACGACGCCGACCCGGACGCCCCCCGCAAGGCATACACCAAGCGCGGCGGCTTCCTGGACGTCCCCGTCGACGGCTTCGACGCCGAGGCCTTCGGCATCTCCGCCCGCGAGGCCCGCTCCATGGACCCGCAGCAGCGCCTGCTGCTGGAGGTCGCCAAGGAGGCCCTGGACGACGCCGGCGTGACCAGCGAGCAGATCGACGGCTCCCGCACCGCCGTGTACGTCGGCATCAACACCACCGACTATATGCAGCTGGTCTCCGCCGAGGGCTCCGACATCGACGCCTACCTCGCCACCGGCAACACCTTCAGCGTCGCCGCGGGCCGGCTCTCCTACTACCTCGGCGCCCAGGGGCCGAGCCTGGCCGTCGACACCGCCTGCTCCTCCTCCCTGGTCGCCGCCCACCTCGCCGCCCGCAGCCTGCGCTCCGGCGAGTCCGACATGGCGATCGTCGGCGGCGTGAACCTCATGCTGTCGCCGGACACCACGGTCAGCCTCTCCAAGCTGCGCGCGCTCTCCCCCGACGGCCGCTGCAAGACCTTCGACGCCTCCGCCGACGGCTACGGACGCGGCGAGGGCGCCGGCGTCGTCGTGCTCAAGCGGCTCTCCGACGCCGTCGCCGCCGGCGACCGGATCTGGGCCGTGCTGCGCGGCACCGCCGTCAACCAGGACGGGCGCAGCGCCGGGCTGACCGTGCCCAACGGCCAGGCCCAGCAGGCCGTCATCCGCGACGCCCTGCTCGACGCCGGGGTGGAGGCGGCCGCCGTCAGCTACGTGGAGGCGCACGGCACCGGCACCCCGCTGGGCGACCCGATGGAGCTCGGCGCGCTCGCCGACGCGCTGCGCGCCGGCGCCGCGGCCTCCGCCGAACCGGTGCTGGTCGGCTCCGCGAAGACCAACATCGGCCACCTGGAGGCGGCCGCGGGCGTGGCCGGCATGATCAAGGTGGCGCTCGCGCTGCACCACGGCGAGATCCCCCCGCACCTGCACCTGGAGAACCCGAACCCGCACCTGAACTGGGACGAGATCCCGGTCTCGGTGCCGCGCGAGCTGACCAAGTGGACCTCCTCGGTCCCCGGCGCGCCCCGCGTCGCCGGCCTGAGCTCCTTCGGCTTCAGCGGCACCAACGCGCACGTCGTCCTGGAGGAGGCCCCCCGGGCCCTCACCCTCGCCGACGAGATCGCCCGCGCCGAGGGCCCCTCCACCGGCGAGGTCGGCGAGAACGCCGCGGCCCCCACCGAGCCGCGACCGCGCCTGCTGCTGCTGTCCTCGCGCACCCCCGAGGGACTGGCCGCCACCGCCGAGGTCTACCAGACCTTCCTGCGCCGGGCCGACCAGGGCGACGCCACCGCGGACTGGGCCGAGATCACCCGCACCGCCGCGCTCCGCCGCGACCACCACCCCTCCCGGATGGCCGTCGTCGCCACCTCCGCGACCGAGGCCGCCGACCGGCTGGCCGCCGCCGCGCGCGGGCAGGCCGACCAAGTCCGCACCGGCCGGGTCGCCCGCGGCGAGCGCCGCCGGCTGATCTTCGTCTACAGCGGACAGGGCGCCCAGTGGCCCGCGATGGGCCGCTCCCTGCTCGCCGACCCGACCACCGCCCGCGTCCTCGACCGCTGCGACGCGGTGGTGCGCGAACTGGCCGGCTGGTCACTGCGGGACGAGCTGCTGGCCGAGCGCGCCACCTCCCGGCTCGACGACACCGTCTACGCCCAGCCCGGCATCTTCGCCGCCGAGGCCGCGCTCACCGAGCTGTGGCGCTCCTGGGGCGTCACCCCCGACGCCATCGTCGGACACAGCGTCGGCGAGGTGTCCGCGGCCTACGCCGCCGGCGCCTACGACCTGGAACAGGCCACCGAGATCGTGGTGCGCCGCGCCCAGGTGATGGGCGCCACCAGGGGCGCCGGCGTGATGGCCGTGGTCGGCCTGCCGGAGGAGGAGGTCCGGGCGCTGCTCGACCGCTTCGACGGCCGGCTCACCGTCGCCGCCGTCAACAGCCCGGCCAGCACCGTGGTCGCCGGCGAGCGGGAGGCCGCCGCCGAACTGGAGGAGGAGATCCGGGCCCGCGAGGTGTTCTGGATGCCCCTCCAGGGCGAGTACGCCTTCCACAGCCCGCTGATGCTGCCGGTCCGCGACGAACTGGTCGCCGCCCTCGGCCACCTGACCCCGGGCGAGCAGCGGCACCCGGTGTACTCCACGGTCACCGCCGAACTCGCGCCGCCGCGGGCGTTCGACGCCGCCTACTGGGGCGAGAACATGGTCAGCCCGGTGCGGTTCCGCGACGCCCTGCGCGCCGCCGCCGGGGACGGCCACAACGTGGTCGTCGAGGTCGGCCCGCACACCGTGCTGTCCACCCCCGTGGCGCAGTCCCTGCAGGGCCACGGCACCGCGCTGACCTCGCTGTCCTCCATGCGGATGGGCCGCCCCGCGCGGCAGACCATGCTGGACGCCGCCGCCGGCCTGCACGTGGTCGGGCACGAGCTGGACCTGCGGCGCCTGCAGGGCGAGGGCCCGCAGGCCGCCGAACTGCCCGGCTACCAGTGGCAGCGCCAGCGGTACTGGCTGCCCGGCAAGCCCACCCTCACCCGTGGCACGCCGGCCGCCACCGCCCTCGACGAGGAGGTGCTGGCCAACTCCTACGACATCGAGTGGCAGGCCACCGAGAAGCCGCAGCCGCCGGCACCCGGCAAGCGGAAGACCAGCGGCACCTGGCTGCTGCTCGCCGACCGCGCCGGCCTCGCCGAGCAGGTGGCGACCCGGCTGGAAGCCGCCGGCGCCAAGACCCGCGTCGTCGCCCTGGACCCGGCCGAGGCCGAGGCCGCCGACCCCGACCGGCTCGGCGAACTGGTGGCCGGCGCCGTCGCCGAGGCCGGCACCCTGCGCGGCCTGATCCACTTCGGCACCCTGGACGCCGGCCCCGAACTGCGCGAGGTCGGCCCCGAACTGGACCGCGCGCTCGCCGTCTCCTGCGCCCCGCTGCTCGCCGTGCCGCGCGCCCTGGCGAACAAGGTCGGCCGGCGCGCCCCGCAGCTGTGGGTGATCACCCGGGGCGGCGCCGCCGCCGGTGACGACGCCCCGCTGGCGCCGGCGCACAGCCCCGCCTGGGGCCTAGCCCGCGCCGTCGGCCTGGAGCACCCGGAGATCTGGGGCGGCCTGATCGACCTCGACCCCCGCGGCGCGGACGCCGGCGAGGACGCCGACACCATCGTCGCCGAGGTGCTCGGCGCCGACGGCGAGGACCAGATCGCCTACCGCGCCGGCGAGCGGAAGGTCGCCCGCCTCAAGCGGGTCGAGCACCTGGCCCCGTCCGTCGCCGAGCAGACGATCCGCCCCGACGGCTCCTACCTGATCGCCGGCGGCCGCGGCATCCTCGGCCTGCGCCAGGCCCGCTGGCTCGCCGAGCGCGGCGCCCGGCACCTGGTGCTGCTCGGCCGGCGGCCCGTGCCGGACATCCCCGACGAGCCCGACCCGGTGGCCGACGCCGCGTTCGACGAGCGCGACCGGCCCCTGGTGGAGGCCGTCCGCGAGCTGCGCGCGGCCGGGGTGACCGTCTACACGCCGGCCGCCGACGTCGCCGACCCGGTGGAGATGGCCAAGGTGTTCCAGGCCGGCGACACGCCGTGGCCGGCGATCCGCGGCGTGGTCCACGCGGCCGGTCTGTTCGCGCCGCAGTCCATCGTCGACATGGGCTGGGACGAGTTCCGCGGCATCCTGCGCCCCAAGGTCGAGGGAACGCTGGTGCTCGACGCGCTGGCCTCCTCCGCCGACCTCGACTTCTTCGTCATGTACTCCTCGGCGGCCTCCATCTGGGGCTCCGCGCTGGCCAGCCACTACGTCGCGGCCAACTACTTCCAGGACCTCATGGCGCACGACCGGGCCAACCGCGGGCTGCCCGGCCTGGCGATGAACTGGGGCTGGTGGGCCGACAGCGAGATGGCCGGCCACCACGAGGAGTACTTCGAGCAGATGGGTCTGTTCGTCCTGGAGAACGACCTCGGGTTCGGCGCGCTGGAGCGGGTGCTCGGCTCGCCGGAGACGACGCAGCTGACCGTCGCCCCGGTGGACTGGGTGAAGTTCCGCCCCGTCATGGAGGCCAAGCGGCGCCGGCCCTTCCTGGAACTGCTCGGTGCCGCCCCCGGCGGCGGCACCGCGGTGCTGACCGGCGACGAGGTGCTGCTGGGCCGGCTGCGGAGCGCCTCCACGGTCTCCGCCCGCTCCCGGCTGATGGAGAACGCCCTGCAGACGCAGGTCGCCGCCGTGCTCGGCCGGGACGCCGGGTCGGAGCTGGACCGCGAGCTCGGGTTCTTCGAGGCCGGCATGGACTCGATCATGAGCGTGGAGTTGAAGAACCGGCTGGAGGGGGTCGTGGGGGCCAAGCTCCCCGGCACGGTGGCGTTCGAACACCCCACGATCGCCGCGCTCGCCGAGTACCTGCTGGACGAGGTGCTGCAGCTGGCGAACGACCCCCAGGAACCGACCGCCCAGCGCGCGACCGGCGACGGTGCCGGGACGGACGGAGCGGTGCGGGTCGAAGAGCTGTCGGCGGAACTGGAGCAGCTGTCCGAGGAGGAACTGCTGAAGCTCCTCGAATCAGAGCTGGAGCGGGAGGATCGCTATGACAACGAGTAACGAGCGGACCGGGGGGGCCGCGCAGGCGACCGCACCGGGCCGGCAGGATGTGTTGAGGCGCGCCCTCGCCGAACTGAAGGCCACCCGGGCCGAGCTGGCGCTGGCCAAGCAGGCCCGCCACGAGCCGCTGGCCGTGGTCGGGATCGGCTGCCGCCTCCCGGGCGGCGTCCGCGGCGTGGAGCAGTTCTGGGACCTGCTCACCGAGGGGCGCTCCGGGATCGTCGAGGTCCCCGCCGACCGGTGGGACGTCGACGAGTTCTACGACCCGGACCCGGAGGCGGCCGGCCGCACCTACACCCGGCACGGCGGCTTCGTCGACGGCATCCGGGAGTTCGACCCGGGCCTGTTCGGCATCCCGCCCCGCGAGGCGGTGAGCATCGACCCGCAGCACCGGATGGTGCTGGAGGTCGCCTGGGAGGCCCTGGAGCACGCCGGGGTGGCCCCCGACTCGCTCCGCGGCAGCGCCACCGGCGTCTTCATGGGCATGGGCGGCAGCGACTACGAGCGCCTCGGCCTGTCCGCGGGCGACCACACCATGATCGACGCCTACTCGGCCACCGGAAACGCCGCCAACTTCGGCGCCAACCGGCTGTCCTACGTGCTGGGCCTGGAGGGCCCCAGCATGGTCGTCGACACGGCCTGCTCCTCCTCCCTGGTGGCGCTGCACCTGGCCTGCCAGGCCCTGCGCGCCGGCGAGTGCGACCTCGCCCTGGCCGGCGGCGTGAGCCTGCTGCTCGCCCCGGACACCACCCTGGCGCTGGCCAGCGGGCGGATGCTCTCGCCCGAGGGCCAGTGCAAGACCTTCGACGCCTCCGCCGACGGCTACGTGCGCGGCGAGGGCTGCGGCGTGGTCGTGCTCAAGCGGCTGTCGACCGCCGTGGAGGCCGGCGACGAGATCCTCGCCGTCATCCGCGGCTCCGCCGTCAACCAGGACGGCAAGTCCTCCGGCCTCACCGTCCCGCGCTCCGCCGCCCAGCAGGCCGTCGTCCGGCGGGCGCTGTCCGTGGGCGGCGTGGCCCCCAGCGAGGTCGGCTACGTCGAGGCGCACGGCACCGGCACCTCCCTCGGCGACCCCATCGAGGTGCGGGCGCTCGGCCGGGTGCTCGGCGAGGGCCGCTCGGAGGACAACCCGGTGGCGCTGGGCTCGGTGAAGACCAACATCGGGCACCTGGAGGCCGCCGCCGGCGTCGCCGGCTTCATCAAGGCCGTGCTGGTCGTCCAGCGCGGCCAGATCCCGCCGCACCTGAACCTGGAGGAGCCCAACCCCCACGTGGCGTGGGACGAGCTCCCGGTGACGGTGCCCACCGAGCTCACCGAGTGGAACGACGCCCGCCGCGTCGCCGGCATCTCCGCCTTCGGCTTCGGCGGCACCAACGCCCACATGGTCATCGAGTCCCCGCCCGCCCCCGCCGAGCCGGCCGAGCGGCCCGAGCTCGCCGGGCCGGTGCTGGTGAAGGTGGCCGCCACCGGCGCGGAGGCCCTGCGGTCCTCCGCCGCCGCGCTGGCGACCTTCGTCGAAGAGGGCACCGACCTGGACCTGGCCGAGGTGGCCTGGGCCGCCGGCGTCGGCCGGGCCGAGCTGAACGACCGCGCCGCGGTCGTCGCCGGCTCCCTGAAGGAACTCGCCACCGGCCTGCGCGCGGTCGCCGCCGGCGAGGACACCGCCGGGGTGGCGCGCGGACGCCGGCCGGCCGGCTCCGCGCCGCGGCTCGGCTTCGTCGTGCCCGAGCCGAGCCCGGCCATCGCCGGGGCGCTGCACGGCCTGTACGGCCAGGTGCCGGCGATCACCGAGGCGGTGGACGCCCTCGCCCCGGTGCTCGGCCCGGTCACCGAACTGCCGCTGAAGGCCCTGGTGGAGCCCGGGGACGAGGCGGCGCGGGCGCTCGCCACCGAGGAGGTGGGCCGGCCCGCGCTGTACGCCCTCGCCGTCGCCCTGGGCTCCTGGTGGCGCTCCGTCGGCGTCGAACCCGACCTGACGACCGGCCACGGCGCCGGCGCCTACGCCGCCGCCGCCCTGGCCGGGGTGTTCCCCGTGGAGGACGGCGCCCGCCTGGTCACCGCCCTCGACCTCACCGAGGAGTCCTTCGAGGGCGTCACGCTCCGGGTGCCGGAGGTCGTCTTCGTCTCCGACACCACCGGCGCCCCGGTCGGCGACGAGATCGCCACCGCCGACTACTGGCTGCGGCACGCCCAGTACCCCGCCCGCCCGGCCGACGCCCTGCGCGCCCTGGTGGAGCGCGGCACCCGCACCCTGGTCGAGCTCGGCACCGGCGAACTCCTCGCCCTGGCCGGGCAGGCCGCCGCGGCCGCCGGCGCGGACACCCCGGTCACCCTGGCCTCGGCCACCTCCGACGGCCCCGAGCAGGCCCGGCAGCGGCTGCTGGAGTCCCTGGCCCGGGTCTGGGCCGAGGGCGCCGACGTGGACTGGACCCGGGTCAACCCCCGCCCGGCCCGCGCCGCCAAGCTCCCCAGCTACCCCTTCCAGCGGCGCACCTACTGGCTGCCGACCCCCGAGCGGCCCGCGGCCACCGCGGCCCGCCCCGGCGTCGGCGACGGCCAGGCGCTGCGGCCCCGGCTGCTGGAGACCGCCACCGGCGAGGTCATCGGCGAGACCGAGCTCTCCCTCCGCCTGCTGCCCTTCCTGGCCGAACACCGGGTGCACGGGCGCATCGTGGTCCCCGGCGTGGTGTACCTGGAACTGGTGCTGCGCTCCGCCGAGCAGGTCTTCGACGGCCCCGTGGGCATCGAGGACCTGACGCTCTCCCGGCCCCTGGTGCTCTCCGACGACGACACCCGCACCGTGCAGGTCGTCATCGAACCGGCCGTCTCCGGCAAGACCCGGGTCTCGGTGCACAGCAAGGACCCGCAGACCGGATGGCACCCGCACCTGAGCGCCGTCATCGTCGCCGGCGACGGCGCCGCCGAGCCCACCGAGGGCGCCGGCACGGCCTTCGCCGACGCCCGGGAGCGCTGCACGGACAGCGTCGACCACGAGGAGTTCTACCGCCGCGCCTGGCACCCCTCCTTCGCCCTCGGCCCGAGCTTCCAGCTCGTCGAGCGCGCGGAGCGCGGGCCCGGCGTGGCCGTCGGCCTGCTGGTGCCGCCGGACCCGGCCTGCGCCGGCATCCGCGCGGGCATCCGCCCCGACCTGCTGCTGCTGGACGCCTGCGTGCAGATGGTGGCCCTGGCCGGCTTCGCCCAGCCGGAGAGCTGGGACGAGCGGCCCGTGCACCTCGGCACCGGCTACGAGTCGATGGTGGTGCACGACTCCGTGGTCGCCGGCCCCGTCTGGTGCACCGCGGTCACCCGCGAGGCCACCGACGGCTCGCTCACCGGCGACCTGCTGCTCACCACCGAGGACGGCGCACTGGTCGCGCGGATGCGCGGCGTGTCCTTCCGCGCCGTCACCCCGGCGATGCTGGACCGGATGATCTCCGCCGGCACCTCCGGCGGCGCGGCCCAGCGCGCCACCGGCTCCGGGCCCGACGTCGCGCAGCTGCTCGCCGCCGACGAGACCGAGGCCACCCGGCGGATCCAGGACCACCTGGTGCGGCTGCTGGCCGCCGTCCTCGGCTCCGCGCCGGAGGACATCGACCTCGACGTGCCGGTCACCGTCGCCGCCGACTCGCTGATGCTCGCCGAGCTGAAGTCCGCCGTGGACAAGGACTTCGACATCGCCCTGCCGATGGAGGTCATCTTCGACGACGGGCGGCTGCCCGGCCTCGCCTCCTGGATCCTCGACGAGCTCCGCGAACTCGCCCCGCAGCCCGAGGAGCAGGAGGAGCCGGCCCCCGCCGCCCCGGCCGCGGACGCCCCGGCGACGCAGACGGAGACGGAGACGGCGCCCGCCCCGGCACCGACCCCGGCCGCCGAGCCCCAGCCCGGCACCCCCGCCACCGCCCCGGCCGCCACCGCCCCGGCCGCGCCCGCCGCCGCCCGGCCGGCCCGCGGCCGCCGCTCCCGGGTGATGACCGTGGAGCAGATGGCGGAACGGGCCGAACTGGACGCCTCCTTCACCGTCAAGGGAGAACCCGAACCCGAGGGCACCGCCCCCGAGTCGGTGCTGCTCACCGGATCGACCGGCTTCGTCGGCGCCTTCCTCCTCGCCGACCTGCTGGAGCGCACCGGCGGCGACGTCCACTGCCTGGTGCGCGCCGAGGACGAGGCGCACGCCCGCCGGCGGTTGCTCGGCAACCTGGAGAAGTACAACCTCGACGTCGGCGAGAACGCCTCCCGGATCGTGCCGGTCCTCGGCGACCTCGCCGAGCCCCGGATGGGCATCGGCGAGCAGGACTTCACCGACCTGCACGCCCGGATCGGCAGCATCTTCCACTGCGGCGCCATCGTGAAGTGGACCTACCCCTACCGGGCCCTGGAGGCGCCGAACGTCCAGGGCACCCGGGAGGCGCTGCGACTCGCCACCGTCGGGGCACCCCGCCCGGTGCACTTCATCTCCACGGTCGGCGTCTTCTCCTCCAAGGAGTTCACCGCGGAGACGGTCACCGAGACCGACGACATGATGACCAGCGGCCCGCTGGTCGTCGGCTACGCCCAGTCCAAGTGGGTCGCGGAGAAGATGGTCCGCAACGCCCACGCCCAGGGCCTGCCGGTCACCATCCACCGGGTCAACACGGCCGGCCACAGCGTCACCGGGGCCTTCAACCGGCTGGACCACCTCAGCCTGATCATCAAGGGCTGCGCGGAGGCCGGCATCGCCCCCACGGACGTCAACATGGCGCTGCAGCCCGCGCCGATCGACTACGTCTCCAAGGCCATCGTCACCCTGGCCGGCAAGCCCGAGGCCAATGGCGGAACGTTCCACCTGGTCAACGACAACCACCGGATGACCTGGGGCGACTTCTTCGGCCACATCGAGGACTACGGCTTCCCGATGGAGCGGCTGCCCTTCGCCGAGTGGAAGGACCGGGTCACCAGCCGGGACGTCGGCACCATGGCGCTGTTCGGCCTCGCCCCCTTCCTCAACGACGCCGTCGACGACGTGCGCCTGCCGAGGTCGGAGGACGCCGTCACCCGCGCCGCGCTGGAGGGAACGGGCGTCGAATGCCCGCCGCTGGACGCCCAACTGATCCGCACCTACCTCGACTACTTCATCGAGTGCGGCTTCATGGACGGCCCCGGCTCCCGCTCCGCCTGACCGACCGCCGCCGGGCCGCGCCCACCGCGCGGCCCGGCGGCGACCCCGGCCCGCGGCGTCCCACGCGAGACATCCGGCGACCGGCTGGAGGCGCCCCCACACGGCCCCCGCCGCCCGCCGACGCAACCCGCTTTTGCTGGAAAGGACCCCAATGACCTCCCCGACCATCGTCATCGACCTGGCGGACGTCGAGTACAAGACCAACCCGTGGCCCACCTACGTCCGGCTGCGCGAGGAGGCCCCGGTCTACTACGTGCCCGAGGGCACCTGGGACGGCCAGGACTTCTACGTGCTCAGCCGCTACGACGAGGTCGCCCTGGCGCTCAAGGACAAGAAGCGCTTCTCCTCGCAGATCCAGACCCAGGGCTACCTCAACCTGCCCATGCTGGTGAACCGGGACGCCCCCGAGCACACCCGGCTGCGGCACATGGCCAACAAGTCGTTCAACGCCCGCCTGGTGCGCACCCTCGGCGACTGGGTCCAGGGCATCATCGACGACCTCATCCAGGAGATCCTCGCCCAGGACAAGGTCGAGTTCGTCGAGGCGTTCACCACCGCGCTGCCGCTGCGCGTGGTCGGCGGCATGCTCGGCATCCCGCTCGACCGCAAGGCCGACCTGCGGCGCTGGTCCGCCGCCGTCATGGCCTCCTTCGCCGTGGCCGCCGGCATGGACCCGGACGAGGCGCCCGGCTTCTACGAGGACATCGTCGAGTTCGGCAACTACATGGGCGAACTCGCCCAGGCGCGCCGCGGCAAGCCCAACCAGGAGGACATCCTCGGCGAGCTCGTCGCCCAGAACGAGGCCGGCGACATGACCCGCGACGAGATGGTCACCATGGCCTGGTCCTTCGTCGCCGCCGGCCACGAGACCACCATGAACCTGCTCGGCGGCGGCATCCACATGCTGCTCACCGACGACGCCCTGGCCAAGCGGCTGACCGCCGAGCCCGAGCGCACCAAGGACTTCATCGAGGAGTACCTGCGGATCTACAGCCCCACCCAGTGGCTGCTGCGCCGCACCAACGAGGACATCGAACTGCACGGCGTGCAGATCCCCAAGGGCGCGCTGCTGCACGTCGTCCTCGGATCGGCCAACCGCGACCCGCGCAAGTTCGACAACCCCGACGTCTTCGACATCGACCGCAAGGGCCTGGGCGAGCACCTCGGGTTCGGCGCCGGCCCGCACTTCTGCCCGGGCGCCGCGCTCTCCCGGCTGCTGGCGGAGACCGCCTTCCGCTCCTTCTACCCGATCCTCGACAAGCTCTCCATCGACCCGAACGACCCGCCGCGCCTGCGCACCACGCAGGGCTCCTACGGAATCGCCCGCATGGGCATTATCGTGAACCGCTGACACGCAGTCAGCCAGGGGCCGGCCGGACAGCGCGACAACCGTCCGGCCGGCCCGCGTCCCGCACACCACACCCAACGACACCACCGCAGGAAATAGGGGAACGCGTGAACGGCAACGTCTACAGTCGACGGCAGCTCCTGCGCTACGGCACCGTGGCGGCGGGGGCCGCGGTCCTCTCCGGAGGCCTGCTCAGTCGCACCGCGGCGGCCTCCGAACCCGTGGACGTCGCCATCATCGGCAGCGGCTACGCCGGCTCCGTCGCCGCCCTCCGGCTCGCCGAGGCAGGCATCAACTCCGTCGTCCTGGAACGCGGCCGCCGCTGGCCGATCACCCCCGACGGGAACACCTTCGCCACGCCCACCAAGCCCGACGCCCGCACGACCTGGCTGTCGACCACCTCGCCGTTCACCGAGGAGACCTTCTACCCCTTCACCGGGGTCCTGGAGGCGTTCCCCGGCGACGGCGTGATCGGCCTGGCCGGCGCCGGCGTCGGCGGCGGCTCCCTGGTCAACTACGCCGCCATGATGGCCCCCTCCGAGGAACTGTTCCGGGCCAGCTTCGGGGACACCCTCGACTACGCCGAGATGGCCGAGACCTGGTACCCGCGGGCACGCCGGCTCATCGGCGTCTCCCCGATCCCCGACGACGTGCTGAACTCCGACTTCTACGGCAACGCGCGGCAGTTCGCCCGCCGCGCCGGTCGGGCGGACCTGCCCACCCAGCGCGCCGACATGGCCATCGACTGGGACGTCGTCCGCAACGAGATCGCCGGCCGCGCCGTGCGCTCCGCCGTCCACGGGCACGCCATGTGGGGCATCAACAGCGGCGCCAAGCGCAGCGTCGACCGCACCATCCTCGCCGCCGCCGAGGCCACCGGCCGCACCAGCGTGCGACCGCTGCACCAGGTCGTCGACATCCGCCCGTTCGAGGACCGCTACCTGGTCGAGTGCGAGGAGATCGACGAGCACGGCAAGGTGCTCTCCCGCCCGCAGTTCGTCGCCCGCCAGGTGTTCCTGGCCGCCGGCTCGCTCGGCACCACCCGCCTGCTGGTCCGGGCCAAGGCCCGCGGCAGCCTGCCCCTGCTCAACGACGAGGTGGGCCGCAACTGGGGCACCGGCGGCGACCACATCGTCGCCCGCGTCGGCCTGCTGTTCAACGACCCCGACCAGGGCGGCCCCTCCCACATGCTCGCCCGGCACTGGGACAACCCCGACGCCCCGGTGACGCTGCTCAGCTTCCCGCCGCTCGGCATCCCCACCCTCGGCGCCCTCTCCAGCACCATGCTGGCGATGTCGGTGGCACCCGCCCTCGGCCACTTCACCTACCGCGCCAGCACCGACAAGGTCGAGCTGTACTGGCCGAAGAACGACGCCCGGATCACCCGGGTCGGCTCCGCCGTCAAGCGCACCGCGCAGCGGCTGAACTGGGCCAACTTCGGCCTCGGCATCGACGTGATCACCCCCGCCCTCACCTCGCACTCCCTCGGCGGGGCGGTGCTCGGCAAGGCCACCGGTGCCGCCGGCGCGCTGCACGGCTACCGCAACCTGTTCGTCGTCGACAGCGCGCTGATCCCCGGCTCCACCGGCGCCATGCCGCCGGCCCTCACCGTCACCGCGCTCGCCGACCGCTGCGTCACCCAGGCCCTGGAGCAGATCGCCTGAGCCTGGAACGGGACCACCCGAACCTGGAGCGGATCGCCCGAACGACGCCCCGGCCCGCCCCCGTCACCGACCGGGGCGGGCCGGGGCGTTCCCCCACGCCGATCAGGAACGCTCCGCCACCAGCTCCTCCGAGGCCTCCCACAGCTCCCGCGCCCGGGCCTGGTCGTGCGACTCCGCCGAACTCGGCACCCGCCGCCGCCCCGAGTAGTAGGCGCCGCTCACCTCGGCCAGCTCCGGCGCCGTCACCATCCAGGCCAGGTCCGCCCCCGACTGCGCCACCGACCGGGCACCCGGCACCAACCGGGTGAGCAGCGGCGCCATCCCGTGGTACATGCGCTGCATCAGCGGCGGCCAGTCCCGGTCCAGACCCGTCTCCGGCATCAGGCCCGGGTCGAAGGCGTTCACCGTGATCCGGCGACCCTCCACCCGGCGCGCCAGCTCGTAGGTGGCGTAGAGGTTGGCCAGCTTCGAGGTCGCGTAGCGGATCCGCCCCGACTTCGGGGAGCCGTCCAGCCGGGACTTCGAGGGGTCGGCCAGCGCCCGCGGGTCCTCCCACACCGGCGCCGGGAAGCCCATGGACTTGCGCGGCCCCTGGTGGGTCTCGCTGGAGACCAGGATGATCCGCCCCGGCTCGGCGACGTGCTCCAGCAGCAGCTGGATCAGCAGGAAGTGGCCGAGATGGTTGGTGCCGAAGGTCATCTCGAAACCGTCCTGGGTGCGCTTCACCCCGCTCACCACCTGGATACCCGCGTTGCACACCAGGCCGTGCAGCGGCGGCCGGTCACCGTTCGCCAGGAACTCCTTGACGCCGGTGCGCACCGAGGCGAGCGAGGCCAGGTCCAGCCTGAGCACCTCCAGGCTCGCGCCCGGCGTCTTCGCCCGGATCCGCTCGGCGGCCGCCTCACCGCGCTCCACGCTGCGGACGGCGAGGACGACGTGGTGCCCCGCCGCGGCCAGTTCCTGGGAAGCACACAGCCCGAGGCCGGCGGATGCACCAGTGACGATGATCGAGCTCTTCATGGTCGACTCTTCTCTCACGATTGAGGGGCCGTCAGCCAACTGAATCCTCCCACGCCGAACCGGCGATCCCGCACGTCTCCACGGCGTGGCGGCCGGCCGCGGACCTCGACCGGGCCCACCCCCGCGCGGGGCGTGACCCGCGCCACATCCCCCGGTACGGTGGGCCCCGGGCGTCGGCGCCGGGGCGCCGCCCCCCCCCACGGGCGCCCGCGCCCGGTCCGGCCGCACGCACAGACGGGACGCGACCATGCGCATCGTTGTCGTTGGAGCCGGGGTCGCCGGCAGCAGCATCGCCTACCACCTCGCCCGCAAGGGCGCCGAGGTCGAGCTGGTGGACCGCGCCGACGCCGGCCAGGCCACCGCCGCCGGAGCCGGCATGCTCGCCCCCTGGCTCGCCCCCGACCCCGACCCCGACGAGTACCGGCTCGCCTCGGCCGGCGCCGTCTACCACCAGCGACTCGCCCAACTGCTCGCCGAGGACGGCGAGGGCGACGTCGGCTACGCCCGGGTCGGCGCGCTCGCCGTGCACCGCGACCCGGACGTGCTGCGCCGCACCCGCGACCTGGTCCGCGAACGCGCCGCCGAGGACCCCACGCTCGGCCGCGTCGGCCTGCTCGACCCACGGGAGACCAGCGCCTGCTTCCCGGCGCTCGACCCGCGGCTCGGCGCCGTCCACGTGGAGTCCGGCGCCCGGGTGGACGGCCGCAAGCTGCGCGACGCCATGCAGCGCGCCGCCGTCCGCCACGGCGCCCGGATGCGCACCGGATCCGCCGAACTGCGGATGAGCGGCAGCCGGGTACAGGGCGTGGACGTGCACTGCGAGGCGGTGAACGCGGACGCGGTGGTGGTCGCCGGCGGCGCCTGGTCGCAGACCCTGATCGAGCCCATCGCGCCCCGACTGCCGGTGCACCCGGAACGCGGACAGATCGTCGACCTGCACCTGATCGGGCACGACACCTCGACCTGGCCCGTCGTCCACGCCATCGGCTCCAGCCACTACCTGCTGGCCTTCCCCGGCGCCCGGGTGGTCGCCGGCGCCACCCGCGAGATGAGGGCCGGCTTCGACCACCGGCTCACCGCCGGCGGCGTCGCGGAGGTGCTGGGCCGCGCCCTGGAACTGGCACCCGGCCTCGCCGACGCCTCGCTGCTGGACACCCGGATCGGGTTCCGCCCGCACAGCCCCGACGGCAAGCCGATGCTCGGCGCGTTCTCCGCCGTGCCCGGCCTCTTCGCCGCCACCGGCTTCGGCGCCTCCGGCCTGACCGTGGCACCGCTGGCGGGGCGACTGGTCGCCGAGCTGGTGCTGGAGGGAAAGCCGGACACCGGTGAGACCGGAGTCGACCTGGCCGCCTTCGACCCGCTGCGCCCCAGCCTGCGCGGCTGAGGGGCCGGGGGGCCTCGCCTGCTCCGTGGGGCGGGGGCGCCCCGCTTCCTCCATGGGCGGGAGAGTGTGCTGCGCTCCCCCTCCCAGAAGCAGGCGGTTGCCGCGTGCCTCCGCCATGTACACACCCGGAGTTTTCCACAGGCTGTCCGACGGGGGCTGCGCTCCATCTCCGCCACCTGAGATCCTGAACCCGGGGGTCCATTCACCCCCATGGGGCAGGATCGTCCAGAGAGTGTCATGCGCAGGACAAATGAATCCGTATGCGGGGGTAAATGCGCGAGATTCTGCCTTCGTCGCACCTCGGGCACTTCGGCTTCTGTCATATGCGTGCGGGCTTCGGCGGCGGACGTGGCCCTTTCTGCCATGGGCATGCCTGAAGTTATCCACAGACCCTTCAATGGGGGGTGCGCCGCGTGCCCGCCACCTGGGATCCTGAACCCGGGGGCCCATTTTCCCCCAGGGGGTAGTGTGGGTGAGGAATAGTCATGTGCACATCATTTCGCCTGCGTTCGCCCCCGGTTACCCCGCCCCTGCCTCTCCCCGCGCCCCTCGGTCGCCGGGGCCGGGTGGCCCGGCGCTACCCTGCCGGGGTGACGCTGAAGAACATCCCGGACCCCGGGTTCGCCGGTGACTCCGGCTCCGCCGACCCACAGCTGGTAGCGGCCCTCGACCGCTACCGGGACGCCCCCGGCGAGCCCGCCCGTCGCGCCGAGGTGTTCTCCGCCCTCGCCGCCGCCCGGCTGCTCGTCCCGGTCGTGGCCCTCCTGGGGGAGGCCGAGACCGGCCCGGACGGGCTGCGCCGGGAGAAGACCAGCGACATGGCCGTGCCGACCATCCAGGCCCCGGACGGCCGCCGTGCCCTCCCCGCCTTCACCTCCACCGAGGCCCTCGCCCGCTGGCGGCCGGACGCCCGGCCGGTGCCGGTGCCCGCGGCCCGCGCCGCCCAGGCGGCCTACGGCGAGCAGGCCGACACCCTGCTGATCGACCTCGCCGGGCCGGTCCCCGTCCAGCTCACCGGCGCGGAGCTGCTGGCGCTCGCGGAGGGGCGCGGCAGCGCCGACCCCGCCGCCGATCCCGGGGTCACGGCCGCCCTGCGCACCCTGCTGGCGGGGGAACCAGCGGTGCGGCGCGCCGTCCTGGTGCCCGGCGAGCCCGGTTCGCCGACCGACGCCACGCTCGGTGTCGAGTTGGACCCCGCCCTCGCGGCGGAGGAGATGGTCGGCACGGTCCGACGACTGGCCGAGGCGCTGGCGCAGGCCCCCGCGCTCCGCGCCCGCCTGGTGCGCGGGCTGGACCTCGCGGTGCTGGAGCCCGGCTCGGCCGTCGAGGGGCAGTGGTTCCACCCCTGATGGGGCTGCCGCGACGCGACGCGTCCTGACGCCGCCCGAACGCCGGCCTGTGACGCCGCTCGGAAACCAGGCCCCGGACGCCATCCGGACGCCCCCGGATGCGGTGCGGCACGAAGCGTGCTTGTCTGCCCTGGGGGGCACGCCGATCCGAGAGCGAGATCCCCATGGACGCCCGTTCGCTCCTCGCCGAGTTCCTCGGCACCGCGCTGCTGGTCTTCTTCGCGGTGGGCACGGCCGTGCTCGCCGTGGACTTCGTGGGCGCGCTGGGCATCGCGCTGGCCTTCGGGCTGGTGCTGCTGGCGCTCGTCTACGCCTTCGGCCCGATCTCCGGCTGCCACGTCAACCCGGCCGTCACCCTGGGCTTCCTGGTGGCCCGCCGGATCGACGGCCGCACCGCGCTCGGCTACTGGGTCGCCCAGCTGCTGGGCGGGGTGCTGGGCGCCGCGGTGCTGTTCCTGGTCGCTCGGCAGGTGCCCGGTCTGGTCACCGAGGGGCGCTTCGGCAGCAACGGCTACGGCGACCGTTCGGATGTCGGCATCACCCTCGGCGGGGCGTTCCTCGCCGAGGTGGTGCTCACCTTCCTGCTGGTGCTGGTGGTGCTGTCGGTGACCCACCGGCTCGCCGCCCTGCACTTCGCCGGGCTGGCGATCGGGATGGCGCTCGCCGTGGTGCACCTGATCGGCATCCCGCTCACCGGCACCTCCGTGAACCCGGCGCGCTCGCTGGGGCCGGCGCTGTTCGCCGGGGCGGACGCGCTGTCGCAGTTGTGGCTGTTCTTCCTGGCGCCGCTGGTGGGCGGGGTGCTGGCGGCGCTGGTGCACCCGTTCATCCACGAGCAGGAGTTCAAGGGGCACGTGGACGACGTCGAGGCGGCCACCCCGGCGACCTGAACCGGCGACCCGAAACTGGCTACCTGAACCGGCGACCCGGAACCGGAGCCGGGCCCCGGCGGAGGCGGGCGCCGGCTCGGATCGCGGGCCCGCCGGCGCGGCGTCCTCCACCGTCCTTCGAGCCGCCCTCCAGCCCACGTGCGGACCGTCGTCCGTACCAACGAGCACGGACGACCGGGAGCCGCATGACCCCGACCCCCTACCTGGCCGCTCGGCCGCGCTCAGGCGCGGCCCTGCGCCTGTTCTGCTTCCACCACGCCGGAGGCGGGGCCTCCGTCTTCGCGCCCTGGCCGCGAGCCCTGCCGCCCGAGGTGGAGGTGCTGCCGGTGCGTCTGCCCGGACGGGAGGCCCGCTACCGGGAGCCGCGGATCACCACCCGGCGGGAACTGCTGGCGGAGCTGGACGCCCACCTCGGCCCGCTGCTCGACCAGCCCTATGCCCTCTACGGCCACAGTCTGGGCGCCCTGGTGGCGCACGCCTTCGCCCAGCACCGCGCGGGCGCCGGCGCGGGCGCGAACGCCGTCACGAACGCCAGCACGAGCAATGGCGCGAGCACGAGCACGAGCACGAGCCCGGGCGACGGCGCCCCGAACCCCCCGCTGGCCCTGCTGGTGGGGGCCTGCCGGGCGCCGAACCGTCCGATCCCGGTGGAGGTCGGTCCGGACCTCGACGACGAGGTGCTGGTGGGGACGCTGCGCGGCCTGGGCGGCATTCCGGACGAGATGCTGGCCCGCCCCGGCTGGCTGGGGCGGGTGGTGGCCGTCTTCCGCGACGACCTCCTGCTCAACCAGGACCTCCGGGCGGCGCGGCCCCGGCCGGTGCCGGTGCCGGTGCACGCCTTCGCGGGCGCCGCCGACCTGCTGGCCTCCCCGGGGGAGATGGCCGCCTGGTCGGCCTACACCACCGCGGGCTTCCACCCGCACCTGGTGGCCGGCGGCCACTTCTTCCAGCGCGACCCGGACTTCCTCGCGGCGCTGCGCGGGGTCGTCGAACGGTTGACGCCGGCCGGGGCGCGAGGCGCCCTGGCCGGCGTCACCGTGGTGGAGTAGGGCGGCGCTCAGCGCGTCGCCGGCTCCGCGGCCAGGCGCACCGTGACGCCCTCGCGGCGCGAGCGGTCCGCGGCCTGGAGGATCCGCACCACCTCGCGGCCGAAGTGGACGTCGCACGGGTGCCCCGGCGCGCCGTCCCGGACGGTGGCCAGCAGCGTCCCGATGGCGGTGGTCATGGCCTCGACCGCGGTTCCGCCCCCGCCGGGCACGGTGACGGCGCCCTGGGCGCCGTGCAGCGTGAACTCGTGGGCCATGCCGCCCTCGGGGGCGTCCAGGGTGAGCGCCAGCGAGCTGACCGCGCCGTCGCGGTGCCCCACCAGCAGTTGCACGCTGCCGTGCGCCCCGTCCAGCGCGGTGACCCGCTCCGCCGGGCCGAGGACGGGCAGCAGCAGGGAGAGCGCGTGCGGGCCGACGTCCCACAGGCCGCCGGCCTCGCGGCGCCACGGCGAGGCGCCGTAGGGGTTCCCGGGGCGGAAGATCGACGCGAACATGGTGGCGCGGGCGGCGAACCAGCCGCCCTGTTCGGCGGCGTCGCGCAGGAACGCGTCCACCGGGGCGTGGAAGCGGTTGGTGAAGAACACGACGGAGGCGGTGCCCCGCCGGTCCACGGCCTCCACCAGCCGGTCGGCGGCCTCCGTGGTCAGCGCCAGCGGCTTGTCCAGCAGCAGGTGCCGGCCGGCGTCGGCGGCGCGGGTGGCCAGCTCCGCCTGGACGTCCGGGGGCAGGGCGACGGCGACCGCGTCGACGTCGGCGATCAGCTCGTCGGCGTCGGTGTACGCGCGTGCGCCGTAGCGCGTGGCGAGCGCCTCGGCCTTGGCGGCGTCGCGGCCCCACACGCCGACGAGTTCCGCCTCCGGGTGGGCGGCGAGCGCCGCCCCGTGCGTCTCGGCGGCCCAGTAGCCCGTCCCCAGCAGTCCGAACCTCATGATGAGGCGGTCCCCTCTCTCACGGTTGCACGCTTCACGGCTGTGCCGGCGCACCGCCCGCGCGGTGGGGCCGGCCGCACGGCGCCGCCCGGGCCGGTGCTGCGGGGCCGGGCGCGGCCGTGCGGCCCCAGGCTAGGGGCCGTGGGTGGCGGGGGAGCGGCGGGGGCGTGGTGGACGGCGGTGGAGGGCAGCCGGTGGTGTCGGGTGGTGCCGGCCGGGTGGGGGGCCGCTACCGCTGGTGGTGTCGGCCGGGTGGGTGGAGGGGGTGCGGGTCGGCTACCGCTGGTGGCGGGAGGGGAAGACCGGGCCGGTGAACTTCTCGCCCGGTCCGGCGCCCGGCTCGTCCTGCACCAGCGACTCCTCGCGGAAGGCGAGCTGCAGGGACTTCAGGCCGTCCCGCAGCGGGCGGGCGTGGTAGTTGCCGATCTCCGGCGCGGCGGCGGTGATCAGGCCGGCCAGCGCGGTGATCAGCTTGCGCGCCTCGTCCAGGTCCTTGTACTTCTCGCCCTCCTCGGCCAGGCCGAGGGTGACGGCGGAGGCGCTCATCAGGTGCACCGCGACCGTGGTGATGACCTCCACCGCGGGGACGTCGGCGATGTCCCGGGCCATCTCCGCGGCGAGCCGCTCGGTGGCGGGGTCGTCGTCGACGGGGGTGCCGTCCGTGGCGGGGGTGTCGGGGGTGCTGTCGTTCATGTGACGAAGTCTGCCGCACCGCGCGGCGGATGTCCGGCCCGGGGGCGGCCGGCTGCCGGCCGGGCTCCCGCGCGCCGCGGTCTCCGGGACACCGGTGGGTTTCCGTCCCAGGCCCGGGGGGGTGTAGATTAATGGAAAGACCGGCTGGACACGTTCGTGTGCAGCCCGCAAGTGGAGGCTCCCTCCCACCCTACCGACCCCCGGGTCGGCGGGTCCGGTCAGTGAACGGCCCTCGGAGGCCCGTCGCCGCGTTCGGCGGCGTGCGCCTCGTTCCGGGCCTGTTCCTGTGTGTGCGCCCCGTAGCGGTTCCGACCGCGGCGGCGCTCCCGGTTGGGAGTCCCGCTGCGTCCCGTACGGGGCGTAGTCGTGTTGCGAGTGCCGCGGCCTCGTGCCCCCAGCTGGTCGACCGCCCACGTTGCGTGGTCGTCGAGGAGGCGACCGCGCGGTGCTACCTAGGAGGCCCCATCAGCGCCGAGCCCCGCATCAACGACCGGATTCGCGTCCCCGAGGTGCGACTCGTCGGTCCCAGTGGTGAGCAGGTCGGCATCGTCCCGCTTGCCAAGGCACTGGAGCTTGCCCAGGAGTATGACCTGGACCTGGTCGAGGTCGCCGCGGCCGCCCGGCCGCCGGTCTGCAAGCTCATGGACTACGGCAAGTTCAAGTACGAGTCGGCCATGAAGGCCCGTGAATCGCGCAAGAACCAGGCGCACACGGTCATCAAGGAGATGAAGCTCCGGCCGAAGATCGATGCCCACGACTACGACACCAAGAAGGGTCATGTCGTGCGGTTCCTGAAGCAGGGCGACAAGGTCAAGATCACGATCATGTTCCGCGGGCGCGAGCAGTCCCGCCCCGAGCTGGGGCACCGGCTGCTCCAGCGGCTCGCTGAGGACGTGCAGGATCTCGGCTTCGTCGAGTCCGCCCCGAAGCAGGACGGCCGCAACATGATCATGGTCCTCGGTCCGCACAAGAAGAAGACCGAGGCGATGGCGGAGGCCCGCGAGGCCGCCGACGCTCGCCGGACCGCTCGGCGGCAGGAGCGGGTGCAGGACCAGGGCCAGCAGCCCCAGGAGCCCGAGACCGGTGGGGCCGCCTGACCCGCCGGCAGGCCCACAGGCCGCGGTGGGGCGAATCCGGGGCGGGCTGACGCCTGCCCCGGCCCACGAGTAGGAAGCAGACACGTACCCGTCCGGTTCGCCGGAGGGGCACGCGGAGACGAGGAGAGACGGCGAAATGCCGAAGAACAAGACGCACAGTGGCGCGAGCAAGCGCTTCCGCCTGACCGGCTCCGGCAAGGTCATGCGCGCCCGCGCCAACCGGCGCCACCTTCTGGAGCACAAGCCGTCCACCCGGACGCGCCGCCTGGACGGCCACGCCGAGATGGCCCCGGCCGACGCCAAGAAGGTCAAGAAGCTCCTCGGCAAGTGACGCGGCGCCCCTCCGGGCCGGCCCGCCACCGCCCACGCGGTGACGCGGGGGCCCGGGCGGGGGAGCGCACCGCCGAACAGGACCGAGTCGACCAACCGGACCGCGTCGTCGCCGCGCGCGGTTCTCACCAAGGAGTACATCAGTGGCACGCGTCAAGCGGGCTGTCAACGCCCAGAAGAAGCGCCGGGCAATCCTCGAGCAGGCCAGCGGTTACCGCGGCCAGCGGTCGCGCCTGTACCGCAAGGCGAAGGAGCAGGTCACCCACTCCCTCGTCTACAACTACCGGGACCGCAAGAAGCGCAAGGGCGACTTCCGGCAGCTGTGGATCCAGCGCATCAACGCCGCCGCTCGTTCCAACGGCCTGACCTACAACCGCCTCATCCAGGGGCTGAAGGCCGCGAACATCGAGATCGACCGCAAGATCCTCGCGGAGCTCGCGGTCAACGACCCGACGGCGTTCACCGCGCTGGTCGAGGTGGCCCGCAAGGCCCTGCCGAGCGACGTCAACGCGCCGAAGGCCGCTCCCGCCGCCGCCTGACCCGGCACCGAAGCGACCGTGCCACGCCGGCCGTGAGGCCGGGCGCCCCCGCCCGGCCGCTCCGGCCGGCATGGTCGTCACGGTTCGCCGCGCGTACCCCGACGGACCCGCAGGCCCCGCCTGCGGGTCCGTCGCTTTCCCGCCCCCACCCGCCCCCCACGCGCCGAAGGCCGCGCCCCGCCCGCCGGCTGCTCCAGGAGAGTGAACCGCCGCCCATGGCCAGTCCCGAGCTGACCTCCCCGCGCTCCGCGCGCGTCGTCGCCGCCCGCAAGCTGGCGCGGCGCAGCCACCGGACCGCCGAGCGCCGGTTCATCGCCGAGGGGCCGCAGGCCGTCCGGGAGGCGCTCGCCCACCACGCCGAGGCCGCCGCCGGCCGGCTGCCCGAGCCCGCCGTGGCCCCGCCGGGCGGCACCGTGGTGGAAGTCTTCACCACCCTGGAGTCGCGCGAGCGCCACGCCGACCTGCTCGCCGCCGCCCGGCGGCACGGCGTGCCGGTGCACACGGCGGCCGACGAGGTCATCGACGCGGTCAGCCAGACGGTCACCCCGCAGGGCATCGTCGCGGTCTGCCGGTTCCTGGACGTCTCCTTCGAGCGGGTCCTCGCGGCCCGCCCCCGGCTGGTCGCGGTGCTGGCGCACGTCCGCGACCCGGGCAACGCCGGGACCGTGCTGCGCTGCGCCGACGCCGCCGGGGCGGACGCCGTGGTGCTCACCGACGCCTCGGTGGACCTGTACAACCCCAAGGCGGTGCGGGCCTCGGTCGGCAGCCTGTTCCACCTGCCGGTGGTGGTCGGCGTCCCGGTGGAGCGGGCCGTGGACGGGCTGCGCGAGGCCGGGCTGCGGGTGCTCGCCGCGGACGGCGCCGGCCTCGCCGACCTGGACAGCGAGCAGGACGAGGGCACCCTGGCCGCCCCGACCGCCTGGATCTTCGGCAACGAGGCCTGGGGCCTGCCGGAGGAGACCCGGGCGCTGGCGGACGAGGTGGTGCGGGTCCCGATCCACGGCCGCGCCGAGAGCCTCAACCTGGCCACCGCGGCCGCCGTGTGCCTCTACGCCTCCGCGCGCGGGCAGCGCACCGGGCGCACCGGTTCGAGCGCGCGCCGCGACGTGCGCTGACGCGCGCCGACCGCACCCACCACGACGACCCCGTTCACCTGTTCCCCCGCCGGCCCGGCGGGTGGCGCGGCGCGCACCGGGCGCGGCATCATCGTGCAGCACCAGGAGCGATCACCGGGTGTCCACGCCGCGGACTCCCGCGGAGAAGGGGGCTGGCGGGGATGATCGGCGAGGCGGTCGGAACGGCAGGAGCGGCGGCGCCGGCGGTGGAGCAGGCCGGGGCGGCGGCCACCGCGGTCGCGCCGCCCACCGTGATCACCACGGTCACCCCGGTCGGCGGCGCCGCCGTGGTGCGGCCGGTGCCCGAGGCCGACCCGGCCGGCCTGCACCCCGACGACCTCCCGGACGGCCTCGTGGTGGCGGACCAGCACGGCCGGGTGGTGTGCTTCAACGCCGCCGCCACCGCGCTGACCGGCATCCCGGCGGACAGCGCCCTCGGCCGGCCGATCACCGAGGCGCTGCCCCTGCAACACCTGGAGGGCTGCCCCTGGTGGCAGGTGACCGACCCCTACGGCGGGCTGGCCACCCGCACCGGACAGCCGGAGCGCCTGCTGCTGCTGCCCGGGGGCCGGGAGGTGCTGGTCACCGCCCGCTACGCCCGCGCCGGGGGCCGCACCGGGCCGCTGCACCGGCTCGTCGTGCAGCTGCGCTGCCCCACCGCCCGGCAGCGCGCCGAACGCAACCACGCCGAGCTGATCGCCACCGTGGCGCACGAGCTGCGCTCCCCGCTGACCAGCGTCAAGGGCTTCACCGCCACCCTGCTGGCCAAGTGGGACCGGTTCACCGACCCGCAGAAGCGCCTCATGCTGGAGACCGTCGACGCCGACGCCGACCGGGTCACCCGGCTGATCGCCGAGCTGCTGGACATCTCCCGCATCGACGCCGGCCGCCTGGAGCTGCACCGGCAGGTCATCGACCCGGTCGCCGCCGTGCGGCGGCACGTGCAGGCCCTGGTGGCCGCCGGCCAGCCCGAGGAGCGCTTCCGGATCCTGGTGAGCGACCGCCCGCTGCCCCGGCTGTGGGCCGACGCCGACAAGGTCGACCAGATCCTCGCCAACCTGCTGGAAAACGCGGTGCGGCACGGCGCCGGAACCGTCATGATCGAGGTCGAGCCGACCACGGCCGGACCCGCCCAGGGGCCGGCGGAGGCGGGGGCGGCGCCCCCCGGCGAGGGCGAGGAGGGCATCGCGGTGACGGTGAGCGACGAAGGACCGGGCATCCCCGAGGAGTCCATGGGCCGCGTCTTCACCCGGTTCTGGCGCGGCAACAAGCGCGGCGGCACCGGCCTCGGGCTGTACATCGTCAAGGGCCTGGTCGAGGCGCACGGCGGCACCATCACCGTCGGCCGGGCCGCCGGCGGGGGAGCCCGGTTCCGCTTCACGCTGCCCGTCGCGACCCCGGAGTTCATGCGCGGCTGACCGCCGCCGCCTCCGCCACGGGGCCGGCCGCGGCGCCGGCCCGCCGCGACCCCGGGCGGGCCCCGCAGGCCCTTACCGCGATGGCCTGAGCGTTGCCCATAGACTTGCCCGGAAGCACGCGCAGGGCGTGTCCGACGGAGCCCGGCCCCCCCGGACGGGGTGGCCGGCGAACCCTCCGCCGGACCCGCCCCGGGGCTTCGGTACCGTGCGCCCGGACCGCGGCGACCGCGCCGCCCGGCCCGGCGGTCGCCCGCCCGCGTCACCGGACACGCGGCACCGGCGCCCCGCCGCGCGCTCCCGCCCCGCGGACCACGGCCGGAACGGCTCGCACCCCGACGGTGCGCCACGGGCCCACCGGCCGACGGACGCAGGAGACGACCATCAACGGAGCACGGGAAGAGATGTCCGCACCGAACAACGCGTACGACCCGGTAGAGGTCGAGGCGCTGAAACCCGAATCGGTCGCCCGGATGCGCGAGGAGGCGCTGGCCGCCATCGCCGCCGCCGCCGACCTGGAGCAGCTGCGCGAGGCCCGCACCGCGCACGCCGGGGACCGCTCCCCGCTGGCGCTGGCCAACCGCGAGATCGGCGCGCTGCCCCCGCACGCCAAGGCCGACGCCGGCAAGCGGGTCGGCGCCGCCCGCGGCGCGGTCAACAAGGCGCTGGCCGCCCGCCAGGCGGAGCTGCAGGCCGAGCACGAGGCCCGGATCCTCGTGGAGGAGACCGTCGACGTCACCCTGCCCTGGGACCGTCGGCCGCAGGGCGCCCGCCACCCCCTCACCACGCTCTCCGAGCTGATCGCCGACACCTTCGTGGCCATGGGGTACGAGGTCGCCGAGGGACCCGAGGCCGAGGCCGAGTGGTTCAACTTCGACGCCCTGAACTTCCTGCCCGACCACCCGGCGCGCAGCCTCCAGGACACCTTCTTCGTCCAGGGCCCCGACGGCGAGGAGGAGTCCGGCATCGTGCTGCGCACCCACACCTCCCCGGTGCAGGCGCGCTCCCTGCTCACCCGCGAGCTGCCGGTCTACGTGGTCTGCCCCGGCCGCACCTACCGCACCGACGAGCTGGACGCCACCCACACCCCGGTGTTCGGCCAGATCGAGGGCCTCGCGGTGGACCGCGGCCTGACCATGGCCGACCTCAAGGGCACCCTCGACCACTTCGCCACCGCGATGTTCGGCGAGGGCATCGTGACCCGGCTGCGCCCGCACTACTTCCCGTTCACCGAGCCCTCCGCCGAGCTGGACCTGCAGTGCTTCGTCTGCCGCGGCGCCTCGGTCGGCAACCCCGACCGCCCGTGCCGGACCTGCTCCAGCGAGGGCTGGATCGAGTGGGGCGGCTGCGGCATGGTGCACCCCAACGTGCTCACCGCCTGCGGCGTGGACCCGACGGAGTACAGCGGCTTCGCGTTCGGCATGGGCCTGGAGCGGACCCTGATGTTCCGCGACGACGTGCGGGACATGCGAGACATGGTCGAGGGTGACGTGCGCTTCACCCTCCCGTTCGGGATGGAGATCTGATGCGAGTCCCGCTTTCCTGGCTGCGGGAGTACGTCGACCTGCCGGCCGGAGTCACCGGGCGCGAGGTCGCCGACCGGCTGCTGGCCATCGGCCACGAGGTCGAGGCCGTCGAACAGCTCGGCGCCGGCCTGAAGGGCCCGCTCGTCGTCGGCCAGGTGCTGGCCATCGAGGAGCTGAGCGGCTTCAAGAAGCCCATCCGGCACTGCCAGGTGGACGTCGGCGACGCCAACGGCACCGGCGAGCCGCAGTCCATCGTCTGCGGCGCCACCAACTTCGCCGTCGGCGACCAGGTCGTCGTGGTGCTGCCCGGCGGCGTCCTGCCCGGCGACTTCCAGATCGCCGCCCGCAAGACCTACGGCCGGATGTCCGAGGGCATGATCTGCTCCGCCCGCGAACTCGGCATGAGCGACGAGCACGACGGCATCATCGTGCTGCCGCCCGGCCAGCAGGTCGGCGCCGACGCCATAGAGCTGCTCGGCCTGGTCGACGAGGTCCTCGACATCGCCGTCACCCCCGACCGCGGCTACTGCCTGTCGCTGCGCGGCATCGCCCGGGAGGCCGCCACCGCCTACGGGGTGGCGCTGCGCGACCCGGCGCTGCTGGACGTGCCCGCCGGCACCGGCCCAGGGCCCGCGGTGAACGTCGAGGACACCGCCGGCTGCGACCGCTTCGTCGCCCGCGCGGTCACCGGCCTGAACCCGGAGGCCCGCACCCCGCTGTGGATGCAGCGCCGGATCCAGATGGCCGGCATGCGGCCGATCAACCTCCCCGTCGACGTCACCAACTACGTGATGCTCGAACTCGGCCAGCCGCTGCACGCCTACGACCGCGGCCAGCTCGCCGGGCCGATCACCGTCCGCCGGGCGACCGCCGGGGAGACCCTGCGCACCCTCGACGACGTGGAGCGCACCCTCGACCCGCGCGACCTGGTCATCGCCGACGACCGCGGCGCCATCGCGCTGGCCGGCGTCATGGGCGGCGCCTCCTCCGAGATCAACCACACCCCGGGCGGGGCCGTCGGCCCCACCACCGACGTGGTCATCGAGGCCGCGCACTTCGACGCGATGACCATCGCCCGCGCCGCCCGACGGCACCGGCTCTCCTCCGAGGCGGCCCGCCGCTTCGAGCGCGGCGTCGATCCGCGGGCCGCCGGCGTCGCCGCGCAGCGCGCCGTGGACCTGCTGTGCATGCTCGGCGGCGGCACCGCCGAGCCCGGCGTCACCGACGTCGACGCCACCACCCCGCCCACCCCGGTGGTCATCCCGGCCGACCACCCCGACCGGGTGGCCGGCACCTCCTACGGGCGCGACACGGTCGTGCGCCGCCTCCAGGACGTCGGCTGCGGCGTCACCGGCGCCGACGAGCTGACCGTCACCCCGCCCACCTGGCGCCCCGACCTGGTCGGCCCCAACGACCTGGCCGAGGAGGTCATCCGGCTGGAGGGCTACCACCTGCTGCCCTCCACCATGCCCACGCTGCCCCCGGGCCTCGGCCTGACCGCCCGGCAGCGCCTGGTCCGCACGGTCGGCCGGACCCTCGCCGGCGACGGCTGGATCGAGGTCCAGTGCTACCCGTTCGTCGGCGACGCCGCCTGGGACGCCTTCGGCCTCGACGCGGACGACCCGCGGCGCACCGCCGTGCGGCTGTCCAACCCGATCTCCGACGAGGAACCGCTGCTGCGCACCACGCTGCTGCCGGGGCTGCTGGCCACGCTGCGCCGCAACGAGGGCCGCGGCAACAGCGACGTCGCCCTGTACGAGACCGGCCTGGTCTTCCACCCGCGCCCCGGCGGCGGGCGGATCGAGCGCCTGCCCGTCGACCGTCGTCCCAGCGACGAGGAGCTGGCCGCCCTGGACGCCGCCCTGCCGGAGCAGCCGCGGCACGTCGCCGGAGTGCTGGCCGGCGCCCGGGAGCGCGCCGGCTGGTGGGGCGAGGGACGCCCGGCCGGCTGGGCCGACGCGGTGCGGGCCGCCCAGCTGGTCGCCGACGCCGCCCGGGCCCGGGTGACCGTCCGGCAGGCCGAGTACGCGCCCTGGCACCCCGGCCGCTGCGCCGCCTTCGTGCTGGTCGGCGAGGACGGCGCGGAGCGGGTCGTCGGCCACGCCGGCGAGCTGCACCCGCGGGTGGTCACGGCGCTCGGCCTGCCGGCGCGCACCGCCGCCTTCGAGCTCGACCTGGACGCGCTCGCCGGGGCGAGCGGCGGCCCCGTGCAGGCGCCCCGGGTGTCCACCTTCCCGGTGGCCACCCAGGACGTGGCGCTGGTGGTGCCCGAGGCCACCCCGGCCGCCGAGGTGGCCGGCGCGCTCCGGGAGGGCGCCGGCGAGCTGCTGGAGAGCCTGCGGCTGTTCGACGTCTACACCGGCCAGCAGATCGGCGAGGGCTACAAGTCGCTGGCCTACGCCCTGCGGTTCCGGGCGCCGGACCGCACGCTGACCGTCGAGGAGACCACCGCCGCGCGGGACGCCGCGGTGGCCCTGGCCGGCGAGCGCACCGGGGCGGTGCTGCGCGGCGCCTAGGCCGGCACACCACCACCCCTTGGGCCGGTTGGCCGCTCCCCGATCGCTTCGGGGGGCGGCCAACCGGCTCTTCACTGCCCGTTGGGCCGGGCGTCACGCATGCGCCGGCGTGCGCTCGGAGCGGTGTTTAACGTCGGCTGACGACATATCACAACAAAACGGGTAGCGCTGCTGTGCGCTCCTTCCCAGGTGGCTGACGCGCTGTTAGAACTATCTACGCGCGTCTACCCCTCCACCACCTGGAAGGCTCTGACCCCCATGAGGATCCGAAGACTCCTCTCGGCCACCTTCACCCTCCTGCTGGCCGCGGTGCTCTCCTTCGCCTTCGTCTCCCCCGCCTCGGCGGCGGCGCCCAGCTACGTCGCGCTCGGTGACTCCTACTCCTCCGGAGTCGGCGCGGGCAGCTACGACTCCGCCAGCGGTGACTGCCGGCGCAGCGCCTACGCCTACCCCCGGCTGTGGGCCAACGCCAACTCCCCGGCCTCGTTCTCCTTCGTGGCCTGCTCCGGGGCGACCACGGCGTCGGTGACGAGCAGCCAGCTCGGCGCCCTGAGCTCGACCACCGGCCTGGTGTCGATCAGCGTGGGCGGCAACGACGTCGGCTTCGCGGACGTGATGACCGACTGCGTGCTGTGGTCCACCAGCACCTGCGTGTCGGCGGTCAACGCGGCCATCAACGAGGTGCGGACCATCCTCCCGGGCAACCTGGACCGGCTCTACTCGCAGATCCGCAGCAGGTCGCCGAACGCGCAGGTGTTCGTCCTCGGCTACCCGCGCTTCTACCAGCTCAACGGCACCTGCGTGGTCGGGATGACGGAGACCGAGCGGGCGGCCATCAACAACGGCGCGGACGTGCTGAACTCGGTGATCGCGCAGCGCGCCGCCGCCGCGGGCTTCACCTTCGTCGACATCGCCGGGCCGTTCACCGGGCACGGCATCTGCTCCGGCAGCTCCTGGCTGCACAGCGTGACCCTGCCGGTGTACGAGTCCTACCACCCGACGCGGGCCGGCCAGACCAGCGGTTACCTGCCGGCCTTCAGCGCGGCGGTCTGACCGACGGCGAGCGGTGGGCCGGGCGGGGGAGTCCCCCGCCCGGCCCACCGGCGTCCCCGCGGCGTCGGTCGGAGCCCGCAACGGCCCTTGGGGTGGCGCCAGAAGTCGCGGAGCATCCACGCGTCGAACCCGGTGAGCTGGGTGGCGCTGCCCGCCCGCATCGCCGCTGGATCGTGTGGGGGCGTCGGCGGGCGCCCCCACACGGGGAGGGAGCCGTTCGCGCCGGCCCAGCGGGGGCGCGCCGCCCGGGGTCAGTCCTTGGTGTAGTCGTAGAAGCCGCGGCCGACCTTCTTGCCGAGCAGCCCGGCGTCGACCATCCGGCGCAGCAGCGGGGGAGCGGCGTACTGCGGCTCGCGGAACTCCTCCCACAGCGAGTCGGCGACCGCAAGGGTGGTGTCCAGGCCGACCAGGTCGGTCAGCCGCAGCGGGCCCATGGGGTGGGCGCAGCCGTAGACCATGCCGTTGTCGATGTCCTCGGCGGAGGCGAAGCCGGACTCGTACATCCGCACGGCGCTGAGCAGGTAGGGGATCAGCAGCGCGTTCACCACGAAGCCGGCGCGGTCGCCGGCGCGGATGGCCTGCTTGCCGAGCACGGCGGTGGCCAGGGCGTGCGCCCGCTCGACGGTCTCGGTGGAGGTGGCCATCGAGGGGATCAGCTCGACGAGCGGCTGCACGGTGGCCGGGTTGAAGAAGTGGATGCCCAGCACCTGCTGCGGCCGGCTGGTGGCGGTGGCGATCCGGATGATCGGGAACGAGGAGGTGTTGGTCGCCAGGATCGCGTCCGGGCGGGTGACCACCCGGTCCAGGGCGGTGAACAGCTCGGTTTTGACCTGGAGGTTCTCCACCACGGCCTCGATCACCAGGTCGCGGTCGGCCAGTTCGGTGATGTCGGTGGTGAACTCCAGCCGCTCGACCAGGCGCTCCCGCTCGGCCGGCTCCAGCTTGCCCCGCTCGACCGCGCGGTCCAGGGAGTTCCACAGCCGGGAGCGGCCGATCTCCAGGGCCTGGCCGCTGACCTCGACGATGCGGACGTCGAGGCCGGCGCGGGCGCACACCTCGGCGATGCCGGAGCCCATCTGGCCGGCGCCGACGACGCCGACGCGCTGGATGTCCGAGGCCGCCTCCGGGCCGGCCGCGGCGGCGGGGGACGGGTCTTCGTTGACGGTCGTCACTGTCTCTCCCGTTGGTTACCGATCAGTACGGTAGCTGACGGTACCGCGCCGACGCCCCCTCGACCACGCCTGGCGGCGGGGTGTTCCGGCCGGGGCGCGGGGAGGGGGCGTCGGGGAGGTGGGAGAGGGGGTGGGGGGTGTGGGGACTGGACCGCGGGCGGGGACGGCCGGCCGGCCCCTCAGTTGTCCGACAGCGGGCGGTCGGCCCGCACGTGGTCGCTGCTGATGAGCAGGTCTTTGGCCGGTCCGCGGACGGCCCAGGAGACGTTCCAGCCGTTGCGCCCGAAGACGGTGTAGCTGCCGGCGTAGGTGTCCGCGCCGCAGAAGTGCTCGGCGGTGAACTCGCCGCGGCGCAGGTCGAGGTCGTGGAAGAACCGGCCGTCGGCGAAGTGCACCGCGGCGGTGCCGGCGGTGAATCCGGGCCGGTACAGCAGCGTTCGTTCGGCGTGTCGGGGCACGCCCTCCCAGGTCAGCGTCCCCCGCTCGGCGGCGTGCAGGGTGCCGTCGCCCAGCGGGGTGAAGGTGACGGCGCCGTGGAACGTCCCGCGGTGGCCGGTCGCGCGGTCCAGCACGGTGCGGTCCAGGCGCCAGACCCCTTCGAGGTAGGCGAGGGTGTCGGTGACGGGCGTCGCCTCGAAGGGCGACGGGGCGATGAACCGGGCATTGCCGGATTGTTGCTGTCGCATGACCATATTCTTTCCAGAGGATTCCCGATCACTCGGCGCGCTCCGATATTCCTGACGGTTAGCCAGGTGCTGTCCCTACCAGGAACGACGTGGCTCGTCCCGGCCCGGGTCGGGGTGTCACTGTGTCAGGCGCGCCGACGCCGGGCAGCATTTCCTCACCCGATGTGTCCGGGCGGATACGGGATGGCGAACGGAGAGGCGTGGTCGGGATGGGGAACAGGACAGGGCGCCGGGTCGGCACGAGTCGGCGGGGTTTCGGTGTGGCGACGGTCGGGGCGCTGGGTGCCGCCCTGCTGGGCGGCGCCGGGCTGTGGCGCCTCGGACCCCAGGGCGCCGTGGCCGCCACCCGGAGCGCCGTGCCGCCGTCCGGTGAGGAGATGCGCGGCACCTGGGTGGCCACCACCGGCAACCTGAACTGGCCGTCCCGCCCGGGGCTGCCGGTGGAGGAGCAGCGCGCCGAACTCGACGCCTGGCTGGACCTCGCCGTGCGGCACCGGATGAACACCGTCGTCCTCCAGGTGCGGGCCAACGCCGACACCCTGTGGCCCTCCGCGCTGGAGCCCTGGTCGGCGGTGCTCACCGGCACCCAGGGCCAGGATCCGGGATGGGACCCGCTGGGGCACGCCGTCGAGCAGGCGCACGCGCGCGGCCTGGAGCTGCACGCCTGGTTCAACCCCTACCGGATCGCCGCCCACGACGACCCCGACCGGCTCGCCGAGGACCACCCGGCCCGCCTCCACCCGGAGTGGGTCATCGCCTACCAGGGCAAGCTGTACTACGACCCCGGCCGGCCGGAGGTGCAGCGGCACGTGCGGGACGTCGTGCTGGAGGTGGCGCACGCCTACCCGGTGGACGCCGTGCACTGGGACGACTACTTCTACCCGCAGGAGACCGGCGGGGTGCCGTTCGGGGACGACGCCAGCTGGGAGAGCCACGGCCAGGGCTTCGAGGACCGGGCGGCCTGGCGCCGGGACAACGTCAACACGCTGGTCCGGGAGACCGGGCGGGAGGTGCGGGCGGTCCGCGAGGGCCTGCGGTTCGGCATCAGCCCGAGCGGGGTGTGGCGCAACGCGTCCGCCGACCCCAGGGGCAGCGACACCCAGGCGTTCGCCAGCTACGACGACCTCCACGCGGACTCCCGCAGGTGGGTCCGGAAGGAGTGGATCGACTACGTCGTCCCGCAGGTGTACTGGGAGATCGGCCACTCGGCGGCCGACTACGACACGGTGGTGCGCTGGTGGGCCGAGCAGGTGCGGGACACCTCGGTGCAGCTGGCGATCGGCGAGGCGGTGTACAAGGTGGGCGCGGCCGGGCAGCCCGCGGCCTGGCACGACGCGGGCGAGCTGTCCCGGCACCTGGAACTGGCCGGCACGCTCGCCGAGGTGCGCGGGCACGTGCTGTTCTCCGCCGGGGACGTGCGGCGCGACCCGCTCGGCGCGGTGACCCGGATGGTGGACGAGCACTGGTCGTGACCGGCCGCGCGGGGGTGCCGGCGGCGCGGGCGCCCGAGGGCGGACGGGCGGCGGCGTCACGCCCGCGGCAGCGAGACCGCCAGGGCCAGGCAGAACAGGCCGAGCGAGAAGCCGACCAGGGACAGCGAGCGGTCGGTGCTCGGCAGGTGCGGGGAGCGCAGGTAGCCGGCGACCCCCAGGGTGAGGGCGGCGAGGCCGAAGAGGGCGGTCAGCGGCGGTTCGAGCGTGACCAGCGGGGTCAGCGTTCCCAGCACGCCGAGCGTCGCCGCGGCCGGGCCGACGGCGGTGTGCGAGTGCAGTGCGGTGGCCCCGTGGGGCACGGTGACGGACATGTGGTCTTCCCGGGGCACTCGGGAGCGTGGTCGAGGGGCGGCGCGGGGCGCGCCCGTCGATCCAGTGTGATGCCGGTCACCCGGACGGGTCAATCGGTCTCCCGGGGCAGCCCGGCCGGTCGACTCGATGGCATAAAACTTCCGACACCCGTATAGTCATGCTGCGAAGCATCCCGCCCCGGCCCGACCGCCGGGGCGGCACCCGCGGCCGAGGCGGGCGGGCGGGAGCCGTGACGATCGACGGAGGAAGCGTGACCATACGGGCAGCGGTGGCCGGGGCCAGCGGGTACGCCGGAGGAGAGCTCCTGCGCCTGCTCGTCCGCCACCCCGAGATCGAGATCGGCGCGCTCACCGCGGCCTCCAACGCCGGACAGCGGCTGGGCGCCCTGCAGCCGCACCTCACCCCGCTCGCCGACCGGATCCTCCAGCCCACCGAGCCGGAGGTGCTCGCCGGGCACGACGTCGTCTTCCTCGCCCTCCCGCACGGCCAGTCCGCCGCGGTGGCCGAGCGGCTCGGGCCCGACGTGCTCGTCGTCGACTGCGGCGCCGACTTCCGGCTGACCTCCGCCGCCGACTGGGAGCGCTACTACGGCACCCCGCACGCCGGCACCTGGCCCTACGGCCTGCCCGAGCTGCCCGGCGCCCGCGACGCCCTCAAGGGCACCAGGCGCGTCGCGGTGCCCGGATGCTACCCGACCGCGGTCTCCCTGGCGCTCTTCCCCGCCTTCGCCGCCCACCTGGTCGAGCCGGACGTCGTGGTGGTCGCGGCGACCGGCACCTCCGGCGCCGGCAAGGCGCTCAAGCCGCACCTGCTGGGCTCCGAGGTCATGGGCTCGATGAGCCCCTACGGCGTCGGCGGCGTGCACCGGCACACCCCGGAGATGGCGCAGAACCTCTCCGTCGTCGCGGGCGAGCCGGTCACCGTCTCGTTCACCCCCACCCTCGCCCCCATGGCCCGCGGCATCCTGGCCACCGGCACCGCCCGCGTCCGCCCCGGCACCACCGCCGAGGCGCTGCGCGAGGCCTACCAGCGGGCCTACCAGGCCGAGCCGTTCGTCCACCTGCTGCCCGAGGGCCAGTGGCCGACCACCGCCGCCACCCTGGGCGCCAACACCGCGCTGGTGCAGATCGCGCTGGACCCCGGCGCCGGCCGGCTGATCGCCATCAGCGCCATCGACAACCTGACCAAGGGCACCGCCGGCGGTGCCGTGCAGTCCATGAACATCGCCCTCGGGCTTCCCGAGGAACTCGGCCTGGACACGATCGGAGTGGCCCCGTGACGCAAGCGCCCACCCCCGCAGCCGGATCCCCCGCGGCCGGATCCGCGGCCACGGCGGTCCCGCCCGGCACCGGCGTCACCGCCGCCCGGGGCTTCCGCGCGGCCGGCGTCGCGGCCGGCATCAAGGACGGCGGCGCCCTCGACCTCGCCCTGGTGGTCAACGACGGCCCCCGCCGCGCCGCCGCCGGCGTCTTCACCAGCAACCGGGTGCAGGCCGCCCCGGTCCAGTGGTCCCGGCAGGTCCTCAAGGCCGGAGCAGTGACCGCCGTGGTGCTCAACTCCGGCGGCGCCAACGCCTGCACCGGCCCCACGGGCTTCCAGGACACCCACGCCACCGCCGAGAAGGTCGCCGCCGCCCTCACCGCCGCCGGCGGCACCGAGGTGGGCGCCGGCGAGGTCGCCGTCTGCTCCACCGGCCTGATCGGCGTGCACCTGCCCATGGACGCCCTGCTGCCCGGCGTGGACACCGCCGTCGCCGCGCTGACCGGCGACGGCGGCGAGGCCGCCGCCCGGGCCATCATGACCACCGACACCGTGCACAAGACCGCCGTCGCCGGCCCCGGCACCACCGCCGCCGGCGGCTGGGTGGTCGGCGGCATGGCCAAGGGCGCCGGGATGCTCGCCCCCGGCCTGGCCACCATGCTGGTGGTGCTCACCACCGACGCCGACGTCGACGCCGCGGGCCTGGACGCCGCGCTGCGCGAGGCCACCCGCACCACCTTCGACCGGGTCGACTCCGACGGCTGCATGTCCACCAACGACACCGTCCTGCTCCTGGCCTCCGGCGCCAGCGGCACCACCCCGCCCGCCGACGAGTTCACCGAGGCCGTCCGCCGGGTCTGCGCCGACCTCGCCCAGCAACTGGTCCACGACGCCGAGGGCGCCAGCAAGGACATCCGCATCGAGGTCACCGGCGCCGCCACCGAGGACGACGCCGTCGAGGTCGGCCGCTCCATCGCCCGCAACAACCTCTTCAAGTGCGCCGTCCACGGCGAGGACCCCAACTGGGGCCGGGTGCTCTCCGCCATCGGCACCACCTCCGCCGCCTTCGAGCCGGACCGGCTCGACGTCGCCATCAACGGCGTCTGGGTCTGCCGCGCCGGGGCCGCCGCCGAGGACCGCGACCTGGTCGACATGACCGGACGCGAGGTCCGCGTCACCGCCCACCTGGCCGCCGGCGACGCCACCGCCGTGATCTGGACCAACGACCTCACCGCCGACTACGTCCACGAGAACAGCGCCTACTCCTCCTGACGGCCCCCGCCGAAGGACCCGCCAGGCGCGACCCACCAACCGGACAGGGGGAGCCCAACCGATGCGCACCAGTGGAACGGCCGAACAGGCCCGGGGCCACAGCGCCCTGCCGAAGGCACAGGTGCTGATCGAGGCGCTGCCGTGGTTGGCGCGCTTCCACGGCGCCACCGTCGTGCTCAAGTTCGGCGGCAACGCGATGGTCGACGACGCGCTCAAGCGCGCCTTCGCCCACGACGTCGCCTTCCTGCGCTTCGCCGGCCTCAAGCCGGTCGTGGTGCACGGCGGCGGCCCGCAGATCAACGCCCACCTCGACCGCCTCGGCCTGGCCAGCGAGTTCACCGGCGGGCTGCGCGTGACCACCCCGGAGACCATGGACGTCGTCCGCATGGTGCTCGCCGGGCAGGTGCAGCGCGAACTGGTCGGGCTGCTCAACGAGTACGGCCCGTTCGCCGTCGGCATGACCGGCGAGGACGCGCACACCATGACCGCCCGCAAGCGGCACGCCCTGGTCGACGGGCAGCCGGTCGACATCGGACTGGTCGGCGACATCGTCCGGGTCGAGCCCGGCGCCGTCCGGGCGCTGCTGGACGACGGCCGCGTACCCGTGGTCTCCAGCATCGCCCGCGGCGAGGACGGCCACGTCTACAACGTCAACGCCGACACCGCGGCCGCCGCCCTGGCGGTGGCCCTGCGCGCCGAGATGCTGGTGGTCCTCACCGACGTCGAGGGCCTGTACGCGGACTGGCCGAACAGCGAGGAGGTGATCAGCCGGCTGACCGCCAGCGAGCTGGAGGCGCTGCTGCCCACCCTCTCCTCCGGCATGGTCCCCAAGATGGAGGGCTGCCTGCGGGCCGTGCGGGGCGGCGTCAACACCGCCCGGGTGCTGGACGGCCGCGTCCAGCACTCGGTGCTCCTGGAGATATTCACCGACGAGGGCATCGGCACCATGGTCGTGCCGGACGAGGACGACCACACCGCCCCCACCACCGCCACGGAGGCCACCCCATGACCCCGCCCAGCAGCACCTCGCCCGCCCTCGCCCAGGCCGCCCCGGCGGCCGAGACCTCCAACGCCGCCTACGCCGAGCGCTGGCGCGGAGCGATGAACCCCGCCCTGGGCGCGCCCGAGCTGGCCCTGGTCTCCGGCAGCGGCGCCCGGGTCACCGACGCCGACGGCACCACCTACACCGACTTCCTCTCCGGGGTCGCCGTCAACGCCCTGGGCCACGCCCACCCGGCGGTCATCCGCGCCGTCACCGAGCAGATCGGCACCGTCGGCCACGTCTCCAACCTGTTCATCTCCACCCGCGCCGTCGAACTCGCCGAGCGGCTCCTGACGCTGGTCGGCGCCGACGCGGCGGGCGGCGGCAAGGTCTTCTTCGCCAACTCCGGCGCCGAGGCCAACGAGGCCGCCTTCAAGATCGCCCGGCGCACCGGCCGTCCCAAGGTGATCAGCGCCGAGGGCTCCTTCCACGGCCGCACCATGGGCGCCCTGGCGCTGACCGGCCAGCCCGGCAAGCGCTCCGGCTTCGAACCACTGCCGGGCGGCGTGGAGTACGTGCCCTACGGCGACGTCGAGGCGCTGCGGGCCGCCGTCGACGGGACCACCGCCGCCGTGCTGCTGGAGCCCATCCAGGGCGAGTACGGCGTGCGGCCGGCGCCCGACGGCTACCTGCGGGCCGCCCGGGAGATCACCCGCGAGCACGGCGCCCTGCTGATCCTGGACGAGGTGCAGACCGGGATCGGCCGGACCGGCTACTGGTTCGCCCACCAGGCGCCCGAGCTGACCGGCGGCGAGCCCGTCGTCCCGGACGTGATGACCCTGGCCAAGGGGATCGGCGGAGGCCTGCCGCTCGGCGCCTGCGTCGCCCTCGGCGAGGCCGCCGAACTGCTCCAGCCCGGCCAGCACGCCTCCACCTTCGGCGGCAACCCGGTGTGCTGCGCGGCCGGCCTGGCCGTGCTGGACACCATCGAGCGCGAGGGCCTGCTCGACCACGTCACCAAGACCGGCAAGCGGATCACCGAGGCGGTGCGGGCCATGGACCACCCGCTGCTCGGCCCGGTCCGCGGCCTCGGCCTGCTGATCGGCCTGGTGCTGACCGCCCCGGTCGCCGCCGAGGTGGCCGCCGCCGCCCGCCGGCACGGCTTCCTGGTCAACGCGGTCGCCGCCGACGTCATCCGGCTCGCCCCGCCCCTGGTGGTCACCGAGGGCGACACCGAGGCGCTGCTGGCCGCGCTGCCGGCGATCCTGGACGACGCCTCGGCCGGGGGCCCGCGGTGACCGGCGAGGCGGCCGGGGGCGCCGGCGGGGAGGGCGCCCGGCGGGTCCAGGCGGTGCCCAACACCCGCACCGCCCGGCACCGCCGCATCGTGGCCATCCTCACCCGGCACCCGGTCCGCTCCCAGGGCCAGCTGGCCCGGCTGCTCGCCGACGACGGACTGGCCGTGACCCAGGCCACGCTCTCCCGCGACCTGGAGGAGCTGAACGCGGTCAAGATCCGCGACGCCTCCGGCGCCCTGGTGTACTCGGTGCCCGGCGAGGGCGGCGACCGCACCCCCCGCCCGCCGGTGGAGGAGCCGGCCGTGGAGGGCCGGGTGGCCCGGCTCGCCGCCGAGCTGCTGGTCTCCGCGGAGGCCTCGGCCAACCTGGTGGTGCTGCGCACCCCGCCCGGGGCGGCCCAGTTCTTCGCCTCGGCGATCGACCAGGCCGGTCTGAGACAGGTGCTGGGCACGATCGCCGGGGACGACACCGTGCTGCTGGTGTCCCGGGATCCGAACGGCGGCGCGGACCTGGCCGCCTACATGCTGCACCTGGCGGAGTCCAAGGCGCAGTAACCTCCTGCACACCGCGGCCGCCCGGCATCCCGCCGGCTCCCGGCACCTCCCGTCAGTTCCCGGCACGTCCCGTCACCCGGAACGCGTCCGTCACACCGGTGAACCCTCGACTCCGACCACGGCACCACCAGCCCGACCCAGCGCACCCGCACCACCGCACCACCGCACCAGAGCGAAGGAGTTCCCGTGACCGAGCGCGTCGTACTCGCCTACTCGGGCGGCCTCGACACCTCCGTGGCCATCGGTTGGATCGCCGAGGAGACCGGCGCCGAGGTGATCGCGGTCGCCGTGGACGTCGGCCAGGGCGGAGAGGACCTCGACGTCATCCGCAACCGGGCGCTGGCCTGCGGGGCCGTCGAGGCCGAGGTCGCCGACGCCCGCGACGAGTTCGCCGACGAGTACTGCCTCCCCGCGCTGAAGGCCAACGCCCTCTACATGGACCGCTACCCGCTGGTCAGCGCGCTGTCCCGGCCGGTCATCGTCAAGCACCTGGTGGCCGCCGCCAGGAAGCACGGCGCCGGCACCGTCGCCCACGGCTGCACCGGCAAGGGCAACGACCAGGTCCGCTTCGAGGTCGGCATCTCCTCCCTCGCCCCCGACCTGAAGTGCGTCGCCCCGGTCCGCGACTACGCGATGACCCGGGACAAGGCGATCGCCTTCTGCGAGTCCAAGAACCTGCCGATCGCCACCACCAGGAAGTCCCCCTACTCCATCGACCAGAACGTCTTCGGGCGCGCCGTCGAGACGGGCTTCCTGGAGGACATCTGGAACGCCCCGATCGAGGACGTCTACGAGTACACCGCCGACCCGGCCCAGCCCCGCGAGGCCGACGAGGTGGTCGTCACCTTCCGGCAGGGCGTCCCGGTGGCCCTCGACGGCCGCCCGGTCACCGTGCTGCAGGCCATCGAGGAGCTGAACCGGCGCGCCGGAGCCCAGGGCGTCGGCCGGCTCGACATGGTCGAGGACCGCCTGGTCGGCATCAAGAGCCGCGAGGTCTACGAGGCCCCCGGCGCCATCGCGCTGATCACCGCCCACCAGGAGCTGGAGAACGTCACCGTCGAACGCGAACTCGCCCGCTTCAAGCGGACGGTGGACCGGCGCTGGGGCGAGCTGGTCTACGACGGCCAGTGGTTCTCCCCGCTCAAGCGGGCCCTGGACGGCTTCGTCGACGAGGCCAACGAGCACGTCTCCGGCGACGTCCGGATGACCCTGCACGGCGGCCGCGCCGTCGTCACCGGTCGGCGCAGCCAGGAGTCGCTGTACGACTTCAACCTCGCCACCTACGACACCGGCGACACCTTCGACCAGTCGCAGGCCAAGGGCTTCATCGAGATCTACGGCCTGTCCAGCAAGATCGCGGCCCGCCGGGACCTGCACCAGGGCTGAGAGCCCACCACGAACCGCTTCCAACCCATCCAACCGCACCATTCCACGCCGCACGCACGAGGAGTACCGGTGTCCACCGACAAGCCCGCCAGCGCCCCCGGGGCGAACGCCGACGGCAACGACGCGGACCGCGAGGGCGTCCGTCTGTGGGGCGGCCGCTTCGCCGGCGGCCCCTCCGAGGCCCTGGCACGGCTGTCCGCCTCCGTCCACTTCGACTGGCGCCTGGCGCCCTACGACATCGCCGGCTCCCGCGCCCACGCGCGGGTGCTGCACAAGGCCGGCCTGCTGACCGCCGACGAGCTCACCCGCATGCTGGAGGGCCTGGACCGCCTGGAGGCCGACGTCGCCGACGGCAGCTTCACCGGCACCGTCGCCGACGAGGACGTGCACACCGCCCTGGAACGCGGCCTGCTTGAGCGGCTCGGCCCGGAGCTCGGCGGCAAGCTGCGCGCCGGCCGCTCCCGCAACGACCAGATCGCCACCCTGTTCCGGATGTACCTGCGCGACCACGCCCGGATCATCGGCGACCTGCTCGCCGACCTCACCGAGGCCCTGGTCGCGCAGGCCGAGGCGCACGCCGACGTGGCCATGCCCGGCCGCACCCACCTCCAGCACGCCCAGCCGGTGCTGCTCGCCCACCACCTGCTCGCCCACGCCCACGCCCTCGGCCGGGACGCCGAGCGGCTGCGCCAGTGGGACGAGCGCACCGCCGTCTCCCCCTACGGCTCCGGCGCGCTGGCCGGCTCCTCGCTCGGCCTCGACCCGCAGGCCGTCGCCGCCGACCTCGGCTTCGAGCGCGGCTCGGTGGCCAACTCCATCGACGGGACCGCCTCCCGGGACTTCGTCGCCGAGTTCGCCTTCGTCACCGCCATGATCGGCATCGACCTCTCCCGGATCGCCGAGGAGATCATCATCTGGAACACGAAGGAGTTCTCCTTCGTGACCCTGGACGACGCCTACGCCACCGGCTCGTCGATCATGCCGCAGAAGAAGAACCCGGACATCGCCGAGCTGGCCCGCGGCAAGTCCGGGCGGCTGATCGGCAACCTCACCGGCCTGCTGGCCACCCTCAAGGCGCTGCCGCTCGCCTACAACCGCGACCTCCAGGAGGACAAGGAGCCCGTCTTCGACTCCTGCGACACCCTGGAGGTGCTGCTGCCGGCCTTCACCGGGATGATCGCCACCCTCCGGGTCAACCGGGAGCGGATGGAGGAGCTGGCGCCGGCCGGCTTCTCGCTGGCCACCGACATCGCCGAGTGGCTGGTGCGGCAGGGCGTGCCGTTCCGGGTCGCCCACGAGGTGGCCGGGGAGTGCGTGAAGTTCTGCGAGCCGCGCGGCATGGAGCTGGACGAGCTGACCGACGAGCAACTCGCCGCCATCTCCGAGCACCTGCGCCCCGAGGTGCGCGAGGTGCTGGACGTGCGCGGGGCGCTGGCCTCCCGCAACGGCCGCGGCGGCACCGCGCCGGAGCGGGTCGCCGAACAGCTCGCCGAGGTCCGCGCCGACCTGGCCACCCAGCGCGCCTGGGCGGCCGGCAAGTAACGGCCGCCGCCCGGGGCGCGCCGTCGAAGGGCCGGCCCCGCGAGAACCCGCCCCCGGCGCGTCCTCGCGGGGCCGGTCCCGCCCGTGACGCGGGCGCTCAGGACAGCCAGGGCAGCATCGAGCGCCACAGCACCCGTTCCTCGGCCAGGCGCTCGGACAGGTCCGTCACCCAGCCCTGGAGCCACACCCGCAGCGTCCCGATCCCGTCCTCGTCCAGGCCCAGCCGGGCGAACCGGTCGTCCGGCACCCGCGCCGACATGGCGAGGCGGGCCAGCAGCAGGTCGGGATCCAGCTCCGGCGCGTGCCGGCGGCCGAGGTTCTCCAGCTCCGGCCAGGTGCGCCGGTCGGACAGCGCGTGCAGATCGACGTAGTCCTGCGGCGCGCCGCGGTCCAGCAGCGCGCGGACCTTCAGGCCGCCGGTGTCCTTCCAGCCGGCCACCGGCACGATCGCGCTCCCGCAGCGCGCCGCCGACCGCGTGGTCGGGTCCAGCGCGTCCTTGAAGAGCCGCACCGACGTGGTGTGCCCGCAGTCCGGATCGCGCACGGCGATCCCGGCGGTGCGCGCCTGGCGGTCCGTCACCCGCACGGCCAGACCGGCGGCGGCCAGCGCCGCCTCGGCCACCCGGCAGATGTCCGGCAGCGGCGTCTGCGAGTCGGTCGCCAGCCCCAGCCCCGCGCACGGGCGGTCCAGCACGCCGTGGGCGCGCAGGGCGTGCCCGCCGATCAGCACGAGGTCCGACGCGGCGTCGGCCACCAGGGGGCGCAGTGCCCGCCCGTGGCAGGCGCTGAAGCCGTCGGATCCGGTCGCGCACGGGGCGGGTGGCGCGGGGCCGGCGCCGTCGTCGGCGTGGGGGTTGGCACTGAGGTCCATCACCCCGATTGTGCCCGATGGGCCGGGACCCGACGCGCCATTCGACCCGGGCCGCGGTCGCGCGGGGGCTCGTCAACTACCCGTCGCCCGCCGTTCGCCCGGATGTCGCCCGGCACCGCTTCGATGGGCGCGCGTTCCCGACCCGAGGAGTTCCCATGCGCCGTCTGAGCAGTCGCACGTTGGCCGGTTCCTTCGCGGCCCTGGCCGTCGTCGGCCTGGCCGTCACCGCCCCGCGCGCGGGCGCCGCGCCGGCACCCGCCGCCGAGGCGGCGCGCTCCGCGCACGGCGAGCAGCCGGCGTTCGAGGTGATCGCGCACCGCGGCGCCAGCGGCTACCGCCCCGAGCACACCCTCGCGGCCTACGAGCTGGCCATCGGCATGGGCGCGGACGTCATCGAGCCGGACCTGGTCGCCACCCGGGACGGGCAGCTCGTCGTCCGCCACGAGAACGAGATCTCCGGCACCACCGACGTCGCCGACCACCCGGAGTTCGCGGACCGCAAGCGCACCAAGGTCATCGACGGCACCGAGGTCACCGGCTGGTTCACCGAGGACTTCACCCTCGCCGAACTGAAGACGCTGCGGGCCAAGGAGCGGCTCCCCCAGCTGCGCCAGGAGAACACCCTCTACGACGGGCTGTACGAGATCCCGACCCTCCAGGAGGTCATCGACCTGGCCCGCCGGGCCAGCCGGGAGACCGGGCGCACCATCGGCATCGCCCCGGAGATGAAGCACCCCACCTACTTCCGCGGCATCGGCCTCGGCCTGGAGGAGCGGGTGGCGCAGGTGCTGCGCGCCAACAACTGGGACGACCGCAACGACCCGGTGGTGGTGCAGTCCTTCGAGGCCGGCGCGCTCCAGCGGCTCAACCGCATGGTGCAGGTGGACCTGGCCATGCTGCTCAGCAACAGCGGCCGGCCCTACGACTTCGTCGTCTCCGGCGACCCGCGCAGCTACGCCGACCTGGCCACGCCGCGCGGGCTGGACTGGATCGCCGGCTTCGCCGACGCGATCGGCCCGGAGCAGCGGCTGATCGCGCCCTGGGGCGCGGACGGCACGGTCGGCGCGCCCACCACCCTGGTCGCGGACGCGCACCGGGAGAAGCTGGAGGTGTACGTGTGGACGGTGCGCAACGAGAACAACTTCCTGCCGCCGTCCCTGCGCAGCGGCTCGGACCCGGCCGCCTACGGTGACGTGTGGCCGCTGTACGAGCTGTACGTCGAGCAGGGCGTGGACGGCGTCTTCGCCGACCAGCCGGACACGGCGGTGGCCGCCCGCGAGCTGTTCGCCGGCTGACGCCGCCGCGCCCCTCCCCCGGGGCCGCCTGGCCGCCGGAACACCGGAATCAGGGTCCCGGCGGCCGGGCGCCGCTGTAGAGTCGGACCATCACTCCGGGGGGAAAAACCGTGACCGGACCGCTGGCCCAGCGACAGCTCGCGGAGCGGCAGCTGGCTCGACTCGCCGTCCTCGCTCGTGTCCTGGGTGCGGGCGGTGTGCTCACCGCGTTCGTGATGGCCACCGTGTTCGGCTGGTTGCTCCTGGGCGACGGCGAGGCCGAGGCCGCCCCGGCGGACCTGTGCCGGCTGGTGGAGGCCGAGGACCTGCGGCGGATCGTGCCGCAGGGGGTGGAGAGCAGCCGGACCGATCCCTGGAACGCGGTGGAGTCCAGGGCGTACTGCGAGGTGCTCTCCCCGGGGACGCCGGACGGGAGCGGCGAGGGCCCCCGGGCCACGCTGTACCTCGGCCTCACCCGGCACGGCGACACCCGTACCGGCGACGGCTGGGGCGAGGCGCGCGAGGCCTTCACCTGGAGCAGGGAGTACGCGGCGGGTGACCGCGGCGCGCCGGAGGACCTCCCGGGCGTCGGCGAGGCCGCCTTCGTGGAGGTCGCCGAGGAGAGCGGTGGAGCGGCCGGCGGGCGCTGGGTGACCGCCGAGGTGACCGTGCTGCTCGGACGGGACCTGCTGACCGTGGACTACTCGGCCACCCCCACCGACCCGGCCCGGGCGAGGGCGGTCGCGGTGGCGGTCGCGGAGAGGGTGCTCGGCCGGCTGTGAGTACGCCTGGGAACACGACGGGGAACACGGGGAGCCGCGCGGCCGGTGGTCGGCGCGGGGCGCTGCTGCTGGCCGCGGCGATCGTGCTGGCCCTGGTGGGCGGGGCGGCGCTGGGGAACCGGCTGCAGGCCTGGAACCATGCCGAGCGCGTCGAGCGCGTCGAGCGGCTCCGTCCCTCCGCGGACACCCCCATTCCGGATCCGTTCGTCGCCCCCGGCCGGCCGTAGGGCCCTGGACGACTGGGCGGTCATCCGGCGAGCGGGCCGGGGCCGGGGGAGCGCAGCAGGACCCAGACCTCCTTGCCCGGCCCGTGCTCCGGGTGTGTGATCTGCCGCACGCCCCAGCTCCAGGCGGTCAGCGAGACGTGGGTGAGGCCGCGGCCGCGGTCCCGGCTCCAGTTCGGCCGCCGGGAGACCGGGCAGACCCGCAGCGGGTTCGGATCGCGGTCGAAGACGGTGATGAGCAGGTGGTCGAGTGCCGGGGTCACGTCGTCCGCCATGGTGGTCACGGTGAGCTCGGCGAATCCGGTGGGCGTGTGCCGCAGCACGTTGTCCAGCAGTTCGGTGACCACCAGGCAGGCGTCGTGGGTGTGCGCCCGTCCGGTGTCGCTGCTCGTCAGCCGCGCGCGCACCGCGTTGCGGATGGTGGGGATCGCCTCCGGGGTGAGGGTGAGGGAGACCTGGTAGTCGAGCCGGCGGTCCCGCGGCTTCGATGAGGACAACGCGCCCCTCCCACATCCCGCGCGGTCGCCGCGCACACCGATGATCGCTCTCCGGGACACATTCATAGCGGAGAGTGGTTTCCGCTGGGAAACGGGGTGTTCGAGGCGTAGTGGCCCGGGGCCCGGAACGACGCCGTGCCGGCCCCCGCGGCGACACCCGAAGGCGGGCGTGCCCGCTCGCACCGCCGCCGCTTAACTGTTCGGTAACCGGGTTTGAGGTCCGTGTAACCCGTCTGATTTACTGACCGGCATGACTGCGACTGCGACGGACAGCATCCCCCACGGCGCCATGGCGCTGGGGTGTCGTCGCATGTGCGTCGCTCCGCGAATGTGTGCCTGCTGAGGGCCCCCGCCGAGCCTCGCGCCCCGAAGCGAGACGCGTTCCCCTCCTCACACCGCCGCCGCCCCGAGGGCGGGCCCCGGCCTCCCGGTGCGACCTCCTCGCCCATGGGAAACCCCAGCTCAGGGCCCTGGTATGCGCGGTGCGCGGCGCCCGGCGCCGCGGGCGGTGCCCCGGGTGGGGCGGAACGTTAAGCGGCTCATCATCCTTTTATGATCGAAATGTCCGCTGTGCGGCAGACCGCCGTGCTTTCCGACAGTCCGGAAGTTCTGTGATCACAACCACCGATCTGCGCAAGGTCTACCGATCGCGCCAGCGGGAGGTCGTCGCCCTGGACGGCGTCGACCTGCACGTGCCGGAAGGCGAGGTGTTCGGAGTCGTCGGCCGCAGCGGGGCGGGCAAGAGCTCGCTGATCCGCTGCGTCAACCTCCTGGAGCGCCCGACCTCCGGCACGGTCACCGTCGACGGCACCGAGCTGACGGCGCTCTCCGGTCCCGCCCTGCGCCGGGCGCGGCAGCAGATCGGCATGATCTTCCAGCACTTCAACCTGCTCTCCAGCCGCACGGCCAGGGAGAACGTGGAGCTGCCGCTGGAGATCCTGGGCCTCGGCCGCCGGGAACGCGCCACCCGCGCCACCGAGCTGCTGGAGCTGGTCGGGCTGGCCGACCGGGCCACCGCCTACCCGGCGCAGCTCTCCGGCGGCCAGAAGCAGCGCGTCGGCATCGCCCGGGCCCTCGCCGCCAAGCCGAAGGTGCTCCTCTCCGACGAGGCCACCTCCGCCCTGGACCCGGAGACCACCCGCTCCATCCTGAAGCTGCTGCGCGACCTCAACCGCGACCTCGGCCTGACCGTGCTGCTGATCACCCACGAGATGGACGTGGTCAAGGCGGTCTGCGACTCCGCCGCGCTGATGCGCTCCGGCCGGATCGTGGAGTCCGGGCGGGTCGCCGACCTGCTCGCCACGCCCGGCTCGGAGCTGGCCCGCGAGCTGTTCCCGCTGGGCGCCGCGCCGACCCGCGAGGGCGGCACGGTCATCGAGATCACCTTCCACGGGGAGTCCTCCGGTCAGCCGGTGATCGCCCAGCTCGCCCGCACCTACACGGTCGACCCCAGCATCCTGGGCGCCTCCATCGAGACGATCGGCGGCCGGCAGGTCGGCCGGATGCGGCTGGAGCTGCCGGGCGACTTCGAGCAGAACGTGGTGCCGATCGGCTTCCTGCGCGAGAAGGGGCTCCAGGTGACGGTGGTCAGCGGTGAGCCGCGGCCGCCGGCCGCCGGGACCGCCGTGCAGGAGCGGCTGCTGGACGGCGCCGAGGAACTGGGCACCCAGCTGCTCCCCGACGACGACCAGCCGGCCGGCGCGAAGCCGGCCGCCGCGACCGAGCCGGCGACCACCGACCAGCCGGCCGCCAGCGACCAGCCGACCACCAGCAACGAGCGGGGCGAGAAGGAGGACCGGGCGTGACCTGGGACGAGATGGGGCCGATCCTCACCGAGGCCACCTGGGACACCCTGTACATGGTCGGCGTCTCCACGCTGCTCGCCCTGGTGCTCGGCCTGCCGCTGGGCGTGCTCCTGGTGCTCACCGACAACGGCGGCCTGCTGCGCAGCGCCACCGTGAACCGGGTGCTCGGCCTGGTGGTGAACATCGGCCGTTCGCTGCCCTTCCTGATCCTGATGATCGCGCTGATCCCGTTCACCCGCTTCGTCGTGGGCACCTCCATCGGGCCGGAGGCGGCGATGGTGCCGCTCACCATCGGCGCCATCCCGTTCTTCGCCCGGCTGGTCGAGGTGGCCGTCCGCGAGGTGGACGCCGGCCTGGTGGAGGCCGCCCAGTCGATGGGCGCCGGAACCTGGACGGTCGTCCGCAAGGTGCTGGTGCCCGAGGCGCTGCCCTCCATCGTCTCCGGGCTGACCACCACGGTGATCGCGCTGATCGGCTACTCGGCCATGGCCGGCGCGGTCGGCGGCGGCGGGCTCGGCGACGTCGCCGTGCGCTACGGCTACTACCGCTTCGAGACGCAGCTGATGGTGATCACCGTCGTGCTGCTGATCCTCATCGTGCAGATCGTGCAGATGATCGGCGACTTCGCCGCCCGCCGGCTCTCCCACCGCTAGGGCCCGCCGTCCGCGCCGGGGCGCCACCGCCCCGCGCGACCCGAGCGCCCCTGCGCCCCAGACCTTCCTCGCACAGACCCGGACCGGTCCCCACCGGCCAGACAGAAAGGCACTTTTCGTGCGTACCTTCCGATTCGCCGCGCTCTCCGCCGCCACCGCCGGCATCCTGCTCGCCGCCACCGCCTGCGGTGCCGACGGCGGCGACGACGCCGCCGGCCTGCCCGACGGCCCCCTCGTGGTCGCCGCCTCGCCGGTGCCGCACGCCGCCATCCTGAACTTCGTCAAGGACAACCTCGCCGAGGAGGCCGGCCTGGAGCTGGAGGTCCGCGAGTTCAGCGACTACGTGCTGCCCAACACCGCCACCGAGGACGGCTCCGTCGGCGCCAACTACTTCCAGCACCAGCCCTACCTGGACGACTTCCAGGCCGAGCACGGCACCCACCTGGTCGCCGTCGAGCCCGTCCACCTGGAGCCGCTCGGCCTGTACTCCGAGAAGATCGACTCCCTCGACGCGCTCGCCGACGGCGCCACGGTGGGCATCCCCAACGACGCCACCAACGGCGGCCGGGCGCTGAACCTGCTCGCCGACAACGGCCTGATCACCCTGAAGGACGGCGCCGGCATCACCGCCACCGAGGCGGACATCGCGGAGAACCCGAAGAACCTCGTCTTCGAGCCGCTGGAGGCCGCCCAGATCCCGCGCTCCCTGCCGGACCTGGACGCCGCCGTGATCAACGGCAACTACGCGATCGAGGCCGACCTCAGCCCCGCCGAGGACGCCATCGTCATCGAGGAGGCCGAGGGCAACCCGTACGCCAACCTCCTGGTGGTCAAGGAGGGCAACGAGGACGACCCGCGGGTGCAGACCCTCGCCGAGCTGCTGAAGTCCGACGAGGTCAAGCAGTTCATCGAGGAGACCTACCAGGGCTCCGTCGTCGCCGTCGACTGACGCCCGGACGCCCCCGCACGCACGCGGCCCGGCGCCCGCGCCCCCACACCGGGAGCGCCGGGCACCGGGCCGCGTCGGCGTACCTGCCGGCCCGCGCCGGAACGCTCAGCCGGCCGGCCGGCGCCGCGTCCAGTACACGTCGGTCGTGTAGGCCAGCTCCACGTGGTCGGCGTCCCGGGTCTGCGGATGCGCCTGGAGCACCGCCTCGACCTCCGCCCGCACCCGCTCGGTGTCCGCCCCCGCCGCGATGTGGCTGCTGGAGAGCATCCGCTCCACCGCCCCCTCCCGGCTCACCCGGTGCGGGTTCGGGAAGTGCCGCTCGGACAGCGGCCCCCACCCCGGCCGGGCCTCCAGCGCCGCCCGCCACGCCCCGTCCCGGTGGCCGGGCAGCCCCTCCGGAGCCCGCCGGAAGTACACCTGCTGGTAGTCCCGCACCCACGGCACCGACTCGTCGTAGGTGTTCCACACCAGCGCCAGCGCCCCGTCCGGCCGCAGCACCCGCTCCACCTCGGCCAGCGCCTCCTCCTCGCGGAACCAGTGCCACGCCTGCGCCGCCACCACCACGTCCGCCGAGGCGTCCGGCAGCCCGGTGTGCTCCGCCGTGCCGTCCACCGCCTCCACCGTCGGCAGCAGCTCCGCCAGGCGCTCCCGCATGGCCCGCACCGGCTCCACCGCCACCACCCGGGCACCGGTCAACGCCAACAGCCGGGTGAACTTGCCCGTGCCCGCCCCGAGGTCGACCACCGTGCGCCCGCGCTCCATGCGCAGCGCGTCGGCCAGCTCGGCCAGCACCGGCATGGGGTAGGAAGGACGGGAGCGCTCGTAGGCCCCCGCGGCCCGGTCGTATCCGACACCTGCGACGTGGTGAACCCTCACGGCAGCCGACGGTAGCAGGACCCGCGGCCTCCCCCTCCCGGGTGACCGGAGGTGTCCACGATGCGGTCACGAGGCGGCCAACGCACGGACACACAGCGTCAACCCGCCATTCCCCCGCGCGCCGCACGCGCCCCCGCCGAACCGCCGCGCCGCCGCGAATCCGCACCGCCCCGGACCTGCGCTCGGGCCGGATGATGTTGCATGCTTCCCCCGGGGACCCGTACGCGCACCGAACGAACTCCGGTCCGCGCAACCCCGGCTGACGCACAGACGTCGAACCCGGGCGACGGAACGGTTCCTCCCCCTCCTGCCAGCCGTCGGCAGGACGGGGCCCGCACGCGGACGGCCCAGACGGCGAGGAGATGACGGCATGACCCCGAGCTTCCCCGATGTCTCGCTCGGCACCGACCGGTTGGTGCTGCGGCGCTTCGAGGCGGAGGACGTCCCGCAGCTGGTGGACATGATGGACGACGAGGCCGTCGTCACCTGGCTGCGCGTCCCCCACCCCTACACCGCGCGCCACGCCGAGGAGTGGGTGCGCCACGGCGCCCGCCGGCTGAGGGAGGACGGCGACGGGCTCGCCCTCGCCGTCTGCGAGCACCTGACCGGCCGGCTGGTGGGCTCGATCACCCTCCAGGGCACCGACTGGGCGGTCCGCAGCACCGACCTGACCGTGGTCACGGCCCCGTGGGCGCGCGGCGAGGGGTACGCTCCGGAGGCGGTCCTCGCCATCGCCCGGTGGCTGTTCGAGGAGCACGGCTTCGCGCGCGTCGAGATGCGCACCGCCGCCGGCAACGCCGCCCCCCAGCAGGTCGCCCGCAAGGCCGGCTTCATCAGCGAGGGCGTGCTGCGCAGCGCGGGGCTCGTCCGGCTGCCCGACGCCGACAGCAGCAGCCGGACGCACGAGTTCCGCACCGACCTGATCCTGTGGGGCCTCCTGCCGGAGGACCTGGAGGACCTGGAGCTGGAGGAACCGGACGACGAGGGCGCCGTCGGGCAGGGCGGCTACCACGACGGGCCGGCCGCTTCGATAGCGTCCCCCCACCGGTTCCGGGCGTGAGGACGGCCCGCGCCGGCCGGCCGGTGACGTCCGGAACCACGTTCGTCGTCACGTCCGTCACCACGTTCGTCATCACGTCCAGTCAGCAGCGTCGACCGGCCGCGTCGACCAGTCAGTCGTAGGGGAGCAGCGAGGGCATGGCCGACCGGGTCGTGGTGGTGGGATGGGACGGATCGCCGCTGTCCGACGCGGCCCGCGCGGCGCTCGCCTCCGCGACGCTCGTCATCGGCGCCCGCCGCCACCTGGACAGCGTCCCCCTCCCGCCGAACGCCGCCCGCGAACTCCCCGGCTCCCTGGAGGACACCGCGCGCCGCGCCGCCGCCCACCGCGGCTCCCCCGTGGTCCTCACCGCTGGCGACCCCGGGTTCTTCGGCATCGTCCGCGCGCTGCGCCGCCCCGAGTTCGGCCTGGAGGTCGAGGTCGTCCCGGCGGTCTCCTCGGTCGCCGCCGCCTTCGCCCGGGCCGGCATGCCCTGGGACGACGCGCTGGTGGTCAACGCCGCCGGCGGCAACCTGCGCCGCGCCGTCAACGTCTGCCGCGCCCACCCCAAGGTGGCCGTGCTCACCGGCGCCGGCGCCGGCCCCGCCGAACTCGCCCTGCTGCTGCGGGACCTGCCGCGCACCTTCGTGGTCTGCGAGGCGCTCGGCACCCCCGAGGAGACGGTGTCCGTGCTCACCGCGGACCGGGTGGCCGACGGCTCCTGGCGGGAACCCAACATCGTGCTCGTCACCGGCCTGCCCCCGCGGATCCGCGCCGGCGCCGGCCCGGGATCGCCGGCCGCCCTCCCCGGCCCCGCCACCGGCGTGCGCGGCCCGGCCACCGGCGGCACCGTCCCGGCCGTGCTGGGCCGCGACGCCCCCGCCCTCGGCAGCGGCACGGGCGGCACCGCCCCCTACGGCTGGATCGCCGGCCACCCGGTGGACCACCCCGGCGCGGTGCGCGGCTGGGCGCTGCCCGAGCAGCGCTACCTGCACCGCGACTCGGTGGTGCTCAACGCCGAGGTGCGCGCCCTCGCCCTGGCCCGACTCGGCCCGCGCCCCGGCGACCTGCTGTGGGACGTCGGCGCGGGCAGCGGATCGCTCTCCGTGGAGGCCGCCCGCTTCGGCGCCGCCGTGGTGGCCGTCGACCGGGACGCCGCCGCCTGCGAGGCCGTCACCGCCAACGCGGGCGCGCACGGGGTGGAGGTCCAGGTGGTGCGCGGCGAGGCCCCCGCGGCGCTCGCCCGGCTCCCGCAACCGGACACCGTGTTCGTGGCCGCCGGCGGCCCCACGGTGGTGTCCGCCTGCCTGGCCCGCCGTCCCGAACGCCTGGTGGCCGTGGTGACCGCCGTGCAGTGGGTCGAGCGCATCCGGGAGGCGTTCGCCGAGCACGGCTACGCCTGCGACGGCGTGCTGCTCCAGGCCTCCCGGCTCGCCCCGCTGGCCGGCGGAGTGCACCGCTTCGCCGCGGCCGGACCCACCTTCATGCTGTGGGGCTCGCCCGGACGCGCCGAGCCGGCACGCGGCTGAGGCGGCGCCACCTCGGCGGCCGGCCCGTCCGCCGCGGCGCCGCGCCGACCCGCCGTCAGCCCGGCGCCCCGCCGTCCACCGCCGCACCCGCTTCGGTGGGTGTTCGAACGGTTACCGGAAGGGTTGGATCGCCGCCCGGTATCGACCCTGGTTGGCCGATGTGGGTCCCCGCCCGAAAGAATGTCGGGGATCGGCAGGACGGACGTGCCGCTACGCCGGAGACTGTCGTTGTCCGATCGTGACCGAGCGCCCTTCCCGCGGCCGGCGGGGCGGGCCATGAGCAGCCAACGAGAGCCGGCGGGCGTCCCGGCGAAGGAGTGGAGTACATGAGCGAGACCGGTCACCTCCCCCCGGAGGGGACACCGGGGCGCCCGATGGACCCGGCCGGTGCACAGCCGGCGGGTGGCCCCTACGGTGCGCCGGAAACCTACGGCGTGCCGGCGACGGGCCCCTACGGGGCGCCGGGCGGACCCGTCCCGCCCGGCGGAGCGGTGCCGGTCCACCCGGCCTTCACCTTCATCGACGAGCCCGACGACGACTCCGACGCCCTCCCGGACGACGACTCGCTGGTCATGCCGGGGCGTCAGGGCAGCTGGAGCGACCCCGTGGTGCATCCCGCCGGCCCGTCCGGCCCGACCACCGGGTACCCGGCCGGGCCCACCGCCGGGTACCCGGCGGGCCCGACCACCGGGTACCCGGCCGGCGCCTACCCCGGCCACGGTCCCGAGGGCCTGCTCCCCGCAGGGCCCGGGGAGGGGGACGTCCCGCTCGTCGACGCGCCCGGTGAGGAGCAGGGCCGGCCGCTGGGGCTCGGGGCCCGTGGCGGGCCGCTGCTGCTCTCCGACGACGAGTCGGCCGGCTGGCCGGTGGCGGAGGAGCCGCCGCCGCACGGCCTCGACCCGCTCGCCGCGGCCACCTACGGGGCCGTCGGCACCCCCTACCCGGCCGTGCCGTTCATTCCGGGGCAGCCCGGGCCCGTCTCCGGTCCGCTCCAGGTGGGGCCGGAGCTCACCACGCCGATCCCGGCGGGGCCGCCCATCCCGACGCCCACCGCCCCGACCGCGCCCACCGCCCCGACCGCGCCCGACGCGCCGGGGGTGCCCGGTGCGCCGGGCGGCCCCGGCATGCCGGGCGCCGCCGAGCCGGCCGGGCAGCCGCAGGTCGCGTTCGGCACCGGCGACCTGACCGCCCCGCAGGTCCCCCCGCAGGCCGGGCCCGACGCCTTCGGCCCGACCGACGGCGGCCACGCGGCCGCGGCCGGCGCGCCCTCCGGCCAGCCGCCTCGTCCCGCCCCGGGCGCCCAGTCCGCCCCGGGCGCCCAGTCCGGCCCGGTGGCGCCGGCCCCGCCGCGCTACCCCACGGTGCAGCCGCTGGGCGCGGCCCAGCAGCGCCGTCCGCTGCACGCCGGGCCGCCCGCGCAGACCTTCAGCACCGGATCGGTCCCGGTCCGGTCGCTCGCCGACCGAGGGCCGACCACGGCCGCCCCCGCGCCGGTCCCGCCGGTGGCTCCCCAGCCGGAGCCCGAGGCCCAGGCTGCCCCGGCGGCACCGGCCGCGCCCGCCGTGCCGGCGGCTCAGCCCGTGGAGCCGTCCGTCCCGGCGCAGCCGGTGGAGTCGGCGCACGAGCAGGCCGCGCCGGAACAGGCCGGGCCGGAGCCGTCGGCCGCGGTCGGACAGGAACAGCCGGCGGTGGTCGTGGCCGCCGCGACGGCGGCACCCGCGGACGAGCTGGCGCCGGCGACCGCGCCCGCCCCGGGCCCGCAGCCCACCGTGCCGGAGCAGCCGACCGTGGGTGGGCCGGCCGCCGTGGGCGAGCCGGCCGCCGAGGCGCCGTGTCCGCCGGTGGCTCCGCAGCCCGCCCCCGAGCCCGCGCCCGTGGCGCCGGCCGCCCCGGTGGCCACGCCCGCCGCGCCTGCCGTGCCGGAGCAGGCCGTGGAGGCCCAGCCCGCGCCGGCCGGGACACCGGTGGTCGGCGCCCCCCAGCAGGCCGACGCCGCGGTCTCCCCGCAGGCCGTGACGCCCGACCAGACGGGGGCGGTGACGGCGGCCGGCACCGACGACGCCGCGATCCTCCCGTCGCCCCAGGCGGAGCCCGCCCACGCCGAGGCGGTCCAGGCCGAGGCACCCCAGGCGGAAGCACCCCAGGCCGGTTCGGCTCCACTGGAGGCGCCGGCTGACGGCGCGCCCGGCGACGTCTCGCCGGCCGGCGAGACGACCACCGAGCCGCCCACGCCGTCGCCGGAAGGGGCCGCGGCCAGCGCCACCCCGGTGCCGGCTCCGGTCGCTCCCGAGCAGGCGACCCCGCCGGCGGAACCGGCCGCCGTGCCCGAACAGCCCGAACCGGCCGTTCCGAGCGACGCCGCAGCGCCGGCCCACGCGGCCGGAGCCGACGCGGCGGACCACTCGGCGACCTCCCAGCCGGAGGCGCCGGAGCCGGCGGGCGGCGTGTCCGACGCGGCCCCGACCGCGCCGCCCGCCCCGGCGGACGGCGCCGAGGGCGCCGCGTCCACCCCGGCGGTCACCGGCGAGGACGAGGGGACGGCCGGCGAGCCGGAAGGCACGACGTCGCCCGCGGAGCCCTCCGGGCCCACCACCCACGCCGTCGCCGGAATCCCGGCGGATCTGGTGACCGCCCAGCTCGCCGTGGCGCCCGCGGCGACGCGTCCGCCGTCCCCGGTCGGGGCGGTTCCGCTGCCGCCGCCGCTGACGGCCGCCGCCCTCGCCGCGGCGGAGGGCGAGGTCGAGGTCGCGGAGGCGGAGGGCGCGGGGGTCGAGCCGTTCGCGCCGCCGGCCGCCGAGGCCGAGCCCACCGCGCCCGCCGACGGGGCCGAGCAGGCCGCCGAGCCGGCGGAGCCCGTGGGGACGACGGAGCCCGTGGAGACGGCTGGGGGGCAGCCGGAGGCGGAGACCCCGGCTGCGGCCGTGGCTGCCGCGGAGCCGACCGCACAGCCCCTGCCGAGCTCGCAGCCCCAGCCGACCGCACAGCCCCAGGAGCAGCGCGAGACCCAGCTGGTGGCCCTCGAAGGCCCCGCGGCCGCCGCGCCCGAGGCCCCCGGCGCGCCGGTGACTGAGGCGGCGTCGCCGACCGGGGCCCCGCCGGCACCGGAGGGCGCGAGCCCCGCCGCCCCGGCCGAGGGCGAGACGGCGGCCGCCGCGGAACCCGTGGCACCGGCGGAGGCGACGGACCCGAGCGAACCCGCACCCCAGGAGGCGCCGGCGGAGCAGCCCGCCCCGGCCCCGGCCGAGCCCGCGCAACCGGCCGAGCCCGCGCAACCGGCCGAGCCGGCGCAACCGGCGGAGCCGGCGCAACCGGCCGAGCCGGCCGAGCCTGCGGCGGAGGCCGAAGGAGCCCCGGACGCCGCGCCGGCCCAGCCGGCGAACCAGCCGGAGCGGTCGAGCGAGCCGGAACAGCCGAACCAGCCGGAGCAGCCGGAGCAGGCGCCGGCGGAGCAGCCGGAACGAACGGAACAGTCGGCCGAGCCCGGGCAGGCAGAACGGCAGGAAGCCCCCGCCGTGCCCGGTGAAGCGGTGCCGAAGCAGGACAGCGCGGATGGAGGCGTGGAAGCAATGCCCGGTCAGCAGGCCCCCGGCGAGGCCCTACTGGAGGCCGAACAGCCGGTCACGGCGCACCCCGCGGGTGCCGCCGGGGAGGCCACGGACGGCATACCCGCACCTCGGGTGCCGGACGGACCGGCCGCGCCCGGGTACGACGACGCCGCCCGCGACGCCGTGCACCGGGTCATCCGGGAGCGGCGGGACGTGCGCGCCGGCTTCCGCCCCGACCCCATCCCGCACGACGTGCTGATCCGGGTCCTGGAGGCCGCGCACACCGCCCCCACCACCGGCTACGCCCAGCCGTGGGACTTCGTGGTGGTCCGCTCCTCCAAGACCCGCGCCCGGATGCACCAGCTCGCCGTCCGGCAGCAGGAGGCGTACCGGGCCCAACTGCCCAAGGGCCGTGCCCGGCAGGTGCGGGAGCTCTCCGCCGACGCCATCCTGCAGACCCCGGTGAACGTCGTCGTCACCGTCGACCCCTCCCGGGGCGGACGGCACAACCCGCCGGACAGCGCCCCGCTGTCCGGCGCGCTGGCGGTGGAGAACCTGCTGCTGGCCGCCCGCGCCGAGGGCCTCGGCGTCGGCTGGGTGCACTTCTTCGACGAGGCCGAGGTGGTCTCCTCGCTCGGCCTGCCCGGCCACCTCGGCGTCGTCGCCTACCTGTGCCTGGGCTACGTCCAGGAGTTCGCCGAGGAGCCGGAGCCCGCGGTGGGCGGCGGGGACCGGCGGCGTCCGCTGTCCTGGGTCGTGCACGAGGAGGAGTACGGGCGGCGCGCGCTGCCCGGCGAGTCCCCGCGCACCCTCCTGGAGGAGACGCTGCGCGGCATCCGCCCCCTGGACGCGAAGGCCCTGGGCGCGGCCTGGGACCGGCAGAAGCGGATGACCAAGCCGTCCGGCTCGCTCGGCATGCTGGAGATCATCTCGGCGCAGCTGTGCGGACTGTCCCGCAAGTGCCCGCCGCCGGTGCCGGAGCCGGCCGCCGTGGTGGTCTTCGCCGGCGACCACGGCGTGCACGCCCAGGGGGTCAGCGCCTGGGAGCAGGAGGTCACCGGGCAGATGGTGCGCAACTTCCTGGACGGCGGGGGAGTGGTCAACGCCTTCGCCGCGCAGGTGGGCGCCGAGGTGGTGGTCGTGGACATGGGGCTGCGCGAGCCCGTCGAACTCCGGCCCGGCCTGCTGCCGCGCCGGCTGCGGGCGGGCACCGGGGACATCACCACCGGACCGGCGATGAGCCGTGAGGAGGCCCTGGCGGGCATCGAGATCGGCATCGAGATCGCCCGCGACCTCATCGACGCCGGCAACCGCGCGCTGGTCACCGGTGACATGGGGGTGGCCAACACCACCGCCTCGATCGCCCTGATCGCCGCCCTCACCGGCACGGACCCGGCGGAGCTGACCGACCGGGGCAGCGGGGTGGACGAGCAGGTCCAGGTCCGCAAGGCGGAGGCGGTGCGCGCCGCGCTGGCGCTGCACACCCCCGACCCGGCCGACCCGATCGGCGTGCTGGCCGCCCTGGGCGGGCTGGAGCACGCCGGCCTGGTCGGGCTGATGCTCGGCTCGGCGTCGCTGCGCACCCCGGTGATCCTGGACGGCACGGTGGCGGGCGCCGCCGCCCTGGTGGCCAAGGCGATCGCGCCGGAGGTGCTGGCCGCCTGCGTGGCCGGGCAGCGCTCGGCGGAGCCGGGCCACCGCGCCGCCCTGGCCAAGCTGGGGCTGCGCCCGCTGGTCGACCTCGACCTGCGGATCGGCGAGGGAGCGGGGGCGCTGCTGGCGCTGCCGCTGGTGCAGAGCGCCGCCCGGGCCATGCACGACGTCGCCACCTTCGACCAGGCCGGGGTGACCGAGAAGCGGTGAACCGGTCCCGCTGAAGCGTGCGGGCCCCGCCTCGGCGGGGCCCGCACCGTCAGGCGGCGGACGGGCGCGGGGCTACGGGCCGCGGACGCCGCGCAGCCAGTCGAGGAGGAGCCGGTTGACCTCCTCGGCGCGCTCCTGCTGGATCCAGTGGCCGCAGCCGTCGAGGAGGTGCGAGCCCATCACGCCGGGCAGCGTGGTGGGGTGGGCCGCGATCGCGTCGGCCAGCCACGCGGTCGAGGAGTCCAGGGCGCCGCCGATGAACAGCGAGGGCTGCGGGATGGGCGCCGAGTCCCAGGCGGCGAGGTCGGCCCAGTCCCGGTCGACGTTGCGGTAGCGGTTGAGGGCGCCGGTCAGCCCCGTCCGCTCGAACTCGCCCGCGTAGAAGTCCAGGTCCGCCTCGGTGAGCCAGGCCGGCAGGCGGCCGGTGGAGGGGAAGCGGTCGGAGAGCCTCCCGCCGCGCGGCACGAAGAACAGGCTGCCCTCCCCGGCCGGCGGCATGGTGTCGGCCGAGAGCCCGGCGTAGAACCCGGCCAGCCAGCCCCGGACGTCGGGCTCGATCTCGGCCTCCGCCCGTCCCGGCTCCTGGAAGTAGCTGACGTAGAACTCCTCCTCCCCGCCGATCCGGGAGAAGGCCTCGGTGGGGCGGATCCCGCCCCGTGGCGAGTAGGGGACGCTCAGCAGCCCGACCGCGGTGAAGACGTCCGGCCGGAGCAGGGCGCTGTTGGCGGCGATGCCCGAACCCCAGTCGTGCCCCACGATCACGGCGGTCTCCTCGCCGAGGGCACGGACCACGGCGGCGTTGTCCTCGACGAGCTCGACCATCCGGTACGCCCCGACCCGGCCGGGGCGGGACGAACGGCCGTAGCCCCGGACGTCGATCGCGACCGCGCGGTAGCCCGCCGCGGCGAGGGCCGGGAGCTGCTGGCGCCACGAGTACCAGGACTCCGGGAAGCCGTGGACCAGGAGGACCAGCGGGCCGCTGCCCTGCTCCACCAGGTGGGTGCGGCCGGCCGGCGTGGCCACCAGTCGGTGCGTCAGATCGTGTGGCCCGTGGGCGGATTGCGGCAACGCTGCCTCCGGCGGGAACGGCGACGGTGGGCTCCGCCCGGGTGGGCGACCGCCCCGTGCGGTCGATCCTGGGCGGACCGCCGTGGCGGAGTCGAGGGAAATTGCCGGAACGGCAAACGGCCCACGGGTGGACCCTGCCGGCGCGGGCCGGGGCCGACCGGCCGACGGCCTCACGGACGGGGTCCTCACAGTGTGAGGATCCCGCCCCTCGAACCGCCCGTTCACCACCCGCCCCACCTGGGGGATGATGAGCACGTCAGACCGCTCGGCCGTTAAGGACACACGCATGACCAGCCCCGCACAGCGTCCCGCCCCCCACATCTACCCGGCGGGGCTCCGTCTCGCCGGGCGACGGGTCGTGGTGGTCGGTGCCGGACACGTGGCGCAGCGCCGCCTGCCCGGCCTCGTCGACGCGGGCGCCGACGTCCTGGTCATCGCGCCCACCGCCACCCCCGCCGTCGAGGCCATGGCCGACGCCGGGGAGATCCGCTGGGAGCGCCGGGGGTACGCCGACGGCGACCTCGACGGCGCCTGGTACGTGGTGGTCGCCACCGACGCCCCGGCCGTCAACGAGGCGGTCTCCGCCGAGGCCGAGCGCCGCCGGGTGTTCTGCGTCCGCAGCGACGACGCCGAGCGCGCCACCGCCCACACCCCCGCCACCGGGCGCTCCGACGGCGTCACCGTCGCCGTCCTCGCCGGCGGCGACCCCCGCCGCGCCGCCGCCGTCCGCGACGCCGCCCTCGACCGCCTGCGTTCCGGCGAACTGCGCGCCCCGCACTTCCGCGCCCGCGAGGGCGGCGTCGCCCTGGTCGGCGCCGGCCCCGGCGACCCGGACCTGATCACCGTCCGGGGCCGCCGACTGCTCGCCGAGGCCGACGTCGTCGTGGCCGACCGCCTCGCCCCGCGGGCCCTGCTCGACGAGTTGCCGGCGGACGTCGAGGTGGTCGACGCCGCCAAGATCCCCTACGGCCGGGCCATGGCGCAGGACGTCATCAACGAGACCATCGTGGAGCGGGCCAAGGCAGGCAAGTTCGTCGTCCGCCTCAAGGGGGGCGACTCCTTCGTCTTCGGCCGCGGCTACGAGGAGGTCCTGGCCTGCGCCGAGGCGGGCATCCCGTGCACGGTGGTGCCGGGCATCACCAGCTCGGTCGCGGTTCCGGCCGTCGCCGGCGTCCCGGTCACCCACCGCGGGGTGGCCCACGAGTTCACGGTGGTCTCCGGGCACGTCGCCCCCGACAACCCCGCCTCCCTGGTGAACTGGCAGGCGCTCGCCGGGATGCGCGGCACGCTCGTGCTGCTGATGGCGGTCGAGCGGATCGGCGCGATCGCCGACACGCTGATCGCCCACGGCCGCGACGGCGCCACCCCGGTCGCCGTGATCCAGGAGGGCACCACCGCCGGCCAGCGCCGGGTGGACGCGACGCTGGCCACCGTCGCCGAGGTGGTCAGGGCGGAGGCCGTCCGCCCGCCCGCGATCATCGTGGTCGGGGACGTCGTCGCCGTCTCGCGCGGCGAGCGCTGACCGCCCCCGCCCGGCGGGCGCGCCGCGCCACGCCGCGCCCGGGGCGGGCGCGGCGTCGGCGTGCCGGCTGCTTCTCCCGGGCGGGCAGGCGATGGAGGCGGCAGCGGGGGCGGGGCGGAGGGTGTGCGACGGAGGCGGGTGGAGGGCGCGCGGCCGATATTCACCGTGGGGCGCGTGCCGTTCCCCTCGGCGCCCGCCCGGTAGCGCGCTTGTTGTAGCGCGCTTCTGACACATCGGCGATTCGCACTCTGCCAACGGGCGGCCGCGCTGCCAGGCCCCCAACCCTGCGTAGGGGGGACCGCGGGCCCCCTTCTTCAGGATCCCATGCGGCGGTCACCCAGCGCAGCCCTTGTCGCGCAGCCTGTGGATAACTCGGAGCGCGCACATGACAGGACGCGCGCTCGGCAGCACGCAAGGTCCTCCACGGCCGGTAGGTCTCGCTGAAGGGCCGGGCCCGGGCAGTCCGTCCACGCCCATCCGCGCAGGACCCGTCCCCACGGCCCCCTCGGCGGAACCCCGCGCCATCCCTGCGGAACCCCCGCGCCATCCCTGTGGCACCACCGCGGAACGCCATCCCCGCCCGGGCACACCGGGGCCGTCGACCCGTGTGCGGAGGGCGCCTCACCCGCTGGCGCCGTGCGCCTTCGCCACCTCCTCGATCCGGTGGGCCAGGGCGAAGTCCGTCGCGGTGACCCGGCCGCCGACGGCGTGCGTGGTGGTGGCCACCTGGACGCTGTCGTAGCCGAGCGTCAGGTCCGCGTGGTGGTCCAGCTCCTTCTGCACCTGCGCGATGTGCGCCACCATGATCGCCGCCGCCACGTGCTCCAACCGGTAGCGGCGGCGCAACGCGTCCCCCTCGAAGGCCCAGCCGGGCAGCTCGGCCAGCCGGCGCTCGATCTCGTCCCCGTCCACCGTCTCGTACCGCATCACCACTGCCTCTCCGCCGCGCGTCGACCTCGCTGGCATGCTGCCACTTCGGGCCGCGCGGTGCCGCGCAATCCCGGCGGTCCCCGGCGCGTCGCGCCGCCCCACCCGGAGCCGCCGGCCCCGACCGGCCGCCGAGGCGCTCCGGGGCCGGTCCGGGCCGTCATGTCCCCTCAGGACAGCAGCTCGATCACCGGGCCGAACGCCTCCATGGACGGCTCCAGCACGGTGACGTACGAGATGCCGAACTCCTCGCGCTGCCGGCGCAGCTGCTCGGCGATCTGCTCGGCGGTGCCCACCAGCAGCACCGGGCAGCGCAGCAGCTCCTCCTCGTCCATCCCGTTCGCGTAGGGCAGGAAGGGCCGCACCGCCGCCCGACGGTCCTCGGTCAGCAGCACCCGCTGTATCAGCAGGTTGAGCTCCGGTTGCACGGCGCGGCCGGCAGCCGCCTCGCGCACCAGGCGGACCCGCTCGGCGAACTCCTCCCGGGGCGCCAGGGTCAGCTTGCCGTCGCGGGACACCCGCCCCGCCGTGAACCCCACGACGTCGGCGTGCTCGGCGGCCAGCCGCAGCGTGCGCCGTCCGTGCCCGCCGACCAGGAGCGGCGGGCCGTCCGGCTGGGTCGGCCGGGGCAGGAACTCCTTGTCCGCGAAGCGCCGGCGCACCTCCCGGACGGTCCGCTCCAGGTGGTTCACCCGCTCCCCGGCCGGATGGAACTCGATGCCGGCGTCCTCGAACTCCGCCCGCACGTACCCCGCGCCGAGGCCCAGCTCCAGCCGGCCGCCGGTGAGGGCGTCCGTCCCGGCGGCCTCCCGGGCCAGCAGGGTGGGATTCCAGAAGCCGGCGTTGAGCACGAACGTCCCCAGCCGTGGACGCTCCGTCACCTCGGCCGCCGCGACCAGGGAGGGGAACGGCGCCGGCGCGCCGATGTGGTCGGGCACCAGCAGCACGTCGAAGCCGAGCGACTCCACCGTGCGGCAGGTGGCGGCCCACTGGTCCCGGGAGGCGGTGGTGACCAGGTTCACCCCGAAGCGGAACGGGCGGGACTCGGGCGGGGGCGGTGTGGGCGGCGACGGCTGTGCTGACGACTGCGACATGGCGACTCCCGTCATCTCAGGGCTGCACGACGGACGCCCAGCAGATACCCGACCGTGACGGACCGTCAAGCACCTTTCGCCGACGGCAGAGGCGCCCGGGTCCGCGCCGCTCCCGCACCACCCGCGCGCCGGCCGCCTACCAACCGCCGTACCGGACCCGTACCGGACCCCGTCTCGGGCCCGGAGCGCCCGGGAGCGGCCGGGCCGCACCGACTACCCTCGGTGTGCTCCGCACACCCGCACACCCGCACACCCGAGAGGCCGGAACAGCATCACCATGGGCGAGATCGTCACCATCGAGGACCCGGCCGACCCGCGCCTGCGGGACTACGTCGACCTCACCGACGTCCAGCTGCGACGTCGCCGGGAGCCCGCCGAGGGCCTCTTCATCGCCGAGGGCGAGAAGGTCATCCGCCGCGCGCTCGCCGCCGGCTACCGGATGCGTTCGATGCTGCTCACGCCGAAGTGGATCGACGTGATGCGCGACGTGATCGCCGACAACCCGGCAGAGACCTACGCGGTCAGCCCCGACCTCGCCGAACGCGTGACCGGGTACCACGTGCACCGCGGCGCGCTCGCCGCGATGGCCCGCAAGCCCCCGGCCAGCGCCGCCGACCTGCTCGCCACCGCCCGGCGGATCGTCATCCTCGAGGGCATCGTCGACCACACCAACGTCGGGGCCATCTACCGGAGCGCCGCCGCGCTCGGCATGGACGGCGTGCTGCTCTCCCCGGACTGCGCCGACCCGCTGTACCGGCGGGCGGTGAAGGTGTCGATGGGCGCGGTGTTCACCGTGCCCTACGCCCGACTGGACGAGGAGCGCTGGCCGGACGGCCTGGCGGCGGTGCGCGAGGCGGGCTTCCGGGTGCTGGCGCTGACACCGGGGGAGGGGGCCACGGACATCCGCGAGGTGGCCGGCCGGCTGCCCGAACGGGTGGCGGTGATGCTGGGCGCCGAAGGGGAGGGCCTCACCGCCCGCGCGCTGCGCGCCGCCGACGAGCGGGTGCGCATCCCGATGGCGCACGAGGTCGACTCACTGAACGTGGGGGCCGCCGCCGCGGTCGCCTTCTACGCCCTGGCGTGAGGGAGCGGCCCGCCCCGGAACCGCCGGCGGGAAGGGCCGGGAATGCGGGAACGCGTGCTCACTCACCCTGGGGTAAGTACCTGACTTTTTAGTCGGTACTTGTCGTCTGTAAGGCGGGGAGGAAAACATGGACGTGGCGCCGGAAGAACACGGATATCCGCCCCGCCAGGATTTTCCCGCGGGGCGTGGAAGGGGAGTACACGAATGAACGCGCACGAGGACAACGCCGCCGCGAACCCGGTCTCGGTCGTCGGTCTGGGGGCGATGGGGCAGGCGATCGCGGCGGTGCTGCTGGCGAACGGGCACCCCACCACGGTGTGGAACCGCTCGGCCGGAAAGGCGGACGAGCTGGTGGCGCGGGGCGCGGTGGACGCCGGGACGCTCGGGGCGGCGGTCGGCGCCAGCCCGCTGGTGATCGCCTGCCTGCTGGACCACGCCTCGGTGCACGAGGCCCTGGAGCCGGTGGCCGACCTGCTGTCCGGCCGGGTGCTGGTCAACGTCACCACCACCACCGCGGCCGAGGCGCGGCGGACGGCGGCATGGGCGGCGGAGCACGGCATCGACTACCTCGACGGCGCCATGATCGCCGTCCCGCAGATGATCGGACGGCCCGGCTCGTCGCTGCTGTACAGCGGGTCGCGGACGGCGTTCGAGCAGCACCGGGCGATGCTGGACCTGCTGGGCGCCAGCACCTACTTCGGCGAGGACGCCGGGCTGGCCTCGCTGTACGACCTGGCCCTGCTTTCCGGAATGTACGCGATGTTCGGCGGATTCTTCCACGCCACGGCGATGGTCGGGACGGCCGGGGCGAAGGCCACGGAATTCGTTTCGATGCTCGTCCCGTGGCTGAAGTCCATGGCGGATCTCCTGCCGTCGTACGCGGAGATCATCGAGAAGGGCGATTACACCACCGACGTGCAGAGCCTGCTGTTCAACAAGTCGGCGGTGGACGCGATCGCCCGGACGAGCCTGGAGCAGGGAATCGGGGTCGACATGGTGGCGCCGGTCCAGGCGCTCATCGACCGGCAGATCGCCGAGGGGCACGGCGCGGACAGCTTCGTCCGGGTGATCGAGGGCATCCGCAACCCGGTGCCGCGGTCCTGAAGCCGCCGGACGGGCCCGGGCGCCCGGACGGGCCCGGGCACCCCGGCGGGCCCGGGCCGGACGGCCCAGCCGTCGGGCGTGGTGGGGACGGCGGTCGCGGCGCCCGGGAGGACGGCCGCGCCGTCCCACCCCGCCGGCAGGGGTGGGACGGCGCCCGGTGCGCGGCTCAGAGGCGGCGCAGCACGAAGCCGTCGGCGGTCTGGCGTCCGCCGCTGCCGAAGAGCACCGGCAGGTGGCCGCTGAGCACGTAGTTCCCACGCGGGGTGAGCGCCACCGCGGAGGGGGCGGCCTCGGGGGACGCCGTGGCGCCGGTCTGCCGGGCGGTCCGCCAGCCGTCGCGGGAGCGCAGCTCCAGCAGTCCGTCCAGCCCGCCCGGGGCGATGGCGTTGGTCACCACGTACAGCGCCCCGTTCCGGCCGAGCGCCACGCCGTCGGCGCCGGGGGTGGGCCGCTGCTGCCGCACCTCGGTGAACCGCTCCGGCGCGGCCAGCGGTATCCGGAAGACGGCGCCGGTGTCGTGCCGGACGGTCAGCAGGAAGCCCGCCGGGTGGTAGGCGATGCCGTTCAGGCCGGTGATCGGCTGGCCCGCGGCGTTCTCGCCGGCGTCCAGCGCGGGATGGCTGAGCAGGACGGAGGCGTGGCCCTTCGGCGTCACCCGGTGGATCGTGCCGGTGAAGGAGTCCGTCACGTAGGCGTTGCCGAACGGGTCCACGGCCACGTCGTTCGCCAGGTGCAGGCCCGGGGAGCCGCCGAGGTCGACCATGAGTTCCGGTTCGCCGGTGGTCAGGTCGTAGACCGCCAGCCCCGAGTGGCGGCCCCTGGTCTCGGGTGACGAGCCGACGCTGAGCAGGGCGTCCGGCCCGCCGTAGACGTCGCCGTAGGTCACCAGGACGCGGTTGCGGGCGGCGTCGACCCGGACGGCGCCGGTCGCGATCAGCCGCGGGTCGTCGATCAGGGTGCGGGCGACTCCGTCCGCGCCCACCACCGAGACGGTCCCGTGGCGGATGGAGCTCACCAGGAACGCCGAGCGGGTGGGGTCCCAGGCCACCCCCTCCGGGTGCAGCGCCCGCCCCTCGCCCTCGATGACCTCCGGGAGGCGGGCGGCGTGCCGGGCGGCCGGGTCGGCCGACGGCGCGGCGGCAGACGCCCCCGCGGCCGACGGCGCGGTGGCCGGGGGCGCGGCGACGGCGGCGCCGGCCGCGGGCGCCAGCAGCAGCGCGGCGCTCATGGCGAGGGCACTCGGCAGGACGGCCGCACGGCGGTGCGAACGCCGGGGCCTTCCGGGTTCGTGCTGGGGCATGTCGTGTTCTTCCCTTTCTCCCTCTTCCGGGCGGGCCGCGGTGGAAACCGCCCGTGGGAATCGCTCGAACGGTGCTCGGAAAGGCGTTCCGGAGGATTTCAGGACGCCCGCCTCAGGTGCTGTTCCCCGGGGTGTGCGGAGGCGTCGAGCAGGAGGTCGGAGGAGATCCCCAGAGCCTGTCCGAAACCCTGCGGCGTTCCGGTCAGGATGGTGCGCTGCAGATTCTGCAGCGCCGGGGACGGCTCCAGTCCGAGTTCCTCCCGCAGGATTTCACGGAGTTCCTGGTAGGCGCGCAGGGCGTCCCCGCGCCGGCCGGCCAGCGTGAGGGCGGTGATCAGCTGGCCGTGCAGCCACTCGTTCAGCGGGTGGCGGGTCACCAGCGTCCTGAGCTCCGCGGTGACCCGGGCGTGCTGGCCGAGCCGCATGTCCGCCTCGATCCGCTCCTGCAGGGCCCGGATGTAGCTCTCCTCCAGGTGCCGCACGTGCTGCGCCAGCGCCACCCCGTAGGGCACGTCGGCCAGCACGTCGCCCCGCCACAGCTGGAGCGCCCGGGACAGCAGCTCGGATCCCTCGGCCAGGCGGCCGGAGCGGCACAGCGCCTCGCCCTGGCGGGCCAGCCGCCAGAACCGCTCGGCGTCCACCGCGTCCGGCGGCAGCCGCAGCACGTAGCCGCGCAGCTCGGTGCCGAGGAGATCGGGGGGCAGGCCCTGGCCGGCCCCGCGCTCCAGCGCGCGCCGCAGGTGGTAGATGTGGGTGCGGATCGTCGATATCGCCGTCCGGGGCGGCTCCTTGCCCCACAGCTCGTCCACCAGCGTGTCATGCGAGACCAGGTTTCCGGGGCGTAAGGCGAGCAGGGTCAGTAACTGCCGAACCTTCGGCCCCCGCGGAACGGGCACCGCTTTTCCCTCGTAGGTGATTTCCAGTGGTCCCAGAACGCTGATCCGGAGCACGATTCATTCCTCCAGGAGATTATCGGAGTCAACGTCGACTTCGGCGCCAGACTCACACGGCCGGGATCCGGGCGGCAAGCGAATGGATCGAAAGTTGAGGCGGCCTTCCCCGAAAGGGGCAGGTGGGCCGCCCCGCGCCGGCGGGGCGGGCCCACGGCGCCGGGTCCTAGGAGGCGGAACCCACCGGATCGGCCCCGGCCGGACGCTTCCCGGCGTCGTCGTCGGCCGGCGAGGGGCCGTCGTCGCGCCGCTCGGCGAGGATCCCGTACAGCACCACGGCGCTGACCGCGCAGATCGCGCAGGCGCCCCACAGCACGCCCGCCAGGGCGGCGCTGTAGCCCTCGCCGAGGAACTCCACGAACCGCTGCCGGGCCTCGGCGGGGACCAGCGCGGCCGGGCCGTCGAGGTTGCCGCTGGCCACGCTGTCCGCGACGGCGCCGGCCTCCAGGCCGCCGGCGTCGCCTCCGGCGGTTCCGGTCCCGGCGCCGTCGGCGGCCGGGCGGTAGGCGTCCAGGCCGTCGGCGACGCGGTCGCGCACCAGGGAGACCAGGGCCGCCACCATGCCGGCGACCGCCACCGCCTCGCTGGCCAGGCGGATGGTGTTGAACATCCCCGACGCCATGCCGGCCTTGGCCGGCGGCACGGTGCTGACCGCCGCGCCGTCCATGAGCCCGTAGATCAGCCCGATGCCGCCGCCGACCAGCAGCAGCGGGCCGGCCAGGGCCAGCGGGCCGGTCCCGGGGTGGACGACGGTCAGCCAGCCGCATCCGGCCGCCACCAGCAGCAGGCTCCCGCTGATGATGGCGCGCAGGGTCACGCCGGCCTGCAGGAGGCGTTCGGCCACCAGCGGGAAGACCAGCACCGGGGCGGTGAGCAGCAGCATGGTCAGCCCGGCCCGGCCGTCCGTCAGCCCGCCCGCGCCGACCAGGTAGGACGGCAGCAGCACCAGCAGCCCGACGAACCCGAAGGACACGGCGGTGGCGAGCAGGTTGACCGCCACGAACCTCGGCTCGGCGAACAGCGACAGGTCGAACATCGGTGCCGGGCGGCGCCGCTCCACCAGGACGAACGCGGTGAGCAGCGCGGCGCACCCGGCCAGCAGGCCGAGGACGCCGGCGCTGGACCATCCCCACTGGGGCCCTTCGATGACCGCCAGGGTGAACAGGAACAGCGCGAGGGTGAAGGTGAGGGTGCCGGGCCAGTCCACCGGGCCGGCGTCCGGGTCCCGGGACTCCCGGACCAGCCGGAAGCCCAGCAGGGCCGCGAGGGTGATGGCGGCCTGCAGGAGGAACACGTAGCGCCAGCCCAGTCCGCTGACGATCAGGCCGGTGGTGGTGGGGCCGATCGCCAGGCCGGCGCCGATGGTGACGCCGACGAACGCGAACGCCCGGGTGCGGGCGGCCCCGGAGAAGGTGTTGGCGATCACCGACACGCCGGCCGTCATGATGGCCGCCGCGGCCAGACCGGCGAAGGCGCGGGCCACGTCCAGCACCACGATGTGCGTCGCGGCGGCGGCGAGCAGCGAGCACCCGCCGTACAGGGCGACGCCGAAGGCGAAGACCCGCCTGCGGCCCACCCGGTCGGCGATCGAACCGGCGGCCATCATGAAGCTCGCGGCGGTGACGTTGTACGCGTTCACCACCCACTGCAGCGGCACGACGCCGGCGTCGAGGTCGCGGCCGATCGCCGGGAGGGCGACCGGCGCGCCGCTGAGTCCCAGGGGGACGATGAGCACGGCGAGGCAGAGCGCGAAGAGGGTGAGCCCCGCTCTGGGCGGTGCCTCGGGTAGGGCGGGGGCGGCCATGGCGGTACTCCTTCTCGGTTCGGGGCGTGCGGGGGTGCGGCCCGTGCGCGGCCGCGGGTGCGTGAGGTGTGGGGGGCGGGGGGTGCGCCGGCGGGCGCCCGGACGCGCCGGGGGCGGCGCCCACCCGAGGTGGACGCCGCCCCCGGCGTGCGCGGCGCGGCGGGTCAGGCCGTCGGGGCCGGCTTGGGCGCCCCCATCAGCGGCTTGTCCCAGGCGCCGAGCTGCCGGAACAGCTCCAGGTCGTCACGGACCGCCCAGTGCTCGTGGACCTGGCCGTCGGTCACCCGGTAGATGTGGATGTGCTGGACCCGCACCGACTTGCCGGTCGCCGGGACCCCCATGAAGTCGGTGACCTGGCGCCCGGTGAAGATCACCCGCAGCGTGGCCTTGTCGCCCTTGGCGAAGGAGTCGACGATCTCCCAGCGGGCGCCCTCCCAGACGCTGCGCATCCAGCGCGCGGTGTTGGCGTAGGCCTCCGGACCGCGCGGGGAGCCCTCGGGGGCCTCGTAGTCGATGAAGTCGGGGTGGACCAGGCGCTTGGCCACCTCGTCGTCCCCGTCGTTGAAGATCTTGCCCATGTCCACGGCGATCTGGCGCACCTCTTCGTCCGTCACGGCGGACTCCTCTCCTCATCGTGGTGGTGGTGCGGTGGCGTGCACGCGGCTGGTGCGGGGTGGCCCGTCGCGGCGGGCGTGCGGCCGCCGGCGGGCTACCGGGCGCGGCGTCGCGGGACGCGCGGCGCGCGGCCGGCCCGGTGGTCGGGGGTGGGGGGCGGTCACTGCCCCATGGCGAGGCCGCCGCCGATCGGGATGGCGGCGCCGGTCACGTAGGAGGCGCCGTCGCCGGCCAGGAAGCGCACCACCTCGGCGACCTCCTGCGGGGTACCGGTGCGGCGCAGCGGGGTCTGGCTGAGCAGCTGTTCGCGCCGCCGGTCCTTGACCCCCCGGATCATGTCGGTCTCGATGAGCCCCGGGGTGACCATGTTGACGGTGATGTTGCGCGAGCCGAGCTCCCAGGCGAGGGAGCGGGTCAGGCCCAGCATCCCGGACTTGGAGGCGGCGTAGTTGGCCTGGCCGGGGGAGCCGAGGAAGCCCATGACGGAGGAGACGAACACGATCCGCCCCCACTTGGCGCTGATCATGCCGCGGGCGACGAGGCGGGCCATCCGGAAGGCGCCGACCAGGTTGGTCTGGATGACGTCCTCGAAGTCCTCCTCGCGCATCACCGGGGCGAGCGCGTCGCGGGTGGTGCCCGAGTTGGCGACAAGCACGGCGACCGGCCCGAACTGGGCCTCCACCTCGGCGACGGCGCGCTGGGCGGCGACCGGGTCGGTGACGTCGCACCGGACGCCGAGCAGCCCCTCGGGCGGCTCGCCGGTCCGGTAGGTCACGGCCACCTTGTCGCCGGCCTCGGCGAAGGCGCGGGCGACGACCAGGCCGATGCCCCGGTTGCCGCCGGTGACCAGTACGCTGCGTGACACGATGCTCTCCTGTTCGGGGTGGGGGACGCCGGCCGCCGCCGGTGTCACGGGGCGGGCGTCGCGGTGGCGGTGGGGGCGGCGGGGGTTCCGGCGGTCGCCGGGCCGGCCAGCTGGCGGCTCAGGCGAGCCGCGGCGTCGTCGGCGTCGAGGAAGTGGACGGACCGCCAGCCGACGGCCTCGGCCCCGGCGCAGTTGGCGGCGAGGTCGTCGACCAGGACGCACCGCTCGGGCGGCAGCCCGCTCCGTTCGACGGCCGCCGCGAAGATGGCGGCGTCCGGTTTGCGCGCCCCCACCTGGAAGGACAGCACGACGGCGTCGAACAGGCCCTCCGGCGGGACCATCCGCCGCCACTGGCGGTCCCAGGCCGGCGGCATGTTGGAGATCAGCCCGAGGAACACGCCGGAGGCGCGCAGCTCGCGCAGGTGGGCCAGCCACCGCTGGTTGGTCCGCCGCCCGGCGAACCAGCGCTCGCCGAAGTCCGACAGGTCCACCCGCTGGCCGACCTCGGCGTGCAGGGCCTCGCTGACCCGGCTCGCCCACTCCTCCTCGGGGATCAGCGGGGTGTCCAGCGGGGCCATCACGTCGCCGCCGAACGGTTCGGCCACCGTCGCCATGGCGCGGCGGAAGGCGTCGCCCGGGATGCCCTCGCGGCGGCAGAAGTCGTCCACGTCCTGGCTGATCGGCGGCGTGAGCACGCCGCCGAAGTCGGTCCACACGGCGTACCGGGAGCGGCTGTCGGACGTCATGAGCGGGCCTTTCGGTCAGTGGTCTGCGCGGGGTCGGGGCGGGCGCCGGTGGTGGCGGTCCGCTCGAAGGTGAGGTCGATCCGGGCGATGTCGGCGCCGTCCTGCCGGAAGGTCACGTGGTAGGCGTCCGGCGCGGCCTCGCCCGGGTTCACCCCCGGCCGCCCGGTCGCCACCAGCGCGCTGTCGAGCTCCGCGAACCGCAGGAACCGGGCCTGGCAGCCGGTCACCGCGGTCCCCACCGGAACGCCGCCGAGGTGGGCGAGCTGGCGGGCCGCCTCGCACAGCACCATCGCCGGGACGTGGTCGTAGGTGTGGTCGAACAGGGCGCTGTTGTCGTAGCGGGGCTCCACCTGCGCCGAGGTCTCCTCGCCGGTGTGCGCCGGCTCGCCCAGCACCACGTTCACCGGATTGGCCCGGCCCACGGCGGCGGCGTCGGCCGGGCGGCTGCGCAGCCGCCCGCGCAGCTGCTCGGTCAGCGGCGGGGTGGAGCCGCGCTGGAGGAAGCGCAGCTTGTGGTAGTCCTCGCCGCTGGTGACGCTGGTGTCGATGTGTACCCGCCCGACGGGCCGGCCGGCCATGCCGAGGTCGACGTCGAAGACCGCGCCGCGCAGCCGTCCGCCCCGGGCCTGGACGCGCCGGCCGTCTCCGCGCAGGTGCAGTTCGCCGGGGCGGGCGCCGACCGGTGGGGGAGTGCCGCCGTCGAGCCGGATCGACCAGCTGTTGACCAGGAACGCGCAGTCCATCGGGATGCCGAGGCCCTGGTGGCCGGCGGCGGTGGAGGCCTGCCGGGCGGCCTCCAGCAGCAGCAGGAAGTCGTAGCCCGCTGGGCGGCGCGGGTGGTCGCCGTAGTAGCCGTGGGCCAGCGGGAGCTGGGCGCCGGCCAGGTACCGCGTGCCGTCGAAGGGCAGCAGGTCGGTGACGAACACCTCGGAGACGGCCGCCCGGTGGACGAGCTGCCGCTCGATGGTGCGGGTGAAGCTGGGCGGGGGCGGTTCGGGCGCTGCCGCCGGGGTGTCCCGCGTCGTGGTCATGCGACCTCCTCGGTGCTCGGTGCCGCTGGAAACATCGTGCTGGTCCGGTATGAAAGCCTCGTCAAATCCGCATCGCACCGGCCGGGGCGGTGCGCGTTTTTCTTCCCGCCGCTCGTCCAAACGTCCCTCCGGACGTCCACCGGACGTTTCCGCCGGGACGTCTCCGGCCCGCCCCGGATTCTCCGCGCCCGGTGCCGCGCGAATCCCGGCGGCGAACCTCGCCGCTTTTCCCGCGACGTTCGCCGGGCCGCCGGGAGAATCCCCGCGCCGGCCGCTCAGGATTTCCCGGGAGCCTGCAGAACGGCGCAGGACCAGGTGAATCCGGCGCCCGCGTTCAACAGCAGGGCGATTTCCCCGGGGCCGAGCACGGCGCGCCGGACGAGCTCGCTCAGCCCGGCCGCCAGGTCTCCCGCCCCCAGGTGCCCGGTCTGCCGCCCCCAGTCCGCGGTGGGGGCCCGGACGATCTCGCCGACGGTCGGGATCCAGGCCGTCTGCAGGGTCTTGAGCCCCAGACGGGGCAGCACCACCAGCCGGATCCGCGGGTCGTCGGGTGCCACCCCGGCGTCCAGCAGGGCACCCGTCAGCACCTGCCGGATCCGCTCGGCGTTGACCTTGCTGAACCCCTCCAGGCCGTGTTCGCTCAGGTAGCCGCGCTTGGTGCGGCGCATGTCGACCACCGGGGAGTTCGCCCGGGGCACCTCGGCGAACGGATCCGCGCCCCGGTGCATCGCCTCCAGGTGCGGCGCCGCCGCGCTGTGCAGCGCGCGCAGCACCAGCGGGTTGTCCGGGCCGGCCGGCCGCTCCAGCAGCACGGCGGTGGCCCCGTCGCCGTAGGCCGCGCCGTAGTCGCTGCGCCAGCGGTCGAACCCGGGCGGGGTGAACCGGTCCGCCGTGGTCACCAGCGCGAGGCTGCGCCCCAGCGTCAGCTGCTGGCGGGCGACGGCGAGCTCCAGGGCGGCCGCCCCTCCGTTGCAGATCTGCTGGACCCCCACCGGCACGGCGCCCTCCGCGCCGAGCTGGTGGGCGATGTAGTGCGGCGCGGACCACAGGTCGTGGCCCTGGTAGTGCATCCAGGCGTGGTAGAGCCCGGACAGCTCGGCGGCCGGCACCGCGGCCAGCCGCAGCGCCTCGGTGGCGGCGCGCACGGCCATCTCGGGCGCCGAGAGGCCGGCCGCCACCGGCAGCCGGTCGTGCCCGAGCTCGCGCGCCGTGCGCGGCTCCACCCGCTTCTCCGCGACCGCGCTGGCCGCGGTGTCCGCCCCGTCCGGCAGCCACAGAGCGGCCGCCGCGACGCCCACCGGCGCGAGGGGTCTCAACGCCAAGCCACCTCCGTCCTCGATAGGGGTTTGAGTGGTGCGTGGGAAGAGGATTTCCGCCCGGCATGGAATTCGCATGAAAAAGGCGTGGAAGATCACCGTGATCTTCGATTCGACGGGTTCGGCCGCCGTCCGGGCGGGGAAAGTGTCACTTTCGAGGCAGCCCGCCCCCGATATTCGTCGCACGCTCTTGCGAATCCCCGACGGGCCGTCTTGAATCTTCCCCACACCGGTGCGTGGCGGATTTCCCGCCCCGCCCGGCCAGCAGGGTCCGAATTCGTTGCAGGGCGACGGCCGGATTTCCGGTCGCGTACGGAAGGGATCGACCATGTCGGAGAACCAGCTGCCCGAGCTCACCGAGGAACTGCGCGCCCGCGTGCGGGAGATCGTCGCCGACGTGCTGGAGGTGCCGGTCGCCGAGGTGGGCGAGACCAGCAGCTTCACCGAGGACCTCGACGCCGACTCCCTGTTGGTCATCGAGATCTTCTCGCGCTTCGAACGCCAGCTGGGCCTGCGCATCCCGCAGGAGGAGCTGGCCGACCTCGACAACCTGGCCACCGCCTACGCCGTGATCGCCCGCCACGCCCCCCAGGAGGCGCTGCGTGTCTGAGTCCACCCCGCGCAGGGTCGTGGTCACCGGACTCGGCGCGGTGAGCAGCCTGGGCATCGGCGCCCGGCCGTTCATCGAGGCGATCCGCGCCGGCCGCGACGGCGTCACACCGATCCGCGCCTTCGACACCACCGGCTTCGACCACGTACTGGCCGGCGAGGTGCACGACTTCCGCCCCGAGCGGTGGCTGCGCCGGCTGCGACCGGACCGCTGGGGCCGCAGCGGCCAGTTCGCCGCCGCGGCGGCCCGCCTCGCCGTCCAGGACGCCGGCATGGACCCGGACGCCCTGTCCGCCGCCCGCGCCGGCAGCGCCATGGGCACCACCAACGGCGAGGCCCGGGTCTTCCAGGCGCTCACCGAAGGCTGGCTGGACGGCGGCCCCGAGGCCATCGACGCCGCCCTCGCCGCCCAGGCCCCCGCCGACCGCATCGCCACCGCCGTCAACACCGAACTGGGCCTGCGCGGCGAGGCCGTCACCTTCGGCACCGCCTGCGCCGCCAGCAACTACGCCCTCGGCCACGGCTACGACCTGATCCGCTCCGGCGCCGCCGACGCCATGCTGGTCGGCGGGGCCGACGCGGTGAACCGGGCCACCCACGCCGGCTTCCACCGCCTCGGCGCGATCGCCCCCGACCTGCCCCGCCCGTTCGACGAACACCGCGGCGGCATCGTCACCGCCGAGGGCGGGGTGGCGCTGCTGCTGGAGTCCTGGGAGGCCGCCCACGCCCGCGGCGCCCGCGTCTACGCCGAGGTCCTCGGCTACGCCGTCACCTGCGACGCCAAACACCCGACCCAACCCGACCGCGCCGGCATCGCCGAGTGCGTCCGGCGCGCCCACCGCAACGCCGGTGTGAAGCCGGAGGAGGTGGACTACATCTGCGCCCACGGCACCGGCACCCCCGCCAACGACTCCACCGAGGTGGCCGCCGTGCGGGAGGTGTTCGGACAACGCGTCCCACCGATCAGCTCCATCAAGTCGATGCTCGGCCACACCATGGGCGCGGCCAGCGGCTTCGGGGCGCTGGCCGGCTGCGCCGCCCTGCACGAGGGCTTCCTGCCGCCGACCGCGACCGTGCGCACGGTCGACCCGGCGCTCGGCCCGGACCTCGACTGCGTGCCCGGCACCGCCCGCCGGGCCCGGCCGCGGATCGTGGAGAACCACGGCTTCGCCTTCGGGGGGAACAACGCCATCGTGATGCTGGGGAGGTACCGATGAACGGCGACGCCGCACCGGCCACGGTGCACCTGACCGGCTACGGCGTGGTCAGCGCCGCCGGGGTCGGCGGCAAGGCCCTGCTCCAGTCCGTGCTGACCCGCTCGCTGCCGCACGAGGCGGACGCCGAGGAGGAGCGGCGGATCCTCGGCGGCGAGCGGCCACCGGGCATGCGCCTGCTCCCGGTGCCGGACTTCGACCCCGGCGAGCACCTCGGCCGCAAGGGCCTGCGCCACCACAGCCGCACCACCACGCTCGGCATGACCGCCTGCCAACTGGCCCTGGACAGCCTGCCCGAACCGGTGCCGGAGGCCGAACGCCCGGACACCGGCGTCGTGCTCGGCACCAGCACCGGCAGCGCGCGGGCGATCACCGAGTTCTTCCAGGACACCTACCGTCAGGAGCGCCCCTACCTGGTCAGCCCCTCCCTCTTCCCCGGCATCCTGCTGAACCACTGCGCCAGCCAGTTCGCCATGCGGCACGCCTTCACCGGGCCCAACGCCTCGCTCGCCGGCGGTCGGGTCTCCAGCCTCTCCGCGCTGCGCTACGCCCGTGGCGCCCTGGTCACCGGCCAGGCCCGGCGCCTGCTCGCCGGCGGGGTGGAGGAGCTGAGCGCGCAGGCGGCCTGGGCCTGGCACCGGGCCGGCGGCCTCGGCCGCGGCGCGGCCCTGGGCGAGGGCGGCGCGGCGTTCGTCCTGGAACGGGTGGAGCCGGCCGGCGACGCGCCGGCGTCGTCCCTGGCCGAGCTGCTCGCCTGCGAGGTGGGGTTCCGCTCCGTCGAGGAGGGGCCGCTGGCGGTGGCCGACGCGCTGGCCGGATGCGTCCGGGACGCGCTGGCCGCCGCCGGGGCCGCCGCGGGGGACGTCTCCACCGTCGCGGCCGGGGCCAGCGGAGCCGGCGGTGGCTGGCCGGCCGTGGAGGCGCGTGGACGCGGACGGGCCCTGGCCGGGGGGCGGCCGTACGTCATCCGGGTCGAGGAGACGCTCGGGGAGACCTACAGCGCCAGCGGCGCCCTGCAGCTGGCCGCGCTGCTGGCGCACTGGGACCCCTCCGCGCCCGCCGGGGAGGGCGAGTTGGGCCTGGTGACCTCCGTGGGCGCGGACGGGGCGGTGGCCTGCGCCGTCCTCCGCCGCACGGCCGGCCACCGGAACTGACCGCCCCCGATCGACTGACCGACTGACCGACCGATCGGCCGTGTGCGGCCGTGCGGCCCGACGGCGACAGCGCCGTCACCTCGGGCCGCGCGGCCGCACGGTCACGCGCTCATCGAGCTGTCCGGCGGCACGAGGCCGCCGGGCGCGCCCAGCCCGGGCCAGGGGATCAGCGCCGCCCGCACCGCCCGGTTCACCGCGTCCACCCGGGAGACCGCCCCGAGCTTCTTGAACACGCCGCGCAAGTGCCGCTTGACGGTGCCTTCGGTGATCTCCAGGTGGTTGGCGATCTGCCGGTTGCTCATCGCCGCGGCGGCGCACAGCAGGACCTGGTGTTCGCGGCGGGACAGCCGCACCGGCGCGGTCGGCGGGACGCGCGCGGCGGCCGGACCCGGGGAGAGGGCCGCGGCGCCGTCCCCGCCCCGCCCGCCGGCACCACCACCGGCCGCGTGGACGGCCAGCAGCATGGCCTGGCGGCTCACCTCCTTGTGCAGGTAGCCGCCGGCGCCCGCCGCGACGAACTCCCGGACGGCGCCGGGTTCCGCGCACGGGGCCACCACCAGCACCTGGGTGCGGGGGGAGGCCCTCCTGATGTCCCGGACCGTCCGGGGCGCGTGGGGGTCGCCTGGCTCCGGCTCCAGGAGCAGCACGTCCGGCCGGAAGGTGGCCGCCGCCCGGACCGCCTGCCCGCCGTCCACCCGGGCGACGACCGCGACACCGCCCTGACGGAGCGCGTCGGTGGAGGCGCGGAGCGACGCCTGGGGGCCTGCGAGCACGATCCGTATCGGGGTCATGACACCTTCCTCGGACTCGGGGAGTGGCCGGCGGGTCCGGGAGCCCGCGGCCGGGAGCGCGTGCCGGGCGACGTCAGGCGCGGGCCACGACAGGACCTCAGCGAAGCGCCGCGAACATAACAAACAGGCAAGTATGTTTTCAACAGGGTGTCAGGACAGATGTGCGAACGGCCTGATCGTCCGCGCGCCGACCGCCGCCGGCCCTCGCCGGCCCCTCCTCGCCGTGCTGACCTGTAGGGATCGGGGAGCTGGGCGGAGGTGGCAGCGATCAGCCCCATCCGCTACGGCGGACGGGGCTGAGGGGGAAATAAACAGATCAGTCTGCCTTTACCGGCTCGCGCCGCCGTGACGCCGCGGCGACCGGCTCGCTCGCCCCGGTCCCGGCCGGCCGGGCCGCGGCCGGCTCGGGCGTCGCCTCGGGCGTGGCCCCGGGTGCTGCCTCGGCGTCCTGGCGGGCCCGGGCGTTGACCGCGCAGCGGCGCTCGATGTCGGTGTCCAGGTGCGGCACCAGGCCGGGGACGGCGATCCCGGGCAGCAGGAACCGCCACATCGCCGACACCCGGTGCAGCAGGTCGCGACGGTTGTCGTACACCTGGGAGAGCAGCTGGATGCCGGTGAACGCGCCCACGATGAACTCGGTGACCTCCTGCGGGCGCACCCCCGGCAGCAGCTCCCCGCGTTCCTGCGCGCCGCGCAGCAGGCTGCCGATGACGTTGGCCGCCCCCTGGTAGGGGGCGATCTTCGGCTGGCTGAACGAGGTCTGCTCCACCGTCAGCCGCACCCCGGCGCGCAGCACGGAGTCCGTCTGCAGGCGGAAGGCGTACTCCGCGGTCAGGTCGATGACGCCCTGGAGCTTCACCGTGTGCGTGGGGATCACCAGCGCCTCGTCCTGGGCGGCCACCAGCGCGGCGGCGATCGCCTCCTTGGACGGGAAGTGGTGGTACAGCGCCCCCCGGGTGAGCCCGCTGCGGCTGAGGATCTCGGTGGTGCTGGCCCCGTCGTAGCCCAGCTCGTCGAAGGTGGCCGCCGCCGCCTCCAGGATCATCCGCCGGGTTCTGATCGCTCGCTGCTGCTGTGCCATGCCGTCCGTCCCCCCTACTTGACCAACACTTTAAAAAGAAACCGTCCTGTCTGTATCTTATCTCTCGGGTCGGGCGCGTCGGCCTCGCCGGTGGCTTGCCCGGCCCTTCCGCGTCCCTGCGCAGGAAGACAGGTGATCCCGTTGGGTTCGTTACGCGTCTCCACCTCCCGGGTCGACGTGCCGGCGCTGCGCGCCTGGCGCCCCGTCACCCGCCGGCCCCTCACCACGACCGTTCCGCGCGAGTACGTCCACCGCGCCGCCGTCGCCGAGGTGCTCCTCACCGACTGGGAGACGGACGGCCCGGACCGGTTCACCGTCACCGCCCAGTGGCCCCGGGGCCACGCCCTCTACACGCCGATCGCGGGACACCAGGACCCCCTGCTGCTTGCAGAAACGATTCGCCAGAGCGGGGCGCTGCTCGCCCACGCCGAGTACGGCGTCCCCCTCGGCCACCAGTTCCTGATGCACCGGCTCGCCTACTCCGCCCTCCCCGAGGCGCTGGCCGTCCGACCCGCCCCCAGCGAGATCACCCTCCGCGTCAGCTGCCACGACGTGACCCGGCGCGGCGGCCAGCTGTCCGGCATGCGCTACCAGGCCACCGTCTCGTGCGGGGAGGAACCGATCGCGGCCGGCGAGGCCGAGTTCTCCTGCGTCTCACCCGCGGTCTACCGCAGGCTCCGCGGCCCCCGCCCCTACGGCACCGACACCCCGCTCGCCCACCCCGTCGACCCCGCCTCCGTCCGGCGCGGCTGCCCCCGTGACGTCGTCCTCGCCGCCACCCGCTCCCGGCACCGCTGGCTGCTGCGCGTCGACACCACCCACCCGCTGCTCTTCGACCACCCGGTCGACCACGTCCCCGGCATGCTCCTGCTGGAGGCCGCCCGACAGGCCGCCCAGAGCGTCACGGGCCCCACCCCGGTGCTGCCCACCGCGCTGGAGTCCACCTTCGCCCGCTACGCCGAACACGACGCCCCCTGCTGGATCGAGGCCACCCCCCAGGCCCCGGAGCCGTCCGGCCGGATCCCCGTGCGGGTCACCGGCCACCAGGGCGACGCCACCGTCTTCACCAGCACCGTCACCACCTGGCCGCTGACCTGACGACCGCGTCCACCGAGCGGAGGCCCACCATGACCAGCACCCTCCTGATCACCGGCGCCACCGGCTTCATCGGCAGCCGCGTCGCCCGCCGCGCCACCACCCTCCCCACCGTCCGCACCACCGTGCTCCACCACCGGCGTCCCGTCACCCGCCTGCCCCCCGCCACCCCGGTGATCACCGGCGACCTCGCCGAACCCGCCTCCCTGCGCGGCGTCTGCGACGGCGTCGACGTCCTCCTGCACTGCGCCTCCCGGATCGGCGGACCGGCCGAGGACTGCGAGGCCGTCAACGCCCGCGGCACGGCCGCCCTGATGGCCGAGGCACGCCGCGCCGGAGTCCGCCGCGTCGTCTACCTGAGCACCGCCTCCGTCCACGGCCGCGGCCCCTTCCGCGGCGCCCGGCCCGACGAACTCGCCCGCGCCCCGGTGTCCGCCACCTCCCGCACCCGCGCCGCCGCCGAGGACGCCGTGCTCGACGCCGGCGGGATCGTGCTGCGCCCCCACATCGTCTACGGCGAGGGCGACCGCTGGGTGGGCCCCGCGCTGACCGCCCTGACCCGCGCCCTGCCGGGCACCGTGGACCGCTGGACGGCCCGGCTGTCCGCGATCGACGTCGAGGACCTCGCCGACGCCCTGCTGGGCACCGCGCTCGCCGCCGAGGACGCCCTGACCTCCTCCGTCTACCACGCCAACCACCCGGAGCCGGTCACCTGCCACGACCTGCTGCGCGCGCTCGCCGCGGCGGCCGGCACACCCTGGCCCGCCCGGGACATCGGCTACCCGGAGGCCCGGGAGAGCCTGACGGCCCAGGGCAGAACCACCCACGACCTGGACATGGTGGCCGTCGACCACTGGTTCGACAGCCGCGCGCTGTGGGCCGACCTCGGCCGCGATCCGGGCCCGGGATTCCACGGGCGCTTCCCCGGACACGCCCACTGGTACCGCCGGGCGCTGGCCGCCCGGGCGACGATCCCCCGGGAGCCCCTCGCGCCCGGGCCGGCGCCTCAGGCCCCGGACCAGGTCTCCTCCACCGTGCCGTCCGCCCGCAGGGCGTAGCGGGTCACCACCTCCGCCCCCGAGGCGGCGCGCTGGGTCCGCACCAGCGCGCCGCCGTCCAGGCGCCAACTGGTGTCCCGGGCCGCCGGGTCGGCGACCGAGGTGTAGGAGCCCAGCAGCACCGGCTGGTCGCCGTCGAAGCCGTACATCAGCAGCAGGTGGGCCGGCACGGTGTCCTGGAGCTGGCGCAGCACGACGATCTGCGCGGGCGCGCCGGAGATCGAGGCGTCCAGCACCTCCAGCAGCTCCACCGGGCCCTCAGCGGCGCCGTCCTGCCTCCCGGCGCCGTCCACACCGGCGTCGACGGCCGCGCCGCCGGCGGAGCGGCCGTCGATCAGCCGGATGTCGCCCGAGCCGTCCGGCGCCGGGTAGGTGTGGTCCGCCCAGTCGACCTCGGGCGCGTCGCCGTGGCCGGCGTCCAGCGGGGTGAGGTCCCGGCCGGGCTGCTTCCCGCCGAGCGGGGACGCGGAGGAACCGGGCGTCTCCTGGGCGCCGCCCGCCGCCGCGTCGTCGCGGACCGGCGCGCCGCCGCCGGGCCCGTCCTCCCGGCCACCCTGGCCCTGCCCGGAGGCGTCCTCCCCGTCCGTCGACCCCGCGGCCGGCGGGGCGAGCTCGTCGCGCACCGACATCGGCGCCGGCGCCCCGTTGTCGGCGTCCGGACCGCCGCACCCCTGGGCGGTGGCGATGCCCAGGGCCACGGCCGCCGTCACCGTGACGAACACGATCAGCCGCTGCCGCAGCAGCCGCGCCCGGGAGCGCCGCGCGGCGGCCGCCGCCGTGCCGGGCCGGCGGACACCGCCCGCGGTGGACGAGCCGCCCGCCGTGCCACCGGCCGCGCCCGCGCCGCCGCCCGGACGCCGTTCGGCCCGCTCCGGTCGCTCGGCCCGCTCCACCCCCCGCTCGGCGCGTTCGCCCCGTTCGGCGCGCTCCGCCGGGTCGGGGCGGTCCGGCCGGGCCGGCCGTCCGCCGGGCACCGTCGGCTGCGCGGGCGTCGCTGCGGCAGTGGCCGGACCGGTTCCGGCCGCGGCGCGGGCGACACCGGACCGGCCGGCGCCGGCCCGCCCGGAGCGGGCCCACGGCGAGACGGCCCCCCGGGACTCCCGGCCGTGGATCTCCAGCAGTCGCTCGTGTAGCTGCACCGTGCTCGGCCGGTCCGCCGGATCCTTGGCCAGACAGGCGCCCAGCAGCGGCGCCAGCGCCTCGGGCACCCCGGACACGTCCGGATCCTCGTGCACCACCCGGTAGAGCATCACCTCGGAGGTGCCGCTGCCGAACGGCGAGTCGCTGGTGGAGGCGTACACCAGCGTGGCGCCCAGGGCGAACACGTCGGTGGCGGCGGTGACCGCGGCCCCGCGCACCTGCTCGGGCGCCAGGAAGCCGGGGGAGCCGACGGCCGTCCCGGCGTGGGTGAGCGTGCTGGCCCCGGTGGCCCAGGCGATGCCGAAGTCGATGATCCGCGGGCCGTGCGGGGAGAGCAGGATGTTGGAGGGCTTGAGGTCCCGGTGCACCACGCCCGCGTCGTGCACCGCGGTCAGCCCCTCGGCCAGCGCGGCACCCACCTCGGCCACCTCGGCCGCCGACATCGGCCCGTCGTCGGCGACCCGGCGGTGCAGCGACGGCCCCGGCACGTAGGCGGTGGCCAGCCACGGCCGTGCGGCGTGCGGGTCGGCGGCCATCACCCGGGCCGTGCAGCCGCCGCGGATCCGGGAGGCGGCGGCGACCTCGCGGGCGAAGCGGGAACGGAACTCGGCGTCCTCGGCCAGCTCGGCCCGGATCAGCTTCAGCGCCACGCGCTGCCCGCGCCGGTCGGCGCCGAGGTAGACCACCCCCATGCCGCCGGTGCCCAGCCGACGCAGCAGGCGGTAGGGGCCGACGAAACGCGGGTCCTCGCGCCGGAGCCGCATCATCGTCATCCTCGCCCACTCCTCCGCCCTGCTTGACTGGCCACAGCTTACGGACTGCCCCGTGCGGTGTGCTGATACGCAACGCCTGGTCCATCCGTGGGACGTGGCCGACACCCCTCCGGTTCCTGGTCAGGCCGCCGTCCGAGGGGGTGTCCGGCCGGCCCGGCGGCCGGGCGTGGCGGGACCGCGTCAGGTCTCGCGGGCGTCGACCAGCGGGTCCGGACCGTCGTCGCCGAGGTTGCCGCACAGGCGCTCCAGCACCGCCAGCGCGGTGGCGTAGTCGCCCGGGTCCACGCCGGCCGTGGCGGCGGCCCGGCTCTCCCGCACGGCGGCGGCGACGAGCCGGTGCACCGACCGGCCGGTGTCGGTGGGTGCCCAGACGGTGCCCGGAGCCCCGGCGACCTCCGGCCGCCCCGGGCCGATCCAGCCGCGCCGGCGCAGTTCGGCGAGGGTGGCGGTCAGCTCGCCGGGCCCGCCGAAGTCGGCGAGGGCGGCGCGCAGCCGCTCCTCGGAAGCCGCCGTTCCGCACAGCAGGTTGAGCACCTGCCAGCCGAAGCGGTCCAGGCCGTGCGGCTGGAGGGTCCGCTCCAGCGAGCGGGTCAGCAGGGCGTCGGCGCGCCGGAGCCAGTACCCGATCGGCAGCGGGCGCGACCCGGCGGCGGGGGACTGCGTGTGCACGTGACCTCCGGAGACGAGGGTGCGTGGACCAGTTCATGTGCTCTTCGCAATCATATGCGTGAGACACACAATTCGGCGCCGGTCCGCCCGGCGCGGTACCCCGAACGAGCCCCGATCCGCGCACCCGCGAAGGTCGGGGGGTGGCCTACGACCCAAGGAGTAGGGGCCCCGGCGGGATACCCCTCCACGGCATGACGACGCCGGATCGGCCCGCCGCCTAGGGTTGCCGTCGAGTGGAGGAACACCGGGGAAGCCGAGCGCGGCCGCGGTGCGAACGGGGTGAGGGGGCGGCCACGCGATCCGGCGTGGGACCGCTCCCGGAGGGAGAACAACGGACATGGCGTCGCAGACCATCGACCGGTCGGTCGGGCACCGCGTGCCGGCCGGACGCCCGCCGGCCGACGTGCTGCCGCGTCCGCGGCGCGCCGAGGGCGCCGCCTACCTGGCGAGCGCGGACCCCATGGAGCACGCCGAGCGCCCGCGCCTCCGCACCACCGTCGCCCGCCCGGTGGAACCCTCCCGCCCGGTGGAGCCCTCCCGCCCGGTGGAGCCCTCCCGTCCGGTGGAGCCCTCCCGTCCGGTGGAGCCCTCCCGCGCACCGGATCCCGCCGGCCCGGTGGAGCTTTCTCGCCCGGTGGAGCCGGCCGACGCCGGCGACGGCCCCCGGGCCGACCACACCGCCCCCGCGACGCCCGCGACGACGCCCGCCCGCAGCGCCACGAGCCGGGCCCGCGCGGCCGGGACGGAGACGGAGCGGCGCCACCCCGCCGTAGCCGTTGGCATGGCCCTGCCCCTGGCGGTCCTGCTCTTCGTCGTCTTCGGCGGCTGGGAGACCGTCCCCGCCCAGACGCTGCAGCTCGCGGAACTGCTCGGCCGCCTCGGCCGCTAGATCGGCGCCATGACGCGGGCGACCGCGCCCCCGGGCACGGTCGGCACCGGCCGCCCCAGGGGGCCGTCAGCGAATCCGGCCGCCTTCCGTGACCAGCCATTCGCCGGTCTCCCAGTCGGACGGACCGTCATCGATCCGGTAGCACAGGTCGAATCGGATGCCCAGTCCCGGCCACGGATGCCGGACCGGTACGACGCGGAAGATCTCCTCCAGGCCGGGCAGGGTGCCCCCTTCCGGCTCGGGGAACAGCGCCTCCAGTTCCGCGCGGGTCAGGTCGGTCCAGAGCGCGAACTGCCACTGCGTGCCCGTCAGCCACTCGTCGTGGACCAGCTCGAACCGGGGCTCGCGGCCGGCGACGAAGTCGCGGATGCCGCCGAGGAGCTCGTCCGACGTCGAGGGAAGGACGAACGGCCAGTCCTCGCCGGTGGGATAGCGGTACATGGTGGACGCCGAGGCGAGCGCGCCCACGAGGTCGTGCCACTGCTCGGGCGAGGTGGTGCGGGCGGGCACGTTCACGCCCGTGTGATCGATCCCCCGGACGTGCCCGGCCAGACGGCGAGTCAGGTCGGCCATCTCCACCCCGCCCGCCGGGGCCGGCTGCCCGCCCCCGTCACCACCGCCGTGCACGGCGATGGAACGGCCCGTGTCGAGGGCGATCACCGGCGCGGGCACGTCGGCCAACTGGAACGCCGTCACCGGACGGGCGCCGACGGGCCGCGGCGGGGTGAGGGTGAGTCGGTCCCCCGGTCCGCCGGCCGTGCCCGCGGACCGGGTGTGGTCGGCGTAGGCCACCTCGGCGAGCAGCGCACTCAGCTCGCTGAGGAATGCGTGTGATTCCGGGCTCTCGGGCAGGAGGAAGGCGATCTCGGTCAGGCGGTCCATGCGGCTGACCGTAGCGGAATGTCTGCCCTGGTGATCGCGCCGGAGAGCCGTCGGTCCCCTGCGGCGGGCGCCGCCTCACTCCGGGGACATCACCTCGTAGAGGTTGCCCGCGTCGTCCAGGAAGAACACGCCCCGGGGGCACAGGGGGTGGTCGGTCCGCCCGTCGTCCGGATGGGAGGGGTCGCTGCCGTAGGGGCACGCCGGCGGCCCGGAGGCGGGCCAGGATGCCGTCGAAGGTGGCCGGGTCCACGTCGAAGGCGAGGTGGTGCCCCTCCGGGTTCTCCATGGCCATGAAGTCCAGGGTCAGCGTCGCGTTCACCGCACGGGGGCCAAGTGTCCCGAGCGCCCGGCCGGCGGCAGCTCCTCCAGACCCGTGATCGAGGCGAAGAAGCGCGCCGCCCGGCGGTGGTCCAGCGCGGGGACGATGGTGTGGTTCAGCGTGACGGTCATCGGGTGCTCCCGGGTTCGTCGAGGGCGCCGTGCAGCAGGACGTCGACGAGCTCCTCCGGCGGCAGGCGCACACCGTCGCAGGCGGGGCGGAGCTGGGCGAAGAGCATCCCGAGGAAGATCGCGGCGACCTTCTCCGGAGCCAGCCGCAGCGCCGCGCGATCGGGCTCGACGAGTTCGGTGACGGCGCCGTGGATCGCCTCCGTGGACGCGTCCCGACTGTCCGGCGCCGGGCGGCCGGAGCCCGGCTGGTCGCGGCGGTGACCGGAGGCGTGCAGGGTGCCGACCACGGCGCCCATGCGCTCCAGGTGGGCGCGCATGGCGTCGGCGGCCTGGACCAGCCGGGCGGCCAGCGGCTCCTCCGGGGGGATCGAGGCCAGCTCGCGCAGCACGTGGTCGGGGTTGACCGCCTCGGCGACGCAGGCGTCGAGCACCGCCTCCTTGTCCGGGAAGACACGGAAGATGGTGGCCTCGCCGATGCCGGCGGCCCGGGCGATCTGGCTCGTGGTGACGGCCGAGCCGTACTCGGCGACCAGCGGCAGCGCCGCCGCGACGATCATCGCCCTGCGCTGCTCGGCGCCCATTCCCGGCGCCCGCCGCCGGGTCGCTCCTTCTGGCACGGCACCCAATCTACGGAGTGAGTACTCACTCCGTCAATGGTGAGGGTGGGGGGCGGTGCGGGGGAGGTGAGGATCCCGGCGGGCTCCCGGCCCGGGAAGCGGCCCCTGCGCAGAGGGTGAGTCGGGGCGGGAGCGGAGGCGAGGCGGGGCGGGAGCGGAGAGGCCGAGTCGGGGGAGGAGTGGGAGGCCGAGTCGGGAGAGGGGTGGGAGGCCGAGTCGGGAGAGGAGTCCGAGGAGGGCCGCAAGTTATCCACAGGCCGCGAAGCGGGGGCTGCGGCGTGTCACCCCGCCATGGGATCCTGAAGAAGGGGTCTCGAAGCCCCCCACGGGGGGATGGGGGAGAAACGTTTTGGCGCGGGGATGGCGAGAGGCCCCGTCCGGTGTTCCGATCAGAAAGCCCTCCATCCGGAGGGTCGCTCGGGCGGCTCCCTGCCGGGGGTGATCCGAAGGTTCCCCATCCGGGGAAGCCGATCGGAAGACTTCCCATCCGGGGAGCCGGTCCGAGGGTTCCCCGTCCGAGGTGCGCGGTGCGCGAGGTTCGAAGGGCGGAGTCGATGACCATCACCCCGGCGTTCCGGGTTGCCGATCTTTCCGGTGCGGCGGCTCCGGCGGCGCCCGGCGCCCCAGCCACCACTGCCGGTTCGGTCGGCCCCGGCCCGGTCACCGCCGGCCCCGCCAGCCCGGCCGACACCGGCACCCCGGGCACCGGCACCCCGAGCACCGGCGTGCCCGGCGGCGCTGCGCGTGCCGAGGGTCGGCCGCCCGCGCTGGCCACCGCGCGCCACACCACCCCGCTGGGTGACTTCCTGCTCGGCGCCACCGAGCACGGCCTGCTGTCCTGCGATCTCGTCGGGGCCACCGGCAGCGCCGCCGACCGCACCCCCGCCGCGACCGGTGCCGTCCCGTCCCCCGAGTCACGGGCCCACGCCGGAGGCTGGCTGGAGCTCGCGGCGCGCGAGCTGGACGGCTACTTCGCCGGCTCCCTCCGCGCCTTCACGGTCCCGGTGGATCTGCGCCTCGCCGCCCCCTTCGACCGCGCCGTGCTCGCCGAACTGGCCGCCGTGCCCTACGGGGAGACCACCACCTACGGCCTGCTGGCGCGGAAACTGGCGCTGCCGCCCGGCGCGGCGCGCGCGGTCGGCCGGGTCATGGCCCTCAACCCGGTGATGATCATCGTCCCGTGCCACCGGGTCGTGGGTTCCGACGGCCGGCTGACCGGCTACGCCGGCGGCCTCGCGGCCAAGCGTCGCCTGCTCGATCTGGAGTCCGCCGACCGTGAACTCCGGCTCGACCTCGGCATCTGAAGCGCGGCAGCCGCACCGCCGCGCCGCTCGAACACGCACGCCGGCGGCGAGCGCCCTCCGGCGAGCCCGTCCCGCCGGGGGCCCCTGGGGACGGCGCGACGGTCGCCGGGCAGCACAAGGGCCCGCCGGCGCGAAGCCGGCGGGCCCTTGTGGTGATCATGGTGGGCGATACTGGGATTGAACCAGTGACCTCTACCGTGTCAAGGTAGCGCTCTCCCACTGAGCTAATCGCCCCGACGATCCGAACGGATCAGCGGTGGTGCTGGTGCGGCGACCCCGTAGGCCAGGCCCGGGGGCGGGACAAGTCCGCGAGCAACCGGCGTGCCGGTTACCGTGGGCGATACTGGGATTGAACCAGTGGCCTCTACCGTGTCAAGGTAGCGCTCTCCCACTGAGCTAATCGCCCTGGATGACATCGTTCCCGCGCCACCACCCACCATGGGTGAGGCTGGTCGACAGGATTCCGTCAAGCCACGCCTCCGTGTGCTAACGCACACGGAGAGTGGTGGGCGATACTGGGATTGAACCAGTGACCTCTACCGTGTCAAGGTAGCGCTCTCCCACTGAGCTAATCGCCCTCCGAGAACCGGCGACGGTCCTCATGGAGGTGGAGACGGGATTTGAACCCGTGTAGACGGCTTTGCAGGCCGTTGCCTCGCCTCTCGGCCACTCCACCGAGCGAGCCCTCTTACGAGGGCCCATCCGAGCGGACGACGGGACTCGAACCCGCGACCCTCACCTTGGCAAGGTGATGCTCTACCAACTGAGCCACGTCCGCGTGCCTTCCCGGAGCTCCTGGCCTTCGTGGCCCGTCGCTCCCGGCGACGAGATGAACTCTAGCGGATTCCCGTGCCAGCTCAAATTCCGTATCCGGAGCGGACGCGTCGAACGCGTAGGCGCATCATCGAAGGACCGCGCGCCCCCGTCCTGCTCCGGACGCGCCCCCACCCCGTCCAGATCGACCCTCGACCCCGGATCTCCTCACCATGACCTCGCCCCCCGGCCCGCGTCCCGGCCGCCCCGCCCGCTCCCTCCCCGCCGCCGCCCGCTTCGGCCGGCGCACGGCCACCGGCCTCGCCGAGGTGACCGACGACCTCGCGGCGCTCGACCGCGGCGGCTTCTGGGCGGTCGTCGTCGACTTCGAGGGCAAGGCCACCTGCGCCCGCTTCACGGACGTCCGCGACGTGGCGGACGCGGTCGCGGATCCCGACGCCGACGCGGGACCGGACGACCACCCGGGCAGCCCGGGGGAGTGGCGGGCGCCGGACCCGGCCGACTGGACCTCCTCGATGAGCCAGGCCCAGTACGTCGAGGCCGTCCGCCGCGCCCGGGAACGGATCGCCGCCGGCGACTTCTACCAGGTCAACCTGTGCCGCGTGCTCACCGCGCCGCTGCCCGACCCGGCCCGCGCCGACGTCCTCGCCCTCCAGCGCCGGCTGGCCGCCGGCAACCCCGCCCCCTACGCCGCGGCCGTCCGGCTCCCCGAACACGGCCTGCACGTCGCCTCCGCCTCCCCCGAGCTGTACCTGCGCCGCTCCGGCGCCGTCGTGGAGTCCGGTCCGATCAAGGGCACCGGCCGCACCGCCGCCGACCTGCTGGAGAAGGACCGCGCGGAGAACGTGATGATCGTCGACCTGGTGCGCAACGACCTCGGGCGGGTCTGCCGGATCGGCTCGGTCACCGTGCCGCGGCTGTGCGCCGTCGAGCCGCACCCCGGCCTGGTGCACCTCGTGTCCACCGTCCGGGGCGAGCTGCGGCCGGACGCCGGCTGGCCCGAACTCTTCGCGGCCTCGTTCCCACCCGGCTCGGTGACCGGGGCCCCGAAGAGCAGCGCGCTGCGCACCATCGAAGAGCTGGAGCCGGTCCCCCGCGGCCCCTACTGCGGCGCCGTGGGCTGGGTGGACGCCGACCGGGGCGAGGCCGAGCTGGCCGTCGGCATCCGTACCTTCTGGGTGGAGCACGGCCCGGCCGCCGGCCGCGCCGACGGGCGTTCCGTGGTGCGCTTCGGCACCGGCGCGGGCATCACCTGGGGCTCCGATCCCGAGCGCGAGTGGCAGGAGACCCGGCTGAAGGCGGCCCGGCTGATGGCCCTCGCCTCCTCCGGGGGCGCGGCCGAGACCCTCCCCGGCGCCACGGAGGGCACCCCCTAGGGCGGCGCGCGGGGGCCGGGGGGAACGGGCGGCGACACGCCCGGTCGCACCGGGTGAGCCGCCCCGCGCCCACGCCCGGTGGGGGACGATGGTCCGTGCGGCCGCGGCGGGAGCCGCCGCGGACCGCGCAGCAGCACGGCGACACACCCGCGGCACCGGCGAGGCCGGCGCCGCGCACCGCACGGGAGAACGGGAGAGGCCGCATGAAGATCTGGGTCAACGGAGCGCTGGTGGACGCCTCCGACGCCGTCGTCCCCGTCCTCGACCACGGCCTCACCGTGGGGGACGGCGTCTTCGAGACGGTCAAGGCCACCGACGGCCAGGCCTTCGCCCTCACCCGCCACCTCGGCCGGCTGGCCCGCTCCGCCGCCGGGCTCGGCCTCCCCGCGCCCGACCTCGACCAGGTCCGCAAGGCCTGCGCCGAGGTGCTGGCCGCCAACCCCATGCCGCTCGGCCGGCTGCGCATCACCTACACCGGCGGCACCTCCCCGCTGGGCTCCGAACGCGGCGAGGCCGGCCCGACCCTGGTCGTCGCCCTGGGCACGGCCGCCCGCCGGCCCGACACCACGGCCGTCGCCACCGTTCCGTGGCGGCGCAACGAGCACGGCTCCCTGGCCGGCCTGAAGACCACCTCCTACGCGGAGAACGTGGTGGCCCTCGCCCACGCCCGCCGGGCCGGCGCCACCGAGGCGCTCCTGGCCAACACCGCCGGCCGGCTCTGCGAGGGCACCGGCTCGAACGTCTTCGTCGTGGTCGGCGGCCGGCTGCTCACCCCGCCGCTGTCCTCCGGCTGCCTCGCCGGCGTCACCCGCGCCCTGGTCATGGAGTGGTGCGGCGCGGAGGAGGCCGACCTGCCGTTCGACGTGCTGCGCACCGCCGACGAGGTGCTGCTCACCTCGACCCTGCGCGACGTGCAGGCGGTCAGCCGGGTGGACGACCGGGAGCTGCCCGGCGCCCCGGGGCCGGTGACCGCCGAGGCGATGCGGGTCTTCGCCGCCCGCGAGGCCGCGGACATCGATCCCTGACCGGGCCGGGTGGCCGGGCCGGCCGCCCGGCTGGGGCGGCGGTCTGGTGCCGGTCGCCGAAGCATCACGGACGGGAAAACCGTGGGACGGCGGGGGGTGGGGTGCGACAGACTTCCGGCACGCCCCGCCCCCGGCGTCCGCGCACCCGACGGAAGGCAGTCCGCCCCATGACGACCACGCTCCGTCCCGCCCAGGGAACCGGCGACCCCGAACCCGACGGCTCCCGGCGACGCACCTTCCAGGTCTGCGACAACGGGCGGCCGGTGGGCGCGCTGACGGTCCTCGCCCGGCGGCCGCACGGGGAATGGGTGGGCGCCCTGGAGGGCCTGGAGATCGAGCCGCCCGCGCGGCGGCGTGGCCGCGGCACCATCGCCGTGCTGGCCGCCGAGGAGGTCCTGCGCGAGTGGGGCTGCGCCACCGTCGAGGTCCGGCTGCCCGGGCCCGCCGAGCCGCGTCCGGCCGCCGAGCTGCTCCGGGGGGAGCCCGGCGGGGACCCGGCCGAGCCCGCGTTGCGGATGGCCGTCGCCCTGGGCTACCAGGAGGCCGACTGGAACATGGCCAAGGCGCTCACCGGGCCCGTTCCGGCTCCCGTCCCGGGGCTGCGTCCCATGACGGAGGCGGAGTTCGACGCCTGGTGGCCCGGCGCCGTCGACTCGTACGCCCGCGCGCTCGTCGGGCTCGGGATGTCCGAGGAGCGCGCCCGCCGCAAGGCCGAGGAGGACCACCGGCGTCTTCTCCCGGACGGTCCGCGCACCGCGGACACCTACCTCGCCGTGCTGCACGGGGACGGGGCGCCCGGGGAGGGTGAGCCTGGGGACGGGGCGCCCGGGGACGGGGCGCCCGGGTGGCTGGGCACGCTCGGGCTGGGGCTCCTCCCGCCCCCGCACCTGGCGGCGGTGGCGGAGATGAGGCGGGGCGGCTGGGTCTGGGAGGTGTGGGTGGCCGAGGCGGCGCGTGGCAGCGGCCACGGTCGCGCGCTGATGCTGGGCGCGGAACGGGCGGCCCGGGAGGCCGGTCGCGACCGGCTCGGCCTGCGGGTGGTCACCGACAACGTCCCGGCCCGGTCGCTGTACCGGTCGCTCGGCTACCGGGTCCTCGCCCGCCATCTCACCAAGCGGCTGCTGCCCTGACCGGTCCCCGCCGCGCCTGACCGGTCCCCGCCGCGCCGCCGCCCCCGGCGTCCCGGTCGCGGCGCGCGGGGGCGTGGGGCGACCGCGGGGGCGACGGGGGCGGTGCGGCGGGTGGGCGGGCGCGGCGTGGGTCAGCCGTCCGTCCGCGTGCCGTCGATCAGCTCCACGAGGCGCTCGTAGAGCCCGTCCTGGCTCGTGCCGCCGTCCAGGCGCTGCCCGGCGACCACGTAGGTCGGCGTGCCGGTGACGCCGATGGCCTTGCCCTCGGCCTGGTCGCTGTCCACGGTCAGGATGTGCCGGCCGTCGACCAGGGCGGTGTCCAGCTCGTCGACGTCCATCCCGAGTTCCCCGGCCACCTCCAGCAGCAGCGCCTCCCCGCGCTCCGCCAGCTCCGGGACGCGCTCCAGCACGGCCCGCACGAACGGCCAGCCCTGTCCCTGGGCGATGGCCTCCTCGGCGGCCTGGGCGGCGGCGAACGCGTGGCGGTGCTTCTTCAGCGGGAAGTGCCGCAGCTCCACGGTGAGCGCGTCGCCGTAGCGCTCGTGCAGCCGGTCCAGGTCGGCCAGGGCGCGGTGGCAGTCCGGGCACTGCAGCTCGCACCAGAACTCGACGCGGGGGAGGGGGGTGGTGGGGGAGGCGGCGACCGTGCCGCCGGTGGGTGCTTCAGTCACGTGGCCAGTCTGGCAGGTCCGCCCCGCCGTCCCCCGCCCCGCCGTCCCGCCGTCCCCCCGGGGATGCGGCGGGCGGCGGCGGGAGGGCGGAGGCGACCCCGACGGAACCCGGGGGTTCCCGGGGGTGGCTCCCTGGGTCTCCCCCGAAGTCGCGGTGGCGGGGTGTCGCCGCGGCGGATCGGGGCGAGGATGGGGGCAGGGTGCGGGGGCGCTCGGAAAGGGGCAGAGCATGCTTGCGGAAGCCGTGTGCGTGGCGCTGACCGCGGCCGGGCTGGCGATCGCCGTCCTCACCGCGGTGCGGCGCAGATGGGTGCGGGCGGCGCGGATCGCCGCCGTCTCGCTGCTGCCGGTGGGGCTGTACCTGACCGGGCTGCTGACGCTGGCCGGCCGGATCGGTTCGGCGGTGGGCGACTGGGCGGCCGGGCTGGTGGTGGATCCGGCGGTGTGGACGGGAGCCGGTGTCCTGGCGGTCGCCGTGCTGCTGTGGGTGGCGGGCTCGCTCGGCGCCCGGCGGAGCCGGCGGCGCGCCGGAGCGGCTCCGGCGGGCGGCGCGGGACGGGCGGTCCCCTCCGCCGCGTCCGACTCGGCGCGTGCGGGGCTCGGTCCCGCCGCGCGGCAGGGGCGTGGCGCACCGGCCGACGGCACCGGCGCGGCCGGGGCCGGGGCTGCCGGGCGGGGTGGCGGCAAGTCCGCCGACGACGACCTGTCGGATTTCGCGGAGATCGAGGAGATCCTCCGTCGCCGGGGAATATGACGGCCGCTCGGAAAAATGCGCGGCCAGGGCCGCCGAATTCCTACGCACGATAGGAGTTCCGGCGGGTCGGCGGACGATATTTCCCCGGTCGAAAAATGCTCGCGGGCAGCGTAGCGGGGGCCCGGGAAAATGGCCTTCCGGGATGCTCCGTCGGTGAGTCTAGGGCCTTCGGCGGACACGAAGCGAATCCCGCGTGTACCGCACGGTAGCGGTCGGCCGGGTGGGGCGCGGCGCGACACGCCGCCGGGTGCGCGCCGGCGCCCCCCGCGCGCGTTCGGCGCCGCTGCGGGCGCCCCTCACCACCGCCGGCGCCACCGGCCCGGGCCGCCGTCGCCCGTCGGCCGTGGGCCGGCGTGGGGGCCGGGGGCAGCGCTCCGGGAGCCGGCGCCGAGGCCGGCAGGGGGCGGCCGGTACCGGCCCCGTGGGAGGGCACGACGAACGGCCCGGGTGCCGCCCGACCGTGTGGCTGGTCGAGTGCACCCGGGCCGTCTGCCGCGCGCGCCGTGCCGCCGTGCGGTGGCCGCACCCCCGAGTCGGAGCGGCCCGACGGTTAGCCGACCGGTGCCGTCAGCTCTCCGCCAGGATGTGCGAGAGCTCGCGGTCCAGGTCGAAGTGTCGGTGCTCGGTGCCGGGCGGCACCGCCGCGTCTGTCCGCTTGAGGAAGGACTCCAGGGCCCGGGCGGGGGCTTCGAGCAGCGCCTCGCCCTCCGGGGAGCTCAGGGCGATGCACACCACGCCCTGACCGTGACTACGCGACGGCCATACCCGGACGTCGCCCGTGCCGGTGGGGCGGTGCAGCCCCTCGGCGAGGAGGTCGCGGGCGAAGACCCATTCGACGGTCTCGTCCGCGCCGGTGTGGAACGTTGCGTGCACCGCATACGGGTCGGCCGTGTTGTAGCGAAGGCTCGCGGGAACCGGCAGCGAGGATTCGCTCGACACGACGAGGCGCAGGTGCAGCTCGCAGCTGACCGTGGTGTTCATAAGCGCCATGGCCTTTCGCTCAGTGTGCGCTCGGGGATTCGCACGTCGGCGAACGCAAACATCCCACCTGAGGGCCTGATTCAAACCCCCGGCACGAGAATAGGAGAGAACAGATACCCCGTCCGGAGGATGCGGAATGGTCCGTCCGTCGGAGGCGGGTGTCGAGGCCGACTTGTACCGTGGGGGCCATGGCAGTCAAGCAGGCGGATGAAGGGATCGTGAGGGTGACCGATCCCGAACGGTCCGTACCCGAGCAGGCGGGACGGACGGGGGAGGGGGCAGCGGTGTCCGAGACGGTCTCCGGCGCTCGGAGCGACGCCCGGGCGGAGTCGGCGGGCCCGCAGGCGCCGGCCGGTCCGACCGCGGCGCCGGCCGGGTCGGTGGCGAAGCGGCCGGACGACCCGCAGGACGGCGGGCTGCCGGCGGGGGGCGAGGAGCGCCGGCTGGGGTCCCGGGCACCGGGGTTCATCAAGCGCTCCCGGCCGCTGCACATGACGTGGCAGTTCGGCGTGCTGCTGGTGGGCATCGCGGTGGTCGCCGCGGGCATCGCGATGCTGGCGCTGCCCGGCCCGGGCTGGGTCGCGATCTTCGCCGGCTTCGCGGTGCTCGCCACCGAGTTCATCTGGGCGCAGCGCGCGCTGATCTGGGCGCGCCGGCAGGCCGCCAGGGCGGCGGAGAAGGCGCTGGACCCGAAGGCGCGGCGGCGCAACATCATCCTGGCGGTGGTGGCCCTGGTGCTGCTCGCGGCGGCGGTGGGCGCCTACCTGTGGCGGTACGGCCTCACTCTGGCGCCCTGGATCCCGTTCGTCTGACCAGCGACGGTCGCCCTCCGTGCCCGGTCGTCACCACGGCGGCCGGGCACCGGCGTTGTACGAGCAGTCCGTTCGGTGCGGTAGTGTTCTTCTTGCGCCCGGGCGATTAGCTCAGCGGGAGAGCGCTTCGTTCACACCGAAGAGGTCACTGGTTCGATCCCAGTATCGCCCACCATGCCCCTGTCCGAGGGTGGTCCGCACCGGGTTCCGGTGCCGGGTCGCGAGCCTGGTAGGGTGCGTGATCGTTCCCGGTCGGCGCGAGCCGGTCGGGGCGAACCCGGAGCACGGCGGGCCAGTGGGCAGCCAAGGGCAACCGTGCGAAGGGCGATTAGCTCAGCGGGAGAGCGCTTCGTTCACACCGAAGAGGTCACTGGTTCGATCCCAGTATCGCCCACTCCGCTCCGCCGGCTCCCCGGGCCGGTGCGCGCGGAGGTCGCCGCGGGACCGGCGCGAGTCGGTCGGGTGCGGCGCGACCCCCGGAGTACGGCCGGTCGGTCGCCGAGGGAAACATCCGTACGAGGGGCGATTAGCTCAGCGGGAGAGCGCTTCGTTCACACCGAAGAGGTCACTGGTTCGATCCCAGTATCGCCCACGCGACACGAGGGGCCACGCGCGTCCGCTTCCAGGAGGAGGCGGCAGGCGCGTGGCCCACTTGTCGTTCCCGGCGGCAGGGGGCGTTCCCGGCCGGTACGGGCCGGTCGCGGTGGCGGCCGGCGGGGCGGCTCGGGGGGCGCTGGCGCGCCGCCGGCGGGGAACCCGCGCGACCGTGCCCGGCCGGCTCGGTAGCATCGACCCGACATAGCAAGCATTCCCACGTTCCCCGAGGCCACGCGGTCCCGGAGGCCACGCGGTCCGCGGCCGGTGGCCGGCTCCGCGGCGGCGGGCGGTCCGCGGCCCGGCCGGCCTGGCCGGATCCTCGTGGGAACCACCACGTCAGGAGAGTTTCGGTGTCCAACGTCCGTGTGATCGTCAGTCGCGAATCGTTGCGGGACGAGCGGATGGTCGCGACGGGCACGACGGCCGCCGACCTCTTCAGCGACGACCGGGCGGTCGTCGCCGCCCGGGTGAACGGCCAGCTGCGCGACCTGAGCCACACCCTGGCCGAGGGCGACGAGGTGGAGCCGGTCGCCATCGACTCCGAGGACGGCCTCGCCATCCTGCGGCACTCCACCGCGCACGTGCTGGCGCAGGCGGTGCAGGAGATCTTCCCGGAGGCCAAGCTCGGCATCGGCCCGCCGATCAGGGACGGCTTCTACTACGACTTCGACGTGGCGCAGCCGTTCCACCCCGACGACCTCAAGCGCATCGAGAAGAAGATGCAGGAGATCGTCAAGCGGGGGCAGCGGTTCTCCCGCCGCGCGGTGAGCGACGAGGCCGCCCGCGAGGAGCTGGCCGACGAGCCGTACAAGCTGGAGCTGATCGGCCTGAAGGGGTCGGCGGCCGAGGCGGCCGAGGGGGCCTCCGCCGAGGTCGGCGCCGGCGAGCTGACCATCTACGACAACCTGGACGCCAAGACCGGCGAGCTGTGCTGGAAGGACCTGTGCCGGGGGCCGCACCTGCCCAACACCCGGCTGATCCCGGCGTTCAAGCTGATGCGCTCGGCCGCCGCCTACTGGCGCGGCAGCGAGAAGAACCCGCAGCTGCAGCGGGTCTACGGCACCGCCTGGCCGAGCCGGGACGAGCTGAAGGCGTACCTGGAGCGGCTCGCCGAGGCGGAGAAGCGCGACCACCGCAAGCTCGGCGCGGAGCTGGACCTGTTCTCCTTCCCGGAGGAGATCGGCTCCGGCCTGCCGGTCTTCCACCCCAAGGGCGGCACCATCCGCAGGGTGCTGGAGGACTACTCGCGCCGGCGGCACGAGGAGGAGGGGTACTCCTTCGTCAACACGCCGCACATCACCAAGGAGAGCCTGTACCAGACCTCCGGGCACCTGGACTGGTACGCGGACGGCATGTACCCGCCCATGGAGCTGGACGAGGGCGAGGGGCACAAGTACTACCTCAAGCCCATGAACTGCCCGATGCACAACCTGATCTTCCGCTCGCGCGGGCGGTCGTACCGCGAGCTGCCGCTGCGGCTGTTCGAGTTCGGCACCGTCTACCGCTACGAGAAGTCCGGCGTGGTGCACGGCCTGACCAGGGTCCGCGGGCTGACCCAGGACGACGCGCACATCTACTGCACCAAGGAGCAGATGGCGGACGAGCTCGACTCGCTGCTGACCTTCGTGCTGAACCTGCTGCGCGACTACGGCCTGGAGGACTTCTACCTGGAGCTGTCCACCAAGGACCCGGAGAAGTACATAGGGTCGGACGAGGTCTGGGCGGAGGCCACCGAGACGCTGCGGCAGGCCGCCCAGAAGCAGAACCTGGAGCTGGTGCTGGACCCGGGCGGCGCCGCCTTCTACGGCCCGAAGATCTCCGTGCAGGCGCGGGACGCGATCGGCCGGTCCTGGCAGATGTCCACGATCCAGGTCGACTTCAACCTGCCGGAGCGGTTCGACCTGGAGTACCAGGGCCCGGACGGCTCGCGGCAGCGGCCGGTGATGATCCACCGGGCGCTGTTCGGCTCGATCGAGCGGTTCTTCGGGGTGCTCACCGAGCACTACGCCGGCGCCTTCCCGGCCTGGCTGGCGCCGGTGCAGGTGATCGGCATCCCGATCACCGACGAGCACGTGCCGTACCTGCGCGAGGTGGAGGCCAGGCTGCGGGCCAAGGGCATCCGGGTGGAGATCGACGCCTCGGACGACCGCATGCAGAAGAAGATCCGCAACGCCCAGAAGCAGAAGGTTCCGTACATGCTGCTGGCGGGCGACGAGGACGTCTCCAAGGGCGCCGTCTCCTTCCGCTACCGGGACGGCTCGCAGAAGAACGGCGTGCCGGTGGACGAGGCCGTCGCCGAGATCGTCTCGGCCGTGGAGCAGCGCCTGCAGGTCTGATCGCTCCGCCGCCGGCCCCGCTCCTCCGGGCGGGGCCGGCGGCCGGCGCGGCGCCCGCCGGCGGGCGCGCGGGGGTCCGCTCGTGGGGAAGGACAGGGGTGGCGTGCGCCACCCCGTGGGTATGGATAGGCTTCGGCTCTACATGCACGCTGGGCACGCGTTGGGGATGGGAAGCATGGAGATACGGACGAGGCCGGTGGTGCCGGCCGTGACCACCGGCGGCTCGACGGGCCGGCGTGTGGACGCCTACCTCTCGGTGCTCACGGGCCCTCCGCAGGCGGAGCCGGCGACCGCGGAATCGGTCGCCCTGATACAGCAGCTGACGCGCCGTGAGGACGGCCGTCCGGGGCCGCGCCGGGCCTCCAAGCTGGTGCTGCTGGCGCCGCTGAAGCGGATCCGCCGGGCACTGTTCGGCGGCACCTCCTGACCCGGAGCCCTCGGGCGGCGGACGCCCGCGGGCCGGCCGCGACCCACCGGCCGGGGCGGGCGGGAGGCGACCGGCCCGCCGCGCGCGCGGCCGTCGCGCAGGGGCCGGGCTCGGGGGGCGTCGGTCAGCCGCGGCTGACCAGGGAGCGCAGGAAGAACGTCAGGTTGGCCGGGCGCTCCGCCAGCCGGCGCATGAAGTAGCCGTACCACTCGTCGCCGTAGGGCACGTAGACCCGCACTGTCTCGCCCTCCGCCGCGAGCCGCCGCTGCTCCTCGGGGCGGACGCCGTAGAGCATCTGGAACTCGTGGTCGCCGGGCGCGCGGCCGGCCCGCTCCGCGAGGTGGCGGGCGATCCCGATCAGCCGCGGGTCGTGCGAGGCCACCATGGGGTAGCCGTCGCCCTCCATCAGGACGCGCAGGCAACGGACGTACGCCCGGTCGACCTCCTGGCGGCCCTGGTGCGCCACGGACGCCGGTTCCCGGTAGGCGCCCTTGCACAGCCGCACCCGGGAGCCCGGGCCGGACAGGTCCCGGCAGTCCTGCTCCGTGCGGAACAGGTAGGCCTGGAGCACCGCGCCCACCCAGGGGAAGTCCGCCCGCAGGTCGCGCAGGATCGACAGCGTGGCGTCGGTAGTGGTGTGGTCCTCCATGTCGAGCGTCACCGTGGTTCCCACGGCGGCGGCCTTCTCGCAGATGCGCCGGGCGCCGTCCAGCGCGATCCGCTCGCCGTCCCGGGGCAGTGCCCGCCCCACGGCGCTCAGTTTGACGGACACCTCGGCGCCGGCGGTCAGACCGGCCTCCTCCAGGCGGGTGAGCAGCCGGAGGTAGGCGTCGACGGTGGCGGCGGCCTGGGCGGCGTCCAGGGTGTCCTCGCCGAGGTGGTCCAGCGTCACCACTCGCCCGGAGTCGACGATCTGACGGGTCGCCTGGACGGCCTCCGCCAGGCTGTTCCCCGCCACGAAGCGGCCCACGACGGGCGTGGTGAGCGGGGTGGTCTCGACCAGCCGCCGTGTCGAGGTGGAGCGGGCGGCGGCCAGGAGTGCGGAGCGCAACATGGTCCCTCCTGGGGGAGGACGGCGGGACGGCGGGACGGGGCAGGACGCAGGGACGGCGGGGGCGCCGGCGGGGGAGGGCCGGACGGGGTGGTCCGGTCGGCGCGCCCCGTCCGGTCGGTGGCCCGCACCGGGCCACCGACCCGACCGGTGCGGGCGGTGCGGGGGCGTCAGCCCATGTGCGGGTAGCGGTAGTCGGTCGGCGGGACGAAGGTCTCCTTGATCGACCGCGTGGTGGTCCAGCGCATCAGGTTCTGCGCTGATCCGGCCTTGTCGTTGGTGCCGGAGGCCCGGCTGCCGCCGAACGGCTGCTGGCCGACGACCGCCCCGGTGGGCTTGTCGTTGACGTAGAAGTTGCCGGCGGTGTACCGCAGCACCTCGGTCGCCTCGGCCACCGCCGCGCGGTCCTGGGCGATCACGGCTCCGGTGAGGGCGTACGCGGCGGTGCGGTCCACCAGGTCCAGCGTCTGGCGCCAGGCGTCGTCGGGGTAGACGTACACCGCCAGGATCGGTCCGAAGTACTCGGTGCTGAACACCTCGTTGTCGGGGTCGGTGCTGGTGAGGATGGTGGGGCGGATGAAATAGCCGACCGAGTCGTCGTACCGGCCGCCCGCGACCACCTCGATGCTCGGATCCGTCCAGGCCCGGTCGATCGCCGCCTTGTTCTTGGCGAAGGAGCGTTCGTCGATGACCGCGCCCATGAAGTGGGACAGGTCGGTGACGTCGCCCATGGACAGCGACTCGGTCTCGGCCACAAGTTCGTCCCGGATCCGCGCCCACACCGACTCGGGCACGTAGGCGCGGGAGGCCGCGGAGCACTTCTGCCCCTGGTACTCGAAGGCGCCGCGCACCAGCGCCGTCCTCAGCACCGCGGGGTCGGCCGAGGGGTGCGCGACGACGAAGTCCTTGCCGCCGGTCTCGCCGACCAGCCGCGGATAGCCGCGGTAGCGGGCGATGTTCTCCCCGACGGTGCGCCACAGGTGCTGGAAGGTGGCGGTGGAGCCGGTGAAGTGCACGCCGGCGAGGTCCGGGTGGACCAGCGCCACCTCGGACAGCTCACGGCCGTCCCCGGTGACCATGTTGATCACACCGGGCGGCAGCCCCGCCTCCTCCAGCAGCCGCATCAGGTGCCAGGCGGCGAAGGTCTGCGTCGGCGACGGCTTCCAGACCACGACGTTGCCCATCAGCGCGGGCGCGGTCGGCAGGTTGCCGGCGATCGCCGAGAAGTTGAACGGCGTGATGGCGTAGACGAACCCCTCCAGCGGCCGGTGGTCGGTGCGGTTCCACACCCCGGGGGAGGAGATCGGCTGCTCGGCGAGGATCTGCCGGGCGTAGTGCACGTTGAAGCGCCAGAAGTCGATCAGCTCGCAGGGCGCGTCGATCTCGGCCTGCTGCGCGGTCTTGGACTGGCCGAGCATGGTGGCGGCGGCCACCGTCTCGCGCCAGGGGCCGGCGAGCAGGTCGGCGGCCTTCAGGAAGATCGCCGCCCGGTCGTCGAAGGAGAGCGCGCGCCAGGCCGGGGCGGCGGCCAGGGCCGCCTCGACGGCGTCGGCGGCGTCCTGGCGGGTGGCGTTGCCCAGGGTGCCGAGCTTGGCGCCGTGGTTGTGCGGCTGCACGACGTCGATCCGTTCACCGCCGCCCATGCGCTGCCGGCCGGCGATGGTCATCGTCAGCTCGATCGGCTCCGCGGCCAGCCGGGCCAGCTCGGCCTGCAACCGGGCGCGCTCCGGGCTGCCGGGGGCGTAGCCGCGCACCGGCTCGTTGACCGGTGGGGGGACCTGGGTCACGGCGTCCATCGGCCGTCCTCCTCGCTGCTCATGGCTGTTCGCGTGCGTGGTCGGGCCGTGACGCGGCCCCGTGCCCGCGTGGTGGCGCTCACACTAGGTCCAGCCTGCCCGCTCAAAGGTGGTCCGAATGGCTACATTCCTGGTCAGGGATTGTCCGATCGGACGAAGAATCGCACAGTGGGATGTATGCAGCCGCTCCCGCCTCCGGAGTCCCCGTCCGGCCACGGCGCCCCCGGCGGGCCGCCCGCCCCGGGAGCCGTCGAGCCGGGCCAGCGGCGGGGCGCGGGGGAGGAGCGGGGACGGGCCGAGGCGCGTCCGGTCGTCGACCTGCACCGCCTGCTGTCCACGCTGGACGAGCAGCTGCTCTCCGTGGTCACCGCCCCGCGCGGGCTGGACGTCGCGGTGCGCGACGTGGTGATCCTGGACCCGGACGACGACCCGGAGCCCCGCCCCGGCGACCTGGCGCTGGTGGTCGGCGCGCGGGGGCGGGCCGCCGCCCGCCTGGTCCGGATCGCCGGCCGGGCCGGGGCCGCGGCCGTCGCGGTGAAGCCCCCGGGCGGCGGCCGGCCGCCCGGCGGCGCGGGGCGGGGCGGCTGGGAGGAGGGGGAGCGGGCGGCGCTGCGGCGCGCCGCCGAGGAGGCCGGGGTGGCCCTGCTGGCCGTGCCGCCCGCCGCCCGCTGGGAGCGGCTGGAGGAACTGGCCCGCTCCGTGCTGCTGGACGCCCTGCTCGCCGACAGCGACCTGGAACCCGCCCGGGACGGCCTGACCGGGGACCTGGTGGGACCCGGCACCGCCGGCCACCCGGAGCCCGACGACCTGTTCGCCCTCGCCCAGACGGTCGCCGGCCTCACCGGCGGGCTGGTCAGCATCGAGGACACCTCCAGCCACGTCCTCGCCTACTCCCGCTCGGCCGGCGAGACGGACGCCGTGGACGAGCTGCGGCGGCTGTCCATCCTGGGCCGCCAGGGCCCGGAGCGGTACCTCGCCATGCTGCGCGCCTGGGGCGTCTACCGCAGGCTCCGGGAGGGCGAGGAGGTGGTGCGGGTCGAGGCCCACCGGGAGCTCGGCATCCGGGCCCGGCTCGCCGTCGGCGTGCACGCCGGCGGGCGGCAGCTCGGCACCATCTGGGTGCAGGAGGGGACCCGGCCGCTGTCGCCCACCAGCGACCGCGTGCTGCTGGGCGCCGCCCGGGTGGTCGCCCTGCACCTGGTGCGCCGGCGCAGCGGGCTGGCGCTGTCCGCCCGCTGGAACGAGGACCTGCTCGCCGGCGTCCTGGAGGGCCGGCTGCCGGCCGCCGAGGTGCTGGCCCGGATCGGCGTGGCACCGGGCGGCCCCGGGTGCGTGGTCGCGTTCACCCTGCCCGGCGCACCGCAGCCGGCGCGGGACCCGGACCGGGCGGCCGAACCCATGCTCGGCCGCACCGAGATCGAGTGGGAGCGGGCCGAGACGCTGCGGGTCATCGCGCTGCACGCCGCGGCCTACCGGCGCCGCGCGCTGGTCACCGTGCTCGGGGTGCGGCTGTACGTGCTGCTGCCCGACCTGCCCCGGCACGGCGGTCAGGCGGCCGCGGTCGGCTGGACCAGGGAGGTGGTCGCCGAGGCCCGGCGACACGGCCCGGTGGTGCGCGCGGCCGTGGGCGCGGTGATCGTCGAGCCGGACGGCATCCGGGCCTCCCGGGCCGAGGCCGACCGGGTGCTCGACGCGCTGGCCGCCGACGGCGGGGCCGGTGGCCCGGCCCCGGGAGGCGGGGCCGGGCCGGAGGTGGCCGTGCTGGACGACGTCCGGACCCGGGTGCTGATGCGCGAGCTGCTCGGGCTGCTCGCCGAGCGGCCCGGGTTGCGCGACCCGGGGACGGCCGCGCTGCTGCGCCGGGACGCCGAACGCTCGGGGGTGCTGGTGGAGTCGCTGGCGGCCTACCTGGACCACCACGGGGACGTGCGCCCGGCCGCCGAGGCGCTGCACGTGCACCCCAACACGCTGCGCTACCGGGTGCGGCGGGCCGCCGAGACCGCCGGGCTCGACCTGGACGACCCCGACCAGCGGCTGCTGGTCCACCTCCAGCTCAGGCTGGCCCGCTCGGGCCTGGCGGACGGGCCGGCCTGACCGGCGGACCGGCTGGGCGGGCGGCTGGGCGGGCCGGCCCCTCGGGGGACTGCGGGCAGCCCCCCGGGGGACCGGGCCGGCCCTCGGCGGGAGACGGGTCAGTCCCGGGGGAAGTAGGTGTCCACCAGCTCGTTGCGGAACACCCCGGCCGGGTCGTAGCGGCGGGTGAGCGCGGTGAAGTCGTCCGCGCGCGGGTACGCCTCCCGGACCACCTCGGGCGCCGTGTGGAACAGCTTGCCCCAGTGCGGACGGGGCCCGAACGGCGCCAGCCGCTCCTCCAGGGCCGTGATCACCGGCGCGACCGCGGCCGGGTCCTTGACCCAGGTGAAGTGGAAGGCGACGCTGTCGCGGCGGTAGCTGGGGCTGAGCCACAGCTCCTCCCCGGCGACGGTGCGCATCTCGCACACCTGGAGCACGGCGGCCACCTGGTCGCGGATCTGGTCGATCGCGGCGAAGGCCTCGACGGCGTGCTCGAGCGGGAGCAGGTACTCCGACTGCAGCTCCTCGCCGTTGCTGGGGGTGAACTCCATCCGGAAGTGGGGCAGCCGCTCGTGCCACGGGCCGGCCAGGCCGAGCTGCACGGTGCAGTTCTCGGCGGGCATCCCGGGCAGCGGGTGCCGCTGCGCCCGCGCCAGGGTGGCGCCGTGCCAGCGCTCGGGCGCCGGCGCGTCGCCGTCGTGGGCGTCCACCCGCTGCTTCAGCCACACCTGGTTGATGGCGGGGGAGCGCCAGTCGGTGAACAGGCTCACGCTGTAGGCGCTGGAGGCGATCTCGGCGAAGTGGGCGTCGAGCGCCTCGCGCGGGAGGTCCTCGTAGACGTGCTGCCGCACCTGGTAGGTGGGCTCCACCTCCAGGGTGATCCGGGTGACGATGCCGAGGGAGCCGAGGGCGACCACCGCTCCGTCGAAGACGTCCCCGTCCATCTTGCGGCTGAGGGTGACCAGCTCGCCGTCGCCGGTCACCATCTCCACCGCGCGGACGGCGCTGGCCAGGCTGCCGTTGCGGACGCCGGAGCCGTGGGTGCCGGTCTGGCAGGCGCCGGCGACGGAGATGTGCGGCAGGGAGCCGAGGTTGTGCAGGGCGTAGCCCTCGGCGTGCAGCCGGGTGGCCAGCTCGCCGTAGCGGACGCCGCCGCCGACCGTGACGGTGGAGTTCTCGGTGTCGAGCCGCACCTCGGCGGGCAGGTCGGCGACCGAGACCAGGTCGCCGGAGGTGTCGGCGATCCGGTTGAAGGAGTGACCGGTGCCGAGGGCCCGCACCCGCTCGCTGCCGGCGACCACGCGCCGCAGCTCGTCCAGCGAGGTGGGGCGGTGGAAGCGCTGTGCGCGGAAGGTGACGTTGCCCGCCCAGTTGGTCGGTGCTGTGCTCATGTGGTCCCCTGTGGCCTGGCGTTTGCGCTGCCACGGTAGTCGACGGGGGGAACCGGCGGGGCGGGCGGGGACAACCGGGCCGATCGTGGCCAACCCGGCGGAGGGGCGGGGGGACGGCGGGGGCGGCGGGGATACGGGGGGAGGGCGCCAGCGCCTCCAGGGGGCCCGCCTGGGTACCCCCGATTCCAGGATCGCATGTGGGGGCGTGGGGGCGGCAGTCCCACGTGCGGGTTGTGGACAACTCCGGCGGGGTGGAGGAGGGGGAGGGGATGCGGGGAGGGGATGCGGGGCGGAGGGGGATGAGGAGCGGAGGAGACGGCGGGTGGAGGGGCCCGGCCCCCGGGCGGCGGGTGGCGTTCCGGGGGCCGGGGGTTCCTGCCGGACGGTCGGTTGGGAAGACGATCACGTCCCGCAGGGGTCGGGGACGCCCGCGCTACGGCCGCCGGGGCGGCCCGGACGGACGGCGGTGCGAGGCGGTCGGGGTGCCCGAGGTGGTCGGCTAGCGGACGACCAGCAGGCCGGAGGCGCCCGCCTTCGCCCGGCGGTAGCGGTCCTGCACGTCGTGCCAGTTGGCGATCCGCCAGCTGGCCTCCACGAAGTCCGCCTTGACGTTGCGGTACTGCAGGTAGAAGGCGTGCTCCCAGGTGTCGATGACGAACAGCGGGATGCCCGCCTGTCCCACGTTGCCCTGGTGGTCGTAGACCTGGTGGACCAGCATCCGGTCACCCAGCGGGTCGTAGCTGAGCACGCCCCACCCGGAGCCCTGGGTGCCGACGGCCGCCTTGGACAGCTGCGCCTTGAACCGCGCGAAGCTGCCGAAGTTCTCCCGGATGGCCTCGGCGAGCTCCCCGGTGCCGTCCGCCTCGCTGGGCTCGCCGCCGCCCTCGCGGTTCATGTTGCCCCAGTAGATGGAGTGCAGGATGTGACCGGAGAGGTGGAAGGCGAGGTTCTTCTCCAGCTGGTTGATGCTGCCCCAGCTGTCCTTCTCGCGGGCCTCGGCGAGCTGCTCCAGCGTGTCGTTGGCGCCCTTGACGTAGGTCGCGTGGTGCTTGTCGTGATGCAGCTCGATGATCTCCCCGCTGATCGCGGGTTCGAGGGCCGAGTAGTCGTACGGCAGTTCCGGAAGCGTGTAGACGGCCATGCCTGCCCCTTCGCGCGAAGTGCTCCTTATTGCATAGAGCTTGCAACAGCGGAGTATATGCTTCTGAGCCAGGCGTTGATCAAGGTGTGGGGTCGGTCGGGTGGCGGTGCCGGCCGTTGCCGGCACGGAGTCAGCCGACCTGGTAGCGGTCGGCGTCGGGGCGCAGCTCCATTCCGTGTCCGGGCGCGCCGTCGGCGCCCGGTCGCACCGCGCCGCCGGAGGGATCGAGGGTCCCCAGCAGCAGCGTCCGCTCCACCCGGTCGTGGCCATCCGACCACTCCACGTGCTCCAGGTTGGGCACGGCCGCCGCCAGGTGGGCGTGCAGGTTGGGCGCCGCGTGGCCGGAGACCGCCAGCCCGTGCGCCTGCGCCACCGCCGCCGCGCGCAGCCAGACGGTGGGGCCGCCGCAGCGCGTCGCGTCGACCGGGAGGCAGTCGACCGCCTCGCCCGCGCAGAGCCGCGCCAGGTGGGGCAGGTCCCAGCCGTGCCCGCCGGCGGCGGTGTCCGGCGTCGTCGCCTCGCGCACCGCGCGCAGTCCGGCGAGGTCGTCCGGGTCGACCGGCTCCTCGAACCAGGTCACCCCCGCGTCCGCCAGCCGGCGGCCCATCCGCACCGCCTGCCCCCTCCGGTAGGCGCCCCGGGCGTCCACCAGGAGCTCGCCGTCCCGGCCGGCGGCCACCCGCGCCACCTCCACCCGTTCCAGGTCCCGGCGCTCCCGGGTGCCGTCCGCTTCGCCGATCCGGATCTTCACCCGGGGCACGCCGCGCTCCACCGTCCAGCCGCGCACCAGCTCCCGCAGCCGGTCGTCCGACCAGCCGGGCGGGCCGCCGCTGGCGTACACCGGGACCTCGGGCCGTGCCGCGCCGAGCAGACCGACCAGCGGCAGGCCGAGCAGCTGCGCCTTCAGGTCCCACAGCGCGACGTCCACCGCCGACAGCGCCCGCGCGCCCAGGCCCACCCCTCCGGCGTCCCGCAGCCGGTGCCGCATCCGCTGGTGCAGCGCCGGGATGTCCAGCACGCCGCGCTCCACGACCTCGCCGGCGAGCAGGTCCTCCACGACCGCCCGGGCGGCCGCGGGGGCGTGGGACCAGCCGGTGCCGACCGCGTCGTCGGCCCGGACCAGCACCACCACCAGCTCCCCGCCCGCCCGGTCCGGCACGCCCCCGGCCTCCGGGGCCTCGGTGGGCACGGCGTAGGCGCGGGCCTCGACGCGCTCCACCGGGACGTCGACGGCCTCCGGCTCCGGTCCCACGGCGGGCCGCGCGGCCGGCGCCCCGCGCGCCCTCCGCTCCCGGCTCACCCGGCGCCGCCCCCGCCGCGACCGCCCTCGCCGTGCCGCCCGGGGCGCCCCCGGCCCTTCCGGCCGGGCAGGAACTCCTGCACCTTCGCCCGCACGCCCTGCCGGACCACGTCCGCCCGGTCGCTGTCCCCGCGCAGCATCGCGGAGGCCGTCTTCCAGGTCTCGTCCAGGGTCGCGTGCGGCGGGATCGGCGGCACCGCGGGATCGGTCAGGAAGTCCAGCACACACGGCCGGTCCGCCTCGAACGCCTCCCTCCAGGCGTCCTCCACGTCCTCGGGGCGCTCCACCCGCACGCCGCGCAGCCCGATCGAACGGGCGAAGTCCGCGTAGGGCACGTCCGGGATCGACTGCGACGGCAGGAACTGCGGGGAGCCGGTCATCGACCGCATCTCCCAGGTGACCTGGTTGAGGTCACGGTTGTTCAGGATCCCCACCACCAGCCGCGGGTCGGACCACTCCGGCCAGTACTTCGCGGCGGTGACCAGCTCCGCCATGCCGTTCATCTGCATCGCGCCGTCCCCGACGAAGGCCACCGCCGGCCGGTCGGGGCAGGCGAACTTGGCGCCGATGGCGTACGGCACGCCCGGGCCCATCGTCGCCAGCGTCCCGGACAGCGTGCCCCGGATCCGGCCGCGCACCCGCAGGTGGCGGGCGTACCAGTTCGCCGCCGAGCCGGAGTCGGCGCTGACCAGCGCGTCGGCGGGCAGCCGGGCGGAGAGGACGTGCGCGACGTACTCGGGGTTGATCGGATCCGCCTCGGTCAGCGCCCGGCGCTCCATCACCTCCCACCAGCGGGCCACGTTCCGCTCGACCTCCTCGCGCCACTTCGCCCGGGCCGGACTCGCGGTCAGCAGCGGGATCAGCCGCCGCAGGGTGGCGGCGGCGTCGCCGACGAGGTTCACCTCGTACGGGTAGCGCATCCCGATCATGTGCGGGTCGAGTTCGATCTGCACCGCGCGGGCCTGGCCGAACTCCGGTAGGAACTGCGTGTAGGGGAAGTTGGAGCCCACGGTCAGCAGCGTGTCGCAGTCCTTCATCAGCTCGTAGGAGGGGCGCGTGCCGAGCAGGCCGATGGCGCCGGTGACGTACGGCAGCTCATCCGAGAGCACGTCCTTGCCCAGCAGCGCCTTGGCCACGCCGGCGCCGAGCAGGTCGGCGACGGCCTCCACCTCCGCGCGCGCCGCGCGGGCGCCCTGGCCGACCAGGACCGCCACCTTCTCGCCGGCGTTCAGCACGTCGGCGGCCCGCCGCAGGTCCTCCTCGCGGGGGACCGGGACGCTGTGGGACATGCCCAGCGAGGACGGCACCATCTTGAAGGCGTGCGAGGGCGGGGAGTAGTCCAGCTCCTGGACGTCGGCCGGGACGATGACGGCGGTGGGCGCGCGCCGCGCCAGGGCGGTGCGGACCGCCCGGTCGACGACGTTCGGCAGCTGCTGCGGGACGGTGACCATCTCGCAGAAGTCCGAGGCCACGTCCTTGTACAGGCTCAGCAGGTCGACCTCCTGCTGGTAGGAGCCGCCCATCGCGCTGCGGTTGGTCTGGCCGACCAGGGCGAGCACCGGAACGTGGTCCAGCTTGGCGTCGTACAGGCCGTTGAGCAGGTGGATCGCGCCGGGCCCGGAGGTCGCCGCGCACACCCCCAGCCGGCCGGAGAACTTCGCGTAGCCCACCGCCTGGAACGCCGCCATCTCCTCGTGGCGGGCCTGGACGAAGCGCGGCCGGTCCTCCGCCCGCGCCCAGGCCGCCAGCAGGCCGTTGATGCCGTCCCCGGGGTAGGCGAACACGTGCTCCACGCCCCACTCGCGCAGCCGCCCAAGGATGTGGTCGGAGACCTTCGTCGTCATGCCTGGGTTCCTCCACCTGTCGTCCGTCGTCGTCAGTTCCGGCCGTGCCGGCGGATCCGGCGGCCGACCACCACCAGGTCCACGGCGGCGACCACCGCCAGCACCACCAGGGCCGCCACCAGCCACCCCATGCCGGCGACCTCGCCCGCGGCCACGGCCAGCAGCACGGCGACCGCGGCGCAGACCACCAGGCCGCCGGCGGCGAGCCCGGCCCGCAGCCGCAGCGCGCTGCGCGCCGTGACCGGCTCCGTGCCGCTCCTGCCGCGTCCCCACGGCCCGCGCCGGAACCAGGTGTCGCCTCCGTCCCCGCGCATCCGTGCCGCCTCCTCGCCTCGGCTCGATCCGCCGGCGCGCCGCCACCGGACCCTCCCGTCCGCGCGGCGCGCTCCCGGGCCGCCGCGCGCCGGCCCCGCCCCGACGCGGCTGCCCGCGACGCCGCCGGGCATGCACGCCACGCTCCGTGTGAGGCGCGGTGTGCGGGGTAGTCGGCCGGGAGGACCGAAGGGAGGGCCCGCCGATGGATCCCAGGACCACCGTCGTCGTGATCACCCGGGACCGGCGGGACGAGCTGCTGCACACCCTGGACCGGCTGGCCGACCTTCCGGAGCGGCCGCGCGTCCTGGTCGTCGACAACGCCTCCGGGGACGGCACCGCCGAGGCCGTCCGCCTCCACCACCCCGGCGTCGAACTGCTCCCCGCACCGGGCAACCTCGGGGCGGTCGGCCGCAACCACGCCGTCCGCCACGTCACCACCCGCTACGTGGCCTTCTGCGACGACGACACCTGGTGGGAGCCGGGGGCGCTGGCCCGCGCCGCGGACCTGCTGGACGGCTGCCCGTCGGCCGCCTCGGTCACCGGGCGCATCCTGGTGGAGCCCGGCGGCCGGGAGGACCCGATCGTGCCGGAGCTGCGCCACTCGCCGGTCCCGGCGCCGCCCGGCCTCCCCGGGCCGGCCCTGCTCGGCATCCTGGCCGGTGCCTCCCTGCTGCGGGTGTCGGCCTTCCGGGCGGTCGGCGGCTTCTCCCCCCGGCTGTGGCTGGGCGGCGAGGAGGAGCTGCTCTCCCTGGACCTCGCGGCCGCCGGCCACCACCTGCTGTACGCGGACGACGTCGTCGTCCACCACCGCCCCTCGCCCCGCCGGGACCGCCCGCGGCGGCTCAGCCTGGGCATACGGAACACCCTGTGGACGGCCTGGCTGCGCCGTCCGGTGCCGGCCGCGCTGCGCCGAACGGGTCGCCTGCTGGGCGACGTCCCGGCCCGCCCGGCGACCCTGCGCGGACTGGCCGAGGCCGTCGCGGGCCTGCCCTGGGTGCTGCGGGAACGCCGACCGGTGCCGGCCGAGGTCGAGCGGGGGCTGGTGCTGCTGGAGGCACCCCAGAAGCGCTCCCGGGCGCGGCGGTATGTGCAGTGAGGGACCCCGCGCGGGGCAGTGAGGTGTGCGTTCGCCGGGACCTGGATAGGCTGATCCGGAACAAAGAGCACATTTCGGGCGTCCGTCCTCTCCCCCCGACCGCCTGCCACGGGCGGGACCAGCGGCGGGCGGGGCCGCCGTCGTGACCCGGCCGGCGAGAGCCGGACCCCGAACCACCACCCGTACCGGGCAGTGCCCCACCGCGTGCCGGCCCACCGGCACGCGGCCCCTCCGGCCGTCGAGCCGGCACTCCCGGCCGTACGGCGCTCCCCGACATCCGCGACACGCGCGCGGAGCCGGGTGGCGCGGCGCTGCGGCCGCGCGGTCCGACGACAGGGGCGCGGGAGACTCGAAGGAGACCGACGGTGCAGCAGACAGTCCAGGACCACACGCGATCGGACGGCACCCCACGGCGCCGCCGGCGCGCCGCGGGCGCCGGTGCCGTGGCCGAGGAGCGACGGGCGACCGCCGAGCGGGGGGCCGCCACGGAGCGGCGGGTCGCGGAGGCCGGGGGCACCACCGGGGACGACGCTCCGGACGAGGCGACCGTGCCGGACGACGCCGACGTGGGAGTCCTCCCGGACATGCCCATGTCGGAGGACGACTTCCGCGACCTCGGCAAGTACGAGGCCCGGGCGCTCGGCGACGCCCTGCTGCGCCGCCTGTCCGAGGTGGAGCGGGAGAGCGGGCAGTACCGCTACGTCCGCGACACCCTCATCCGGCTCAACCTCCCGCTGGTGCGGTACATCGCCGTGCGCTACCGCTACCGGCCCGAACCGCTCGACGACATCGTGCAGGTCGGCGTCATCGGCCTGATCAAGGCGGTGGACGGCTACGACCCCGACCGGGGCGTGGAGTTCGTCAGCTACGCGATCCCGACGATCGCCGGCGAGATCAAACGTTTCTTCCGGGACACCTCCTGGAGCGTGCGGGTGCCGCGACCGCTGAAGGAACTCAGCCTGGACGCGGCCCGGGCCGCCGACGAACTGGAACAGGACCTCGGCCGCGCCCCCACCCACCGGGAGCTGGCCGGGCACCTGTCGGTGGAGGTGCACGAGGTGGTCGCCGCACTGGAGGCGGCCCGCCTGCACTCGGCGTCCTCCCTGGACGCACTGCGCGACCGGGCCGACGGCGCGGACGGCGCCGGCAGCAGCCTGCTCGACCGGCTCGGCGCCCCGGACGAGGCCCTGGACCTGGTGGAGTTCCGGGAGTCGGTCGGCCCACTGCTCAACGCCCTCCCGCCGCGCGAGCGCAGCATCATCCTGATGCGCTTCTACGGCAACATGTCGCAGTCGCAGATCGGCGAGCGCCTCGGCCTTTCCCAGATGCACGTCTCGCGGCTGCTGTCGGCCACGCTGCGCTCGCTGCGCGAGCAGATGGAGGAACAGCGCCCGGCGCCCCGGAGCGGCTGAGCCGCGCCCCGGTCGCACCCCCGCCCGTCCCGCCGGGCGGGAGCGGGCGGGGCGGCGGCGTCCCCGCGCGCCCGCCCCGTCCTCCCGGTCGGCCGGCCGCCGCGGCCCTAGGCCACCGCCTGGGCGCGCCGCGCGAACCACTCGACCACGGTGGCCAGACCGGCGTCGACCTCCACCGACGGCCGCCAGCCCAGCACCTCCCGGGCCAGCGTGGTGTCCGGACGGCGCACCCGCGGGTCGTCCTGCGGCAGCGGCACGTGCCGGATCCGCGACCGACTGCCGGTCAGCCGGATGACCCGGTCGGCGAGTTCGGCGACCGTCATCTCGTTCGCCCCCCCGATGTTGATCGGGCCCGGGTGGGCGCAGCGGGCCATCGCCCACAGCCCGGCCACCGTGTCGTCCACGTGGCAGAACGACCGGGTCTGCGAGCCGTCCCCGGCCACCGTGAGCGGCTCGCCGACCAGCGCCTGCGAGACGAAGGTGGGGATGACCCGGCCGTCGTGCGCGCGCATCCGCGGGCCGTAGGTGTTGAAGATGCGGACGATCCCGGTGTCCACCCCGTGGCGGGTGCGGTAGGCGGTGGTCGCCGCCTCGGCGAACCGCTTGGCCTCGTCGTAGACGCTGCGCGGCCCCACCGGGTTGACGTGGCCCCAGTAGTCCTCCGGCTGCGGATGGACCTGCGGGTCGCCGTAGACCTCGGACGTGGAGGCCAGCAGGAAGCGGGCGCCGTGGGCGCGGGCAAGCTCCAGGGCGTGCAGGGTGCCCGCGCTGCCCACCCGCAGGGTCTCCACCGGCAGGCGCAGGTAGTCCAGCGGGGAGGCGGGCGAGGCCAGGTGGGCCACCAGGTCGAACGGTCCGGTGACCGGCAGGCCCTCGCTCACGTCCGCGCGCACCAGGGTGAACCGCGGATCGGCCGCCATCGCGGCGGTGTTCTCGACGGCGCCGGTGGACAGGTCGTCGACGCAGACCACCTCGACGCCCTCCGCCAGCAGGTACTCGCACAGGTGGGAGCCGACGAAGCCGGCGCCACCGGTGACCAGGGCTCGGCGCGGCGTGCGGCGCGCACGCCCGGCATGGCGCTGTACCTCCACAGGGGACCTCCGTATCGCTCGGGTGCCGTGGCCCGGATCCGATCGGGCCACGCGGCGCCCGGACGGGTACCACCCGTTCACCGGCCGAAACGGCCGGTGAACGAGTGCTCCCCGCGCCCCCGCGCGGGGCGGCCTCAGGGCGCCCGGTCCAGCAGGCTCCGGTAGAGCGCGCAGGCGTCCCCGGCGACCCGCTTCCACAGGTGACGGGAGGCCACCCGGTCCCGGCCGGCGATGCCGTACGCCTCGGCCCGCGCCGGGTCGTCCAGCAGCCCGCGCAGCCGCCGGGCCAGCAGGTCCGGGCGGCCGGGCGGCACCAGTTCCCCGGTCGTGCCGTCCACCACCAGCTCCGCCGCCGCGCCGACGGCGGAGGCGACCACCGGCACCCCGCAGGCCATCGCCTCCAGCGGCACCGTGCCGGTCTCGTCCGCCCACGGCACCGAGACCACCGCCTCGCAGGAACGGATCAGCTCCGGCACCTGGGCGCGCGGCACCGGCCCGAACAGGCTGAGCCGCGCCGCCACCCCCGGCACCTCCGCCTCCACCCGCTCCACCAGCCGCTCGGTGCCCGGTTCCGCCCCGTCGGCCAGCAGCAACTCCACGTCGGCCACCCGGGCCACCGCCCGCAGGACGGTCTCGGCTCCCCGCACCGGGTCCGGCCTGCCGTCCAGGCAGAGCACCCGCGGCCGCCCGGCGGGCGGCCGGCGCCGCCCGGGCGCCGGGGCGAACAGGTCGATGTCCACCCCCTGCGGCACGCAGGCGATCCGCCCGCGCGGCACGCCGAGGCGGGCCAGCTGGTCGGCCTGGGAGTCGGAGGAGGTGATCACCGCCTGCGCCGTGCGCACCAGCGCCCGTTCCAGCCGGCCGCGGCCGTTGCTCTCCTCCGGCCCGTACGCGGGCGCCGCGGCCGTCCCCAGCCGCGGATGGTCGTACACCACCGGCGCCGTCAGGCCGGCCGAGGCCAGCGCGGCGAGCGCGGCCACGCCGGCGTCCCAGGTGCAGGCGTGCACCACCTCCGGACGGCGGTGCCGCCAGCACTCCGCGAGCCGGCGCCCCATCCCGCCGAGGTGCTCGGCGACCTCGGCCTCGCCGAGCGGTGCCGGCGGTCCGGCGTCGTAGTGCTCCACCACGTACCCGTCGACCTCGGCCCGCGCGGGCAGGCCGGGGTCGGCGCGTCTGGCGTACACGGTCACCTCGTGGCCGTCGCTCGCCAACGCGCCCGCCAGTCCGGCGATCCGCACGTGCGGGCCGCCCGGGTCGCGGCCGTCCGTCTTGCCGTAGGGGCTGCTCTGCCCCGCCACGATGGCCACTCTCATGGGAGAGAACCCTTCCGCAGCACGTACCGGGTGAAACCCGGCAAGGCGGACTCTACTCGGCCGCGGGGCGATCCGCCCGCGGCCGGCTCTCCCGCGGCCGGCTCCCCCACACGTGGGCGTCCGCGGCGGCGGTGGGCGCCCAGACCGGCGGTCAGGTCATCGGCCCGGTCTCCTCCAGCGCGCGCAGCGAACGCTCCACCCGCGGCGGCAGCCGGCGCCGGCGGGCCAGCGCGGCCGGCATCCGCCGCAGCGTGCCCGCCACGCAGCGCAGTGCCTCCCGCTCGGCGCGGGCCCGCCGCAGCTCCACGGCGGTGCGCCGCGCCGCCGCGCCCACCGGCCGGCGCATCCACGCGGCCAGCACCGCGTTGCGGTGCTGCATGGCCACCCGGCCGGGGCGGACGTCGCCCGGCTCCGGGAGGTGCCGGGCCACCACCGAGTCGACGTAGGCCAGCTGCCAGCCGGCCGCCGCCAGGTCCATCGCCAGCAGCTCCTCCTCGCCGCCGATGAACAGCAGCGGCGAGAAGCCGCGCGCCTGCGCGTACGCCTGCCGCCGGACCACCGCGGCGCAGGCCAGGAAACCGAGCACGGCGGGCCCCGGCGCGTCCGGCGGCCGGGGCAGCGGGCTGGCCGCCATCGCCGCGTTCACCGGGTCCGGCAGCCGCGCGTCACCGACCAGCGTCCGCGCCGCCAGCAGGCCCAGCCGGGGATGCTCCCGCAGCACCCGCACCGCCTCCTGCAACGCTCCCGGCTCCCACCAGGAGTCGTCGTCGCTGAACGCCACGAACGGCGTGCGGGCCGCCAGCACCCCCCGGTTGCGCCCGGCCGCGCCCTCGTTGCGCCGGTTGCGCAGCACCTGAACGCCCGGGTGGCGGGCGCGCACCGCCTCCGCCGTCCCGTCGGTGGAGGCGTTGTCCACCACGATCACCGGCGGCGAGCCCGGCAGCGCCACCAGCCGGTCCAGGGTGCGCATCAGCCGCTCGCGGCGGTTGTGGGTCACCACCACCACGGTCAGCAGCTCGCGCAGGCTCTCCGCCGCCGGCCGCGACCCCCGCGCGGCCTCCGCCTCCGCCCGGTCGCCGGTGGCCGGTGGCTCTAACCCGATCACCTTCTGGAACCGCTTCGCCAGCCGCGCCGACTCGGCCCCGGACAGCGTCCGGTTGACGTGCGGGACGAGATCCCGCCGCTCGTGCGTCAGGTACATGTCGGCGGCGGCCAGCGCGCCCTGCGCGGTCAGGATGTGCGACTCGGCCGCCAGGTGCCCGCCGGCGGCCCACTCCAGGTCCCGCACCACGGCCGCGCCGTCGTCCCGGTCGTGGGTCACCACGTCGTCCAGCGCCGGGTCGCGCCGCAGCAGCGCCGGGTGCACCGCCTCCTCCTTGGCCGCGCAGTGCCGGCGGATCGCCTCGGCCACCTCGTGCAGCTGCGGCGGACCCACCCGGCCCTGGCGGCGCAGGTCCTGGATCAGGTCGCGGATGCGGTGGCCGTCGTCCAGCAGCGGCGCGGACACGCCCACCCGGGGGTCGTGCTCCGCGTCCTGCTGCCGCAGGTGCTCGACCACCCGCTCGTCGTACTCCCGTCCGTGGTGCTCCAGCGAGGCCGGCCCCCGGAAGCGCTCCCCCCGCATCTCCAGCTCCGGATGCTCCCCGTGCCCCCCGGCCACGGCGTCCCGCGGATCCCGGGGCTCGGCGGGCCGCTGGGCGGTGCCCTGCCCCTCGGCGCCGGTCCCGCCGCGGCGGCCCACGATTCGTCGGTTCACGATGACCTCCACCTCCCGTTCCCCGGCTGTCCCGCGCCGCTACCCCACTGGGCGCCGCCTAATCCGTTCGTTCGCCTACGGGCCTGGAGCCGGCGTCTTCCGCCCTCCTCGCCCGCCTTCGGCGAGGAGGGGCGCATCTCCCTCCGCTTGCTCGCCCTCCGGCTCGCTCGCGCTCCGGGCCCCGCGCGGTGCGCCGGGTGCCGCGTGGGCGGCGCATGTCGCCTGTCTCTTGGTTACAGCGCGCGCTCAGTCACTGATGTTTGGGTCGTCGAGTGGGTGCTATCAGCCGCTGGTGTCCGCCGACCCGAGGGGAGCAGGCGCCAGCGCCGCCGTCGGTGGACGTCCGTCACAAGGCCCCGGGCGGCGTCCCGGGAGACCGTCCGGAGGAGGGCGCATGCGCATCCTGGGTCTGAACGCGATCTTCCACGATCCCGCCGCGGCCCTGGTCGTGGACGGCGAGGTGGTGGCCGCGGCGGAGGAGGAACGGTTCACGCGGCGCAAGCACGGCAAGCGTCCGGTGCCGTTCTCGGCCTGGGAACTGCCCGAACTCTCCGCCCGCTGGTGCCTCCAGGAGGCCGGGCTGCGCCCCGAGGACCTGGACGCGGTGGGCTACTCCTACGACCCGGAACTCACCCGGCCGGCCGCCGACATGGGGCTGGACGACCCCTGGGACCACCTGCGCACCACCTACGCCCGGCAGGCGCCGTCCTTCACCGCCGACGTGCTGCCCGGCCTCGACCCGGCGGCCTTCCGGCACGTGCCGCACCACAGCGCGCACGCCGCCTCGGCGGCGCTGGCCTCCCCGGATCCGGAGGGCGCGGTGCTGGTCTGCGACGGCCGCGGCGAGGCCCACTCGCACCTCGCCGGCCACTACCGGCAGGGCCGCCTCGACGTGCTGGCCGCGCAGGCGCTGCCGCACTCGCTCGGCCTGCTCTACGAGGGCGTCACCGACCACCTGGGCTTCCTCCGCTCCAGCGACGAGTTCAAGGTGATGGCCCTGGCCTCGCACGGCCGACCCCGGTTCGCCGACCACCTGCGGCAGCGGGTGCGCGCGGACGGGGCCGGCGGCTTCACCACCTGGCCGGTGGACTGGGCCGCGCTCGCCAAGCGCCGCCGCCCCGGCGAGGAGTGGACCGAGGACCACGCGGACCTGGCCGCCAGCGTGCAGCTGGTCGTGGAGGAGACGCTGCTCGCCCTCGCGCGCTGGCTGCACCGGGCCAGCGGGGCGCGGACCCTGGCGATGGCCGGCGGCGTCGCGCTGAACTGCGTGGCCAACAGCCGGATCGCCGCCGAGGGCCCGTTCGACACGGTGTGGGTGCAGCCGGCCGCCGGGGACGCCGGCACGGCGCTGGGCGCCGCCCTGCACCTGGCCGCCGCCGCCGGGGAGACCATCCGGCCGATGCGCGGCGCCGACCTGGGCCGCGGCTGGTCCGACGAGGAGATCGAGCAGGCCCTGATCACCGCCCGGCTGCCCTACCAGCGGCCACGCGACCTCGCCGAGACGGTCGCCGAGACCCTCGCCGGCAACGGCGTCGTCGCCTGGTACCAGGGGCGCAGCGAGTACGGGCCGCGGGCCCTCGGGCACCGCTCGCTGCTCGCCCACCCGGGGCACCCGGCCAACCTGGAGCGGCTGAACGACGTCAAGGGGCGCGAGCAGTTCCGGCCGGTGGCGCCGATGGTGCTCGCCGACCGCGCCGCGGAGATCTTCGACGGGCCGCTGCCCAGCCCGTACATGCTGTTCGTGCACCGGGTCGCCGAGCACTGGCGGGAGCGCATCCCGGCCGTGGTGCACGTCGACGGCACCGCCCGCATCCAGACCGTCGACCCGGCGGCCGAGCCGCTGCTGGCCCGGATGCTGTCCGCCTTCGCCCGCCGCACCGGCCTCCCGGTGGTCGTCAACACCAGCCTCAACACGGCCGGCCGGCCGATGGTCGACTCCCCCCGGGACGCCCTGGAGTGCTTCGGCTCCGCCCCCGTGGACCTGCTGGCGATCGGCCCGTTCACGCTGCGCCGCGCCGACCTCGGCGGCGGCTCCCCGCCCCCGCCGGACACCGGGGGCACGGACACCGGCCGGGGCACGGACACCGCCCCGCGCGCCGGTACCGACGACGGGAAGGGCCGTCGCCGGTGAGCCGTGAACCGCGGCCGGCCCGCGAGCGCGCCGGCACCCCCGACTACAGCGTCGTCGTCCCGACCCTCGGCCGTCCCTCCCTGGACGCCTTCCTGCGTTCCCTCGCCGAGACCCGCGGCCCCCGCCCGCGCGCCGTCGTCCTGGTGGACGACCGCCCGGACACCCCCGTGCCGCTGCGCCCCAGCGTCCCCGGGCCGCTCGCCGGACGGCTCACCGTCCCGGCCTGCGTCGGCGGCCGAGGCCCCGCCGCCGCCCGCAACACCGGCTGGCGCGCCGCCCCGCCCACCGAGTGGATCGTCTTCCTCGACGACGACGTCCTGGTCGGGCCCGACTGGGCCGCCGAACTGGCCGAGGACCTGGCCGCCGCCGGGCCGGACGTGGGCGGGGTGCAGGGGCGCCTCACCGTGCCGCTGCCCGGCGACCGCCGCCCCACCGACTGGGAGCGCGGCACCGCCTCGCTGGCCACCTCGCGGTGGATCACCGCCGACATGGCGTACCGCCGGGACGCCCTGGTCGAGACCGGCGGCTTCGACGAGCGCTTCCGCCGCGCCTTCCGCGAGGACGCCGACCTCGCCCTGCGGGTGGCGGACGCCGGCTTCCGCCTGGAGCGCGGCCGGCGCCACACCCGCCACCCGGTGCGCCCGCCCCGCCGGTTCGCCTCGCTGCGCGCCCAGGCCGGCAACGCCGACGACGTCCTGATGGAGCGGCTGCACGGCCCCGACTGGTACCGGCGGGCGGACGCCCCGCGCGGACGGATCCGGCGCCACCGGGCGGTCACCGCCGCGGCCGTGGCCGCGCTCGGCCTCGGAGTGCTCGGCCACCGTCGCCTCGCCGTGCTGGCCGCCGCCGGATGGCTCGCCGGCACCGCCGAGTTCGCCGCCGCCCGGATCAGCCCGGGCCCCGGCGACCGGGCCGAGGTCGCCGAGATGGCCCTCACCAGCCTGCTCATCCCCCCGGCCGCCGTCGCGCACCGGCTGCGCGGACGCCTCACCCACCGCGACGTCGGCCCCTGGCCGGGCCGCCCGGCGGCCGTGCTGCTCGACCGCGACGGCACCCTGGTGCGGGACGTCCCCTACAACAACGACCCGGAGAAGGTCGAGCCCGTCCCCGGCGCCCGCGCCGCGCTCGACGCGCTGCGCGCCGCCGGGCTGCGCGTCGGCGTCGTCTCCAACCAGTCGGGGGTGGCCCGCGGACTGATCAGCCCCGAGCAGCTGGCGGCCGTCAACGCCCGGCTGGAGGAACTGCTCGGCCCCTTCGACACCTGGGCGGTCTGCCCGCACGGCGACGCCGACGGCTGCGACTGCCGCAAGCCGGCCCCCGGGCTGGTGCACCGAGCGGCGGCCGACCTCGGCCTGACCGCCGACCGCTGCGTGGTGGTCGGCGACATCGGCGCCGACATCGCCGCCGCCCGCGCGGCCGGCGCCCGCGGCCTGCTGGTGCCCACCGAAGCCACCCGCCCCGAGGAGACCCTCGGCGTGCGCACCGCCCGCGACCTGCCCGAGGCCGTGCGCCGCATCCTGGAGGGCCTGCGGTGAGCCGGCCCGCCCCCGCCCGCCGGCGGCACGTCCTCGCCGTGCGCCTGGACGCCCTCGGCGACGTGCTGCTCGCCGGACCGGCGCTGCGCGCCCTGGCCGCCGGCGCCGACCGGCTCACCGTGCTGGCCGGCCCCGACGGCGCCGCCGCCGCCCGCCTGCTGCCCGGCGTCGACGCGGTGCTCACCTGGCACTGCCCCTGGATCGCCGCCGAACCACCCGGCGTCGACCCGGCGGACGTCGCCGCCCTGGTCGACCGGATCCGCGCGCTGGCGGTGGACGAGGCCGTGGTCTTCACCTCCTTCCACCAGTCGCCGCTGCCCACCGCCCTGCTGCTGCGCCTCGCCGGCGTGCCCCGGATCAGCGCCATCAGCGCCGACTACCCGGGCGCGCTGCTCGACGTCCGCCACCGGGTCGACGACGACCTGCCGGAACCCGAGCGCGCCCGCTCCCTCGCCGAGGCCGCCGGGTTCCCCGTCCCCGACGGCGACGACGGCCGGCTCCGGGTCGCCGGACCGCTCCCCGACACCACCCACCTGACCGGCGGGGACGGCCACGTCGTGGTGCACCCCGGCGCCAGCGCCCCCGCGCGCCGCTGGCCGGCCGAACGCTGCGCCGAGGCGGTGCGGGCGCTGACCGCCGCCGGGCACCGCGTGGTGGTCACCGGCGCCCCCGGGGAGACCGCGCTCACCGCCCGGGTCGCCGGCCGGTACGGCACCGACCTCGGCGGCCGCACGCCGCTGCCGGAACTCGCCTCGGTGCTCGCCTCCGCCGCGGCCGTCGTCGCCCCCAACACCGGCCCGGCGCACCTGGCCGCGGCCGTCGGCACCCCCGTGGTGAGCCTGTACGCGCCGGTGGTGCCGGCCGTGCGCTGGGCCCCCTACGGGGTGCCGGTGGTGCTGCTCGGCGACCAGCGGGCGCCCTGCGCCGACACCCGGGCCCGGGTCTGCCCCGTCCCCGGCCACCCCTGCCTGGCCACGGTCACCGCCGAGGACGTGGTGCGCGCCGTCGCCCGGCTGGCCGGCCCCGGCGACGCCACCGCCACCGCCACCGCCCCGACGACCACGCAGCCACCGCTCCCCGCCCGGGAGCTCCCCGCCCAGGAAGGCAGCGCCGCGTGAGGATACTCATCTGGCACGTCCACGGCTCCTGGACCACCTCCTTCGTCCAGGGCCCGCACACCTACCTGCTGCCCACCACCGAGGACCGCGGCCCCGACGGCCTCGGCCGGGCCCGGACCTGGCGGTGGCCGCCCGGCGCCGTCGAGGTCGACCCCGGCGCGCTGCGCGGGGAGCGGATCGACCTGGTGGTCCTCCAGCGCCCGCACGAGGAGGAGCTGCTGCGCCGCTGGACCGGGCTGCGCTGCGGCCGGGACGTGCCCGCCGTCTACCTGGAGCACAACACGCCCGAGGGCGGCGTCCCGCACACCCGGCACCCGGCGGCGGACCGGCCCGACCTCACCGTCGTGCACGTCACCCACTTCAACGCCCTGATGTGGGACTGCGGCAGCACCCGCACCCACGTCATCGAACACGGCATCGTCGACCCCGGCCCGCGCTGGACCGGCGAACTGCCGCGCGCCGCCGTCGCGGTCAACGACCCGCTGCGCCGGGGCCGCGCCACCGGCACCGACCTGCTCCCCGGCCTCGCCGCCACCGCCCCCACCGACGTCTTCGGCATGCGGGTGGCCGGCATCGGCCCGGCGCTCGGCGTGCCCGAGGAACGACTCACCGGCCACGAGGACCCCCCGCAGCACCGCCTGCACCGGGAACTGCCCCGGCGCGGCGTCTACGTGCACACCCCGCGCTGGACCTCCCTGGGGCTGTCCCTGCTGGAGGCGATGCACCTGGCGATGCCGGTCGCCGTGCTCGCCGCCACCGAGGCCCCGCGGGCGGTGCCCCCCGGCGCCGGCACCCTGGCCGCCGGCCCGGCCGAGCTCTACGCCGCCGCCCGCCGGTACCTCGACGACCCGGCGCTCGCCCGCGACGCCGGGCTCGCCGCGCGCGAGGCCGCGCTCGCCCGCTACGGGCTCAAACGCTTCCTGGACGACTGGGACGGACTGCTCCTGGAGGTCAGCGCATGAGAATCGCCATGGTGTCCGAACACGCCGATCCGCTGGCCGCGCTCGGCGGGGCCGACGCCGGGGGCCAGAACGTGCACGTCGCCTCCCTCTCCACCGCGCTCGCGGCCCGCGGCCACGAGATCACCGTGTACACCCGGCGCCACCACCCCACCTCCCCGCGACGGGTGCGCATGGGCCCCGGCGTCACCGTGGAGTACGTCGTCGCCGGCCCGAACCGCCCGCTGCCCAAGGACGACCTGCTGCCGTACATGCCGGAGTTCGGGCGGCGGCTGGCCGAGCGCTGGGCCGAGGCCCCGGTCGACCTGGTGCACGCCCACTTCTGGATGTCCGGCATCGCGGCGCTCATCGGCACCATGGGCGCCGGCATCCCGGTCGTGCAGACCTTCCACGCCCTCGGCACGGTCAAGCGCCGGCACCAGGGGGAGGCCGACACCAGCCCGCCCGGACGGATCGCCTGGGAGCGGGCGATCGGCGCCCGCTGCGCCCGCACCATCGCCACCTGCGGCGACGAGGTGTTCGAGCTGATGCGGATGGGGCTGCGCCGGGAGGCCGTCTCGGTGGTGCCCTGCGGGGTGGACCTGGAGCGGTTCCGCCCCGGGCCGGACGAGCGCGACGCCGACGGGCACGGGGCGCCGGCCTGGCCGCCGGCGCGGCCGGGATCCGCGGCGGGGGCGGATCCCGACCGCGCCCCAACCACCGCCGAGGACGCCGGCACCGGGCGTTGGCGGGCGCTCGCGGTCGGCCGGCTGGTCCCCCGCAAGGGCTTCGACACGGCGATCCGGGCGCTGCGCGGCGTCCCGAGCGCCGAGCTGCTGATCGCCGGAGGACCGCCCGCGGCCGGGCTCGCCGACGACCCCGAGGCGCGCCGGCTGATCGAGGTCGCCGAGCGGGCCGGCGTGCGCGAGCGCGTCCGGCTGCTCGGCAGCGTGCCGCGCGAGCGCATGCCGGAGCTCATCCGGGCCTGCGACGCGGTGGTGTGCAGCCCGGTGTACGAGCCGTTCGGCATCGTCCCGCTGGAGGCCATGGCCTGCCGCCGGCCGGTCGTCGCCTCGGCCGTCGGCGGGCTGATCGACACCGTGGTGGACGGCGTGACCGGCATCCTCGTCCCGCCCGGCGACCCGGAGGCGCTCGGGCAGGCGATGGCCCGGCTGGCCGAGGACCCGGAGCTGGCGCGCCGCTACGGCCGGGCCGGTGAGCGCCGGGTGCGCGCCCGGTACGGCTGGGACCACGTCGCGGGGCAGACCCTCGCGGTCTACCAGCAGGTCGTCGGCGCCGCGCGCACCCCGCGCGTCTCGCGCAGCCGGATGGAGGCGACATGACCCCGCCCGGTCCGCGGCCCGGCGCCCGGTGGGCGCGGGCCGCCCGCCGGGCCGCCACCCCGACCCGCCGGACACCCGGCCGACCGGTGGAGCACACGCCTCCCCGCGCCGGCGGTGCCCGATCCACTCGCAGCCGCATGGAGGCGTCGTGACCGCGCATGATCCCCACGCCAGCACCCGTCCCACCGTCCACCGGACGCCCGCCCCCGACGGCCCGACGACCATCCCGTTCACCGACCCGGGCGTCCGGCCCGCGTCCGCCGCGGCGGACGCGGTGGCCGGGACGGACGCCGGGGCCGGGGCGGCGGACGACACCCCGGGCAGCCGGACGCCCGGGCACCCGGACGTGCCGGGGCGACCCGACGCGCCACGCCCCGACGACGCGCGCGGGCACGCCGAGCCGTCGGGGCACGCCGCGCCGCGCGGAGCGGCCGGGTGGGGGCCCGGGGCGGCCGCCGGCATACCCACCGGACCGCCGCCCGGCGGGGGAGCCACTCCCGGGCCCGCCGACCGGGCACCCGCCCCCGCCCCCGCCCCCGAGCCGCCCGACCCGGCGTCGGCCGGACCGTGGGCCTCGGACGGGCGGCACGGGCAGCAGGGGCGGCACGAACAGCAGGAGGAACCCGGACGGCACGGCCACCATGGCCACCTGCGGCGGCTGCACGCCTCCCCGCCACCGACCGCGTCCGCCGCCCCGCCGGTCGCCGCCGGCCCCCGGACGGCCCTGCGCCGCCTGCGCCGCGCCGACGGCGCCCCCGCCGCACCCGCCCGCGACGGCGCCGGTCCGTCCGCCCACCGCCGCCCGCTGCTGGCGGCGCGCCGTCCGCCCACCGCCCCGGCCCCGGTCGTGCCCCCGGCCGTCCCCGCGCGCCCCACCACCACCGGCCACCTCACCGACCTGGCCGAGGCCCTGGAGCGGTTCACCCGGCTGGCGCCCACCATCGACCGCTGGGGCGCCTGCCTGGCCACCCTGCTGCGCGACGGCGGGCGCCTGCTGGCCGCCGGCAACGGCGGCAGCGCCGCGCAGGCCCAGCACCTCACCGCCGAACTCGTCGGCCGCTACGTCGAGGAGCGCCGCCCGCTGTCCGCCATCGCCCTGCACGCCGACACCTCCAGCTGCACCGCGATAGCCAACGACTACGGGGTGGAGGAGATGTTCGCCCGCCAGGTCGGCGCGCACGGCCGCCCCGGCGACGTGCTGATGCTGCTGTCCACCAGCGGCCGCAGCGCCAACCTGGTCGCCGCGGCCGAGGCGGCCCGGGCGATCGGCGTCCAGGTGTGGGCGATGACCGGGCCGCGCCCCAACCCGTTGGCCGACATCGCCGACGAGGTGCTGTGCACCCCCGGCGCGCGCACCGCGACCGTGCAGGAACTCCACCTGGTCGCCGTGCACACCCTCTGCGGCGCCATCGACGCCGCCCTGGGGGAGCTCGGCCCCGGCCCCGGACCCGGCGCCGCCACGCCACCCGGCGCGGCGGCCGGTCCGGGCGCGACCCGCCGCCGGCCCGAGGCGGCGTCCGCCGACCCCGCCGGCACGGCCTGGAGCGGCCGGAGGAGGCACGCATGACGGCACGACGCCCGCTGGTCGTCGTCGGAGACCTGCTGCTCGACCGCGACCTGGACGGCACCGCCACCCGGCTGTGCCCGGACGCCCCCGCGCCCGTCGTCGACGACCCCGCGGAGACGCTGCGTCCCGGCGGGGCCGGGCTGGCCGCGCTGCTCGCCGCCCGGGACGGCCACGACGTCGTGCTGGTCACCCCGCTCTCCGACGACCCCCGGGGCCGCCGCGCCCACGCCCTGCTCCGCCCGCACCTGCGGGTGGTCCCGCTGCCGGCCGACGGACCCCCCGCCGAGAAGACCCGGATCCGCGCCGGCGGGCAGACCCTGCTGCGCCTGGACCGCGCCGGCGGCCGGCCGACCGGCGAGGTGCCGGACGAGGCGGTGCGCGCCGTGCGGACGGCCGGCGCCCTGCTGGTCGCCGACTACGGGCGCGGCGCCACCGCGCTGCCGGCGCTGCGCCGCGCCCTCGGCGAGCGCGCCGGCGCGGTCCCCCTGGTCTGGGACCCGCACCCGCGGGGCAGCGAGCCGGTGCCCGGCACCAGCGTGGTCACCCCCAACCAGGCCGAGGCGCTGGACTTCGCCGCCCGCCCCACCGCCGCCGGCTCCGCCGCCGCGCCCGCCGCGCCCGGCCCGGGGACGCTGGTCCACCGGATGACCGCGCTCGCCCACGCCCTGCGCGAACGCTGGAGCGCCGACGCCGTCTGCGTGACGCTCGGCGCCCGCGGCGCCCTGCTCGCCCGCGCCGCCGGGAGCACCTGCGCGGTTCCCGCGCCGGACGTCCTGGCCCCGGACCCGTGCGGCGCCGGGGACCGCTTCGCCGCGACCCTCGCGCTGCGCCTGGGCGGGGGCGCGCTCCCCGCCGAGGCGGTGGAGGACGCGGTGGCCTCGGCCGCCCGCTTCCTCGCGGCCGGCGGGGCCGCCGCCGTGCACGCCCGCCCGGCCGCGGCGCCCCCCGCGGAGTCCGTCGCCCCGGGGCGGGCCGCGTCCGGGACGGCGCTGCCCCCGGCCGCCGCGGCCGTGCGGGCCCGCGGCGGGACCGTGGTGGCCACCGGCGGCTGCTACGACCTGCTGCACGCCGGCCACGTCGCCACCCTGCGCGCCGCCCGCTCGCTGGGCGACTGCCTGGTCGTACTGCTCAACTCCGACGCCTCCGTGCGCGCCCTGAAGGGCCCGGGCCGGCCGCTCAACGACCAGCACGACCGGGCCGCCGTGCTCGCCGCCCTGGACTGCGTGGACGCCGTGGTGGTGTTCGAGGAGACCACCCCCGAGCGGGCGCTGCGCGCGCTCCGCCCGGACGTGTGGGTCAAGGGCGGCGACTACTCCGGCGCCGACCTGCCGGAGACCCCCCTGGTGGAGTCCTGGGGCGGCCGGGTGCTCACCGTGCCGTTCCTCTCCGGGCGCTCCACCACCTCCCTCGCCCAGGCCGCCGCCGAGTCGCTGCGGGCGGCCCGTGACGCCCGCGACGCCCGCGAAGCCCGCGACGGGGCGGGCCTCCCGGCCGGCGGCACCCCCGCCCGCCCGTCCGGACGGGCGTGGCCGCGGTGAGCCGGCCCCGCCTGCTGGTGCTCCGCGCCCTCTACCTGGGCGACTTCCTCACCGGCGTCCCCGCCTACCGCGCGCTGCGCCGGGCCTACCCGGACCACGAGACGGTGCTGGCCGCCCCGGCGCCGCTGGCCCCGCTCGTCCCGCTCACCGGCGCCTTCGACCGCCACCTGCCCGCCGGGGAGCTGGAACCCCTGGACTGGGCGGGGCCGCCGCCGGACGTCGCCGTGGACCTGCACGGCCGGGGATGGCGCAGCCACACCCTGCTGGAACGCCTGCGCCCCGGCCGGCTGATCGCCTTCGACGCCGACGACCGGCCGGACGGGCCGCCGGGCCCGGCCGCAACCGCCGGCCCGCCCCGGCCGGGTGGCGCGCCGGTGCGCTGGCGCGCCGGGGAGCACGAGGTGGAGCGCTGGTGCCGCCTGCTGGTGGAGCACGGCATCCCCGCCGACCCCACCGACCTGCTGCTGCCCCTCCCGCTGCCGGCCCCGCCGGCCGGGGGCGCCCGGAGCCCCGGGAGCCGCCGGCCTGCCGACCGGCGCGGCGTCCCCGCCGACCCGTGGGCCGGCACCCGGGCCCTCCCCGGGCTTCCCGGGCTCCCGGCCGGACGGCCGGGAGCCGCCCCCGGCGAGCGCGGCTACGTGGTGGTGCACCCCGGCGCCGCCGCGCCGGCCCGCCGCTGGCCGATGGAACGGTTCGCCGCGGTGGCCAGGGAACTGGCCTCGGCCGGCCGGCACGTGGTGGTCACCGGCGGGGCCGACGAGGAGTACCTCGCCGCCGAGGTGGTCCGCCAGGCCGACCTGCCGGCCGCCGCGCTGCTCGCCGGCCGCACCGACCTGGCCGCGCTGGCCCGGGTGGTCGCCGGCGCGGACCTCGTGGTCTGCGGCGACACCGGAACCGCCCACCTCGCCAGCGCCTTCGCCCGGCCCTCCGTCGTGCTGTTCGGGCCGGTGCCGCCGCGCGAGTGGGGGCCGCCGCCCCGCCCCTTCCACGTCGCCCTGCACGCCGCCCCCGACGGCTACCGGGGCGACCCGCACGGCGCGGTGACCGACCCCGCGCTGGAGGCACTCGGCGTCCCCGAGGTGCTGGACGCCTGCGCCCGGGCGCTCGCCGCGGCCGACGCCCGCGCCCGCCCGGCGGCCGCCGCCCCGCCCGGCCCCCTCCGCCCGCCTCCGCCCCTGACGCGCGTTCCGGGACCCACGCCATGACCGACTCGCAGCGCCCCGACCGCACCCTCCTGGTCGGCTGGTTCAGCTTCCTGCACGGCGAGGCCACCGCCGGCGACGTCCTCGCCCTCGGCGCCGTCCGGGCCGCCCTGGAGCGGGCCGGCGCGCCGTACGACGTCGCCTGGAGCCCCGGCTTCCGCCCCGGACGGCTCTGCCTGGACGACGTCCGCCCGCAGGACTACGGCACGCTGGTGTTCGTCTGCGGGCCCGTCCACGGGCCGCAGGTCGCCGGGTTGCACGGCCGGTTCGCGGACTGCCGCCGGCTGGCCGTCGGGGTCAGCGTGATCGACCACGACGACCCGGCGGCGGCCGGCTTCCACCGCGTCTGGGCCCGCGACGCGCCCGACACCGACCTGGCCCAGGCGCTGCCCGACCTGTCCTGGGCCGCCCCACCGCCGCCGCCCTCGCCGCTGCCGCCGGCCCTGTCACCCGCCGCGCCGCCGGTGGCCGGCGTGGCCCTCACCCGCGAGCAGGGCGAGTACGGCGAGCGGCGCCGGCACGGCGTCATCGTGGACACCATCACCGGCTGGCTGACCGGCCTGGAGTGCGCCCGGCTCCCCCTGGAGACCCGCCTGGACCGCGCCGACCCCTGGCTGCCCCGCACCCCCGAGCAGTTCGAGGCCGTGCTGCGCCGGGTGGACGTGATGGTCACCAACCGCCTGCACGGGCTGGTGCTCGCCCTGCGCAACGGGATCCCGGCGCTCGCGGTGGACTCCGTGCTCGGCGGCGGCAAGGTCACCGCGCAGGCCGCCGTGGCGTCCTGGCCCGCGCTGCTGCGCGCCGAGGAGGTCACCGCCGAGGGCCTGGACCACTGGTGGCGCTGGTGCACCAGCCAGGAGGGCCGGGAGGCGGCCCGCGAGGCCGCCCGCACCCTCCCCGGCACGCCGACGCCCCAGCTGGAGGCGCTGGTCGACGCGCTCGGCGGGCGGCGGGCGGGGCCGGAGTGACCGGCGCGCCACCGGGGCCGCTGGGAACTCGGTGGCCGCCGGGCCCGGCCGGCTGGGAGCATGCCGGGCATGGACGATGCCCTGTTGCGACGCGTCGAGCGGGCGGCCGGCGTCCCGGACCTCGTCGAGGTGTTGGCCGACCGCCTCAGCCCCAGCGACCTGCACTCCCTGCTGCTCGCGGTGCACCGGCGCCGGGCGGCCGCGACCACGCCGGCCCGGGTTCTGGAGCGCTACGCGGGCGGCCGGCTGTTCCGCCCCTCCCCGGTCGCGCCGGCCCTGTTCGCGGCCTTCGACCGGCTGGCCCTGCCCGTGCTCGACGACGCCGGCTTCACCGGGCTGGACCTCTCCCCGGTCACCCCGCTGGGCACGGTCGCCGCCGTGGCCACCGTCGACCAGAACCGGGTGCTGGCCGCGGACCGCGGCGGCGAGGTGGTCGCCGACTCCACCAACACCCTCGCCCTGGAGTGCGCGCTGCGGCGCCGCGCCCGGCTGCGCGAGGACCGCGGGGACGCCGGGACGGTGCGGCTGTTCGCCCTGCACCGCCTGGTGCGCGCCCAGCCCGTGCCCGAGGGCTGGCGCCCGCACTTCCGGATGCTGGCCCTCACCACCGCCGGCCGCGACACCGGGTCGTTCCGGTTCGAGACCCAGGCCCTGCGGGGACAGCTCGAGGTGCTCCTGCGCCTGCTGCGCGAGGCGGGCCGGCAGGGCTTCGCCCTCGGCCGCCTCCGGGTGGCGCTGACCGAGCTGGACCGGGTGCCGCGCGAGGTGGAGCTGCGGGAACGCGTCATGGAGCCGCTGGCCGAACGCTTCCCCGAGGTCGAGCTGGCCTTCGACGACCAGCGGGTCGTCGGCCGGGGCTACTACCGCCGGGTGTGCTTCCACGTCCACGCGGTCACCCCCGACGGCACCGACATCGCCGTCGCGGACGGCGGTTTCACCGACTGGACCGGGCGGCTGCTCGGCAACGCCAAGGAGCGGCTGCTGGTCGGCGGCCTCGGCGTGGAGCTGCTGTGTCAGCTCTTCCGCGCCGAGCCGGCGTCAGCTGACGGCTCACGGCTGACGGCTGACGGCTGACGCGCCGCCGCCCGGTGGGCGCTGTTAGCGTCACGGGGACGGACACCCGCCGGACCGGGAGCCGGGCGGGCGGGGGAGAGGAGGGGGAACGGTGCGCCAGTTCGCCGGGGAGTTCGAGATCCACCTCACCGTGCGGCTGCCGGACGGCCCCGAGCCCGGCGGCGGGCCGCAGGCAGGGGCGGAGGACGGGACGCCGGCCGCCGAGCGGCGGCTGCGCGCCTGGGCCGCCGCCCACGGACTGAAGTACACCCACATCGTGCTGGACCGCGGCCGCACGCCGCGGCAGCCCATGGTGAGCCGGACCCGCGCCGGCACGCTCACGGCACTGCGCGAGGAGGCGTCCGGGCTGGCCGACGGTCTGGCGGCGGCCGGGTTCGCGGTCGTGCGCACCAAGATCGAGGCCGCGCCGTGGAACCAGGACGTGCCGGGCTCCCCCGAGCAGGCCGTCGGGCGGGGCGCGCACGAGTACTTCGAGCACCACGTCAAGGTGGTGCTCGGCGGCGAGGCCGAGGTCGTGGCGCTGGCGCGGACCGCGGCGCCGCACGGCGGACACGTCTCCCGCAACGCCCGGCGGGTCGTCGGGGACGGTCGGCAGGAACGTTTCGTCACCCAGCGGTGCCGCGGGGTGGGGCGCCCGGAGGCCGCCGCACGGCTGGCCGCGCTGGTGGAGGACCTCACCGCCGCCGGTCACCGGGTCGTGGAAGTGGAGGAGGAGTACGTGGTGCACGACGACAACCTGGCCGTGGACGCCGGCTGGGCGGAGGACGACACGCCGGCGGCCCGGCCCGGCCGGGGGGAGGGCGCGCGGTGAACACCTCATGGGCCCGGTGGCCGGCGATCGGCGGCGGCCCGTACCGGCCCGGTTTGCCGCCCCCCGCCCCGCCGGCCGGCGCCGGGGACTTCCCCCGGACCTACCAGCCGGTCGCGGTGTCGGCCGGCGTCCGGCAGGAGCCGATCTTCGATCCGGCGCTGAAGCACTACTTCCGGGCCTTCCGGGCCGGTGAACCGCTCTTCGACGACGAGCCCACCGCCCTGCGCTGGCGGGCCGCGCGCCGGGCGGTGATGGACCACCTGCTGGCCCGGCTCGCCGACTCGCCCTGGCAGGAGAACCTCGTGCTGCGCGGCAGCGTGCTGCTGCGCGCCTGGTTCGGGGACCGCGCCCGGGAACCCGGCGACCTCGACTGGGTCGTGCTGCCGCACACCGCCGCACCGGACGGCCCGCTGGCCGCCGAGCTCTTCGCCGGCGTGCGCGAGGCCGTCCGCGCGCACCCCCGGGTCACCTCGTCGGCACCCGGAACCCCCGCCGAGGTGCTCCTGCTGCCCGACCGCGTCACCACCGACGAGATCTGGACGTACGAGCGCGCCGAGGGGCGGCGCCTCGTCCTGCCCTGGCGGGCCGAGGGGCTGCCGCCGGGCACCGTCCAGATGGACTTCGTCTTCGGCGAGAGGCTCCCCGAGCCGCCCGAGGTCTGCCTGGTGCCCGCGGCCGACCCCGAGCGGGAGCCCGCCCTCGTCCTCGGCGCCGGACGGGGCCTGTCGCTCGCCTGGAAGCTGCTGTGGCTGGTCGGCGACTCCTACCCGCAGGGCAAGGACCTCTACGACGCCGTGCTGCTGGCCGAGCACACCACCCTGGAGCCGGAGCTGCTGCGCCGCGTGCTGGAGCCGGCCTACCCGGACGTCCCCCGCGAGGTGGGTCCGGAGACGGTCGTCGCCCTGACGGGCGTGGAGTGGGCGGAGTTCCAGGCCGAGTACCCCGACGTCCCCGGCACGGCGCGGGACTGGCAGCACCGGCTGGCCGACGCCCTGCGCTCCGCCCTGGACCGGGCCGGCTCCTGATGCTCCCGGCCACCCGGCCGGCGCCACCCGGCGGACGTCACCCGGCCGGCGCGGTCACGTGCTCGGTCGTGCCGCCGGGCTCCGGCGCGGTGCCGGGCCGGTACGGGTAGGCGACGTCGGCGACGTGCTCGTCCGGGGCGGCGGTCGCCCAGTTGGGGTAGGTGACCTCCCGGGCCGGTCCGCCCGGCCGCAGGCCGCGCTCCGCCAGCGCGGCGGAGACGGCGTCGTGGACGGCGACCATCGACGGGTAGGCGCAGTCCCGCTTGGCGACGCGGACGTAGACCTCGCGGTGCGCCGGCTCGAAGCGCACGGCGATCCGGCCCGCCGGCTGGACCGGGCCGGTGGTCGGCGCGCAGACCTCCACCGGGCCCTCGCTGTCCTCGCTCACCAGACCGTGGTAGAGGGTCAGCACCGGGCCGCTCAGGGGCGCCCCGGCGGCGGTCAGGTGGGCGAAGAGCGCCTCGGAGCTCTCCCGCAGGGTGGTGGCCAGCCCGGCGGCGTCGGTGTGGGACTGGATGCTGACGACCATCTGCTCGGCGACGTCCCGCTCCAGCAGGACGTGCTCCCACCCGGCCCCGGCCTCCGGCGCTCCCCGGCCCTCCAGCACCGCGCGGACGTGGGCCACCAGGCGCCGGTGGGCGGCGTGCCGGCTCTCCCGGCCGCTCCAGTAGTCGGCGAGCTCCGCGCTCGCCCGGGCCCCGTCGAGGTCGAGGAGGGCGCCGATGCGGGACAGCGGCACGTCCAGGGCGCGCAGCAGCGCGATCCGCCTGGCCCGCTCGACGTGTTCCGGCGTGTAGTAGCGGACGCCGGTGCGCGGGTCGACACGGTGGGGGAGCAGCAGTCCGCGGTCGCCGTACAGGCGCAGCGCCTTGCGGGTCAGGCGGGTACGGTCGGCCAGGTCGCCGATGGTGAGGTGGCTGTGGCTGTTCACCCGGCCAGCCTGGCCCATGCCCCAGGGGCACGGGCAAGCGGCCTTCCGGCGGCGTCAGGGGACGTGCCGGGCCAGCGCCGTGCAGGCGTCGGCGCAGCGCCGGCACGCCTCGGCACAGATGCGGCAGTGCTCGTGCGTGGGGGCGTGCCGCTCGCACTCCTCGGCGCAGCTGGTGCAGACCTGCATGCAGGCGGTCAGCAGCGAGCGGCTGACCGCGGCGTTGAAGCCGGTGTTGCGGGCCAGCACCCGGGCGGTGGTGGCGCAGACGTCCGCGCAGTCCATGTCCAGCCGGATGCAGGTGGCCAGGTCCGCCGGGTTGGGTTCGGCCAGGCAGGCGTCGGCGCAGACGGTACACGCCTCCGCGCACTCGTCCAGCTTCGCCAGGCACTCCACCAGCAGGTCCTGGGGCAGCGGTCCCGCTCCCCGCGGGTGGCTGGCGAGCATGGTGTTGGCGATGGGGGCGGTCATGGTGGCCTCCGGATGCTCCTGGTGCTCGTGGTCCCCCGTCCCGTGGGGCCCACGGGGCTCGCGGTGCCCGCGGCGCTCGGGGGCGCCGGTGTGCGGCCTCCGCGTCCGTTCGGGGTACCGTCCCGGCCTACCACCGAGCACCGGCCCCATGCGTCCGCGGGCACGGACACGCCCCGTGCCCCGGCCCACGCCCCGTGCCCCGGCCCACGGGCCGGCCCCGCGGCGCCCGGCACCGGGAGCACGCCGGCACATTCGGGCCAGTGCCCCGCGCACCCGCGTGGACCAGCCCCGGGCGCTCCCCGGGTGCCGTAGCGTTGGCGCCACGCACCGCGCCCCGCCGGCACGCGCCGAGCGGTCGCGCGGCGGTACGTCCACGTCTTCACACCTCCGAGGCCGCCATGCCCACATCCGCCTCCGCCGGCACCCCCAGCAGCTCCGCCGCCCCGGGCGGCGTGCCGGTCGCGGTGCTCGGCAGCGCCAACGCCGACCTGGTGGTCACCGTCGGCCGGGCGCCGGGGGCGGGCGAGACCGTCAGCGGGCACGGCTTCACCACCACGGTCGGCGGCAAGGGGCTCAACCAGGCGGTCGCCGCCGCCCGGGCCGGGGCGCGGGTGCGGATGGTCGCCACCGTCGGGGACGACGTCCACGGCCGCCTGCTGCGGGACACCCTGGCCCGGGAGGGCGTGGACACCGACGCGCTGCGCGTCCACCCCGGCCTGCCCACCGGCACCGCGCACATCACCGTCGAGGACGACGGCGAGAACCGGATCGTCGTCGTGCCCGGGGCCAACGCGGCCACCGGCGCCCACCCCGACGACCTGCGGGCACTGCGCGACCGCCCGCCCCGCGTGCTGCTGCTCCAGCTGGAGATCCCCGTCCCGGCCGTGGTGGCCGCCGCGCGCGCCGTCGCGCCGTCGGGCACCCGGGTGGTGCTCACCCCGGCCCCGGTCCCGCGCGGCGGACTCCCCGGCGACCTGCTCGGACAGGTGGACCTGCTGGTGCCCAACCAGCACGAGGCGTGTGCGCTGGCCGGCACCGGCGACCTCGCCGAAGCCGTCCGGTGGCTGCTGCGCCGGGTGCCCGAGGTGGTGGTGACCCTCGGCGCGCGGGGCTGCCTGCACGCCACCCGCGACGGCGGCCACACCGTCGTCCCGGCCGTCCCGGTGACGGCCGTGGACACCACCGGCGCGGGGGACGTCTTCGCCGGAGTGCTGGCCGTCGCCCTGGCCGAGGGGAGCCCCGTCGACGGGGCGCTGCGCCGCGCCACGGCCGCCGCCGCCCTCTCCGTCACCCGGTCCGGTGCCGCGGCCTCGGCCCCGCGCCGGGACGAGATCGACCGCGCGGTGCGGCCCGCCGCCCCGGCCGGGCGGGCCGCCCGCGGCTGACCCGCCGGCCGGCTACGGCGCCTCGGCCTGCCGCGGCGCCTCGGCCGGGTCGCGCCGGGCCGCCCACTCCCGCGCGAGCATCGCGTAGACCACCTCGTCGGTCCACTCGCCCTTGACCCACTCGTTCTCCCGCAGGTGCGCCTCCCGCCGCATCCCGAGGCGCTCCAGCACCCTGGCCGAGGCGGTGTTCCGGGCGTCGAGGCGGCCGCACACGCGGTGCAGCCCGAGCGAGTCGAAGGCCACGGCGAGCATCACCCGGGACGCCTCGGTGGCGAAGCCCCGGCCGTGGAAGTCGGGGTGGAAGACGTAGCCGATCTCGCCCTGCCGGTGCTCCCGGCTGCGCAGCACCAGGTTGACCTCGCCGACGACCCGGCCGGTGGCCCGCCACTCGGCGGCGAGCACCAGCGGCTCGTTCTCGGCGACCACCGTCCAGCGGGACTTCTTCCGCAGGTTCGCCTCGGAGTCCGCCCGGTCGGCGGGCTCCGTGTACAGGTAGCGGTGGACGTCGGGGCGGGACCGGTAGGCGTGCAGGTCGTCGAGGTCGTCGGGGTCGTCGGGGCGGAACGGACGCAGGGTGAGGCGCGTGGTCTCCCACGGGAAGTCAGGAAGGGGCATCCGGGGATGCTAGAGCGGGCGACGGGCCGTGGGCGAGCGGATTCTGCCGCCGCCGGCCGGCCTCCCGCGGCCCCGCGGCCGGCTGTCGGATCCGCCCGGTACGGTGGGCCGGACGGCACGCCGGCGGGTGGCGTGCCACGGGCGGTCAGGGGGCCGGCATGGACGCTGTCACACCTCGGCACCGGGCGGCGCCCCCGGCGGTGGACGCGCCGGGGGAGCGGCCGGTGCCGGCCACCGCCCCCGACCCCGCCCCGCCCGCGCGGCGCCCCGGCCGGATCCGGCCGGCCGCCCGGGTGGCGGTGGTGCACGAGGGGCGGCTGCTGCTGGCCGCCTACCGCAGGGTGGACGGCTCCGAGTGGTACGCGCTGCCCGGCGGCGGCCAGGAGCCCGGCGAGACGATGGCCGAGGCCGCCCGCCGGGAGGCCCTGGAGGAGGCCGGCGTGGAGGTGGAGGTCGGGCCGCTGCTGTGGGTCCGCGAGTACCTGCCGGCGCGTCACCCCGACTACCACCAGGAGAACTGGCTGGACGACAGCCCCGGTGTGCAGCACCTCCAGCTGGTGTTCCTGGCGGCCCCGGTCGGCGCGGTGCCGGAGCGTCCGGTGCCGCGCTCGCCCGACGACGAGCAGCTGGGGGCGGTGTGGGTGACCGCCGCGGAGCTCGCGGGGCTCACGCTCTCCCCGGCCGCCCTGCACCGCCCCCTGCTCGACCTGCTGCGCCACGGCACCCGCCCGGAGGACCCCTACCTCGGCGAGACGCTCTGAGCCGGTGCCGGGGCCGGTACCGGGCTAGGAGCGACCGGTGAAGTGGCTCTTGGCGATCACGCCGTGCACGCCGACCGTGCGGTCGACCACCTGCGAGACGGCGAAGTCGGCGGCCGCGGACAGGTAGGCGTACGCCACCGCGCGGTCCATCCCGAGGTCCGCCTCCAGGAAGTCGAGCGCGTTGACGACGGCGCGGCGCATCGCCACGTCCAGGTCGCTGCCCTGGCCACCGCCCTGGGCGCCGTCCGGGTCCGACAGCCCGATGGGCAGCCACGCCTGCTCGGTCTCCCCGAACGGGTAGCGGAAGGCCACCGAGGGAGCGTCGCCGGAGCCCGGCTTGCACACGGTCAGCCGGAAGGTGGTGCGCAGGGAGCCCTCGACCGCGGTGAGGGCGACCTCGCCGTTGGCCATCGCCAGGTGCGGGTCGCCCGTGTAGAACAGCGCGCCCTCGGCGAAGACCGGCAGGTAGAAGGCGCTGCCGGAGCCCAGCAGCCGGATGTCGATGTTGCCGCCGCCGAGGGTCGGGGGGATCGAGTTCAGCGCCGGCGCGGTCGGTGACTCCGCCTCGGCGAAGGCCACCCCCATCATCCCCATGTGCGGGTTGACCGGGAAGGCCACCTCCCCGGAGGAGCCGAGCGGCAGGACCCCGTTCACCGCTCCGCCGGTGCCGCGACGCAGGCGGGTGAGGACGGAGACGTTGCCGTAGCGGGCGGGGTCCCCGGTGGCCCGCCCGTCGGTCGCCACGGGCGGCATCACCTCCGCCATGGTGATGCCGGCGGCCGCCGACCCGTCCGACTGCCTGGCCAGCGCCCCCTTGCCGTGCCGGCTGGAGATCACCCCGTAGGGCACGCGGGGCATCAGGGAGAGCGGCTCGACCTTCAGCACGTCGCCGGGCTCGGCGCCCTCGACGTAGACGGGGCCGGTGACCACGTGCGGACCGTCCAGGTCGAAGTCGCGCTCGGTGCGCCGGTAGTCGCGGGCGATGGCCACCGCGTCGTGGAGCACCTGGCTCGCCGGGACGCCCTGCCGCCCGAACCACGCCCGCGGGTCGCGGCCCTGGTCCTCCAGCAGGCCCTCGTGGGAGACCGAGTCGACCGTCACGGTCTGGCCGGATCGTATGCGCAGGACGGGATCGCTGCCGACCGACGGCACATAGCCCCAGCGCACCTGCTCGGGCAGCGAGGACAGGTAGTGCTGCCCGTGGATCGGGCCGCTGCCCGGCTGGAGGACCTCCCTGGGGTAGTGGATCCGCCCCGCCGGAACCGCCGCCTCGGCGTGGCCGGCGGCCAGCACCGGCGCCGCCGCCCCGGCGGCGGTCACCGCCGCGGCGGCCCGCAGCAGACCCCGGCGCCCGAGGCGGTCGACGAGCATGTCCCGGACCTGACCGAGATCCGTCGGGTGCGCATCCATGTGGCTGTCCTCCGAAGGGCGCGGGAGCTGATTTTCGGCCATCCCTGATCGGAGGGCCGCGCCCTTTCTAGGAGCCGCGGCTTTCGCCCACGTCACCTTCCGATGCCGTCCGTGTTAAGGCGCCGGCCGGCGCCGGCTCGGGGCGGGCCCGGCCGCCGTCCCGGCCGGTGGCCAGCACCGCGACGACCGCCACCATGGTCAGCGCGACCGCCAGCACGGCGGCACCGGTGGCCAGACGGGCCGGCCAGGCGCCGGCGCCGAGTCGCTCGCCGCGCCGCACCGGCCGCAGCAGGCGCGCCAGGAGCAGGGCCAGCAGCGGGAGCTGGAGCGCCCACAGCGTGGTGCGCGGCCAGCCGTCGAACCACACGTTGGTGCCGTACAGCAGGGTGTGCCAGACGCTCAGGGCGTAGGTGACCACGACCAGGCGGTGCAGCGTCCGCCAGGTGCGCGGGCCGATCCGCCGCCGCAGGTAGAAGGAGAGCCCCAACAGGGCGGCCAGGTAGAGCGCGGCCTGGCCGATCGGGATGGCCAGCCGCCCGGTGCCGGAGGAGTAGCCGCCGGGGACGAAGGTGTCCACGAAGCCGGTCAGCAGGCGGTCGCCCCAGCCCAGCGCCGCCTCGTAGCGCACCAGCTCGGCGAAGAACATCACGGCGTGGCCGGTCATCAGCACCAGGGTGTTCAGGCTGGTGGTGCGGTGCCACCGCTCCAGGGTGCGCGGGGAGACCCGGAGCCGGCCCGGCCGCTGACCGGCGACCAGCAGGCCCAGCGCGACGGTCAGATAGGCCCACAGCAGCCCGGCCCAGCCGAACGCCTGGCTGAGCCAGTACATCCAGTACTCGCCCGCGTCCGCCAGGTCCGGCATCACCTCCAGCGTCGCCGACTCCCCGGAGCGCACGCGCAGGAAGAGGAAGCCGAACACCGACGCGGTCACGGCGAGCGCGGCCAGGCCGTCGGGGACGGCCGCCCGCAGGTCCGCCGCGAGCGCCGTCCGGGCGCCGTCCGGGCGGGCGCGCGCCTCGGCGGGAGGCGCGGACGCGCGGGCGTGGCCGTGGCCGCGCCCGCCGTGGCGCGTGGGGTCGGTCCGGGGGTCGGTCGCCATGGGCCGCCTACCTTCGACGTCTGTCGCGGGCCTGATGGAGACATGGTCGGCCGCCGACCCCGTCTGGTTCCCGGGACTTCCGCCAGACTTCCCGCCCCGCGCCCGGTCAACCGCGCCCGCTCGGCGGAGCCCGGTCCACCGCCCCCGCGTCGACCGCGCCCGGCCGGCCCCTACCGGGGGACCACCTCGACGGTGACCGGGGCGTGGCCGGGCCCGCGCGGGGGCAGCCGCCGCACCGAGGCCAGGTTCTCCGCCAGCACGGTGGCGTCCGCCAGCTTCTCCAGCGGGGAGGTGGTCGCCAGCGCCACCACCTCCATCCCGGCCGCCCGGGCCGCGGCCACCCCGGCCGGGGCGTCCTCGAAGACCAGGCAGCGCTCCGGGGCCACGCCGAGCTTCTGCGCCCCCAGCAGGAACGGCTCCGGGGACGGCTTGCCCCGGCTCACGTCGTCGGCCGTGACCACCAGCGGCGCGGTCAGCCCGGCCGCGCCCATCCGGGCCTCCGCCAGCGGCACCGAGCAGGAGGTGACGATCGCCCAGGGCGCCCCGTCCAACGAGGCCAGCAGCTCCCGGGCGCCCGGCAGCAGCACCAGCCCCTCGGCCGTGGAGACCTCGAGCTCCTCGATCCGCGCCTGGCCCTCGGCCCACCGCTCCCGCGGCAGCACCTTGGTGACGATGTTCGACGAGGGCTGGCCGTGGCTGTAGACCCGGGCGAAGTCCTCGGGCGCTATGCCGAACTCCTCCGCCCACAGCGCCCAGCAGCGCTCGGTCACCGGCCCCGAGTCCACCAGGGTCCCGTCCATGTCGAACAGCAGCGCGTCAGCGTCAAGAATCACGCGTCAACCCTAGCCACCGAACATCCCCCACCAGGGGGGATCCGCCCGGTGACCCCGGTGCCCGGCAGGTGGGCCTGCTCACATCCGGGCGCGACCGGCCGCCCGCCGGGCGCCGCCACCGCGCAGAGCGACACCGGGGACACGCGGCGCGAGGGCCGGATTGACGAGCTCCGTTCCGGCGTGCTGGGATGCCAGACGCCACCACGCGGAGGGCAATGGAGGAAGCCGGTGCGAATCCGGCGCGGTCCCGCCACTGTCACCGGGGAGTCCACGCGCACACGTCAGCCACGGCCGGCACCGTCCGGCTGGAAGGCCGCGCGTCGGGCGACGATCCGGGAGCCAGGACACTCGTGCCCCCGCTCCGCTTCGACCCGGGGCGCGGACCCCGAGTGAGGACACCGCCATGATCGGCACGCCGCCGACCCCGCCGGACCGCCCCAGCGCCGGGGGCGGGAGCACCACCGCCCGCGCCCCGCGCCCGCCCCGCGCGCACTGACCCGTGCGCGCCGAACACGCCTGGGTGGTCGGCGCCGCGGCCGGATATCTCGGCGACCGTCTGCTTGGCGACCCCCGTCGCGGCCACCCCGTGGCCGCCTTCGGGCGCGCCGCGGCGGCCCTGGAGCGACGGCTGTGGCGGGACGCCCGCCTGCCCGGAGTCCTGCACACCGGCCTGAGCGTCGGCGCGGTCACGGCCGCCGCCGCGCTGACCGACCGGCTCACCCGCCGCCACCCCGCGGCCCACGCCGCGCTGGCCGCCACCGCGGTCGCCTCCGTGCTCGGCGGCACCACCCTGGGCCGCGAGGCCCGGGCGATCGCCGCGCACCTCGACGCCGGGGACCTCGACGCCGCCCGGGCCCGCCTGCCGCACCTGTGCGGGCGCGACCCGCAGGCGCTCCAGGCGCCGGACATCGCCCGCGCCGTCGTGGAGTCCGTCGCCGAGAACACCTCCGACGCGGTCGTCGGCGCCCTGGTCTGGGGCGGGCTGGCCGGCACGCCGGGGCTGCTCGCCTTCCGCGCCGTCAACACCCTGGACGCCATGGTCGGCCACCGCTCCCCGCGCTACCGGTCCTTCGGCTGGGCCGCCGCCCGGCTCGACGACGCCGCCGGCCTGCCCGGCTCCCGCCTCACCGTCGCGCTGACCGCGCTGGCCGGACCCCACCCGGCCCGCGCGCTGCGCACCGCCCGGCGCGACGGCCGCCGGCACCCCAGCCCCAACGCGGGCCCGGTGGAGGCGGCCTTCGCCGGCGCCCTCGGCGTGCGCCTCGGCGGGACGCTCAGCTACGGCGGGCGCGTCGAGCACCGGCCGGTGCTCGGCGCCGAGCTGCGCCCGGTGGACACCGCGGACATCGAACGCGCCGTCCGGCTCTCCGGTCGGGTCGGCCTGCTGGCGCTGGCCGCCGGGCTGACCGGCCGTCTGGCCGCCACCGCGCTGTCCGCCCGGCTCCGCGGCGCCGCCGGAGCCGTGGCGGCCCCCCGACTCCCCGTCCGATCGCGTCGGCGTCCGCGCCGGCGCCGGCCACAGCAGTGAAGGAGGCGCCGATGAGCGGCGCGCTGCTCGTCGCGGGCACCCACTCGGACGCCGGCAAGTCCGTGGTCACCGCAGGCATCTGCCGGTGGCTGGTCCGCCAGGGCGTCTCGGTGGCGCCCTTCAAGGCCCAGAACATGTCGCTGAACTCGATGGTCACCGCGGACGGCGCGGAGATCGGGCGCGCCCAGGTCATGCAGGCCGCCGCGGCCCGGATCGAGCCCACCGCCGAGATGAACCCGGTGCTGCTCAAGCCCGGCGGCGAACGCAGCAGCCAGGTGGTGCTGCTCGGCCGCGCCGTCGGCGAGCTGTCCGCCGCCCGCTACCACGGCAAGCAGGCCGTGCTGCTGGACACCGTGCTGGACTGCCTGGCGACCCTGCGGGCCCGGCACGACGTGGTGGTCTGCGAGGGCGCCGGCAGCCCCGCCGAGATCAACCTGCGGCACAGCGACATCGTCAACCTGGGCCTGGCCACCGCCGCCGGCCTCCCCGTGGTCGTCGTCGGCGACATCGACCGCGGCGGCGTCTTCGCCTCCCTCTACGGCACCCTCGCCCTGCTCTCCCCGACCGACCAGCGTCACATCGCCGGCTTCCTGATCAACCGCTTCCGCGGCGACGTCGGCCTCCTCGAACCCGGCCTCGACATGCTGCGCGGCCTCACCGGCCGCCCGGTGTACGGGGTGCTGCCGATGCTGCAGGGCCTCGGCATCGACGAGGAGGACGGCCTCGGCCTCGCCTCCCGAACCGGCGCCCCCACCGCGCCCCCGCACGGCGAGGAGGTGCTGCGGGTCGCCGTCGTCGCCTGGCCGCTGCTGTCCAACTTCACCGACATCGACGCCCTGGTCGCCGAACCCGGTGTCACCGTCCGCTTCACCGACCGCCCGGAGGACCTCGCCGACGCCGACCTGGTCGTCCTCCCCGGCACCCGCGGCACCGTCCGCGCCCTGGACTGGCTCCGGGAACGCTCCTTCGACACCGCGCTCGCCGCCCGCGCCGCCGCCGGCCGCCCCATCCTCGGCGTCTGCGGCGGCTACCAGGCCCTGGCCCGCACCATCGACGACCCGGTGGAGTCCCGACGCGGCCGGGTGCCCGGCCTCGGACTGCTGCCCACCCGGGTGCGGTTCGCCCCGGACAAGACCCTCGGCCGGCCCGAGGGCACCGGCTACGGCCACCCGGTGCGCGCCTACGAGATCCACCACGGCGTCGTCACCGTCGACGACGACCCGGACACCACCGCCTTCCTCGACGGCTGCCGCACCGGCGCCACCTGGGGCACCACCTGGCACGGCGCCCTGGAGAACGACGCCTTCCGGCGCGCCTTCCTCAGCGACGTCGCCGCCGTGGCCGGCCGCCGCTTCGTCCCGGCACCCGACACCTGCTTCGCCGCGCTCCGCGAGGCCCAGCTCGACCGGCTCGGCGACCTGATCGAGCGGCACGCCGACACCGACGCGCTGTGGCGGCTCATCGAGAACGGCCCGCCCGACGACCTGCCGTTCATCCCGCCCGGCGCGCCCTGACCCCCCCGCCCGGCCCGCCCCCGTCCGCACCCCCGCCCGTTCCCCGAGGAAGCCCCCCATGATGCTGCTGCTGTCCACGGCGGACACCGACCTGCTCGCCGCCCGCGCCTGCGGGGCCGACTGGCGCACCGCCAACCCCACCCGCACCACCCCCGAGGAACTGCCGGCGCTGCTCGACGGCGCGCGCCTGGCCGTCGTCCGCCTGCTCGGCGGCAAGCGGGCCTGGGAGGACGGCCTGGCCGCGCTCGCCGCCGCCGGCGTGCCCACCGTGCTGCTCGGCGGCGAGGCCACCCCCGACGCCGAGCTCATGGCCGCCTCCACCGTGCCCGCCGGGGTCGTCGCCGAGGCGCTGCGCTACCTGGTGGAGGGCGGCCCGGAGAACCTCGCCCAGCTCGCCCGCTTCCTCTCCGACACCGTGCTGCTCACCGGCGAGGGCTTCGAACCGCCGCGCCCCATGCCCGCCTTCGGGGTGCACGGTGCGCGCGGGAGCGTCCCCGGACGGCCCACCGTCGGCGTGCTGTTCTACCGCGCCCACGAACTGGCCGGGAACACCGCCTTCGTCGACACCCTGTGCGAGGCGATCGAGGAGCGCGGCGGCAACGCCCTGCCGGTCTACTGCGGCTCGCTGCGCTCCGCCGACCCGGCCCTGTTCGAACTGCTCGGCCGCTGCGACGCCCTGGTCACCACCGTCCTCGCGGCCGGCGGCAGCCGCGCCGCCGACGCCTCCGCCGGCGGCGACGAGACCTGGGACGTCGGCGCCCTCGCCGCCCTGGACGTCCCCGTGCTCCAGGCCCTCGCCCTCACCTCCTCCCGGGCCGCCTGGGACGCCTCCGACGCCGCGCTCAGCCCGATGGACGCCGCCATGCAGGTGGCCATCCCGGAGTTCGACGGGCGCCTGATCACCGTCCCGTTCTCCTTCAAGGAGACCGGCCCCGACGGCATCCCGGTCTACACCGCCGACCCGGAGCGGGCCCGGCGCGTCGCCGGCACCGCCGTCGCCCACGCCCGGCTGCGCCACCTGGACAACTCCACCAAGCGCCTCGCCGTCGTGCTCTCCTCCTACCCGACCAAGCACTCCCGGGTCGGCAACGCGGTCGGCCTGGACACCCCCGCCTCCGCCGTGGTGCTGCTCGACGCCCTGCGCGACGCCGGCTGGGACGTGGGCCCCGGAGCCGGGGACGGCAGCGAGGGCACCTACCCGCCGGACAGCGACGAACTGATCCACCGGCTGATCGCCGCCGGCGGCCACGACGTGGAGTGGCTGACCGAGGAGCAGCTGCGCGCCGCGCCCGCCCGGGTGCCGCTCGCCGACTACACCCGCTGGTTCGAGGCGCTGGAGCCGGAGCTGCGCGAGGCCGTCCGCGAGCACTGGGGCGAGCCGCCCGGCAGCCTCTACGTCGACGACCCGGGCGACGGCTCCGGGCCGGACATCGTGCTGGCCTCCCTGCGCTTCGGCAACGTCGTGCTGATGATCCAGCCCCCGCGCGGCTTCGGCGAGAACCCCATCGCCATCTACCACGACCCCGACCTGCCGCCCTCGCACCACTACCTGGCCGCCTACCGCTGGCTGGCCACCGCCGAGGAGGACGGCGGCTTCGGCGCGGACGCCGTCGTCCACCTGGGCAAGCACGGCACCATGGAGTGGCTGCCCGGCAAGGGCCTCGGCATGTCCGCCGCGTGCGCGCCGGACGCCGTCCTCGGTGACCTGCCGCTGGTCTACCCGTTCATCGTCAACGACCCCGGCGAGGGCACCCAGGCCAAGCGGCGCGGGCACGCCACCGTCGTCGACCACCTCATCCCCCCGATGGCCCGCGCCGACTCCTACGGCGACCTCGCCAAGCTGGAACAGCTGCTCGACGAGTACGCCCTGGTCAGCGACCTCGACCCGGACAAGGCGCCGGCCGTGCGCGGGCAGATCTGGCAGCTGGTCAAGGCCGCCGAACTCCACCACGACCTGCACGTGGACGACATGCCGGCCGAGGACGACTTCGACGAGTTCGTGCTGCACATCGACGGCTGGCTGTGCGAGATCAAGGACGTGCAGATCCGCGACGGACTGCACGTCCTCGGCGCCGGACCGGTCGGCGAGGCGCGGGTCAACCTGGTGCTCTCCGTGCTGCGCGCCACCCAGATCTGGGGCGGCCGCGCCCAGGCCCTGCCCGGACTGCGCGCCGCGCTCGCCGCCCACTTCGGCCTGGACGAGAAGGCCCTGCTGGCCGAGCCGGGCGCCCGCCTCGCCGTGCCCGCCGAACTCACCGCGCTGGCCCAGGGCCCCTCCCGCACCGCCTCCGACGCCGTCGACGCCATCGAGACGCTGGCCCGGCGGCTGGTGCAGGCCATGGAGGACGCCGGCTGGGCACCCGACGCCGACCCGGCCGGCATCACCCGCGCCGTCCTCGGCGCGGACGACGGCGAACACGTCCGGGCCGTGCACGCCGTGCTCGCCTTCGCCCGCGACGAGGTGGTGCCGCGGCTCGCCCGCACCGGCGACGAGGTCGCCCACGTGCTGCACGCCCTGAGCGGCGGCTACGTGCCCGCCGGCCCCTCCGGCTCGCCCACCCGCGGCCTGGTCAACGTGCTGCCGACCGGCCGCAACTTCTACTCCGTCGACCCCAAGGCGATCCCCTCCAAGCTCTCCTGGGAGGTCGGCCAGGCCCTGGCCGACTCGCTGATCGCCCGCCACCTCGCCGACACCGGGGAGTACCCGCGCTCGGTCGGGCTGACCGTGTGGGGCACCTCCGCCATGCGCACCCAGGGCGACGACATCGCCGAGATCCTCGCCCTGCTCGGCTGCCGGCCGGTCTGGGACGACGCCTCCCGCCGGGTGACCGGCTTCGAGATCGTCCCGACGGCCGAGCTGGGCCGGCCGCGGATCGACGTCACGGTGCGCATCTCCGGCTTCTTCCGCGACGCGTTCCCGCACGTCATCGCCTTGATCGACGACGCGATCAGCGCGGTGGCCGCGCTGGAGGACGAGGGCCCGGCCGACAACCACCTGCGCGCCCACGCCCTGGCGGACGCCGCCGAGCACGGCGACTGGCGGCGCGCCACCACCCGCGTCTTCGGCTCCAAGCCCGGCGCCTACGGGGCCGGCCTGCTCCCGCTGATCGACGCCCGCAACTGGCGCTCCGACGCCGACCTCGCCGAGGTCTACGCCGTCTGGGGCGGTTACGCCTACGGGCGCGGCCTGGACGGCCGCCCGGCGCGCGGCGACATGGAGGCCGCCTTCCGGCGGATCTCGGTGGCGGCGAAGAACCAGGACACCCGGGAGCACGACGCCTTCGACTCCGACGACTACTTCCAGTACCACGGCGGCATGGTCGCCATGGTCCGCTCGCTCACCGGCACCTCGCCCGCCGCCTACATCGGCGACTCCGCCGTCCCCGAGCAGGTCCGCACCCGCACCCTCGCCGAGGAGACCAACCGGGTCTTCCGCGCCCGCGTGGTCAACCCGCGCTGGATGGCGGCCATGCGCCGCCACGGCTACAAGGGCGCCTTCGAGATGGCCGCCACCGTCGACTACCTGTTCGGCTACGACGCCACCGCCGGCGTGGTCGCGGACTGGATGTACGAGAAGCTGGCGGAGGCGTACGTCTTCGACGAGGCCAACCGCGACTTCATGCGGCGCTCCAACCCCTGGGCGCTGCGCGGCATCACCGAACGCCTGCTGGAGGCCGCCGACCGCAAGCTGTGGTCGGAGCCGGAGGCCGACACCCTGCGCCGCCTCCAGCAGACCTATCTGGAGCTGGAGGGCGAGCTGGAGGCCGGCGCCGACGACGAGGCGGCCGGCGCCGGCGACACCGCGACCGGGAAGGGACCCGCCCGATGACCCACTACCCGTTCACCGCCATCGTCGGCATGGCCGACCTGCGGCTCGCCCTGCTGCTCAACGCCGTCTCGCCCGCCGTCGGCGGCGTGCTGGTGCGCGGCGAGAAGGGCACCGCCAAGTCCACCGCCGTCCGGGCACTGGCCGCGCTGCTGCCCGACGTGGCGACCGTCGCCGGCTGCCGCTTCTCCTGCGACCCCGACCGCCCCGACCCGGCCTGCCCGGACGGACCGCACCCGTCCGGGGCGCCGGCCGAGACCCGGGCCGCCCGGATGGTGGAGCTGCCGGTCGGCGCGGGGGAGGACCGCCTCGCCGGCTCCCTCGACATCGAGCGCGCCCTGGCCGAGGGCGTCAAGGCGTTCGAACCGGGGCTGCTGGCCGCCGCCCACCGCGGCATCCTCTACGTCGACGAGGTCAACCTGCTGCACGACCACCTCGTCGACCTGCTGCTCGACGCCGCCGCCTCCGGCACCTCCACCGTGGAGCGCGAGGGCGTCTCCGTGCGGCACGCCGCGCGCTTCCTGCTGGTCGGCACGATGAACCCGGAGGAGGGCGAGCTGCGTCCGCAGCTGCTGGACCGCTTCGGGCTCACCGTGGAGGTCGCGGCCTCCCGCGACACCGACCAGCGGGTCGAGGTGGTCCGCCGCCGCCTCGCCTTCGAGGACGCGCCCGACGCCTTCGCCGCCCACTGGGCGCCGCACGAGGCGGAGCTGGCGGCGCGCGTCCGGGCCGCCCGCGCCCTGCTGCCGTGCGTCGTGCTGGGCGACGCGGCGCTGCGTCAGATCGCCGCGGTCTGCGCGGCCTTCGAGGTCGACGGCATGCGCGCCGACCTGGTCACCGCCCGCACCGCCACCGCGCTGGCCGCGTGGGCCGGTCGCACCGAGGTCACCGCCGAGGACGTCCGGCAGGCGGCGCTGCTCTCCCTGCCGCACCGGCGCCGCCGCAATCCGTTCGACGCGCCCGGCCTGGACGAGGAGCGGCTGGACGAGGTGCTGGAGCGGCACGCCCCGCCGCCGCCCCCCTCGGCCGGCTCCGGCACCGGCGAGCCGGCCGGGTCGGACGGGGCCGAGGCGACGGACGGGCCGGAGGACGACCCGGACGGGGACGGTCCCGGCCCCGGTGGCGGCGGGACGCCCCGCGGCGACGTGCCGCCGCCCCGCGACGGCGAGCACCCGGAGACCGGTCCGGGCGCCGACGCCCCGGACCCGGCCGGCGGCCACGGCGCCGACCACAGCGCCGATCGGGGCGCCGATCCCCGTCCCGGCGCCGCCGACGGCACGGGCGGCGCGCACGGGGACGCCGAGCCGGACGCCGCCACGGCCGAACCGGACGCGCCGTACCGCACCCGCCTGTTCCAGGTCTCCGGGCTGGGCACCGGCGCGGACGGCCGCCGCTCCCGCGCCCGCACGGACCGCGGCCGGGCCATCGGCGCCCGCCGCCCCGACGGCCCCCTCTCCCACCTCCACCTCGCCGCGACGATCCGCGCCGCGGCCCCGCACCAGGCCGCCCGCGGCCGGACCGGGCCCGGGCTGGTGATCCGGCGCGACGACCTGCGCGAGCAGGTGCGCGAGGGGCGGGAGGGCAACCTGGTGCTGTTCGTCGTGGACGCCTCCGGCTCGATGGCGGCCCGGCAGCGGCTGGGCGCGGTGAAGGGCGCGGTGCTCTCCCTGCTGCTCGACGCCTACCAGCGCCGCGACAAGATCGGCATGATCACCTTCCGGGGCACCGGAGCCGAGGTGGCGCTGCCCCCGACCTCCTCGGTGGAGGCCGGGGCGGCCCGGCTGCGCGCCCTGCGCACGGGGGGCCGCACCCCGCTGGCCGCCGGGCTGCTGCGGGCGGCGGAGGTGCTGCGGGTGGAGCGGCTGCGCGACCCGCACCGCCGCCCGCTGCTCGTCGCGGTCACCGACGGGCGCGCCACCGGCCCGGGCGACCCGCTGCGGGAGGCCGGCCGGGCCGCCCGGCTGCTGGCCGCCGGCGGCGTCGGCGCCATCGTGCTCGACTGCGAGTCGGGGCCGGTGCGCCTCGGGCTGGCCGGCGTGCTGGCGCGGGACCTCGGCGGCGAGGCGGTACGCCTGGAGCAGCTGCACGCCGACGGGGTGGCCTCGGTGGTCCGCCAGGCCACGGCGAACACCCCCGGCGCGGCCCGCGGGGCGGCCTGAGCGCCCCGCCCCAGCGCGCACCCCACCCCACCCCCCGACCCCCCCTCCCGGAAAGGCAGCACCCCACCATGCCGCAGGGCCAGCCCGCCACCGTCCCCGACGACGGCCTGACCACCCGCCAGCGCCGACGCCAGCCCCTCCTCGCCGTGCACACCGGCCCCGGCAAGGGCAAGTCCACCGCCGCCTTCGGCCTCGCCCTGCGCGCCTGGAACCAGGGCTGGCCCATCGGGGTGTTCCAGTTCGTCAAGTCCGCCAAGTGGCGGGTCGGCGAGGAGCGCGCGCTGCGCGTCCTCGGCGATTCCGGCGAGGGCGGGCCGGTGACCTGGCACAAGATGGGCGAGGGGTGGTCCTGGGTACAAAGGGACATGGAGTCCAGCGAGGAGGCCGCCCGGGAGGGCTGGGAGCAGGTCAAGCGCGACCTGGCCGCCGAGACCTACCGGCTGTACGTCCTGGACGAGTTCACCTACCCCATGCACTGGGGATGGGTCGACACCGACGAGGTGGTGCGCACCCTCGCCGAGCGCCCCGGCAGCCAGCACGTCGTCATCACCGGCCGCAACGCCCCGGCGCCGCTGCTGGAGGCCGCCGAGCTGGTCACCGAGATGACCAAGGTCAAGCACCCGATGGACCTCGGCCGCAAGGGCCAGGCCGGGATCGAGTGGTGACGGCCCGGTGAGCACCGCCCCGCCGCGCCTGGTCGTGGCCGCGCCGTCCAGCGGCAGCGGCAAGACCACGGTGGCCACCGGGCTGATGGCGGCCTTCGCCGCGCGCGGCCTGGCCGTCTCCGGCCACAAGGTCGGCCCGGACTACATCGACCCCGGCTACCACGCCCTCGCCACCGGCCGCCCGGGCCGCAACCTCGACGCCCGGCTGTGCGGCACCGACCGCCTGGCGCCGCTCTTCCTGCACGCGGCCGGCACCCCGCGACCGGCGGACATCGCCGTCGTCGAGGGCGTGATGGGCCTGTTCGACGGGGCCGCCGGGCAGGGCGAGCTGGCCTCCACCGCGCAGGTCGCCAAGGTGCTGCGGGCGCCGGTGGTGCTGGTGGTCGACGCCCGCGGCCAGGGCCGCTCGGTCGCCGCGCTGGTGCAGGGCTTCGCCGGCTTCGACACCGGGGTGCGGCTGGGCGGGGTGATCCTCAACCAGGTCGGCGGCGCGCGCCACGAGGAGATCCTGCGCGACGCCCTGGAGGAGACCGGCCTGCCGGTGCTCGGCGTGCTGGGCCGGCACGCCGCGGTCTCCGCGCCGTCCCGGCACCTGGGGCTGGTGCCCGCCGTGGAGCGGCGCGCCGAGGCGGTGCGCGCCGTCGCCGAACTCGCGGACCTGGTCGCGGCCTCCTGCGACCTCGCCGCGCTGCACGCCCTGGCCCGCAGCGCCCCGGACCTGCCCGCGGAGCCGTGGGATCCGGCCGCCGAGGCGACCGCGGTGAGCCCGGCCGGCATCGGTGACGCGGAGGACCCGGCGGACCGGGCGGCGACGCCGGGCGCGCCCGGCCCGGTCGGCCCGGTCGGCCCGGTCGGCCCGGGCGAGCCGGCCGGCGGAGCCGGCGCCCGGCCCCGGATCGCGATGGCCGGCGGCGCGGCCTTCTCGTTCGGCTACGAGGAGCACCGCGAGCTGCTGGCCGCGGCCGGCGCCGAGGTGGCGGACGTCGACCCGCTGCGGGACGAGGCCCTGCCGGAGGGGACCGACGCCCTGGTCGTCGGCGGCGGCTTCCCCGAGGTCTACGCCGCCGAGCTGGCCGAGAACACCGCGCTGCGCCACGCGGTGGCCGCCGCGGTGGCCTCCGGCGTACCGGTGGTGGCGGAGTGCGCGGGACTGCTCTACCTCTCCCGCGAGCTGGACGGCCGGCCGATGTGCGGGGTGGTGGACGCCACCGCCCGGATGACGGACCGCCTGACCCTCGGCTACCGGGAGGCGGTGGCGGCGACCGACAGCGTGCTCGCGGCGGCCGGCACCCGGATCGCCGGCCACGAGTTCCACCGCACCGTCGTCGAGCCCGGCGCCGGGGCGGCCGGGCCCGGAGGCGCCGGCCCGGCCTGGCTCTGGCGCGGGCCCTCCGGCCGCCCGCACGCCGAGGGGTTCGTCACCGGCCACGTGCACGCCTCCTACCTGCACCTGCACTGGGCCGGGGCGCCGCAGCTGCCGGTCCGGCTGGCCGCGCTCGCCCGCCGGCTGCGCTCCGCCCGCTGACCGCGCGACGCCGGCACCCGCGCCCGAGGCCGGGGGCCGGGCCGGGGGCCGCGGGTTCGAGTCCCGTCACTCGGCCGCCGGGCGGGCCACCGTACCCCGTCCGGCGGACAGTGACGGTTCGAAGCCGATCGCCGGGGAACACGCCGCGCCGTGCCGCGCATCGGCGCGCGGCGGAGGAGGCGGACGATGAGCGTGCAGACAGGCACGGTGCGCACCAACGTCCCGGCCCGGATGGATCGCCTGCCGTGGTCGAGATGGCACTGGGTGGTGGTTCTCGGCCTCGGTACGGTGTGGATCCTCGACGGGCTCGAGGTCACCATCATCGGCTCGATCGGTGGGCGCCTCACCGAGGAGGGCACGGGACTGGACTTCACCGCGGGGGACGTGGGTCTGGCCGCGACCGTGTACATCGTCGGGGCGTGCCTGGGGGCACTGGTCTTCGGCTACCTGACCGACCGGCTGGGGCGGAAGAAGCTGTTCATCGCGACGCTGGTGGTGTACCTCGTCGCCACCGTGCTGACCGCCTTCTCCATGAACATCTGGTGGTTCATGGCCTGCCGCTTCTTCACCGGCGCCGGCATCGGCGGCGAGTACGCCGCCATCAACTCGGCGATCGACGAACTGATCCCGGCCCGGGTGCGGGGCACGGTGGACCTCATCATCAACGGCTCCTACTGGCTGGGCGCCGCCTTCGGCGCGCTGCTGGCCGTGCCGCTGCTCAACACCGAGCTGTTCTCCGCCTGGCTCGGCTGGCGCATCGCCTTCGCGATGGGAGGCGTCCTGGGCCTGGCGATCCTGTTCGTGCGGCGCAACGTGCCGGAGAGCCCGCGCTGGATGTTCATCCACGGCCGTGCCGAGGACGCCGAGCGGCTGGTGCGCGGCATCGAGCGCCGGGTCGAGCAGGAGACCGGCCACGCCCTGGAGGAGCCGGACGAGTACATCACGGTGCGCACCCGCCGGGCGATCGGGTTCGGCGAGATCGCCCGCAGCACGGTGCGGCTGTACCCCAAGCGCAGCGCGTTGGGCCTGGCCCTGTTCATCGGGCAGGCCTTCCTGTACAACGCGGTGTTCTTCACCCAGGTGCTGGTCCTGGAGACGTTCTTCGACGTCGGCTCCGCCGACGCGCCGCTGTACATCGTGCCGCTGGCCATCGGCAGCTTCGCCGGCCCGCTGGTGCTGGGGCGGCTGTTCGACACGGTGGGACGGAAGGTGATGATCACCTTCAGCTACGTGGGCTCCGGCGTGCTGCTGGTGGGCACCGCCGTGCTGTTCCAGGCCGAGGCCCTGAACTCGGTGACGCTCACCGTCTGCTGGTGCCTGATCTTCTTCCTCGCCTCGGCGGGGGCCAGCTCCGCCTACCTCACCGTCTCGGAGATCTTCCCGATGGAGACCCGGGCGATGGCCATCGCCTTCTTCTACGCGGTGGGCACCGGCCTGGGCGGCGCCATCGGCCCGCTGCTGTTCGGGCAACTGGTGGAGAGCCGCCAGGCGGCGGCGGTGGCCGGCGGCTACTACCTGGGCGCGTCGCTGATGATCGCGGCCGGGCTGGTGGAGGCGATGATCGGGGTGGAGGCGGAGCGCCGTTCGCTGGAGGACATCGCCAAGCCGCTGTCGGTGGCGGACGTGGCGGAGCCGCGGGTCCGCAGGAACCGGACCCTGTCCGTGCGCCGGCCCCCGCGCGGCCGCGCCCCCGCCGCCGCCCGATCGGCGGACACGACCACCGCCGGCGTCCCGGTGGGCTCTCCGGCCGGCGGTCCGGTGGCCGGTCCGTCGGGGGGACCGGCCCCGGGGCCGGCCGTGGAGGAGGCCGGCGACCGGGCGGGAGCGGAGGCCACGCTCGCCGGGACGCTCGGCGGACCGGTGGAACCCGTCACCGAGCCGCCCGGCACGCCGGTGCCCCGGCTGACCAGCCGGGTTTCCACGCGCTCCGGCTTCTCGCCGATGCAGCACACCTCCGAGTACCCGGGGGACGACCCGCCGCGCGCCGCCGAGGTGCGCGCGATCGTCGACGCGCTCTCGGACGGCTACCCCTCGCTCAGCCGGGAGGAGCTCCAGCGGATGGTCGGCGCCGCCACCTGGGGGCCCGGCAGGTTCGGCACGGCGCTGCGCACGGCCGTGGCCGAGGGGCGGATCCGGCAGGTGGGGCCCAACCGCTACGCGCGCAACCTCTGAGGCGGGCGCGCGCCCGCACCGCGCCCGCGGCACACGGGCGCGGTGCGGGCGCGGTGCGGCACTGGCGGGCCGGCGCTCAGGGACGGCGCCAGGCGGAGTCGGTCAGGTGCGAGCCCGCCTGCGGACCCATCTGCAGCATCCCGCCGTCCACCACCCAGGAGGCGCCGGTGACGTAGCCGGCCCCCGGGCCGGCCAGGAAGGCGATCACCTCGGCCACCTCACGGGCGTCGCCGGGGCGGCCGAGCGGGATGCCGGGCCGCGACGCCCGGTGCGGGTCCGCGTCCTCCTGCCCGGTCATGGGGGTGGCGATCTCGCCGGGCGCCACCGTGTTGACCGTGATGCCCAGCTCGGCGAGTTCCAGCGCCATGGTGCGGGTGAGCAGGCCGAGGCCGCCCTTGGCGGCGCAGTAGGCGGCGGCGCCGACCCGCGGCTGGTGCTCGTGGACGCTGGTCACGTTGACGATCCGGCCGCCGTGGCCGGCGGCGGCCATCCGCCGGGCGGCGTGCTGCGAGCACAGCAGCGGTCCCACCAGGTCCACGTCGAGGACCCGCCGCACGGTGGCGTGGTCGGTCTCCAGGAAGGGCGTCATGGTGCCGGTGCCGGCGTTGTTGACCAGCACGTCCAGCCCGCCGAGCCGCTCGGCCAGCTCGTCCACCACGGCGGCGGCCTCCGGCAGCGCGGTGAGGTCCAGGTGGGCGGTCTCGGCGCGCCGCCCCAGGGCGCGCACCTCCTCGGCGGTGGCCCGGGCGCCCGCCTCGTCGGTGTGCCAGGTGATGCCCAGGTCGCAGCCGTCCCGGGCGAGTGCCACGGCGGTCGCCCGGCCGATGCCGGAGTCGGATCCGGTCACCACGGCGACCCGGGGCCGTGGCGGGCCGCCGGCCGGCGGGGCGGTGGGCGGGTGCGGGTCCGGGACGGGGTGCGGCATGGTGCGGCCTCTCCACGGCTGAGGGGGCGGGGGCATGGGCGATGGCACACGGGCGGTCCACACCGGTGGCCACCCGGTGGGGGAGCGGGCGCGCGGGCGCGGGGCCCGGGCCGGTGACCGGCGGCCGGGCCCCGCGCCGGACGTCGCCCGCGGGACGGGTCAGGGGACGATGCGCTCGATCGCCGCCGCCCCGTCCCTCTCCAGCAACTTGCGGGCGGCCTCGACGTTCTCCGGCGTGGGCTCCTTGCCCTGGGCCCTGACCAGGTCCTCCGGGTCGATCGGCTGCTCCGCCCCGGTGCGCAGCCGGCGGTCCGGGGTGCGCGCCGCGCTGGGCTCGCCATCGGAAGCGTTCATCAGGATGTACCTCCTTGCGGTGTGCCGCGGACGGCCCGAGTCCCGCGTCAGGACGGGAGCGCCCGCTACTCGTTCCCCTTGGCCGCCGAGATGTCGCCGAGGGCGGAGTCCGGGTCCCGTTCGATCGCCAGATCGCCGAGGCTGACGATCCCCACGGGCTGGTTGTTCTGCACGACGGGCAGCCGCCGCACGGCCTTGCCGCGCATCAGCCGCACCGCCTCGTCGAGGTCGGTGTCGGGCCGCACGGTGGTGAGCTCCGTGCTGCTGCAGGCCTCGCGCACCGGCGTGTCGCCGCCGCGGTCCTCGGCCACCACGCGGAGCGTGATGTCGCGGTCGGTGACGATGCCGGCGACCTGGCCGTGGTCCAGCACCACGATCGCCCCGGCGTCGCTGCTGCGCATCTTGCGGGCCGCCTCCGCGACCGGTTCGGTCACCTCGATCGTCTCGGGGTTGGCGGTCATGACGTCCGACACTGTCCTGGCCATGCGGCTCCTCCTGGGGTGGTGGTTGCTGACGGACCGGTCGGTGTGCGACGGCGCGACGACGGATCGCCGTCGGCGCGGCCCCGCGCGCCCGGCGGCTGCCCGCCGGGCTCCGCTCCAAACGGCCGCGCCCCCGGTCCTCCTCGCGGTCCGGGCACACCGGGATCCGGGGCGCGGTGGAGTTCCTTCCACGGCGCCTCTCCGCTAGGGCCCCTTCCCGGCGCACCCCGTCTGATGCGTCCCGGTAGAACCGGTTTGCCCCCTGGGTCACCGGGTAGCCCGCACCATCGACCGTGGAGCACCTTCGACCGCCCGCCCCGTTCGACCGCCCGCCGGACGCCACCCGACGGGCGTCGCCCAGCGCGGCGGCGCGAGGCGGCGGCGCGGCGCCTCAGACCATCGGCGTTCGGGAGGATCGGCGTGCAGCAGGGCAGCGACAAGCACGGGGCCAAGCGCGACGACGAGCTCAAGCACGAGGTGCAGGGCGAGTTGCGGGGCGGCCGGGTGACGCACGCGCAGGAGTGGCGGGAGCCGGAGCCCTCGGGCGAGGACCAGCCGCCGGCCGACCGCCGCCTGGTCGGGGACCGGATTCCGGGCACCGACGCCCCACCCAGCCCCGAGGACGTCGCGCGGGTCCGGGAGGACCTGGCCAAGCACCTCCAGCGGTCCGCGTTCCCCGCCGACCGCGAGAAGATCGTGGCGCAGCTGGCCGACTACCAGGCGCCCGACTACCTGATCCAGCAGGTCGGCGAGCTGCCGGCCACGGAGCGTTACGCCAGCCTCAACGCGCTGCTGGAGGCGATGGGCTACGGCGTGCCGGAGACCCGGTGAGGGAGCGGACGATGCGATGCGGGGTGCGTGATGAGTAGCCCCGGCCCGGGCGGGCTGAGCGGTCAGCGGCCCGGCGACCGGGACGACCGCGGCGAGGAGGAGCGGGAGGCCGAACGCCGCCGGCACCTCGGCCCGCCCCCCGGCGAGACCCCGGAGATCGAGGGGAGCACCCTGGACCCGGGGCCGTACGAGGGGCGCGAGGTGCGGGGCGTGCGGAGCTGGTGGCCCGCCGTGGTGGTGCTGTTGATCGCCGTGCTCGTCGGCGGGATGCTGCTGGCCCAGGGGATCACCCTGCTGGGCTGAGTCCGCCGGCGGCGACCGCGCGAGGCACGACCAGGAGACCCCGACGACGAGACCCCGCGGCAAGGGCAGCGGGCAGGGAGAGGACGGCCGCCGGTGGCGAGAGGGACCGTGGACGGATACGAGCCGGGCGCGCTGCTGGGCGCCCACGACGCCGCGCTGAACGCCTTCGGGCGGCTGGTGCACGCCGTCCCCAGGGACGGCTGGCACGCCGCGACGCCGTGCACCGAGTGGGACGTCCGCGACCTGGTGAACCACCTGGTCGCGGAGCAGCTGTGGGTGCCCCCGCTGCTGAAGGGGGCCACCCTCGCGGAGGTCGGCGACCGCTACGAGGGCGACGTGCTGGGCGACGACCCCGTGGCGGCGTGGGACCACGCCGCCGCCGGGGCGCTGGCCGCGTTCGGCCACCCCGGGGCGCTGGACCGGCAGGTGCAGCTGTCCTACGGGCTCACCTCGGCGGCGGCCTACTGCGCCCAGATGACCGCGGACGCGGTGGTGCACAGCTGGGACCTCGCCCGGGGCATCGGCGCCGACGACTCCCTCGACCCCGATCTGGTCCGGTTCACCCTGCGGGAGATGGAGCCGTACGCCGACTCGCTCTCCGGCAGCGGCCTGTTCGCCCGGCCGCTGAGCGTCCCGGCCGACGCGGACCCGCAGACCCGGCTGCTGGCGATGGTGGGCCGGCGACGCTGAGCGAGTCACATCCGTCACACAAGTAACACCCCTCCCAGATTTCGGGTGCCGGTGTTGAACGCTGAGCATTGTGGTGCGCAGGTGGCGGCGGGTGGCATGCTGAGGCGGCGCGACAGCGCGTCAACACCCCGTCCGCACCGGCATCGCATTCACCGCACCACCCGAGGAGCTCCGGCATGTCCACCACCGCCTCCGGCGACCCCGTTCGCAGCGAACCCTTCGGCACGGCCCCGGACGGCACGCCCGTGGAACGCTGGACGCTGCGGGCCGGCGGGCTGACCGCCCGCGTCCTCACCCTGGGCGCCGTGCTCCAGACGCTCGAGGTGCCCGACCGCGACGGCCGCGTGGCGAACGTGGTGCTGGGACTGGAGCGCGCCGAGGACTACCCCGGCCACGGCGCCTACTTCGGGGCCGTCGTCGGGCGCTACGCCAACCGCATCGCCGGCGGCCGGTTCGAGCTGGACGGCGCCGTCCACACCGTTCCCGCCAACGACCGGGGCAACGCCCTGCACGGCGGACCGCGGGGCTTCGACACCAAGGTCTGGCGCGCCGAGGCCGGCGAGCGGGACGGCGCCCCGTCGCTCCGGCTCGCCCTCACCAGCCCCGACGGCGACATGGGCTTCCCCGGCACGCTGGAGGCCGAGCTGGTCTACACCCTGCACCCGGACGGCCGGCTCGCCCTGGAGTACCGGGCCACCACCGACCGCGCGACCGTGGTCAACCTCACCCACCACGCGTACTTCAACCTGGCCGGCGAGGGCGCCGGCGACGTCCTCGGGCACGTGCTGCGCCTGGACGCCGACGCCTACACGCCCGTGGACGCCACCGGCATCCCGCTGGCCGGCGCGCCCACCCCGGTCGCCGGCACCCCGTTCGACTTCACCGAACCGCGGGCCGTCGGCGAGCGGCTGGCCGGGCCGGACGCCGAGGGCGACCAGCAGATCGCCGACGCCGGCGGCTACGACCACAACTGGGTGCTGCGCCCCGCCCCCGCGGACGCCGCCGGCGGCTTCCGGCCGGTGGCGGAACTGGTCGAGCCGGAGAGCGGGCGCGCGCTGGAGGTGTGGACCACCGAGGACGGCGTGCAGTTCTACTCCGGCAACCAGCTCGACGGCACCCTCACCGGCCCCTCCGGCCGCCGCTACGGCCCTCACGCCGGCCTCTGCCTGGAGACCCAGGCGTTCCCGGACTCCCCGAACCGCCCCGACTTCCCCTCCACGGTGCTCCGCCCCGGCGAGGAGTACGCCAGCCGAACCGAGTTCCGTTTCACGGCGCGGTAGGCCCGCTCGCCCGGGGGCGGGCGGAACGAACTGGCGCTGGGTCAGGTTCCCGTTGTGACGAAAGCGTGACGCCCGTGATGTGAAACGTCGACATGGACACGACGGATGTTCGGTAGCTTGTGCTCTCCGAGGCGGCGGATGCCGCCTCATGGAGAGAAACGGACAACGCAACAGTGTCGACCTATCACGCTGCCCCGCCCATGGGGGGACCGGTGGCCGCGGGCCCGATCGGGAAGGTGCGCAACCCCTTCGCGGTCTGGCTGCTCAGCTGCATCACCCTCGGCATCTACCAGATGGTCTGGTACTACCGGATCAACCGTGAGCTGCGGGACTTCGCCGGCGTCCAGGTGGCGCCGGGACGGGCCGTGCTGGCCATCACCATCGGCGGCTTCGTGCTGGTCCCGCCGTTCGTGTCGATCGCCAACACCGGTGGCCGCATCGCCCGCGCCCAGGAGTTCGCGGGCGTCCAGCAGCGCTGCTCCGGCGGCGTGGGGGTGCTGCTGCTGTTCGTCCTCAGCCTGACCAGCGTGTACTACCAGTCGCAGCTGAACGACCTGTGGCGGTCGCGCGGCGCGTCGGGCTGACGGGCCGTGGGCTGACGCGGCGCCGCCGAGCGGCCGCCGGCGCTCGCCGAAGGCGGGCCCGGACCGGGATTCCCGGTCCGGGCCCGCCTTTTCCCGTTCCCGGAGAGGGATCCTCCCGCTTCCCGCCGAAACGATCGCCGAAACAGCGAAAGTGCGCCTTTCCGGCGCGCGGCCGTGGGACTCGCCTCCGGCCGGCCGAGGGTCGGGGGAGTCCGGGCGGAACCGGCCAGAATCGTGCGAGAAGGGTTGACAGCCCTGAGGGGCGCCACGAGCCTGTGCGATCGAAAGATCAAGTGATATCGCGAAAGTTTCGATCCGCTTGGTCGCCCGTTGCGAACTCGCGAGGAATCCATGACCCTGTACCACCGCCGAGCGCCCCACCGGCGGCGCGGCCTGACCGTCGCCCTCGTGCTGACCGCGGCCACCCTGCTGGCCACCCCCGGAACCCCCGCCATGGCCGGTCCGTCCCCCACCGGCACGGTGGACTTCCGCGACACCCGGCAGACCATCGACGGCTTCGGCTTCTCCGAGGCGTTCCAGCGCTCGGACATCATGCACGGTGCCCGCGGCCTGTCCGAGACCAAGCAGCGCGAGATCCTCGACCTGCTCTACGACACCGAGGCCGGGGCCGGCTTCTCCATCCTCCGTCTGGGCATCGGCTCCTCCGCCGACGGCGTCTACGACCACATGCAGTCCATCGCCCCGGTCGGCCCCGCCTCCCCGGACGAGCCGCTGGAGTACCACTGGGACGGCGACGACCACGGCCAGGTCTGGCTCGCCCAGCAGGCCCAGTCCTACGGCGTGGAGCGCTTCTACGCCAACGCCTGGAGCGCCCCGGGCTACATGAAGACCAACGGCACCGACGCCGGCGGCGGCGTGCTGTGCGGCATGAGCGGCACCGACTGCCCCTCCGGCGACTGGCGGCAGGCCTACGCCGACTACCTCACCCAGTTCATCCGCTTCTACCAGCAGGAGGGCATCGAGATCACCGACCTCGGGTTCCTCAACGAGCCCGACTGGCACGTCTCCTACGCCTCCATGGACGCCACCCCCGAGCAGGCCGCGGACATGGCCGCTATCCTGGGGCCGACGCTGACCCGGGCCGGCCTGGACACCGACATCATCTGCTGCGAGTCGCTCGGCTGGGACGGCGCCAGCCGCTACGCCGCCGCGATCGAGGCCCACCCGGGCGCCCGCGAGGCGGTCGACACCATCTCCGCCCACGCCTACAGCGTCGACGCCGACCAGCCGGCGGCGACCGACAAGCCCACCTGGATGTCCGAGTGGGGGCCGAACAGCCGCGGCTGGCCCGGCAACTGGGACGACGGCACGGACAGCGACGGCCTGTCCCTGGCGGTGCGGGTGCACGACACCCTGGCCGAGGCCGGGGCGAGCGCCTACCTCTACTGGTACGGCGCCTCCATCGGCAACACCGGGGCGCTCATCCGGATGGACGGCGACTCCTACGAGGTCTCCCACCGGCTGTGGGCCATCGGCGCGTTCAGCCGGTTCATCCGCCCGGACGCCGTGCGGGTGGAGGCCGGCAGCGACAACCCGGACCTGAAGGTGTCCGCCTACCGCAACGCCGACGGCTCGAAGGTCCTGGAGATCATCAACACCGGGACCACGGCCAGCACCGAGACCTTCCGCCTCGACCCCAGCGGCGCCGGGCACCGCGCCACCACCTACCTCACCGACGCCACCCACCAGATCGAGGAGGTCGACGCCGGCAGCGTCCGCGGCCGCAACCTGACCGTCGAGCTGGCGCCGCGCTCGGTCACCACCGTCGTGCTGGAGCGGGGCGCCGGCCACGCCGGCTGACGGCCCCACCGTCGGCCACCGGGCCCGCCGGCCGACGGCTTCCCCTTCCCGCCGGACGGCGGTGGTCCCGGACAGCGCGCCGCCCCCGCGCCGGAGTGACTCGGCGCGGGGGCGGCCCGTGCGCGGGGACGGCGGCGGGAGCGTCAGGTGACGTCCAGCCAGTTGCTGTCGATGTTGATGGTCACGCCGCCGTAGGTCTCGTTGTGGCCGCCCCGGTACTGGTGGACGCGCTGGTGGTTGGCCCACTGGGAGTCGGGGACGTAGGAGCCGGCGTCGGTGTTGGCCACGCCGTTCCACCAGGCGAACCAGATGTGGTCCGGCCGGGTGTAGGTGGTCGAGTTGTAGTTGTAGGACAGGTCCCGGATCCCGGAGGCGGCGGAGGAGTACACCCCGGAGCGGTAGCCGCGCTCGTGGAGGCGGTCGGTCCAGCCGTCGAGGTAGCTGAGCACGGCGCGGGAGCAGGTGGTGTTGGTGTTGTCGTACGCCTCCATGTCGTTGTACAGCACGCTGCCGGCCTGGATGCCCAGGTTGGCGGCGGCCGCGATCGACTCGTCGGCGGCGGCGCGGCCCTGGGTCCGCGCGGTGGCCGGGTCCGTGGAGACCTCGGAGGAGTAGCTGTTGCACGGGGCCTGCCGGCCCACGTGGATGGGCAGCAGGTGCCAGCCCTCGGAGGTGTGCTCCGAGACCCAGGCGGCGGTGAGGTTCGGCTGCGAGCAGGCGCGCACCGACCCGCTGATGTAGACCCCGACGGCGCGGTGCGAGGAGTAGTTCCGCCACGCCTGCATGGCGCTGGAGGACGGCGCGGTGCAGGCGTCGAAGCCCATGCCGCTGTAGGTGCCGGGCACCACGGCCATGGTGCCGACGTCGTTCGCGGCCGCCCGGGCGGTGCCGGCCCGCAGGGCGTCGACGTCCGCCGGCGCGCCGCCGTCGACCAGCTCCGCGGCGTCCAGGATCGCCCGGACCCGGGCCTGCCCGGCGCCGTGGGTGGCGGTCACCAGGACACCGGCCTCCTCGACCGCCACCTGGATCTCCGCCCCGCGCGCCACCGGCCGCGCCGCGGGGGCGGCCGATCCGGGCGCGGCGGTGGCGGCGTGGTCCGCGATGCGCGGGGCCGCCACCTCGTCCAGCGGCTCCACCACGATGGTGTCGGTCCGTCCCACCAGGTGGGAGGGGCAGTTCTGGTCCGCGCCCGGGTGACCGAGGTACACCGTCGGGACGTCGAACCGGACACAGGCGGTCGGATCCTCGGTCAGGTCGACCACCCGCCAGTCGGCGGGGACGGTCAGCCGGTAGCCGTGGTACGTGACCTCGCGCTCGGTACCGCTGGTGGCGGCCGTGGCGACGGAGGAGGACGCGGAGGCGGGCGCGGTTGGCGCGAGCGCCGCGAGCGTGGCGGCGGCCAGCAGGCTCGCGGTGGCCGCCAGAGCGGGGACCCGCCGGTGGGCGGGGCGCCGTGATCGCATGGGAGGTCGTCCTTCCAACGGTTGGGATCGCGGAACGTGCGACGTTCTCGTGCGGTAGCGCGTGCTGTGGTGCCGTGCGTCGTGCCGTGCGGCTGGTGCGGCCCGGTCCCCGCGACGGGGACCGGGCCGCTGGGGCGTCAGATGCCGCAGGACGGGGCCGACCAGAACCGGCTGGAGCGGTGGTCCAGGTGGGTGTGGTCGTTGTGGTCCGGGTAGCCGGGGCCGAGGATCCCGTTGAAGCCGTGGTAGCGGGCCTGCTGGGCGAGCCGGCACAGCGAGTGCGAGCCGGCGCCGAGGTCCACGCCGTCCCCGTAGAGGTGGCGGCTGGTGCTGGAGCCGCCGACGGCGGAGTTGCAGGCGTAGGAGCGGAAGCCGCTGGTCACCCGGATCGGCTGGTCACCGAGGGCGTGCCGCATCGCCTCCAGCTTCCACATCGACCGCAGCGCGTTGGACCGGGCGGTGGCGGCGGAGACCGCGCCGCCGGACCAGTCGCTGTTGCACTGGTTCAGCTCCGCGTAGGAGAAGTGGATCGGGGTGCAGTCGTCGTCCTGGAGCGCGTAGATGCGGCTGAACGTCTGCGGGCCGGCGACGCCGTCAGCGGTCAGGCCGTACGCCTGCTGGAAGCGGGTGACGGCGGCGGCGGTGGCCGGGCCGTACACCCCGTCGATGGCCAGCACGTTGCCGTAGCCGGGGTAGCCGGCCACGCGGATCTGCAGCTGGGTCACGTCCGCGCCGGACATCCCCTGGGACAGGGTGCGCCCCCAGGTGTAGCAGGCGTCGGCGTGCGCGGTGCCGGCGGTCGCGACGACTCCGGCGACCGACGCCGTTGCGACCATGACAAGTGACAGCAGGAATCTGACCAGGCGGCTCATGCGGGGCCTCCGTGGAACGGTGGGGGAGAGGGACAGACGAGAGCATGACGACAACGCTCTACGCGCGTCAATAGGTGCTCTGACGGTTCGCCAGATGCTTACTTCTCGCTCACCGGTCCGTCATCCTTCACACCCCCCGACGCCATCCGGAACGGGGCCCGCCCGGCGCGCCGGGTGGGGAGGGGAGGGCGGGCCCGCCGGACCCGCGGACCCGCGGACCCGCCCCTCCCGCCGTCGCCGGCCGCTCTCCGGCCGTCCCCGGTCAGATCCAGCCGAGGGCGCGCACCACGCCGTAGTACACGTAGGCGGTGCTGTTGCAGGTGGCGCTGCCGTTGCACACCGTCAGCATGTCCTCCAGGAACTGGTCGTCGATCCGCCTGCGGTTCTCCGAGGTCTGCCGGCCCTGGGCGGTGTAGTTGCGGTAGCCGAAGTCGTGCCGGTAGCACGCCCGCACCATCTGGTAGCCGAACGGCGCGTCGGGGGAGTAGCTGCAGCCGTCGCTGCTCCAGATCAGGTTGCTCGGCCGGCTCGACGAGTTGCGCAGGGTGTTGAACTCTCCCAGGGTGTACTGGAACAGCAGCACGTCCGTCGCGGCCCGCGGGTCGCTCGGCAGGGCCGGGGCGGCCTGCGCCGGCGCCTGGAGGCCGACGAGCGCGAGCGGAAGGGCGGCGAGCGCCACGGCGACGCGGGCGCGCAGGCGCCGACGGAGAGCGGGCATGGGTCCTCCAGAAGGTGCGGGGCGAGAAGAACTGAAGGAACGTTAGATACGCCCTCGGCTCGGTGTCGATAGGCCCGCGCACACCCGCCGCCCGCGTTCACCACCCCGTCATCACCCCGCCCTCGGCCGTCCTCCCGGTGGTCGCCTCGGGGCCCTGACCTGCCGCCGCGCCGCCGCGGCGCGCCGCGCCCGGCTTTTGACGGAACCCGCTCCCACGTGGTCGGATACCACCTTGCGGCAGCGATGCGAGGAATCCGGTGCGAGTCCGGAGCGGTCCCGCCACTGTCACCGGGGAGTGAACCCCCCACCGTGCGCCACGGCGGATGCGTCCGCTGGAAGGCCGGGGGCGAGCGTCGATCCGGGAGCCAGGACACTCGGCTGCCGTGCCGTCATGTCCCTCGTGGGCGAGGAAACCCCGGAGGCTCGATCCGCCATGCCGTCCAGCAGCCATACCCGTGGCGACGCCAGCGCACCGCGCCCGGCGCCGCGCCTGATCGGCGTCGGGGTCGGTCCCGGCGACCCCGAACTGGTGACCCTCAGGGGCGTGCGGATCCTCCGGGAGGCCGACACCGTCGTGGTCCCGGTCGGGGACACCGGGGAGACCGGCCGCGCCGAGGCGACCGTCCGCCACCACCTCGACGACCCGGACCGCGTGGTCCGCGTCGTCTTCGCCCTGCACGAGCGCGAGGACCGCGCCCTGCGGGAGCGCACCTGGGACGCCGCCGGCCGCCAGGTCGCCCGGCTGCTGCGCGGAACCGACGACGACGCCGGGGCGGGCGCCGCCCGCACCGTCGCCTTCGCCACCATCGGCGACCCCAACGTCTACTCCACCTTCACCTACCTGGCCGAGACCGTCTCCGCCCTGCTGCCCGAGGTCCGGGTGGAGACCGTCCCCGGCATCACCGCCATGCAGGACCTCGCCGCGCGCAGCGGCACCGTCCTCGCCGAGGGCACCGAGCCGCTGACCCTGGTGCCGCTCACCGCCGGCCTGGACACCCTGCGCCGCGCGCTCGACCTGCCCGGCACCGTCGCCGCCTACAAGTTCGGCCGGCTCACCGACCAGCTCGCCGCCGTCCTGGCCGAGACCGGCCGGCTGGACGGCGCCGTGTGCGGCAGCGCGCTGGGCCTGCCCGACGAGCGGGTGACACCGGTCGCCGACCTGCCCCAGGGCGCCCGGCTGCCCTACCTGTCCACGCTGATCGCCCCCGCCCGGCGGGACGGCCGAGGAGACAAGCTGTGATCGCCCCCGAGTCCCTCCCCGCCCCCGAGTCCCTCCCCGACCACGCCCCGGCCACCGGCGCGGTCGCTCCCGCCGCCGGCCGGGGCAAGGTCACCTTCGTCGGCGCCGGCCCCGGCGCCGCCGACCTGCTCACCTTCCGCGCCGCCCGGGCCATCGCCGAGGCCGACACCGTCATCTGGGCCGCCAGCCTGGTCTCCGCGGACGTCCTGGAACACGCCCGGCCGGACGCCGAGATCGTCGACTCCTCGCTCGTCCCCATGGAGGGCGTCCTCGACCACTACGCGCGCGCCGCCGCCGAGGGCCGCCGGGTCGCCCGCGTGCACTCCGGCGACCCCGCGCTGTGGGGTGCGGTGCAGGAGCAGCTCGACCGCTGCCGCGACCTCGGCCTGGAGGTGGAGATCGTCCCTGGCGTGTCCGCCTTCTCCGCCGTCGCCGCCCTGGCCCAGCGCGAGCTGACCGTCCCCGAGGTGGCCCAGTCGGTGATCCTCACCCGGCTCGGCGGCGGCAAGACGCCGATGCCCCCCGGCGAGGAGATCCGCGAGTTCGCCCGGCACGGCACCACCATGGCGATCTTCCTGTCCGCCGCCCGTTCCGGCCAGCTCGCCGAGGAACTCCTCCAGGGCGGCTACCGCCCGGACACCCCGGTGATCATCGCCTACCGGGCCACCTGGCCGGACGAGCTGCTGGTGCACTGCACCGTGGACACCCTGCAGGCCACGGTGCGGGAGCACCGGCTGTGGAAGCACACCCTCTTCCTGGTCGGCCCGGCGCTCACGGCCGGCGGCACCCGCTCGCACCTCTACCACCCCGGCCACTTCCACGAGTACCGCAGGGCCGACCGGCAGGCCCGCCGGAGACTGCGCCAGGAGCGCACGGGCGGTGAGCGCCCCGGCGCCGAGCCCGCCGCCGCGGCGCGCCCGGACACGGCCGCCCAGGAGTGACGCGGCGATGACCAGCGACGGCCCCGAGCTGCGCGAACCCGATCTGCCGCGCACCGCCAAGGTCCGCCCGCGCGCCCTGCGCACCGGCTGGACCACCGGCACCTGCGCCTCGGCGGCGGCCCGCGCCGCCGCCCTCCACCTCGTCACCGGCCGGCCGCAGCCGGTCGTGGAGGTCGCGCTGCCCTCCGGCCGCCGCGTCACCTTCGCCACCGAACGCTGCGAACTGCTCCGCCCCGGCCGGGCCGAGGCCGTGGTGGTCAAGGACGCCGGGGACGACCCCGACGTCACCCACGGGGCGCACATCACCGCGACCGTCACCCGCCGCGCCGAGCCCGGCCTCGACCTGCACGGCGGCGTCGGCGTCGGCGTGGTCACCAAGCCCGGCCTCGGCCTGGAGGTGGGCGGCCCCGCCATCAACCCCACGCCCCGCGCGATGATCACCCGCGCGGTGGGCGAGGTCGTCGACCTGGAGCGGGAAGGACTCCAGGTGACGATCAGCGTGCCCGAGGGCGAGCGGATGGCCCGCAAGACCACGAACGCCCGGCTCGGCATCATCGGCGGCATCTCCATCCTCGGCACGACCGGCATCGTCCGCCCGTTCTCCACCGCCTCCTGGCGCTCCAGCGTCGAGCAGGCCGTCTCCGTCGCCGCCGCGCAGCGGGCGCCGGCCGTGGTGCTGTGCACCGGCGGGCGCACCGAGCGCGGCGCCATGGACGCCCTGCCCCAGCTGCCGGAGGTGAGCTTCATCGAGGTCGGCGACTTCACCGGCGCCGCGCTGCGCCGCGCGGTCGAACACGGCGTGCCGACCGTCGCCTTCGTCGGCATGGTGGGCAAACTGACCAAGATCGCCTCCGGGATCCTGATGACCCACTACACCCGCTCCAAGGTGGACGTCGGCGTGCTCGCCGAGATCACCCGGGCGGTGGGCGGCGGCGACGACCTGGCCGCCGAGGTCGCCGTGGCCAACACCGGCCGCCACGCCTACGAGCTGTGGGAGGCCGCCGGGCTGCTCCCGGTGGCCGGCTACGAGCTGTGCCGGAGGGTGGCGGAGGTCATGGAGCGGTTCACCGAGGGCCGCGTGCGGGGCGAGGCGGCCATGGTCGACTTCACCGGCCGCACCATGGTCGCCGCGCACGGCGGAGGGCTGCTGCCATGCCTGCCCTGACCCCCCGTCCGCACGGCCCCGCCCCCGCCGCCGGCCCCACCGGCCGGGCGCGGATCACCGTGCTGGGCTGCGGCACCTCGCCCGGCGAGACGGTGCCCCCGGCCGCCCGCGAGGCCCTGGGACGCGCCACGCTGCTGCTGGGCGCGCGGCGCCACCTGACGGAGCACCCGGCCGCGGCCGCCGTCCCCCCGGGGACGCGGCGCGTCGTCCTCGGGCCGCTGGCCCCGGCGCTGGACGCGGTGGCCGAGCGGCTGCGCGGCGGGGACGGGCAGGTGGTCGTGCTGGCCTCCGGCGACCCGGGGTTCTTCGGCATCGTCCGGGCGCTCGCCGAGCGCTTCGGCGCCGAGGCCCTCGACGTGCACCCCTCCGTGCCCTCCGTCGCCCGCGCCTTCGCGCGTACCGGACTGACCTGGGACGACGCCGCGGTGGTGAGCGCCCACGGGCGGGAGCTGCGCACCGCCGTGAACGTCTGCCGGGCCCACCCGAAGACGGCCGTGCTCACCGGCCCGGGAGCCGGCCCCGCCGAACTCGGCGCCGCGCTGCGCGGCACCGACCGCCTGCTGGTGGTCGGCACCGACCTCGGCGGGCCCGGCGAGCGCCTGGAACGGGTCACCCCCGAGCAGGCCGCCGCCCGCAACTGGCCGGCCGTCAGCGTCGTGCTCTGCCTGGACCCGGATCCGGCCCGCTGGCTCTCCCCCCGCCCCGCCGCGCTGGCCGGCCCGCCGCGCCCCGGCGACGCCCCGACCGGGGGCGCCGGCCGGCCGCCGGGCCCGCACCCCGGCTGGGCGCTGCCCGAGGACGCCTTCGAACACCGCGACTCCATGATCACCAAGGCCGAGGTGCGGGCGCTGGCGCTCGCCCGCCTCGCGCCGCGCCCGGGCACCCTGGTGTGGGACATCGGCTCCGGCTCCGGCTCGGTGGCGGTGGAGTGCGCCCGGCTCGGATCCGCCGTCACCGCCGTCGAACGCGACCCCGAGCAGGTCCGGCGGATCACCGCGAACGCCGCCGCGCACGGCGTGCCGGTCACCGTGGTGCACGGCAGCGCCCCCGAGGCGCTGCCCGAGCTGACCGCCTCCGGCGGCGCCCCGGACGCCGTCTTCGTCGGCGGCGGCGGGATCGACGCCGTGGCCGCCTGCGCGGCCGTCGCCCGGCGGGCCGTGGTGGTCACCCTCGCCGCGATCGACCGGGTACCGGCCGCGCGGGCGGCGCTCGGCGCGGCCGGGCTGGCCGTGGACGGGGTGCTGCTGCAGTCTTCCCGACTGGCCCCGCTGCCCGGCGACGCCTGGCGGCTGGCCGCCACCAACCCGGTGTTCGTGCTGTGGGGCGTGCGCGACCACCCGCCCGCGCCCGGGCCCGGGCCCGTCCCCGAGCCGGACCACGCCGGCGGGTGGGCCCGCGCCGACGCACCGCCGGCACCCGCCACCCCACCCGTCCCCCACCACCCGCGGCAGCACCGCGACCACACCGCACCGCCAGGAGAACAGCCGTGAGCCACGCCACTGACCGCGCCACCGGACCGATCGGCCTGGTGGCCGCGACGGCGGCGGGCCGGGCCGCCGGTGACCGCCTCGCCGCCGCCTGGCCGGACCACACCCGGCGCTACGACGGCCCGGTCGGCCCCGCGCTGCGCACCGCCTTCGCCGAGTGCCGCGCCGTGGTCGCCTTCCTGGCCACCGGCGCCACCGTCCGCGTCCTCGCCCCGCTGCTCGGGGAGAAGACCACCGACCCCGCCGTGGTCTGCGTGGACGAGGCCGGCCGGCACGCCGTCGCGCTGCTCGGCGGCCACGCCGGCGGCGCCAACGCGCTCGCCGCCCGGGTCGCCGAGGTGCTGGGTGCCCGAGCGGTCGTCACCACCGCCACCGACGCCGCCGGCGTCCCGGGCCTGGACACCCTCGGCATGCCGGCCGGCGGCGACCTCGCCGCGGTCACCCGCGCCGTGCTCGACGGCCTCCCGGTGCTGCTGGAACAGGACACCGTCGACGGGCGGTTCCTGCCGCTGCCGCCCCTACCGGAGAACGTCCGGCCCGGGTACGCCTTCCCGGCCGGCGCCACCCCGGCCGCCGTGCTCCGCGTCACCGACCGCACCACCGGCGCCGGACACCCCGACCCCGCCGCGCCGCGGACCCCGGACGCCCCGGAGGCTCCGGACGCCCCGCCGGGAGGCGGCGACCGGCCCGGCCCGGCCCTCGCCGTGCCGCCGGAAGCACCCGTCGCGGTGCTCCGCCCCGCCTCCCTGGTGCTCGGTCTCGGCGCCTCCCGCGGCGTTGCGGCCGAGGAGGTCCTCCACCTCGTCGCCACCACGCTGCGCGAGGCCGGCCTGTCCCCGGACAGCGTCGACCGGCTCGCCACCGTCGACCTCAAGGCCGACGAGGAGGGCCTGCTCGCCGCGGCCGAACAACTCGGCCTCCCGCTCGACCTCCACCCCGTCGAGGCCCTGGCCGCCGTGACCGTGCCCAACCCCTCCGAGGTGGTCCGCGGCGCCGTCGGCACACCCAGCGTCAGCGAGGCCGCCGCCCTCGCCTCCGCCGGCGACGGCGCCGAACTCGCCGTCCCCAAGCGGAAGTCCGCCATGTGCACGGTGGCCGTCGCCCGGCGCCGGCCGCGCGGCCGGCTGGCCCTGGTCGGCCTCGGCCCCGGCGCCCGCGACCTGCTCACCCCGCGCGCCCGCGCCGAGCTGCGCCGCGCCTCCCACCTGGTCGGCCTCGACCAGTACGTCGAGCAGATCCGCGACCTGCTGCGCCCCGGTACCCGGGTGCTGGCCAGCGGCCTCGGCGCGGAGGAGGAGCGCGCCCGCACCGCCGTGCGCCTCGCCGAGCGGGGCCACGCCGTGGCGCTGATCGGCAGCGGCGACGCCGGCGTCTACGCGATGGCCTCGCCCGCGCTCCAGCAGGCGGGCGACGACATCGACGTCGTCGGCGTCCCCGGGATCACCGCCGCCGCGGCGGCCGCCGCCATCCTCGGGGCCCCGCTCGGCCACGACCACGCCTCGATCAGCCTGTCCGACCTGCACACCCCCTGGGAGGTCATCGAGCGCCGGGTCCGGGCGGCGGCCGAGGGCGACTTCGTCGTCACCTTCTACAACCCGCGCAGCGCCGGGCGCGACTGGCAGCTCCCGGCAGCGCTGGCCATCCTCGGCGAGCACCGCGACCCCGCCACCCCGGTGGGCGTGGTGCACGGCGCCACCCGGGCCGACGAGCGCACCACCGTCACCACGCTCGGCGAGCTGGACGTGACCATCGTCGACATGACCACCGTCGTCGTGGTCGGCAACACCGCCACCCGCGTCGTGGCCGGACGCGTCGTCACCCCGCGCGGCTACCGGTGGCAGGAATGACCGCCGCCGTGACCGTGACCACCCGCTGCCAGGGCTGCGGCGCCTGCCTGCTGACCTGCCCGGAACGCGCCATCCGCCCGCACGGCGCACCCCTGCTGGTGCTCGCGCGGGCGTGCACCGGCTGCGGCGAGTGCGTCGAGGTCTGCCCGGTGGACGCCATCGAGTTCACCACCCCGACCGCCCCGACCACCCCCGCCCGCACCCCCGCGACCGCCGCCGCCCCGTCCGCCACCGCCGCCCCGTCCGCCCCGAGGAGCGTTCGCCGATGACCCGCGTCGTGCACCCCATCGAGCAGGAGTCCTACCGCATCCTGCGCTCCCGGGTGGACACCTCCCACCTGCCGCCGCTCACCCGCGCCGTCGTGGAACGGGTGATCCACGCCAGCGCCGACCTCGACTACCTCGACGAGACCGTCTGCCAGGAGGAACACCTCGCCGCGGCCGTGCGGGCGCTGCGCGCCGGCGCGCCGATCGTCGCCGACGTGGAGATGGTGGCCGCCGGCATCACCGCCCGGCGCGCCCTGTGCCGGGTGCGCGAGGCGAGCGCCGGCGACGGACTGACCCGCTCGGCCGCCGCCGTGCGCCTCGCCCTCGACGAGGTCGGCCCGGGCGCCGTGTGGGTGGTCGGCTGCGCCCCCACCGCCCTGGAGGAACTGATCCGGCTGGACGCCCGGCCGGCGCTGGTCGTCGGCATGCCGGTCGGCTTCGTCGGCGCCGCCGAGTCCAAGGAGCACCTGCGCGCCAGCGGACTCCCCTCGGTCACCAACCGCTCCGAGAAGGGCGGTTCGGCCGTGGCCGCCGCCGCGGTCAACGCCCTGCTCTACGCCGTCTGACCGCCCGAGCCGGGCGCCCGCCCGCGACCGCCTCCGCCGCCCCGCCCGAACGACACCGCCGGTGCGCGCCCACCGGCGCCGGCCGCCCGGCCGACCGGGCCCCAGAAAGGACCGCCGCACATGACCCCGCCCTCCCCGTCCGCGACGCCCTCCCCGTCCGAGACGCGTCCGCCGGCCGCCCCGGCGGACCGCACCGAACCGCCGGCCCTGCTGCTGGTCGGGCACGGCACCCGCGACGAGGGCGGCGCCGACGCCTTCCGGGACTTCGTCGAGTCGCTGCGCGGCCGGCTCCCCGGAGTGCCGGTCGGCGGCGGCTTCATCGAACTGTCCGCCCCGCCGCTGGCCGACGCCGTCGCCGACCTGGTCGGGGAGGGCGTGCGGGACTTCGCCGCGGTGCCGCTCGTGCTGGTCTCGGCCGGACACGCCAAGGGCGACATCCCCGCGGCGCTGCACCGGGAACGGCTCCGCCACCCGGGCATCCGCTACGGCTACGGCCGCCCGCTCGGGCCGCACCCCAACCTGCTGGCCGTGCTGGAACGCCGGCTCGACGCGGTGCTGGACCCGGCCGACCGCGCCGGCACCACCGTCCTGCTGGTCGGCCGCGGCTCCAGCGACCCGGACGCCAACGCCGAGGTGTACAAGGTCGCCCGGCTGCTGTGGGAGGGACGCGGCCTGGCCGGGGTGGAGACCGCGTTCGTCTCGCTGGCCGATCCGGACGTGCCCGCCGGGCTGGACCGCTGCCGCCGGCTGGGCGCCGAGCGCGTCGTGGTGCTGCCGTACTTCCTGTTCACCGGCGTCCTGCCGGACCGGGTGGTGGAGCAGTCGCACCAGTGGGGCGCCCGCCACCCGGAGGTGGACCTGCGGGTCGCCGACGTCATGGGCGCCACCGAGGAACTCGCCGAACTCGTGGTCGAGCGGTACCGGGAGACCCTCCGGGGCGACCTGCGGATGAACTGCGACACCTGCATCTACCGGGTCTCGCTGCCCGGCTTCGAGGAGCGCGTCGGCGCGCCCCAGCAGCCCCACCACCACCCCGACGACCCGGGACACCACCACGGGCACTCCCACCATCACGGACACCACCACGACCACGGCCCCCACGCCCCCCACCCCCACGGGGCCGACGGCCATGGCCACTGAGACCCAGGCCCCGGCCGCCCCCGCCCCGGCGCCCCCGGCCGCACCCCGCGACGCCCCCACCGCCCCGGCGGTGGACGAGACCGCGCTGCGCCACCACGGCGACGCGGAGGTCGCGCCCGGCCTGGTCGACCTCGCCGTCAACGTCCGCGCCGGCACGCCCCCGCCCTGGCTGCGCCGGGTGCTGGCCGGCGCCATGGAGAACCTGGCCGCCTACCCCGACGCCGCTCCGGCCCACCGCGCGGTCGCCGCCCGGCACGGCCGCCCGCCCGGCGAGGTGCTGCTGACCGCCGGCGCCGCCGAGGCGTTCGTGCTGCTGGCCCGCGTCCTGCGGCCCCGTCACGCGGCCGTCGTCCACCCGCAGTTCACCGAGCCGGAGGCCGCCCTGCGGGCCGCCGGACACGCCGTCCGACGGGTGCTGCTGCGCCCGGAGGACGGCTTCCGGCTGGATCCGGCGGCGGTGCCGGCCGAGGCCGACCTGGTGGTGGTGGGCAACCCCACCAATCCCACCTCGGTGCTCCATCCGGCCGCCGCGCTGGCCGAGCTGGCCCGCCCCGGCCGCACCCTGGTGGTGGACGAGGCGTTCGTCGACACGGTGCCCGGCGAGCGCGAGTCGCTGGCCGGCCGGCGGGACCTGCCCGGCCTGGTGGTGCTGCGCAGCCTGACCAAGACGTGGGGGCTGGCCGGCCTGCGGGTGGGCTACCTGCTGGCCGACGAGCCGACGGTGACCGCGCTGCGGGACGCGCAGCCGCTGTGGCCGCTGTCCACCCCCGCCCTGGCCGCCGCCGTCGCCTGCGTCACGCCGGGCGCGCTCGCCGAGGCCGAGCGCGCCGCGGCGGCGTTGACCGGGGACCGCGAGCACCTGCTGGCCGCGCTGCGGGCGGTGCCGGGCGTGCGGCCGGTCACCCCGGCGGCCGGATCGTTCCTGCTGCTCCGTCTGCCCGACGGCCGCGGCGAGTCGACGCGGCGGGCGCTGCGCGACGCCGGCTGGGCGGTGCGCCGTGCCGACACCTTCCCGGGGCTGGGCCCGGACTGGATCCGCGTCGCCGTGCGGGACCGCGCGACCTCGGACGCCTTCGTCGCGGCGCTGGCCCGCGCGCTGCCCGGCGCGGCGGCCGCCACCCCCGCGGCCGCCACCCCGGTGTCCGCGGCCCACTGCTGACGACCACGTCCGACGCACCGGGTCACCCGTTCGGGTGAACTGTGGTCGGCGGTGGGCGCCGCCACCGCCGAAGGGGCTACCGTCACAGCACACAGCCCGTCCCCGCGACGGCTCCGGCGGGGGCGGGCCCGTGCGGCGCGGCCCCGTGAGCCCCCTGGCGGGCCACGGTCACCGGTCGCGGTCGCGTCACCCTCGCCGGCCGGCCGCCCGGTCCGCGCGGGAGGTCACGCCTCCGGGGTGACCAGGGCCGCGGTCCCGCTCCCCACGTCCTGGTCGGCGGCGGTGTCCGAATCCGCCGCGATCGCCCGCGAACAGCGCTCCAGGTAGTCGCGCAGCGTGGCCCGTTCCTCCGGGGTGAACGCCGCGCTGATCCGGCGCTCGATCCGCACCGCGCGCTCGTCGGCCAGGCGCAGGGCGGCCAGCCCCCGCTCGGTGAGCCGGGTCTCCAGGACGCTGCGGTGCCAGGGGTGGCGGCTGCGCTCCACCAGGCCGCGTTCCTCCAGGTTGCGCAGCACCACGGTCATCGCCTGCGGGGTCACCAGGCAGGCGCGGGCCAGCGCGGCCGCGGAGATGCCGGGGGAGTCGGCGAGGGCGAACAGCGCCGCGTACTGGGGGACGGTCAACCCGGCGGCCCGCACCGCGGCGTGCTTGGCAGCCATGAGTTCCTGCTCGACGCGCTTGAGGACGACCCCCAAGCGGTCCCCGGCTGGCATATCCATTCGGCCATCGTACAGATCTGGATGTTCGCAAAGACCTTTAGGGGCATCAAAGCTTTGATAGCGTTACGCATGCTGATGGTTACTCATGTGAAGGAGTCCGGCGCGATGCCCCGTTACGTCGACACCCCCGGAATGCTGCCCGTGTTCGCCCGGCTCACCCGCTCCCGCGCGATCGCTTCCGGGATCGACGGGCACCAGTACGACACGGTCACCGGCGGGCTCGCTCGACTGCGGGACTGGCCGGCCCGCTTCCTGGCCACCGGCCGGGCGCACCGGGCGCGGGCCGAGGAGGCCGCCGCCGACGGACGGCGGCGCTCCGCCGGGCAGGCGTTCCAGCACGCGGCGCGGTGGTGCCACTTCGCCACCGTGCTGCCGCACCCGGACCGGGAGACGGCCGCGGCGGCGGCCGCGGAGGCCGAGGAGTGCTGGCACGCGGCGCTGGGCCACCTCGATCCGGACGCCGCCGTGCTGGTGCAGGAGGACCCGGAGACCGGCTTCCGCGGCGTGCTGCGCCGACCACGGCCGCGCCCCCGCCCGGGCGCTCGGGCGGGGGAGGAGGCGGGGGCGGCCGGCGTGGTGGTCCTGGTCCCCGGCATGGACTCGACCGCCGTCGAGTTCCACACGATGGCCGACGAACTGCTCGTCCGGGGCGTGGCCGTCCTGGCCATCGACGGGCCCGGGCAGGGCCGGCTGGCCGCCACCACCGTGCTGCAACCCGAGTACCACCGGGTGGTCGCCGGCGCCCTGGACGCCCTCAAGGAGCACGACGGGCTCGACCTGGAGCGGGTCGGGGTGCTCGCGCTCAGCCTGGGCGGCTTCTACGGGGCGCTCTCCGCGGCCCGCGACCCGCGGATCCGGGCCGCCGTCACGGTCAGTGGACCGTCCACGCTGGAGTGGGACGCGCTGGCGCCCTACGTGGTGGAGACCCTGGTGCAGCGCGCCGGCGGGCGGGCGGCGGCCCGGCGGTTCGCCCGCGCGGTGGACGTGACCGGTTTCGCGGCCGGCATCGACTGCCCGCTGCGGGTGGTGGACGGCGGCGGCGACGTCATCCCGGGCGTGGCCAACGGCGCCCCGCTGGCCCACCTCGCCCCGGAGGGGGAGTACCTGCTGGTGCCGGACGGCGACCACCTGGTGCAGAACGCCCGGTGGGCCTGGCTCCCGGACACCGCAGACTGGCTGGTGGGCCGGCTGGCGGCCGTCTGAGCGGGCGCCTGAGCGGGCGGGGCGGCGGGGGCGGGGGCCTAGGAGCCGGCGGCGGAGGTGGTCGGTGTCGGGGCGGCGTCGGCGCCGCCGTGGCCCGCTCCGCCCTCCGCCCGCCCGTCGGTCGGCGCGGCGGGTCCGGCCGGGGGCGTCGCGGCCTTGGCGGTGCCGTCGTCCCGGAGGCGGCTGCCCGGGCCGTGGTTGAACAGCAGGTTCAGCGTGAAGGCGACGATCACGGTGCTGGTGATGGCGCTGCCCGCGATGGTCTCCACCTCCCGCGGCAGGTTGCTGTAGATGTCCGGGGCGGCCTCGGGGAGCATGCCCACGCCGATGGAGACGGCGATGATCAGCAGGTTGGAGTTGTTCTCGAAGCTCACCGTGCGCAGCGTGCGGATGCCCACGGCCGTCACCGTCGCGAACATCACCAGTCCGGCGCCGCCCACCACCGGCGCGGGGAGCGAGGCGACCACCTCGCCGAGCTTGGGCACCAGGCCCAGCAGGAAGAGCATCACGCCGGCCGCCGTCACCACGAAGCGGCTGCGCACCCGGCTCATCTCCACCAGGCCGACGTTCTGCGCGAAGGCGGTGTCCAGGAAGGAGTTCATCGAGCCGGCCAGCAGGCCGGACAGGCCGTCGGCGGCGAGCCCGCGGGCCAGGTCGGCGCGGGAGAGCCGGCGCCCGGTCATGTCCGCCACGGCCAGCATGTCGGCGGTGGACTCGGTGAAGATCACCAGCATCACCGTGCACATCGCGACGATCGCCGCGACGTGGAACTCCGGCGGGCCGAAGTGGAAGGGCGCGGCCAGCCCGATCCACGCGGCGTCGCCGACGGTGGAGAAGTCGGTCAGCCCCATCGGCAGCGCGACAAGCGTGCCCAGCACCAGCCCGATCAGCACGGCGAGCTGGGCGACCAGCCCGCGGCCCCACCGGCTGATCGCCACGATCACCACGACGATCCCGGCGGCCAGGGCGAGGTTGCGCGGCGAGGCGTAGTCGGCCGCCTCGGGGTCGTTGCCGACGATGAGCCCGCCGGAGACGCCGATCAGCGAGAGCCCGATCACCGTCACCACGGTGCCGCTGACCAGCGGGGGGAAGAAGCGCACGACGCGGGCGAACGGGACGGCGAGGGCCAGGCCGAAGACGCCGGCGACCAGCATGGCGCCGTACAGCGCCGGCATGCCGTACTCGTTGCCGATCAGGATCATCGGCGAGACGGCGGCGAAGGTGGCGCCGGCCACCACGGGCAGGCGGACGCCGAGGAGGCGGCCGACGCCCAGCGACTGGATCACCGTGACGATGCCGGCCACCAGCAGGTCGGCGTTGATCAGCAGCCCGATGGTCGAGGTGTCCAGACCGACCGCGGCCCCGAAGACCAGCGGCACCGTGACGCAGCCGGTGTACATGGCCAGCACGTGCTGCAGGCCGAGGACGAACAGGCGGGAGACCGGGGGAACCTGGTCCACCGGGTGCTTGGCGCCCGTGGCGGTGGTGCCGCCCGGGGCGGTGGGGGGTGACGAGTCGACAGTGGACACGGGGACTCCTGCGAACCGGAAAGCGGAATAGATCTTTCGAGTCGCAGAATTCACCGCGGATGTTGTTCGGTCATGTCATGGGCATTGCACTCGCGTTACGCGCCCCGCCGGCCATCCGCGACCCCCGCGCCCCGCCCCCGTCCCCGCGCCCCGCGCCCCGCCCCGCCTACGCCAGGTAGGCGTCGATCCAGCGGGCCATCTCGGCGTACACCTGCCGCCGCACCGGCTCGGCGGAGAGCACCAGGTCGTGGATGCCGCCCTCGATCCGCACCACCGTGACGTGCCGCCCCAGTCGCACGGCCAGCCGGGCGATCGCCTCGGCGTCGAGCACCGCGTCCAGCTGCCGGATGGACTCGTCCCACACCTTCACCCGCCCGCTGGCCGTCGAGGACATGGACAGGATCGGCACGTCCACCGCCAGCCCGCGCGCCACCTCCCGGTGCCCGCGCCGCACCGCCGCCAGCCAGCCGGCCACCACCGGGAACGCCTCCACCGGCTTCCAGCGCAGGTCGTACTCCCACTCGCCGCGGTGCGAGCGGTGCAGGCTGTGCCCGTAGTGCACGTTGAGCGTGCTCGGCACCCGCCACAGCGGCGACCGCCGGGCGATCAGCTCCACCCCGCGCGACGCCACCCGGCGGGTCACCAGGTCGGCGTTCAGCTCCAGGAACGGGCTGTTCAGGATCAGCCCCTGGACCAGCCCGCGCCCCGCCCGGTGGTGCGCCCACAGCGGCAGGATCAGCCCGCCGGTGGAATGGGCGTTGGCCAGGACGACGTCGTGACCGTCCTCCTCCCGGATAATCCGCACCGCCTCGTCCAGCTCCTCCGCGTAGGCCGCGAGGCTGCGGACGTAGTTCGGCGTGTGGTGCGGCCGCAGCGAGCGCCCGTACTTGCGCAGGTCCAGGGCGTAGAAGTCCCAGCCGCGCTCGGCGTGGAAGTCCGCCAGCCCGGTCTGGAAGAAGTAGTCCACGAACCCGTGCAGGTACAGCACCGCCCGCCGGGTCGTCCCCGGACGCCCCCCGGCCCAGCGCCGGACCAGCGTGGCGACGACCTCCCCCTCCTCGTCGGGCCGCAGCGGCAGCGTGCGCGCCTGGTAGCCCTCACCGAGCACGTCCGGCCGCCACGGCGACCCCCCGTCACCGGCGTCCCGGGCGACGCCGTCCACTTCCTCTGCCTCCCACATGCTGGAAGTCTGCCACGGCGGATCCGGATCGGGACCGGATGAGTCGATCACCGTTCGGGACGCGACCGGACGCCGATCACCCCCGTCCGTGACGTCCCGGCGGACCGGGCCTCGTAACCCGATCGGCCGATGATCGTTGCAACGGGCGAGGCCGCACGCCAGGCGGCCCGCCGAAGGGTCCGTGTCCGCTGGGCCGCCCTCGGGGGACTCCGGGGGCGGGGGGAAGGAAACCTACCGTCATGATCAGTGTTCGCAGCGTTCGACGCCTGTTCGCGGTCGCCGTGGTCGTCGCCGGGCTGGTGCTCGGCGCCGGCGCCACCACCGCGCACGCGCAATCCGCCGCGGTCGACGCCGGCGGCGTCACCGAGACCCTCCTGCCGGCGGCCGTCCACGACGCCCTGCCGGCCCTGGAGCTCGCCGTGTAGCGGGCCCCCGAACCGGAGTGGTCGCGGCCCGCACCGTGGCGGCGTGCGGGCCGCGACCGCTCCACCCCCCACCGCGTGCCGCGCTGGCTAGGGTAGGGCCAGCCGGGCGCCCACCCGGACGGTGAACCGGAGCGGGAGGACGCCGGAGCATGCCCCAACTCGCCTTCGCCAGCTCCTTCTTCGAGGAGTACGAGCGCCTGGAGAAGACGGTCCGCAAGGGCGTGCGCGAGGTCATGGCCAAGTTCCAGGCGCTCACCGTCACCGAACTCCTCTCCGACCGCGGCCTGCGCCTCGAACAACTCGCCCGCGCCCGGGACCCGCGCATCCGCACCATCCGGATCAACCAGGCGTGGCGCGGCGTCGTCCTCGCCCCCGACGACGGCGGCGACACCTACGTCCTGCTCAAGGTCGCCCACCACGACAAGGCCAACGCCTGGGCCGTGCGGCACGTCGCGTCGGTGAACTCCGCCACGCGCGGCCTGGAGGTGCGCAACGTGGAGGCCCTGGAGACCCTCACCCCCACCTTCGAACGCACCGCCGGCGCCACCGCCACCCGCCTGCTCCAGGGCGTCTCCGACGCCGACCTGCGCCGGCTCGGCATCGACGACCACGTGCTGCGGGTCGCCCGCACCCTGGTCGACAAGGGCCAGCTGGAGGTCTTCGGCGCCTACCTGCCCGAGGACCAGTTCGAGGTGCTGCAGTTCCTCGCCGAGGGCTTCACCCCCGAGGAGGTCTGGCGGGACGTCGTCGCCGTCCGCCGGCCCACCGCGCCCGGACCCCACGACCCCGACGACCTCAGCACCGCCATCACCCACACCCGCAGCCGCATCGCCCTGGTCTCCGGCCCGCGCGAACTCCAGGACATCCTCACCAAACCGTTCGCCGCCTGGCGGATCTTCCTGCACCCCGCGCAGCGCCGGGTCGCCTACCGGCCGAGCTACGCCGGGCCGGCCCAGATCTCCGGCGGCCCCGGCACCGGCAAGACCGTCGTCGCACTCCACCGGGTCAGGCACCTGCTGGAGCGCCAGGGCGAGCGGGAGAGCCCCGAACGCGTACTGCTCACCACCTACACCAACGCGCTCGCCGCCGCGCTGCGGGAGTCCCTCGACTCGCTCGTCGACGACCCCCGACTGCTGCCACTGGTGGACGTGATCACGGTCAACACCCTCGCCCACCGCGTCGTCCGGCGCGCGACCGGCCGCACGCCCGAGATGGTGGACAGCCGCCAGGAGCGGCTGCGCTGGCAGCGCATCGCGGCCAAGCTGGAACTGCCCTGGTCGGAGCAGTTCCTGGCGCTGGAGTACCGGCACGTCGTCCTCGGACAGGGCGTCACCACCTCCGAGGAGTACCTGCGGGCCTCCCGCGCCGGACGCGGCAGCCGGCTGGGCCCGCTGCAACGCGCCCGGCTGTGGCGGGCGGTGGAGGAGTTCACCGGCGAACTCGCCGTGGAGGACCGGCGCACCTACCTGCAGATCTGCGAGGACGCCGCCCGACTGCTCGGCCGGCCCGGAACACCGCCCCCCTACCGGCACGTCGTGGTGGACGAGGCGCAGGACCTGCACCCGGCCCAGTGGCGGGTGCTCCGCGCGGCCGTCCCACCCGGCCCGGACGACCTGTTCATCGCCGGCGACCCGCACCAGCGCATCTACGACTGCCGGGTCTCGCTGCGCTCCCTCGGCATCAACGTCACCGGACGCTCCACCCGGCTGCGGATCAACTACCGCAGCACCGAGGAGATCCTGAGCTGGGCCACCGCCCTGCTCACCGGCGAGCGGATCGAGGACCTCGAAGGCGACGGCCGCGACGACCTGCTCGGCTACCGCTCCGCGCTGCGCGGGGAACGGCCGGTGCTGCGCGGCACCGCCTCGGTGACCGAGGAACTCGACGCGGTCGCCCGGCAGGTCCGCGCCTGGACGGAGGCGGACGTGCGCCCCGCCGAGATCGCCGTGGCGACGCGCTTCCACGACCACGGGGAACGGGTGCGGCAGCGCCTGGAGGCGGAGGGCATCCCCGTGGTCGCGCTGCGCGACGCCCCGCCGGCCGACGCCCCCGGCGTGCGGATCGCCACCATGCACGCCATGAAGGGCCTGGAGTTCCGCTGCGTGGCGGTCGCCGGGGTGACCGCGGCGGCCCTGCCCGCGCCCAAGGCGATCACCCCGCCCGAACTCGACCCGCTCCAGCACGAGGCCGACCTGCTGGCCGAACGCTGCCTGCTCTTCGTGGCCTGCACCCGCGCCCGGGAGGCGCTGCACGTCTCCTACAGCGGCACCCCCAGCCCCTTCCTGCCGCTGCCCGACACCGAATCCCGCGGCGGCGATGACCACTGACGCCGAATCGGCCGCGGCGCGCGCCGAATCCCGGTTGAATGCTGCGGTGAGCACGCGAAGCGGGATGGCAGTGGAAGACGTGCGGGCCGCGGCCGGCGAGCGGGCCTTCCGCACCGGACGGGGCCTGTGGGAGCAGGGCGCGGTGCTGGGGGCCGGGGCGGCCTACGGCGGCGCCTCGGCCGACGTCCGCCACGGTGGCCAGGAGTGGCAGGTCTGGGTCGGGGTGCGGTCCGGCCGGCCGGTGGGGGAGTGCGACTGCACCGGCGGCGAACTCGCCGAGACGCTCTGCCCGCACGCGGTCGCGGTCGCCCTCGCCGTGGCCGACCAGGAGATCGAGTTCCGTCCGCTGCCCGAACCGGAGCCGGCCCCGGCGCGCTCCGGCACGGCGGAGGAGGAGATGCGGGCGGTGGCCGCCTCACTGCCGCACGCCCGGCTCGCCGAACTGGTGGCCCGGCACGCCGTGCGGGACCGGCGGCTGTCCACCGACCTGCTGGCCGTGGCCGGGGCGCTGGGGGTGCCGGACGACGCCGAACTCGCCGGCGTGCGCCGGCTGGTGGAGGAGGCCGCCGCTCTGGTCGATGACGGCGGGGGCGGGGAACCGCACCGCCTCGCGGTGGCGGGTCGGCGGATCGTCGAGGAGCTGCGGGTGCTGACGGTGCGCCCGGCCGACTCGGCCGTGCTGGACCTGGTGGAGCGGGCGGTAAGCGTCTGGGGCGGCCTCGCGGCCTGCCTGAACGACGCCTGGGAGGTCTACGAGGAGGAGGCGGCGGAGATCGGCGGCACGCTGGCCGACGTCCACCTGGAGCTGTGCGAGCACCTCCGGCCCGATCCGGTGGAGCTCGGCCGGCGCCTCGCCGCCCTGGAGGGCGGCGACCACGAATGCTGCCTCGGAGCCCCGGGCCCCTACACCGGGCTGCTCGGCCCGGAAGGGCTGGCCGCCTACCGGGCGGCGCTGACCCGCTCCTGACGGGCCCGACCGCGGTGGGGCCGCGGGCACGCCCACGGCCCCGTCCGGTCAGAGCTTGATCACCGACCCCTGCGCGTCGATCAGGTCCGCCTGCTCCTCGTCGAACCAGACCCCGCCGGTCGCCAGGTAGCGGAAGCGGTGCGCGCCGGGGGAGAGGGTGACCGTGCAGCTGCGGGTGCCGTCGCGTCGCTGGACGAGCTCGTGGCGGCCCGGCTGCCAGGCGTTGAACTCACCGACGACGCTGACCGCCTCGAACGGTGTGCCGGCGGGCAGCCGGAAGGTGACGCGAGCCTTGCCGCCTGTCATGTAGGTGCGCGTGAGCATGGGGGGCTCCTGCGGAGTCTGGGACCGGAGGGAGACGTCGCGGCGCGCCCGGGCGGTTCGGGCGGCGGCGTGGGAAGCGCCCCTCGGACCGGGCACGGGCGTACGCGCTCCGGCAGGGTAACCCGACTCGGGGCACCATGGGGTGGCCGAACCGTGTCCATTCGGTGTCGGATCGTGATCAATCGGCGGGAGGCAACGGGAACCGGACGGCGCCGCCACGCCTTGGCGCGGCCCGGCGCCCGCTACCGGTCGCCCGGCACCCCGGTGCCCACCGTCCCCGCCGGCACCGGGGCCGCCGCCGAGACCGGCGCGGCGGGCGCGACCGGGGCGGCGGGCCGGGCCGCCGGCGCGGCCAGCTCCGCGTGCCGGAAGCAGTCGGTGGTGTGGGCGTTGACCAGCCCGGCCGCCGTGCGCAGGGACTCCACGATGACCGGCCCGACGAAACGGAACCCCCTGCGCCGCAGCTCCTTGCTCAACGCCTCGGAGGCCGCCGTGGCCGCCGGGACGTGCGCCACGTCGGGGTAGCCGGGCTGCTCCGGAACACCCCCGTTCGCGCCCCACACCAGCGCGTCCAGCCCACCGGCCTCCTCGCGCAGCCGCCGGGCGGCGCGCGCGTTGGTCAGCACCGAGGCGATCTTGGCGCGGTTGCGGATGATGCCGGAGTCCGCCAGCAGCTCCTCCACCCGGCTGTCCGGCCAGTCCGCGAGGATGTCCACGTCGAACCCGGCGAACGCCGCGCGGTACGCCTCCCGCCTGGTCAGGATCGTCAACCAGGACAGCCCGGCCTGGGCCCCCTCCAGACAGAGCCGCTCGAACAACCCGCGTTCGTCACGCACCGGGATCCCCCACTCGCGGTCGTGGTACTCGCGCATCAGCGCCGGGCCGCGGTTCGCCCAGGCGCAGCGCGGCAGGCCGTCGGATCCGTCCGCGTCGGTGGTCGGCATGGCAGTCCTCCTCGTCGCGGTGAACCCTATCCGGCCGCACCGACGACGCCGCCCGCGGCGGGCACCGCTCAGCCCCCACCCCCGGGCAGCTCGCCCCGGCCCGGGCCGTGCCGGCGCGCCTCGTCCTCGCGGGCCGCCTGCTCCGGGTGGCGGGACCGCCAGTACGGGTTGTCGTGCGGAAGGCCGCCGGTCACCCGCCCGTACATCCCGAACATCAGGATGAGCAGCCCCACCAGCCAGCTGAAGATGACGTTCGGCATGCGGAAGGCCAGCAGGTTCAGCGACGTCTCCATCACCGCGAGGTTGACGAAGCCGCTGACGATGAACAGCGCGCCGACCACCATGTTGGTCGTCGAGGCGGCGTTGCCGCCCACCACCCCGCCGGCGACCAGCACCAGCCCCACCACCACCGACACCGCGCTGAGCAGGCCGTTGCTGCTCAGGCCGGCGATCTCCCGGCCGTGGGTGTCGAAGAAGGCCACCCGGACCCAGAACCCCGTCACCCCGAAGCCGATCAGCAGCAGCCCCATCAGCGCCGCGCCGAACCGGTAGACCCGGGCCAGACGGTGGTCGGCCGGAAGGTGTTCCCCCATGAGCCTGACGCGTTGGAGTGCCTTGGAGGCCACGGCGCTCAACTCCTCGCGGAGGAGGGTGCGGGTTGACCGGTCTCCCAGCAGTCTCCGCCGGGCCCGGGGGACCCACAAGTCGTGCCGGCCCCCCCGCGCTACCCGTGGCGCACGTGCAGCCGCACCACGGTTCCCGTCCCGGCCGCCGAACGGATCTGGACCAGGTCGCACACCTGGTTCATCAGCCACACGCCGCGCCCCCCGTCCGCGCTGGCCGGCACCGGCGGCTCACGCCCGACCAGCGGCCGGTCGATGTGCCCGCCGTCGCGGACCTCGCACACCAGGGCGCCGTCCTCGGACCACATCCGCAGCAGCCCCTTCCCGCCGCCGTGCTCCAGGCTGTTGGCCGCCGCCTCGTTCACGGCCAGCACGAAGCCCTGCGCCCGCACCGGCGGCAGCGCCAGCTCGGCGGTACGGGCGGAGACCACGGCGCGCACCGCCGCCAGGTCACCGGGGCCGAAGGCCAGCTCCCGGGGGCGGGTCCGCGGCTCGGGCAGCACGTCCCCGTCCAGCGTGGCGGCCGCCCCCGCCCGCCCGTAGCTGTCGCTCACCTCGTGGGCGCCGGACCGCAGCAGGTGGCGGTGGCGGTGCCGGGCCTGCTCCACGACGTCACCCGGCAGCGCCCCGGTGTCGTACGGGCACATCAGCCACCACGCCGGGCCGTCCTCGAAGGCCGTGTTCAGCAGCCACTCGTGGTGCTGGCACTCGACGATCTCCGCCGGCGTGCGCCCCGCCCAGATCGGCTCCCCCACGCCGCGGAACGCGCGCCCCTCCGCCGTCCGCTCCCGCACCCACTCGTGCCACACCGGGATGATCCGCCCCGGGTTGCGCCCGACCTCCTCCATGTCGACGAAGACCACCCGGTCGGCGTCCGCGCCCAGCTCCGCCCGCAACCGCGCGACCTTCTCCGCGGTGACCGCCACCAGGACCGCCTCGTCCGCCCGCAGCGCGTCCCGGACGAACGCCGCCGTGCCCGCCGTGAACTCGGCCAGGCCCGAGTAGAGGAACGCCTCGTGGCGGAATCCGACGTGCGCCCCGGAACCGTGCGCGGCCAGGTTCACGTCGGTCACCGCTCTTCCTCCCGCGCCCAGATCAGGCCGGGGACCTCGCCCCAGCCGGCCAGCTCGAACAGCGTCCGCAGCGGCGCGGACGCACCGTGCAGCACCAGGCGTCCGCCACCGGGCAGCGACGCCGCCGCACGGGCCACCGTACGCATGCCGTGGACGTCCCAGAACACCAGACCGGCCACGTCGAGGTGGAGGTCACCCCCGTCCGCGCGGACACCGGCGGCCAGCGCCGCACGCACCGCGGCGCAGTTGTCCCGGTCCAGCTCACCGCTCAGCCGCAGCCCGTCCGGCGCGTACGTCCGCTGGATCCGCAGCGGCGCGTCCCGACGCCCCAGCCCCGTAGAGCCCGTGTCCGGATGAATGGTTCCCAAACCTTCCGCGGCACCCGGCCGCACCCCCAGGCAGCGGCCCCAACGACAGATGGCCGCAGTGTAGCGGCAGCCGGGGCGCCCGGGCCGCCGCGTCCACGCCCGGCCGCCCCGCGACCACCCCCCCTACGCGGCGATCCCCGGGCGGGCGAAGTGCCGGTGCGCCGCCACGGCGTCCATGAACAGGCGCAGGAAGTCCTCCGCCGGCGCCCCCGGAGCCGCCGCCGTCACCACACCGTGCTCCACCACCACGCCACCGGGGGCACCGTCCGCCGTCCGCAGCTCCGCCACCCCCGGCGCCGCCTCGGCCAGCAGCGCCACCCCGGCACCCAGCCCGCCCAGCGGCTTGGCGTGCTCGTACGCCTCCCGCACGAACCGCACCGCCAGCGGGTCGCCGGCCAGCGCCCGGCACGACGCCTCACCGCCCGGCACCACCACCGCGTCGTACAGCACGGACGCCATCGTGGACAGCGCCCGGGTCACCGGCACCTGCGCCCCCGCCTCCCCGGCCAGCATCCCGGCGCGCGGCCCCAGCAACTCCACCACCGCCCCGTGCTGGGCCAGCACCTGCCGCAGCCGCTCCGCCGCGCTCGCGTCCACGCCGTCCGCCGCCAGCACCGCGATCCGCCGGGTGGCGATCGTCGCCGGACTCCCACCCAGGTTGGCGATCGACAGCGCCGGGGAGGACAGCCCCACGTTCTCCCGGCCCGGCGAACTCGGCGGCACGACGCCGACGCCCTGCGCCACGGCCACCGCCAACTCGTGGTCGACCGAGTTCAGGTGCTCCACCACCCCCTCCCGGATGTGGATCCGCTCCACCTTCCCCAGCTCGAAGCGGAACGCCTGCACGATGTGCCGCTTCTCCCAGTCCGACATGCTGTTCCAGAACAGCGTGGCCTGGCTGTAGTGGTCCTGGAAGCTCTCGCTGCGCCTGCGGATCTTGTGCCCCTCGACCTTCTCCGCGTAGTGCGTGAAGGCGCCGCCGCCCGCCCCGGCCAGGGCCGGGCAGCCACCCCCCGTCGAGTTGGGGGAGTAGCTGGACCTCCCCGGGTAGACGGCGTACTGCCCGTAGCCGTCCCGGTGGTTGGTGCGGAACGGCACCACCGGGCGGTTCACCGGGATCTGGGCGAAGTTCGGCCCGCCCAGCCGGATCAGCTGGGTGTCCAGGTAGGAGAACAACCGGGCCTGCAGCAGCGGGTCGTTGGTGAAGTCGATGCCCGGCACGACGTTGCCGAGGTGGAACGCCACCTGCTCGGTCTCCGCGAAGAAGTTCCGCGGGTTGCGGTTGAGCACCATCCGGCCGATCGGCCGCACCGGCACCCGCTCCTCCGGAATGATCTTGGTGGCGTCCAGCAGGTCGAAGTCGAAGGCGAACTCGTCCGACTCCGGCACCAGCTGCACCCCCAGCTCCCACTCCGGGTACTGGCCGGCCTCGATGCAGTCCCACAGGTCCCGCCGGTTGAAGTCCGGATCCCGCCCCATGATCTGCTGCGCCTCGTCCCACACCAGCGAGTGGACCCCGAGGCGCGGCTTCCAGTGGAACTTCACGAACGTGCCGCGGCCCTCGGCGTTGACGAAGCGGAAGGTGTGCACCCCGAAGCCCTGCATGGTGCGGAAGCTGCGCGGGATCGCCCGGTCGGACATCAGCCACATCATCATGTGCATGGTCTCCGGCTGGAGCTGGACGAAGTCCCACAGGGTGTCGTGCGCCGAGGCCGCCTGCGGGATCTCCCGGTCCGGCTCCGGCTTCACCGCGTGCACGAAGTCCGGGAACTTGATGCCGTCCTGGATGAAGAACACCGGGATGTTGTTGCCGACCAGGTCGAAGTTGCCGGCCGAGGTGTAGAACTTCGTGGCGAAGCCACGCACGTCCCGCGGGGTGTCCCCGGAGCCGCGGGAGCCGGCCACCGTGGAGAAGCGCACGAACACCGGCGTGCGCACCGAGGGATCCTGGAGGAACGCGGCCGAGGTGTACTCGGCCAGCGACTCGTACGGCTCGAAGAAGCCGTACGCGCCGGCACCGCGCGCGTGCACCACCCGCTCCGGGATGCGCTCGTGGTCGAAGTGCGTGAGCTTCTCGCGGAAGTGGAAGTCCTCGATCAGCGTCGGACCCCGCTCGCCGACCTTCAGCGAGTTGTCGGTGTCGTCGACCCGCACGCCCTGGTCGGTGGTGAGGAACGTCCCCTCGGTCTCCAGGGTGAAGCCGTCCATCTGCGCCTGCTTCGGGTCCGGGCCGGCCCCGCCGAGCTCCCCGCCCTGCCCGCGCGCTCCACCCACACCGCCGCTGCCGGCCTGGTTCATCTGCGCCACCGTCTCCCTCTCACCCGTCGTGTGAAGTTCCGTGACACCCGGACGGGAGCGGCCCCGCCGGCGTGCGCCGGCGCCGCTACCCGGGCCCGCGCCACCCATGCGCGCGCGTTTGGTCGCGGATGGTGAGGGAAGCCGCCGGCGCATGGCGCACTACGGTTACACGATGCTGTGTGAGCAGGCCGGCCCCCGGCAGCTCGTCGAGGACCTCGTCCGCGCGGAGCGGGCCGGCTTCGACTTCTCGGTGATCTCCGACCACTACTTCCCGTGGATCGACGAACAGGGCCACTCGCCCTACGCCTGGTCGGTCCTCGGCGCCGCGGCGCAAGCCACCGAACGGATCGGGCTGATGACGTACGTCACCTGCCCGACCTTCCGCTACCACCCGGCGGTGGTGGCGCAGAAGGCGGCGACCGTGCAGCTGCTGTCGCAGGGACGCTTCACCCTCGGCGTCGGCGCCGGGGAGAACCTCAACGAGCACGTCATCGGCCAGGGCTGGCCGCCGGTCAACGTCCGCCACGAGAGGCTGGAGGAGGCGCTGCTGATCATCCACGCGCTCTTCCGCGGCGGTTACGTCAACCACCACGGCACCCACTACCGCGTCGACTCCGCCAAGCTGTGGGACCTGCCCGACCCGGTGCCGCCGATCGCCGTGGCCGTCTCCGGCCGGCAGTCCTGCGAACTGGCCGGCCGCCTGGGCGACGCCGTGGTCGCCACCGAGGCCGACCGCTCCCTGATCGAGATGTTCGACGACGCCGGCGGCGCCGGCAAACCCCGGATCGGCCAGCTCCCGGTCTCCTACGACCCCGATCCGGAACGCGCCAGGGAGCGGGCGCACCGCTACTTCCGGTGGTTCGGCGGCGGCTGGAAGGTGATGTCGGAGCTGCCGGGGACGGCCGCGTTCGCCGCCGCCTCCCAGTTCACCCGGCCGGAGGACGTCGCGGAGACCATCCCGTGCGGCAACGACGTGCAACTGTTCGTCGACCGCGTCAAGCCCTACGTGGACGCCGGCTTCACCCACGTGGCCCTGGTCCAGGCCGGCGCCGACGCCCAGGAGGCGTTCACCGAGTGGGCCGAGGCCGAGCTGCTGCCCGCGCTGCGGGGACTCGGCTGAGCGGCGGACGGATTCGCCGGGACACCGAAGCGAGGACGAGGAGTGGTGAGATGACGGAGCGACACCCGCACGGCGTGGACCCCGCCGAGCTGGAGGACGCGGTCCTCATGCACGAGCTGGCCCACCTGCACGCCACCCGGCACGACACCTTCCTGCACGGCTCCGACGACGCCCTGGACCGCCACACCGAACGCACCGCGGAGCTGGAGCAGGAGTACCTGCGCCGCCACCCCCACCGGCAGGTCACCCGGGGCCGCACCCGCGAGGGCGCCCGGGCCCGCGAGATCCACTGACCCGGCGGCCACCGACCGGGGCGGCAACGCCGCGGGCGGGGACCCGGACGGACCGGGCGGGGCGGGGAGCGGGCGGGGCGGGGCCCGGGCGACGAGGAGCACGTCCTCCACCGCCCGGGCCCCGCCCCGCTCCGGCGCCCCGGGGTGGACCCGGTGTCAGGCGGAGCCCGTCAGGTGTGGCTGGGCGGCCCCGCGCAGCAGCGCCCCGCAGCCGTCCCGCGCCGGCGCCTCCGACGACGGCACCAGCACCACCTCCGCCTCGGTGACCGCCAGCGCGCGGATCAGCGCGTCCTCCGCCCTGGCCGGGGAGGCGTCGGCGCCCAGCGCCAGCATCGCGTCCCGGTCGGCCGCCACCATGTCCGGCGCCGTCCCCACCCACACCTCGTGGGTGGCCGCGTCACCACCGGGCTGCAGCAGCAGCGTGGCCACCCGGTGCTGCACGGCGGCGTCCAGCACCTCCGTCAGCCCCTGCGCGGCGTTCCCGCTGCCCGCCGCGTTGCGGAAGTCGTCCACCGCCGAGAGCATCCGCTCCACCGCCACGTGGTGCACCGCCGCCATCACCTGCTCGTCCAGCGACGCCTCGGAGCTGCCCGCCGCCCGACCGCCCCGGTCGGTCTCCACGGCCAGGCGCCGCAGCTCCTCCGGCAGCCGGGCCAGCAGGGCGTGCCGCGCCCGCACGTCGCCGGCCACCACCAGGACCTCGGCGCCGCTGCGGCGCCACAGGTCGGTGAGGTCCTCGGCGATCGCCTGCGCGTTGTGCTGCCAGGTGTTCTCGGCGCTGCGCTGGTAACGCGCCTCGGACCAGCCGCCGGCGCGCACCTTGGTCAGCGGCCAGCGCTCCCCCTCGGTGCTGCCGGCCGGCCGCCGCCCGTGCAGCGTGCGGACCTCGAAGTCGGCGCCGGTGCGGTCCACCCGGGCCACCAGGCATACCGGGTCCTCCCCCCACTGGGCGATCAGCGGCGTCAGGTGCGGCAGCCGACCCCACGAGGCGATGCCCGGATCGGTGGCCGGCGGGGCGGCCATCGGCTCGTCCAGCAGCAGCTGCTTCCCGGAGGCGACCATCGCGCGTCCCGGGAACGCCCCGAACTCCTCCGGGGCGAGGTCGGTCACCGCGTCGATGAGGGTGCGCCGCACGGTGGCGTCGGCGCCCTGGGCGGCGAGCTGGTCGGCCAGGTCACGGATGCGCAGGGCGCGGCGGCGGTTGGCGTCCTCGGAGTCACCGGAGACGTCCAGGTAGACGGTGGCGAACGGCCCGGGATGGTCGTACAGCGGTCGGAGGCTTCCCAGTTTCATGGCAATCCGATCTCGCGGGGATAAGGGCCGCGGGGACGGCCGCCCGTCCCCGGGAACACCGTCGCCGGGTACCCGCGCGGCCGGGCGCCAAACGGCGGCCCGCACCGCCCGCGATCCCCCGGTCGCCCCACCCGCCGGCCCCGCGCCCGGCGCATGGGGCGACCCGATTGGGGTAGGGCGCGGGACGCCCACGCGACGGAACACGACACAGAAGGAGCCCGCCATGGCGAGCGACAAGCCGAACCCCATCGAACTGCAGAAGGCCCTGGGCGGCGTCGACTACCCGGCGAGCAAGCAGGACATCGTGGACAAGGCCGAGAGCAGCGGCGCGAGCGAGACCGTCCTGAACAGCCTGCGCGCGCTGCCCGACGGCGAGTACGACGGCCCGGACAAGGTGCAGAAGGCCGCCTTCCGCTGACGCCGGGCCCCGGCAGGGTGGGGTCGAATCCGTCCAGCGCGATCCGAGGAGGCAGGCATGCGACGGGACGACGAACCGGGCGGCGACGCCCGGAGCCCGCAGGAGCAGGAGCAGGAACGGGAGCGGGAACCGGAGCGGCGGGACCGCGCGGAGGGCGCGGCAGCCGAGGAGCCGCCCCGCTCCGCCGTGTCCGGCGGCTTCCTGCACAACATGGGGGGCGACATGGGCGACGCCCAGATGGTCCGCCCCAACGCCCCCGGCGACAGCGCCCGGCCCGACGCGCCCGGCCGGGGCGGCGAGCGCCGCGCCGAGCCGTCACCCATCGGCGTGTCCGGCACGCCCAACGTGGCCGGCGGCGACGACGAGCAGCAGGAACGGGCCGGATCCGCGGGGCAGGGCCCCGACCCGGCGATGCTCGCCCGCGAGGACGAGGAGCGCACCGGCCGGCCGGTGGGCCGCGAGATCGACCCCGGCGACCGGGAGACCGGCCGCGGGGCGGACGGGGAGACCGAGGCCCGGCTCCGCCAGAAGCGGGAGGGCGGCCCCTAGATGGCGACCCTGCTCGCGGATCCGTCGGTCACGGCGGTGATCTTCGACGTCGACGGCACGCTGGTGGACACCAACTACCTGCACGCCGTCGCCTGGGGCGAGGCCATGCGGCAGCACGGCCACCCGGTGCCCATGTGGGTCGTCCACCGGGCGGTCGGCATGGGGTCGGACCGGCTGCTCGACGCCGTGCTGCCCGCCGACCGGGACCGCTCCGCCGACGACGCCATCCGCGCCGCGCACGGCACCCTGTACGCCACCTGGTGGGGACGGCTGAATCCGGTGCCCGGCGCCGCCGCCCTGCTGCGCGCCTGCGCCGGCCGCGGCCTGCGGGTCGTGCTCTCCAGCAGCGCCCAGGCGGCCGAACTGGCCGCGATGCGGGCGGCCCTCGACGCGGACGACGCGGTCGCCGGCGCGACCAGCTCGGGCGACGTCGAGCAGTCCAAACCGGCCCCCGACCTGGTCCGGGCGGCGCTCGACCTGGCCGGCAGCCTGCCCCAGGACACCGTGTTCGTCGGTGACACGGTGTGGGACGCGCGGGCCTGCGCCCAACTGGAGGTGCCCTTCATCGGCGTGCTGACCGGCGGCATCTCGCTGCGTGAGCTGGTCGACGCCGGAGCCCAGGAGATCTACCGGGACCCGGCCGAGCTGCTGGAACGGCTGAACGCCTCCGACGGCGCGCGGTGAGACCGGGCCGCCGGGCGGTCCGGCGGGCACGCGGGCGTCGGTTTTCCTTCGATTAGTCATATCGCGTCCGGGTATTCGCGGGTCCATCGCGGATTCCGAGCGGATTCCGAGGAGGCGAGGAGCATGTCCGTCGATACACGTCCGCACACCGGGGTGACCGCCGCCCCACCACGGTCGGACGCCTCGACCGCCGAGCTGATCAAGCAGGCGTCGGGCCAGCTGTCCCACCTGGTGCGCCAGGAGATGCGGTTGGCCACCGCCGAACTCGCCCAGAAGAGGCGTGCGGCGGGCAAGGGCGCCTCACTGATGGGCGCGGGCGGGGTGCTGGCCTTCTACGGCGGTGCCGCGCTGATCGGCACCGTGATCCTGGCCCTGGCGCTGGTCTGGCCGGCCTGGCTGGCCGCGCTGGTGGTCGGTGTCTTCCTGCTGCTCGTCGCCGGGGTGCTGGCCCTGGCCGGCCGGGCGAGCATGCGGCGCGCCGCGTCGCCGGTGCCGGGACGGGCGGTGGACAGCCTCCGGCAGGACGTCGCCGAACTCAGGGAGAGGACGCACCGTTGACGATCCATCGACACGACCCGGCCATCACCCGGGTGAACGGCACCGGCGGGGCGAACCTGGGCACCGCCTCGGCGGCGACCGGCGACACCGCGGCCGGCCGGGCGGACGATCCCGACGCCATCCGCCGCGACATCGAGCGGACCAGGGCGGAACTCGGCGACACGGTCGAGGCGCTGGCCAGCAAGGCCCACGTCACCGACCGCCTGCGCGGGCGCGCGGCCGGCGCCGGGCGGCGTGCCCGCGACCGTGCCTCGGCCGCGGGGGAGCGGGTGGGCGCCGCCGGACAGCGGATCAGCGAGGTCGCGCCGGGCGCGCTGGGGCGGACACCGGGGCGTGGCCTCGCCCCGCTGATCGGCGCCGGGCTCGCCGCGGCGGTGGTCGGCGCCCTGCTGGTCCGCCGGCGCGCCCGGAGCGGGCGGGGTGGGCGGGGCGCCGGCATGGCGCGGCACCGGCCGGAACGGGCCAGGGCACGGCGCTCCGTGCCGGCCGGGCCGTTCCCGACCGGACGGCACGCCATGGGACGCCTCGCCTCCGGGCGGTACGGCGCGGTCCCGCGCGCGGCCACCCTCCCAACGGCAGTCCGCCGGATGGCGCCCCGGCGGATGGCGGCCCGACGCGGGCCGGTGCGCCGTGGCCGGTGGTGAACCGGGGCGCCGCCCCACACACCACCGTCCGGCACCAACCACCGCGCCCGGTGCTCCGCCCCCTCCCTCCACGGCGGGCGGGCGGAGCACCGGGCGTTCTACACGCCATGACACGCCTCCCCGGTCGGCCGCGCCCCGGGGCGCCGTCGCCCCCCCCGGGGCCCCGACCCCCGGGCCGTCGCACCGTCGCCCGGCCCCCGCCCTCACTCCGGCAGCCGCACCTCCAGCCGGCCGTCGACCACGCGGGTCTGGAACACCGGCTGCGGGGCGATGGCCGGGCCGCTCACCACGGCGCCGTCGGCCAGCCGGAAGGTGCTGCCGTGCCAGGGACACGTCACGCAGCCGTCCGCCACGTCCAGCTCACCGTCCGGCAGCGGGCCGGACAGGTGGCTGCACCTGCCGGCCAGGACGGACGCCTGCTCGCCGTGACGCACCACCAGCAGGGCGGTCTCGCCCAGCATCCGCCGCTCCGGCCGGTCCTCGGCCAGGTCCGCGAGCGGCCCCAGGTCCTGCCAGCCACCCGGCACCACGTAGGGCACCTCCTCGGCGTGGTTGACCCCGCTGGCCTGCCGGGAGACCAGGTGCCCGCCGATCATCCCGCCGAGCGACACCGCCGTCAGCCCCGCCATCGCCAGGACCCGACCCAGCGGCCCGCGACCGGCCCGGCGCGCCAGGTAGGAGGCGGCGTACAGGCTGATCGCCAGGCCGTTGGTGGAGGCGTGCACCAGGCCGACCCGCAGCTGCGGCTGGTGCTGCTCGGCCCAGTCCACCCAGCCGGCCACGGCGGCCGGAGCCGCCGCCAGCACCCCCAGGCCCACCAGCCGGCGCGCCGCGTCGGAGTGCTCGGGGCGGCGCGACAGGTCCAGTGCGGCGGCCGACATCCAGGCCCCGATGGGCAACTGCACCAGCGCCGGATGGAGGGCGTGCCCCAGCGGAACACCGTGCAGCACGTCGCGCGTGCGCTGCCCCAGCGGCACCGCCCGCACCCACCCCCGCACCTTCGCCACGGCCGGATCCAGGACCTGCGCCCGCTCCCAGCGGGTCGCCCCGGTGAACATGTCAGTGAAGTTGACCATGGCCGGGCGAGTTGCCCCGTGGCGCCGACCGAAACCTGCGCCACGCCGGAACCAGCCACCCGCCCGGCCGCCCGCCCGTGTGCCAGGGCCGTCCCGTGCCCCAGGCCCGTCCCGTTTCCGAACCCGCCCCGTCCCCGAACCCGGCGCGCCCGCCCCGTGTGATGGGATGGCCCCGCACTCCCCGGAGCCCCGCCCCGACGCGCGGCCCGGAGGACCGAACGACCGCCGGAGCGCCACCCCATGACCACCGACCACAGCACCGGTGCCGTGCGCCCCGCCCACTCCCGGCGGACACGTGAGGCGCTGGAGGCCGCCGGCCTGCACGGCGGGTTCTTCGAGATGCGCGGCGGACCGGCCACGGCGTTCCCACCGGCCGACGGGTGGCGCGCGCTCGCCGACCTGTACGACCCGACCCGACCGCGGGAGCTGGCCGAGCGCGTCGCCCATGTGGGCGGACGGCTGGGCACCGACCGGTGGCGGGTGGCCGCCTCGGTGTTCGCGCAAGGGCTGGCCGCCCGGCTGTGCAGCCCGCTGATCGCCTGCGCCGCGCAGGACGGGCTGGTGCCGGAGCTGGACCCGCGGCGCGTGCTGTGGCGGGTGCCGCCCGGGGGTTCGTTGGAACTGGGACTGCGCTGGGCGGGGGAGGGACCGGCCGGCCGCGCGCCGGCGCCGGACCTGCCGCCCGCCGAGGCGATGCGGCTGGTGGTGGACGTCGTGCGGGAGGAACTGGTGGATCGCCACCTGGCACCGCTGGGCGCCGCGCTCCGCGCCCAGGGGGCGATCTCGGAGCGGGTGCTGCTGGGGAACGCGGCGTCCGCCGTGGCCGCGGCGGCCCGCCTGCTGGGTGCGTCCGCCCACCTCACCGGCCACGGGGACCCGCTCGGCCCGCCCGGCGGCGACCTGGCGGCGCGCGCCTGGCGGATCGCGCACGGGCTGCTGACCGCGCCGCCCTTCGACGGGCTCGGCCGCCTCGCCGTGCCGGCCGGTGCCCTGCCCGGCATCCCGGCCGGTCGGGCCGGTGGGGGCGCCGGGGCCGGCGGGGGCGGCCGATCCACTGATGCGGCGGGGACGCCGCCGGACGGCGCCTTCTACCGGCGGCACAGCTGTTGTCTCTACCACCTGGTACCCGCCACGCCCTGCGGCGACTGCGTGCTGCACGCACCCGGAAGGCCACGCGGACGGCAGTAGGGCTGCCCGTTTCGATCGGCCAGGCTCGCGGTCCGGGAGACCCAGGCACCGAGTTCGTGGCAGGCGCGCTTGGTTTGTCTGAGAGCAAGGCCCTGGAGCACGTCGCAGACGCGTTGGCAGCTTGCCCGAGAGCCGAGTCCCGGAGTTCGTGGCAGATGCGCTTGGTTCGTCTGAGAGTGGAGCCCTCGGAGTTCGTGGCAGATGCGCTTGGTTCGTCTGAGAGTGGAGCCCTCGGAGTTCGTGGCAGATGCGCATGGCTTGCCCGAGAGCGAAGCCCCAGAGCTCGGGGCAGACGCACTCAGCTTCCCCGAGAACGAACCTGCATGTCCCGGCGGGTTGATGACATGTCATGAGCGTGCCCGAAGTTTTCCACAGGTCTGCTGCCGGGGGCTGCGGCCCATCATGCCCCCGTGGGATCCTGAAGAAGGGGCCCTCGATCCCCCAATGGGGGGACGGGGAGGAAAGGTTTCTCCCCTGCGCTGCCCTGCCCCGCCGGGGCAGGGCAGCGCAGGGGGCCCGCAGGGTCACGCCGATGACTGGGCCGCGCTTGGCATATCGAGGTCGGGCCATTGTTGGGGGCCCCGGCCATTCCCAGAGCGAGCGCTGGGAATGGCCGGGGTTGAGCCATGCTTCAAGGGCTGTAGCACCTCGGGCCGGCCCGTCCGGTGCCCAGGTAGCCATGGCATCCAAGGTGGCCAAGCGGCGTCGGCGTGAAGACCTGTCATGAATACGCCCTGAGTTTTCCACAGGGCTGCCGGCGGGGGCTGCGGCCCATCATGCCCCCATGGGATCCTGAAGAAGGGGGTCGCGAGCCCCCAATAGGGGGGATAGGGGTGAAAGGTTTCGCCACCCCGGCCGTCTGTGCTTCTGGCCGTCTGTGCTTCTGCGCGAGTGCCCCGTGCCCAGTCACGGAAGTGCCCAGCCATCTGAATGCTCCGGGGTGTCCCAGGCCCCGAGCGCAACAGCAGTCCGGGCCCGAGTGCAACAGCGTGCCGGGCGCCCCCAGGCGGCCGGGTGTCCCAGGCCGGGCCGCGAGGGCGCGCCCGGATGCCCAAGCCCGGCTTCAGCAGCCCGCCCGGGTCCAGCAGCTCAGGCGGACGGCATGCGCCGGGAGGCGCCTGGCTGAGTGGGCCACCCCGTCATCGGCACGGCCGCGCCACCGAGCCCCACCGGATGTAGGCCCGGCACGTCACCCACCGTGTCCCCGACCGCCTCCCCGGCGTCCGCGCCGAGCCCGGCGTCCGCGCCGAGCCCGATGTCCGCGCCGAGCCCGGCGTCCGGAAGGTCCTCCGAGCCGGCGAGGTCGGCCTCCACCCGGAACAGCACGGTCCCGTGCGCCGGCACGGCCGCGGCGATGGTGCCCGCGCTGGAGGTGACGGCCCCGGTCCACAGGTCACGCAGGGTGTAGCCGTCGGCGGCGGCCACCCCCGCCTCGGCCGCGGTGGTGCTGACGGTCGCCGCGCTGTCGGTGGAGTTGTACAGCGCGACGGCGTGGCCGCCGTCGCTGAGCGGCTTGCTGAACACCACCAGGCCGTCGCTCTCCGCGACCACCCGGCCCTGGACGCCCAGCGGGTCCTGGTTGACGGCGATGATCTCCTCGTTGAGCAGGATCTCCATCGTCTCCGGGGTGGCCGTGCGCAGGTCGGTGCCTATCAGCAGCGGCGCGGCCATGATCGCCCACAGGCCGAAGTGCGTGCGGTACTCGGTGTCGGTCATGCCCCCGTTGCCGACCTGGAGCATGTCGGGGTCGTTCCAGGCGCCGGGCCCGGCCGCCTCGTCCAGCCGCATGTTGGTCTCGACGATGGAGGACAGGCTGTCCCAGTCGTCGGAGATGTCCCAGGTGGTCCGCCACAGGTGGCCGACGTCGGCCGCCCACTGGGCCGGGTCGGTCAGGCCCCATTCGCAGATGGAGTAGACGATGGGCCGCCCGGTGGCCTTCAGGGCGTCGCCCATCGCCCGGTAGCGGGCCTCGGTCTCCTCGGGCGAGGTCAGGCCCTCGTTGCCGCAGTTGTCGTACTTGAGGTAGTCGACGCCCCACTCCGCGAAGGTCTGGGCGTCGACCTCCTCGTATCCGAGGCTGCCGGGGTAGCCCGCGCAGGTCGCGGTGCCCGCGTCGGCGTACAGGCCCAACTTCAGGCCCAGGCCGTGTACGTAGTCGGCCAGTGCGGCGATGCCGGAGGGGAACTTCTCCGGGTCGGCGACCAGGCGGCCGGAGGCGTCCCGCTCGTGGGTGGACCAGCAGTCGTCGATGTTGACGTAGGTGTAGCCGGCGTCCTTCAGGCCGGTGCTGACCATCAGGTCGGCGGTCTGCCTGATCAACTGCTCGCTGACGTCGCAGCCGAAGGCGTTCCAGTTGTTGAACCCCATCGGCGGTGTGAGCGCGAGGCCGTCGTCGAGCGCGGCGGCCGGTGGTGCGCCGGACAGGCCCAGTACCAGGGCTCCGGCTATGCCGGCCGTGGTGGTGGTGAACGCGGTCAGCACCGCGACGGAGCGAAACGGGACCTTCCCCGGCATGACTCACTTCCCTCGGAGGATCGTGCGGTGAACGGATTCACTGAAAAGCGCATCAGATATCTGCCCGATGCGGAGGGTGACCACGATGCTCCACTTGGGTCACGGCCCTTTATGGCTGAAGGTCGCCGCCGAGGTGATCCGTGGAGGCGATCCACCGGGTCGGGTGACCCGGTCGTCCGGTTGGCCGCCGCCGGCCCCGGCCCTGCGGGCGGCCTGCCAACGGCCCGGCGCCAACGGCCCCGCCCCCGCGCCCGCCCCGCCACGACGGGGCCGGTCGCCGTCCGCCGTCGGCCGGTCGCCGCCCGCCGTCGGACGGTTGCCTCCGGGTGGCCCCGCTCGCTTGTGCCGATCCCCGTGGGCGGCCATGCTCGAAGGAGAACCCGCCGGCCGACGGCCGCCGGCGTCAGGGGTCGCCTCCCGAGCCCGGGCCACCCCGGCCGTCCCCGGCCGCGCGGCCGGCCGAGGTGCAAAAGCGTGAGGACGACCATGGCGTACTACCGGCGGGTGGGCTCCGTCCCGCCCCAGCGGCACACCCGGCACCGGCGACCGGACGGCGGCCCGTACCCCGAGGAACCGATGGGGGAGGAGGGCCTCGCCGCGGGGTGCTCCCTCCCGTACCGCCGCGGCGTCCTGTCGGCCGTCGTCGATGCCGGCCCGGGCCACGCCGGGCCGCACCCCGGCAGGGGGCCGTCCCGATGACCGCCGCACACGCCGACGCCCCGGCCGCCGTGCCGCCGGTACTGCGGGCGATGTGCGACGACGCCGCGCTCTTCCCGCCCGCCAACACGCCGATGCCCGAGGCGGTCACCGCCCACCGGCGGTACCACGCCGCCTGGTACCGGGCGCTGATCGGCTCCTTCGTCTGCCCCGACACCCGGCTGGAGGAGCTGCGCGCCGCGCTGGACGCCCGCCCGGACGGCGCCGCCCCACCCGTGGAGCCCCTACCGGTGGTCCTGGTGGTGCCCGGCGGCAGCACCCACGTGGCGCCGGCGATCCGGGCCGCGCTGGCCGAGCCGCGCCTGTCGCTGCGCGGCGTCGAGGTGGTCGCCGACCACGACGCGCCGTGCGCCGAGGGCGTGCGGCACGCCGCGGAGGCGCTCAGCGCCCACCTCCCCACGGCTCGACCGACCCCCGCGCCCACCTCCTCCGCCCCGTCCGCGCCCACCTCCTCCGCCCCGTCCGCCCCCTCCGCCGCGCCCCCCATCGGGCCGGAAGACCAGCCGGAAGACCAGCCGGAGGAGACCGAGCCGGTGTACGGCGCCGTGGAACTGCCCCGGGCCTGCTGGGCCGCCCGCCCCTGGAACGACGAGGCCGACCTGCTCTCCGCCGTCCTCGACGTGCTCGCCGCCGTCGGCCAGCGGGCCAAGCTGCGCACCGGTGGCCTCACCCCGGAGGCGTTCCCGGGAACCGCCGAACTCGCCGCCTTCCTGGCCGGCTGCGTCGCCCGCGCCCTGCCGTTCAAGCTCACCGCCGGGCTGCACCGCGCCGCCCGCTACCTCGACCTGGGCACCGGCGCGGTCCACCACGGCTTCCTCAACGTGCTGGTCGCGACCGAGCGGGCGACCCGCGGCGGCGGCCCGCGGGAGATCGTCGAGGCGCTGCGCGAACCGTCCGCACCGGCCCTGGCCGCCGCCGTCCGCGCGTTCACCCCGGAGCAGGCCGCCGCCGCGCGGGCCCGCTTCGTCTCCTACGGCACCCGCGGCATCACCGAGCCGCTGACCGACCTGGTGACCCTCGGCCTGCTGACTCCCCCCGCGCCCGCCGCCGGCGCGCCGGGCTGATCCGCGCCCCGCGCCACCCACCGAGGAGCGTCGCCCGTGTCCACCCCGTGGCTGCCCGTGCCGGACGGTTCCCCGTTCGGCGTGCGCAACCTGCCCTATGGCGTCTTCACCCCGCGCACCCGCGCGGCCCGGTCGGACGGGGTGGCCGGCCGTCCGAGCCGGGCCGGCCGGCGCCGCATCGGCACGGCCGTCGGCGACTGGGTGCTCGACCTCGCCGCCGCGTCCCGCGCCACCGGGGCGGTCTTCGCCGACCTGCTCGACGCCCCGCACCTGGGGCCGTTGATGGCCGCCGGCCGGCCCACCTGGACCCGGGTGCGGCGCGCCGTCACCACCTGGCTCACCGACCCGTCCTACCGCGCCACGCTCACCCCGCACCTGTACCCGCGCGCCGAGGTGACCTCCCACCTGCCGTTCGAGGTCGCCGACTACGTCGACTTCTGCTCCAACGAGCACCACGCGGCGAACATGGCCGCCATGCTGGGGCCCGGCCGGCCGGCGCTGCCGCCCGCCTGGAAGCACGTGCCGATCGGCCGGCACGGGCGGGCCGGCACGGTGGTCGTCTCCGGCACGCCCATCCGCCGGCCGCACGGCGCCTACCGGCCGGCGCCGGACGCCCCGCCGGTGTTCGGCCCCAGCCGGCGGCTGGACATCGAGGCCGAGATCGGCTTCGTGGTGGGCTTTCCCACCCCGCCCGGCTTCCCGGTGGCACTGCCCGACCTCCGGCGGCACGTCTTCGGCGTCTGCCTGGTCAACGACTGGTCGGCGCGCGACATCGAGGCGCTGGAGTACCAGCCGCTGGGGCCCTTCCTCGGCAAGTCGTTCGCCACCTCGGTGTCCCCCTGGCTGGTGCCGCTGGACGCGCTGGAGGAGGCCCGGGTCCGTCCGCCGCGCCGCGACGTCGCCCCGCCGTCCTACCTGGACGACCGCGACGGCGAACCGTGGGGCCTGGACATCACCCTGGAGATCGCCCTCAACGGGCACCCGGTCTCCCGCCCCCCGTTCGCCACCACCTACTGGACGCCGGCGCAGCAGCTGGCCCACCTCACCGTGGGCGGTGCCCCGCTGCGCACCGGGGACCTGTTCGCCTCCGGCGCGGTCTCCGGTCCGCGGCGCGACCAGCGCGGCTCGCTCATGGAGCTGTCCTGGGCCGGCCAGGAGCCGCTGGACCTCCCGGACGGCACCCGCCGGTCCTTCCTGGCGGACGGCGACACGGTCTCCGTCGGCGCGACCGCTCCCGGCCCGCGCGGCACCCGGATCGGCTTCGGGGAGGTCGTCGGGCGCGTGGAACCGGCCTGAGGCCCGTGGCGGGCGCCGCGTCGGGCGCTCGCCACGGGCCCGACGCGGCGCCCGCGCCGCCCGCGGCCGGTCCCGCCGCGCCCCCTGGGGGCCCCGGTTCAGTTGGCCGGCGACGCCAGGGTGTCGGCCGCCCGCCGGCACCCCTCGGCCAGCTGGTCGGGGTCGATGAACTCGGTGTGCGTGCCGGCGCTGCCGCAGGCGAAGGCCCCGGAGACCGAGCCGGCGAGCACGCACTCCGGCACCGGCCGTCCGGCCAGGAAGGAGGTGAGGAAGCCGCAGACGAAGGCGTCGCCGGCCCCGTTGCTGTCCACCACCGGACGGTCCGGCGCCGGCGGCACGGCCGGGAAGTGCCGCACCGCCCCGTCGCGCTCCTCCAGTTCCTCGCGGGTGAGCACGAAGCAGCCCTCCGCGCCGGCCGTGGCGACCACCACCCGGGCCCGCCCCTCGGTGAGGATGGCGCGCATGGCCTCCTCGTGCCGGTCGCCGTCCGCGCCTCCCCGCAGGGCGCTGGCGCTGAGGAAGACCACGTCGGCGCGGAGCGCCCACTGCAGGTGGTAGGGGTTGCGGCCGTCCCAGTCGTGCAGGTCGGTGGAGGTCGACACGCCGAGGCGCTCGATGTCGTCCCACAGCGCCCGGGTGTGGTTGATGATCGACAGGTGGACGTGCCGGGCCCGCTGGAGGAAGGGCAGGTAGAAGTCCCTCGGCATCAGCAGGTCGGCCGGGTGGCGGCCGTCGTAGAGGGACAGCCGCCGTCCTTCCGCGTCCACCAGGTTCACCGCGCGCGGCGTCCCGGCCGGGGCAGGCAGGTGGCTGAAGTCCAGGCCGCGCCGGGCGTAGGCGGCCAGGATCTGCTCCCCCTGCGGGTCGTCGCCGAGGAAGTCGATGAACTTGGTGCGCAGGCCCAGGGTGAGCATGCCGAGCGCCACGCCGTTGCCGGTGTGCGCGACGTAGTCCTGGATGGGGGGCACCCCGATGGAGTCCTGGAACGGCAGCGGGAGCGTGTCCACCCGGACGATGGTGTCCACCCCGGTTCCCCCGACCACCAGCACGTCGTACTCGTCCATCGTCCACCCCTCCTCGCGGCGCACCCGGCGCCGTCGCTGGGTGGCGGGTCCGCCCGGCGCGGTCCCGCCGCCGAGTGAACCACCGGTGATCGGCCGTCACAAGGGCTTGCGGAAAATTCCCGCAAGAATGTGGAGGCGCTGTCGGGAAGGGAGGGCGACGCGTGGGGGAGGCTGCCGGAGGGGGAGGGGTGGGGTCAGCCGGCCAGCGGGATCTCGAAGTGCACGGTGCCGAAGCCGGGGCCGTGCTCGCCGGTGGTCCGCGCGTCGAAGATTTCCTTGGCCACGCCCCGCCAGAACGGCTCCGCGCCCTCGATGTTCACGTTGGTGTGCAGGTAGACCGTGTCGTACCCCTCGGTGGCCGCCGCGAAGTCGCACGCGTACCGCACCATCGCGCCGGCGAGGCCGCGGCGGCGGTGCTCCGGGCGGACGTATACCCGCAGCAACTGCGCCGTGCGCCCGCTCGGGTAGCGCTCGGCGATCCAGCGCGGGTGCGGCGGGTGGGCGGGACCGTGTGAGCTCAGCCCGGTGGTCGCCACCACCTCCTCGTCCCGGACCGCCACCACCAGCAGGTGGCGCGGGTGGTCCAGGTAGGCGGTGCGCGGGTCCATCACGTCGGCGTGCCAGGCCGGCACGTAGCCGTAGCCGAACTCCCGGTAGAAGGTGTCCAGCATGACGCTGCGCGCGCCGTCCAGGTCGGCCGGTCGTGCGGCCCGGACCGTGTACTCGCCGACCTCGACCTGTGGTTCCCATCCGGACATGGCGCCGCTCCTCGTTCTGTCGCATGCCGCTTGTCGCGTGCCGCTTGTCGCACAGCATTCGCTTGTGCAGATGAATACCATGTTCAATCAGGAGAGTGGTAAGCGCCACTCCACGGCCGATGCCCCGCCGGCCGGGCCTCGGGGGCGTGGAGGGTGGTGATTTCGTCTTGTTATTTGTTTGGCGCCTCTGCAAACTATCTGTGGTCGGACATGCTCGTCGGGGGCCGCGTCGGTGGGGTATTTGGCATGGCCTTGTCAGTACTCGGGGGTCGCGCGTCCTCGCCGCCCCTCCTCGGGCGCGGGGGCCCCAGCCTCCCGGCCGTTCCTCGCCGAGCGCACCACGACGGGAAAGCCCGCGGGAGTTGCCCGCCACGACCGCACGCGGGCCCGAGGCCAAGGAGCCCCTAGGAATGCAACGAAGAGTCAGAGCCGCCTTCGCCGCAGCGACGGCGAGCCTCTGCCTGGGAGCCGTCGGAATCGCGGGCATCGCCGTGCCCGCGTCCGCGGAGTCGGCGGCGGCCGCCGCACCCAGCCAGGAGTACGACTGGAAGAACGTGGAGATCGCCGGCGGCGGGTTCGTGCCGGGGATCATCTTCAACCAGAGCGAGCCGGGCCTCGTCTACGCCCGGACCGACATCGGCGGCGCCTACCGGCAGGACCCGGCGACCGGCCGCTGGATCCCGCTGCTGGACCACGTCGGCTGGGACGACTGGGGCCACTCCGGCGTGCTGAGCCTGGCCACCGACCCGGTCGACCCCGACCGCGTCTACGTGGCCGCCGGCAACTACACCAACGACTGGGACCCGAACAACGGGGCCATCCTGCGCTCCACCGACCGGGGCGAGACCTGGCAGACCACCGAGCTGCCGTTCAAGGTCGGCGGCAACATGCCCGGCCGGGGCATGGGCGAACGCCTGGCCATCGACCCCAACGACAACCGGATCCTCTACTACGGCGCCGAGAGCGGCAACGGCCTGTGGAAGAGCACCGACTACGGCGCCACCTGGGCCGAGGTCGGCAACTTCCCCAACCCCGGCACCTACGTGGCCGACCCCAACGACAGCTCCGGCTACCAGAGCGACATCCAGGGCGTCGTCTGGGTGACGTTCGACCCGCGCACCGGCAGCGCCGGCCGGGCCACCCAGACCATCTACGTCGGCGTCGCCGACAAGGAGAACAACGTCTACCGCACCACCGACGGCGGTGCCACCTGGGAGCGGGTGGCCGGCCAGCCCACCGGCTTCGTCCCGCACAAGGGCGTCCTGGACCACGAGAACGGCTACCTCTACATCACCACCAGCGACACCGGCGGCCCCTACGACGGCACCTCCGGCGACGTCTGGCGGCTGACCACCGCCACCGGCGAGTGGACCCGGATCAGCCCGATGGCCTCGGACGCCCCCAGCGACCCGGCCTACTTCGGCTACAGCGGCCTCACCGTCGACCGGCAGGACCCGAGCACCATCATGGTCACCGGCTACAGCTCCTGGTGGCCGGACACCCAGATCTTCCGCTCCACCGACAGCGGCGCCACCTGGACCCCGATCTGGCAGTGGTCGTCCTACCCCAACCGCACCCTCCGCTACGACCTGGACATCTCCTCCGTGCCGTGGCTGACCTTCGGCGCCAACCCCCAGCCGCCGGAGGTCACCCCCAAGCTCGGTTGGATGACCGAGGCCCTGGAGATCGACCCGTTCGACTCCGACCGGATGATGTACGGCACCGGCGCCACCATCTACGGCACCGAGAACCTCACCGCCTGGGACACCGGCGGCACCGTCGACATCCGGCCCATGGTCGGCGGCCTGGAGGAGACCGCGGTGCTCGACCTGGTCGCCCCGCCCTCCGGCGCCCCGCTGATCAGCGGCCTCGGTGACATCGGCGGCTTCCGGCACACCGACCTCACCAAGGTCCCCGGCATGATGTTCACCAGCCCCACCTTCACCAGCACCACCGCCCTGGACTACGCCGAGTCCAACCCGAACACGGTGGTCCGGGTGGGCAACGTCGAGTCCACCGGACGCATCGCCTTCTCCACCGACAACGGCGCCAACTGGTTCGCCGGCAGCAACGTCTCCGGTGCCACCAGCGGCGGAACCGTGGCCACGGCCGCCGACGGCTCGACCACCGTGTGGAGCCCGGGCGGCGCGGGCGTCCACGTCACCACCGGCTTCGGCAGCAGCTGGACGGCCTCGACCGGCATCCCGCAGGGCGCCGTGGTGGAGTCCGACCGGGTCAACAAGAACACCTTCTACGGCTTCGCGAACGGCACCTTCTACCGGAGCACCAACGGCGGCGCCTCCTTCACCGCCACCGCGGCCACCGGCCTGCCCACCGGGGAGGCCCGCTTCAAGGCCGTGCCCGGCATCGAGGGCGACATCTGGCTGGCCGGCGGCACCGGCCTGTGGCACTCCACCGACGGCGGCGCCAGCTTCACCAAGCTGGGCAACGTCGAGGAGGCCGACAACATCGGCTTCGGCAAGGCCGCCCCGGGCAAGACCTACCCGGCGCTCTACACCAGCGCACAGGTCGACGGCGTCCGCGGCATCTACCGCTCCGACGACGGCGGCGCCCAGTGGGTGCGGATCAACGACGACGACCACCAGTGGGCCTGGACCGGCGCCACCATCACCGGCGACCCCCGGGTCCACGGACGGGTCTACGTCGCCACCAACGGCCGCGGCATCATCTGGGGCGACGCGGTCGGGGAGAGCCCCGACCCGACCGACCCGCCGACCTCCCCGGCGCCCACCGACCCGACCTCCCCGCCCCCGACCTCCCCGCCCCCCACGACCCCGCCCGCCACGACCTGCGAGGTGGACTACTCGGTCAGCGGTTCCTGGAGCGGCGGCTTCCAGGGCGCGGTGACCATCAGGAACACCGGCACCACGGCGATCGACGGCTGGACCCTGAAGTGGAGCTTCCCCAACGGCCAGCGGATCACCCAGATCTGGGGCGGCACCCACACCCAGACCGGAGCCGACGTCACCGTGACCAACGCCGCGTACAACGGCACCATCGCCGCCGGCGCCACCGCGACCTTCGGCTTCATCGGCAGCCACACCGGCACCAACGGGGAGCCCACCGCGGCCACCCTGAACGGCGGTGCCTGCACCGTCAAGTGACCCGGTGACCGAACCGGGACCGAGCCGACCCCCGGTCGGCGACCCCGCGCGCCGGGTGGGGGCGGGCCGCGCGCCCGCCCCCACCCGGGCGTCCGCGCCGCTCCCCGCCATCTGGCCGCCGCTCCCGCCGCCGAACGGAGCAGACCGTGCCCCGGGGCCGCTCAGTGCCCGGGCAGCGAGGGCAGCGACGGCACGGAGAGCCGGTCCACCGCGTGCCGGGCCCGCCAGCACAGGCTGGGCCGCCCGCCGGTGTCCGCCGCCGCCACCAGCAGCCCACCGATGATCGCCACGTTCTTGCGGAACTGGATGAGCTGCATGGCCCGCTGCTCCGGATCGTCGTACGTCCAGTAGGCGTGCGCCACCACCGTCGACGGGACCATCGCCGCCGCCAGCGCCAGCGCGGCCAGCCGGGGCACCTTCCCCAGGGCCAGCATCGTGCCCCCGACCAGCTCCACGCCCGCGTGCATCCGCACCAGCGTCCGCTTGTCCCAGCGCGCCAGGCCCGGCACCGCGTCCTGCGCCCGCTCCAGCAACTCGGATCCCGCCTGCACCCTGCCCTGCGGGTCACGCAGCCCCTCCGCCCCACTGCGCACGAAGATCCACGCCAATGCCGGCCGGGCCACCAGGTTCACCAGGAGCATTCCATCCACCTTCCACATCGACGGCTGCGGCACCGCGCGCACACGCGCGACCGCGCGACGCCACCGCGTTACCACCGGGGCGCCGTCCTACTCCTCGCCACCCGCACCGGGCCGCAGCACCTCGGCCAGGTCGTAGGAGACCGGCTCCTCCAACTGCGCGTAGGTGCAGCCGGCCGGATCCCGGTCCGGGCGCCACCGCCGGAACCGCGTGGTGTGCCGGAACCGGTCGCCCTCCATGTGGTCGTAGGCCACCTCGCAGACCAGCTCCGGGCGCAGCGGCACCCAGGACAGGTCCTTGCCCGCCGTCCACCGGCTCGGCCCGCCCGGCAGCCGGTCCCGCGCGTGCGCCGCCTCCTCCCCCCACGCCGCCCAGGGGTGCCCCGCCACGTCCGGCATCCGCAGTGGCGCCAACTCCTCCACCAGCTCCCGCCGGCGCCGCATCGGGAAGGACGCGCTCACCCCCACGTGCTGCAACCGCCCGGCGGCGTCGTACAGCCCCAGCAGCAGCGAACCGACCACCGGCCCGCTGCGGTGCTCCCGGTAGCCGGCCACCACGCAGTCCGCCGTCCGTTCGTGCTTGACCTTGAACATCGCCCGCTCGTCCGGCAGGTAGGGCCCGTCCGGCCGCTTGGCCACCACGCCGTCCAGTCCCGCCCCCTCGAAGTGCTCGAACCACTCCCGGGCGACCGCCTCGTCCCGGGTCGCCGGGGCGGTGAACACCGGCTCCGCGGCCCCCCGCAGCACCTCCACCAGGGTGGCGCGCCGCTGCTCCATCGGCACCGGCAGCAGCGCCATGTCCTCCAGGGCCAGCAGGTCGAAGGCGACGAACGAGGCCGGGCTGCGCTGGGCCAGCATCCGCACCCGGGAGGCCGCCGGATGGATGCGCTCCAGCAGCTCCTCGAAGTGCAGCCGCCCGTCGTGGGCGATCACGATCTCCCCGTCCACCACGCACCGCCGCGGCAGGTTCGCCAGCAGCCCCTCCACCAGCTCGGGGAAGTAGCGGGTCAGCGGGCGCCCGGTGCGGCTGCCGATCTCCAGCTCCGGGCCGTCCCGGAAGACGATCGCCCGGAAGCCGTCCCACTTGGCCTCGTAGCTCATGCCCGGGGGGATCTCGGGCACCGCCTTGGCCAGCATCGGCTTCACCGGGGGCATCACCGGAAGGTCCATGCCGCGATTGTCCGGCCGGCCCCGCCGCCGCGCCCGTCGGGAGGCGGCCATCCGGCGGCGGGCCTAGCGTGGCGTCATGGGCGGAGCGACGGAGTTGACGGTCGGCGGGCGCGCCGTGCGGGTGACCAACCCGGACAAGGTGTACTACCCGGAGCGCGGCTTCACCAAGTTGGACGTGGCCCGGTACTACGCGGCCGTCGCCGAGGCCGCGCTGCGCGTGCTGCGCGACCGCCCCACCACGCTGCAGCGCTTCCCGGACGGCGTGGACGGCGAGTGGTTCTACCAGAAGCGGGCCCCGGCCAAGCGGCCGGACTGGCTGGCCACCGCGCGGATCTCCTTCCCCAGCGGCCGGTACGCCGACGAGCTGTGCCCCACCGAGCCGGCGGCCGTGGTGTGGGCCGCCAACCTCGGCTGCCTGACCTTCCACCCCTGGCCGGTGCGCCGCGACGACGTCGACCACCCCGACGAACTGCGCATCGACCTCGACCCGCAGCCCGGCACCGACTTCTCCGACGCGGTGCGGGCCGCCCTGGAACTGCGCCCCCTGCTGGCCGAGTACGGCCTGCGCGGCTGGCCCAAGACCTCGGGCGGACGCGGGGTGCACGTCTACGTCCCGATCCTCGCGCGCTGGACCTTCACCGAGGTGCGGCGCGCCCTGATCGCCCTCGCGCGCGAGCTCCAGGCCCGGATGCCGGAGCGGGTGACCAGCGCCTGGTGGAAGGAGGAACGCGGCAGCAAGGTCTTCGTCGACTACAACCAGATGGCCCGCGACCGCACGATCGCCTCCGCCTACTCGCTGCGCGCCCGCCCCCGGGCGACCGTCTCCACCCCGCTGCGCTGGGAGGAACTGGACCGGGTGGAGCCCGAGGACTTCGACCTGCTCACCGTACCCGGACGGCTCGCCGAACTCGGCGACGTCCACGCGGACATGGCGGAGCACGCCTTCGACCTCACGCCGCTGCTGGAACTGGCCGACCGGCACGAGGCGGAGGCCGGACTCGGCGACCTGCCCTACCCGCCGGACCACCCCAAGGCCCCCGGCGAACCACCCCGGGTCCAGCCCAGCCGGGCCCGCGGCGGCCACCGCTGAGGCGCCACACGAAGCCGCTCCCACGCTCCCACGCCTCACCAGCACCGCTCTAGCGGTGTGCGAGCGGCCGTGGAAAGGCTGATCCCGTCGCCGGCGCCGCCGTGCCGCACCAGCGGTCCGGCGGCGCCCGCCCGAGGGGAGACGCCTGTGAAACACACCCAGCCCGACGCGTCCGCCGGAGGTGAGCCGTGACCCGGCGCACCGTCATCACCGGAATCGGTGTCCGAGCGCCCGGCGGCTCCGGGACCAAGGAGTTCTGGGACCTGCTCAGTTCCGGCCGCACCGCCACCCGCCGCATCACCCTGTTCGACCCCACCCGCTACCGTTCCCAGGTCGCCGGGGAGTGCGACTTCGACGCGGAGGCCGAGGGGCTGACCCCCCGCGAGATCCGCCGGATGGACCGCGCCGCGCAGCTGGCCGTGGTCTGCGCCCGGGACGCCATGGCGGACAGTGGCATCGAGCCGGACGCGCTGGACCCGCACCGCTTCGGGGTCAGCCTGGGCAGCGCGGTCGGCGCGGCCACCAGCCTGGAGAACGAGTACCTGGTGCTCTCCGACAGCGGGCGCAAGTGGCTGGTCGACTACGACCACCTCTCCCCGCACATGATCGACTACCTGGTCCCCAGCGCCATGCCCGCCGAGGTGGCCTGGACGGCCGGCGCCGAGGGACCGGTCACCATGGTCTCGGACGGCTGCACCTCCGGGCTCGACGCGGTCGGCTACGCCCGGGAACTCATCCTCGAGGGCTCCGCCGACGTGATGCTCACCGGCGCCTCCGACACCCCCGTCTCACCCATCGTCATGGCTTGCTTCGACGCGATCAAGGCCACCACGCCGCGCACCGACGCCCCCGAACGCGCCTCCCGGCCCTTCGACCGCTCCCGCAACGGCTTCGTGCTCGCCGAGGGCGCCGCCATGTTCGTCCTGGAGGAGTACGAGCACGCCCGCCGCCGCGGCGCGCCCATCTACGCGGAGATCACCGGCTACGCCACCCGCTGCAACGCCTACCACATGACCGGCCTGAAGCCCGACGGCCGCGAGATGGCGGAGGCCATCCGGGTCGCCCTGGACGAGTCCCGCCAGCCGGGGACGGCCGTGGACTACATCAACGCGCACGGCTCCGGCACCAAGCAGAACGACCGGCACGAGACCGCCGCCTTCAAGCGCGCCCTGGGCGAGCACGCCCGGTCCGTCCCGATCAGCTCCATCAAGTCCATGGTCGGCCACTCCCTCGGCGCCATCGGATCGATCGAGATCGCCGCCTGCGCGCTCGCCATCAGGCACGGCGTGGTTCCGCCCACCGCCAACCTGCACGAGCCCGACCCCGAGTGCGACCTCGACTACGTGCCGCTGACCGCCCGCGAGCGCCACCTGGACACGGTGCTGACGGTCGGCAGTGGGTTCGGCGGGTTCCAGAGCGCCATGGTGCTGCGCCGCCTCGAAGGGAAGGCCGCATGACCGAGACCGTCGCCTCCCGAACCCCCGGGTCACCGACGCCGCCGCCGCGGACCGCGCCGGCCCCGGACGCCACGGCCGGTGCCCAGGGCACCGGCCGCGTGGTGGTCACCGGCATCGGCGTCGCCTCGCCCAACGGCCTCGACCCGGAGAAGTACTGGACGGCCCTGCTGGAGGGCCACGAGGGCATCCGGACCATCGAGGCCTTCGACACCTCCCGCTACCCGTGCCGGCTCGCCGGCCTGATCCCCGACTTCGACGACGCCGCGCACATCCCCGGCCGGCTGCTGCCGCAGACCGACCGGGTCACCCGGCTCGCCCTCTACGCCGCCGAACGGGCCATCGACGACGCCGCCCTCGGACCGGACGACGTCCCCGAGTACGACATGGGCGTGGTGATGTCCAACGCCTCCGGCGGCCACGAGTTCACCCACCGGGAGTTCCGCAAGCTCTGGTCGCAGGGCCCGCAGTTCGTCAGCGTCTACGAGTCCTTCGCCTGGTTCTACGCCTGCAACACCGGCCAGATCTCCATCCGCCACCAGATGCGCGGCCCCAGCGCCGCCCTGGTCGGCGAGCAGGCCGGCGGACTCGACGCGGTCGGCCACGCGCGCCGCGCCGCGCGGCGCGGCACCCGCCTGCTGATCACCGGCGGCGCCGACTCCGCCTTCGACCCCTGGGGCTGGATCTCCCACCTCTCCGGGGGCTGGGTCAGCCGCGCCGACCGGCCGGAGCACGCCTTCCGGCCGTTCGACGCCGCCGCCGACGGGCACGTGCCCGGCGAGGGCGGTGCCGTGCTGGTCCTGGAGGAGGAGCACCTGGCGCTGGAGCGCGGCGCCCCGCGGCGCTACGGCTCCATCGCCGGCTACGCGGCCACCTTCGACCCGCCGCCCGGCTCGCCCAGGCCGCGCGGCCTGGCCCGCGCCGCCCGGCTGGCCATCGCGGACGCGGGCCTGACGCCGGAGGAGATCGACGTGGTCTTCGCCGACTCCTCCGGGGTCCCCGAGCACGACCGCGCCGAGGCGGAGGCGATCGGCGCCGTGTTCGGGCCGCACGGGGTCCCGGTCACCGCCCCCAAGGCGCTGATCGGCCGGCTGTACGCCGGAGGTCCGCCGCTGGACCTGGTGGCCGCCCTGCTGGCCATCCGGGACGGCCTGATCCCGCCGACCGCCCACACCGTGGACGTGCCCGACGAGTACGGAATCGACCTGGTGCGGGGCGAGCCGCGCCGCCAGCCGGTGCGCCGGGCCCTGGTGCTCGCCCGGGGCCGCTGCGGCTTCAACTCCGCCATGGTCGTGCGGGCCATGGACGACGAGGCACCGCACGGCGCCCGGTGACCCACCACCGACACCCACCTTCACCCCAAGCGACCGAGGAGCACGCGTGACCGACCAGTCCCCGACCACCACCCGACCCGCCGAGCCGGGCGACGCGACCGGCGTCGTCCCCGGCCAGCAGACCGGGTCGCCCGACGGCCAGATGGCCCTCGACGACATCCGGCGGCTGCTCACCGCCTGCGCCGGCGCGGACGGCAACGCCGCCCTGGCCGGCGACATCATGGACACCGACTTCGGGGACCTCGGCTACGACTCGCTGGCCCTGATGGAGATGGCCGCGCGCATCGAGCAGGAGCGCGGGGTGAAGATCCCCGACGAGGTGATCACCGAGCTGCGCACGCCGCGCGCCGTCCTGGAGACCGTGAACGGAGGTGTGGTGGCGTGAGCGAGCAGCAGCGGGAGTACGCGCTGGAGCACAGCGAGGTCATCACCGCGCGGGCCAGCGACCTGTACGGGATCATCGCGGACGTCACCCGTTGGCCGGTGCTCTTCGGCCCCACGGTCCACACCGACCACATCGAGCGCACCCCGAGCGTGGAGCGCTTCCACCTGTGGGCGCTGCTCGACGGCAACGTCCTGAACTGGACCACGCGGCGCACCCACGACCCGGAGCGCCTGGTCGTCACCTACGCCCAGGCGCACAGCCGTCCCCCGTTCCGCACCATGACCGGCGAGTGGCGCTTCCGCCCGCTGGACGGCGAGCGCTCCGAGGTGGTGCTGACGCACCGCTTCGTGCCGCTGGAGGACACCCCCGAGATCCGGGAGCAGATCACCAGGACGCTCGACCGCAACAGCACGGTCGAGCTGGCCCGGCTGCGCGGTGTCGCGGAGCTCGGCCACTCCGCCGACGAGCTGGTGTTCTCCTTCGAGGAGGCGCTGTCCGGGATCGCCGGCTCCGCCGCCGACGCCTACGCGTTCGTCGCCGAGGCTGAGGCGTGGCCGGAGCGCCTGCCGCGGGTGACCAAGGCCGTGCTGCGCGACTACCGCGAGGGCATCGAGAACCTGGAGCTGGAGACCGTGGCCGACGACGGTTCCACCACGGCCACCAGCGCGGTCCGGGTGCTGTTCCCGGGCGAGCGCATCGCCTTCAAGCACATCACCGTCCCCAAGCCGCTGCTCGGTCACAGCGGGCTGTGGACCTTCAGCGACGTCCCGGCGGAGCAGGGCGGCGGATCGACGATCAGCGTCCGGCACACCGTCTCGGTGAACCCGGCCACGATCGGCGAGGTGCTGGGCGCCGGCGCCACGCTGGAGGACGCCCGCCGCCACGCCCGGGAGATCCTCGGCGCGCAGTGCCGCGCGACGATGGAGCGCGCCGCCGCGCACGCCGCGGAGCGGGCCACCGTGCCGGGCGCGACGAAGCCGGGGGACGACGCCGTCACCGGCGCCGCCGCCCCGGTCTGACCCACCCGCGGGGTGGTGCCCCGGAGCCGACCCGGGCTCCGGGGCACCACGCGTCCGGGCACGGCCATGCGGTGACGTTTCTGCTGCCGGTGGTCACGTGCGCCGGGAACCGCGCGGCTCCTCGGGCCCCACCTCCGTGCTGGTGAGCGGCACCGGGGCGGGCAGGAAGCAGGCGAGTGGATGGGGCTCGCCCTGGGAACCGGTGCCCAGCCAGGAGAACGCCGGCTCGGCGAGCGTCGCCCCGCCGTGACGCAGGCTGAGCTCCTCGGCGCCGTCGTCCCCCGGCCGCAGGTGGAGGGTCAGCGACGGCAGGGCGATCACCTCCCCGGCCGGGAAGGGCCCCTCGGCCTCCAGCACCACCACCTCGTGGTCCCTCAGCACGCGCGCCGGCGCGGATCCGCCGGACACCTCGGCCCCGACCACGGTGGCGTCCGCCGGCAGCAGGAAGCTCAACCGCACCTGCCGCACCTCGGAGTTGAACCGCGGGTCGGCCACGAAGGGCGGGACGTCCACGACCACCGGGAAGGACTCCCGAGGGGTCACCCGCTGCGGGGCGTCGCCGTACAGCTTGATCGCGTGGGCCACCGTGTGGCTGCCCTGGACGTGGGCGGAGTAGCAGTCGTACACCGCGATGACGGGTTCGGACGCGGCCGCCGGTGCAGCCGGCGTCAGCGACAGGGCGAGGGCCAGGGGGAGGGTGGCCGCCGTCCGGGCGGCCTGGAGCGGGCGCCTGCGTCGCCCACGACCACGCTGGGGCTCCGGCATCGATTCCTCCTTGGGAGCGTGACCGGGTTGTCGGGCATCCTTCGGCCGGTGACCGTAGTGACGTTTCCTCGCATACCGGTGGAGGCGCACCGCCCATGACGTGACGTCACCACGCTGGCGGGCGCCCATGGCGCCGGATCCGCGTGGCACCTGAGTGATCCTCCGGTGGCGGTCGAGCGCCGCTGCGCAGGGTGGCGGACGACGCACGGGCCACCCGGACGCCCCGGTGGCCCCGAGGAGCCGCGAGGACACCGATGACCAACACGCCCGACCGACCGGCACCGGGACGCGCCCGCCACGGGCGGGTGGTCTGCCCGGGATGCCGTGCCCGGGTCGACGCCCAGCGCTGGAGGGACGACCTGCGGGTCTGCCCCGAGTGCGGCCGGCACGACCGGCTCCCGGCACGGGAGCGCCTGGACCTGCTCGCCGACCCCGGCAGCGTTCGCCTCCTGCCGCCGGTCACCGTGCGTGAGGACGTGCTGGAGTTCACCGACACCGTGCCCTATCCGCGGCGGCTGGCCGCCGCCCGGGAACGCACCGGCCTGCACGACGCGGTGCTGTGCGCCCGGATCGACGTCGAGGGGCGCCCAGCCGTCTGCGCCGTGATGGACTTCCGGTTCCTCGGCGGCAGCCTCGGCGCCGCGGCCGGGGAGGCCGTGGTGCGGGCCGCCGAGACCGCGCTGGCCGAACGCGCCCCGCTGCTGCTGGTCACCGCCTCCGGCGGCCTCCGGATGCAGGAGGGGCCCATCGCGCTGGCGCAGACGGCCCGGACCAGCGCCGCGATGGGCCGACTGGACGAGGCCGGGGTGCTCACCGTCTCGCTGGTCACCGATCCCACCTACGGGGGCGTGGCCGCCAGCTTCGCCACCCTCGCGGACGTCATCGTCGCCGAGCCGGGCGCCCGTCTCGGCCTCGCCGGCCGGCGCGTGGTGGAGCGGGCGGCGGCCCGCCGGCTCCCCGAGGACTTCCAGACGGCCGGCTTCCTGCTCGCCCGCGGCCTCGTCGACATGGTGGTGCCGCGGCGCGCGCTGCGCCGGGAGCTCGGCCGGCTGCTGGCCCTCAACCCCCCCGGCCCGGCCCCGGTCCCCGCCCCCGGCCCGGCCGGCGTCCCGGCGTCGGAGCGAGGGCCGGGCCGCGAAGGGGACCGCGACGGGCTGCTGCGCGACCCCGACGCGCTGCCGCCCCTGGATCCCTGGGAACAGGTGCTCGCCGCCCGCTCCGCGGACCGCCCCGGCGTGCCGGACTACCTCGCCCTCGCCTTCGACGACTTCCAGGAACTGCGCGGCGACCGGGCCGGCGGCGACTGCCCGGCGGTGCTGGCCGGCACCGCCCGGCTGGCCGGCCGCCCGGTCGCCGTGATCGGTCACCGCGGCAGGGGCGCCGGCGCCGGCCCGGGCGCGCCCGGCCACGCCACCCCCTCGCCGGCCGGCCACCGCAAGGCCGCCCGGGTGATGCGGCTGGCCGCCAAGCTGGGCCTGCCGGTGGTCACCCTGGTGGACACCCCCGGCGACCACCCGGGCCCGCAGGCCGAGGAGCACGGCCAGGCCGGCGCCATCGCCGAGAACCTGCGGCTGATGGCCGCGCTGCCGGTGCCGGTCGTCACCGCGGTGGTCGGGCAGGGCGGTGGCGCGGCGGCGCTCGGCATCGCGGTCGCCGACCGGACCCTGGCCCTGTCCGGCGCGGTGTACTCGGTGATCAGCCCCGAGGACTGCGCCGCCATCCTGTGGCACGACCCGGCCGCCGCCCCACGCGCCGCGGCCGTGCTGGGCCTCGACGCACCCAGCCTGCTCCGGCTCGGCGTCGTGGACGGCGTCGTCCCGGAGCCGGAGGGCGGCGCCGCCGCCGATCCCGCGCTGACCGCCGACCGGCTGCGCGCCGCGCTCACGGCGGCCCTGGCGGAGCTGGCCGGCCTGTCCGGCGACGACCTGGTGTCCCGCCGCCGCGCACGCCTGCGCCACTTCGGCACCCCGGTTCCGCCGCCCCGGCCTCCCGGGCTCCCGGCCGATCCGGCCCACGGCCACGTGAGCGTTTCTCAAGTCGCACGCGACCCCGGAGGGCAACCGTGGACCACGGTCCCGCCCACCGACCCCACCGGACGAGACGAAAGGCCACGATGACCGGCCCCACCACCAGCCCGACCACCCAGCTCACCATCGACCCCGCCGCCACCCCCGGCGACTTCGCGGAACTCTACGCCGAGGTGCAGCAGTTCTACGCGGTGCAGATGAGCCACGTCGACGAGGGCAGGTACGACGAGTACGCGGCCACCTTCACGGAGGACGGCGAGCTGTCCTACAACCCGGCCGTCCCGCCGGTGCGCACCCCGGCCGCCATCGCCGCCGAGCTGCACGCCTTCCACGGGCGCTTCGCCGCGGATCCCGGGCAGCGGCGCCACTGGTTCACCATGCTGCGCCTGGACCCGCGGGACGACGGCAGCGTCCACGCCTCGTGCTACTCGCTGATCGTCACCAGCCGCCCGGGACAGGCGCCGGTCTGCGCCCCCAGCGGCGAGGTGCGCGACGTGCTGGTCCGGGTGGACGGGCGGCTGCTCGTCCGGTCCCGGACCGTCGAGCACGACCGGCCCCGCTGAGCGGGCGGGCGCGCCGATGCTCCCCCAACCGGTCGCAGTCGACCACTTCCGCGCCTGCATGGGCCGTTGGGCCAGCGGGGTCACCGTGGTCACCACGGCGGACGCCGGCGGTCGTCCGCACGGTTTCACGGCCAGTTCCTTCTCGGCCGTCTCGCTCCACCCGCCGATGGTGCTGGTCTGCATCGACCTGACGGCCAACTGCCTGTCCGCCTTCCAGGAGGCGGGCTGGCTGGCCATCCACGTGCTGCGGCGGGAGCAGGAGGCGACGGCGCGGCGGTTCTCCCGCAAGGACGTCGACAAGTTCGCCGGGCAGCCGCTGGTGCGCGGGCCCGGCGGCATCCCCCTGCTGCCCGGCACGCTGGCCCGCCTGGAGTGCCGGACGGCCGACCGGGTGCCCGCCGGTGACCACCTGATCCTCGTCGCCGAGGTGCGCCGCACCGTGGTCGGCGACGGCGAGCCGCTCATCTACTACCAGCGCGCCTACCGGCGACTGGGCGCCGAACCGCCGGCCGAGGGCGCGCCCGCCGGCCCCGGACCCGCCGAGACGGCGGCGCCGGCCCCCACCCCGACCAGGACCAGGAGCACCCCATGACGCTGGACCAGACGATCGCCGCCGGACTGGTCCCGGCCGCCCGGCGGTTGGCCCGGACGGCGGCCGGTGGAGCCGCCCGCGCCGAGAGCGACCGCCGGCTGAGCCGGGAGGTGGTCGAGGAGACCATCGCCGCCGGGTTCGCGCGGCACTTCGTGCCCGCGGCGCACGGCGGCGCCGAGTCGACCTTCGCCGACCTGCTGCAGGCCGTGGCCGTGGTGGGGGAGGGCTGCGCGTCGGCCGCCTGGTACGCCTCGCTCACCGCGGGGATCTCCCGGATGGCCGCCTACCTGCCCGCCGAGGGCCGGCAGGAGCTGTGGGAGCGCGGCCCGGACACCCTGGTGGTGGGGGCGCTGATGCCGCTGGGCAAGGCCCGTGAGGCGGACGGCGGCTGGCGGCTGGCCGGCACCTGGCCGTTCGTCAGCGCGGTGGACTTCGCCGAGTGGGCGCTGGTCCTGGGCACGGCGGCGACCGCCGGCGGGCGGCAGGAGCAGCGGTTCTTCGCCCTGCCGCGCGCGGACTTCACGGTGGTGGACTCCTGGTTCACCGCCGGCATGCGCGGCACCGGCAGCAACACCCTGGTGGCGGAGGACGTGTTCGTGCCGGCGTCGCGGACCTTCACCCGCGGCGACGTCCTGGAGGGCAACGCCCCGCCCGGCTCGGCGCCGTGCCACCGGGTGCCGCTGCGCGCGGTGAACGGACTGACCTTCGCCGCCCCGGTGCTCGGTGCCGCCCGCGGCGCGCTGGCCTCCTGGCGCGAGGTGGTGGCGGAGAAGGCGTGCGCCCCGGGCGCGGCCTCGCTCGCCGAGCCGCTGGCCCGCTCCTCCGGGGAGATCGACGCCGCGGCGCTGCTGCTGGAGCGGGCCGCGGTGGTGGCGGACCGCGGCCGGGTCACCGAGCTGGAGCAGGCCCGCGGCACCCGGGACGCGGCGCTGGCGGCCGACCTGCTGGTGGACGCGGTGGGCCGGCTGGTGCGCTCGGCCGGCACCCGGGGCCAGTCGGCCTCGCACCCGCTGCAGCGTTTCTGGCGGGACGTCAACGCGGCGGCGACGCACGCGATGCTCCAGTTCGGTCCGGCGGCCGACGGCTACGCCGGCCAGGTGCTGCGCGGCTGACCGACCGGGGGAACCAGCGGGGCGGCGGCGAGGGCCGGCGCCCGGGAACGTCGAGGGAAGGGCGACCGTGATGCGTGGGGTGGAGGGGTCGGACACGGTGGGCCGGGCGCCGCTGTCCGACGGGCCGGCCGGTGGCGGGCCGCCGGAACCGGATGGCCGCGGCGCGGGCCGGGCGGCCGCGTCCGCCGCCGTGCCGGAACCGAGGTCCGGCCCGTCCGAGGCCGCCGCCCCGGAGGCCGGACCGGAGGGCGTGCCGCAGGCCGCTGCGGAGGCCGGGGCGCCGCAGGTGCCGGCCGCGCCGGTCGGGCACGCCGAGGGGCATCCGCGGCGCTGGCACGTGCTCGCCGTGCTGCTGCTCTGCCTGACCTGCGTGGTCGCGGACAACACCACGCTCAACGTGGCGCTGCGGACGCTCGCCGACCCGTCCTCCGGGGTGGGCGCCTCGCACAGCGAGCTGGAGTGGATCCTCAGCGCCTATCCGCTGGCGCTCGCCGCGCTGCTGCTGACCTGCGGCGCGCTGGCGGACCGGTGGGGGCGCCGCCGGGTGCTGCTGCTGGGGCTGGCGGTCTACGGCACGGCGTCCGTGCTGTCCGCCCACGCCCCGGGCCCCGAGGTGCTGATCGGCACCCGGGCGGTGATGGGGATGGGCGCGGCGGCGGTGATGCCGGTGACGCTCGCCGTCATCGCGGACGTCTTCCCGCTGCGCGAGCGCCCCCGGGCCATCGGGCTGTGGGCCGGGACGGTCGGTGTGGCGCTCGCGCTGGGCCCGGTGGCCGGTGGGGTGCTGCTGGAGCGGTTCTGGTGGGGCTCGGTGTTCCTGGTGAGCCTGCCGGTGGTCGCGGTGGCCCTGGTGGCGGTGGCCGTGGTGGTTCCGGAGTCCCGGGACCCGGCGGCCGGGCGGCTGGACCTCGGTGGCGCGGTGCTGTCCGCGCTGGGCCTGGCCGCGCTGGTCTACGGGGTGATCGAGGCGGGCCGGCTGGGCTCGGTCACGGTCGTCACGGCGTGGCTGCCGGCGTTGGCCGGCCTGCTGCTGTGCGGCTGCTTCGCCTGGTGGGAGAGCCGGCGGGAGCACCCGGCGTTCGAGATCCGGTTCTTCCGGCGGCCGGGGTTCTCGGCCGCGGTGGGCGCGGTGGGCTTCGTGTCCTTCGCGATGTCCGGCTTCCTGTTCTTCAGCACCTTCTACATGCAGAGCGTGCGCGGGCTGTCCCCGGTGCGGGCCGGGCTGTACGTGCTGGCCCTGGCGCTGGCGAACGTGCTGTTCGGGCCGCTCAGCCCGCTGGCGGTGCGCCGGTTCGGGCCGCGGGCGGTGTGCGCGGGGGGCCTGCTGGCGATGGCGGCGACGCTGACCGGCCTGCTGCTGGTCCGGGTGTCGACCCCGATGTGGGCGGTGCTGCCGCTGTTCTTCCTGATGGGCGCGGCGATGGCGCACGTGATGCCGCCGGCCGCGGTCTCGGTGATGACCGCGATCCCGAAGTCCAAGGCGGCCTCCGGGTCGGCGATGAACAACACCGTGCGGCAGGTGGGCGGCGCGCTCGGCGTCGCCGTGCTGGGGGCGCTGCTCGGTGCCCGGTACCGGGCGGGGGTGTGGGGGGAGCTGTCCGGGGTGCCGGAGGGGCGTCGGGCGGCGGCGGCGGAGTCCATCGAGGCGACGGCGGCCTGTGCGGAGCGGGCCGGGGAGCGCGGGCCGGCCCTGGTGGCGGCGGCCCAGGAGTCGTTCGTGGCGGCCATGCACACCACGGCGTTGGTGGCCGCCGGGATGGCGGTGCTGGGGGCGCTGGTGGTGCTGCGCTGGATGCCCGGGCGGCTGGACGCCGCGGACGGCGTCCCGAACCGAACGGCATCGCAAGAAAAGCGGCAATCCTGAATCGGTTTCTTCCGCTCGTGTATTTGTTGCGTTAATCGGACTTGATGGAATCGCGCCGGGCGCCCCTGGAGGGCCTTGTTGGCGTGGTCCGCCCTCCGTACAATTCCGTGTGCGACTGGTGGCGGACGGTGATCCCGACGGCGTGACTCCTTCCGCGTGACCGCTCGCGCCGGACGGCGCGCCGACGAAGGACCCGCCCCGACGCGTGTTACCGGCCCGCCGGTCGCGAATTGCCGGGCACCTTATCCAGCGGAAAGTCGGGGCGGATGGACATCAGCGTTCTGGGCTCGTTCACGGTGCGCGAGTGCGGAAGGAATGTGGTTCCCACGGCCGCCAAGCCGCGGAAGCTCCTCGCCCTCCTCGCCACGCACCCCGACCAACTCCTCTCCGTCCGGTCGATCCTCGACGAGCTGTGGGGCGAGGACCTGCCGCGCAGCGCCATGACGACCCTGCAGACGTACGTGCTGCACGTGCGCAACCACATCGTGAGCGCGCTGGTCGAGGCCGGCCGGCCGGCCAGCGCGGCCAAGGCCGTGCTGGTCACCCAGGCCCGCGGCTACCTGCTGGCCACCCACGGCGGCGCGGTCGACCTGCGCGAGTACGAGCGGCTCGCCGCCGAGGGGCACCGCGCGGTGGAGGCCGGCCGGTGGGCCGAGGCGTCCGACCGGTTCCGCGGCGCCCTGGGGCTGTGGCGCGGCCCCGCCCTGGTCGACGTGGAGGCCGGCCCGCTGCTGTCGGTGCAGGTCGCCCGCCTGGAGGAGTCCCGGCTCAGCGTGGTGGCGCAGATGATGGAGGCCGAGCTGCGCATCGGCCGACATCATCGGGTGCTGGACGAGCTGGCCGGGCTCGTCGAGCAGCACCCCACCCACGAGAGCCTGCACGCCCTGTACATGCTGGCGCTCTACCGCGCCGGCCGCCGGGACCGCGCGCTGGAGGTCTACGCGCGGCTGCGCCGGGTGCTGGACGACACCCTCGGCCTGGAGCCGCTGGCCAGCGTCCAACGCCTGCACGGCGACATCCTCAACTCGCACCCGGGGCTGGACGCCCCCGACGCCGAGGGGACCGCGGGCGAGGCCGGCCGCGACCGCGACGGCGCGGCGGTGGCCGCCCTGGCGGTGAGCGGGGCCGGTTTCCGCGGTGTTTCCTGAGCGGGTCGCCTCGGGAAAGGTTTTCCGGGCGGCTGCCGTCGGCGCGTCCCGGAAAGGAAAGCCGGGTATACCGCCTCCGGGTTCGATACCCGGGTACGGAGGTCAGGTCCATAATGGACATGCACATGCAGGTAAAAGTCCTCGGCCCACTGGAAGTCACCCGGTACGGCCGGGACGTCGTTCCCACCGCCGCGAAACCCCGGAAACTCCTGGGCCTGCTCAGCCTGTACGCCGGCCGGGTCGTTCCCATTCCCTCCCTCATGGAGGAGTTGTGGGAGGGCGAACCGCCGCGCAGCGCGCTCAGCACCCTGCAGACCTATGTGCTGCGGCTGCGCACCCTGATCGCCGCCGCCGTACCGCCGGACACCCCCGCCGCCCCGGCCAAGGACGTGCTCGCCCTGCGCTACGCCGGGTACTGCCTGGACACCGGCGGCGCCGGCAACGACGTCCTGGAGTACGAGCGGCTGGCCGCCGCCGGGCACCGCGCGATGACCCGGCGCGACCACGCTACCGCCTCCGAGCGCTACCACGAGGCACTGCGGCTGTGGCGCGGCAGCGTGCTGGCCGACCTGGAGGCCGGCCCGCTGCTCGACGTGGAGATCGCCCGCCTGGAGGAGAGCCGGCTCGGCGTGCTCGCCCGCGCCGCCGAGGCCGACCTGTGGCTCGGCCGGCACCAGCGGCTGCTCGGCGACCTCACCGCGCTGGCCGCCATGCACCCGATGCACGAGCGGATCCACAGCCTCTACATGCTGGCCCTGTACCGCTCCGGTCGCCGCGACCGCGCGCTGCACGTCTACGGCTCGCTGCGCTCCACGCTCAACCGGGAGCTCGGCATGGAGCCCTCCCTCGCGCTGCGCCGGATGCAGCACGCGATCCTCAGCGCCAACCCCGTCCTGGACCACCACGGCGCCGACACCGACCCCCGCGCCGCGCGGGGCGGCGCCGACGGGGCCGACCTGCTGGAGCAGCTGGTCGGCTAGCCGGAGCCGGCTCGCCCGCCGCCCCGGAGGGCTGTCACGACATCACCCGAACGGGGGGCGGCCGGTAACCCGATCGGGGGGTGGGTCGTTCAGCAGGGTGCCGGAGCCGCGGCACGGGGGTGGGGCCTTCCACGGCCACGACGCGTGCGGGCCGCGACAGCGCGAGAGGGGACCGCCATGCACCACCGCCACCAGGGCGACCAGCTCCCACCCGCCAGCCCCGTCCAGCCGGCCGATCCGGAGCTGGTGGCCTGGTTCGCCGAACAGCCCGGCCCGCTCGCCGGGGTGGACGCCGTGGTGCAGGACGAACGCGGGCGGCTGCTGGTCGTCGACCCGGTCTACAAACCGGGCTGGGACCTGCCCGGCGGGCTGATGGACAGCACCGAGCTCCCGGTGGAGGCGCTGCGCCGCGAACTCGCCGAGGAACTCGGCATCGAACCGGCGGTGGGGCGGCTGCTGGTGGTGGACGCCGTGCCGGCCAGCGTGTTCGGGCGCACCGTGCTCACCTACCTCTACCACGTGGGCCCGCTGACCCCCGAGCAACTCGGTGAGCTGCGGCTGGTCGACGGCGAACTGCGCGCCGCGCTGTTCCTGCCGGTGGAGGAGGCGCTGGCCCTGCTCCCGGACGAACTGCGTCGCCGCACCGCTGCCGCGCTGGCCTCGCTCGGTTCCGGCACCGTCGCCCACCTGCACCACGGCCGGCCCTTCCCGGGAACCCGGGAGGCTCTCCAGCTCTGGCCCGGGGAGCAGCCCGGGGCTTGACTGGAGGGCATGGCGCGACAGACATCCGACTGCCCCTTCTGCGCGATCGCCGGCGGCGCGGACGCCCACCGGGTGTGGGAGGACGAGCAGGTGGTGGCCTTCCTGGACACCCGCCCGCTGTTCCCCGGGCACACCCTGGTGGTTCCCCGGGAGCACGTCCCCACGCTGACCGAGCTGCCGGCGGACCGCCTCGGCGGCTTCCTCGCCGCCGTGCAGCGGCTGGCCGGCGCGATGGAGCACGGCTTTGGCGCCGCCGGCTCACTGGTGGCGGTGAACAACCGGGTGAGCCAGTCCGTGCCGCACCTGCACGCGCACGTCGTGCCGCGCAACCCGAAGGACGGGCTGCGTGGCTTCTTCTGGCCACGGACCCGCTACCGCGACGAGGAGCACGCCGCCGAGACCGCCCGCACGCTGCGCCGCGCCCTCGGCGGCAGCAGCTGATCGCCGGCTACCGGGAGGTCGTCGACCGGGCGCACGCCCGCGGCGTGCGGGTGATCGGCGGCACGGTGCTGCCCGCCGACCCGGCCGACCCGCGGGCCCTGGCGCCCGCCTACGACAGCGGGGACGGACTCCACCCCGACGACGCCGGCACGGCCGCCATGGCCGACGCGGTCGACCTGGGGGACCTGCGGCCGCTGCCGGGGTTCCGCCCGGCCGGCGCCGCGGCGGACGCCTCCTGAACTCCCCGCCGGCCGGCCCCGGGGCCGGCCGCGCGGTGGCGGTGACCGACCGCGCCGCGTCAGGCCCCGGGGCCGGCCCCCGGCTCAGCTGTCCTTGAGCCAGTCCAGCAGCAGGGCGGACAGCCGCTCGGCGGCGTGCTCCGGGAACCAGTGGCCGACGCCCTCCAGCCGCTCGTAGCGCCACGGCCCCTGGACGAACTCCCGCGAGCCGGTCATCTGCTCCTCGGTGAGCGCCATGTCCCCGTCGCTCCACACCCCGAGCACCGGGCAGCCGATCGGCGGCAGCGGTCCGCTCGGCCCGGCCTGGACGTAGCGCACCGGGTCGACGTTGGCGCGGTACCAGTTGAGGCCGGCCGTCAGCGCGCCGGGGCGGGCGAGGTCCGCGAGGTGGCGGGTGAGCACGGGGTCGTCGTCCGGGACCCCGTCGTGCGCCCACTGGCGGAGCCACCGCCAGTCGTCCTCCGGCAGCGCCTTCTCGGCCGCCCCCGGGAAGCAGAACCACAGCATGTACCAGGAGAGCTGGCGCTGCCGGGCGCCGGCCGCGGCGAAGGCCGCGGGGTGCCCCACGGAGAGCGCGGCCAGCCGCTCCACCCGGTCCGGCGCGGCCATGGTCAGCGACCAGGTGACCACGGCCCCCCAGTCGTGCCCGACCACCGTGGCGGTGGGCAGTTCCAGGGCGTCCAGCAGCCCGGTCACGTCGCCGAGCACCACCGGCATCCGGTAGGCGTCGACCTCCGCGGGGCGGTCGCTGTCGCCGAAGCCGCGCAGGTCGGGCGCCACGACCCGGTAGCCGGCGGCGGTCAGCGTCTCGATCTGGTGGCTCCACATCGCCGCACGGTCCGGGAAGCCGTGCAGCAGGAGGACGGCCGGCCCCGAGCCGGCGTCCACCACGTCGAGCGTGACGCCGTTGACCGCGACGCGGCGGGCGGGCGGGATGGTCATGCGCTGCTCCCTCGGGTCGTCTTCAGGGGCCGGTGGGTCCGGGGCGTCGCCCGCCCCGCCGGCCCGGTGGCGTCGGGGTGATACCCCGGCCGTCCGGCCGGCACCCGACTCCGTGAAACGGAGGACGCGGCCGGCGCCGGTCCGGTTGACCGGCCGTCAGGGACCGGCCGTCCGTCACCGCTTGCGCCGGTCGGCGATCCCGGATATGCCCTACACCATGGATCCTGCCAGCCCGTCGCCGCGCGCCGCCTCGCCCCGCCCCGCCGCCGCCGGCGTCCGGCCGGTGATCGCGCCGGGCCTGCACACCTCGGCGCTGGGCGGGCTGGGGATCGACGCCGTGGTCCGGGCGGCCGCCGCGGCCGGGCTCAGCACCCTGGAGTGGGACAGCCGCCGCCATGTGCGCCTCGGGGACGCCGTGGCCGCCGACGAGGCGGGGCGGCGGACGCGGGAGGCGGGCCTGGCGGTCTCCTCCTACGGTCCCGTGCCGCGGGCCGGCCTGGAGGACGCCGCGGAGTTCCGCGCGGTGCTCGCGACGGCCCGCCGTCTGGGCGCGCCGCGGATCCGCCTGGTCGTGCCGGGCGGCGGCCCCGGCCTGGACGCCGCGGAGCGGCGGGCGACGGTGGCCGGCGTCCGGCGGGCCGTCGAGCGGGCGGCCGGGGAGGGCCTGGGCACCGTGGTCGAGGGGGCGGGGCCGGCGCCGGACACCGGCTGGCTGCTGGACGAGGTGGACCACCCCGGGCTGACGGCCTGCTGGTGGCCGCCGGTCGGCATGCCGGCGCCGGAGGTGGCCGGGACGCTGCCGCCGCTGCTGCCCCGGGTCCGCGAGGTGTGGGCGTTCTCCTGGTGGCCGGGGCGGACGCGGCACACGCTGATGTTCCGTCAGGCCATGTGGCGGGAGGTGTTCGCCGTGCTGCGGGGCGCGGGCGGGCCGGTGGACGCGCTGCTGGGTCCGCTGCCCAGCGACGATCCGGCGGTGCTGGCCTCCGAGTCGGCCGCCCTGCGCGGCCTGGCGGCCGGCGGCTGAGCGGGCCGGGGTTCACCCGCGCGGGTGGAGATCGCCACCCGTTGGGGTGAGCGGTCGGTTCCGGGGTCACGCGTTCGGCTCATAGTCATGGCGAGCCGCTCCACCGAAGCCTTCCCGTGCCACCGCCGATCAGGAGGAGCAGTCCGTGCCGATCAACCTCATGCAGACGTCGATCGCCCCCCAGGCCAGCGCGTCGCTGACGGCCGCGCTGGCCGACACCCAGGGGAACATCCTGAAGAGCCACGGCCGCGACCACAGCGAGCACCTCTTCGTGCGGTTCACCGGTGATCCGGCGGCCTGTGGCGGCTGGCTGGCCATGATGGCGGACACCCATGTCACCACCGCGCTCGAACAGTTCGAGGCCTCGCTCGCGCGGGCCGAGGCGGCGGCCGTGGTGGAGGGCATCCTCGATCCCCGTGCCAAGGCCAGGGCGATAACCATCCTCCCGGACGGCGGGGCCTTCGTGAACCTGGCGCTGTCGGCGGCCGGGTACCGGGCGCTGGGCCTGGCGGACCGGATGCCGGACGATCCGAGCTTCCTGCTGGGCTCGAAGGACGCGAGCATCCTCGCCAAGCTGCGCGATCCCGCGGTGGAGGAGTGGGAGGCCGGCTACCAGGGGGAACTGCACGCGCTGGTCCTGGTGGCCGACGACGACGCGGAGAACCTGGCGGCGACGGTCGCCGCGATCGAGGCGTCGCTGGCCGGGACCGACTCCGCCGGAACGCCGATCGGCGAGGTGGCGCACCGGGAGACCGGTGTGGCGATGCGGCTGGACGACGACGGCCGGCCGCTGGCCAGCGCCCCGGTCCGGGAGCACTTCGGCTTCGTCGACGGGATCAGCCAGCCGCTGTTCTTCGCCAGCGACATCGCCGAGGCGCGGCGCAGGAACGGCGGCATCGACGGCTACGACTCCAGCGCCCCGCTGGCGCTGGTCCTCATCAAGGACCCGGGCGGCGGCCCGGACGGCCACGGCTCCTACTTCGCCTACCGCAAGCTGCGCCAGGACGTCGCGGCCTTCAAGGACGGTCGGCGCCGGGTCGCGGAGGCGATCGCCCTGGAGGCGGGCCGGGAGGAGGCGACCCCCGCGGACGAGGAGCTGGCCGGCGCCTACATGGTCGGGCGGTTCCGCGACGGCACCCCGGTGGTGGTGCAGGACGTGCCCGGCTGGACCACGCTGCCGAACAACTTCACCTACGACGGGGACGCCGACGGCGTGCGGTGCCCGCTGCACGCCCACATCCGCAAGGTGAACCCGCGCGGGGACACCCGGGCGCAGCTGGGCATCCCGCTCGGCGGCTCGCAGGCCCGGCGGATCGCCCGGCGGGGCGTCAGCTTCGGTCCGCAGACCCTCGATCCGGCGCCTGAGGACGAGGTGGGCCTGCTCTTCCTGAGCGCCCAGGCCAGCATCGTGGACCAGTTCGAGTTCACCCAGGTGTCCTGGAGCGGCTTCCCGGACTTCCTGCGGCCGGGGGTGGGGCTGGATCCGCTGATCTCGCAGCCGCCGCCGGGGACGGAGCCGGCCCCGCAGGCGTGGCCCCGGGACTACGGCTCGCACGACCAGATCGTCTTCGAGGACGAGGGCAACGTGGTGATCAGCCCCTACCTCCAAGACATCTCGGTCGGCCCGCTGGTGACGGTGCGGGGCGCCGAGTACTTCTTCGCGCCGAGCCCGAGCTTCCTGCGCTCGGCGGGCTCCGCCGAGGCGGGTTAGGGCACCTCCGCGCAGGGCTGGCGGGTGAGGACGACGGCGCCGAGGTCGAGCGCCGTCGGGGTGCCGTCCGGGGCGCGGACGACGCGCAGGGTGTCCCCGGCGTGGCCGCCGTCCAGCCCGGTCCAGGTGCCGTCGGGCTCGGCGCGGAAGCGGCAGGGGCGGGCGCGGAAGCGGGACGGGCGGGTGCGCACGTTGACCTGGCCGAGGTCGAGCAGGCCGTCCCGGCGGATCCGCAGCACGTGCGGGCGCGGCCCCCAGTACCAGTAACCGGTCAGTTCCAGCAGGTCCGGCGCGACCTCGCGGGGGAGCCACTCCGCCGGGACGGCCGGTTCCCGCTCGGCGAGGATGCCCAGCAGGTCGGTGGCGAGGCTGGGGCTGACCCCGGAGCTGGTGTTGGCGAGGAAGACCGCGCCGGTGCGCTCCGCCGGGTCGGCCCAGACCGTGGTGAGGAAGCCGGGGGCGCCGCCGGGCTGGCCGACGATGCGCCGGCCGCCGACCCGGAGCAGCTGCAGCCCGAGGCCGAATCCCAGGGACCACTCGTCGCCGTCCTCCACGACGGCCGGCTCGCGCATCTCGGCGAGGGTGTCCGGGTGCAGCACCTCGCCGGTGTCCCCGCCGAGGAAGACGGCCCAGCGGGTGAGGTCGGTGAGCGTGGACCACAGGTCGCCAGCGGGGGCCATCGCCCCGCCGCCGGCGGCGGGTTCCGGCACCAGCGTCTCCGCCCAGGGGTGGACGGCCCAGCCGGTGGCGTGCGGGGCGCGGGGCGCGGTGGTGGTGTCGGCCAGCCCGAGCGGCTTCAGGATCTCCCCGCTCACGGCGTCCGCCCAGCTGGTGCCGCGCAGGCGTTCGACGACCCGGCCGAGCAGCGCGAAGGCCAGGTTGGAGTAGTGGTAGCGCCGCCCGGCGCGTTCGATCAGCAGCTCGGGGCCGGTGGGCAGCTCGGTGGGGCCGGGCACGCGCGGCCAGCCGCCGGGTGGGAAGGTGGCCAGGCCGCCGGTGTGCGAGAGCAGTTGGGCGATGGTGCGGTCCCCGGCGGCGGTGCCGGGCAGGTGCCGGTCCAGCGGGTCGGCGAGGTCCAGCAGGCCGGCGTCGCGCAGCCGCATCACCAGGACGGCGGTGAAGGTCTTGGTGGTGGAGCCGATGCGGTACTGGGTGTCGGGCGTGGGCGGCCGGCCGTCCACCCGGCCGCGGGCGCCGGTCCACACCGTGCGGCCGTCCCGGATGACGGCCGCCAGGACGGACGGCACCCGTCCCTCGACCTGGGCGACGGCGAGGCGCCGCAGCAGGGCGCGTTCCGTGCTGGGCAGCAGCTGGTCGGCGGCTGGCATGGCTGCGCGGGTTTCCCTTCTGGACGGCCCCGGGCGGGGCCTGGGCGTGCGGCGGTCAGACGGCGGCGGGGTGCGGGGAGGGCTGCCAGCGGGACGGGTTGTCCCGGTACCAGGCGACCGTCTCGGCGAGCCCGGTGGCGAAGTCCCGGCGCGGGCGGTAGCCCAGCTCGGTGCTGATCTTGGTGTCGTCGACGCGGTAGCGCCGGTCGTGTCCCTTGCGGTCGGCGACGTGCTCCACCAGGTCCCAGTCGGCGCCGCAGAGCGAGAGCAGCAGGCCGGTGAGCTCCCGGTTGGCGAGCTCGGTGCCGCCGCCGATGTTGTAGACCTCGCCGGCCCGCCCCCGGGTGCGCACCAGCTCCACGCCGCGCACGTGGTCCTCCACGTGCAGCCAGTCGCGCACCTGGGCGCCGTCTCCGTACAGCGGCACGGGCAGCCCGCGCAGCAGGCGGGTGACGAACAGCGGCACGATCTTCTCCGGGTACTGCCGCGGGCCGTAGTTGTTGGCGCAGCGGGTGACCCGGACGTCCATGCCGTGGGTGCGGTGGTGGGCGAGGGCGAGCAGGTCCGCGGCGGCCTTGGTGGCCGCGTACGGGGAGCTGGGCCGCAGCGGGGCGTCCTCGGCGCTGGTGCCGTGCGGCACGGAGCCGTAGACCTCGTCGGTGGAGACCTGCACGAAGGCGTCCACGCCGTGCCGGAGCGCGGCCTGGAGCAGCGTCTGGGTGCCCAGCACGTTGGTGCGGGCGAAGGCCGAGCCGTCCTCGACGGAGCGGTCGACGTGGGACTCCGCGGCGAAGTGCACCACCTGGTGGTGGTCGGCGACCAGGTCGTCGACCAGCAGCGGGTCGCAGACGTCGCCGTGCACGAAGGTGAAGGCGGGGTGGTCGCGCACCCGTTCCAGGTTGGCCGGGTCGCCGGCGTAGGTGAGCCGGTCCAGGACGGTGACGGCGACGTCGCCGGGGCCGTCCGGGCCGAGCAGCGCGTCCACGTAGTGCGAGCCGATGAAGCCGGCTCCACCGGTGACCAGGATCCGGGTGGCGCTCATCCGGCCACCCGCACGGTGCTGTGGTCGCCGAGGAGGAGCTGTTGGGCGCCCGGTGGCCGGGCGGAGGAGGTCACCGTGACGTTCCGGCCGATCAGCGAGGCGGTGACCAGGCGCACGCCGTCGATGCGGGAGTCGCGCAGCACGACCGAGTACTCGATGCCGCTGCCGTCGATCCGGCAGCCCTCGCCGATGGAGGTGTGCGGTCCCACGTAGGAGTCGGTGACCACCGCTCCGGCGCCGATGATCACCGGACCGACGATGCGCGAGCCGCGCACCACGGCGCCCTCGGCGATCCGCACCCGGCCGACGACGCTGCTGTCGGCGTCGACCTTGCCGTCGATCCGGGGCTGCACGTCCTCCAGCACCAGCCGGTTGACCTCCAGCAGGTCCTCCACGCTGCCGGTGTCGCGCCAGTACCCGGAGCCGACGGTGGCGCGCACCCGCAGTCCGCGCTCGATCATCTCCTGCACGGCGTGGGTGATCTCCAGCTCCCCGCGGGCGGAGGGCCGGATGGCCCGGACGGCCTCGTGCACGGCGGGGGTGAAGAAGTAGACCCCGACCAGGGCGAGGTCGCTGCGGGGGCGTTCCGGTTTCTCCTCCAGCCGGAGCACCTCGCCCGACTCGTCGAGTTCGGCGACGCCGAAGGCGGTCGGGTCGGGCACCCGGGAGAGGAGTAACTGGGCGTCCGGCCGTTCCCGGCGGAACCGTTCGGCGAGCTCGCCGAGGCCGCCGGTGACGAAGGTGTCGCCGAGGTAGAGCAGGAAGTCGTCCTCGCCGAGGAAGTCCCGGGCGGTCAGCAGCGCGTGGGCGATGCCGAGCGGGCGTTCCTGCCGCACGTAGGTGACGCGCAGGCCGAACCGGGCCCCGTCGCCGACCACCTCGCGGACCTCATCGCCGCGGTCGCCGACGACGAGCCCGACGTCGTGGACGCCCGCCGCGGCGATCGCCTCCAGGCCGTAGCAGAGCACGGGCTTGCCGGCGACCGGGATCAGCTGTTTCGCGCTGGTGTGGGTGAACGGACGCAGCCGGGTCCCGGTTCCCCCGGCAAGCACAAGAGCCTTCATGGACCTCGCCATGGCTTTCTCGGAACCCCCGTCACGGTCGGACCAGTGCGGGCGGACCGCCAGCCTGGTCGGCCTGGAGTGGCCGCGCCTTCGCCTGCGGGGCCGTGACCGGCGCTTCCCTCGTCGCCCTGGATTCCGCTGGTTCCTCGCGGAACATCAGGGTTCCTCGGTCCAGCGGCCGGTGCCCCGCCCCACCGACCATGACAGACAACATGACGCCCAAGCAAGACTGTTGCGGAAATTTGCTGCAAGGGCTTGATCGGGTGTCATCCGAGTGTTTGACTCCCCGTCGTATCGCTTTCCGCCCATGGCAGTTGGGGGAAGGCCGGGGGTGCGACGCCGCGCCGCCGGTCGGTCCCGCACGACCCCGAGGAGAGTTCAGTGGCGGGCCAGGTTGGAGTGCGGGCCGGGACACCGGACAGGACACGCGAGGCGACGCCGCTCGGTCGGGTCGCCGCCGGCACCGCGACGGAGACGAGAGAGGGCGTCCACGAGGACCCCGGGGGTTTCGCGCTGCGCGCGCCGGACGGCACCGCCTACCGGGTGGACGTGACCGACGGCGTCCTCGACCCGGAGAACCCGCTGCTGGCCCGGCAGTGCGAGGGCCGCCGGGTGGTCGCCTTCGTCAGCCCCACCGTCGACCGGCTCTACGGCGCCCGGCTGCGCGACTACCTCACCGCCCGGCTGGAGCCGGGCAGCTGGAGCGTGGCCGTGCTGCCCACCGGGGAGCACCGCAAGACCCTGGCCTCGGTGGAGGCGGTCTGCGCCCGCGCCAAGAGCGAGGGCCTGGACCGGCACGGCGTGCTGCTCGCGGTGGGCGGGGGAGTGCTCTGCGACGTGGTGGGCTTCGCCGCCTCGATGTACGCGCGCGGCATCCGCTACATCAAGGTCAACACCACCCTGGTCGGGCAGGTGGACGTGGGCGTGGGGGTCAAGACCGGCGTCAACGCGCTGCACACCAAGAACCTCCTGGGCGCCTACCACCCCGCGCACGCCTCGATCAACGACCCGGCGCTGCTCGCCACGCTGCCGCCGCGGCAGGTCCGCTGCGGCCTCGGCGAGATCGTCAAGATGGCCGTCATCCGCGACGCGGAGCTCTTCCGGCTCCTGGAGGACGCCCCCGACGTCTTCTTAGGCCCGCGCCGGGCCGGCGACCCGCGCGCCGAGGGCGACCTGGAGCACCGGGTCATCCGCACCTCGATGCGGCTGATGATGGAGGAGCTCTGCCCCAACCTGCGCGAACACCAGCTCGCGCGCCTGGTCGACTTCGGACACACCTTCAGCCCGGTGATCGAGACGGCCAGCGACCACCGCGTCGCCCACGGTGAGGCGGTCGCCATCGACATGGCGCTGTCCAGCCACCTCGCCCGGCTGCTCGGACTGATCGATCCGGCCGAGTGCGACCGCGTCGTGGACCTGCTCGAACTCCTCGGGCTGCCCGTTTTCGACGCCGCCACCTGCACCCCGGACCTCATGCGGCAGGCCCTGGTCTCCTCCTGGGAGCGGCGCGGCCGCCGGCTGCACCTGGTGGTGCCCACCGCGGTCGGCACCGCGACCTTCGTCGACGACCTGGACGACCTGCCCGCCCCGGTGCTCGGGGCCGCCCTGGACGCCCTGGCCGCCCGCGCCGCCCGCCCCGGCACCGCCGCCGGGCACGCCCCCGCCGCCACCGACCGGACGGAGGCCCGTGGCCATGACCGCGCCTGACACCCCGCGGGACCCGCGGCCCGGCACCCCGCCGGCCGCCCCCGGCCGGCACCGGGTGCCCAACCTGTACCGCGACCTGCTCCTGCCCAAGACCCACGACCACGGCGGCCGGGGCACGCTGCACGCCCACCGCGCCTACCGGCGCCCCGCCGGCGCCCCCGGCACCGAGATGGCCTTCGTCGACCTCGCCGTGCTCCCCCCGGGCAGCTCCATCGGGGTGCACCGGCACGGCGACGACGAGGAGACCTACCTCGTGCTGCGCGGCAGCGGACTGATGCACCTGGACGGCGAGGAGTTCCGGGTCCGCGCCGGCGACGTCGTGGTCAACCGGCCGTACGGCGTCCACGGCCTGGTCAACGATTCCGCCAGCGACGACCTCCACCTGCTGGTCCTCGACGTCGCCCCCGCGCGGGACGGCTCCCCCGCGGAGGGCCGATGACCGGCCCCGGTCCGCTCCAGCGCCGCCACCTGGAGCGCGAGGCCCGCCACCTGGCCCCCGGGGCGTCCGAGGAGAGCGCCCTGGCCCGCCGGGTGTTCACCGAGGGACGCGGCGCCGTGCTGACCGACCTCGACGGCAACCAGTACCTCGACTTCGCCGCCGGCACGCTGACCCAGTCCCTCGGCCACGGCCACCCCGAGGTCGTCGCCGCCCTCACCGAGCAGGCCGGCCGGCTGTGGAACGTCCACGACTCCGCCACCCCCGGCCGCGCCGAACTGTGCGACCTGCTGGCCCGACTGCTGCCGGAGCGGCTGGACACCTACGCCTTCTTCTCCACCGGCGCCGAGGTGGTCGAGGCCGCGCTGCGGGTGGTGCAGGCCGTCGCCCCGCCCGGCCGCAACCGGATCGGGGCGCTGCGGCACGGCTTCCACGGCAAGACCCTCGGCGCCCGGATGCTGGTGCACTGGGACATCGGCAACCAGTCGTTCGCCGGCAACAGCGTGCTCGGCTACTCCCCCTACTGCTACCGCTGCCCGCTGGAGCTGGAGCGGCCCAGCTGCGGCCTGCGCTGCGCCACCCTGGTGCGCCGGCACATCGCCAGCAAGCCGAACGTCTCCGCCCTGGTCTTCGAACCGGTGCTGGGCGCGGCCGGGGTGATCGTGCCCCCGCCCGGCTACTGGGAGCAGATCTCCGAGGAGTGCCGGAACAACGGCGTTCTGCTGGTCGCCGACGAGGTGCTGACCGGCGGCGGGCGCACCGGCTCCTTCCTGGCCTCCGAGGCGCTCGGCGCCGAGGCCGATCTCGTCGCCCTCGCCAAGGGCACCGCCTCCGGCTTCCCGTTCGCCGTGCTGGCCGGGCGGAGCGAGGTGCTGCGCTCCCCGGCGGCCTCGGCCGCCGGCTCCACCGCCTCCACCTACGCGGGCAACCCGCTGGGCATCGCCGCCGCCCGCGCCACCCTGGAGGTGGTGGCCCGGGACGCCCTGGTGGACCGGGTCCGCACCCTCGGCGACCTGCTCACCGACCGGCTGGCCGCCCTGCACGCCCGGTTCGACGTCCTCGGCGACGTGCGCGGCCTCGGGCTGCTGCACGGCCTGGAGTTCGTCCGCGACCGGCGCACCCGCGAACCCGCCCCCGAGATCGCCCGCGCCGTGTACACCACCGCGCTGGACATGGGGCTGCGCACCAGCGTCGGCGGCCACATCATCCGCCTGGCCCCACCCTTCACCATCGACGTGGCGCTGCTGGAGGAGGGCGCGGCCATCCTGGGCCGGGCGCTGGAGCGGGTCACCGGCCAGGCCGGTCCCGGGGCGGGGGAGGCCGCGTGATCGTCGCCGAGGAGCTGGTCAAGGAGTTCCGGCTGTACGAGCGCCGCCCCGGCCTGCTGGGCAGCCTGAGCACGCTGTTCACCCGCCGCCACCGGACGGTGCGGGCCGTGGACGGGGTGTCCTTCACCATCGCGGAGGGCGCCAAGGTGGCGTACATCGGCGCCAACGGCGCCGGGAAGTCCACCACCATCAAGATGCTCACCGGCATCATGACGCCCACCTCCGGCCGCTGCCTGGTCGCCGGCGTCGAGCCCTACCGGGACCGCCGGCGCGGCACCCGGAACATCGGCGTGGTCTTCGGCCAGCGCAGCCAGCTGTGGTGGGACCTCTCCGTGCCGGACTCCTTCCGCATCCTGCGCCGCGTCTACGACATCCCGGAGGCCGTCTACCGGCGCAACCTGAGCCTGTACCGGGAACTGCTGGACATCGACGCGCTCGGCACCACCCCGGTGCGGCAGCTCAGCCTCGGCCAGCGGATGCGCGCCGAGGTCGCCGCCAGCCTGCTGCACGACCCCGCCGTGGTCTTCCTCGACGAGCCCACCATCGGCCTGGACATGCTGCTCAAGGAGGCGGTGCGGGCCCTGGTCAACCGGGTCAACCGGGAGCTGGGCACCACGGTGGTGCTGACCAGCCACGACATCAGCGACATCGCCGCCATCTGCGACCACGCCCTGGTCGTCGACCGCGGACGGGTCATCCACCAGGGCACGCTCACCGAACTGCTGCGCACCGCCGAACAGCGCAGCGTGCTCTTCGACCACCGGGGCGACACCCCGCCCGAGCAGACCGCCCGGGAGATCGCCCAGGCGCTGGCCGACGTCACCACCTCGGTCACCCCGGAGGGCCGGGTCCGGGTGGACTACCCCAGCGACCGGCTCACCTCCCGCCAGGTCCTCGCCTTCCTGCTGGAACGGTTCGACATCACCGACTGCTACGCCCCCGAACCGGACCTGGAGACCGTCATCCGCGACATCTACTCCTCCGGCGGCACCCGCGGCGGCGCCCCGGGCGGGTCCGGCCGGGCCGGCGCCCCGGAGGCGGTCGCGTGAGCCCTGGCCACCGCCCAGCCGCCCCGCCCGCCACACCACCCGCCGGCCGGCCGAACCCGTGGCGGGCGGTGCGGCGGTACCTGCCGTTCGCCACCAGCGGGCTGCAGACCCTGCTGCGGTACCGCTCCATCCTGCTGATCAACGGGATCACCGCCGCCGCCAGCGCGGCCGTGCAGATCTTCCTGTGGCGCGCCGTCTACGCCGACGCCCCCGGAGGCGGCCCCGGCGGCTTCGACCGCGACGGCATCACCACCTACCTGCTGCTCGCCCAAGTGCTGCACCTGCTGCACGCCAACCGGGTGGACGACGAGGTCTCCTCGGAGATCTACCGGGGCGACATCGCGGTCGCGCTGACCCGCCCGGTCAGCTACCCGGTGGTGCGGTTCTTCGCCGCCGTCCCGGTCGTGCTGGTCAACGCCGCCCTGGTCGCCGTGCCGGTGCTCGCCCTGTTCACGGTCGTCCTGCCGATCCACCTGCCCACCCCGGCCGACGCCGCGCTGTTCGCCGTGGCCACCACCGTCTCGGCGGTCATCGCCTACGCGATCAACCTCCTGGTGGGCATGAGCGGATTCGTCACCACCAACACCTGGGGCGTCCGCCTGGTCAAGGAGTCCGTGGTGGCCTTCTTCGCCGGGCGCCTCGTGCCGATCGCGCTGATGCCCGGCGGCCTCGCCGCCGTCGCCTCGGCGCTGCCGTTCGCCGGCATGGTCGACACCCCGCTGCGCCTGGCGCTCGGCCGCTACTCCGGCGCCGGGGAGGCCGCCGCGCTGATCGGCCGTCAACTGCTGTGGGCGGCGGTGCTGCTGGCGGTCTGCGCCCTGGCGTGGCGCGCCGCCGTGCGCCGGCTGGAGGTGCTGGGCGGATGAACCAGTGGCAGCGGCCCTCCCCGGCGGCGCGGCCCCGCCCGGTCCGGGCGGCCGGCGGCCTGCTCCGCCACCTCCGGCTGGCCGTCTTCCTCGGCGGCGTCAGCCTGCACCGGCTCACCGAGTACCGGGCGGACTTCCTGCTCGGCGCCGCCTCCGTGCTGGTCCGCGTCGGACTGCAGGTGCTGGTGGTCGCCCTGGTCTTCCGCCACGTGCCGAGCGTCGGCGGCTGGGGCTACCACGAGGCGCTGTTCCTGCTCGGCTTCTCCCTGCTGCCGCGCGGCCTGGACCGGCTGTTCACCGACCAGCTGTGGGAACTCGGCCGCAAGCTGGTGCAGCGCGGCGAGTTCTACCGCTACCTGATCCGCCCGGTGAACCCGCTGTTCGCCCTGCTCTCCGAGCGCTTCCTGCTGCCCGACGGCCTGGGCGAACTGGCCACCGGCCTGCTCGTCACCGGATACGCCGCCTGGCGGCTCGACCTGGAGGCGTCCCCGGCGACCCTGCTGCTCGGCGCCGCGCTGGTGGTCTGCGGCGCCGTCATCCACGCCAGCATCAAGCTCCTCCTCGCCTCCCTGGCCCTGTGGACCACCACCAGCCTGCCGGCGATGTACGCGGCCAACCAGCTCGCCGACTTCGCCGGCTACCCGCTGGACATCTACGCGCCGCCGCTGCGGGGCCTGCTCACCTGGGTGCTGCCGTTCGCCTTCACCTCCTACGTGCCCGCCGTCTACCTGCTGCACGGGACCACCACCCTCCTGGTGTGGACGCCCGTGGTCACCGCCGTCACCGCGCTGATCGCCCTCCAGGTGTGGCGGCGCGGCCTCAACGCCTACGAGATGACCGGGAGCTGACCGATGGACACCCAGCCGGACGGCGTCCCAGGCACCGCCCTGGCCGCCCTGCTGCGCGCCGCGCCGTGGCTGCCCGAGCACCAGCGCCGCGCCGACCGCTTCCGAATCGCGGACTGGGCCGAGCTGCCCGCGCCCGCCCCACCGGAGGGCCGGAACCCGGACGGCCGGCTCCTGCTGCTCGTCGTGGCGCCCGAGGGCGGCACCGCCGACGGCACCCGCTACTTCGTCCCGGTGGCGCTCCCGGCCGGACCGGCGGGCGCCGCGGCCCTCGCCGAGGCGCACGGCACCGCGGCGTTCGACACCGCCGCGGTGCGGCGCGTGCTGGCCGGACGGCCGCTGCGCACCGCCCGCGGACACCTCGTCGAGTTCCGCCCCGCCGGCCGACCGGACGGCGACCGGCCGGTGCGCCAACTGCCGTTCGCCCGCGGCTGGTCCTCCAACGCGCTCTCCCTCGTCGACCTCGCCGGGCGGCCGCACATCCACAAGACCTACCGCGCCCTCGACCCGGACACCCGCGAGCCGGACCTGCTGCGGCTGATGGACGGCGGCGGCCGCACCCCGGCCCTGGCCGGCGACTACGGCTACCTCGACACCGGCACCGGCGTGCGCCACCCCCTCGGCGTGGTCTACGCCTACGCGCCCGGCGACGGCGTCGACGCGCCGCTGCGGGCGAACATGCGCTCCCTGTGGCCGCTGCTGCGGGACGCCGCCGCGCCGGAACGGACCGCCGTCGCCCACCTGGCGCCGCTGGAGCGGGAACTGCGCCGGGCCGGCAGCTTCCTCCGCGGCTTCCACGACGACCTGCGCGCCCGCATCGGCGAGGGCGCCGCCTCCCACCTGCCGTTCCCCGCCGAACACCACCTGGACGAGGCGGCCCGCCGGCTCGGCGAGCTGGCCCCGGCCGTGGCCGCCGGGGACGGGCTGCCCGCGCGGGTGTCCCGCGCCGCCCTGGACGCCCTGCGCCGGGAGGTCACCGGGATCCGCGCCCGGCTGCGGGACCCGGCCACCTCCGCCCCGCCCAGCGGCCCCTGCCACGGCGACCTGCACCTGTCCCACCTGCTGTGCCGCCCGCGCGACGGGGCGGACGACCGCGCGGACGGCGGCTGGGAGCTGTGCGTGATCGACCTGTCGACGCCCTGCGCCGACCCCGACTCCCCGCACTACCCCGACCAGTCGCCCTGGCAGGACCTGGTGGCCGTGCAGCGGGCCCTGGAGTACTTCACCGCCGACGAGGCCGCCGAGCACGCGGCCCACCTGCTGGGCACCGACAACCTGAGCGCCGCCCGGGCCGCGCTGCTGGACACCGCCGGCGCCCTGGTCGGCACCCCCGGCTGGCCGCCCGGGCGGCGCGCGGTGCTCCGCCGGGTGCACCTGGCCGCGGACGCCTGGCGGGCCAGGGTGCTGCGGCTGCTGCTCGACGGCTACGCCCGCGGCGGGGCGTCCCCCGCCGGCCACCCGCTGTGGCGGCTGCTGCGGCTGCGCCGGCTGCTGCACGAGGTGGCCTACAACCAGGCCCACGACCGCCCCTACTACCTCGCCATGGACCTGCGGCACGCCCTGGCCCCGGCCGCCCCCACCACGGACCCGGCGCCGAGCGCGCCGGCCGCGACGGACCCCACCGCGGCCCCCGTCCCGGCCGCCCCCGGCGCCCCCACCCGCTCCCCGGAGGACTGAGCGCGTGCACATCATCGAGACCTACTTCGAGTGCTGCGGCTTCGACCACACCTTCCTGCAAGGCGGCACCTCGGTCTACCTGTGGAACCTCTCCCGCACCTTCGCGGCGCGCGGGCACCGGGTCTCCATCGTCACCCCGGCGCACGGCCGCCTGGACGACCTGCGCCGCCGCCACCGCGTCGAGGACCTCGACTACGTCGACGAGTACACCCTGCCGCTGGTGCTGGACCCCCGGGTCTGGGGCGACGGCTTCCCCGAGGAGGTGCGCGTGCCGCTGCGCACCACCGCCCACCGCATCCGCAAGGACGGCGTGGACCTGTACTTCCTGTCCAACGCCTACCTGGACCAGCTCCCGGACACCTTCTACCCGCCCTACTCCAGCAAGGGCCGCGACCTGGTGTTCTTCAAGCCGCTGGCGTTCCAGGTGGACAGCGTCCGCTTCCTGCGCCGGCACTTCGCCGGCGACCCCGCCGTGGTGCACGCGCACGAGCCGTACTACCACTACCTGCTCCCGGCGGCGCTGCGCGACGACCCCGACAAGCGGGTGGTCAGCACCGTGCAGTCCAACATGCCGATCACCAAGAAGGTCTACCGGCCCAAGGTCCGCCGGCTGCTCGAACTCCTCGGCAGCGACGTGGAACTGCCGGCCGAGGACCCGCCGGCGCCCACCACCGGGCTCGGGGCGGCGATGAGCCAGTACCAGCAGCTCACCCACCTGCACTACGCCTACCCGCCGGACCACGTGACGGTCTACGACCTGGTCGCCGAGCACGCCGACCTGATCGACTTCCTCTCGCCCGGCCAGCGGGACTTCTACACCACCTTCGCCGACACCCCCTTCGAACGGCTCTTCCCACAGCTGCCGGTCCACGACGTGGTGCGGCGCAACGCCGGCAAGCGGTTCGTCGGCGGCTGCGCCATCTCCGACGCCTGGCTCGCCGACGACCCCGGCCGGGTGGACCGCGCCGCCGTCCTCGGCGGCCTCGGCCTGGACCCGGCGCTGCCCACCTTCTTCCACAACGCCCGCTACGCCGTCCACCACAAGGGGCAGCTGGAGCTGGTGCGCGCGGTGGACCGGGTCCTCGACGAGGGGCTGGCGGCCAACTTCGTGCTCCGCTGCATCAGCGGCACCGGGATCGACGACCCGTACTTCCACGACGTGGCCGAGCGGCACCGCGGCCGGGTCCACCTGGAGTGGGAGCGGGTGGACGAGCGCCGCGTCTTCGAGTACGCGGCCAGCGCCGACTTCGCCCTGTTCCCCTCCAAGTTCGAGATGGACACCTTCCTGATCGCCCAGGGCGAGGCGATGGTCTGCGGGGCGGTGCCCATCGCCACCGCGCAGCAGGGGATGGCGCACTTCGGCCACGTCCCGGATCCGACGGACGGTCCGGACGCCGAGCGGGCCACCGGGTTCGCGGTCAACCGCTCCTTCGCCGAGGACGACCCGCTGCTGGTCACCGCGCTCGCCGACACCATCCGGCGGGCCGTCGGGCTGCTGCGCGACCGCCCCGAGGAGTACCGCCGGCTCTCCCGCAACGCTGTGGCGAACGCCCGCCGCTTCACCTGGGAGCGCTGCGCCGACCAACACCTGGAGGCGTTCACCGCCCTGCTGGAGGGCGGGCCCGCCCCGCTGCCGGTGACCGAGGCGCTGCGCGCCGGTTGGTTCGACCTGCTGCCGCCGGACGCCTGGCGCCTGCACCGGGAGCGGATCGCCGAGGCGGCCGAGGAGCGGGGGGACGCCGACGCCTACCGGCGCTGCCGGGAACTGGACGGCGCGGCGGCCCGCCGGCTCTTCCGGGCCGCCTGGGACCGTGCCGACTTCGCCCGCTGCGAGCGTGTCCTCGCGCTGGCCCCCGGCGAGGTCCCCGAGGAGGCGGTGGCCGCGCTGCGCGGCCGCGGGCGGATCGTCCGGGCCGGCACCGGCTCGGCGCCGGCGTGGGAGGTCCGCTACCGGCTGCCGCACGCCGCCCGGGTCGAACTGGTCCTGCCGGGGGCGCCGGTCGACGGTGGCCGGCCGGTGCCCACCGTGCTCCCGCTGGCTCCCGTGGGCGACGGCCACGCCGTCACCGTGCCCGGACCGCCGCCCGAGGACGGGGCGCACCTGCTGCTCACCCTCGCCTCCGGCCGCGTCACCTGGGACTCGATCGAGGTTGAGGAGACGCGTGATGCGTGAGGTACGGGCGGTTCTGCTGGCCGGTGGCGAGGGCCGCCGGATGGGACGACTCGGCCAGGGGCGGCTGAAGCCGCTGGTGCCCTTCGGTGGCGCCTGCCGCCTGATCGACTTCAGCCTGGCCAACGCGCGCGCCTCCGGCCTGCCCGAGGTGCTGTTGCTCTCCCAGTACGAGGAGCGGCGGCTGATGGACGACCTGGAGCGGACCTGGAACACCGGCCCCTCCTTCCGCGTGCACTTCGGCCCCTACGACCCGGCCTACCGCCGCGCCGCCCCGGACCTGCCGGTGATGCTCCCGGCCCGCACCTGGGCGCCCGAGCGCGGCACCGCCGACGCGCTGATCCGCAAGGCGCGCTGGGTCTTCGGTGGCGGCGCCAGCGAGGTGCTGGTGCTCCACGCCGACCACGTCTACCGCTACGACTACCGGCGGCTGGTGGCCGAGCACCGGTCCTCCGGCGCCGCGCTCACCATCGCCTACCAGCGCATCGAACGCCGCTGGGTGCACCTGTTCGGCATGGTCGAGTTCGACCGCCGGGGCGACCTGGTCGCCTTCGTGGAGAAGCCCGCCGAACCCACCGGCGACCTGGTCTTCGCCGCGTTCTGCGTCTTCGACGCGGCGGTGCTGCACCGCTACCTGGAACTGCTGGACGGCACGGACTGGCAGCACGACATCAGCCGGGACGTCATCCCCGCCATGCTCGCGGCCGGCGAGCGCATCCGCGGCCACGAGGTCCGCGGGCACTGGGAGGACATCGGGACGGTGGAGCGCTACCACCGGGCCCACCTGGCCCTGGTCGGCCCGGAGCCCACGCTGCCCGCGCACGGCATGCCGTGGACGATCCGCCCCACCGTGCCCCGGGAACTGGTCGCCGACCGCCCCGGGGTGCGGCGCGCCCTCGTCCCGGCCGACCTGGTCAACGAGGGGCTGGTGGAGGACAGCGTGGTCTTCCCCGGCGTGCGCGTCGGCGCGGGCGCCCGGGTGCGGCGCAGCGTCCTGCTGCCCGGCGCCCGGGTGGCGCCCGGGGCGGAGATCGACTCGGCCGTCGTCCTGGAGGACGGCCACGTCCAGCAGGTTCCCACCCCGCGGGAGGTCGGCGGTGTCCACTGAACCCACCCGTCCCACTGATCCCTCTCGCCCTGGTGGCCCGCCCGGCCCCACCGTCACCGTGGTGGACGTCGGCGGGACCACCCTGCGGGTCGGCTCCTACGCGGTGGCGGACGGCCGGCTGACCGACGTGCGCCGCACCCCGGTGGAGGGCATGGCGCGCCACCCGGGCGATCCCGTCCCGCTGCTGCAGCGCCGGGTGGTGGACCAGATCGCGGAGGCCGTCGCGGCCCGGCCGGGCCCGCCCGGCGGACCGCTGGCCGTCGGCATCGCCTTCGCCGGCCCCACCACCGCGGACGGCCTGGTGCTCGGCGCCCCCACCGTCTGGGGCCGCGGCGGGGAGCCGCTGCCGCTCGGCCCCGTGCTCCAGGAGCGCCTCGGCCGGCCCGTGGTGGTGGTCAACGACATCACCGCCGCCGCCTGGCGCTACGCCGCCACCGAACCCGAACCGTTCTGCCTGCTGACCGTCAGTTCCGGGATCGGCGCCAAGGTGTTCCGGCACGGCGAGGTGCTGCTGTCCCCGCGCGGCCACGGCGGCGAACTCGGCCACTGGCGGTGCGACCCCGCGCCCGACGCCCCGCCCTGCGACTGCGGCGGGCGCGGACACCTCGGCGGCATCGCCTCCGGCCGCGGCGCGCTGGCGGCCGCCCGCCGGGCGGTCGAGCACGACCCGGCGGGCTTCGCCGGCTCCCTGCTCGGGCGGCTGTGCCAGGGCCGGCCCGAACGGCTGGACAACCCCGCCCTGGCCGCGGCGGTCCGGGCCGGCGACCCGTTCGCCACCGGCGTGCTCCGCGACGGCCTGCGGCACCTCGCCGGGGCGGTCACCGCGGTGTTCACCGCCATCGGCGTCACCCGCTACATCGTCATCGGCGGATTCGCGCTGGCCGTCGGCCCGCGCTACGCCGAACTGCTCACCGAGGAGCTGCGCCGGCTCGGCTGCTTCGGCCTGACGGAGGAGGAGATCGGCCGCATGGTCACCCTGGGACACCCCGACGACGACCACGGCCTGCTCGGCGTGGGCGCCCTGCTGGGCCGGGTGCTGGACGGCCCGGCCCGGCCCGCGCCCGCCGCCCCCGGCGGGCCCGGCCGCCCGGACCGCCCCGCCCGCCGGGACCGTCCCGGCCGTGCGGGCGGCCGGACCCTCCCGGTGACCGCGCGCCCCGGCGACCGGGCGGGGGAGGACCGGTGACCGCCCCGCGCGCCCTCGTGGTGGGCAGCGGCTTCGTGGGCACCGCGATCGCCCGGCGGCTCGCCGCCGGCGGCACCGTTGCCGTGCGCGCCTCCCGCCGGCCCCCGGCCGCGGCCGGCGCCCCCGGGGAGCCGGCGTGGACCGCGCTGGACGCCACCGACCGCGACGCCTGCCGGCGGGTCGTCGACGCGGTGCGCCCGGACGCCGTCGTCCTGGTGCACGGCCCCTCCGACGTCACCTGGTGCGAGGCGCACCCCGAGGAGGCGGTCGCCGCGCACACCGCCGCCACCGCCAACCTGGCCGCCGCCGCGGCCGGCCGCCGCACCGTGCTGATCTCGACCGACAACGTCTTCGACGGCGCCGCCCCCGGCTACCCCGAGCCCGCCCCCACCGCACCCGGCAACGCCTACGGGCGGGCCAAGCTCGCCGCCGAACGCGTCCTGCTGGCCACCGCCGCCGACGCCAGCGTGCTCCGCGTCAGCCTGGTCTACGGCTGGGAGCCGCCGGACGCCGGGAAGTGGCTCAACTACTTCGCCTCCTGCGCCCACCGGCTGCGTCGGGGCGAGCGCGTCGAGGCCCCGGACGACCACTGGACCACCCCGGTGCTGGTGGACGACGTGGCCGAGGTGACCGCCGCCGTGCTGGCCGGCCCCGCGCCCGAGCTGCTGCACCTCGGCGGACCGGACCGGGTCTCCCGCGCCGAGTGGGCGCGGCTGATCGCGACGGCCGTGGGGGCCCCGACCGACCTGGTCGTGCCGGTGCCCAAGGCGGCCGGGCGGTACGCCTGCCGTCCCACCAACGCCTGCCTGACCAGCGTCCACCTCGGGCGGATCGCCGCCACCCGCGGCATCCGGGTGCGCGGCGTGCGCGAGGGCGCCGAGGCCCTGCTGGGTGCCCCGCACCCCGGATGACCGACGGCGGCGGCCACCCCCACCACGTCCACCGAGCCGACACCGCCACCGAGCCGACACCGCCACCGAGCCGACCGCGCCACCGTGCCGGCGGCGCCGACCAGGAAGAGGAACCCCCGCGTGCACATCGTCAGCCTGTCCTTCGAGTGCGGCGCGTTCGACGTCCGGATGATGCGGGGCGGGCTCTCCCCACTCACCTGGAACCTGGCCCGCGCCTACGCCGCGGCCGGGCACCGGGTGTCGATCGTCACCCCCGCCCACGGCCGCCTCGACGAGCTGCGCCGGGACCACGAGATCGAGGAGCTGGACTACCTCCACGACCACGTGGTCCCCCTGGTGCCGGACCCCGCGGTGTGGCCGGACCTGCCCGCCGAGCTGCCGCTGCCGCTGACCACCCGCGCCCACCGGCTCAGCCGCGAGGGCGTCGACGTGTACTTCCTCTCCAACGCCCAGCTGGACCTGCTGCCCGAACGGTTCTACCCGCGCCGGGACAGCGAGGGACGCGACCTGTCGTTCTTCAAGCCGCTGGTCTTCCAGGTGGACGGCATCCGGTTCATCGAGCAGCACCTCGGCGGCGGGGAACCGATGGTCGTCCAGGGCTTCGAGCCCTACTACTGCTACCTGCTGCCCGCCGTCTACCACGACCGCCCGGACCGGATCACCGTCACCACGGTGGCCAGCAACATGCCCATCAACCAGGCCGTCCACCGCCCCCAGGTGGAGCGGCTGCTGGAGCTGTTCGACGTCAAGCTCGACCTCGCCCCGCTCGCCGACCCGCCGGCCGACGACCCGCTCGGCACCGCGATGCGCGCACACCTGCCCGCCACCCGGCTGTACCGGGACCACGGGCCGGACGGCGTCCCCTTCTTCTCCATCGTGGCCGCCCACTCCGACCTGGTGGACTTCCTCTCGCCCGGACAGCGCACCTTCTACTCCACCTTCCGGGACACCCCGTTCGAGCGGCTGTACCAGCGGCTGACGGTCTCCCGGCTGGTCCGGGAGAACGCCCACCGGCACCTCGTCGGCGGCTGCGCCATCTCGGACAGCTGGCTGGCCCGGGACCCCGACGCGATCGACCGCGACCGGCTGCTCCGCGACCTCGGCCTGGACCCGTCCCGGCCGACCTTCTACCACGCCGCCCGCCACTCCGTGCAGCACAAGGGCCAGATGGAGCTGATGCGGGCGGTGGAGCGGGTGCTGAGCGCCGACCCGGAGGTCAACTTCCTGATCCGGCTCGCCACCGGGACCGGCGGCGCCGACCCGGCCGACGCCCCCGCGCCCGGCGATCCGGCCTTCCAGCGCCTCGCCGAGCGCTACCCGGACAACATCCACCTGGACTGGCGGATGGTCGGCGAGGACACCCTCTTCGCACAGGCCGCCTGCGCCGACTTCTGCGTCTACCCCTCCAAGTTCGAGCTCGACGCCTTCCTGATCGCCCAGGGCGAGGCCATGGCCTGCGGCGCGGTCCCCGTCGCCACCGCCCAGGAGGTCACCGGGCACTTCCGGCACGCCCTGCCACGGCGGCACCCGGACGCCACCGGCTTCGCCACCCGCCGCTCCTTCCGCGAGGACGACCCGCTACTGGCCGACGACCTGACCGCCCGGCTGCTGGAGGCCGCGCGGGTGTTCCGCGACGACCCCGAGGAGTACCGGCGGCTGTCCGGCAACGCCCGGCGCCTCGCGCGCGGCTTCACCTGGGAGCGCTGCGCACGCACCCGGCTGGAGGCCTTCGAGGCGCTCTCCCGCGGCCGGACACCCGGCGTCGGCACCGACGACGCCCTGCGCCACGGCTGGTTCGACCTGCTCGACGAGGACGCCTGGAGCACCCACCGCCTCCGCGTCGCGGAACGCGCGGCGGAACTCGCCGACCCGGCCGCCTACCGGCGGTGCGCGCCACTGGACGGCCCCGCGCTGCGCCGGCTGCACGACGCCGCCCACCGCCGCGGGGACCTCGCCCGCTGCGCCGAACTGGAGGAACTGGCCGGACCGGACGGCCCGCCCTCGGTGCGGGACCGCTGCCGGGTGCGGCCGGTCGCCGACGGATGGGCGGTCAGCTACCGCCTGCCGCACGCCGAGCGGGTCGAGCTGCTCAGCGGCGACGTGGCGTGCGATCTGTCCGCGCAGGGAGGGGTTTTCCGGACAGTTCTGGCCGACGCGCCGTCACCCGAGGGCCAGCTGATCTTCCTGATCACCCTTGCGTCGGGAAGGATCGCCTGGGACTCGGTGCCGTTCGCACACGCTGTCGAAGGGGCCCGGTCCACCGCCACCCTCCGGACGACGCACGAAGGACCGACGCCCCGCCATGGCCGCTGACTCCCACCCGCCCGCGTCCCTCCCCACCACCGCGCCCGTGCTGACGCCCCCGCTGCCGCCCGCGACCGCCGACGGCCGGCCGCGCCCGCACGGTTCGCAGCCGGCCCGCCCGCACCCGGGCGGCCGGTTCCGCGCGGTCGCCACCGACCTCGACGGCACCCTGCTGCGCGGCGACCTCACCGTCTCCGAGCGCAGCCGGCGCGCCCTGGGGCTCGCCGTGCGGGCCGGCGCCCGGCACATCGTGGTCACCGGCCGGCCCGTTCCGGGCTGCCGCCCGATCCTGGACGCGCTCGGCTACCGCGGGCTCGCCGTGTGCGGCCAGGGCACGCAGCTCTACGACGCCGGCACGCACCGCCTGCTGGCCGCCTACACCCTGGACCGGGAGGTGGCGCGCGCCGTGGTGGCCCGGACCGCCGCCGAACTGGGCCCGCTCCAGCTCGCCGTGGTGACCGCCGGGCTGGACGGCCGCTTCGTCGTGGGCCCCGGCTTCGACCGGCGACCCCGGCGCGGGTGGGGCGTGGTGGAGGACCCGGAGGAGCTGTGGTCCGGGCCGATCGAGAAGGTGCTGCTGCGCCACCCGACGCTGCCGGACGCAGCGATCGCCGCGGCGGCGGAGCGCGCGGCCGGCGGCGAGGCCACCGTCACCCACGCGGGGGAGCGGCTGGTCGAGATCCTGCCCGCGGGCGTCACCAAGGCCTCCGGCCTCCGGCTCGCCGCGGAGCGGCTGGGCTTCCGCCCCGAGGAGACCATCGCCTTCGGCGACATGCCCAATGACCTGCCCATGTTCGAGTGGGCCGGCTACGGCGTGGCGATGGCGAACGCCCACCCCAGCCTGCTGGCGGTGGCCGACGAGATCGCCCCGGGCAACGAGGAGGACGGCGTGGCGGCGGTCCTGGAGCGCGTCTTCGGCGGCGCCCCGGGCGGTGCCGCACCCGTCGCCGGCCCCGCCACCGCGGACCCGGCCGCCGACTCCCCGTTGCTCTCACCGGCCTCAGGAGGACATCCGTGACCAACCCCGAGCGGCCGGACGGCGCCGCGCCGGGCGCCGGCGGCCCCGACCGGGCCGTGGACGCGCCGCTGGTCGAGCTGGCCCGCGCGCACGGCGTCGCCACCGACTACCGCACCGACCGGGGCCACCGCGTCGCCGTCGCCCCGGACACCCTGGTCGCCGTGCTGGCCGCGCTGGGGGTGGACGCCGCCACCCCCGGCGCGGCCCGGCGGTCACTCCAGGCGCTGCGGCACCGGCGCGCCAGCCGGCCGCTGCCGCCGTGCGTCGTCGTCCGGTCCGGCTCGGCCGCCGCGCGCCGGCTCGCCCTGCCGGACGGCGCCGAGGCGTGGGCGACCCTGGAGGACGGCCGGCGGCTCCGCCTGCCGGTGGCCGGCACCGGCGCGGGAGGGGCCGCCGCGGACCTGACCGGCGTCCCGGTGGGCCGGCACACCCTGCGCGTCGACACCCCCCGGGGCACCGCCGACGCCCCCCTGCTGGTCGCCCCCGAGCGGCTGGCCACCGGACCGGAGCGCGGCTGGGGCCTGCTCACGCAGCTGTACTCGGTGCTCTCCCGCCACTCCTGGGGCATGGGCGACCTCGCCGACCTCGCCCGGCTCGCCACCTGGGCCGGCGGCACCCTGGGCGCCGGGTTCCTCCAGCTCAACCCGCTGCACGCGGCCGTGCCCGGACCGCTGCCCGACCCCTCGCCCTACCGGCCCAGCTCCCGGCGCTTCCCCGACCCGACGCACCTGCGCGTCGAGGCCGTCCCGGAGTACGCCCTGCTCGACGCCGCGACCCGGGAACGGGTGGACGCCCTGGCGGCGCGCGGCCGGGCGCTGGGGCAGGCCGTGCTCCGCGAGGGCGCCCTGATCGACCGTGAGGCGGTGCGCGAACTCAAGCACCAGGCACTGCGGCTGCTCCACCGGGTGCCGCTCGGCCCGGCCCGGCGGGCCGCCTACCAGGCGTACTGCGAACGGGAGGGCGCCGGCCTGACCGACTTCGCCACCTGGTGCGCGCTCGCCGAGGTCCACGGCCCGGCCTGGCGCTCCTGGCCGGCGCCGCTGCGCGACCCCCGGTCCGGCGCCGTGGCCGAGGCGCGCCGCGCGCTGGCCGACCGCGTCGACTACCACCGCTGGACGGCCTGGCTGGTGGACGAGCAGCTCGCCGCCGCCCAGGCCGCGGCCACCGCCGCCGGGATGCCGGTGGGGCTGGTGCACGACCTCGCCGTCGGCGTCGACCCGCAGGGCGCCGACGCCTGGGCGCTGCGGCACCACCTCGCCGACGGCGTGACCGTCGGGGCGCCACCGGACGACTTCAACCCGCGCGGCCAGGACTGGGGCCTGCCGCCCTGGCGCCCGGACGCCCTCGCGGCCAGCGGCTACGCGCCCTACGCGGACCTGCTGCGCACCGCCGCCCGGCACGCCGGGGCGCTGCGCGTCGACCACGTGATGGGGCTGTTCCGGCTCTGGTGGGTCCCCGAGGGGCGCCCGCCCTCGGAGGGCACCTACGTCTCCTACGACGGCCGGGCCATGCTCGCCGTGCTGGCGCTCCAGGCGCACCGGGCGGGCGCCCTGGTGATCGGGGAGGACCTGGGCACCGTCGAGCGGGAGGTCCGGGAGGAGATGGCCGACCTCGGCATCCTCGGCACCTCGGTGCTGCGCTTCGAGTACCTCGGCGGCTCGGTGGGGCGCTCCGGCCCGCTGCCGCCGGAGCACTGGCGCAGGGACTGCGTGGCCACCCTCACCACCCACGACCTGCCGTCCACCGCCGCCTGGCTCAGCGGCGAGCACGTCGAACTGCGCCGCAGGCTCGGGCTGCTGACCCGGCCGGTGGAGCAGGAGGCCGCCGAGGCCGCCGCCGAACGCGACGGCTGGCTCGCCGAGCTGCGGCGGCTGGGCCTGCTGTCCGACGACCCGGCCGACGGCGCGCTTCCCGTCCAGGTCGCCGCGCTGCACCGGTTCCTGCTGCTGACGCCGGCCCGCCTGCTCGGCGTGTGGCTGCCGGACGCGGTCGGCGACCGCCGCCCGCAGAACCTGCCGGGCACCTCCACGGAGTACCCCAACTGGCGGCTGCCGGTCGCCGACGCCACCGGCCGCCCGCTCGCGCTGGAGGAACTGACCCGCCATCCGGGCTTCGCCGCCCTGGCCGAGCTCTTCGCCGCCGTCCGGAACCGCCCGGCCGCGCCGGGCGGTTCTTGACGCCGGGTCGCCGATCGCTTGACCGCCGGTGCACGGTGCCGCCGGGCGGCCCGCGAACGGGCGGCCCCGTCCCGGCGCCCTGCTAGCGTCCCTCTCGCAGCGGCCGGCGATGGGGCCGCGTCGGGGGAGAACCCCGCGGCGACCAACGGCGCCGCGGGGTCGCCCCCTCAGCCGCCCGGGGTGGGGGCGTCCGGTCGGAGCAGGCCCTCCTCCTTCAGTTCCGCCCACAGTTCGGCGGGCACCCCCGCGCGGGCCCGGGCGGCGTTCTCCCGCACCTCCAGCGGTGACCGCATCCCGGCGCACACGCTGACCACCGCCGGGTGGCCCAGCGGGAAGGCCAGGGCCGCCGCGGGGAGGGTGGTGCCGTGCCGTTCGCACACCTCGGCCAGCCGCCGGGCGCGGGCCAGCAGGTCCGCGGGGGCGGCGGCGTACTCGTAGCGCTGCTCGGCCGTCGGCACCGGCCGGGAGAGCAGGCCGGAGTTGAACGGGCCGGCCACCACCACGGAGGTGCCCCGCTCCACGGCCGCCGGCAGCAGGTCGTCCAGCGCGCCCTGCTCCAGCAGGGTGTACCGCCCCGCCAGCATCACCACGTCCATGTCGGTCTCCCGGACCAGGCGGGTCAGGGCCGCCGCCGAGTTCATGCCCGCCCCGATCGCCCGCACCACCCCCTGGTCGCGCAGTTCCGCGAGCACCCCGAACGCCTCGCCCGCGGCCTGGTCGAGGTGGTCGTCGGCGTCGTGCAGGTACACCACGTCCACCCGGTCCAGCCCCAGCCGCTCCAGGCTCTCGGTCAGCGAGCGCAGCACGCCGGCGCGGCTGAAGTCGAAGCGGGGCCGCAGGCCGGTGGAGACGTCGAAGCCGTGCTCGCCCCGTCGGTCCACCCGGTCCGGGTCCGGCTCCAGCACCCGCCCCACCTTGGTGGACAGCACGTAGGAGGCCCGGTCCCGGCCGGCCAGCGCCCGCCCCAGGCGCCGCTCGGCCAGCCCGACGCCGTAGTAGGGGGCCGTGTCGAAGTAGCGGATCCCCGCCTCCCAGGCGGCGTCCACCGCGGCCGTGGCCTGCTCCTCCTCGACGGCCTGGTAGAGGTTCCCGATCGGCGCCCCGCCGAAGCCGAGCTCGGTCAGGGCCGGCCCGTCGCCCCGCACGCCGCGGGTGGGCAACTCGTGTCCCACCTTGATCCGTCCTTCCACTTCAGTTCCGGCGGGGGCGCAGCCCCTGCATGCCGCCGTCGACGGCCAGCGCCGTCCCGGTCGTCGACGCCGACGCCGGCCCGGCGAGGTAGCACACCGCGCCGGCCACCTCCGCGGCCGTCACCAGCCGTCCGTGCGGCTGCCGGGCCTCCAGCGCGGCGCGCTCGGCGGCCGGGTCGTCGGCCGCGGCGAGCAGCCGGCCGACCCAGGGGGTGTCCACGGTGCCGGGGTTGACGCAGTTGACCCGGATGCCGTCGGCCAGGTGGTCCGCGGCCATCGCCAGCGTCAGCGACAGCACCGCCCCCTTGGACGCCGAGTACAGCGCCCGCTGCGGCAGCCCGGCGGTCGCCGCGATGGAGCAGATGTTGACCACCGAGGCGGCGGGGGAGCGGCGCAGGTGCGGCAGCGCCGCCCGGGTCACCCGCACGATCCCGAGGACGTTGACGTCCAGCACCCGCCGCCACTCGGCGTCGTCGTTGTCCGCGACCGTGCCGCGGGCCCCGATGCCGGCGCAGTTGACCAGGATGTCGATCCCGCCGTGGGCCTCGGCGGCCGTGGCCACCGCGGCCCGGACCGCCGCGTCGTCGGTGACGTCGCCCGGCAGCGGCAGCGTGCCGGCCGGGGCGCCGTCCGCCGTGCGGTCCAGCACGGCCACCCGCGCCCCGCCCGCGCGCAGCGCCTCGGCGGTGACCCGCCCGATGCCCGAGGCGCCGCCGGTGACGATCGCGGACAGCCCGGCGAAGGGCCCGGGCGGCGCCCCGGGGCGGTCGCCGGGCTCGTCGGTGGGGGTGGTGCCGCTCGCGGTCATCGCGGTCGTCCTTCCGTCTCCGGGGCGCGGGCGGCCGCCCGCAGTTCGCGCCAGACGGCCCCGTCGGGGTGGGCGTAGCGCTCCAGGGTGTCGGTGCGGATCTCGGCGGAGAAGCCCGGCCGGCCGGGGGCGCGGTAGTGGCCCCGCTCCACCCGCACCGGGTCCAGGAAGTGCTCGTGCAGGTGGTCCACGTACTCGATGACGCGGTCCGCCATGGTCTGCGAGACGGCCACGTAGTCGAACATCGACAGGTGCTGCACCAGCTCGCACAGCCCCACCCCACCGGCGTGCGGGCACACCGGGACGCCGAACTTGGCGGCCAGCAGCAGGATGGCGATGTTCTCGTTGACCCCGGCCACCCGGGCGGCGTCGATCTGCAGCACGTCGATGGCACCGGCCTGGAGCAGCTGCTTGAAGACGACCCGGTTCTGCACGTGCTCACCGGTGGCCACCGGCACCGGCGCCACGCCGCGCCGGATGGCGGCGTGCCCCAGCACGTCGTCCGGGCTGGTGGGCTCCTCGATCCAGCAGGGGTCGTAGGGGGCGAGGGCCCGCACCCAGGCGATGGCCTCGGCCACGTCCCAGCGCTGGTTGGCGTCCACGGCGATCCGCACCGACGGGCCGACCACCTCCCGGGCCACCCGCAGCCGCCGCAGGTCGTCGTCCAGGTCGGCGCCCACCTTCAGCTTGATCTGGGTGAACCCGTCGGCCACCGCCTGGCGGGCCAGCGCGGACAGCTTCGCGTCGCCGTAGCCGAGCCAGCCGGGGGAGGTGGTGTAGGCCGGGTAGCCGGTCTCCTCCAGCCGCCGGATCCGCTCGGCCCGCCCGGGTTCGGCGCGGCGCAGCAGCTCCAGCGCCTCCTCGCGGGTGAGGGCGTCGGTGAGGTAGCGGAAGTCGACCAGGTCGACCAGCTCCTCCGCGGACATGCCGGCGAGCAGCCGCCACAGCGGCAGGCCGGCGCGCTTGGCCCGCAGGTCCCACAGGGCGTTGACCACGGCCGAGATGGCCATGTGCACCACGCCCTTTTCCGGGCCGAGCCAGCGCAGCTGGGAGTCGTGCACCAGGGTGCGCCACAGTCCGCCGAGGTCGTTCAGGGTCTCCTCGACCGGCAGGCCGACCAGGAAGGGCTCCAGCGCCCGGATGGCGGCGACCTGGACCTCGTTGCCGCGGCCGATGGTGAAGGCGAAGCCGTGGCCGGCCAGGCCGTCCCCGGCGTCGGTGGTGATCACCACGTAGGCCGCGGAGTAGTCCGGGTCCGGGTTCATGGCGTCGGAGCCGTCCAGCTCCAGCGAGGTGGGGAAGCGCAGGTCGGTGGTGGCCAGGCCGGTGAATCGCGCGCTCATCGGGTCAGGCCCGCCCCACCGGCTGCCGGGAGGCGCCCAGGCCGTCGATCTCGCAGGTGACCACGTCACCGGGGCGCAGCCAGGGCTTGGGGTCCGGGTGGCCGAGGGCGACGCCGGCGGGCGTGCCGGTGTTGACCAGGTCGCCGGGCTCCAGAACCATGAACTGGCTCAGGTAGCGGATGATCTCGCCGACGCCGAAGAGCATCTGCGCGGTGCTGGAGTCCTGGCGCGTCTCGTCGCCCACGCGCAGCCGGATGCCCAGGGCCTGCGGATCGGGGACCTCGTCGGCGGTGACCAGCCACGGGCCGAGCGGGTTGAAGGTCTCGCAGCTCTTGCCCTTGTCCCAGGTGCCGCCGCGCTCCAGCTGGAACTCCCGTTCGGAGACGTCGTGGGAGACGGCGTAGCCGGCCACGGCGGCCAGGCCCTCCTCGGCGGTCGCCAGGTAGCGGGCGGTGGAGCCGATGACGACGCCGAGTTCGACCTCGTAGTCGGTGCGGGTGCTGCCCCGGGGGACCAGCACCGTGTCGTACGGGCCGATCACCGTGTTCGGCGCCTTCATGAAGACCACCGGCTCGGTGGGCAGTTCGGCGCCGGTCTCGGCGGCGTGGTCCCGGTAGTTGAGGCCGATGCAGACCACCTTGCCGGGGCGGGCGATCGGGGCGCCGACGCGGGCGGCGCCGCTCGCCCCCGCCGCGGCCCCCGCGGAGCCCGCGGCGCCGGGCAGTTCGGGCAGTTCGCCGGCGGCCAGCGCGGCGCGCAACCGGTCCAGCGCCTCCCGCCGCAGTCCCTCGGCGTCGAAGTCCGCCACCACGCCGGAGGCGTCGAGCACCCGCCCGTCCTCGGCCAGCACCGCCGGGCGCTCCCGGCCGGGCTCACCCACCCGCAACAGCTTCACGCCACGTCCTCCGTCAGGTCGGCTCGGATGCCTCCGTTCCTAACATTCATCCGATATCTGAGTCCATAGTGTGGCGATGGACTGGCTGATACCGGGCAACACTCCAGAGATCGCGCATTAGACATCCGACATCTGATGGTGCGAAGGTCGGGCGGCCTCCGGGAGCACCGCCGGCCGCCACCGAACCATGGAACCGCCCCGCGCGCGCCGGCGCACCCCCGCGTCCCACCGGGCGGCGGCCTGACCCGGTCAGCCGGGTGCGGCGCACCGCACCACGCGGCTACCGTCGCCCCATGCGTCCCGTCCCGCCCGCCCGGCACACCGACTCCGCCCCCGCCGTCCCGCCCGCCCGTCCCGCCCGGGTGCACCGGGCGGCGCTGGCCACCCGGCCCGCGCCGCCGCTGACCGGCCACCTGCGGATGTCCGACGCCCCCGGCGCCCCCAACCCGGTCGCGGTCACCAGCGGCTACCTCACCCGCGCCGGCCGGCCCTTCGTCCCGGTCTCCGGGGAGTTCCACTACAGCCGGTACCCCCGTGAGCACTGGGAACGGGAGCTGCTCAAGATCAAGGCCGGCGGGATCACCGCCGTGGCCAGCTACCTGATCTGGATCCACCACGAGGAGGTCGAGGGGCGGCCGAGCTTCGAGGGGAACCTCGACGTCCGGCACTTCGCCGAGCTGTGCGCCCGCCACGGTCTGGACTTCGTCGCGCGGATCGGCCCCTGGGTGCACGCCGAGACCCGCAACGGCGGCCTGCCGGACTGGCTGCTGGACGGCCGCTGCGAGCCCCGCACCGACGACGCCGCCTACCTGGCGCACGTCCGGCGCTGGTTCACCGCCATCGCGGAGGAGCTGCGCGGCCTGGACACCGGATCCGGCGGGCCGCTGCTCGCCGTCCAGATCGAGAACGAGCTCTACGACGCGCCCGGACACCTGCTCACCCTCAAGCGCCTCGCCCAGGAGGTCGGCCTGCGCGCCCCGCTGTGGACCGCCACCGGCTGGGGCGGCGCCCACCTGCCGCCGGACGAACTGCTGCCGCTCTTCGGCGGCTACCCGGAGGCGTTCTGGGCGGAGGCGGAGGACGGCTGGGACGACACCTGCCGGGCCCACTTCCACTTCAGCCACGAGCGCGACGACCCGGGAATCGGCGCCGACCTGCGCGAGGAGGACCCGCGCCGGTCCAACCTGGCCCTGGACCGCTACCCCTCGGCCACCTGCGAGCTGGGCGGCGGCATGGCCGCCGCCTACCACCGCCGGCCGCTGGTCGACGGCGACGACGTCGCCGCGCTGGCGCTCACCAAGATCGGCGGCGGCTCCAACTGGCAGGGCTACTACATGTACCACGGCGGCACCAACCCGCCCGGCCGGCTGACCCCCCTCCAGGAGTCCCAGGACACCGGATACCCCAACGACCTGCCCCGGCTGAGCTACGACTTCCAGGCGCCGCTCGGCGAGTTCGGCCAGTACCGCGACGGCTACCACCGCCTGCGCGCCCAGCACCTGATGCTGGCCGACTTCGGCGAGCGGCTCGCCCCCATGGTCTCGGTGCTGCCGGAAGCGCGCCCCGACGACTGCCGGGACCGGCACACCCTGCGGTGGGCGCTGCGCACCGACGGCCGATCCGGGTTCCTCTTCGTCAACAACCACCAGATGTACGAGCCGCTGCCGGACCACCAGGACGTCCGGTTCCACCTGGAGCTGCCCGGCGGGGCGCAGGTCACGCTGCCGAGCCAACCGGTCACCATCCCCTCCGGGGCCTACTTCTGCTGGCCGGTGGGCCTGGAGGTCGACGGCCTGCGGATCGCCTGGGCCACCGCCCAGCCGGTGTGCCGGATCCCGGCCGGGGACGGCGCGGCCCGCCGCACGACGCTGGTCCTGGTGGCCACCGAGGGCGTGCCGGTGGAACTGGCGCTGGAGGCGGACACCGTCGCCGACCTCACCGCCCCCGCGCCCCTGCCGGGCCACGCCGACGGCCGCGCCGAACCGCGGACCGACGCCGACGGCCGGCTGCTGCTCACCGGCCTGCGCCCGGGCACCGACTGCCGGGTCACCGTCCGCACCCCCGGCGGCGCCGGGGTCGACCTGCTGGTCCTCGACGCCGCCAGCGGCGCCGGGCTGTACCGCGGCCGGCTGTGGGGAGCGGACCGGGTGGTGCTGAGCGAGGAAGGGGTGACCTTCGAAGACGGCCCGGCGGGCCTGACCCTGCACAGCGGCGCGCCCCGGCCGTCGTTCGCCGTGCTGCCGGCGCCCGCCGGGACGCCCGAGGTGGCCGGAGCCCGTCTGGAGGCCGCCGCGGACGGCTGCCTCACCCGCTACACCCTGCGTCCCGACGCGCCCATCGCCGCGGCCGTGCCGCTGGCGCTGGAGGAGCTGCGGCCGGCCGGGGACGTCCCGCCGACCACCGTGGGGCCGGGCGGGCGGGCCCGCACCCCGGGTGACGAGGTGTTCGAGACGGCGGCGGCGGTGTACCGGCTGCGCGTCCCGGAGGAACTCCTCGACGGCCCGGACCAGGTGCTGCTGCGGGTCGAGTGGACCGGCGACGTCGGGCGGGCCTACCGCGACGGCCGTCTGGTCGCCGACACCTTCTGGCAGGGCCGCCCCTGGGAGCTCGACGCGCGGGCCCTGGGGCTGGGCCGGGACGGCGGGACGGAACTGGAACTGCGCCTGCTCCCGCTGCGCGCCGACGCCCCGGTCCACCTGAGCGAGCGGGTCCGCCCGGACTTCGGCGGCGCCCCCGCCGTCCTCGCCGTGCACACCGTCACCGCCCTGACCACCCGCGCCTGGACGGTGCGCCTGGCCGGGTGAGGGGGAGGAGCGGGCGCCGCTCCCGCCCCGGCCGTCCGGCCGCGCGCACCGCGCCGCCGGACGGCCGGGGCGGGGGACGCCGCCGAGCGGTGCCGAAAGCGCTTTCCGCCGGCAACCGCCGCCGGGCGGTCGGCCGGTGGGAACCGCTCCGGCGGCCGTGACGGGAACGCTTTCCGGCGTTCCGCGGCACCCACCCTGGCGCGCGTCGCGGCATCGTGCACACTTGGTGAGGCGGTGCAGCGGTTCGGCGTCGGGACGGCGGTGCTCCTTCTGCGCTGGCCCACCTACACGACCGAGCGACACCGCAGGTGAAGGCAGCGACAGTGCGATTCCTGAATGATCAAGCGCCCCAGTACGACCTGACGTACGACGACGTCTTCATGGTCCCGAGCCGCTCCAACGTCGGTTCCCGGCAGGGAGTGGACCTCTCCTCCGTCGACGGCACCGGCACCACCATCCCCCTGGTGGTCGCCAACATGACCGCCGTCGCCGGCCGCCGGATGGCGGAGACCGTGGCCCGGCGCGGCGGCCTGGTGGTCATCCCGCAGGACATCCCGCTGGACGTGGTCGCCGACGTGACCTCCTGGGTCAAGCGGCGCCACCTGGTGCACGACACCCCCATCGTGCTGCCGCCCACGGCCACCGCGGCCGAGGCGCTCTCCCTGATGCCCAAGCGCGCGCACGGCGGGCTGATCGTGGTCGACGACGGCCGGCCGGTCGGCGTGGTGACCGAGCGCGACTGCGTCGGGGTGGACCGCTTCACCCAGCTCGCCGACGTGATGAGCCGCGACCCGCTGCTGCTCCCCGAGGACATCGCGCCCAAGGACGCCTTCGACCGGCTGTACGAGTCCCGGATCAAGCTCGCCCCGGTGGTGGACGGCGACGGCAGGCTGGTCGGCCTGCTCACCCGGCGCGGCGCGCTGCGCGCCACCCTCTACACCCCGAACACCGACGCCCGGGGCCGGCTGCGCATCGCCGCCGCCGTCGGCATCAACGGCGACGTCGCCGGCCGCGCGAAGGCGCTGCTGGAGGCCGGCGTGGACACCCTGGTGGTGGACACCGCGCACGGCCACCAGGAGCGGATGATCGAGGCGCTGCGCGCCGTGCGGGGCCTGGACCCGCAGGTGCCGGTGGTGGCCGGCAACGTGGTCTCGGCGGCCGGCGTGCGGGACCTGGTCGAGGCCGGCGCGGACATCATCAAGGTCGGCGTCGGACCGGGCGCCATGTGCACCACCCGGATGATGACCGGCGTGGGCCGTCCGCAGTTCTCCGCCGTGCTGGAGTGCGCCGCCGAGGCCCGCCGGCTGGGCCGGCACGTGTGGGCGGACGGCGGCGTGCGCCACCCGCGCGACGTGGCGATGGCCCTGGCCGCCGGGGCGTCCAACGTGATGATCGGCTCCTGGTTCGCCGGCACCCACGAGTCGCCCGGCGACCTCCAGGTGGCCTCCGACGGCCGGCTGTACAAGGAGAGCTTCGGCATGGCCTCGGCCCGCGCCGTCTCCCACCGCACCAGCGGCGAGTCGCACTGGGAGCGCGCCCGCAAGGCGCTGTTCGAGGAGGGCATCTCCTCCTCCCGGATGTACGTCGACCCCGAGCGCCCCGGCGTGGAGGACCTGATCGACTCCATCGTCGCCGGCGTGCGCAGCTCCTGCACCTACGCCGGAGCGGCCACCCTGGAGGAGTTCCACGAGCGCGCCGTGGTCGGCGTGCAGTCCGCCGCCGGCTACGCCGAGGGCAAGCCGCTGCACGCCAGCTGGTCCTGACCCCCGCACCACCCCGGTCGCACGACGGCACCGCCGGGACGGGCACGAGCCCGCCCGGCCGGTGCCGTCGTGCGTCGCCCCGGTTAGCCGTCCAGGGCCGCGGCGACCGCGCCGACGGGGGTGAGCAGTTGACGGCTCACCAGGCCGACCGTCCGCGACAGCGCGGCGGTGGCCAGCTCGACGAGGCCGCGCGGCCCGTCGCCCAGCGCGTCCAGCGTCAGCGCCGTGGCCCAGGCGGCGTCGCGCGCCCGGCTGACGCTCCAGGAGTTCACCAGGTGGGCCAGCGGGCCCGCCAGGTCCAGCGCGTCCGGGCCCGGGAGCAGCAGTTCCCGGCACTCCGCCTCCACCCGGGCCAGCACCGCGTTCACCGCGAGGAAGTCCTCGCGCACCGCCTCCGGCGGCACCCCGTCCGCCCGGCACACGTCCAGCACGGACAGCGGCAGGTCGTGCTCGATGTGGGCGTTCATCCCGGCGACGGCGAACTGCACGGCGTGCACCCCGCCGTGCCCCCGCGTCTCGAACAGCGGTCGCCAGCACGCCTCCGGCTCCCGGCCGCGCGCCGCGACGTCCACGGCCACCAGATAGCGCTCGGCGAACACGGCGGCCAGCCGGCCGGTCCGTGCGGGGTCGGCGAAGTGGCCGGCGGCCAGCGCCGCGTCGATCTCCTCGGTGACCCGCAGGTAGACGCCGTTGAAGTGGCGCACCCCGTCCCCGGCCGGCAGCGCCTCCTGGAGCGCGGCCAACCGCGCCACCACCGCCGCCAGCCGCGGCCCGTCCGCCGCGTCCGCCGCGTCCGGACCGCCCGGCCCGCTCCGGCCGGTCGAGGTGATCGGCGCCTGTGTCGTCATCCGGGCACTCCCAAGGGCGATACCCCACCGGTCCGTCACGCGCGAACGATGGGCGTTTACCGTCTGTAGCGAACACAACGTACTCAACGTCCGTTGCTTTCCAAACCAACCGGAGGTGTGGCGCGCGGCACACCGGACGCGGAAGCTGCGACGACGCTCACACCGCCCGCGTGAAACGAGAGCAACGAATGAACAGACGGACACTGCTGCGCGCCGGGGCGCTGGCGGTGCTCGCCCCGGCGGCCGCCGCCTGCGGGGTCACCCGGAACAGCGACACCGGCTCGACCGGGCCGCTGACCGGCCTGCGGATGATCGTCGGCAACAGCCCCGGAAGCGGCTACGACATCACCGCCCGCACGGTCGGCAAGGCCATGACCGACTCCCGGGCCGCCCGGGGCCTGGAGGTCTTCAACGTCGCCGGCGCCGGCGGCACCATCGGCCTCGCCCGGCTGGTCAACTCCCGGGGCAGCGAGGACATGCTGATGATGATGGGCCTCGGCGTGGTCGGCGCGGTCTGGACCAACCAGTCCTCCGCCACGCTGGAGGACACCACCCCGCTGGCCCGGCTGATCGAGGACCCCAGCGCGATCGTCGTCCCCCGCGACTCCCCGTTCACCACCTTCGAGGACCTGGCCGAGGTCTGGCGGCGGGATCCCGGCGCCCTCAACGTCGGCGGCGGCTCCTCGCCGGGTGGGCCGGACCACCTGCTGCCCATGCAGGTCGCCGAGAGCCTCGGCATCGACCCCAGGCGGGTCTCCTACATCGGCTACGACGGCGGCGGCGAACTTCTCACCGCGCTGCTCGGCGCCAAGGTGGACGTGGCGGCGACCGGCATCGGCGAGATGGTCGACCAGGTCACCGGCGGCGACGTGCGGATCCTCGCCGTGACCGGCGACACCGGGATCGACGCCGTGCGGGCGCCCACCCTGGCCGAACTGGGCAGCGACGTCGCCGCGATCAACTGGCGCGGCGTGGTGGCCGCCCCCGGCATCTCCGAGGAGCGCCGACGGCGGCTCGTCCAGGCCCTCGCCACCATGCGGGAGTCCGCGGAGTGGCGCGACGCGCTCGGCCGGAACGGCTGGAGTGACGCCTACCTGCCCGGCGACGACTTCCGCGACTTCCTCCGCGACCAGGACCGGCGGGTGGCCGACACCCTGCGCACCCTGGGGCTGGCGTCATGAGCACCCGAGAGACCACCGACCCGGCGGACACCACCGACATGCGCACCACCGACACCGGCGCCGGCCACCCCGGCGCAAGCCACTCCGGCCCCTGCGACCAGGGCGCGCCCGGACGCCACCGGCCGCCGGCCGGCGCCCGGGCCTGGCTCGGCGAACACGCCGAACTCCTCGTCTCCGCCCTCCTGCTCGTCCTCGGCGCCGTCGTGCTCGCCGACGCCGCCACCACGCAGGCCCTGCCGGCCGCCGAGAGCGGGCCGATCGGCCCCCGCGCCGTGCCGACCGCCGTCGGCCTCGGCCTGCTGCTCTGCGCGGTGCTGCACGCCGTCGACGTGCTCCGCGGCGGGCGCGGCGAGGCCGAGGGCGGCGAGGACGTGGACCTGACCACCCGGGCCGACTGGCGCGCCGTCACCATGCTCACCGCCGTCTTCCTGGCCAACGCCGCCCTCATCGAACCGGCCGGCTGGGCCATCTCGGGCGCGCTGCTGTTCTGGGGCACCGCCTACGCCCTCGGAAGCCGCAGCTACCTGCGCGACGCCCTGATCTCCGCCGGACTCTCCGTCGGCTCGTTCTACGCCTTCTACTACGGGCTCGGGATCACCCTCCCCCCGGGCGTGCTGGAGGGAATCCTGTGATGGAGACCGTCGCCAACCTGCTCGGCGGCTTCGCCACCGTGCTGTCCCCGGTCAACCTGCTCTACGCGCTGGCCGGCGTGCTCATCGGCTCCGCCGTCGGCGTGCTGCCCGGCATCGGGCCGGCGATGGCCGTCGCCCTGCTGCTCCCGGTCACCTACGGCATGGAGCCCACCGCCGCGTTCATCATGTTCGCCGGCATCTACTACGGCGCCATGTTCGGCGGCGCCATCACCTCCATCCTGCTCAACACCCCCGGCGAGTCCGCCTCCGTGGTGACCGCCATCGAGGGCAACCTGATGGCCAAACGGGGACGGGCCGCCCAGGCCCTGGCCACCGCCGTCATCGGCTCCTTCGTCGCCTCGACCATCGGCACCGCCCTGCTCGCCTTCCTCGCCCCCGTGGTCGTCGACTTCGCCGTGCGGCTCGGCGCGCCCGCCTACTTCGCCATCATGGTGCTGGCGCTGACCACCGTCACCGCCGTGATCGGCAGCTCGCGGATCCGCGGCTTCTCCGCGCTGGCCATCGGCCTGGCGATCGGGCTGGTCGGCATCGACACCATCAGCGGCCAGCAGCGGCTGACCTTCGGCGTGCCGCAGCTCGCCGACGGCATCGACATCGTCGTGGTGGCGGTCGCCGTCTTCGCCGTCGGCGAGGCGCTGTGGGTCGGCGCGCACCTGCGCGGCACGCCGCCGGCGCCCACCCCGGTCGGCACCCCGTGGATGCGGCGCGAGGACTGGCGGCGCTCCTGGCGGCCGTGGCTGCGCGGCGTGCTGATCGGCTTCCCGATGGGCGCGCTGCCGGCCGGCGGCGCGGAGATCCCCACCGTCATCTCCTACGCCACCGAGAAGCGGCTCGCCGGCCGGCACGGCGAGTTCGGCCGGGGCGCCATCGAGGGCGTGGCCGGACCGGAGGCCACCAACAAGGGCGCCGCCGCCGGCTCCTTCGTGCCGATGCTCTCCCTCGGGCTCCCGGCCAACGCCATCGGCGCCGTCATGCTGGCCGCCTTCACCCAGTTCGGCATCCAGCCCGGCCCGCTGCTCTTCGAGCGGGAGAGCGACCTGGTCTGGGCGCTGATCGCCAGCCTGTTCCTCGGCAACGTGCTGCTGTTGCTGCTGAACCTGCCGCTGGCCCCGGTGTGGGCCCGGCTGCTGCGCATCCCGCGCCCCTACCTGTACGCCGGCATCCTGTTCTTCGCCTCACTCGGCGCGTTCGCCGTCAACTTCCAGCCGGTCGACCTGGTGATCCTGCTCGCCCTCGGCCTGCTGGGCTTCCTGATGCGGCGCTTCGGGCTCCCGGTGCTGCCGCTGATCCTCGGTGTCATCCTCGGGCCGATGGCCGAGGAGCAGCTGCGCCGCACCTTCCAGCTGAGCCACGGGGAGGTCAGCGGGCTGTGGAGCGAGCCGGTGGCGGTCGTGCTGTACGCGGTGGCCGCCCTGGTCCTGCTGTGGCCGCTGGTCGGGGCCCGGCTGCGGCGGCGGCGCGCGCCGGCGGCCTGAGCACGGGCCGAGGTGTCCCGGCCGGCACCGGCCGGGACACCCGCGCCCGCCCCGGCGGGCCGGGCCGGGGTGGCGGAGCGCCGACCGGTCATGGTGCGAGCGTGACCGCCCGGCTATGGCATGTACACACGGCCGTTACGACGCCGACTCCGGTACGCCCTCCGGGTGGTTTAAGGTTGGCCGGAATCGAACGTCCGGCCGCGACACTCCCGGGGTGCCGCGGCCTCGTCGTGTGTCGCCTGTGACGCGTGTGACATGTGTGAGGAGCGGGACTGTGGGATCACTGGGCTGGAAGCTCCACGGTGACGGCAAGGCGCCGGCACCCGGAGCGGTGGTACGGCCCGACGAGCGGCTGTCATGGGTGCGCACCATCGGCCTGGGCGCCCAGCACGTGGTGGCGATGTTCGGCGCCACCTTCGTGGCACCGGTGCTGATGGGCCTCGACCCCAACCTGGCGGTGATGCTCTCCGGCATCGCCACCGCCGTCTTCCTGCTCGCCACCCGGGGCCGCATCCCCAGCTACCTGGGGAGCAGCCTGTCCTTCGTCGGCGTGGCGGCGGTCATCGCCGGCGGTGGAGGGGACGCGGCCACCGTGACCGGCGCGCTGCTGGCCGTCGGCGCCCTGCTCTGCCTGGTCGGCCTGGCGGTGCAGGCGCTCGGCGCCCAGGTGATCCACCGGGCGCTGCCGCCGGTGGTCACCGGCGCCGTGGTGATGCTGATCGGCTTCAACCTCGCTCCGGTGGTGGCCTCCACCTACTGGCCGCAGGACCAGTGGACGGCGCTGATCACCATGGCCTTCACCGTGGTGGCGCTGGTCGCGCTGCGCGGCTTCCTGGCCCGGATCGCCATCTTCCTGGGCCTGGTCTTCGGCTACCTGGTCTCCTGGCTGTCCGACCGCCTGTTCGGCCGGATCACCTCGGTGGACGGTTCCGGCCAGGTCACCGAGCACTGGCGGCTGGACCTGAGCGCGGTCGCCGAGGCCGACTGGATCGGGCTGCCCAGCCTGCACGCCCCCGACTTCCAGCTGTCCGCGATCCTGGTCGCCCTGCCGGTGGTCGTGGCGCTGATCGCGGAGAACGCCGGGCACGTCAAGGCCGTCGCCGAGATGACCGGCGACGACCTCGACGGCGACCTCGGCCGGGCGATCGCCGCCGACGGCGCCGCCACCGTGCTGTCCACCGCGGTCGGCGGGCCGGCCACCACCACCTACGCCGAGAACATCGGCGTGATGGCCGCCACCCGGGTCTACTCCACGGCCGCCTACTGGGCCGCGGCCGGCTTCGCCGTCCTGTTCGGCCTCGTCCCGAAGTTCGGCGCCGTGGTCGCCGCGATCCCCGGCGGCGTGCTGGGCGGCATCACCGTCGTCCTGTACGGCATGATCGGCCTGCTCGGCGCCAAGATCTGGGTGGAGAACCGGGTGGACCTCGGCAACCCGGTCAACCTGGTGCCGGTCGCCGCGGCCGTCATCATCGGCATCGGCAACGTCTCGCTGACCTTCACCGACTCCTTCTCGCTGTCCGGCATCGCCCTCGGCACCATCGTGGCCGTGGCCGGCTACCACGTGCTCCGGGCGGTCGCGCCGCCGCACCTGAAGGAGGAGGTGCCGCTGCTGGACGCCGCCGTCCCGGCCGGGCCGGACGAGGCCGACGCGGCGGACGGCGTGGCCGGCACGGCCACCGGGGCGGCCGGCGCCCGGAGGCGCTGAGCCGCCGTCCCACCGGTGACCGCCCCACGGCCCGGTCCCGCGCCCACTTCCGTGGGCGCGGGACCGGGCCGTCGGCGTGCTCGCCCTGGACACCGGCGCTGCGCGCCTCAGTGCTCCAGGGGGCGCCCCTCCTCGTCGATCCCCTCCGGCGGCGGGGGAGGGGTGGGGTTCAGCGCGAACCACAGCAGGAACAGCAGCCCGAGGGCCAGCATCCCCAGGCCCGCCCACAGGTTGATGTTGATCCCCTGCGCCTTGTCGATGTCCGCCGGGGACGCGAACAGGCCGGCCACCGTCACGATGACTCCGTAGAGCACGAACAGGCCGCCGATCAGCCGGCGGATGTCGAACAGGCGCGCGGCGCGCGCCGTCGCCTCGGCGCCGGTGGCGCCGGCGTCCGGACGCGGCCCGCCGTGCGGCTCCTCGGTCATGGGGACTCCCTGGGTCTGGTGTCGTCCGTCGTCACAGGCTGAACGGCAGGTAGAGCAGGGCGGCCAGGACGATCGCGCCCCAGCCCAGCAGCCACGGCCTGCGGTACCAGGCCTCGTCGCCGGGCGCCCGGTCGTCTACCTCCAGGCCGGGGGCGGTCGTCCCGTAGACCAGGCCCGCCAGTTCCGCCACCGGCTTCGGCCGGGTGAACAGGCTCACCACCACGCTGACCGCCATCCCGGCCAGGAAGGCCACGATCGAGGCGACGAAGTTCGCCCCCTGCTCGCTCGGGATGGTCACCGCCCCCGCCCGGTACAGCAGGTAGGTGGTGAACGCGGCGAGCGTGCCGGTGAGCAGCCCCCAGAAGCCGGCGGCACTGGTCATCCGCCGCCAGAACATCGCCAGGATGAAGGTGACGAACAGCGGGACGTTGAAGAAGGAGAACAGCGTCTGCAGGTAGTTCATGATGTTGGAGAAGGTCGCCGCGATGAACGCCGTCCCCATGCCGATCACCACGCCCACGGCCGTCACCACCCGGCCCACCAGGAGGTAGTGGGCGTCCGGGCGGTGCCGGCGGACGTACGGCCGCCAGATGTCGTTGGTGAAGACGGTGTTGAAGCTGGACACGTTGGCCGCCATGCCCGCCATGAACGCCGCCAGCAGGCCGGTCACCGCGATCCCCAGCACGCCGTTGGGCAGCAGGTCCCGCATCAGCAGCGGGATCGCGTCGTTGTAGGCGTACTCCCCGGTGCCGATGGTGGGCTCCACCACCACCGCGATCAGCCCCGGGACCACCACGATCGCCGGGATGAACATCTTCGGGTAGGCGGCGATCAGCGGGGTGCGGCGGGCGGCGCTGAGGTTCCGGGCCGACATCGCCCGCTGCACCTCGGCGAAGTTCGTCGTCCAGTAGCCGAAGCTCATCACGAACCCCAGGCCCAGCACGATGGTCAGCCAGTTGGCCCCCAGCGAGTTCGGCTCGCCGATGCCGGTTCCCTGCCACGCGCTGAGGAAGCCCTCCCCGCGCGTCGCCCCGATGCTGTCGGACAGGCCGTCCCACCCGCCGACGCGCCGCAGGCCCACCACGGTGAGCGGGATCAGCGCCGCCAGGATCACGAAGAACTGCAGCACCTCGTTGTAGATCGCCGAGGAGAGCCCGCCCAGCAGGATGTAGGCCAGCACGAACGTCCCGGAGACCACGATCGCCGTCCACAGCGGCCACCCCAGCAGCGCCTGCACCACGATGCCGAGGGCGTAGAGGTTCACCCCGGCGATCAGCACCGAGGCCACCGCGAAGATCACCGAGCTGAGCAGGTGCGGGGCCGGCCCGAAGCGCAGCAGCAGGAACTCCGGGACGCTGCGCACCCGCGAGCGGTAGTAGAACGGCATCATCACCAGGCCCAGGAACACCATCGCCGGGATCGCCCCGACCAGGTACCAGTGCAGGGTGTACATGCCGTACTGGGCGCCGTTGGCCGCCATCCCGAGGATCTCGGTGGCGCCCAGGTTCGCCGCGACGAACGCCAGACCGGTCACCCAGGCGGGCAGCGCCCGGCCGGAGAGGAAGAAGTCCAGGCTGGTGCGGACGCTCCGGCGCGCGGCGAAGCCGATCCCGAGCACGACGGCGAAGTAGACCAGCAGGATGGCGTAGTCGAGGGCGTTGACGGACAGCCGCAGCTGGTCGACTGCGAGGTAGCGGTACATCGCGGCTCATTTCGACGCATCGGATCCGCGACCCACCTCACCACGGGCGCCCGGCCGCCGCCCCGCGAGCCACGGCCGGCCACGGCGAGTGGCCGAGCAACACCACCTGGAAGGGTGGCGTGGCCGTGCCCGGCCCGGCCGGCCGTTCCGCGCCCGTTCCCCCGCCTAACCGGCCAGCACGGCGTCCAGGTGCTCCTCGACGTGCTCCAGGGCGGCGGCCCGGTCGATCCCCGGCAGTCCGGCCACCAGCTGGGTGCCGAAGCCGTCGAGCAGGGCGCGGAGCCGGACGGCGTGCCGCTCGGCGTCGAACGGGGGCCGTGGCCGCAGCTCGCCGGAGGCCGTGCCCTCGCGCAGCAGGGCCACCGCGTCGTGCTGCCAGGCGAGCTCCAGTTCCAGCTGCCCATCGCGGAGCTCCGCCACCGCCTGGGCGCGCCGCCACACCTCCACCCACAGGGCCCAGCGCGGATCCCGGCCGTCGTCGGGCAGGTACAGCGCGGCGAAGCGGGTCAGCCGCTCCCGGACCGTACCCGGCCGGCCCAGCGCGGCCCGCCGCCGCTCGCCGAGCCGGCGTTCGCTCCAGCGCAGGGTCTCCAGCAGCAGCCGGTCCTTGGTGCCGAAGTAGTACAGCAGGTGGCCCCCGCTCATCCCCACCCGGCGGCCGAGCGCCGCCATGGTGAGCTCGGCGAGTCCGCGTTCGGCTATCGACTCCATGGCCGCCGCCAGCACCTGCTCGCGCGGCAGCGCCGGGCGGCGGCGCGCCGGCGCCGTGTTCGACCCCGCCACGCCCGCTCACACCTCCGGCTGCTGCTGGGTGATGCAGTGGATGCCGCCGCCGGCGGCGAAGATCGGCCGGGCGTCCACCAGCTCCACCCGCCGCTGCGGGAACAGCTCGGCGAAGACCCGCGCGTTCACCTCGTCGGAGGGGTCGTCGAAGGCGCACAGCACCACGGCGCCGTTGCACAGGTAGTGGTTGACGTAGCTGAAGTCCACCGGTTCGCCGTCCACCTCGGTGACGGTCGGCGCGACCAGCTCCACCACCTCCAGCCGGCGGCCGGAGGCGTCGGTGGAGGAGCGCAGCAGCCGCAGGTTCTCCCGGCACACCTCGAAGTCCGGGTGGGCGGGGTCGGGCTGGGCGTGCGCCACCACCACCCCCGGGTGGACGAAGGCCGCCACGATGTCCACGTGCCCCCGGGTGCCGAACGGCCCGTAGTCCCGGGTCAGTCCGCGGGGCAGCCAGATCGCCCGGCGGGTGCCCAGGAAGGCGTGCAGCTCGGCCTCCACCTCGGCCTTGGTCCAGCCGGGGTTGCGCGCCGGGTCCAGTTGCACGGTCTCGGTGAGCAGCACGGTGCCCTGGCCGTCGACGTGGATGCCGCCGCCCTCGTTGACCAGGCGGGACGCGAACCGCCGGGCGCCGGAGAGCCCGGCCACCCCCTCCGCGACGTGCTGGTCCCGCTCCCACCGGGCCCACTCCTGGGCGCCCCAGCCGTTGAACACCCAGTCGACCGCCGCCAGCTCGCCCTGCCCGTCGGTCAGGAAGGTCGGGCCGGTGTCCCGCATCCAGGCGTCGTCGATCGGGTGCTCGACCACCGAGACCCGCGGGTCCAGCAGCCTGCGGGCGCCGGCCGACTGCCCGGGGGCGGTCAGCATCGTCAGCGGCTCGTACTTGACCACGGTGTTCGCCACCCTGGCCCAGGCGCGCCGCGCCTCGGCCAGGGTCTCCGAGCCGTCCGGGCCGAAGGTCCGGTTCGGGGGCGGCCAGGCCATCCAGGTGGCGGCGTGCGGCTCCCATTCGGCCGGCATGGCGAAGCCGGCCGCCGCGGGCTTCGGCGGCATGGCCGCGGACGGGATCGAGGAGGAGGACGTCATGGCTGGCTCCAGGGCGGGGTGTGGGGCAGACGGCTCGGCGGCCGGTCGGGGCGGGCGGTGCTCACCGGTGCTGGTTCGCGTGTGCCCGATGGTTCGCGTGTGCCTGCCGGTTCACGGGTGCCTGCTCGTTCGTCGGGGTCTGCGGGTTGGTCGGCGTGCCGGGTTCACAGGAAGTACAGACGGCTGAGCGCGACGCTCTCGGACGGGTCCGAGCGCAGCGGCTCACCATCCAGCGTCACCAGCCCGGTCACCGGATTCACCTCCACCTCCCCCAACCGGGCGTTGCGCACCAGGTCCGCGGGGCCGATGCCGCGGGTGGCGCGCACGGGCACCCGGCGCCGGCGGGTCGGCATGCCGTCCGACGGCCGCGCCGCGGTGCCCGCCTCGGCGGCGGCCCCGCTGACGAAGGCCACCGACAGCTCCGCCGCGGTGGCCCCGTGCGCGCCGAACTGCGGGCCCAGCACCAGCGGCTGGGCGGTGTCCACGGCGGCGTTCGGGTCGCCGACCACGCCGTAGGCCGGGAATCCGGCCTTGAGCACCAGCTGCGGCTTGGCGCCGAAGAACTCCGGCCGCCACAGCACCAGATCGGCCAGCAGCCCGACCGAGACCGAGCCCACCTCGTGCGCCAGGCCGTGCGCGATCGCCGGGTTGACCGTCAGCTTGGCGATGTAGCGCAGCACCCGCTCGTTGTCGTCGCCGGCCGCCTGTGCCGCGTCCGGGTCGTCCCGCTCGGCCTTCATCTTCGCCGCGAGGGCGAAGGTGCGGCGCACGGTCTCCCCGGCGCGGCCCATGCCCTGGGCGTCCGAGGAGGTGATGCCGATGGCGCCGAGGTCGTGCAGCACGCCCTCCGCGCCCATGGTGCCGGCGCGGACCCGCTCCCGGGCCAGCGCGGCGTCGCCGGGCAGGTCCGGCTTCAGCCCGTGCACCGCCATGATCATGCCGTGGTGCTCGGCCACCGCGTCGCGGCCGAACGGCAGGGTGGGGTTGGTGGAGGAGCCGATGACGTTGCGGACGCCCGCCATCCGCAGCACGTTGGGCACGTGCCCGCCGCCGCACCCCTCGATGTGGAAGGCGTGGATGGTGCGCCCGTCCAGCACCGCGAGGGTGTCCTCGACCGACAGGCACTCGTTCAGGCCGTCGGTGTGCAGCGCCACCTGGACGTCGTGCTCCTCGGCCACCCGCAGGGCGGTGTCCAGGGCCCGGGTGTGCGCGCCGAGGTCCTCGTGCACCTTGAAGCCGCACGCCCCGCCCTCGACCAGCGCCTCCACCAGCGGCGCCGGGTCGGAGGAGGAGCCGCGCCCCAGGAAGCCGACGTTGACCGGCCAGGCGTCGAAGGCGCCGAAGGCGTGCCGCAGCGCCCAGGGCGAGTTCACCCCGACGCCCCAGACCGGCCCGAACTCCTGGCCGATCACGGTGGTCACCCCGGAGGCCAGGGACGCCTCCATGATGCGCGGGGAGAGCAGGTGCACATGGGTGTCGATGGCGCCGGCGGTGGCGATCAGGCCCTCGCCGGAGACGATGGTGGTTCCGGTGCCGACCACCACGTCCACCCCGTCGAGGGTGTCCGGGTTCCCGGCCCGGCCGATCGCGGCGATCCGGCCGTCCCGGATGCCGATGGAGACCTTCCGGACGCCGAGCAGCGCGTCGATCACCACGACGTTGGAGACCACCAGGTCGCAGGTCTCGCGCACCGCCGCCGCCCGCAGGTGCAGGCCGTCGCGGGCGGTCTTGCCGAAGCCGACCAGGAACTCCTCGCCCTCGGCCTGCGCGTCCGACTCCACCCGCACCACCAGGCCGGTGTCGCCCAGGCGGATCCGGTCCCCGGCGCGGGGGCCGTGCACGGCCGCGTACTCGTGCGCCCGGGCCGCGTGGTCCTGTCCGCCGGTCACGAGGACACCTCCGTCCGGCCGTCCGCCGGGCCGGCGCCCGAGCCGTCCGCCGCGTCCGCGCCCGCTCCCAGGTAGCCGCAGGCGGCGGCGCGGCGCAGCGCCTCCCGCCGGGCCCCGGGGGCGTCGAGCGGGCCGTCGACCAGGCCGGCGAAGCCGATCACCACCCGGTCGCCGCCGATCGGGACCACCGCCACCTCGACCGTCTCGCCGGGGCCGAAGCGCACCGAGGAGCCGGCGGGGACGGCCAGCCGGGTGCCGTAGGCCGCGGCCCGGTCGAACAGCAGCCGGGGGTTGCTCTCGAAGAAGTGGAAGTGCGAGGTCACGCTGATCGGCACGGCGGCGGTGTTGCGGACCGTCAGCCGTACCGCGTCCGGGCGCGCCGCGGCGTCCGGCACCGGGCGTGCCGCCGGAAGCACCGCCCCGGGGGCCCGCTCGCCCAGCGAGCCGCCGCCGATCGGATCGGGCACCACGGCGAGCCGGCTGCCGTCCGCGAAGACCGCCTCGACCCGCACCTCGGTGACCACGTCGGCCACCCCGGGCAGCACGTCGTCCGGGCCGAGCACGGCGCGGCCGGCCGCCACGGCCTCGGCCAGCCGCAGGCCGTCCCGGGCGGCCTCGCAGACCGCGTCCGCGACCAGCGCCTCGGCCTCCGGGACGTTCAGCCGCAGCCCGCGGGCCCGGCGGGCCCGGGCCAGCTCGGCCGCGTTGAACAGCAGCAGCCGGTCCCGCTCGGTGGGGGTCAGTCGCATGGCACCGCCTGTGTGGGGTTTGAACGCCGTTCGAAGATGGCCACATTGAACAACGTTCGAACCCGGCTGTCCATCCGACACCCCTGTCCCGACGCGCCGTCCGGCGCTCCCGCCGTCCGGGCGACGGTCGGGCCCGTGGCCGGACCGCGAAGAGCCGGGGGACGACGCGGCGCCGCGTCGTCCCCGGATCCGGTCAGCCGGTGGCGCGCGCGGCCACCTCGGCGTACTGGCTCCTCGGACGGGGCAGGCCGTAGTGGTCGCGCAGGGTGCGCCCGGTGTACTCGGTGCGGAACAGGCCGCGTCGGCGCAGGATCGGCACCACCTCGTCGGCGAACACCTCGAAGCCGCCGGTGAGGTGGGGCGGCATCACGTTGAAGCCGTCCGCCGCCCCGGTGGTGAACCACTCCTCGATGGTGTCGGCAACCTGTTCCGGTGTGCCGACCACCACCCGGTGCCCGCGTGCCCCGGCCAGCCGGTGCAGCAGCTGCCGGATCGTCGGACGCTCCCGCTCGACGATGTCCACGACCACCTGGAAGCGGCTGCCCACGCCGCGCTCGCCCCGGCCGTCGATCAGCCCGCGCGGCACCGGCCCGTCGAGGTCGTGCCCGCTCAGGTCGACGCCCAGCAGCTGGCGCAGCTGCCGCAGCGAGTAGGCGGGCTGGGTGAGCTGGTTGAACTCCTCGTGCAGCGCCCGCGCCTCGGCCTCGGTGGAGCCGAGGAACGGGCTGATCCCGGGGAGGATCTTCAGGTGCGCCGGATCGCGCCCGAGGGCCGCCGCCCGCGCCTTGACGTCGGCGTAGAAGGCGCGTGCGCTGCCGATGGTCTGGTGGGCGGTGAAGACCGCCTCGGCGTGGCGCGCCGCGAAGGCGCGGCCGTCCTCGGAGGAGCCGGCCTGCACGTAGACCGGCCTGCCCTGCGGGCTGCGCGGCGTGTTCAACGGGCCCCGCACGCGCAGCCGGGGGCCCTCGTGGTCGATGGCGTGGATCCGGTCGGTGTCGGCGAACACGCCGGAGACCGGGTCGGCCACCAGCGCCTCGTCCTCCCAGCTGTCCCACAGCTTGCCGACCACCTCGACGAACTCCTCGGCCCTCGCGTAGCGCTCGGCGTGCGCGGGGTGCTCGTCCAGTCCGAAGTTCGCCGCCGCCTGCGGGGCCCCGGTGGTGACGATGTTCCAGCCGGCCCGGCCGCGACTGAGGTGGTCCAGCGAGGCGAACAGGCGGGCGAGGTTGTACGGCTCGGTGTAGGTGGTCGACGCGGTGGCGATCAGGCCCAGGTGCGTGGTGGCGGTCGCCAGCGCCGCGAGCCAGGTGAACGGTTCGAGGCGGAAGCGGCTGGCGTAGCGGACGTTGTCCGGCAGCGACGGCCCGTCGGCGAGGAAGATCGCGTCGAACCGGGCGGCCTCGGCGCGTCGGGCCAGCTCCCGGTAGTAGTCGATGTCCAGGATCCGGTCCACCGCCGAGCCGTGGTACCGCCAGGCCGCCTCGTGGTGACCGGCGGGGTAGACGAACAGGTTCAGGTTCAGCTGGCGTGCTGTAGTGCTCATGCCACTGACTCCTCGATCCGGATCCGCTCCCCGCCGAGGGCCCGCCCCAGCGGACGGGGCAGGCCGTAGTGGTCGCGCAGGGTGCGCCCGGTGTACTCGGTGCGGAACAGGCCGCGCCGGCGCAGCACCGGCACCACGTGGTCCACGAAGAGCTCCAGGTCGCGCGGGAGGGCCGGCGGCATGATGTTGAACCCGTCCGCGGCCCCGGTGGTGAACCACTCCTCGATCCGGTCGGCCACCTGCTCCGGGGTGCCGGTGAAGGTGTGGTGGCCGCGGCCCCCGCCGAGGCGTCCGATCAGCTGGCGGACGGTCAGCCGCTCCCGCCGGGCCAGGTCCACGATCAGCGTGTACCGGCTCTTCGCGCCCTCGATCTGGTCCTCGCCGGGCAGGTCGTCCGGCAGGCGCCCGTCGAGCTCCAGTCGCTCGACCGGCAGGCGCAGGGTCCTGGCGAGCTGCGCGAGGGCGTAGCGCGGCACCACCAGCTCGTCGAGCAGCCGCTCCCGCTCGTGCGCCTCCGCCTCGGTGGAGCCGAGCACCGGGACGATGCCCGGCAGGACCTTCACGCCACGGTCGTCCCGGCCCAGCCGCCGGGCCCGGTGCTTGACGTCGGCGTAGAAGGACCTGGCCTCCTCGACGGTCTGCTGCGCGGTGAACACCGCCTCGGCGTAGCGGGCGGCCAGCGCCCGGCCGTCCTCGGAGGAGCCGGCCTGCACGAGCAGCGGGTGGCCCTGCGGGGACCGGGCCACGTTCAGCGGCCCGGCGACGGAGAAGTACCGTCCCCGGTGGTCGACGGCGCGCACGCGCTCCTGGTCGGCCCACACGCCGGCGGCCTTGTCGGCGACGATCGCGCCGTCCTCCCAGCTGTCCCACAGCTTCAGGCTCACCTCGATGAACTCGGCGGCCCGCGCGTAGCGCTCGGCGTGCGGGGGCAGCTCGTCGAGGCCGAAGTTGCGCGCCGCCTCCAGGGTGGCCGTGGTGACGATGTTCCAGCCGACCCGGCCGCCGCTGACGTGGTCCAGCGAGGCGAACCGGCGGGCCAGGTTGAACGGCTCGTTGTACGTGGTCGAGGCGGTGGCGATCAGCCCGATCCGCGTGGTGGCCGCGGCCAGCGCGGTCAGCAGGACGGTCGGCTCCAGGATGCTGCTCGGCCGCCTGCCGACGTCGCTGTGGAGGGCGGGGCTGTCGGCGAGGAACAGCGAGTCGAAGGTGCCCCGTTCGGCCAGCCGGGCCAGCCGGACGTGGTGCTCCAGACCGGTGGAGCCCACCGGGTCGCTCTCCGGCAGCCGCCAGGCCGCCTCGTGGTGGCCGGCGTTGATCAGGAAGGCGTTGAGGTGGAGTTGGCGTGCGGGGGGCGTCATCGGGACCTGCCGTTCTGTGCTGCCTGCGGTACGTGTGCCTGCTGTGGTGCGTGCGTTCGTGGCGGCGCCGCACCGCCGTCCGGGTCGTCGCCGGGGCCGCCGACCTGGGCGGGCACCCCCAGCCGCGCCAGCAGGCGCGCGCGGAGCCGGCCGAAGGCCGGGTGGCCGTGCTCCCGTGGGGCGGGCAGGTCCACCGGGACGTCGGCGGCGATCGCGCCCTCCTCCAGGACCACCACGCGGTCGGCGAGCACGATCGCCTCGTCCACGTCGTGCGTCACCAGGAGCACCGCGGGCCGGTGGCGGTCGCACAGCCGCCGCAGCAGGGCGTGCATGCGGATGCGGGTCAGCGCGTCCAGCGCCCCGAACGGCTCGTCGAGCAGCAGCAGCTCCGGTTCGCGGACCAGCGACCGGGCCAGCGCCACCCGCTGCTGCTCACCACCGGACAGCTGGGTCGGCCAGGCGCGTTCCCGCCCGGCCAGCCCCACCTCGGCCAGCGCCGCGCGTCCGCGGTCGCCCGCCCCCGGGCCGTCCAGGCCGAGCACCACGTTGTCCAGCACCCGCCGCCAGGGGAGCAGACGCGCGTCCTGGAACACCACCGAGCGGTTGCGCGGGGCCTGGAGCAGCCCGGACCCCGCCACCTCGTGGTCCAGCTCGGCCAGCGCCCGCAGCAGGGTGGACTTCCCGGAGCCGCTGCGTCCGAGCAGCGCCACGAACTCCCCGGCACGGATCGTCAGGTCCAGGCCGTCGAGCACCCGGCGGTCGGAGAAGGCGCGGACCAGTTCGCTGACCCGCACGGCCGGTGCCGGCTGACCGGTGCCGGCCGGTGCGGCCGTCGTGCTCAGTCCGCCAGGGTGCGTCGCCATGACAGCGCCCTCCTCTGAACCAGCCGTACCAACCCGTCGGAGACCAGGCCGAGCAGGCCGTAGACCACCAGGCCGACCAGGATCACGTCGGTCTGGCCGTAGGTGCGGGCCAGCTCCATCATGTAGCCGATGCCGCTGGTCGCGTTGACCTGCTCGACCACCACCAGGGCGAGCCAGGCCGCGGTCGCCGCGAAGCGCAGCCCGAGCAGGAAGCCGGGCAGGGCGCCCGGCAGCACCACGTGCCGGACGAAGCCCGCCCGGTCCAGGCCGACCGTCTCGGCCAGCTCCACGTAGCGGCTGTCGATGGAGCGCAGCGCGTTGTGGGTGTGGATGTAGATGGGGATCAGCACCCCGAGGGCGATGGTGATGACCTTCATGCTCTCCCCGATGCCGAACCACAGCACCAGCAGTGGAATCAGCGCCAGGGAGGGGATGGCCCGCTTGATCTGGACCGGGCCGTCGATGATCGCCTCGCCCAGCCGGCTGAGGCCGGAGACCACGGCGAGCACGGTGCCCGCCGCGACGCCGAAGAGCAGCCCGAGCAGTGCCCGCTGCGCGGAGGCGGCCAGGTGCTCCTGGAGCCGGCCCTCCGCGATCAGCTCGCCGGCGGTGGTCACCACCGTCCACGGCGCGGAGAGACTGCGCGGGTCGATCAGCCCGGCGGCCGAGCCGATCGACCAGACCGCGACCAGCAGCACCGGGCCGTAGGCCCAGCCGAGCGGGAGCGGTCGGCCGGGGCCGAGGCGGCGGCGCCGGGCGCGCGCCGGTGGGGTGGTGCGCCGGAGCCGGTCGGCCGCGGTGCCGGTGGGGCCGGCCGCGGGCTGGGCGGTCGTGGCCGCCCCCGCGTCGGGCCGGGAGGTCGGGGAGGTCTGGAGCGTCACGACGCCGCTCCTTCCCGGGCCCCGCCCAGCGCGTCCGCCGCCACCGACTCGAAGCGGCGGTCGAACAGTTCGGCGGCCTCCAGCCGCGGCTGGTCGGTCGCCTCGGCGAGCAGGTCGATGGTCTGCTGCTGCCGTTCGATGACCTCGTCCCAGTCGGCCGGGATGTCCGGGACCCCCGCCGCGTCCGCGAGGTACTCGCCGTCCTCGCGGCTGAGTCCCTCCTGCTCGACGTAGTAGCCGTCGATCCAGGCGTCGCGGTTGTCGTGGGCCCAGGCGTGCGCCTGCGCCCACACCTCGACGAACTCCCGCAGCGCGGCGGCCTTCGCCGGGTCCCGGAGCACCCCGGTCGGCACGTAGAGGTAGGAGGGGTCGTCACGCAGGCCGTGGCGGATCGTCGTCGCGCCGTCGGCACCGTAGTTGGCCAGGTAGCGCTTGATGTTGACCCCGCCGAGCGGCGCCACGTCCACCTGGCCGCTGGCCAGCGCGGTCGGGTAGACGTCGCCGGTGCTGGCGAGCTCCACCAGCTCGACGTCGTCCCGGGTCAGCCCGGCGGCCTGGAGCACCCGCAGCACCAGGGCTCCCTGCGCCTGTCCGGGGCTGTAGGCGATGCGCTTGCCCGCCAGGTCGCCGATCTCGGTCACGTCGACGCCGGGGGCCACACCGAGCTCGTAGATCGGGTGGTTGACGGGGTCCTGCCGGAACCTCGCGGCGATCACCTTGACGTCCAGGCCGGTCCAGGTGGCGTGGATGGGCGGGATGTCCGCCACCGAACCGACGTCGAGGGCGCCCGCGCGGAACGCCTCGGTGGTCTGCGGGCCACCGCTGATGTTGGCCCACTCGATCTCGAACGGCAGGTCGTCGGCGAGCCCGGACAGCTCGAGCGCCCGCTGGGTCACCGGATCGCCGATGGTGAGCGTGGTGCCCGGCGGGACCTCGGTCGGCAGCGCGGCGTCGGCCGCGAGGCCGCCCCCGGGCGGTTCGGCCCGGCCGGTGGAGGAGCAACCACTGAGCGCGACCGTCACGACGGTCGCCAGTACCAGGGCGGCCAGCGGGCCGCGCGGGCGCCGCACCGGGGAGGCGTCCGGGCGGGCCGCCGGCCGTCGGCGTGACCGGGTGGGGAGATGACGGAGGGACATGGCTCTGCGACTCCTCGACGGAACGGGAACGTGCGGCGGAAAGGTGGGGATCGGGAGGGCTCAGTCCCGCAGGGTGTGGTAGCCGCCGGAGTGGTAGAGCAGCGGGCGGCCGTCGCGGTGCTCGGACTCGACGGCGCGGGCCAGCACCACGGTGTGGTCCCCGGCGTCGATCCGGGTCTCCACCTCGCACACCAGCCGTGCCAGCACGCCGTCCAGCACCGGCACCCCGTGCGCGCCGGTGTGCCAGGAGGTGGGCGGGGCGAAGCGGTCGGCGCCGGAGCGGGCGAAGGTGCCGGCCAGGGTCCGCTGGTCCTCGGCCAGCAGGTGGACTCCTATGTGGGTGGCCCGGGAGAGGGCGGGCCAGGTCGAGGCGGTGCGTCCGATGCCGAAGGAGACGAGCGGCGGTTCGGCGGAGACCGAGGTGACGGAGGTGGCGGTGAAGCCGGCGGGACGCTCGCCCGGCACCGTGACCACCCAGACGCCGGCGGCCTGGCGGCGGAAGACCTCGCGGAAGGCGGGTGGTCGCACCGAGTGGGACGCGGGGGAGGCGGGGGAGTCCGCGGGGGTGGCGGAGACGTCGGCCGTGGTGACGGTCATGTCCGGACCTTTCGGAGGGGCGGGAGGGGAAGGGGCGAACCGGTGGCGCGGACGGGGCGGTTCACCGCCCGGGTGGCGGGGACCGGGGCCGGGTTGCGGGGACGCCGAAAAGCGGCGCCTCGCCGCGGCGCGGGGAAATGGAAAGGCACCGCCGATTTCAACGGGCGGTGAATGGGGATGGCCGGTCATGCCGGAAAGCGGAACGAATCCGGCCGGGCGGCATTCACGCGGGCGTGCCGTGCCGGGGCGTGCCGGGGACGGCGGAACCCGCGTCGAACACGGGAAAGGGCGCGCGTCGTCGCCTCGCCGGCGCGGTGCGCGACGGCACGCCGGCCGTGGCCGGGCAGGGCGCGGGATCGGTGCGAAAGGCCGTGGTCAGGCTGGCTGACGGACGCGGCGGAATGTCAGTGGCGCGGGCAACACGCGGCCCCGGCGACCCTCATGTGGTCGACCGCGCGGCGGCGAGTGAGCAGTTTCCCTGACATGTCCCGGAATACTTCCAGCGAATGCCGGAGAGGTCAAGGAATACTCGCATGCTGAGATGACGTCACGTTCGTACCACCCGTCACACGAGGGCCCGTGAGGTAACGCGTATGACGCCCGGCCACCTCGCGGAATGGGTGGGAGCGGCCGGCGCCGGCACGGTCACCCGGGGGCCGTGCCGGCGCCCGCCTCCTGGGAGCGGTCGCGGCACAGGCAGAACGGGTGCCCGGCCGGGTCGGCGTAGACCCGCCAGCCGTACCCGTCCTCCCCGACGCGGTCCTGGAGGAAGGTGGCGCCGAGCGCCAGCACCCGCTCGTGGGCCGCGTCGACGTCGTCGACCGAGACGTCGAGGTGGAACTGCTGCGGGTGCTCCGGATCCGGCCACAGCGGCGGGCGGTGGTCGGGCGCGAGCTGGAAGGAGAGCACCGTGCCGCCCTCCAGGGTGAGCACGGTCCACTCCGGGTCCTCGGTGTTCGCGGTGCCGCCCAGCACGGCCGCGTAGAACTCGGCGAGCGCGACGGGATCGGGACAGTCGAGGACGACGGTGCCCAGGGTGCCGATCATTGCGATGCCTCTCTGCTCTCTCCACGCGTGGTGGTGCGGCCGGGGCCGCCCCGACCGAGGCGTATAACCGCTGACGCGCCGGCCGAACCAGGGGAGAGCACGAGGGCCCGTCCCCCCGCGTGCGGGGGAACGGGCCCGACGACCGGCCGGGGCCGGATCAGTTGTGCGCGTGCAGGTCGGCGTTGAGCTCGCCCCAGGACTTCGTCCGCCAGACCGCCTCGACGGCGCCGGTCTGCGAGTGCCGGCGCAGCAGCATCCCGGAGCGGCCGGACAGCTCCGCGGCCTTGACCACGGTCCCGTCCGGCAGGCTCACCCGGGTGCCGGCCGTGACGTACAGCCCGGCCTCCACCACGCAGTCGTCGCCGAGCGAGATGCCGATGCCGGCGTTGGCGCCCAGCAGCGAGCGCTGGCCGATGGAGATGACCTGCTTGCCGCCGCCGGAGAGCGTGCCCATGATCGAGGCGCCGCCGCCGATGTCGCTGCCGTCGCCCACCACGACGCCGGCGCTGATCCGCCCCTCGACCATGGAGGCGCCCAGGGTGCCGGCGTTGAAGTTCACGAAGCCCTCGTGCATCACCGTGGTGCCGGGGGCCAGGTGGGCTCCGAGCCGCACCCGGTCGGTGTTCGCGATGCGCACGCCCGACGGGACGACGTACTCGGTCATCCGCGGGAACTTGTCGATGCCCTGCACCTCGAAGACCCGGCCGTCCGCGCGCGCGGCCATCCGGGCCGTCTCCACCCGGTCCACCGGGCAGGGGCCGTACGAGGTCCAGGCGACGTTGGCCAGCAGGCCGAAGATGCCGTCCAGGTTGGCGCCGTGCGGGCGCACCAGGCGGGAGCTGAGCAGGTGCAGTCGCAGGTAGGCGTCGTGGGCGTCGACCGGCTTGTCGGCCAGGGAGGAGATGACGCAGCGCACGCCGATCACCTCGACGCCGCGCCACTCGTCGGGGCCCAGCGCCCGTTCCGCGTGCACGCCCAGCTCGGCCTTGACCTGCTTGGCGGTCAGCCGCTCCGTGCCGCTGGGGCCGCCGGGGGCGTCGGTCAGCGCGGGGGCGGGGTACCAGGTGTCCAGGACGGTGCCGTCCTCGGCCACGGTGGCCAGGCCGACTCCGATCGCGCCGGGGGTGGGGGTGGTCTCGATGGTGTCCTCAGTGCTCACGACATGCACGGTACTCAACCCGGTGGGCCCCGCGCGCACCCCGTGCGCCCGTGTGGCGAGGCTCGCCCGGCCGGTGGCGGCGTCGGCCGCGCGCCGCGTGAGGCGTGCCACAGTCCGGAGGAGATGATCCACTCGGCCGGTGGTGGCAGAATGGCACCAGCATGTGACGTCTGCGCACTCCGGGGTCGGTGTAATTCCGAACCGGCGGTTACAGTCCGCGACCCGGCCGAATCCATCGGCCGGCTGACTCGGTGAAATTCCGGGACCGACGGTGAAAGTCCGGATGGGAGGTAGTTGCGCAGCGGGTGGTACCGGTGGCCTTCCGGCCGGGGCGCGTCCTGATCGGGCGCGGTCCGCGGAGGGGCCGCCCGGGGCCGACCCGCGCGACCACCGGTCGGCGGGTGCTCCCTCGGACGGTGGTTCCCGACCCCTTCGGTGCCGTTCCGCAAGCGTTATCACGTCCGCGGGTGCCCCGGAGCCGCGCGCATCGAGCGCGGAGGGAGCACCGAGTTGTTCACCGGAATCGTCGAGGAGCTCGGCGAGGTCGTGGGCGTGGAACGCCTCGACTCAGCCGCCCGGATACGGCTGCGTGGCCGTACCGTCACCGTCCAGGCCCGGCACGGCGACTCGATCGCCGTCAACGGCGTCTGCCTCACCGTCGTGGACGTCCCCGGAACGGCCGGCCTGGCCCCCGACGAGTTCACCGCCGACGTCATGGCCGAGACGCTGCACCGCTCCAACCTCGGCGACCTGACCGCCGGGACGCCGGTCAACCTGGAGCGGGCCACCGCCGTGGGCGCCCGGCTCGGCGGCCACATCGTGCAGGGACACGTCGACGGCACCGCCGAGCTGCTCGCCCGCACGAGCGGACCGCTGGACGCCGCCGGCGCCCCGCGCTGGGAGGTGCTGCGCTTCTCGCTGCCGGCCCGCCTGGCCCGCTACGTGGTGGAGAAGGGCTCGATCACCGTCGACGGCGTCAGCCTCACCGTGGTCGAGGCCGGCCACGACTCCTTCACCGTCAGCCTCATCCCCACCACCCTCGCCCTCACCACGCTCGGGCGGCGCGCGGTGGGCGAGCGGGTCAACCTGGAGGTGGACGTGCTCGCCAAGTACCTGGAGCGGCTGGTGGCGGTCGAGCCGGAGATCGCCGGGCGCCGCCTGCGCGACGTACCGGCCGACGGGGGCCACGCGCCCGCCGCGGGCGAGCCCGCCGACCTGCCGGCGGGGCGGTGAGGACCGTGGACCTCCTGGACTGGTTCTCCTGGCTGGAGGAGCCGATCTTCACCGTGGGCGGCGAGGGCGTGCCCTGGGCAGACCTGCTCGGCAACATCGCCGCCGTCGCCACCATCGCGCTGGCGATGCGGCGCTCGGTGCTCACCTGGCCGGTGCAGATCGCCGGCTCCCTGCTGCTGATCGTGGCGAGCCTGTCCGTGAACCTCGGCGGGAACGCCGCCCGCCAGGTCGTCATCATCGTGGTGGGCGCCTACGGCTGGTGGCGGTGGACCCGGCGCCGGCGCGCGGGGGGCGCCGGGGGCGACGGCGCCGTCGCGGTGCGCTTCGCCACCACCGCCGAGCGGATCGGCCTGCTGGCCCTGCTCGCCGTGGGCACCTCCGCGTTCGCCCTGCTGCTGGACGCGCTGGACGCCTCCTGGGCGCCCTGGCCGGACGCCTACATCTTCGTCGGCAGCCTGGTGGCGATGCTCGCCCAGGCCCGTGGCCTGGTCGAGTTCTGGTTCGCCTGGATCCTGGTGGACGTCGTGGGCGTCCCGCTGGCCGTCTCCGGCGGCCTGCTGTTCAGCGGCGCCGTCTACACGGTCATGTTCGTCATGGTGCTGTTCGGGCTCCGTGACTGGTGGCGGCGCGGCCGGCAGGCCCGCGCCGCGGCCGCCGCCCCGGCGGTGCCGGGCCCCAGCCGGGCCCCCGGCGCCGGCACCCCAAGCGAAGGAGCCTCCCTGTGACCACCCGACCCACCCCCCGCCCGGAGCGGGTGCCCCGCTCCCGCGCCGAGGACGACCTGGCCTGGACGGCCGAAGGCCGGCCAGTCCGCGACGCCGACCTCGCCCTCGACACCGTCGAGGAGGCCATCGCGGAGATCGCCGCCGGCAAGCCGGTCGTCGTGGTGGACGACGAGAACCGGGAGAACGAGGGCGACCTGGTCATCGCCGCCTCCGCGGTCACCCCGCAGTGGATGGCGTTCTTCATCCGCTACACCTCCGGCTACGTCTGCGCCCCCATGACGCCGGAGGACCTGGACCGGCTCCGGGTGCCCGCGATGACCGAGGTCAACGAGGACAGCAAGCAGACCGCCTACGCCGTCTCGGTCGACGCCCGGCACGGGGTCACCACCGGCATCTCGGCCGCCGATCGCGCCCGCACGGTGCGGGTGCTCGGCGATCCGGCGAGCGGCCCGACCGACCTGATCCGCCCCGGGCACGTGCTGCCGCTGCGCGCCGTGCCCGGCGGGGTGCTGGCCCGCCCCGGGCACACCGAGGCCACCGTGGACCTGGCCCGGCTGGCCGGCCTGCCGCCGGCCGGCGCCATCGCGGAGATCGTCAACGACGACGGCACCATGGCCCGGCTGCCCGACCTGGTCCCCTTCGCCCGCGCCCACGGCCTGAAGATCATCTCCATCGAGGCGCTGATCGCCTACCGGCGGCGGCTGGCCGCGGTGGAGTCCACCGGCGCCGAGGCGGAGCCCCTCGGCGGGGCGGCCGGGCCCGCCGGGGCGACGCGGCCGGCCGGGGCGACGCGGCCGGCCGGCGCGACCGCGCTCGGCGCCGCGCACGGCGGCGGCGACGCCGGCCCGTCGGGGGACCTGCCCGGCGTGGTGCGCGCCGCCGAGACCGACCTGCCCACCCGGCACGGCCGGTTCCGCGCCGTCGGCTACCGGGCCGCGGACGGCGGCGAGCACATCGCCCTGGTGGCCGGCGAGCTGGTGGACGGGCGGCTGCCCAAGGGCGAGGACGTCCCGGTCCGGGTGCACTCCGAGTGCCTCACCGGCGACGCCTTCGGTTCGCTGCGCTGCGACTGCGGTCCGCAGTTGGAGGCGGCGATGGAGCGGATCGCCGAGATCGGCCACGGGGTCGTGCTGTACCTGCGCGGGCACGAGGGGCGCGGCATCGGGCTGGTGCACAAGCTGCGCGCCTACCAGCTCCAGGACGCCGGGCTGGACACCGTGGACGCCAACCTCGAACTCGGCCTGCCCGCCGACGCCCGGGACTACCGGGCCGGGGCGCAGATCCTCGCCGACCTCGGGGTGCGCTCGGTGCGGCTGCTGACCAACAACCCCGCGAAGCGGGACGCCCTGGAGGCGCTGGGCATCCCGGTGACCGGCCGGGAGGCCGTGCCGGTCCCGCCCGGCGTGGACAACGTGCGCTACCTGGTCACCAAGCGCGACCGGATGGGGCACGACCTGCCCTGGTTGCGCACCGCCGCCCCCGAGCCGCCGCCGGTCCCGCAGCCGACCGGTTCCTGACCGGCCCGTTCGCTTCGTCCTCCGTAACGGCTGGCCTCAGCCGCGAGAGCCCCACGTCCCTTCGACCGTCGAGGAGCAACAAAATGAGTGGCAGGGGAGCCCCCACCCTCACCGTGGAGAACTGCCAGGACCTGCGGGTCGCCGTGGTGGCGGCGCAGTGGCACGAGAAGATCATGGACGCCCTGCTGGACGGCTCGCTGCGGGCCCTGCGCGAGCTGGGGATCGTCGAGCCGACCGTGCTGCGGGTGCCGGGCAGCTTCGAACTGCCGGTGGTGGTCGGCACCGTGGCCAAGCGGGGCTACGACGCGGTGGTGGCGCTGGGCGTGGTGATCCGCGGCGGCACCCCGCACTTCGAGTACGTCTGCCAGGGCGTGACGGCCGGGCTCACCCAGGTCACCGTGGACACCGGCGTTCCCGTCGGGTTCGGGGTGCTCACCTGCGACGACGAGCAGCAGGCGCTGGACCGGGCTGGCCTGGAGGGCTCGACGGAGGACAAGGGGCACGAGGCGGCCGTCGCCGCCGTCGCCACCGCCATGACGCTGCGGACGGTCTCCGAACCCTGGCGGTGAGGCGGGGGACGACGAGCCGGCGGCCGGCCGAGGTGGTGACTCCTCGACCGGCCGCCGGCGGCCGCACGCGGCGCGGGCGCCGCGACGGGCCGGCTCAGTCGCCCGTGGCGATCTCCACCCCGGCGTCGTACTGGCCGTACTCGCCGCCGAAACCCTCCCCGCCGGCGGCGGACTGGTAGGCGTCGACGTAGAGGGCCTGGGCCGGGGCGGCGAGGATGCCGACGAGGGCGAGGGCTCCCAGGGCGGTGGCGGTCAAGCGGCGCATGGCGACGTTGTCCCTTCTCGTGACGGTGACGTGCGTCCCGGGCCGACCACCCGTGGTGGTCGTCGGGGACGGCTGACACATCCCGAGCCGGCGGCCCCGGCAAGCGCGCGCCGGCCCACGGCCACCCGAACAGCCGCCCGGACTTCACGCCCGCAGCGGAGTTGACTGATCATCACACGTATCGCCGCTACCGTCCCAGCGGGTACTCCTCGGTGCGCGCCCAGCGGCCGGCCGGGGTGACCCCCACCTCGTAGGCCAGCGGCACCCCGTTGGCGTCGTAGGTGATGTGGCGCACCTCGGTCACCGCGGAGGGGTCCTGGAGGTCCAGCAGGGCCCGCTCCTCCGCCGTGGCCAGGCGCGAGGTCCACATGTCCCGGGCGCTCTTCGGGCGGCGGAAGGTCCGCTGCTCCAGGTAGCGCGTGGTGCCCTGGTGGATCCGCTCCTTCTCCAGCAGGCGCGGCGCGAGGTCGGCGACGGCGGCGTGGAAGAAGCTCCACGAGGTCGCGACCGGCCGCGCGTCCTCGTTGGTCACCCGGTGCCGGCGCACCACCAGGGCCCGCGGCTGCAGGCCGAGGCCGGCGGCGACGTGGTCGGGGGCCTCGACGACGTCCGCGGCGAGGATGTCGGCCTGCTCGCCGGCCGGGTACACCCGTCCGGTCCGCAGCGCGCAGTCGTAGCGCTCGCCGGCGGTGCGGGCCAGCGGCAGCCGCTCGCGCACCCAGGTGCCGACGCCCTGCCGGGACTCCACCAGCCCCTCGTTGCGCAGCAGGCCGAGCGCCTGCTTGACGGTCGAACGGGCCACGCCCCACTGCTCCGCGAGCGCGCCTTCCGCCGGCAGCGTGTCGCCGGGGGCCAGCTCGCCCCGGACGATCTGGCTGCGCAGGTCGGTGGCGATCCATTCGTACTGGGGCAGTGCCACGATCTCACCCCTCGTGTCGGAAGTGTCACTAGTCGCACAAGAGGTTAGTCATGCCGGCTGCCCCGAGAAAGGGGAAGCGTGCGGTGGAACCGGGCCGCACGCCGGCGCACGGGGCGCACGACGGATGCTCCCGCCCCATCTGGGAGAATCCACCCCCGTGGAGACCAAAACGTTCGAGCAGCTCTTCGCGGAGCTCCAGCAGAAGGTGGCCGACGGCCAGCCCGGCTCCCGCACCGTGGAGCTGGTGCAGGCAGGCGTGCACGCCATCGGCAAGAAGATCGTCGAGGAGGCGGCCGAGGTGTGGATGGCCGCCGAGTACGAGACCGACGAGCAGGCCGCCGAGGAGATCTCGCAGCTCCTCTACCACCTGCAGGTGATGATGGTGGCCCGGGGCATCTCCCTGGAGGACGTCTACCGCCACCTGTGAGCCCGCCCGCCGGCGACCACCATGTGGGCCGGTTCCCCGCCGCCCGTGGCCAACCGGTAGCGTTGCGGCGGGGAAACGCGCCCGGCACGAACCGGGCCCGCCCCCGCCCCCAACGGCCCGCCCCACCCGGGGCGGGACCGTCCGGAACACCTCCGCGCGCTAGCCCGCCGGACACGTGAGGAAGAGACATGCTGCGCATCGCCGTACCGAACAAGGGTTCCCTCTCCGAGCCTGCGGCGGCGATGCTCCATGAGGCCGGCTACCGGCAGCGCAAGGACTCGCGCGAACTGGTCCTGGTCGACCCGGAGAACAACGTCGAGTTCTTCTTCCTGCGCCCCCGCGACATCGCCGTCTACGTCGGCTCCGGCCGGCTGGACCTCGGCATCACCGGCCGCGACCTCCTCCTCGACTCCGGCGCGGAGGCCGAGGAGGTCATGCAGCTCGGCTTCGGCGGCTCCACCTTCCGCTGGGCCACCCGCCCCGGCACCGCCACCGGCCTGGCCGACCTGGAGGGCCTGACCATCGCCACCTCCTACCCGGGCGTGGTGGAGCGCTACCTCGCCGAGCACGGCGTGAACGCCGCCGTGGTCCGCCTGGACGGCGCGGTGGAGACCGCGATACAGCTCGGCGTGGCGGACGTCATCGCCGACGTGGTCTCCACCGGCACCACCCTGCGCAACGCGGGGCTGGAGATCATCGGCGAGCCGATCCTGGAGTCCGACGCCGTCCTGATCCGCCGCAAGGGCGCGGACAGCTCGCACGCCGTGGAGCTGTTCCTCCGCCGGATGCAGGGCGTGCTGGTGGCGCGCCGCTATGTGATGATGGACTACGACATCCGGGCGGAGCAGGTGGAGGCGGCCGTCGCGCTGACGCCGGGCCTGGAGTCCCCGACGGTCTCGCCGCTGCACAACTCCGGATGGGTCGCGGTGCGGGCCATGGTGCCCCACCGGGACGCCCAGCGGATCATGGACGACCTCTACGAGATCGGCGCCCGGGCGATCCTGGTCACCAAGATCCACGCCTGCCGGCTGTGACCCGGTAGCCCGTCGCCCACCGCGGCCCCGCCCGACCCGCCGCCCGCCGGCCCGGGGCGGGGCCGCCGCACCATCGCGCTGGAGCATGTCATGACCGAGACCGGCCGGCCCCCGGGCGCGGACGACCGCCGCCCGCCCACGCTGCCCGCGGTCTTCCGCCCCCGCCGGGTCTGGATCTTCCTGCACGTGGTCGGCGCCGCGCTGACCACGGCCATGGTGGTGGTCGCGCTGGCGCTGCCGACCGGCGGCCCCGGCGCCTGGGGCGTCGGCGACCGCGCCGCCCTGGTCTGCTTCGGCCTGTTCTGCTGGGGCGTGGCGGCGCTGCTGGCGCGGCCCAAGGTGGTCGTCGACGAGGCCGGGCTCACCGTGGTCAACGTGGTGCGCCGGCGCCGCCTGGAGTGGGCCGAGGTGGTCCGCGTCAACCTGCGGCAGGGCGACCCGTGGGTGCTGCTGGACCTCTCCGACGGCACCACGCTGGCCGCCATGGGCATCCAGCCGGCGGGCGGACGCGACCAGGCGGTGCGCGGCGCCCGCGCCCTGCGGGACCTCGTCGACGCCCACGCCCCCGAGGACCCGCGCGGCTAGCCGCCACCCGCGGCCGGTGCCGCGACGGCGCCCCACCCGTCCACGCGGCAGCACCAGTCGCTCGTGACGATCGCCCGCACTTCTTCTACTCTTGATACGGAGCGGCCACCCGTCGGCCGCTCGGCGCCGCGAGGCCCGGAGGGTGTCCCACGCCCGGGCCGGAGGCGGCGACCGCGCCGCACGGCGCGCTTCCCCCGACCAGAGGAGTGACACTCCACCTCGATGGACGCATCGTCCGGTAGTACCGGCGTCGCCGACCCCTCGACCCGCACCCAGGGCCGCAGCGCGGAGGCGACGCGATGACCGAACTGCTCCTGCTCGGTGTGGCCGTCCTGCTCACCGCCGCCTGCGCGGTGTTCGTGGCCTCCGAGTTCTCCCTCACCACCGTCGAGCGCGGTGAGCTCGAACGCGCCGCCGCCAAGGGCCTGCGCGGCGCGGACCACGCGCTGAAGGCGGTCCGCCGGCTGACCGTCCAGCTCTCCGGCGCCCAGCTGGGCATCACCCTGACCTCGCTGGTGATCGGCATGATCGCCGAGCCCTCGGTGGGCCGGCTGCTGACCGGGCCGCTGGCCGCGCTGGGCATCCCCGCCTCGGCCGCGGCCGGCGTCAGCCTCACCCTGGCCACCGTCCTGGTGACCGTCTTCACCATGATCTTCGGTGAGCTGGTGCCGAAGAACTGGGCGATCTCCAACCCGCTCGGCATGGCCCGGGTCGTCGCCCTGCCGCAGCAGCTGTTCACCGCCGCGTTCGGCCCGCTGATCAACGGGCTGAACAACACCGCGAACTACGTGGTGCGCCGGCTCGGCATGGAGCCGACCGAGGAGCTGGCCTCCGCGCGCACCCCGAACGAGCTGATGGCGCTGGCCCGGCACTCCGCCCGGGAGGGCGCGCTGGAGGCCGACACCGCGGACCTGTTCGTGCGCACCCTGCGGTTGTCCGAGCTGACCGCGCAGAGCGTGATGACGCCGCGCGTGCAGGTGCGCTCCCTCCAGGACAACGCCACGGCCGCCGACGTGATCAACCTCACCCGGGCCACCGGGCTGTCCCGCTTCCCCGTCTACCGGCAGAGCCTGGACGACGTCGTCGGCGTGGTGCACCTGAAGGACGCCCTCGCGGTCCCCGCCGACCAGCGGATGGAGTGGTCCGTCGGCCGTCTCGCCGCCGAGCCCATGCGGGTCCCGGAGACCCTTCCGGTGGACCAGCTGCTGGAGCAGCTGCGGCGCCGGCAGACCATGGCGATCGTGGTGGACGAGTACGGCGGCACGGCCGGGGTGGCCACCCTGGAGGACATCGTCGAGGAGGTCGTCGGCCAGGTCCGCGACGAGCACGACGTGGACGAGGCCCCGGAGATCCTGCCGGTGCACTCCGTCGACGGCACCCCGGACAGCTGGGAGGTCGACGGCGGGTACCGCATCGACGAGCTGGAGCGGATGGGCATGCGCGTCCCGGAGGGCCCCTACGAGACCCTCGCCGGCCTGCTCGCCGACCGGCTCGGCCGCATCCCGGCCAAGGGCGACACGCTGGAGGTCGCGGGCTGGCACGCCGAGGTGCTCTCCGTGGAGCACCACCGCGCCGAGCGCGTGCGGCTCACCGCGCCGTCCGAGCCGGCCCGGCCCCACGAGCACGCCGACCGCCCCCGCGGCGCGGACGCCGGCGACGCGCCCGACGCCGGGACCGACCGGGTGGGGGACCACGAGCGGTCCCCGGCCCTGCGGGCGGCGGCCAGGGCCCTGCGCGAGGGACAGCACGACCGCGGCGGGCACGGCGACGGTGCCGTCCACGCGCACCGCGACGGCGCCCTCGCGCACCGTGAGGGGGTGAGCGCCCGATGACCGCGTTCCAGTTGCTGCTGGGTGGCCTCACCCTGTTGACCAACGCCTTCTTCGTCGGCGCCGAGTTCGCCCTGATCTCGGTCCGCCGCAGCCAGATCGAGCCGCTGGCCGACGCGGGCGACCGCCGGGCGCGGACCGTGCTGTCCGCCCTGGAGCACCTGTCGCCGATGATGGCCACGGCGCAGTTCGGCATCACGCTCTCCACGGTCGTGCTGGGCGCGGTCGCCGAGCCGGCCATCGCGCACCTGCTGGAGCCCGGCTTCGAGGCCGTCGGCGTGCCGCACGGCCTGGTGCACCCGATCTCCTTCGTCATCGCGCTGACGCTGGCGACCTACCTGCACATGCTGGTCGGCGAGATGGTGCCGAAGAACATCGCGCTGGCCGCGCCCGCCACCACCGCGCTGTGGCTGGCGCCCCCGCTGGTGGCGATCACCCGGGTGCTGCGCCCGCTGATCTTCTCCATCAACGCGCTGGCCAACGGCATCCTGCGGCTGATGGGCGTGCAGGCCAGGGACGAGGTGGAGTCGGCCTTCGACAGCACCCAGCTGGCCCACATGCTCAAGGACTCCCAGGCGGCCGGCCTGCTCGACCCGCGCGAGCAGGAACGCCTGGAGGACGCGCTGGCGCTGGGCCGCCGGCCGGTCACCGAGGTGCTGCTCAGCACCGACCACACGGTGACCGTCCCGGTCGACGTCACCGCCGAGCGGCTGGAGGAGCTCGCCGTCGCCACCGGGTTCTCCCGGTTCCCGGTGGTGGGCGAGGGCGGCGCGATCCTGGGCTACCTGCACGTCAAGGACGCCCTGGACGCGGAGGACCGCGCGGCGCCCATCGCCCGCTCGGTGTGGCGGCCGGTCATCTCGGTCCCGGCGGCCACACCGCTGGACGACGCCCTGGCCGCCATGCGCCGCGGCGCCTCCCACCTGGCGGCGGTCGTGGACGACGCCGACCACACGCTGGGGCTGGTCACCATGGAGGACGTCCTGGAGGAACTGGTCGGCGAGGTGAACGACCCCGCCCACCAGGCGGCACCCCCGGTCGGCGTCTGACCGGTCGACCGGTTCGTCACCGGCCCACCGGTCGACCGACCGGCGGACGACGCCACCCACCGGCCGTGGACCCGTGCGAACGGGGCCACGGCCGGTGGCCGTTCCCGGCCGGGCCCGCCGCCGGCTCCCCGCTCACTCCCCGTTCCACATCCCGGGGACCATCTCGCCGTACGCCTGGACCAGGTCGCTGAGGCAGAGCGTGGCCAGCTCCTCGCGGGTCGGCTCGACCGGCAGGGCGGTCAGCCGCAGGTCGCGGAAGGCGCAGGTCTTCTCGTACAGGGCACGCACGAACCGGCCGTTGCCCAGCCCGTCGATCCAGCCCTGCTCCACCACGTAGTGACCGATGCTCGCGAGTTCCTCCAGGGCCTCCGGATCCCACCGGTCGCCGCCGGCCGCCGCCATGTGCTCGCCGATCCGGGTCAGCTCCCGGGGCCCGTAGCTGGGGAAGTCCACCCGGGTCTCGAACCGCGAGCCGAGGCCGGGGTTGACCGCCAGCAGGCGCTCCATGCCGTCGGGGTAGCCGGCGAGGATCACCACCAGCCGGTCGCGGTTGTCCTCGGCCCGCTTCAGCAGCACCTGGAGCGCCTCCTCGCCGTAGGCGTCGCCCTTGCTGTAGGAGGTGCTGGCCAGGCTGTAGGCCTCGTCGATGAAGAGCACGCCGTCCAGGGCCGAGTCGATCAGCTCGTTCGCCTTGATCGCGGTCTGCCCGAGGAACTCGCCGACCAGATCGGGGCGCTGCGCCTCGACCAGGTGCCCGCCGCTCAGCAGGCCGAGGGCGCGGAATATTCGGCCGAGTATCCGGGCCACCGTGGTCTTGCCGGTTCCGGAGGGTCCGGAGAACACGAAGTGCCGCTTGGGCGGCTGCACCGGCAGCCCGGCGCGGCGGCGCAGCTCGGCCATCCGCAACTGCGCCGAGATCGCCCTGACCTGCCGCTTCACCGGCTCCAGGCCGACCATGTCCTCCAGTTCGGCCAGCGCGCTGGTCAACGGGTCCGACTCGGCGGCGCCGGGCGGAGCCTGGGCGGCACCGCCGTCGTCGGCCCGTGGCGCGGCGCCGTCCGCACCGCCGAGGGCGTCCGCCGGCGCGGCGGGCCCGGGCACGGCCGGCCCGCCGGCGACCGCCCAGTCGTCGCCCAGCTCGCTGGAGGCCATCCCGCTGCCGGCCAGCCCGGCGCCCAGCCCGGCCGGCGCCCCGGAGCCGTCGAGGCCGTCGCGCCCCTCGAAGGCGGGGGAGCCGGGAACGCCACCGCCGCCGGCCCCGCCGGCGCCCGGGTCGGTGCCGCCGCCCGCGCCGCAGGGTCGGTCAGCGCCCAGCCCGTCGCCGCCCGGGTACGGCTCCTGCGCGGCGGTGTCCGGGGCGCCCGACCGCCGGCCGGTGGCGGCGCCCTCGGCCGGTGCCTGCGCGCCGGCGAGCCCCGGGGCGAACCACCCCGCGCCGTCGGCCTGGTTGCCGTCCCGGGGACCGGGCACCGGCAGGCTGCCGCCGCCCCCGGCGAGCAGGCCGGCCGCCGTCCCGGACGGGCCGCCGCCGCGTGACGCGGACGTCCCGCCGGCGTCACGGGGCGGGGGGAGCGTCCCGGTGGCGCCGCGCGGGGGCAGGTGCGGACCGATCTCGTCGAAGAGCGCCTCGACGTCCTCCGGGGAGTCGATGTCGGCCAGGATCGCGGTGATCCGGCCGGCCGCGTCCATGAAGCCGGCGTCGGCGCGGTGCACCGAGCGGTACAGCGGCAGCGCCGCCGCGCTGCGCCCCTGCCCCTCGTAGGCGCGGGCCAGCCAGTAGCGCAGTTCCTTGCGCTGCGGCTGTTCGGAGCGGCACCGGGCCAGGGCGCTCAGCAGCAGCGGCTCGGCCTGCGCGTAGCGCCCCAGCCGGATCCGGGCCATCCCGCCGAAGAGCGCGCTCTCCACGCCCAGCAGCGGGTCGTCGTAGAGGTCCTGGGTGCAGCGCACCAGCGTCTCCCAGTCCTTGACCAGGTAGGCGCGGCAGGCACCGAGGAAGCGGGAGCGGGGGTCCTCGCGGGGATCCGGGCACAGGTCGAGGGCCCGGTCGAGCTCGGGCAGGTGCAGGCCGTCCAGCCAGTGCGAGGCGTGCGCCAGGGTGAGGTCGTCCGCGGTCTCCAGCATCGGCTGCACCCACCAGCCGAGCCAGAACCAGGAGTTCAGCGGGCGGCGGTGGATGGTGCGCTGCTCGCCGAAACGGTCGCGGTGGCGCACCATGGCCAGCAGGGCGGTGGAGGAGTCGACCTTGAGGGCGTGCAGGCCCAGCCAGGCGTCCGCCATGCCGGGGTCGTGGGCCACGGCCGTGCGGAACTCCTCCTCGGCCCGGGCGTAGGCCCCGATCGTGTAGGCCTCCACGCCCCGCAGCCAGGCGAGGTCGGCGGCCCCTCCGCCCGCTCCTCGTGCGAGTGCGTCCATGCGGGCCCCTCCCGAGACGGTCGTCGCGTCCCTCGGGCGCGCACGACGCCGCGCCCATCGGCACCGACAGACTCCCCACATCGTAGCCGGGTCATGCGCGCGGCCGGCGGGTCGACGGTGGGCGCTGCCCGCGCAGGGCTCGGGTGGGGGAGCCGGAGGACCGGACCGGCGTCGGAGCGGGGCAGGGCCGCAGGGGGAGGGGAGGAGGGGTGAAGCTGCCCCAGTCACGGGGGAACAACTGGGGCAGCTTCAGATCATGTTGCAGATTCAACTGAATCTTGCACGCCGAACATTACGTCCTGGTGTTCGGGCTGGTCAAGCCCCCTTCTGCAACCGTGCGCCAGCCCGTGCGCCTATGTGCGCCCCTTCGTGCGCCCCCCTGGGCGGGCGCGCCCGCCCCTCCCACCCGGACGGCGCCGACATCCGCGCCGCTCCCCGGCCACGCCCCGCCCTCACGCCTACATTGGTCGAGTGACCACACCACACGAGCCCAGCGCGGACCTCTACCCACCGGACCGCCCCGGCCGGGCCGCCTCCGCCGCGGCCGCCGCCGGGCTGGACGCCCTGCTGATCTCGCCCGGCGCCGACCTGCGCTACCTCACCGGCTACCAGGCGCTGCCGCTGGAGCGCCTGACCTGCCTGGTGGTCCCGGCCACCGGACGGGGCGAACCGTTCCTGCTCGTCCCCACCCTGGAACGCCCCGCCGCCGAGGCCTCCCCGGCCGGACGACTCGGCATCGAGATCGTCGGCTGGAACGAGACCGAGGACCCCTACGCCCTGATCGCCGCGCGGCTGCCCCGGGCCGTCGGACGGGTCGCCGTCGACAACCACATGCACGCCGAGAAGGTCCTGGCCTTCCGCCGGGCCCTCCCGGCCGCCGAGCAGGCCCTCGCCGGCGACGTGCTGCGCGAGCTGCGCATGCGCAAGACCCCCGCCGAGGTCTCCGCCCTGCGCCGCGCGGCCGAGGCGATCGACGGCGTGCACCACGCCATGGAACGGTGGCTGCGCCCCGGCCGCACCGAGGCGGCGATCAGCCGGGACATCGCCGACGCCATCGTCGCGGCCGGCCACGCCCGCTGCGACTTCGCCATCGTGGCCGCCGGCCCGAACGCCGCCAGCCCGCACCACGAGCCCTCCGACCGGCCGGTGCGCCCCGGCGAGCCCGTCGTGGTGGACATCGGCGGCACCCTGCCCGAGGGCTACTGCTCCGACTCCACCCGCACCTACTGCGTCGGCGAACCGCCCGCAGACTTCGCCGACTACTACGCGGTGCTGCTCGCCGCCCAGCGGGAGCAGACCGAGGCCGTGCGCCCCGGCGTCACCGCCGAGCGACTCGACGCGGTCGGCCGCGACCCGATCACCGCCGCCGGCTACGGCGAGTACTTCGTCCACCGCACCGGCCACGGCATCGGGCTGGAGACCCACGAGGAGCCGTACATCGTGGCCGGCAGCGACCGGCCGCTGGAGGCCGGGATGGCCTTCTCCGTCGAACCCGGCATCTACCTGCCGGGCCGCCACGGCGCCCGGATCGAGGACATCGTGGTGGTCACCGAGACCGGCGGCGAGCGCCTCAACCAGACCCCCCGGGAGCTGGCGGTCCTGCCCGGCTGACGCCGCGGGCGCACCGCCGCGACCACTGTGCACGACGGTGGCACCGGTCACAAGGCGCCGAGTGTCCACGATCCCCGCCGATTCCCCTCCGGATGTCCGGGGTGGGGCCAGCCCCACCCCGGACGTGGTGCTGGCCGGTTGGGTAAACCGGCCGGGAGACGACAGACTCAGCGCCATGACGATCGAATCCATACCCGCACCAGCGGCACCGGCTCGCTCCTCGCGAGGCGGCAGCGACTTCGCCGAGCTCTCCCGGAGGGTGACGCGGGCCGGTCTGCTGGACCGGCGTCCGGGCTACTACACCGCCCGGATCGCCCTGGTGGGGGGCCTCCTCGCGGTGGGCTGGGGGGCCTTCTTCGCACTCGGCGACTCCTGGCTGCAGCTCCTCGTCGCCGTCTTCCTCGCCGTGGTGTTCGCGCAGATCGCGCTGCTCTCCCACGACCTGGCGCACCGCCAGGTGTTCCGCACCCGCCGGCCCAGCGAGATCGCCGGCCGGATCGCCGGAAACCTGGGGATCGGCATGAGCTACGGCTGGTGGATGGACAAGCACACCCGCCACCACGCCAACCCCAACCACGAGGAACTCGACCCGGACGTCGCCCCGGACCTGCTGGTGTGGTCCAAGGAGCAGGCCGAGAAGAGCCGGGGCCTGTCCCGGGTGATCGGCCGCTGGCAGGCCTACCTGTTCTTCCCCCTCCTCACCCTGGAGGGCATCAACCTGCACGTCTCCGGCGTCCGGGCGCTGCTGCGCCCCTCCCTGAAGCGGCGCTGGCTGGAGGGCGGGCTGCTCTTCGCCCACTTCGCGGCCTACCTCGGCGCGCTCTTCCTGGTGCTGCCGCCCGGCAAGGCGCTGGCCTTCCTCGCCGTGCACCAGGGGCTCTTCGGCGTCTACCTCGGCTGCACCTTCGCGCCCAACCACAAGGGCATGCCGACCCTGAAGGAGGGCGAGGAGCTGGACTTCCTGCGCAAGCAGGTGCTCACCTCGCGCAACGTCCGCGGCGGATGGGTCGTCGACGCCGCGCTGGGCGGCCTGAACTACCAGATCGAGCACCACCTCTTCCCCAGCATGCCCACCCCCAACCTGCGGCGCGCGCAGCCGATCGTCCGGGACTACTGCGCCGAGCTGGGCATCCCCTACCTGGAGAGTGGGCTGATCGACTCCTACGCCCAGGCGCTGCGCCACATGCACGCCGTCGGGGCGCCCATCCGGACCTCCGCCGCCGCGCCAGTGGGCGGCTGAGCGGCGGGGCCGTGGGGCCGACGCCGTGGGGCCGACGGCGCAGGGGTGACGCCGCGGGGGCGGGCGCCCGGCACGTCGGGGCGCACGGCACGGCCGAACGGGCCGCCGGCGGGGGGCGCGGCGCGGGGGCGCGCCCCCCGGGCGGCGCGGGGCGCCGCCGTCCGGTGTCGCCGCGAGGGTGACGGGCGGTCGGGAGCCGGGGAGCCGCTTCGGCGCCCCGGCTCCTTCCCCGTGTCTCGCTGCCGGTCGCCGGAAAGTGGCGGGTCCGAGGGGTTCCGGTGCGGGCCTGGGGATGGTTGGGTGGGCGGCGACTGTGTGAGAGCGCTCTCATTCACGGTGTGGGAGCGTTTCCACGCGGAAGGACCCGCATCCTTCAGGCAACGAAAGGACCCACGGTGAGAAGGCGTTCGGTCAGAACCATCCCCAAGCGGATCGCGGTGGCCGCGGTCGCCGCCGCGGCCGCGCTCGGCGCCCTGATGACGAGCGGTGCCGCCGCCGGTGCGGCCGAGTCGGTGGCGGCGGCGGGCAGTCTCCCGGCGAACGCGACCCTGTACAAGGATCCGGATTCCCAGGTCGCCCGCTGGGTGGCGGCCAACCAGTCGGACTCCCGCTGGTCCGTCATCAACTCGCGGATCGCCAGCCAGCCGCAGGGCATCTGGTTCTCCAACTACCGCCCGACCACGGTCACCGCCGACGTCCGCCGGGTGACCTCCGCGGCCGAGGCCGCCGGACAGATCCCCACGCTTGTCGCGTACATGATCCCGAACCGGGACTGCGGCGGCGCCTCCGCCGGCGGCGCGCCCGACCTGGCCTCCTACGACGCCTGGGCCCGCAACTTCGCCGCCGGCCTGGGCACCGGCACCGTCCTGGTGATCCTGGAGCCGGACTCCCTCGCGCTGCAGACCTGCATGTCCGCCTCCGAGATCGCCGCCCGCAACGCCTCGCTCTCCCGCGCCGCGGCCGCCATCCACGCCGCCAACCCCAACGCCAAGGTGTACTTCGACGGCGGGCACTCCGCCTGGAACGGCGCGGCCGAGCAGGCCCGCCGGCTCCGCGACGCCGGCATCCTGACCAACGGCGACGGCGTGTACACCAACGTCTCCAACTTCCAGCACACCGCCTCCGAGGTGAGCTACGGCAAGCAGGTGCTGGCCGCGCTCGGCAACCCGGCGGACCTGCACCTGGTCGTGGACACCAGCCGCAACGGCGCCGGCCCCGCCCCCGGCGGCGCCTGGTGCGACCCGGCCGGCCGGCGGATCGGCACCAACCCGACGACCAACACCGGCGACGCCGCGGTCGACGCCTACCTGTGGGTCAAGCCCCCGGGCGAGGTGGACGGCTGCGCCGGCCCGGCCGGCACCTTCAGCCCCGCCTACGCCTACGAACTGGCCGGCAGCGGCAGCGGCAGCCCGACGCCCACCCCGACACCCACCGACCCCCCGGCGAACGGCGCGTGCGCGGTGGACTACCGGATCACCAACTCCTGGTCGGGCGGCTTCACCGCCGAGGTCGTCCTGCGCAACAACGGCGCCGCGCTGAACGGCTGGACGCTGGGCTGGACCTTCCCCGGCGACCAGCGGATCACCAGCGCCTGGAACTCCCGGGCCAGCCAGTCCGGCAACGCGGTGACCGTCACCGACGCCGGCTACAACGGCTCCCTGGCCACCGGGGCCTCCACCTCCTTCGGATTCCAGGCCACCGTGGGCTCCAGCAACGCGGAGCCCACCGCCTTCACCCTGGGCGGCGTCAGCTGCACGGTCTCCTGACCGGCCGTCCGCCGAGGGCCGTCCGCTGAGGGGCCGTCCGCCGTGGGGCGAGTCGCGGTGACGGCCGGCGGCCGCCCCGGTGGTTCTCCACCGGGGCGGCCGCCTCACGCGTCCGTTCGGCAACACGCGCCCCACCAGACTCACGGACCCCGGACGCCCCGCCAGTGTCGGCGTTCACCCGGCGTTCTCCCGCGCGGCGGCCACGCGCCACCCGGCTCCCGTAGAACTCGTGCGTCCCGACGCACAGCCCCTGGGAGAGCGCACGATGACCGAGCACGGCCCCACCGGACCGGCCCGCCGCAGCCTGCTGGCCGGCCTCGCCGCCGCCCCGCTCGCCGCCGCCGGCGGCCTCGTCCTGCCCGCGTCCACCGCGGCCGCCTCGCCGGCCGCCCCGGCCCAGCTCCGCTGGAACCGGCCGCAGGTCAGCCACGGCGTGCAGGCCGGCGACGTCACCGCCGGCAGCGCCCTGATCTGGGCCCGCGCCGACCGCCCGGCCCGGATGGTGGTGGAGGTCGCCGCCACCGAGGAGTTCCGCCGCCCGCGCCGCTTCACCGGCCCGCTGCTCACCCCGGACACCGACCTCACCGGCACCACCGCGCTGCGCGGCCTGCCCGCCGGCGAGCAGGTGCACTACCGGGTCGTCCTCGCCGACCCGGACGACCCGCGGGCCACCGGCGAGCCGGTCGCCGGCACCTTCCGCACCGCCTCGCACCGCCCCCGGGACGTCCGGTTCACCTGGTCCGGCGACCAGGCCGGCCAGGGCTGGGGCATCAACCCCGACCTCGGCGGCTTCCGGATCTACGACGCCATGGCGCGGCTCGACCCCGACTTCTTCCTCTGCAGCGGCGACACCATCTACGCCGACGGCCCGATCCAGGCCAGCGTCACGCTGCCGGACGGCCGCGTCTGGCGCAACGTCACCACCGAGGAGAAGGCTAAGGTCGCCGAGACGCTGGCCGAGTACCGGGGCAACTTCCGCTACAACCTGCTCGACGAGAACCTGCGCCGGTTCAACGCCCAGGTGCCCTCGATCATCCAGTGGGACGACCACGAGGTCACCAACAACTGGTACCCCGGCGAACTGCTGGAGGACTCCCGCTACACGGTCAAGGAGGTGGACGTGCTCGCCGCCCGCGCCCGCCAGGCCTTCTCCGAGTACTTCCCCATCTCCACGCTCACCCGCCCCAGCGGGCGCGTGCACCGGGTCATCCACCACGGGCCGCTGCTGGACGTCTTCGTGCTGGACATGCGCACCTACCGGGACCGCAACTCCGCCGGCACCGAGACCGCGGCCGACGGCGGCATCCTCGGCCGGGAGCAGCTCGCCTGGCTGAAGAAGGAGCTCTCCCGCTCCACGGCCACCTGGAAGGTGCTCGCCGCCGACATGCCGATCGGCCTGATCGTCCCGGACGGCAGCACCGCCATCGAGGCCATCGCCCAGGGCGACCCGGGCGCGCCGCTCGGCCGGGAGCTGGAGATCGCCGAGCTGCTCACCTTCATCAAGCGCCGCCGCATCACCGGCACCGTGTGGATCACCGCCGACGTCCACTACACCGCGGCGCACCACTACGACCCGGCGCGGGCCGCCTACACCGACTTCGACCCGTTCTGGGAGTTCGTCTCCGGCCCGCTGAACGCCGGCGCCTTCGGTCCCAACCGGCTGGACGGCACCTTCGGCCCGCGGGAGGTGTTCGTCAAGGCGCCCCCGGTCGCCAACACCTCGCCGCTGGACGGCTACCAGTTCTTCGGCGAGGTGCACATCGACGCCGAGAGCGCCGAGTTCACCGTGCGCCTGCGCGAGCACGACGGGACCGTGCTGTTCACCCAGGTCCTGCAGCCCGGACGGTAGCCCGTACGGGGGCGTGACGCGCGTCACCGACTGGGGCATACTCCCGGCAGCCGAGCGGGGGCCGGCCTTCCGCGACCCGGAGGGCCGTCCCGCCGCCCGGACACCGCCTTCCCGACACCACCACGGGCTCCGACCGGGCCCGCCGGCGGCGCCGGGGACGAACCGGCTGGGAGGAGACCCCGATGGACGCCCCGCACGTTGCGCGCCTGTACCGCGTCGACCGCACCGTCCCGGACCAGCAGGCCGCCGGCCTGATCGAGCTGGCGGCGCAGGCCGCGCGGGAGGAGCTGGCGCCGCACGCCGCCGCCGAGGAGGCGGCCGGCACCTTTCCCCGGGAGACCGTCCGCGCCCTCGGCAAGGCCGGCCTCCTCGGCCTGCCCTACCCGCGGCGGTACGGTGGCGGGGGACAGCCCTACCAGGTCTACCTCCAGGTCCTGGAGGAGCTCGCCGCCGGCCGGCTCACCGTCGCGCTCGCCGTCGGCGTCCACACCCTGGCCTGTCACCCCCTCGCCCACCACGGCACCGAGGAGCAGCGCGCCGAGCACCTGCCGGCCATGGTCGGCGGCGAGCTGCTGGGCGCCTACTGCCTCTCCGAGCCCGACGCCGGCTCGGACGCCGCCGCCCTGCGCACCACCGCCACCCGGGAGGGTGAGGAGTACCGGATCGACGGCGTGAAGTCGTGGATCACCCACGGCGGCCACGCCGACTTCCACACGGTGATGGCCCGCACCGGCGCCGCCGGGCCGGCCGGTGTGTCCGCCCTGCTCGTGCCCGGCGGCGTCCCCGGACTGGTCGCGCGCGCTCCGGAGCGCAAGATGGGCCTGAACGGTTCGCCCACCGCCCAGCTGTACTTCGACGGCGTGCGGGTGCCGGTGACGGCGCGGATCGGCGCGGAGGGGGAGGGCCTGCCAATCGCCCTGGAGGCCCTGGACTCCGGGCGGCTGTCCATCGCCGCCTGCGCCGTCGGCCTGGCCCGGGCGGCCGTGGACACCGCCTGGCACCGGACCCGGGAGCGCCGCGAGGTGCTCGGCCCCCGCCACCCGGAGGTGCTGGCCGCCGAGGCGCTACTGGTGGACGCCGCGACCGCGGTGGAGGCCGGCCGGGCGCTGTACCTCGCCGCGGCCCGGCGGCGCGACGCGGGGCGGCCGTTCCGCCGGCAGGCCGCGATGGCGAAGCTGTTCTGCACCGACGCGGCGATGCGGGTGACCGGCGACGCGGTGCAGGCCCTCGGCCCGGAGGGGGCGAGCGCCCGGCTGCCGCTGGAGCGCTTCCTGCGCGAGGCGAAGGTGCTGCAGATAGTCGAGGGCACCAACCAGATCCAGCGGCTGGTCATCGCGCGCGGCCTGCACCAGGAGGCCGGCGCGGCGTGACCGGGCCCGGCCGGCGGGCCGGGACCAGGAGACGCGGCCGGGTGGGACGACTGGTGCGGGGGACGGCGGCCGGCCGGGCCGCCGGCGTCCCGTGGTCCGGGTCACCGCGCCGTCGCCCCCGGGCGGCGGACGTGGTGACCCGGCGTCACCGCCGCCGGCGGCGGCGCTGGCCGACCGAGGAGAGCGGCAGGTCGGGGTGGGAGAACGGCTGGGTCCGCCAGTGCAGGCCCTCCGGCAGGGTCAGCAGCGCGGCCAGGGCGTCGCCCGCCTCGCCACACGGGGCCGGCAGCTCCTCGGCGGCCTCCACCGGAAGCCCGGATCCGGAGCACACCCGCAGCCCGAAGGGGTTCCACGGCGTGGGGAGCAGGGCGTGCTCGGGCAGCACCGGCTCCTCCTCGAGGACGGCGATCGGCCGGGCGCAGTCCGGGCAGCGCAGCCGGACGATCTCCAGGTCGCTGTCGTCGAAGTCGTAGTCGTGGTCGAAGTCGTCCGCGTGGGCCGCGTCGACCGTGGGCGCCGCCTCGTCGCGCGCCGCACCCGGATCGGCGCTGTCGCCCTCGTCGTCGACGACGGTGGCGGCCGCGTTCACGAGGGTGCTACTGCTGCGTGGACGTCCGCTCATGTTCTCCCCCTGGGGTCTTAAGGAGCCGGTGGACCTGGGGCCATGGCCATAGCGAGCATTTCCCATGCCCACGGGTGCCTAATCCTGCCGCCCGAGGCCATTGCCGGCACTGGTGGTGACATTCGGTCAGGAACCGGACATCGCCCCGGATCGAGGGCGCTCGCCGAGCCCCCCGGCGCGCGGCGGCCGGGCGGCCCCGGCGGCCGGGCGACGTGGACCGCGCCGGTTCTTGATCGTCATTCACGGTCGAACTGTAATCCGACCGCGGGTGCTCCCGCCGTCCGTTATCCCGGCGGCGGTAGGTTGACCTGGTGGAAGACCTCGACCGCATGATCGTGCAACTGCTCCTGGACGACGGCCGGATGAGCTACACCGACCTCGGCCGCGCCACCGGCCTGTCCACCTCGGCCGTCCACCAGCGGGTCCGGCGGCTGGAACAGCGGGGGGTGCTGCGCCGCTACACGGCGGTCGTCGACCCCGAGGCCGTCGGCCTGCCGCTGACCGCCTTCATCTCGGTCAAGCCCATCGACCCCAGCGCCCCGGACGACGTGCCGGAGCGGCTCGCCGGGATCGCCGAGATCGAGGCGTGCCACAGCGTCGCGGGGGAGGAGAACTACATCCTCAAGGTCCGCGTCGCCACGCCCGGCGACCTGGAGCGCCTGCTGGGCCGCATCCGCACCGAGGCACAGGTCAACACCCGCACCACGGTCGTCCTCAGCACCCCCTACGAGGCCCGGGCGCCCCGGCTGGTCCGGGAGGACCCGGCCGCTCCGGGGCCGGCCCAGCCGCCGCGGTAGCCGCCGGCGCCCGGCCTGCCCCGCCCGGCCCACCCCCGGGACCGCGCCGCCGCCCCGGCGGAGGAGACTGGTGGCATGGAAGCCCGCCCCTCCCAGAACCCCACCGCGACCCCGACCGCGGCCCGGAACCGCCCCGCCGCCGCGGCGCGCACCGTCCTGCTGCGCGGCGGAACGGTGCACAGCCCCGCCGACCCGTTCGCCACCGCCCTGGTGGTCGAGGACGGGACCGTCGCCTGGGTGGGGGCGGAGGGCGCCGCGGACGCGCACGCCGGCGCCGTCGACGCCGTCGTGGACCTGCGCGGCCGGCTGGTCACCCCGGCGTTCGTCGACGCCCACGTGCACACCACGATGACCGGCCTGTCGCTCACCGGCCTGGACCTGACCGGCTGCGACTCGGCCGCGGACCTGCTCGACCGCCTGGCCCGCCACGCCCGCGCCACCACCCCCGGAACCATCCTGGTCGGCCACGGCTGGGACGACAGCCGGTGGACCCGGCCCGGCCTGCCCACCGCCGCCGACCTGGACCGCGTCACCGGCGGCGCGCCCGTCCTGCTCACCCGGGTCGACGCGCACTCCGCGCTGGCCTCCACCGCCCTGCTGCGGCTCGCCCCCGAGGCCGCCGACCTGCCCGGACACGGCGCCGGTGGCCTGCTCACCGCCGCCGCCCACCACGCGGCCCGCCGCGCCGTGGAGGGCGCGCTGACCGCCGCGCAGCGCGCGGAGGCCCAGCGCGCCGCCCTGGCCCGCGCCGCCTCGCTGGGCATCGCCGCCGTCCACGAGTGCGCCGGCCCCGACATCTCCTCCGAAGAGGACCTGCGCGCCCTGCTGGAGCTGGCCGCCGGCCAGGGCGGCGAGGAGGGCCGCGCGCTGCCCGAAGTGGTCGCCTACTGGGGGGAGACCGCCGGCGCCCTCGGCACCGCCTCCGCCGTCGGCGAACGGGTCCGCGACCTCGGCGCCCGCGGACTGGGCGGCGACCTGTTCGTGGACGGCTCGCTGGGCTCGCGCACCGCCGCCCTGCGCACCCCCTACAGCGACCCCGGCTGCCTGCGCGGCCACCGCGGCACCTTCCACCTGACCCCCGAGGCCATCGCCGAGCACCTGCGGCTGTGCACCGAGGCGGGCGTGCAGGCCGGCTTCCACGCGATCGGCGACGCGGCCGTCGACGCCGTCCTGGACGGCCTGGAGGAGACCGCGGAGCGGCTCGGCCTGCCCGCCGTGCGCGCCCTGCGGCACCGCGTCGAGCACGCCGAACTGCTGGACGACAGCGCCGTCGCGCGCTGCGCCGCGCTCGGCGTGGTGCTGTCCGTGCAGCCCGCGTTCGACGCCGCCTGGGGCGCCCCCGGCGGCATGTACGAACGGCGGCTGGGGGCCGAGCGGGCGGCCCGGATGAACCCGTTCGCCGCCCTGCTGCGGGCCGGGGTGCCGCTGGCCTTCGGCTCCGACGCGCCGGTCACCCCGCTCGGCCCGTGGGAGACCGTCCGGGCCGCCGCCTTCCACCACCGGCCGGAACACCGGATCTCCGCCCGGGCGGCGTTCAGCGCCCACACCCGGGGCGGCCACCGCGCGGTCGGCGACGACTTGGCCGGCGTGCTGGTCCCCGGCGCGCCCGCCCACCTGGCCGTGTGGCGGGCCGGGGAACTGGTGGTGCAGGCGCCCGACGCGCGGGTGGCCGGCTGGTCCACCGACCCCCGCTCGGGCACTCCCGGCCTGCCGGACGTCCACCCGGACGCCGCCCTGCCGGACTGCGTGGCCACCCTGGTGGCGGGCCGGCCGGCGCACGTCGCCGCCGACGCCGCCGAGTTCGCCGAGGCCTGGGGCCTGGGCGGCTAGGCGCCCGGCGCGGAGCCCGGGCCCACCGGTTCGGCCGCATCCGATGTCGCGTCAGGCCGCTCCACGCACCTCGCTTGACCTGCGCATTGAGATCATCCGGGCAGGTCAGGGGCGGCTTGACAGCGGGTCGAGTGGGCCGAGTAGGTTCGCAGGGCCCCCAGGGGAGCCGGAATCCGGCACGCCCCCGCGGGGAACCGAGCCACCGGGCCATCCGGCGATCGGTGCGTGGGAGACCGGGTCGTCGGCGGCAGCGTCCGCCGCCGTCAGCCAGGCCCGGCCCTCACCGCGCACCCGAGGACCGGACGTCACCAGGCGGGCCGCCGCGCGAGCCGGCAGGCCGACCCCGGTAGGTCGATGGGACGCGCGCGGGGGCCCGAACGCTCAGTAGACAACGGTTCGAGGACGGTCCGCAGCCCGCGGATCCCCGGCCGGCCCGAAGGGCGTCCGGGCCACCCGCGCGGTCCCCACCCCGGCGCCGCCCCGCGCCGACCCGCGGACGGCCGTCCTCCACTTCCCCGCGCCACGGCCCCCGACCGGGCGGCGGCACCCGGCCCGCGATCCGGGCCGGAAGCGGCGGGGACGGCGGCGGGCGACGGGAACGGGCCGCCGGGCCCCGCCGCCGACCGGGGCGCCGGCGACGGCCGGGAACCGCCCTCCGCGGCGACCACCTGTCGCACTCCCGTACGCTGCCCGTTACGGTGCCGTACGGACGGCACCCCAAGGCGCACCCCCGCGAGAGAAAGGCGGCGGCCCGTGTCCTCTTCCGCCACCCGGTCGGACCCCACCGGCGGAGATCCCACGGTCGACGACACCCCAGGCAACCGCTCGGACCCCAGACCAACCGGCGCCGACACCGCCGCGCCCACCGCGCCCACGGAGCCGCCGGCCGGCCGGGCGACGGCCACCGCCCCCGCCGGGGCGCGCACCGGGGGCGCCGCGGAGGCCGCCACCGCCCCCGCCGCCGAACGCGGGCCGGACCGCCCGGCCGGGCGGGGCCGCCGGCTCCTCGGCGCGGTGCCGCGCCACCTGGCGGCGGCGGTCTGCGGACTCGCCCTGGCGCTCTCCTTCCCGCCGTACGACCTGTGGCCGCTGTCGTTCTTCGCCCTGGCCGGCTTGAGCCTCCTCACCCGCGGCGTCCGCGCCCGGCACGCCGCGCTGCTCGGGCTCTCCTTCGCCGCCCCGTTCTTCCTGCTCCTGCTGAGCTGGCTGCGCACCTCCGTCGGCCCGGACGCCTGGATCGCCCTCAGCCTGATCCAGGCGCTGTTCCTGGTCGCCCTCGGCGCCGGTCTGGCCGCCGTCTCCCGACTGCCCGGGTGGCCGCTGTGGACGGCCTGCCTGTGGGTGGCCCAGGAGTGGGCCCGGGACCGGATCCCCTTCGGGGGCTTCCCCTGGGGACGGCTGGCCTTCGCCCACACCGACACGCCGTTCACCCCGCTCGCCGCGCTCGGCGGCGCCCCGCTGGTCACCTTCGCCGTCGCGCTCACCGCCGCGCTGCTCGCGGCGGCCACCGCGGCGCTGGTCGCCGCCGCCGGCCGGCGCCCGGACGCCCCCGCCCCGGCCGGACGCGGGTGGCCCCGGGTGGCCGGCCCGCTGCTGCTCGCCGCCGCCGTGCTCTGCGCCGGCCTGCTGGTGCCGGTCCCCACCGGCGCCGGCAACGAGACCGTCCGGGTCGCGGTGGTCCAGGGCAACGTGCCCCGCCTCGGCCTGGACTTCCTCGGCCAGCGCCGCGCGGTCCTGGACAACCACGTCGAGGCCACCATGGCGCTGGCGGAGGACGTCGAGGCCGGCCGGGTGGAGCGCCCCGACGTGGTGATCTGGCCGGAGAACGCCTCCGACCTGAACCCCTTCACCCAGCCGGACGCCTACGCGCTGATCGACCAGGCGGTCCGGGCGGTCGGCGTGCCGGTGCTGATCGGCACCCTGGTCGCCGGACCGGACGAGGACCACGTGCAGAACCAGGGCATCGTCTGGGACCCGGTGACCGGCCCCGGCGCCTCCTACACCAAGCAGCACCCGGTGCCCTTCGGCGAGTACGTGCCCTTCCGCGAGGAGCTCACGCCGCTGATCAGCCGCCTGGAGCGAATCCCCCGGGACTTCTGGCACGGCTCCGCCAACGGCGTGCTGGAGCTCGGCCCGGCCACCATCGGCGACGTGATCTGCTTCGAGGTGGCCTACGACGAGGTCGTCCGCGACACGGTCGACGACGGCGCCGAGATGATCGTCGTGCAGACCAACAACGCCACCTTCGGACGCACCGGCCAGCCCGAGCAGCAGCTCGCCATGTCCCGGCTGCGGGCGGTCGAGCACGGCCGTGCCGTGGCCATCGCCGCGACCAGCGGCATCAGCGCCTTCATCGCCCCGGACGGGACCGTGGAGCAGCGCACCGAGGAGTTCGTCCAGCAGGTCATGGTCGCCGACGTCCCGCAGCGGGACTCCGCCACCCTGGCGACCCGCGTGGGTGCGGCGCCCGAATGGACTCTCGCTATTCTCGGACTCCTGGCCTGGGCCGGCGGTGCGTGGTCCGGGCGCAGGGCGGCCCGTGCGGCCGCGCAGACGCGGTCAGGCCCCGGAACGAGCGGAGAGAGGGCGGCGATTTGAGCCACGACGAGCGGGCCGCCGAGGAGCACGTCCACGCGGGCCTCGGCAAGATCCTGGTGATCATTCCGACCTACAACGAGGCGGAGAACATCGGGCCGGTGGTCGAGCGGATCCGCGCGGCCGTGCCCGAGGCACACGTGCTGGTCGCCGACGACAACAGCCCGGACGGCACCGGCGAGGTCGCCGACCGGCTGGCCGCCGCCGACGGCGCGGTGCACGTGCTGCACCGCGAGGGCAAGGAGGGCCTGGGCGCCGCCTACCTGGCCGGCTTCCGCTGGGGCATAGAGGGCGGCTACGACGTCCTGGTGGAGATGGACGCCGACGGCTCCCACCAGCCCGAGGAGCTGCCGCGGCTGCTCCACGCCCTGGCCTCGGGCGCCGACCTGGCGCTCGGCTCCCGCTGGGTGCCGGGAGGCCGCATCGTCAACTGGCCGAAGTCCCGGGAACTGCTTTCCCGGGGCGGCAGCACCTACTCCCGGGTCATGCTGGGCGTTCCGCTGCGCGACGTGACCGGCGGCTACCGGGCCTTCCGCAAGGAGACGCTGCTCGGCCTCGGCATGGACGACGTGGCCTCGCAGGGCTACTGCTTCCAGGTCGACCTGGCCTGGCGCGCGGTCCGGGCGGGCTTCAAGGTCGTGGAGGTGCCGATCACCTTCGTGGAGCGCGCCGCCGGCGACAGCAAGATGAGCCGGAGCATCGTGGCCGAGGCGCTGTGGCGGGTCACCTCCTGGGGCGTCCAGCGCCGGGTGGAGGCGGTGCGCGCCGCGCGCGGCGGCGGCGCCCCGATCGCGCCCGCCGGGGCGCGGGGCGAGGCCGCCGACGCCCCCGTGGCGGCGGAGGAGCCGCCGGAGGCCCCGCGGCAGCGGCCGCGGGCCTGAGCCGGCCGCGGCCGGGCCTTGGATCGCCGCGGCCACGGTCCGGTACCGTGGGGGGCGACCCCCGTGCGAGGAATCACCTGATGCCCCGAACCCGCAACCGGCGCCCCGTCGTCGGTGTCGTGCTGCTCCTGTGGATCGTGCTGGAGCTGTGGCTGCTGATCCGGGTCGCGGACCTCATCGGCGGCCTGGTGACGGCCCTGCTGTTGCTGGCCGGCGCCGTGGTCGGCGGACGGCTGGTGCGGCGCGCCGGGGTGCGCGCCTGGCGTGCGCTGGCGGCGGCCGGCACCCCCGGCGCCCGCCCCCCGGAGAACGTCACCGGCGACGCCGTGGTCGGCATGGCCGGCGGGCTGCTGCTCATCCTCCCCGGCTACCTCTCCGACGTGCTCGGCCTGCTCTGCCTGCTGCCGCCCGTGCGGGGCTGGGCCCGGCGCCGCGTGCTGCGGTGGGCCGAACGTCAGGCGGTGGCCAGCGGGATCTACGGGGCCGCCGCCCGTGGCGGCGCCCACCCCACCGTGGTGGTGGAGGGCGAGGTCGTCCGCGACGAGCCGGCCCCGGGGCGGGCGGGGGAGTCGGACGGGCCGGGCCCGCGCCGGCCGATCGAGGGACCGCCCGGGAACTGAGCCGGCCACCGCCGCCGCCCGGGGCCGTCGCGGACGCCGGGCACCCCGCCGGACACGACGAAGCCCGGGGTGTGGCCGGCACAGGAGCGGTGATACGTTCCTGCGTCCGCCACACCCCGGGCGACGAGAGACGGCCGCAACGCCCACCGCGCACGCCGTTGCCCTGCGCGCCGGTCGAGTCGAGCCCGCGAGCCGGTCAGCTCGCCGGCTCGTCACCAGCCGCCGGCTCAGGCGCTCTTGCGGTTCGCGCTCCGGTGGTGGACCGCCAGGTTGATGCCGCCGGAGCGCAGGATCGCCAGCCGCTCGGCCAGCACCTCCTCCAGCTCCTCACGGGTGCGGCGCTCCATGAGCATGTCCCAGTGGGTGCGCGCCGGCTTGATCTTCTTCTCCTCGGGCCCCTCACCGTCGACGAGTAGCGCCTCGGCCCCACAGGTGCGACACTCCCACTGCGGGGGCACCTCGGCCTCCACGGAGAAGGGCACCTCGAAGCGGTGGCCGTTGGTGCACGCGTACTCGACCGTCTGACGTGGCGCCAGGTCGATACCGCGATCGGTCTCGTAGCTGGTGGCCCCGAGTCGCGTGCCGCGGAGAGCTCGCTCGCTCATGAATCGTGCCTCCCGGGCTTGTGGCCCACAGGTGTCAACAACATTACGGATGCGCCACAGCGGTCAACGCGTGGCAGCCGTTCGAAATTCCCGGTCGGTCGCCACCGGAGCCGGTGGCACCGTGCGAACCCAGCGCTGTCGTCGTCCGTTGTGCCGCCCCTGTTGTACCCACCAGCACCCGTTTTGTCACATCTGCAAATGGTGGTCACGATATGTTCCCCCGCCCTTTCCTTGCGTAGTCACACCCCCGTAACGCGCAGCGGCTACACTGCCCCTCCGCGTCACCGACCCCCGTGTCCGCCGGCAGCGTCTCACAGCCGCTCGGGCGGCGTGTTGCCGACCGCCAGCACGGCCCGCCGTACCGGCACCATCGCCAGCAGCACGAATCCCACCACGAAGAACACCAGCAGCGAGACGAGCGCCATCCGGTAGCTCCCCGTCCACTGGTAGGTCAGTCCGAACACCAGCGGTCCCACCCAACTGGTGCCCCGGTCGCTCACCTCGTACACGCTGAAGTACTCCGCTTCCTTGCCCGGCGGCACCACCCGGGAGAACAGCGAGCGGGACAGCGCCTGGGTGCCGCCCATCACCATGCCGATCGCGACGGCCAGCAGGAAGAACCACAGTGCCTCGCCCCGCGGCAGCCAGAACCCCAGCACCACGGTGGCCGTCCAGGCCACCAGGCCGCCCAGCACCGTGCGCTTGGCACCGAAGCGGCGGGCCAGCCGGCCCATCAGCAGGGCGCCCGCCACCGCCAGCACCTGGACCATCAGGATCGCGGTCAGCAGCGTGCCCTGGCCCAGGCCCAGCTCCCGGTCGCCGAAGATCGCCGCCTGCGAGATCACCGTCTGCACGCCGTCGTTGTAGACCAGGTAGGCCCCGAGGAAGGCCAGGGTGAGCGGGTAGCGGCGCATCTCCCGCACGGTCGCCACCAGCTGCTGCAGGCTGCCCTGGGCCGCCGCCGCCTCCGGGGACGGCGGGCGGTCCCGCAGCCGCCTCAGCGGGATGATCGCGAAGATCCCCCACCACAGGCCCGCCGAGGCCAGGCAGATCCGCACGGCCGTGCCCTCCTCCAGCCCCAGCCCCTCCCGGCCGGTGTACAGCAGGAAGTGCACCACCAGCAGCAGCGCGCCGCCGGCGTAGCCGGTGGCCCAGCCCCGCGAGGAGACCGCGTCGCGCTCCTCGGGCGTCGCGATGTCCGGCAGGAAGGAGTTGTTGAGCGAGGAGGCGACCGCGAAGCTGACGTTGCCCACGATCAGCAGCGCGCCGCCGAGCAGGTAGCGGTCCCCGGAGAGGAAGAACATGCCGGTGGTGGCGGCGGCCCCGGTGTAGGCGGCGACGCCCATCAGCCGCTTGCGCCGTCCGGTGCGGTCGGCGAGGGCCCCGGTGAGCGGCATCACCAGCACGGACAGCAGCACCGAGGCGGAGACGGCGTAGGCGAAGAACGACCCCGGCGCCACCGGCACGCCGAGCGGGTGCACCCGGCCGTCCGCGCCGGCCGCCGCCTCCGCCACCGAGGTGAGGTAGGGACCGAGGAAGACGGTGATCACCGTCGTCGGGAAGACCGAGTTGGCCCAGTCGTAGAAGTACCAGCCGCGCTGCTCGCGCACCCTCGCGCGGACGTCGGCCTCCTGCGGGGCCGGCGTCTGGCCGGCCGGACCCGCGATGGTTCCGGTCACTGCGTGTTACCCCCGTCGTGTCGGCCCGCCACCGTAGCGGAAACGGCCCGTGCGGGCCTGTTCCGTGCCGTGCGGTGGGCCGCGCCGGACGGGCGGGTGCCGCGCCATTATGGCGGAGCCGGCGCGGCGGCGGCAGCCGTATCACCATCCGGGCCCGCGGCGGCCGGTCCGCGCGGCGGGCGGTCCGCGCGGCGGGCGGGCTCAGGACGGCCACTGGCCGCGCTGCCGCAGCACGTCCCGGAGCGTCTCCAACCGGTCGGTCATCAGCCCGTCCACGCCGAGGTCCAGCAGCCGGTGCATCTGCACCGGGTCGTCGATGGTCCACACGTGCACCTGGAGCCCCCGCCGGTGGGCCGCCCGGACGAACGCGGCGTCCACCACCGTCACCACCCCCTGGCGCACCGGCACCTGGGCGCACACCGCCGAACGCAGCGCCTCCCCGCCCAGCGCGCGCCCCAGCGGCAACGGCGACGTCCAGGAGTCCAGGCGCAGGCCGGCCACCGCGCGGGGGGCGAGCGAGGTGGCCAGCCGGGGCCCCAGGGCGGCGCGGACGGCGGCGAGCCGGGCGTCGGAGAACGAGCCGACGCACACCCGCTCCCAGGCGCCGGTGCGCTGGATGGCCGCCACCAGCGGCGCCACGGCGGCGTCCGCCTTGACGTCGATGTTCACCCGGACGTCCGGGAAGGCGTCGAGGACCTCCTCCAACAGCGGGATCGGTTCCCGCCCGCCGATGCGGGCCCGGCGCACCGCGCTCCACGGCAGCCGGGCCACCGCGCCGTGGCCGTCGGTCATCCGGTCCAGCGTGCTGTCGTGGAAGGCCACCAGGTAGCCGTCGGCGGTGGCGTGGACGTCGGTCTCCAGGTAGCGGTAGCCGAGGTCCACGGCCTGCTGGAAGGCCCTCATGGAGTTCTCGACCCCACTGGCGGCGCCGCCGCGGTGGGCGAAGGCCAGCGGGCCGTCGGAGTCCAGGAAGGGGTGGCGCGGGACGGCGCGGCGGCCATGCGGGGCGATCATGCCCGCAGTATCCCCGGCCGGGCCGGGAAACGGATCCCGGCCCCACCGACCGCGCCCTCGGACCGCCCTCGCCGGGCCCCCCGCGCCGGGCCTCTCGCGTCCGTCCTCCCGCGTCCGTCCTCCCCGGTCGGCCGGGCGGACCGGCCCGCTACCGCCGGCCGCCCCAGGCGGCCGGCGCCGCGGTGGGCGCCGGCAGCTGCGCCAGCACGGCGGCGCGCTCGGCCGCGCCGGTGTCCTCGTCGAAGGGGTCCGGGGCGTACGGCACCTGCAGGCGCAGCACCGGGCCGTTGCCCAGCCGGGCCCATCCCCGCCCCGGGGGCAGCCACGCCGGCCCGGCCGGACCGAGCGGGGTGCCGAGGAAGGCCCGGGCCTCCTCCGGCCTGACGTGCCCGAGCACGACCCTGGCCCGGGCCGCGTCGGCCAGCGGCGTCGGCAGCGCCCCCAGCAGTGCCGGCGTGTCGGTGATGGCGAGGGCGACGCCGGCGCCCCGGCCGTGCCGCGCCGGCCCGGACAGCAGCTCCCGCGGGTCGGGCCGGTCCGGCGGGGTGAGCGCGACGAGTTCGGTGAGGCCGTCCAGCAGCACCCACAGCGGGCGCCGCGCGTCGGCGGGCGGCGGGTGGCCGTGCCGCTTGGCCGCGGTGACCACGCCGGTGCGCCGGGCGGTCTCCCCGGCCAGCCAGTCCAGTGTGGCCAGTGCCGTGGACGGGTCGTCGGCGACGGTGAGCACGCCCGGGCGCCCGGTGAGGTAGGCGTACTCGCCCGCGCCGGTGGCGTCCACCACGACCAGGTCGCCGTGGCGCGGCACCTGGTTGGCCAGCGCGCGCAGCAGCGTGGTGCGCCCGCTGCCGGGGTGCCCGATGGCCAGCAGGTGGGGCTCGCCGGACCTCCCGCCGCCGCGCCACAGCAGCGGCGCGGCCCGCAGCGTCTCGGCGCCGACCAGCACCGGGATCAGGCGGTTGGTGGCCGCGGGGTCGGTGAAGCCGAGGACCAGTTCGCCGGGCCCGGTGACGAACGGCTGGGTGGTGATGTCGGTGCGCAGCGGTTCCAGCGCGGTGACGTGCAGCAGGGTGTTCGCCGGGTCCCACTGGAAGAGGTACTCGCGGCCGGGATCGGTCTTGGCCCGGACCACGTGCTCGATCCGCGCCCGGGCGGGGGCCTCGGTGTCGGTGAAGTGGCCGGGGTAGCGGAGGGTCAGCGCGGTGGGTCGGCCCTCCCGGTCGGTGCGCACGTCGACCAGTGCCCGCTGGTAGGGGGCGCCGGGGAGGTAGAGCGGATGCGGATCGTTCGGATGCGGCGGCAGGTACGGCGCCAGGCCGTCGTACAGGGCCTGCAGGCGGGCGTCGACGTCGCCGGCGGGTCGGTCCCCGGCCGGGCCGGGTGGCGCGCTGTCCGGGTCGCGGCCGAGCCAGGCGGCGCCGCCCACCAGGGCGGCGGCGGTCAGCGCGGGGCCGTAGGGCACGAACAGGGTGACGCCGCCGACGGCGAGCGCGGTCAGGAAGAGCGTGGAGTTGCGGCGCTCGGCGGGCGTGCCCCGCAGCCAGGCCAGCCCGCGGGTGGCGCCGCGCCGGGCACCCCGCCAGATCAGCAGCAGCGGCTGGAGGGCCTCGCGGGCCTGGGCGCCGGCACTCCTGGCGAGGTGCCGGGCGCGGGCGGTGGCGCCGCGCCGGGCGGTGGACGACGTCATCGGGCAGCCCTTCCGGAGCGGGTTCCGGTCCGCCGGCCGTTCAGAGGCTGAGGTCGGACAGGATGCTGGCGATGCTCTGGCCGCCGGCGGTGATGCTGGGGGCGATGGCGGTGCCGGCGAGGTAGAAGCCGAAGAGCGCGCAGACCACGGCGTGCAGCGGCTTGAGTCCGTCGCGGCGGAAGAAGAGGAAGACGATGACGCCGAGCAGGACGACACCGGAGATGTTGAGGATCATGGACGGCTCCTCGGGGCTTCGGTACTTCGGGACGGGGTGACGGCGCGGAACCGGCGAGAGAGGGCGCCCGCTACATATTGTTTTCCTACCGTCACTTTCTGTCCACCGCGCTGTGGCGGCCGAACGGGTGCTCCCCGGCCGCGGCGGTGGGCGGCCTCGGTGGGCGGCGTCCGCCCGGCGGCCCGTGCCGGTTACCGTGAGGTCGTGCCCCCGCCCGGCGGCACGACCGTCCCCGCGCCGGACGCGCGGGCGCGAGGAGGAGGAGCGACGGTGACCCAGGAAGGCGGCCCCGAGGTGCGCGAAGGCGGCCCGCAGGAGTTCGACCCCGAGGTGGTGCGGCTGGCCGGCCAGGTGTTCGACGCCGCGCGCGGCGGCGACCCGGCGCTCGTCCGCCGGCTCCTCGACGCCGGAGCGCCGCCCAACCTGACCAACGACCGGGGCGACACGCTGGTGATGCTGGCCGCCTACCACGGCCACGCCGAGGCCGTCCGGGTGCTGCTGGAGCACGGCGCCGACCCCAACCGGATCAACGACCGCGGCCAGTCGCCGCTGGCCGGGGCGGTCTTCAAGGGCACGCCCGACGTGGTCCGGGTGCTGCTGGAGGGCGGCGCGGATCCGAACGCCGGGCGTCCCTCGGCCCTGGAGGCCGCGATGATGTTCGAGCGCCGCGACATGGTGGAGCTGCTGACCTCCGGGGGCGGGGCGACCGCCGAGTGACGGCGCGCCGGCGGACCCGGCCGCCGGCCGACCCGGCCGTCAGCCGGCGGCGCGGCCGGGCGCGGCGGGCGGGAAGCCGGCGACGGTCAGCGGCACGCCGTCCTTGATGGCGGCGAGCGCGCCCACCGTGTAGTCCACGGTGTTCTCCGGCAGCGCGTCCAGCGGCCACCAGCGCAGCTCGGCGCACTTGTGCGGTTCGGCGTTGACGATCTCCCCGGTGTACCGCTGGACGCGGAAGAACAGCTGGATGCGGCCCGCCCGGCTCCGCTCACCGACCCAGTGGTGCACGGTGTGCACCAGCGCCAGGTCGCCCTCGGCGATGGTGATGCCCAGCTCCTCGCGCGCCTCCCGGGCCGCGGCGGCCAGGACGGTCTCCCGCTCCAGGTGGCCGCTCGGGACGTGCCAGAGGCCGTCCCGCCAGCCCGTGCCGGAGCGCAGGCCCAGCAGCACCCGGCCCTCCCGTTCCAGCAGCAGATGCACGCCGACGACGCTGCGGTGCACGCTCACGTCCCACTCCCGTCTTCCCACGAAGGTCGGCAGCCACAGTGCCATGCCGACGGCCGGCGGGACACCGGCCGGCGGGACACCGGCCACGGGGTGGACCGCCGGCTCATCCCCGGGGCGGGCCCGCGCGGAGGGAGCGGCCCCGCCGGGAGGGACGCGTCAGGAGGCGGGGTGCCCGGCCCGCAGGGCCCGGCGCCAGGCGGACTCGCGGAGCAGGCGCAGCCCGTTGAGCCCCACCAGGACGGTGGATCCCTCGTGGCCCGCGACGCCGAGCGGCAGCGGCAGGTGCCCGGCGAGGTCCCAGACCACCAGGACGCCGATGCAGACCCCCGCGATGACCAGGTTCTGCGTCACCAGTCGGCGGGCCTGGCGGGAGAGCGCGACCACCGCCGGGACGGTGGCGAGCTCGTCGCGGACGACCACCGCGTCGGCCGTCTCCAGCGCCAGGTCGGAGCCCGCGCGCCCCATGGCGATGCCGGTGTGCGCGGCGGCCAGTGCCGGCGCGTCGTTGACGCCGTCGCCGACCACCAGCACCTTCCCGCCCTCGGCCGCCAGCGAGCGGACCGCGGCGACCTTGTCCTGGGGGAGCAGGCCGGCGCGCACGTCGGTGATGCCCACCTCCTCGCCCAGGCGGGCGGCGGCGCGCGGGTTGTCGCCGGTCAGCAGCGTCGGCGTGCCGCCGGTGAGGGCGTCCAGTGCCGCGACCGCCCGGGCGGCTCCGGGCCGGATCCGGTCGGCGATCGCCAGCACCCCGGCGGGGACGTCGTCGACGAGCACCACCACCGCGGTGCGGCCGGCCCCCTCGACCCGCGCCACCACGTCGCGGGCGGCGCGCACCGCCTCGCCCCCGACGCCCTCGGCCGCCCCGGCGCCGTCCCGGTCCGCGCCTCGGCCGTCCGGGTCCGCGCCCAGCAGCGCGGCCGGGCTGCCGACCCGCACCTCGTGCCCGGAGACGACCGCCCGCACCCCGCGGCCCGGGGCCGAGGAGAACTCCCGCGCCGGCTCCAGGGGCAGTGCCCGCTCCCGCGCGGCGGCTACCACGGCTCCGGCGAGCGGGTGCTCGCTGGGGTGCTCGGCGGCGGCGGCCAGGGCGAGCACGGCGTCCGCGGCCGACGCCCCGCCGGCCGCACCCGTCCCGCCGCCCGGGGCGACGGTGTCGGCCCCGGTCAGCGGGAGCACCTCGGCGACCCGCGGGGCGCCTTCGGTGAGGGTGCCGGTCTTGTCGAAGGCGACGTGGGTGACCGTGCCCAGGCGTTCCATCACCACCGCGGACTTGACCAGCACGCCGTGCCGCCCGGCGTTCGCGATCGCGGAGAGCAGTGGAGGCATGGTGGCGAGCACCACGGCGCACGGCGATGCCACGATCATGAAGGTCATGGCGCGCAGCAGGGTCTCGGTGAAGTCGGCGCCGAGCGCCAGCGGGACCGCGAAGAGCGCCAGGGTGGCGAGTACGACGCCGACGGAGTAGCGCTGCTCGACCTTCTCGATGAACAGCTGGGTCGGCGCCTTGGTCTCGCTGGCCTCCTCGACCATCGCGACGATCCGGGCGATGACCGACTCGGAGGCGTCCCGTTCCACCCGCACCCGCAGGAAGCCGGTGCCGTTCAGGGTGCCGGCGAACACCTCGTCACCGGGGCGCTTGGGCGCCGGCAGCGGCTCGCCGGTGATGGTGGCCTGGTCGACCTCGCTGGCGCCGTCCAGCACGACGCCGTCCGCCGCCACCCGCTCGCCGGGCCGCACCAGGACCACGTCGCCGACCCGCAGGTCGGTGACGGCCACCTGCTCCTCGGCCTCCGCCTCCCCGGCGCGGAGCCGGACGGCGGTGGCCGGGGCGAGGTCCAGCAGGCCCCGCACGGAGTCGGCGGTGCGCTGGGTGGCCAGCGCCTCCAGCGCGCCGGAGGTGGCGAAGATGACGATGAGCAGGGCGCCGTCCAGGACCTGTCCGATGGCCGCCGCGCCGAGGGCCGCGACGACCATCAGGACGTCCACGTCCAGCGTGCGCTCCCGCAGCGCCCGCAGGCCGGACCAGCCGGGCTCCCAGCCGCCCGCGGCGTAGCAGACCGCGTAGAGCGGCCCCCACAGCCACGCCGGCGCGCCGGCCAGTTGGAGCGGGAAGGCGAGCAGGAAGGCGACGGTGGCGGCCGTCGCCCAGCGCACCTCCGGCAGGGCGAACACCCGGGTGCGGCGCGGCCGCGCCGCGGGGACGGGGCCGGCGGGCGCGGCGGGCCGGTTGTCGACCAGCGTGGGGGGCATCGAGGGCACACCTCTTCGGTGGAGGGGCGGGAGCCCCTCCACCATACCGGAACACATGAAGATGTCTTCACATGTTCCGGCCGTGGTCGTGCGCGCTCAGCCGGCCGCCCCCTCCAGGGCCTGCACGACGTGCTGCCGCGCCAGCCGGGCGCCCTTGGGGCTGTTCCAGCCCACGGCCCCGGTGACCTTCCCGCCCGAGGAGGCCAGTGCCACGAACCTGCCCGCCGCGGGCGCGCCCTCGACGACCCGGATCCCGGCGTCCGCCGGGATGGTGCCGTAGACCTGGATCCTCGCGTCGTACTGGTCGGTCCAGAAGTAGGGGACCGGGGTGTAGGGCCGGTCGGCGCCGAGGATGTTCGCCGCCACGGCCAGCGCCTGCTCGGTGGCGTTGGTCCGGTTCTCCAACCGGACGCCGCCCCCCAGCCTCGCGTCGTGCCAGCGCGCCACGTCGCCGACGGCGTAGACGTCCGGCAGCGCCCGGCAGCGCGAGTCGCAGACCAGCCCGTCCTCCAGGGGCAGCCCGCTGCCCTCCAGCCACCCCGTCCCCGGGGTGGAGCCCACCGTCACCACCACCACCTCGGCCGGGACGGTCTCCCCGTCGCCCAGCCGCACCCCGCTGACCCGCCCCTTCTCGCTGGTCAGGGCGGCCACCCCGACCCCGGTGCGCAGCCGCACGCCGTGCTCGGCGTGCAGGGCGGCGAGCATCCCGCCGAGTTCCTCCCCCAGCTGGCGCGCCATCGGGGTGGGCAGCGGATCGATCAGGGTCACGTCGAGTCCGAGACCGCGGGCGGTCGCGGCGATCTCGCAACCGAGCACCCCGGCGCCGATCACGGCCAGCCGGCGGGCGGCCAGCAGCTCCCGCCGCAGCGCCAGGCTGTCGTCCAGGGTGCGCAGGGTGTGCACCCCGTCCAGGTCCTCGTGGAACGGCAGCCGCCGGGGGGCCAGGCCGGTGGCGACGACCAGCGTGCGGTAGCCCAGCCGTCGTCCGTCGTCCAGGTGGACGGCGCGCGCCCCGGTGTCCAGGCCCACCGCGCGCCGCCCCAGGACGAACTCCAGCCCCAGCTTCTCCAGGTCGGCCTCGCGGCGCAGGTGGGTCTTCTCCGGGGCCCAGGCCCCGGAGAGCACCTGCTTGGACAGCGGCGGCCGGTCGTAGGGCGGGTGCGTCTCCGCGCCGACCAGCCGAATCGTTCCTTCATGCCCCCTGCGGCGCAGCGCCTCCGCGACGCCGAGGCCGCCGGCCGACGCCCCCACCACCAGGACGTCGGTGACGTCGGTGCTCATGCGCGCCCCTCGGCGATCGGCCCGGCCGGCTCCGTCATCCCTCTCACGCGTCCAGCTGTTCCTGGAGGCGGATGGCCGCGGACGGGCACAGCATGGCCGCCTCGCGCACGTTCTCGTGCTCGCTCTCCGGCGGGTTGGCGTCGAGGACGATCACGCTGCCGTCCTCCTCGCTCTGGTCGAACACGGCGGGCGCGACCATCACGCACTGGCCGGCGGCGACGCAGGTGTCTTCCTCGATGATGATGTCCATCGCTGGACTCCTCCGATGGGAAAGGCGACGTTTCGTCAGGCGGTGACGGGGGAACGCGGATTCGCTTCGTGAGGCCCCCGGGGACACAGCATGCTCCTTATGACACTGCGCGTCAATGATGACCTGTCATGCCGTGCTGAGGGGCTGTCATCGCGCCGGGGTGGGGGCGCGGGGAAGAGGGGCGGGCCGCGGTGGGCGGCCGCCGCCCCCTTTATAGCGAGGGCAGGTGTTCTCCGTGCTACCGACCGGTGAACCGTGGGGCTCCCGCGCCGCGGAGCGCGCGCGGCGGGCGCGGCCCGGCGTGGGGGAACGGCGCACCGTGATCGAACTGGTGACCCGTGTCACTCCAACGGCCGGTCGGATGGTGCGAAGTCGCGGTCACCGCGGTAGGTCCAGGGCATGCGCGCTACCACCAGCACCGTCGTCGGGCTCGGCTGCGCCGTCGTGCTCGCCGCCCTGCCACAGGCCATCGCCAACCCGCCGCACCGACCGGACCCCGAACCGGCTGCCTCGGCGGGGCGCGGCGACCGGCCCTCCGACGGCCCGCGAGGCACCCGGGGGGGCGACGACCCCGGCGGCGCCGGCGGGGTCGCACCCGCCGCGCCCGGCACGGTGCCGGAGGGCGGGATCATGTACGCCGTGCCGCTGACGGCCTCCGAGGAGAACCCGGACACCACCTCCCGGCTGCCGGCGACGCTCACCCCGGCGGCTCCCGGCCGCCCCGCCTCGCTCACCCTGGACCGCCTCGACATGGATCCCTTCAGCCTGGTCGGGGTCACCTGGGAGGAGCCCACGGCCGCCCTCCACGCCACCGTCGAGGTCCGGGTGCGGGACATGGAGACCCAGGAGTGGGGGGAGTGGCAGCCGCTGGAGATCCACCCGGACGACGCGCCCGACGCGCCCTCCGACGAGGGCGGCGACCGGGTCCGCGGCGGCACGGCGCCGCTGTGGGTCGGCGCGTCCGACGGCGTGGAGGTGCGGATGGTCCAGGTCGAGCCCGAGGGCGGGGACGGCCACCAGGACGCCGGCCGGGACGGCGCGGCGTCGGCCGCGGCCCCGGCGGCCGAGCAGCCCTTCCCGGCCGGGCTCCGCCTCGACCTGGTCAACCCCGGCGACCTCCCGGTGGAGTCCCCGGGCAAGGAGTCCTCCGGCGGCGGCGGGACCATCGTGGTGAACACGCCCGGACGGCCGGCGGACACCGGGCCGGCGGCGCTGCCCGCGGTGCTGCCGGCGGTGGCGGGGCCGGCGCCGGCCGCCGGTGCCGCGGTCGTCGCGGCGCCGGTCGTCGCGACGACCGCGACGGCCCCGGCCGGGGAGCCGGAGCCGCGGCCCGGCGGCGCCCTGGCCGGAACGGACTGGCAGACCTGGCTGGGCGGCGCCGGCGGGGCCGCCGGCGCCGGGGCGGCCGGTGAGGGCGCGGCCGGTGGCGCCGGTGCCGGCGGGCAGGCGGCCGGCGGCACCCCGCCCGGTTCCCCCGACCTGCGGGCCCCCCGCCCGGAGATCGTCACCCGGGCGCAGTGGGGCGCCGACGAGTCGGTCCGCGACAGCGCCTTCGCCTACACCGCGACCGTCAAGGCCGCCTTCGTGCACCACACCGGCTCGGGCAACGACTACAGCTGCGCCGACGCGCCCGCCCTGATCAAGTCCATCTACCTGTACCACGTCACCGGCAACGGCTGGCGGGACATCGGGTACAACTTCCTGGTCGACAAGTGCGGCACGATCTACGAGGGCCGCGCCGGGGGGATCACCGAGGCCATCCTCGGCGCGCACACCACCGGCTTCAACATCGACACCATCGGCGTCGCCGTGCTCGGGACCTTCACCGACGTCGCGCCCTCCGAGGAGGCGCTGCGCGGCCTGGAGCGGATCATCGCGTGGAAGCTCGGTCTCTTCGGGCGGGACGCCGCCGGCACCACCACGCTGGTCTCCTCCAACAGCGACAGCCGCTACGCCGAGGACACCCCGGGCGACTTCGCGGTCGTCTCCGGCCACCAGGACGGCTTCCACACCGACTGCCCCGGCCGGATGCTGCAGGCGCTGCTGCCCCGGGTCCGGGAGGGTGCCAGGGCGCTCCAGGGCGGCGGGCCGCCCGTGGAGGGCGGAGCCTGACCGACACCCGAGCGTCCCGGGCGAATCGGGCGAAAATCAGCAGTATGGTGATATTCCTGAAATCTTGACATCGGTCCGCTCCGGTTCTATCCAGGTGCTGTGGCCACTCGCCGCAGATGCCGCCAAAGGTGCTGGTCAGAGCCGTAGGAGCCACCCTGGGTGAGGTCTCGGGGCCCCGGCACCGCGAACCGTCCACGAGGAGGGACAACTGACATGGCGCGCGCGGTCGGTATCGACCTCGGTACCACGAACTCGGTCGTCTGCGTTCTGGAGGGCGGTGAACCCACCGTCATCGCCAACACCGAGGGGGCGCGGACCACCCCGTCGGTGGTGGCCTTCGGCAAGGGCGGCGAGGTGCTCGTCGGCGAGGTCGCCAAACGGCAGGCGGTCACCAACGTCGAGCGCACCGCCCGGTCGGTCAAGCGCCACATGGGCGAGCCGCACTGGCGCTTCCCCGAGTCCGGCGCCGTGGACGGCAAGCGGTACACCGCCCAGGAGATCTCCGCGCGGGTGCTGCAGAAGCTCAAGCGCGACGCCGAGGCATACCTGGGCGAGGAGGTCACCGACGCGGTGATCACCGTCCCGGCCTACTTCAACGACGCCCAGCGCACCGCCACCAAGGAGGCCGGTGAGATCGCCGGCCTGAACGTCCTGCGGATCATCAACGAGCCGACCTCCGCCGCCCTGGCCTACGGCCTGGACAAGGAGAACGACCAGACCATCCTGGTCTTCGACCTCGGCGGCGGCACCTTCGACGTCTCGCTGCTGGAGATCGGCGAGGGCGTGGTGGAGGTGAAGTCCACCGCCGGCGACACCCACCTCGGTGGCGACGACTGGGACCAGCGCATCGTCGACCACCTGGTCAAGCGCTTCCAGGGCGCCTACGGGATCGACCTGTCCAAGGACAAGATGGCCGCGCAGCGGCTGCGGGAGGCCGCCGAGCGGGCCAAGATCGAGCTGTCCGCCGCGACCGAGACCAGCGTCAACCTGCCCTACATCAGCGCCTCCCCGGACGGGCCGCTGCACCTGGACGAGCGGCTCACCCGGGCGCAGTTCCAGCAGCTCACCGCCGACCTGCTGGAGCGCTGCAAGCAGCCCTTCCACCAGGCGATCAAGGACGCCGGGATCCAGCTCACCGACATCAACCACGTGATCCTGGTCGGCGGCTCCACCCGCATGCCGGCGGTGACCGAACTGGTCGTGGAGATGACCGGCAAGGAGCCGCACAAGGGCGTGAACCCGGACGAGGTCGTGGCGATCGGCGCCTCGCTGCAGGCCGGTGTGCTCAAGGGCGAGGTCAAGGACGTCCTGCTGCTCGACGTCACCCCGCTGTCCCTCGGCATCGAGACCAAGGGCGGCATCATGACCAAGCTGATCGAGCGCAACACCACGATCCCGACCAAGCGCTCGGAGATCTTCACCACGGCGGAGGACAACCAGCCGTCGGTGCAGATCCAGGTCTACCAGGGCGAGCGGGAGATCGCGGCCTACAACAAGAAGCTCGGCATGTTCGAGCTGACCGGCCTGCCGCCGGCGCCGCGCGGCGTGCCGCAGATCGAGGTCACCTTCGACATCGACGCCAACGGCATCATGCACGTCTCCGCCAAGGACCTCGGCACCGGCAAGGAGCAGCGGATGACCGTCACCGGCGGCTCCGCGCTGCCGAAGGACGACATCGAGCGGATGATGCGCGAGGCCGAGCAGCACGCGGAGGAGGACCACCGCCGCCGCGAGGCCGCCGAGACCCGCAACCAGGCCGAGACGCTCGTCTACAGCACCGAGCGGCTGCTCCGGGAGAACGCCGAACGCGTCCCGGACGACACCCGGGGCGAGGTCGAGACCGCCCTGGCCGAGCTGAAGGAGAAGCTGGGGGGCGAGGACGCCGCGGCCATCCGGGCCGCCACCGACCGGCTCGCCGCCACCGCCCAGAAGATCGGCACCGCCATGTACGCCCAGGCCCAGGGAGCCGGACAGGCCGGTCCCGGGCAGGCCGGCGGTACGGCAGCAGGCGCGGGGGAGGGCGAACAGGACGTGGTCGACGCCGAGATCGTCGATGACGACGAGCGGCCGCGCGGGGGTGCCTGATGCGCCGCCCGCCCCGCTCCCGCCACCCCGGCCGGCGGTCCACCCCGGTGGTGGTCCGCGACCTGCGGCGCGTCGACCCGGACACCGGCGGCCCCGGGCCGTGCGGGCTCGGCGGACCCAAGCCGCTCACGCCCGCCGGCCGGGACACCGACCACGGCGGGACCCCGCCGCCGGCCGACCCGCCGGCGGGCCCGCCGCCGGGCGCGGGACGACGCGACGAGCTCCGTGAACGCGTCGCCGACCTGCAACGGCTGAAGGCCGAGTACGACAACTACCGCAAGCGGGTGCGGCGGGACCGCATCGCGGTCCGCGAGATCGCCGTGGCCAACGTGCTCGCCGGACTGCTGCCGGTGCTCGACGCCGTCGCCGCGGCCCGCGAGAGCGGCGAGGTGGTCGCCGGCTTCGAGGCGGTCGTCGAGACGCTCCAGGCCCAGCTGGCCGCCCTGGGCCTGCGGTCCTTCGGCCGGGAGGGCGAGCCGTTCGACCCCACCGTCCACCGGGCGGTGACGCTCTCCCACTCCACGGCGGTGGACCGGCCCACCTGCGTGCGGGTGCTGCGCCCGGGCTACCGGGTCGGCGACCAGCTGCTCCGCCCGGCCGAGGTGATGGTCGCCGAACCACCGGCCTGATCCGGCCCGCACCCGATCCGACAGCCGGCCTGGAACCCGGGGCGCGACCCGGCCCGGGCCGGCCGGTCCGTCCGGCCCCGTGCACCCGGCGTTCACCCGGCGGCCGTCACCGCCCACTACCGTGCCGGCGGTGAACACCAACCTGTTGTCGCGCCGCGGCCTGCTCGGCGCCGCCCTCGGCGGGGCGGCGGCACTGGCCCTCGGCGCCCCCGCCTCCGCGTCGCCCCGCGCCCACCGGCCCCGCGTGCTGGTCGCCACCAACGAGCCCTGGGGCACCTACCACGTCAGGCCGCTGCTCGCCGAGGCCGCGCGCCGCGGCTGGCGGCTGACCCAGCTGGTACCGGACCTGAGCGCGATCGCGCCGGGCGACCCCGTTCCGGTGGCCACCCCCGCGGACGCCCCCGCCGCCGACCTGCTGGTGGTCACCGGCGCGGGCGACTGGCCGGCCGACTGCGCCGCCCACTTCCGGCGCCTGCCGCTGGTCGCCAGCTCGCTCGCCTACCACCAGCCCGTTCAGGCCCCCCGCGCGGCCGAGCTGCGCCGCCGGCTCCGCTCGATCACCTCCTCGTCGCCGGCCGAGTCCCGCGCCTTCGCCCGACACCTCGGCACCCGCCGGCCGATCCGGGTCGTCGGATCCCCGCAGACCGACGACCTGCCGCCGCGACGCCCCGAGGCCGACCTGGTTCTGGTGCTCACCAGCGTCACCCACCCGGACGGCACCGGCGGCGCCGCGCCGGGGACCGAACTCCTCCTCGCCTCCGCCGAGAAGCTGGCGGCGGCCGGCAAGCGCATCCTGGTCGGCCTGCACCCCCGCGAGGACCGCACCCTCTGGGAGCGCTACGAGATCAGCGAGGTTCCCTCGGTGACCGCCTCCGCCCGGGCCGAGGTGGCCGTCGGCATCCCGGGCACGGTCTTCCCGCTGGTCGCCGCCGTGGGAACGCCGCTGGTCGGCTGCGTGGACCCGGCGCTGACCGTTCCCGACTACCTGCTCGCGGTCTGCTCCTCCACCATCGGGGACGCGGGGGAGGCGGAGGCCGCGGTGGCCGGGGCGGCGCTCCCCGAGCCGGCGGTCCTCGCCGACGCCGTCGGCCCCGTCGGCGGCTCGGCCCGTCGCCTCCTCGACGCGTGGTCCCGGGCGATCCCCGCCGCCCACTGACGGCCCACCACACGGACCGCGCCCACCGGGGCGGGCGTCGCCCGCCCCGGTGACCCCCTGCCGAAAAACCGGTGCGCGCGCGCCGCGAGATCGCTACGCTGCGGCGCGGCGGGTTCGCGCGGCACAAGTCCGCGAACCGAACACGACCGCCCTCACATCCGCCACCCCCGGATCGCCACCGACCCGGGGGCGCTCAGGCATGCCCGCATGCCTGTCGGCACTTCCCCGGCCTCGCCGCGACGGCGCGCCCTCCCCACCGACGACAGGGAGACGACCATGCCCCCGACCACCCCCACCGCCCCCGCGGACCCCGACGAACCCGCCCAAGACGGACACCCCCCGCCCGGTCTGCCGGCGCGTCACCCACCCGCCGGGGCTGGCGCGGCCTGGGGCCTGTACGGCTCCGTCGCCCGCGGCTCGTTCCGCCGGTACGCCACCTACCGGGCGGCCACCCTCGCCGGGCTCTTCACCAACACCGTCTTCGGCTTCATCCTGGCCTACACCTTCGCCGCGCTGTGGCAGGCCCGGCCCGGGCTCGGCGGGTACGACACCTCCCAGGCCGTCACCTACATCTGGGTCAGCCAGGGCCTGCTGGTCACCGTCGCCGTCTGGGGCGGCGGCTTCCAGGACGACGTGCAGACCCGGATCCGCGACGGCGACATCGTCGTCGACCTGTACCGGCCGGTCGACTTCCAGCTGTGGTGGCTGGCCAGCGACCTCGGCCGGGCCGCCTTCCACCTCCTCGCCCGCGGCATCGTGCCCCTGGCGGTCGGCGCCCTCGCCTTCCACCTGCGCATGCCGGTCTCGGCGTCGACCTGGGTCGCCTTCCTGCTCTCGGTCGCCCTCGCCGTCGTGGTCAGCTTCGGCATCCGCTACCTGGTGTCGCTGGCCGGCTTCTGGCTGCTGGACTCCGAGGGCCTGCGGACGGTCGCCCTGCTCCTCGGCATGTTCTTCTCCGGCATGCTGCTGCCGATCGCCCTCTTCCCCGGCGCGCTCGGCGAGGTGGCGCGGATCATGCCGTGGTCGGCGATGATCCAGATCCCCGGGGACGTCTTCCTGGAACGGCGCACCGGGGGTGACCTGGCCGCCGCGTTCGGCTTCCAGGCAGCCTGGGCGCTGGTGCTGCTCGCCGCCGGCCGCGCCGTGCAGGGGCTGGCCACCCGGAAGGTGGTGGTCCAGGGTGGCTGACGCGCTGACCGAACGGACCACCGCGCCGGACCGCGGCCCGGGACCGCTGTGGTCGCTGCGGGTGTGGCGGATGACCGCCGGGATGTGGGTGCGCTCGGCCCTGACCTACCGGGCCTCCTTCGCGATGATGCTGCTCGGCAACCTGGCCGTCACCACGCTGGACTTCGTCATCGTCGCGCTCATGTTCCAGCACACCGACCACCTCGGCGGCTGGGCGATGCCCGAGGTCGCCTTCCTCTACGCCACCTCCAGCCTCGCCATCGGGATCGCCGACCTGCTGGTCGGCAGCATCGAGGGTCTCGGCCGGCGGGTCCGGCTCGGCACCTTCGACACCATGCTGGTCCGGCCCGCCCCCGTGCTCGCCCAGATGGCCGCCGACCGCTTCGCGCTGCGCCGGCTGGGCCGGCCCCTGCAGGCCTGTGCCGTCCTGGTCTGGTCGCTGACCGCCGTCGACGTGCACTGGACCTGGGACCGGGTGCTGCTCGTCCCGGTGATGCTGGTCTGCGGCGCCGTGATCTTCGCCGCGCTCTTCGTGGCGGGCGCCGCCTTCCAGTTCTGGGCCGCCGACGCGGCCGAGGTGCAGAACAGCTTCACCTACGGGGGCGCCACCATGCTCCAGTACCCGCCGACGATCTTCGCCCGCGAACTGGTCACCGGTGTGGTCTTCGGCGTCCCGCTGGCCTTCGTCAACTGGCTGCCGGCACTGCACGTCCTGGACCGTCCGGACCCGTTGGGCCTGCCGGAGGCGTTCCACTTCGCCTCCCCGCTCGCCGCGGCGCTGGCCGCGACCGTCGCCTGGCTCGCCTGGCGCGCCGGCGTGCGCGCCTACCGCGGCACCGGCAGCTGACCCACCCACGCCGACCCGCCAACACGACGCGACCGAAAGGCCCTTGCACCATGCCCCTGATCGAACTGGACGACGTCGCCCGCACCTTCACCATCCGCGCCAAGACCGGCCGGTTCCGCCGGGAGAAACGCCGGGTCCGCGCCGTCGACGGCCTGACCTTCACCGTGGAGGCCGGCGAGTGCGTCGGCTACATCGGCCCCAACGGCGCGGGGAAGTCGACCACCATCAAGATGCTCACCGGCATCCTGGTGCCGAGCGCCGGCCGGCTGCGGGTCGCCGGCGTCGACCCGGCCCGCGACCGGGTCCGGCTCGCCCGGCGCATCGGCGTCGTCTTCGGCCAGCGCACCACCCTGTGGTGGGACCTGCCGCTGCGCGACTCCTACGAGCTGGCCAGGCGCGTCTACCGCATCCCCGCCGCGCGCTACCGGGCCAACCTGGAGCGCTGCCTGGACCTGCTCGAACTGGGCCCGCTGCTGGACACCCCGGTCCGCCAGCTCTCCCTGGGGCAGCGGATGCGGGGCGACATCGCCGCGGCCCTGCTGCACGACCCCGAGGTGCTCTACCTGGACGAGCCCACCATCGGCCTCGACATCGTCTCCAAGAACCGGGTGCGGCGGTTCCTGAAGGACGTCAACGCCGAGGCCGGCACCACCGTGCTGCTGACCACCCACGACCTGACCGACATCGAGCAACTGTGCTCGCGGGTGATGGTCATCGACCACGGCCGGCTGATCCACGACGGCGGCCTGGAGGACCTGCACGCGGTGGGGCGCAGCGAGCGCACCCTGGTGGTGGACCTCGCCGAGGTCACGGCGCCCATCGAGGTGGCCGGCGCCCGGGTGGTCCGGGTGGACGGGCCGCGGCAGTGGCTGGCGTTCCCCGCCACCAGCAGCGCCGCCCCGGTGGTGGCGGCCGTCGCCGCCCGCTACCCGCTGGTGGACCTCTCGGTCCGCGAGCCGGCGATCGAGGACGTCATCGCCCGGATGTACAGCGAGGGGACGGAGGGCGGACCGGGCGGCGGGGCGCACCCCGAGGAGGAGCGGACCGCGAGCGGCGCCGCGCCGCCGTCCTGAGGGAGCGTCCGCGTCGCCCCCTCGACCGATCGGAAGGGTTCCCCGGGGCGGATCGCTGTCGGGGGCACAGGGCGTGACGGCCGTGAACATTGTGCGGAACCGGCATCGACGCGCCCCGGGCCACCTGGAAAGCATGCGTGACCATGGGAAATCTTCATATCGTCCGACCGGGTGTGTGGGTGTGGCTGCCGAACGGCGGCACGTGGGGGATGGCGAACATCGGCCTGATCCACGACGGTGACGTGGCCGCCGTCGTGGACACCCCCTACACGGTCCCGCTCACCGAGGCGTTACTCGCCGAGGCCCGAAGGGCGCTGGGCGCCGTCTCCGTCGAGGTGGTGGTCAACACCCACGGCAACGGCGACCACAGCTGGGGGAACCAGTGCTTCCCGGGCGCCGAGATCATCAGCACCGCCGACAACCACGACCACCTGCACGCGGAGCCCACCCCGCAACAGGTGCACGCCCTGGTGCACGACACCGACCCGGCCTCGCCGATGGGCTGGTACATGCGGCGGCACTTCGGCGGGTTCGACTTCTCGACCGTGGAACCGACCGCCCCGAACCGCACCTTCACCGAACGGCTGGAGCTGCGGGTCGGATCGCTGGCGGTGGAACTGCTGGAGGTGGGCCCGGCGCACACCGCGGGCGACCTCGTGGTCCACCTGCCGCGGCGGGGGGTGTCTTCGCGGGGGACGTGCTCTTCGCCGGCGACCACCCCTGCCACTGGGCGGGTCCGCTGGAGCGCGTCATCGCCGCGGCCGAACGGATCCTCGGTCTCGGCCCCGAGGTGGTCGTCCCGGGCCACGGCGGGCTGCTGGACGCCGCGGGAGTGCGCGAGCACATCGGCTACCTGGAGCGGCTCCGGGACCACGCGGCGGACTGCTTCGAGCGGGGCGTCGACCTGCCGGAGGCGACCGCGCGGTTCCTCGCCGACGGCGGCTTCGAGCTGGGGCTGCCGGAACGCGTGCTGATCACCCTCGCGACCGAGTACCGGCACCTGCGCGGCGGGGACGAGCGCCCCGACCTGGTCGCCGCGGTCGGGGCCGCCGCGCGGCTCGCCTGGGAGTGGGAGCACCACCCCTCCAGGAGCCCCGGGCCGGCGCCGTCCGGGCCCGAGCCGTCCGCCCCCGGCGGCGGCCGGTCCTTCGCCGCCTGAACGGCCGATCGCGCCTCGCCCGCCCAGCCCTCGTGGCCGGGCGGGCGAGGCGGCGGGGTGCGCCGGGGCCCGGTCACTCCACGACGAGTTCGACCGGGATGTTCCCGCGGGTGGCCTTGGAGTACGGGCAGAACCGGTGCGCCCGCTCCACGAGCTCGCGCCCGGTCGCGTTCTGCAGCTCCTCCGGCAGTTCGACGCGCAGGGTCACGGAGAGGGCGAAGCCGCCGTCGTCGTCCTTGCCGATGCCGACCTCCGCGGTGACCGAGGCGTCCCGGGTGTCCACCTTCGCCTCCCGGCCGACGGCGCCGAGCGCGCTGGCGAAGCAGGCCGCGTAGCCGGCGGCGAACAGCTGCTCGGGGTTGGTTCCCTTGCCGTCGCCGCCGAGCGCCGCCGGGAAGGCGAGGGTGAGGTCGAGCCGGCCGTCCGAGCTCACGGCCCGCCCCTCGCGGCCGTTGGCGGTCGCCGCGGCGGTGTACAGAGCGTCCATCCGGATCACGTCTCCCTGTCCTGGTCGCGGGCCGGGCGCCCGCTCCGGAGTAATTAGTAGCACGCAATCTAGTTGTCCACAACTGAGTTGTATCCTTGAGGTCATGGTCACCACTCCGAACTCCGGGCAGGCGTCGTCGGCGGGCGGCGCGGCGCTGCCGTCCGGTGCCGAGATGCTCCGGCTGGACGCGCAGATCTGCTTCGCGCTGCACGCCGCCTCGCGGGCCTTCGGGGGGCTGTACCGGCGGCTGCTGCGGGACCTTGGCCTCACCTACCCGCAGTACCTGGTGATGCTGGCGCTGTGGGAGCACGGCGAGCTGTCCGTCAAGCGGCTCGGCGAGCTGCTGCGGCTCGACTCCGGCACGCTGTCGCCGCTGCTGAAGCGGCTGGACGCGGCCGGCCTGGTGCGCAAGGAGCGCAGCGCGCGGGACGAGCGCTCGGTGCTCGTCCGCCCGACCGCCCAGGGGGAGGCCCTGCGGGAACGCGCCGAGGAGGTGCCGGTGCGGATCGTCTCCGCGACCGGGCTCGGCCTGGAGGAGGTGGTGCGGCTGCGCGACACGCTGCACCGGCTCACCGACGTGCTCGACGCGGCCGACCCGGACGCCGGAACCGGGAGCTGACCTCGGCGGCTCAGTGCCGCGGCGCCCCGCCGGCGGCGCGCTCCCGCCGCGCGCGGTCGTACGCCTGCTGCGCGGCGAGCACCCGCTCCGTGCGCTCCTCCGACCAGCGGGCCAGCGACCACACGTGTCCGGCGGCCTCCTCGCCGAGCGCGGTGAGGGAGTAGTCCACCCGCGGCGGGATGACGGCGTGCGCGTGGCGGTGCACCAGGCCGTCGCGCTCCAGGGTCTGCAGGGTCTGGGTGAGCATCTTCTCGGTCACCCCGCCGACGGCGCGGCGCAGCTCGCCGAAGCGGTGCGGCCGCTCCAGCAGCGCGGCGAGCACCAGCACCCCCCAGCGGCTGGTGACGTGCTCCAGGACCATGCGCTGCGGGCACCGCGGCCCGCCGCTCACCCGGGTGACGCTATCGCTCATGCCGGTAACTTACTTCAAAGTGGGTACTTCGAAATAGTTAGCGCTTCCTCCTAGGGTGGTTCACGGAACAGCCGATCCCCCGAACAGGAGAGCAGCGACATGATCGTCATCACCGGAGCCACCGGCCAGCTCGGCCGCCTCGTCATCGATGGCCTGCTGGAGAAGGTGCCGGCGGAGCGGGTGGCCGCCGTCGTCCGCGACCGGGACAGGGCCGCCGACCTGGCGGCGCGCGGCGTCCAGCTGCGGATCGCCGACTACGACCGGCCGGAGACCCTGCGGGACGCCTTCCGGGCCGGTGAGAAGGTGCTGCTCATCTCCGGCACCGAGGCGGGTCGCCGGGTGCCCCAGCACACGGCCGTGGTGGACGCCGCCCGGCGGGCGGGCGTCGCCCTGCTCGCCTACACCAGCGTGCTGGGCGGCCCGGAGGCGGACTTCCTGCTCGCCGACGACCACCGGGAGACCGAGCGGGTGATCCTCGGCTCCGGCCTGCCCCACGTCCTGCTGCGCAACGGCTGGTACCACGAGAACTACACCGGGCAGCTGGCCACCGCGCTGGAGCACGGCGCGGTGCTCGGCTCCGCGGGCGAGGGCCGGATCGCCTCCGCCTCCCGCGCGGACTTCGCGGCCGCCGCCGTCGCCGTGCTGACCGGCGAGGGCCACGAGAACCGGGCGTACGAGCTCAGCGGGGACGTCGCCTGGAGCCTCGCCGAGTACGCCGCCGAGGTGACCAGGCTCTCCGGCCGGGAGGTCGTCTACCGCGAGCTGCCGCCGGCCGCGTACCAGGAGGTCCTGGTCGGCGCGGGTGTCCCGGAGCCGATGGCCGCGATCCTGGTCGACGTGGACGCCGCGATCGCCCGCGGCCGGCTCGCCGGCACCAGCGGCGACCTCCGCCGGCTCATCGGCCGGCCCACCACCCCCCTCGCGGACGCCATCGCCGCCGCGCTGAAGGGCTGACGCCCCACCGCGTTCCCGCCGCGCCCCCGCCACGGCGACCCGCCCGCCGCGTCCCCGCCCCCGGCCACGATCGCCGCCGGGGGCGGGGACACGGCGGGCCCTCAGCCCGGGGTCGTCCCCGGTCGCGCCGCCGGCCGCCCGGCGGGCCGTTCCGCCGCCGGCTCATCCGCCGGCCGCTCCACCTCCACGCGCTCCGCCCACGGGCCCCTCACCAGCGGCATGCCGGAGACGCCCTCCGCCGTGGCGCGGACCGCCAGCACCTGGTTGACGCCGAGCCGGTTCCGCTCGAAGGCCAGTGCCGAGGCCGCCATGTACAGCCGCCAGACCCTCGCCCGCCCCGGCGAGGTGAGCCGGACGGCCGCCGCCCAGTTCGCCTCCAGGTTCGCCACCCAGGCCCGCAGCGTCAGCGCGTAGTGCTCGCGGAGCGCCTGCACGTCCCGCACCTCGAACCCGGCCTCCTCCAGCAGGGCGACCGTGCTGCCCAGTGGGGCCAGCTCCCCGTCCGGGAAGACGTAGCGGTCGATGAACCGGTCGACCCGGTACCGCGCCTCCTCGGCCCACGGCCGGCGGGCGATCTGGTGGTTGAGCAGGCGCCCGCCCGGTCGCAGCAGGCCGTACAGCGCGGCGGCGTACTCCCGGTAGCGCGCCGCGCCGACGTGCTCCGCCATCCCGATCGAGGAGATCGCGTCGTAGGGGCCGTCGGTGACCTCCCGGTAGTCCCGCACCCGGATCTCCACCCGGTCGCCCAGCCCGGCCGCGGCGATCCGCTCCCGGGCGAAGGCCGCCTGCTCCGCGGAGAGGGTGACGCCCACCGCGCGCACCCCGTAGTGCTCCGCCGCGTGCGCGACCATCGCCCCCCAGCCGCAGCCCACGTCGAGCAGCCGCGCTCCGGGGCGGAGCGCCAGCTTGCGGCAGATCAGGTCGAGCTTGGCGCGCTGGGCGTCCTCCAGGGTGGTGCCCCGGACGGTGCCGTCGGCCGCCGCCGCCCCGCCGCCCGACGGCCCCGCGCCGTCGGGCCCCGCCCAGTACGCGCAGGAGTAGACCATGGAGGGCCCGAGCACCAGGGCGTAGAAGTCGTTGCCCACGTCGTAGTGGTGGCTGATCGCGGCGCGGTCCCGGCGCGGGCTGTGCCGCGCCCCCCGCCGCCGTCCGGCCTCCTCGCGCGGTGGCGCCGGCGGCAGGGCCGGCCCGGCCAGGGCGAGGGCCTCCCGGGCCAGCTGGCGGATCCTCGGATCCCGCAGGGTGGCCGGGACGCGCCCCGCCGGCGGCGCCGGGCCGTCGCCGTCGCCGCCGGCCCGGACCAGCGTGCCGAGGCGGTCCAGTGCCTCGTACAGATCGCCCTCGACGTCGATCTCACCGGCCACCCAGGCCCTGGCCAGGCCGAGCTCCCCGGGTTTCCAGAGCAGGCGGTGCAGTGCCCGGCGGTCGCGGACCACCAGGGTCGGCGGGCCGTCGGGGCCCGCCTCGCTGCCGTCCCAGGCGCGCAGCCGCACCGGCAGCGGGCTGCCGAGGGTCTGCCTCACCAGCGTGGCCAAGCGACCGGCCGTGTACGACATGGTGGCTACCTCCATCCCGTGGACGCGACCCGCTCGCCAGGGCGACTCCCCGAGCCCGCGCGGTCGTCCCCGGCCGGGGCCGGAGCCCGCGGACGCTCGCCCGCCGACGGGCACCCGCGCGCACGACGGCCGCCGGCGGACGCCCGCGCCCACCGTCACAGGTCATGCACGCATTGTGCTCCCGCCCGGCGGGAGTCCGCGGCCCTTCGGGGATCCGGCACGCCAAGGCGACCGGATCGGCCGACCGGGACGGCACGGGCACCCGGCAGGCACCCGCCCGGACGCCTCCGGCCCGGTGAACCGGCCCGGCGACCCGGCACCCGGTCAACGGTTCCGGCGCCGCACCCCCACCACGGTCACCGCCGCGCCCACGACGACCAGCCCCACGGACTCCCAGCCGCGCAGCGCCTGCGCCCCGTCGCAGGTGTCCACCTGCTCGGCGGTGGCCTGGGCGTCGTCCGGTGCCACGACCGAACCGCAGTCCAGCCCGCCCCGCGCCTCGATGGGGCGCACCGAGTTGACCACCGAGCCCACCAGCAGAAGCAACCCGAGCCACAGCACCCAATTGCGTGCCAGCATGCTTTTTCCTCCCCGTTGTACGCACCAGCCACTCTAGTGGTCGCAAGCGGCGTTTTTGCGAAGTATTGACGTGATGATGATGAACGTTCAGCTATCGTCGGTGACCGGTGGCACACACTGCGGAGCGGAGATGGTTGACCTGACCCCGAGGCCCGGAGGCGTTCTCGTCCGACCAGTCCGGACGGCGCGGTGAGTGACCTCTTCGGCACCGGCCCGGCGTGGGGCGCGGCCCGCTACCCCACGGTGGACGAACTCGACTCCGCCGCCCACGCGCTGGCCCGCCGCCGCCCCGACGTGTGCCGGCTGCGCCGGGTCGGCGCCTCGCGACACGGCCGACCGCTGCGCATGCTCTCCATCGGCCACGGCTCCCGGCACGCCCTGGTGGTCGCCGGGGCGCACTGCAACGAGCCGGTGGGCCGCGCCACCCTGCTGCGGCTGGCCGAGCGACTGCTGACCGACGACGGGCCGCACGGCGGCGCGGACGTGACCTGGCACCTGCTGCTCTGCCTCGACCCCGACGGCGCGCGGCTGAACGAGCCGATGGGCGACACCCCGTTCGCCCTGACCGACCCCTACCGGAACTTCTTCCGGCCGGTGGCCGCCGAGCAGCCCGAGCTGTTCCACGCCGGCCCCCGGGCCGGGACGCCGCTGCCCGAGACCCGCGCGCTCACCGGCGTGATCGACGAACTGCGCCCCTTCGTGCAGCTGACCCTGCACGGCGTCGACATCGGCGGCAGCTTCGTCCAGCTCACCCGGGCCGTCCCCGGGATCGCCGAACCCTTCGCCAAGTCCGCCGCGGAGTTCCAGATCCCGGTGGAGCTCGGCCCCTACGACGCCTTCTACTGGACCGAGGCCGGCCCCGGCGTCTACCTGATGCCCCGCCCGGGCTCCCGCGAGGGCTTCGCCGGCCTCCCGGACGAGGTGGTCCGCTCCACCTGGTACTACCCCCACCGGTACGGCGGCCTCACCGCCGTGGTGGAGGTCCCGATGTGGGCGGCGGTCGACGTCGCCGACGACCGCCCGCACCCCGACCCCGACCGGGCGCTGCGCGAGGCCGCCGGCGCGCTGCACCAGCGGGTGGGCCGGGTGGCCGCCCTGCTCGACCGGGCCCGCCCGTTCCTCCCGGGCGAGCCGGACCCGCTGCTGCGCGCCGCGCGGTTCATCCTGCGAGTGGCGCCCGTGGTCGCCGAGGACTGGGAGGACATCGCGCGGCGCCGGCCGCACGACCCCACCATCCCGCCGATGACCGTGGCCCGCGTCCGCAGCCTGGAGATCGCCGCCCGCCGCGCGGGGCTGCGCACCTCGGCCATGCTCTCCCGGCTGCTGCGCCGCTGCGAGCAGCGCTCCGCGGTCCGGCTCGGGGAGGAGCTCGACGCGCTGGTCGGCCAGTGGTGCGAGGAGTGCCGGACGCTCTTCCGCCCCCGCTGGATCCCGATCGGCCACCAGGCCGAGCACCAGGCCCGCACCGTGCTCGCCACCGTCGAACGGCTCAGCTGAGTCCCCCCGGCCTCGGACGGAGCAGTTCCGGAACGGGGCGTCCCCTCGGCCGGGTCCGGCCGCGCCGGGCCCCGGTCGCGATCCGGCGCCGCGCCCGCTCCGACCTGCGAAAGCCCCGCGACGGCGAGACGAACGGCTGGCGAGTACTGGTGGCGCTGGTGCAATCGGCACCACCATGACCGCTCGACCGGCAACCTGACTGCCAGTCAGACTCGCCAGCGACCGAACGAGAGTCCTGGGAGGCGGAGTGTCCGAGGTGCGTGGGGCGGACGGGGACGGGCGGCCCCGAACGGTGCCGGAGGCGGCGCGGGCCGGCGGGGGGACCGGCCTGCCGGACGGCCTGCTGGAGCCCTGGGACGAACTGGGCGTCCCGCTGATGGTCGACGAGCGGCAGGTGAAGAGCTGGAGGGAGGTCATCAGGCCGGGGGAGACCCATCCCACCCACACCCACCGCCATCCGTGGATCACCGTGGTGGTCTCCGGCGGCACCGGGGAGTCCTGGACCGGTGACGGTGTCCTGGTGGGAGTCGGCTCGCTGCCGACCGGCCTGACCCGCTACAACGGCGAGGACCTCCTCCCGCGGCGCCATTTCGTGCGCAACACCGGCGGCGACGAGGTGGTGTTCGTCGCGGTGGAGCTCCGGATCGACGAGCCGGTGCTGGAACAGGACGCACCGGACGCCCAGGCGGAGTGACCGACTCACCGTCAGATGCACGTCTCTTGTCGGGGGCCGGCGGGCGGCACCGCCGGCGATGCATGAGGAGATCTCGTGACACCACGTGTACGGACACCACGACGCGGACTCGGTGCGGCCATGGCGGGGCTGGCGGCGGCGCTGGTCGTCCCGCTGGCCGGCGGGGCCGCCGGCGCGGCCGGCCAGTCGGTGCCGGGCGCCGCGACGGCCGTGGAGCGCAAGACCGAGGCGGCCGTCCTGGCGCAGGTCGCCGACGACGGGCGGGCCACCTTCTGGCTCCGCCTGGACAGCACCGCCGACCTGCGGCAGGCCACCGCCCGTGCCCCGCGTGACAAGGCCGAGCGGGGCCGCGCCGTGTACCGGGCGCTCACCGAGCACGCGGAGGAGTCCCAGGCCGGGCTGGTCGCGCTGCTGGAGGACGCCGGCGCGGAGTACGAGTCGTTCTGGATCAGCAACAGCATCCGGGTCACCGCCGGCCGGGAGGTCCTGGAGGCGCTCGCCACCCGCCCGGAGGTGGTCGCGGTCGAGGCCGAGGACGTGCTGCCGGCCCGCGCGGCCGAGCCGCCCGCGGCCCCGGAGGCGGCCGGCGCGGACTCCGGGGCCGGCGCGAACGCCGTGGGCTGGAACATCACCGACATCCGGGCCGACGACGTCTGGAACGACCTCGGGGTGCGTGGCGAGGGCGTCGTCATCGCCAGCCTCAAGGACGGTGTGGACCACACCCACCCCGCCCTGGCGGCCTCCTACCGCGGCCGGTCCGCCACCGGTGCGGTGAACCACAACCACAACTGGTACGACCCCGGACGGGTCTGCCCCACCGCCGGCACGCCCTGCGACGCCAGCTACAACGGCATGGCCACCCGGGTGGCGGGCGTCCTGGTGGGCGACGACGGCGCCGGCAACCAGATCGGTGTCGCCCCCGGCGCGCGGTGGATCGCCGCGGCGGCGTGCGACGCCACCTCCTGCTACGAGAGCTCCCTGATGGCCGCCGGCCAGTGGATCCTGGCGCCCACCGACCTGGCCGGCCGCAACCCGCGCCCCGACCTGGCGCCCGACATCGTCAACAACTCCTGGGTCGCCCCCTCCCGGGCCGGCTGGTACGACTCGGTGATCAACGCCTGGGCGGCCGCCGGCATCTTCACCACGTACGCGGCGATGGCCTGGGACGGCGCGTGCGGGGAGGTCTACTACCCCGGTGAGCTCGCCAACAGCTACACCGTGGGCTCCTACAACGCCAGCGGCCTGTGGTACGGGTCCGCCCGGGGGGACGGCGCCGACATCAAGCCCGACATCACCGCCCCCGGTACCGGCATCCGCTCCAGCGTCCCCGGCGGGGGCTACGACACCTACGCCAGCACCTACCTGGCGGCCGCGCACGCCTCCGGCACGGTGGCGCTGATGTGGTCGGCGGCGCCGGAACTCAAGGGGGACCTCCCCACCACCAGGCGCCTGCTGGGCGACGCCGCCCGGGACACCGGCGACCTGACCTGCGGCGGCACGGTCGACGACAACCCGACCTACGGCGAGGGGCGCCTCGACGCCTACGCCGCGGTCACCGCGGCCGTCGCCGCCCGGTCCACCGACTAGCACCGCCGGCGACGCCGCGCCCGGCCCGGGCACCGTCGGTGCCGACAACGGGCCGGCGCGGGACGCGCCGCCGGCCGACCCCGGCGGCGCGTCCCGCTTCCCGGGCGCGCCCGCCCGGGCGGCGCCGGGCAGGGTTCCGGGTGCGGCCGGTCGTCCCCGGGGCGAGACTGGGACGACCGGAGAGCGGACGGACGGCACGGCGGCCGGCCCGCCCCGGCCGGCCCGCCCCGGACCGGCACCGAGGGCGGGCGAGGGGAGAGACGGTGGAGATCCTGGCGTACGGGGTGCTCGCGGACGAACGCCCCGTCATCGAGGCCGCCTTCGCGGGCCGGCACGGCGTGCGCTGCCTGGACGTCCTGCTGAACCGGGACACCGCGGCGACGGCCGCCGGGTGCCGGATCGTCAGCAGCAACGTCAACGACGTGCTGGACGCGCGGGTGCTGCAGGTGCTCGCCGAGGGCGGCACCCGGATGATCGCCCAGCGCGCCACCGGCTACAACAACATCGACCTCGACCAGGCGCGCCGGCTCGGCCTGACCGTCGCCCGGGTGGCGGACTACTCCCCGTACTCGGTCGCGGAGTTCGCCTGGGCCCTGGCCCTCGCGGTCAACCGCCGGGTGGTCCGGGCGGTCGGGCGCACCCGGGAGTTCGACTTCCGGCTCAACGGCCTGATGGGGCGCGACTGGCACGGCCGCACCGCCGGGGTGGTCGGCACCGGGCGGATCGGCACCGCGTTCGCGCGGATCGCGCACGGCTTCGGCATGCGGCTGCTCGGCCACGACGCCGTGACCAGCCCCGAGTGCCTCGCCCTGGGGATGGAGTACGTCGACCGCGACCGCCTGTTCGCCGAGTCCGACCTGGTCAGCCTGCACCTTCCGCTGCTGCCGGAGACCCACCACCTGGTGGACGCCGCCGCGCTGGCCCGGATGAGGGACGACGCGATCCTGATCAACTCCAGCCGGGGCGGCCTGATCGACGCCGAGGCGCTGGTCGAGACGCTGCGCCGGGGGCGGCTCGACGGCGTCGGGCTGGACGTCTACGAGGAGGAGACCGGCGTCTTCTACTTCGACCGGTCGCTGGAGGTGATGACCGACGACGTGCTGGCCCGGCTGATGACCTTCCGCAACGTGCTGGTCACCTCGCACCAGGCCTACTTCACCGTGGACGCGGTCCGTCAGATCGTCGAGGCCACGGTGCGCAACGTCGACGACTACCTCGCCGGACGCACCGGCGACGGCACCCTCGTGCCCCCGCCCCCGGCGCCCGCCCCGGGGCGGTAGCGGCGTGGCGGTGGCCGGGCGGGGACCGCATTCCGGAAAGTAGATGCATATAGCAGTGATTGTTCGTAGGGTGCCGGCATGACGACCCGATCCGAGCCCCCCGCCCTCGCCCGCCGCGCCGCCTCGGTCGCCGCCTCCCCCGTGCGGGAGATCCTCGCGCTCACCGCCCGGCCCGAGATGATCTCCTTCGCCGGCGGCCTGCCCGCCCCGGAGCTCTTCGACGCCTCCGGCATACGCGCGGCCTACGACAGCGTGTTGACGCAGAGCCCGCACCGGGTCCTGCAGTACTCCGTCACCGAGGGCGATCCGGCGCTGCGCGCGGCCGTCGCCGACCGGCTCACCGCCCGCCGGCTGCCGACCGGGCCGGACGACCTGCTGGTCACGACCGGATCCCAGCAGGGCCTGACCCTGGTCACCACCGCGCTGCTGGAGCCCGGCGACGCCGTCCTCGTCGAGGACCCGACCTACCTGGCGGCGCTGCAGACCTTCGGCTTCGCCGGCGCGCGGGTCGTTCCCGTGCCCACCGACGACGACGGCGTCGATCCGGCCGCGCTCGCCGAGCTGGTCGTCCGGGAACGCCCCAAGTTGCTCTACCTGGTCCCGAACTTCCAGAACCCGACCGGCCGGACGCTCCCGCTCGCCCGCCGGCGCGCCGTCGCCGAGGTCGCGGAGCGGCACGGCCTGTGGATCGTCGAGGACGACCCGTACGGCGAGCTCCGGTTCGGCGGCGAGCCGGTGCCGTGGATCGCCTCGCTGGACGCCGCGGCGGACCGCACCGTGCTGCTCGGCAGCTTCTCCAAGATCGTCGCCCCCGGGCTTCGGCTCGGCTGGCTCCGCGCCCCGGCCGCGCTGCGCCGCGCCTGCGTGATCGCCAAGCAGGCCACCGACCTGCACACCTCCACCGTCGACCAGGCCGCCGCCGCGCGGTACCTGGTGGACGCCGACCTCGACGCCCACCTGGAGCGGGTCCGCGCCGCCTACCGGACGCGCCGGGACGCCCTGCTGGGCGGCCTGCCCGACGCCCTTCCGCCGGGGAGTTCCTGGAACCGTCCGGAGGGCGGCATGTTCCTGTGGGCCCGGCTGCCGGCCGAACTGGACGCCACCGCCCTGCTGCCGCGCGCCGTCGAGCAGGGCGTCGCCTACGTTCCCGGCGCGCCGTTCTTCGCCGGGCCGGCGGACCGCTCCTCGCTGCGGCTGTCCTTCACCACGCACGGCCCGGAGGAGATCGAGGAGGGGCTGCGGCGGCTGGCCAAGGCGTTCGGCTGAGCGGGCCCGCCCGCCCGCGTTGCGACGCCGCTCCCGGGGGCGGAGGCTGGGGGGTGCGGGCGCCGGTCCGGCGTGCCCGTCAGCGGGGGAACCTTCGCGAGCCGCCGAGAGAGGAACCCCGAATGAAGATCGTTCTGTTCGGTGCCACGGGCATGGTCGGCAGCCGCATCGCCGTGGAGGCCGTCTCGCGTGGTCACGAACTCACCGCCGCCTCCCGCTCCGGCAGGGTCCCCGGCGGGGTCGGCGAGGGGCACGTGACGGCGTTGGCCGGGGACGCCTCCTCCGCCGACGCCGTCGCCGAACTCGCCGCCGGCCAGGACGCGGTGGCCTCCGCCCTGGCCCCGCCGCGCGACGGGGCCGATCCCCGGGGACCGTTCCTCGCCGTCAACAAGGCCCTGGTGGAGGGGGTGCGCGCGGCGGGGGTGCGCCGTCTGGTCGTGGTCGGCGGGGCGGGCAGTCTGGAGGTGTCCCCGGGGGTGGCGCTGCTGACCACCCCCGGCTTCCCGGACGCCTACAGGGCGGAGGCGGAGGCGCACGGCCAGGTCCTGGACTTCTACCGGAGCGTCACCGACCTTGAGTGGACGTACGTCTCGCCGGCCGCCCTGATCGCGCCGGGGGAGCGCACCGGGACCTTCCGGCTCGGCGGCGACCGGCTCCTCACCGACGCGCGGGGCGACAGCCGGGTCAGCGCGGAGGACTACGCCATCGCCTTCCTGGACGAGCTGGAGAAGGGCGCCCACCCGCGCGCCCGGATCAGCGTCGCCTACTGAGCGCTCGGCCGGGCGCCCGCTTCGATACCATGCGGGGCGCGTCCTGTTCTGCCTTGGCGCGACGAACGTCCCAGGGCGCACTCGGCGTCGATCCGGGACCGGGGAGCGAGACCACAGTGAGCCTGGGCCAGCCATCGGCCGCCGACCTGATCGGCGAACGGACCCGCGCGGAGATCTTCGCGCTGGTGCTGACCGCCGGCCCGATCTCCCGCACCGGGATCGCCGACCGGCTGGGCCTGGCTCCCTCCACCGTCACCCGGCTGCTGCCGCCCCTGCTGGCCGGCGACTACCTGCGCGAGACCCGCGCGGTCAGCACCGGGCCGGGGCGCCCGCAGCGGCTGCTGCGGGTCAACGCCGACCGGCACGTGGTGGTGGGCGTGAAGATCGCGCCCACCCACGTCGCCGGCGTCCTCACCGACATGGGCGCCCGGGTGCTGGCCCGCGCCGAGACCCCCCTGGCGGAGTGCTCCCCGGCGACCGCCCTGGCGGTCGCCGCCGAACTCGTCACCACCCTGCTCGCCGAGGCGCCGACCCGGGAGCGGGCGCTGGGCGTCGGCGTCGGGGTCGGCGGCCACGTCGACTCCCGAGCCGGCTCCTGCCGCTACTCGGCGATCCTGGGCTGGCGGGAGGTCGACGTCGCCGGGCCGCTGGCCGCCGCCACCGGCCTGCCGGTCGTGGTCGACAACGACGTCAACACCCTGGTGGTGGCCCAGCGCTGGTTCGGCGGGGGGAAGGACGTCGACTCCTTCGCGGTGGTCACCGTCGGGTCGGGCGTCGGCTGCGGCCTGCTGCTCGACGGCGCCCTCTACTCCGGCGCCAGCGGCATGGCCGGCGAGCTCGGGCACCTGCCACTGGAGCCGGACGGGCCGACGTGCGGTTGCGGGCGCCGGGGGTGCCTGGAGGCGCTGGCCTCCTCGGGGGCCGTGCTGCGCCGGCTGCGGCGGTGCCCGGAGGCGGCCGACTGTCCCGACGTCGACGCGGCCGTTGCCCTGGCCCGTGGCGACGACGGGCCCGCCGGCCGGGCCGCCCGCGCGGCCTTCGCCGCCGCCGGGCAGGCGCTGGGCCGCGGACTCGCCGGTCTGTGCAACCTCCTCAACCTCCACAAGATCATCATCGCCGGCGAGGGAGTGACCGCGCACGACCTCTTCGGCCCCGCGATGATGTCCGCCTTCGAGGAGCACGCCTTCTCCGAGGCGGCCCGGGACTGCCGGGTGTGCTACGACCCGGTCGAGGACGACCTGTGGGCGCGCGGGGCCGCCTGCCTGGTCATCCGGGAGACCGTGCGGGCGCCCCTGTCCTGACCGGGGCGCCGGTCGGCCGACCGCTCGCTACGATGAGCCGGTACCGGCCATCTGGCGGGTACTCACCTTCTGGTTAGTGAGGGGCGGACGCGATGACCGGTCTCGGGCCGTACACCTGTGGGTTGGACGCCGTGATGGACGTGGTGGGCGGCAAGTGGAAGGCGCTGATCCTGTGGGCGCTCCAGGAGCGGCCGCACCGGTTCGGCGAGCTGCGGCGGGAGGTGCCCGGCATCAGCGAGAAGATGCTGATCCAGCAGCTGCGGGAGCTCCAGGGGCACGGCGTGGTGCACCGCGAGTCGTACCACGAGGTCCCCCCGCGCGTGGAGTACTCGCTGACCCCCCTGGGCGCCTCGCTGGTCGCCCTGCTGGAGCCGCTGGGCGCGTGGGGCGACGCCCACCTGGAGGAGATCGTCGCCCGCGGCGCCGGTTCCCCCGGTGACCCCGGCGCGGGCGCGGCCCCGGCCGAGCGCCGCCCGGCCCTCGCCTCCACCCCGGCCGCCCGGTAGTCGCCGAGGTCGTCGATTCGACCGGTGTGACCCGCCCCGTATATAGTTGATTCATAAACTATCTGGGAGGTGAGACCGGTGCAGTTCGGGATCTTCACGGTCGGCGACGTCACCATGGATCCGACCACCGGCCGGGTGCCGAGTGAGAACGAGCGGATCAAGGCGATGGTCACCATCGCCCTCAAGGCCGAGGAGGTGGGCCTCGACGTCTTCGCCACCGGCGAGCACCACAACCCGCCGTTCGTCCCCTCCTCGCCGACCACCATGCTCGGCTGGATAGCGGCCCGCACCGAGCGGATCATCCTCTCCACCGCCACGACGCTGATCACCACCAACGACCCGGTCAAGATCGCCGAGGACTACGCCATGCTCCAGCACCTGGCCGACGGCCGGGTGGACCTGATGATGGGACGGGGCAACACCGCGCCGGTCTACCCGTGGTTCGGCCAGGACATCCGCCAGGGCATCCCGCTGGCGATCGAGAACTACGCCCTGCTGCACCGGCTCTGGCGCGAGGACGTCGTCGACTGGCAGGGGCGCTTCCGCACACCGCTGGCCGGCTTCACCGCCACCCCCCGCCCGCTCGACGGCGTCCCGCCGTTCGTCTGGCACGGCTCGATCCGCTCCCCGGAGATCGCCGAACAGGCCGCCTACTACGGCGACGGCTTCTTCGCCAACAACATCTTCTGGCCCAAGGAGCACTTCCAGCGGCTGATCCACCTCTACCGGGAGCGCTACGCCCACTACGGCCACGGCACCCCGGAGCAGGCCATCGTCGGCCTCGGCGGGCAGGTGTTCGTGCGGCGCAACTCCCAGGACGCGGTGCGGGAGTTCCGCCCGTACTTCGACAACGCGCCGGTCTACGGCCACGGCCCGTCCCTGGAGGAGTTCACCGACACCACGCCGCTGACCGTGGGCAGCCCGCAGGAGGTCATCGAGAAGACCCTGACCTTCCGCGAGTCCTTCGGCGACTACCAGCGCCAGCTGTTCCTGGTCGACCACGCGGGGCTGCCGCTGAAGACCGTGCTGGAGCAGCTCGACATGCTCGGCGAGATCGTCCCCGTGCTGCGCGAGGAGTTCGCCAAGGGCCGGCCGGCCGACGTGCCGGACGCCCCCACCCACGCCCGGCTGCGCGCCCGGCGCGACGCCGAGGCGGAGGCCGCCGCGGAGAACCCCGCGGGCTGACGGCGCGCGGCGCCTCCGGGCGCCCCGGTAGGGTGCGGGACCGTGCAGCGGCTGGCGCTCTTCGACCTCGTCGACCGTCTGGCTCACCCGGGGCCGCTCCTGGCCCGCCGGGCTGGTCCCGCCGGACCACTGGGTCGGCGACGTGGTCCACGCGTTCGGGAACCTGCGGGCGGGTTGGGCGCGAGCGGCGGTCGCGCGCCGTGGCGGTGGGCAGTGCCCCGTCACGGGAGCACGGCCACCGCCGCGCCGACGAACAGGACCTGCAGCGCCGTGCGGCGGAGCAGCGAGTTGCCGTGGGCGACCCGCCGTCTGGCCGCGGAGACGTTCGCCGGGAACATCGCGATCATGAGCAGGATCAGCCCGGCCGCCGCCCACCGCGTCGTCGCCGGGATCAGCACGCCGATCGCGCCGACCGCCTCCAGCACGCCGGTGACGGTGACCAGCAGCTCCGGCCGGGGCAGGCTCGGCGGGACCATCTCGACGAGGTCCGCGCGCAGCCGGGGATAGAAGTGCGCGAACGCGGTGAGCAGGAACATCAGCGCGAGGCCCACGCGCAGCGCCGGCTGCCAGCCGTCCAGCGCCGCCACGCCGAGCAGTCCGGCCAGGCGAGCGCCCAGGGTGCCGGCGACGAGGGCGATGAGGGGTTCCATGGAGTACCTCCGGAAGTGAACTTGTCACTGTCAAGAAGACATCCCCACCCCCAATCTTGTCAATGGAAAGATGAGGGTGGCGCGGGTCCGGGAGACGGGCCGCGCCCCCTGGCGGGATCATCCGCCGGCCGGGAGTGTTCACGGTCAGTACACCGGCGCTACCGGCGCGGGAAACCGCGCGGCCACCACGCCTTCCGATGCTCCCGGGGTTGACCCCCCGTCAATGATCGTGTTCGCGACACGAAGGAGCGCAGCGTACGCATGCACCGCCATCTCCGCCCGACGGTCCTCGTGCTCGGCACGGCGCTCGCCACGGTCCTCGCCGCCGTGCCCGCCGGGGCGCGCACCGCCGAGTCCCGGTCGCTGCCCACCATCACGCCCAGGGCCGAGACCGCCACCCTGTACGACGACGAGCAGGGCGGCAACGCCGACGCCGACGACCCCGCGATCTGGCGCAACGCCGCCGACCCGGGCCGCAGCCTGGTGATCGCCACCGCCAAGGAGGGCGGCCTGCGGGTCTACGACCTCGACGCCCGCCAGGTGCAGTCCATCCCCGCGCCGCCCCCGGCCGCCGAGGACGACGCCCCCGGCCGGTTCAACAACGTCGACCTGGTCTCCGGCTTCCGACTGGTCTCCGGACCGGCCGACCTCGCGGTGGTCAGCGACCGCGGCCACGACCGGCTCCGCTTCTACCGGATCGACCCGACCCGGCCCGGCGGCCCGCTCACCGACGTCACCAGCCCCACCGCGCCGCCCGTCTTCTCCGCCGACCAGGCCGAGATCAACGAGCAGCGCACCGCCTACGGCCTGGCCACCTGGACCGACCGGAGCACCGGCCGCTCCTACGCCCTGGCGAGCCGCCGCAACGACACCCGCATCGCCCTGCTGGAACTGACCGCCGCCCCCGACGGCACCGTCGGCTACCGCACCGTGCGCACCCTCGACCTGCCCGCCTCCTTCCGGCTGCCCGACGGGAGCACCTGGACGCCGTGCGCCGAGCCCGGCGAGCTGCCCCAGGTCGAGGGCATGGTCGTCGACCCGGCCAACGGACTGCTCTACGCCGGCCAGGAGGACGTGGGCATCTGGCGGATGCCGGCCGACCTCACCGGCACCCCGAGGCTCCTCGACCGGGTCCGCGAGTACGGGGTCCCCGCCGTCTACGACGAACAGACCGAGGAGTGCGTCGCCGGAGCCGACCCCGGCTACGGCGGCTCCCGGCTCTCGGCCGACGTCGAAGGGCTGGCGCTGCTCACCGAACCCGACGGCGACGGGTACGTCCTGGCCTCCAGCCAGGGGGACGACACCTTCGCCCTGTACGACCGGGAGGTCGGGGACCGCAACGAGTACGAGGGCGGCTTCCGCGTCGGCGCCGCCTCGGCGACCCTGGACGGCTCCGAGGAGTGCGACGGAGCCGCCGTCCTCAACGCGCCGCTCGGCAGCCGCTACCCGCGCGGCCTGCTCGTCGTCCAGGACGGCCACGAGACCCCGGTGGACGGGGAACGCGAGGGAACCGACTTCACCTTCGTGGACCTCGGCGCGGTGCTGGACCGCGTCGACTCCTGACCCGGACGGCCCCGCGGGCCCCCGGCCGCCGCCCGGCGCCAGCCACCGGGCGGCGGCCGCGCGCCGTCAGACGTCGTAGACGACGGTGACCGGGGCGTGGTCCGACCACCGCTCGTCATGGGTGGCGGCCCGCTCCACGGTCGCCTTCACGGCCCGCTCGGCCAGCCGCGGCGTCGACACGTGGTAGTCGATCCGCCACCCCGCGTCGTTGTCGAACGCCCGGCCCCGGTAGGTCCACCAGGTGTACGGGCCGGGGCCCTCCGGGTTCAGCCGGCGGACGACGTCGACCCAGCCGGCGCCGTCGAACACCTCGGTCAGCCAGGCCCGCTCCTCGGGCAGGAAACCCGAGCAGGTGCGGTTGCTCCGCCAGTTCTTCAGGTCGACCTCACGGTGGGCGATGTTCCAGTCACCGCAGACCACCATCGAGCGGCCGACCGACTCCACCGCCGTCCGGCGGGCCGCGAGGTAGGGCAGGAAGGCCGCCATGAAACGCTCCTTCTCCGCCTGCCGCTCCGTGGCCACCTCCCCGGACGGCAGGTAGAGGCTGGCCACCGTCACGTCCGGCAGGTCCACCTCCAGGTAGCGGCCGGAGGCGGCGAACTCCGGGGTGTCGAAGCCGACCCGCACCGCCTCCGGCGCCTCGCGGGTGTACACCGCCACGCCGGCGCGCCCCTTGGCCTCCGCCGGCGCGTGGTACGTGTGCCAGCCGGCCGGGCGCAGCACCTCGGGCGGCAGCTGGTCCGGGGTGGCCCGGACCTCCTGGAGGCAGACGACGTCGGCGTCGGTGGCGTCCAGCCAGGCCGTGAAGCCCTTCCGCACGGCGGCGCGCAGGCCGTTGACGTTGACGGTCGAGATGGTGAGCACGAACTTCCTCGCGAGGTCGGGGGCGAGGTAAGAGGCTACCGGTCGGCTCAGGCCGCCGGACCGCCGCGGTCGGCGTCAGGGGAGTCCCCGGGCACCGGCTCGTCCACCAGCAGGCGCTCCTCCTCCAGCTGCCCCGTGCGGTGCGCCGCCCAGCCGACCATGGTGGCCGTCACCGGCACGGTGAGCAGTTGGAAGAGCACCACCAGCACGATGGTGGCGACGTCGCCCGCCCCCTCCACCTGCACGGCCGCCCCGCTCAGCACCATGGTCAGCCCCAGCACCTGCGGCTTGGCGGAGACCTGCATCCGGGCCAGCACGTCGGGCAGCCGCAGCAGGCCGACGCCGGCGGTCACCGACAGCACCGCCCCGCCGATCATCAGCACGGCGCTGGCGACGTCCGCCGCGCTCACCGGTGCCTCCGGATGACCAGCCGGGAGACCGCGACCGAGCCCACGAAGCTGATCAGGGTCACCACCACCAGGGCGACCAGCGACCACGGCTGGCCGCTGCGCGCGGCCCACACCGCGACGCCGCAGGCGACGAGCGCCAGCAGCACGTCGATCGCCACGATCCGGTCCAGGGTGGACGGACCGGCACCGATGCGGACCAGGGTGAGCAGCGCCGCCACGGACAGCAGCGCCCCGGTGATCGCGTACACGGCCTCCACGGTCAGCCTCCTCCTCCGGGGTGGGGCCGCGGCCGGTCGGGCGGCTGCGGCCAGTCGGGGGCGGTCGCCAGGGCACGCCGCTGCTCCGCCGTGCCGAAGGCGCGGATGGCCCGCTCCTCGACGGCCACGACCTGCCGCCGGTACCGCTCCAGGTCCCGCGGGCTCCGGGGGGCCAGCACGTGCAGGCGCAGCCAGGACCGGTCGGGCGCGGCCTCCAGCACCAGCGTCCCCGGCGTCAGCGCGACGGTGACCGTCGTGATGGTGAGCAGGTGGTCGGACATCCCCCGCAGCGGCACGGTGATCAGCGCGCTCGGCCGCAGCCGTCCGGGGCGGACGGTGTACCAGGCCACCTGCGCGCTGGAGACGAGCAGGTCGCCGACGAACGCCACGACGTAGGCCAGCGCCGCGATCGGGCGCAGGCTGAGCCCCAGGGGACCGCGGGAGGCGGGCGAGGCGGTCGTCACGGCGAGGGCCACGGCCACTCCGGCCAGCAGGTTGCCGGGCGTGACCCGGCCCCACAGCGCCGCCCAGACGGCGACCAGCCAGACCACCAGGGCGAGCGAGGGCCGGCTGCGGGCCCGGCCGGCGCCCTCGTCGGCCGCGGGGCCGCGGTGGGCCGGGGGAAGGGTCATGGCTCCTCCGGTGGGCGGTAGGCGTCGGGCAGGACCGCTTCGACGTACGGCCGACGGGCCACCAGGTCCTCGGCGAGCTCGTCGGTGAGCGCGTACAGCGGTCCGGCCAGCGGGGTCAGTGCCAGGGTGAGGGCCACCAGGGCGGCGGTGGCGGCCCGCATCGCCCAGGGGGTGGAGGCCACCAGCGGGCCGCGGACCGCGGTGGGCCCGGGCAGCCCCGCCCGGGTCTCGGACGAGGACCTGCCGGGCTCCTCGTGCGGGGCGTGGCCGGCGGGGCGGTGCGCGGAGACCATCTCCAGGTCCACCCCGGCGGGCTCCCGGCCGGGGCCGCCGACCGGCAGCGGCGCGCGCCAGAACGCCCGTGACCACACCCGGCTCATCACGTACAGCGTCAGCAGGCTGGTCAGCAGCATCGCGGCGACGCCGAGCACGGCGACGGGCGTGCCGGCGTCCAGCGCGGCCCGGATCAGCCCGGCCTTGCCGAGGAAGCCGGACATCGGCGGGATGCCGGCCAGGTTCCAGGCGGAGACCAGGTAGAGCAGGGCGGTCAGCGGGGTGAGGCGGACCAGCCCGCGCAGCCGGGTGACCTCGGTGGTGCCCCGCTGCCACTCCACCAGGCCGGTGACCAGGAACAGCGCGGTCTGCACGGCGATGTGGTGCACCGTGTACACCACGGCGCCGGAGATGGCGAGCGGGGTGACCAGGCCGACCCCGAGCAGCATGAACCCGATGTGGCTGACCAGCGTGAAGGAGAGCATCCGCTTCAGGTCGCTCTGCGCCATCGCGCCCAGGATGCCGACGACCATGGTGACCGAGGCCAGCACGGTGAGCGCGACGCTCACCCCGGGGCCGGTGAACAGCAGGGTCTGGGTGCGGATCAGGGCGTAGACGCCGACCTTGGTGAGCAGGCCGGCGAAGACCGCGGTGACCGGCGCCGGCGCCGTGGGGTAGCTGTCCGGCAGCCACGCGGCGAGCGGCACCACGGCCGCCTTGATGCCGAACGCCACGGTCAGGGTGATCTCCAGCAGGGCCCGGGTGGTGTCCGGCAGCGCGTCGAGGCGGAGCGCGAGCTGTGCCAGGTTCAGCGTGCCGGTGGCGGCGTAGATCTGCGCCAGCGCCATCAGGAAGAGCAGCGAGGACAGCAGCGAGGTGAGCACGTAGGTCATGCCGGCCCGCAGCCGCGGGGCGGTGCCGCCGACCGTCAGCAGGACGTAGCTGGCCGACAGCAGCACCTCGAAGCCGACGAACAGGTTGAACAGGTCGCCGGTGAGGAAGGAGATCGCGACGCCGGCGGCCAGCACCAGGTAGGCGGGGTGGAAGACGGCGTGGGGGAGTGGCTGGTCCTCGGCCATCTTCTGGGCGATGCCGTACACCATCACGGCCAGCAGGACCACGGCCGAGACGGTCAGCAGCAGGGCCGCGAGGCGGTCCGCGACCAGGACGATCCCGTAGGGCGCCGGCCAGCCGGCCATGGCCGTGGTGGCGGTGCCCACCCGGTGGGCGTGCCACAGCAGCACGCAGGCGTCGACCAGCAGCACCGTGAGGGCGAGGATGCTGATGGCGCGTTGCAGCGGGGGGCGCCGGCTGAACAGCATGGAGCAGGCGGCGCCGCCGAGCGGGGCGAGCACGGCGAGCGGCAGGGCGATCCTCATGACGCGGGGCCCCTCTCGTCCCCGGGGGCCGTGGGGGCCGGCTCGTGGGACGCGGCCGGCGCCGTGTCCGTCTCGCTCTCGTCGGCCTCGTCGGCGGCCCGGTCGGCGACGCCGGCGGCGGTGCGCGCGGCGATCCGGCGGTCCTCCGGGTCGTCCGGGACCTCGTCCTCCGCGGTGAGCCGCCAGTTGCGGTACGCCATGGCCAGCAGGAAGGCCGTGATGCCGAGGGTGATCACCAGCGCGGTGAGCACCAGGGCCTGCGGCAGCGGGTCGCTGTACCCCTCGGTGGCGCCCCCGGTGGCGACCGGGGCGTCCCCGGCCGGCCCGCCGGCGACGAGCAGCATGACGTTGGCCGCGTGGCCGGCCAGCGTGACGCCGAGCAGGGCACGGGTCAGGGTGCGCTGCATCAGCAGGTAGGCGCCGCTGGTCAGCAGCACCACGGCGGCCACGGTGAGGGAGAGGTTGACGCTCACGGCTCGGCCGCCTCCCTCGACTCGTCCTCGGGATCGGACTGCTCGTCGATTCCGCTGCCCAGGAAGCGCAGCACGGTCAGCACCACGCCGACCACCAGCAGGTAGACGGCGGTGTCGAACAGCAGGGCGCTGACCAGCGCCACCTCGCCGAAGACCGGCAGGCGCACGGTCGTGTAGCCGGACTCCAGCACCGCGCCGCCGGCCGCCAACGGGGCCGCCGCCTCCAGCACGGCCAGCAGCAGCCCGCCGCCCACCAGCACGACGGGCTCGATCGGCGCCGCCGTGGCCACCTCCCGTTCCCCGCCGGCGGTGTACCGCAGCACGAAGGCGCAACCGGCGACCAGCCCGCCCGCGAAGCCCCCGCCGGGGGTGTTGTGCCCGGTGAGCAGCAGGTAGAGGGAGAAGACCAGGATGGTGTGGAAGACCAGCCGGTTGACCACGTTCAGCAGGGGGTACGGGCCGCCCTCCGGGCGCGTCGGCCCGTGGCCCCCCGGGGGCCGGCGCGGGGAGTCGTCCGGCAGGTCGTGGCCCGGGTCGGTGCGCCGGCTCACCGCTCACCCCCCTCCGCCCCGGAGCGCGGACCGGGGCCGCCGTCCCCGCCCGCGTCGCCCTGGCCGGAGCCCCGGCCGCCGGAGCGGCCGCTGCCGGCCATCACCATCGAGGCGACGCCGATCGAGGTGACCGCCAGCACGGAGATCTCCCCGAGGGTGTCGAAGGCCCGGAAGTCCACCAGGATCACGTTGACGACCTCCTTGCCGTGCGCCTCCGGCTCCGATCGGGCGAGGAACTCCGCGGAGACCGCCGGAGCCCGCCGCGCGTTCAGCCCCGCGGCCAGGGTGCCGGTCAGCAGCGCGGCGGCGACCGCCGCGAGGACCAGGCGGGCGGCCCGGGTGGCGCGCGGCCGGCGGCTGAAGGTGCGCGGCAGACGGCGCAGCACCAGCACGAAGGCGATCAGGGTGACCGTCTCCACCAGGAACTGGGTCAGCGCCAGGTCCGGCGCCCCGTGCACGGCGAACAGCAGCGCGAGTTCGTATCCGACGGTGCCGGCGAGCAGCACGGCGGTCAGCCGCCGGTCCGTGCGGACGACCAGCACGCAGCCCACGACGATGCCGGCGGCGGCGACGGCCTGCACCGGGGTGTCCCACAGGTGGAACCGGAGCGGGGCGGCGTCACCGGTGGCCAGCACGGCGACGGCGGTGGCGGCCAGCGCGGCGGCGAGCGTGCCGAGCACGATGGCCAGGTAGCGCGGCAGGGAGCCGCTCTGGACCGCCGCGGTGACCCGCAGCGCCGCCTTGTTGGCGCCGGTGACGGTGTGCCGGTAGGCGCGGTCAGCCAGGGCCAGGCCCTCGGCGGGCCGACCGCGGGCGGTCAGCAGGTGGCCGGCGACACCACCGGCGAGGACCAGGGCGGTCACGGCCAGTGGCAGCGTCCAGCCGTGCCACAGGGCGAGGTGGTAGGGGGAGGGGGTGGGGAAGGCCGCCGCGTAGCCGGCCAGGAAGGAGTCGACCGCCCCGGTGAGCAGGCCGAGCGCCAGGCCCGCCGCGGAGAGCAGCACCACGGGCCCGACCAGCCACGCCCCCGCGTGTCCGGGGACGGCGTGCCCCGGCTCCGGCCGGTCGCCTTCGCCGCCGGTGCGCTCCCCGTCGCCGCGCGTCCCCGCGCCCGGCTCCGTCTCGCCCCGCCTCGGGTGGGGTGGTCGCGGTTGGGGAGGCGGCCCGACCCGCGGCGGCGCGGTGAGGAAGGGCAGCGCGAAGCGGATGCTGTAGGCGGTGGTCAGCGCCGAGCCGACCGCCGTGGCCACCAGCGCCCACCATCCGCCCGGGGCCCCGGTGGACCACGCGTACAGGGCGGTCTCCTTGGCGGCGAAGGCGAGGAACGGGGGCAGCGCAGCCATGGCCGCGGCCGCCGCCACGGCGGCGGTGGCCAGCAGCGGCAGGTGGCGGCCGAGGCGCGCCAGCCGGCGCAGGTCCCGGGTGCCGGTGGCGTGGTCGACGGCGCCCACGGCGAGGAAGAGCGGCGCCTTGAACACGGCGTGCGCCACCAGCAGGCCGGCGCCGGCGAGCGCCAGCTCGTGGGTGCCGGTGCCGAGCATGGCGGTGAGCAGGCCGAGCTGGCTGGTCGTGCCGTGGGCCAGCAGCAGCTTCAGGTCGGTCTGCCGCAGCGCGTTCCAGGCGCCCCACACCAGGGTGAGCAGACCCAGCGTCAGCACCAGCGCGCGCCAGGGCGCGAGGTGGGCGGCGGCCGGGGCGAGCCGGGCCACCAGGTAGACCCCGGCCTTGACCATGGCGGCGGCGTGCAGGTAGGCGCTGACCGGGGTGGGGGCCGCCATGGCGCGCGGCAGCCAGAAGTGGAAGGGCCACTGGGCCGACTTGGTGAAGGCGCCCAGCAGGACGAGCACCGCCGCGCAGGAGTTCGCCGCGGTGGGCTCCGGCGGGTCGGCGAGCAGCGCGGTGAGCGAGGCGCTGCCGGTGGTGACCGTCCAGGTGATCAGTCCGGCGAGCATGGCCAGGCCGCCGAGCGTGGTGACCACCAGCGCCTGGAGCGCGGCGTGGCGGGCGGAGCGGTCCCGGTCGTCGTAGCCGATCAGCAGGTAGGAGGTGACGGTGGTCAGCTCCCACAGCACGTAGAGCAGCAGCAGGTTGTCGGCCAGGACCAGTCCGGTCATCGCCGTGGCGAAGGCGACCAGGCTGGTCGCGAAGGAGGGCAGCTTGGCCGCGTCCCGGTCGAAGTACCCGGCGCAGTACACCAGGACGAGCGTGCCGATGCCGGTCGCGATCAGCGTGAGGGTGAGCGAGAGGGTGTCCAGGCGCAGGTCGAGCCCCAGCCCGATGCCCGGGACCCAAGTGTGCCGCTCCAGCACCGGGGTGCCGTCGACCGCGTCCGGCGCCAGCAGCGCCGCCAGCAGCGTGCTGGTGGCCGGCGCGACGGCGAGCACCGCGAAGGCGCGCGGGCCCACTGCCTTGACCAGCGGCGCCGCCACGCAGGTGGCGAGCACCAGGGGCAGCAGGAGCAGGACGAGCACGCGCGCTCCGAGGGCGGTAGGGGGCGGGCGGGACGCGGGAGGAAGGTGGGGCGGGCGGGAGGGGAGGAGCGGAACGCGGGGGAACCTACCCAGGCGCCCGGCGGTTACGTCTGCCTGTCCGCCAGCCGGGTGTAGCCGGTCTCACGCCCGCGGGGCCGGAAAAACCGGCGACTCGCGGGTGCGCCCCGGGTAGGGTGCCGCATCGTGGAAATCGAGATTCGCGCGTTGGACCACCCGGACGCGGCACTGATGGTCGCCGCCGCGCAGGCCGAGCTGAAGGCCCGCTACGGTGAGGAGGACCTCACCGCCATGGAGACGGCCGAGTTCGCGCCGCCGCGCGGACTCTTCGCCGTCGGGTACCAGGCGGGGCGCCCGGTGGCCTGCGGCGGATGGCGGGTCAAGGAGCCCGCTCCCGAGCAGGGGCTGCGGGCCGGGGACGTCGAGCTCAAGCGCCTGCTGGTGGTGGAGGAGGCCCGGGGCAGGGGACTGTCCCGCAAGCTGCTCGCCTGGCTGGAGGACGCGGCGCGGTTGGCCGGCCACCGCCGCATGGTGCTGGAGACCGGCACCAGGCAGCCCGAGGCGATAGGGCTGTACCTGTCCAGCGGCTACCAGCCGATCGCCAAGTTCGGCTTCTACCGGGACGACCCGGAATCGCTCTGCTACGCCAAGCCCCTGACCGAGTCTGCTACGCCGAGGCCCTGACCGGGGGAGCGGACCGGTCCCGCCGACCCCGCACGGGCACCGGCGCGGGCGCCCGGCGCCGTCGCCGACCCGCCGGGCCTGGCTCACCCCGGTGGGGCCGCCGGGCTCACCCCCGGTGGGGCGGGGCGGAGAACCGGGCCAGGTCCTCGGCCGCCACCCGGACGGCGCCGGCCAACGGCTCCGCCCCGGGCGGCGCCGCGGCGGCCCGGGACAGCGCCGCCCGCGCGGCTCGCCGGGCCGCGGTCAGCTGATCCGCCAGCAGTTCGCCGGCCGCGGCCGAGCGCAGGCCCCCGGCCAGGTCCGTGACGGCCGGGAGCACCCACCGGCGCGCCCCGTCGTCCGCCCCGCCCGCCGGCTGCCCGGCGAGCAGCCGGGTGAGCTGCAGCACGCCGCCGTGCAGCAGGTCCAGCTCGGCCAGGCGGGCGTCGGCCTCGCGCAACTGGCGGGCCCGCGCCCGGCCGCGCAGCGTGGAGGAGACGACGACCCGGGTGGTCGCCCGGGCCGCACCCAGTCGGCCCACCTCGGTGTGGGCGTCGCGCGCCCGCTCCACCGCCCGCCGCATCGCGTGCTCGTCGCCCTCGGCGACCGCCGCGGCGGCCAGCTCCAGGGCGTCGGCCAGCGTGTTCAGCGCGGCCCGGGCGGGCTCCAGCAGCAGGGACCGCGGGTCGACGGTGAGCAGCACCTGGCTGACCAGCAGCGCGAGCAGGCCGCCGACCAGGGCGTCGCCGAGCCGCCCGGTCCCGCTCTGCCACCGGTGCGTGGCCACCACCAGCACGGCCGAGGCGCCGGCCTGGATCAGCGGCAGCGGACGCGGGATCAGCGCGGACGCCAGCACCATGGCCACCAGGGTCACCAGGGTGATGGCCCCGACGCCCTGGCCCACCCAGCGCAGCGCCACCTCCCCGACGACCACGCCGACCAGCACCCCGGCCAGCATGTCCAGGGCCTGGCGGCCCCGGGTGCCGCGGGCCGCCGCCAGGCAGACGATGGCGGCGATCGGCGCGAAGAACGGGCTGGGGTGGTCGAGCAGGCGGACCGCCACCCACCAGGCCGCGCCCGCGGTGAGCGCCGCCTGAGCGGCCGGCCAGGCCGCCTCCCGCACGCGTCCCGCCGCCCGCCGCGGCCATCCTCCACCGCCGTTCACCCGGCCAGTAGAGCGCATCGCGGGGCGCGGGCGGCGCCGCCGCGCGGGCGGGTGGCCGTCAGCGCACCAGCAGGTCCAGCAGACGGCCCAGCTCGGCCTCCGGGTCGCTGGTCAGTCCGGTGTGCACCGGTCCGGGCTGGATCACCGTGCTGCGCGGGGCCGTGAGCCAGCGGAACCGGCGGCCCGGGTCGTCCTCGGCCGCCTGACCGGCCCGGGGGCCGCCGCAGCAGGTGTGCTCGATGGCGGTCAGGGCCGAGCGGATGGCGTCGGCGTCGGCCTCCGGGGCCAGCGCCGCCAGCCGGGCGGTGTCCAGGTGGGTGGCCGCGCCCAGGTAGCGGTGCCAGCGGGAGTAGACCATCACCCCGGCGTTGATGCACTCGCCCCGCTCGATGCGCGGAACGACCCGGATCAGGGCGTACTCGAAGACGTCGCGTCGGGTGTTCACGGTCAGCTCTCAGGTGCGGTCGGGCTTGGGCAGGCGGGTGGCGCCGTCGGGGCGCGGGAGCCACCGCTCCCGGGCGGCCAGGCGGTCGGCGAGGCGTTCGCGGTACGCGCGTCGCACCTCGTCCGGGGTGGAGAAGCCGTCCTCGCCGGCCAGCCAGACGTCCGGGATCTCGGCCGTGGCGTCGGCCAGCAGGGCGTCGGTGACGGCCGCCGCCATCTCCGCGTCCACGGCCGCCGGCTCCGGCCCGAAGCGCAGCAGGGCGTGGTCGGCGGCGTTGTACGGCCGGGTCACCGCCGCCTGCGCGGTGGGCCAGTTGTGGTGCCAGATGAAGGCCGCGCCGTGGTCGATCAGGTGCAGCCGCCCGTGCCACAGCAGCATGTTGGGGTTGCGCCAGCTGCGGTCCACGTTCCCGATGAAGGCGTCGAACCACAGCACCCGGGAGGCCAGGTCGGGGTCCACCTCGAAGGCCAGCGGATCGAAGCCCAGGGAGCCCGGCAGGAAGTCCATGCCGAGGTTGAGCCCGGGGCTCGCCCGGAGCAGCTCCTGGACCTCCTGGTCCGGTTCGCCCAGACCGATGACCGGGTCGACCTCCACCAGCGCGAGGTCGGGCACGGGCAGCCCGAGGCCCCGGGCCAGGCGGGCGGCGAGGATCTCGGCCACCAGCGTCTTGCGGCCCTGGCCGGCCCCGGTGAACTTGACCACGTAGGTGCCGAGGTCGTCGGCCTCGATCAGGCCCGGCAGGGAACCGCCCTCACGCAGTGGGACGACATAACGGGTGGCGGTGACGAGGGGCAGCACGGCGGGCAGCCTACCCGAGCGGGGTCTTGTCGCCCGCCGCAGACGCGATATATCGTTTCCCGCAGAGTCGCGGTATATCGCGTCTTCGTGCCGTCTCGATGACGCTCCGCCGCGGTTCGCGACCGGCCGCGCCCGCCCACCGGCCGGCCGCGTGCGCCCCCGCCCACGTGGAAGGAGCCGCGGTGACCAGTGCCCCACCCCGCCCGGCGCGGCGTCCCTCCGGCGACGCCGCGGCACGGACCCCCGAGCCCGACCCCACCCGGCTGCGCGCCGTGCTGGCCGCCGTCCACCGCGGCGGCGCCCAACGGCTCGCCGAACGGCTGCGCGTGCACGCCCGGTTCGCCGTGGTCACCCTCGACCTGCGCGACGCCGTCTTCCCCCCGGGCGGTCTGCGGCTGGAACTCGACACCCTGGCCGCCTCCCTGCGGATCCTGCTGCCGGCCACCGCGCCGGCGCCCCGACTGGCCGGCCGCCGCCGGCTCACCCGGGTGCGGATGGTCACCGATCCGGCGCGCTGAGCCCCGGATCCCCCGGGGCGGGGCTCTATGGACAACGCCCGGGCGGCGATGCCACCATGTCCGGCATGCCTGAAGGACGTGATCTCGTGACGCGCCGTCACGTCGATCTGCTGCGCGTGTGCAGCGCCCGCTGTTGACAGCGGCGACCGCGCCCCTCGATCGGCACTTCCCCAACACCGTCCGGCGCCCGGGCCACCCGTGCGCGCGCCCGACGGACCGCAGGCACCCCGCGTGACGCCCCCACCCCCGTGACCGCGGCACCCCCCGTGACCACCGCGCCGGCACGGGCGTTGACCGGGTAGCGCGCGCGTGCCCTTCACCGACCCTGCCCCTGACAAGGAGCGAGCGTGTCCGCGTCGCAGTCCAGCCTGCCCCCGACCCCCCACGGTTCCGCAGGAACGCCGTCCCACACCCCCAGCCGCCGCACCGTGATCGCCTCGGCCCTCGCCCTGGCCGCCGCCTCCGCCCTCCCCGACTCCCGGGCCACCGCCGCCGAACGCTCGCGCGCCGACACGGCCCTGGAGTGGTACGACACCACGGTCGCCACCATCGCGGCCGCCCCCGCCGCCACCCAGATCACCAACAGCCGCACCTGGGCGATCGCCTGGCTGGCCGCCGCCCGCGCGCTGCGGGCCACCCCGGCGGGCAACGACCCGCGCACCTACCAGGAGGCGGCCCTGGCCGCCGCCGTGCACCGGGCCCTGAGCACCCTGGTTCCGGCCCGCGCCGAACAGCTCGACGCCGCCCTGCGCACCACCCTCGACCGCCTCCCGGACGGTCCGGCGAAGGACCGCGGCCGGACCGCCGGTGAACGCCAGGCGCACACCGTCCTCGCCGCACGGGAGGGGGACGGCCTCGACCCGGCCTCCGTCAACGTCGCCTTCCCGGTGCCGCAACCCGCCCCCGGCCTGTGGCAGCCCACGCCCCCGACGTTCGCCCCGGCCACCGGCGCGGGCAGCCGCCACGCCCGGCCGTTCCTGCTGGAGCGGGCCGACCAGTTCCGGCTGGCACCGCCACCGGCGCTGGGCTCCGACCGGTACCGGGCCGACCTCGCCGAGGTGCGCGCCCACGGCGCCGCGGACAGCACGGTGCGCACCCCCGAGCAGACCGAGACGGCGTTCTTCTGGCTCGGCTCCTCGCTGACCCTGTACACCGAGCCGCTGCGGGTCGCCCTGGCCCGCGACGCCCGGCCGCCGGCCGCCCGGGCCGCGCTCGTCGCGCTCTTCCACGTCGCCCTGGTCGACACCCAGATCGCCACCTCCGACAGCAAGTACGCCCACCTGCGGTGGCGGCCGGTCACCGCGATCCGCGCGGCGGACGGCACCGGCGACCCCACCACCGAGCCCGACCCGACCTGGACGCCCCTGCACACCACCCCGGCCCACCCCGACTACCCCAGCGGCCACAACACCTACTCCGGCGCCGCCGAGCAGGTGCTGACCAGCCTGGTGGGGCCGCGCACCGCGCCCTTCCCGCTGACCAGCTACACCGCCCCCGGCGTCACCCGCGGCTACACCGAATGGCGGCAGCTCACCGCCGAGAACGTCGACGCCCGGGTGTGGTCGGGCATCCACACCCGCTCCGCCGACCAGGCCGGCGTCCGCCTCGGCCGGCTGGTCGCCGAGCACGCGCTGCGCCACGGCGAGCGCCTGTTCCGGTAACGCGGGAGAACGCCCAAGGGGGGTGCGGGACCGGGCCCGCACCCCCCTCAGCGGTCGCCGCGCCGCGGGCGCTCAGCGGCTCACGGCCTGGTCCCGGGCGGCCAGCGAGGCCAGGTAGGCGTTGTAGGCGGCCAGCTCGGCGTCGCCGTCACGGTCCGCGGCACGGTCCTTCCGCCTGGCCTGGCGGTCCTCCGCGCGACGCCACTGGACCAGCAGGGCGAGCAGCACGATCACCGACGGCACCTCGGAGAACGCCCAGGCGATGCCGCCGCCGGCGGTCTGGTCGGCCAGCGGGTCGATGCCGAGCGACGCCGGCGGGGACGCGAAGCTGTCCACGATCAGCGTGGAGCCCATCATCACCGCGATGCCGAAGAACGCGTGGAACGGCATGCCCATGAACAGCTCCAGCATCCGCATCAGGTAGCCGGAGCGGCGCGGACCCGGGTCGATCCCGATGATCGGCCAGAAGAACACGTACCCCACGGCGACGAAGTGCGCCATCATCAGCACGTGCCCCCAGTAGGAGGCCATCATCCAGTCGAACACCGGCGTCAGGTAGAGGCCGTACAGGTTCAGGATGAAGAACGCGATGGTCACCGGCGCCGCGGTCAGCACCGCCGCGTAGCGCGAGTGCAGCACCGCGAGCAGCACCTCCCGGGGGCCGCGCCTGCCCCGCGGGGCCGGCCGCAGCGCGCGCAGCGCCAGCGTCGTCGGGGCGCCCAGCACCAGGAAGATCGGCGCGATCATGGACAGCACCATGTGCTGCACCATGTGCACGCTGAACATCACCATGCCGTAGTCGTTCATCCCGGTGTTCATGGTGAACACCACGAGCAGCTGGCCCACCGTCCAGCTGATGGTGCGGCCCACCGGCCAGCGGTCCCCCCGGCGGCGCAGCCGCAGCACGGCGGCGAGGTACACGGCGAGCAGGGCGCCGCACAGCACCAGGAAGAAGGCGTCCGGTGACCAGGCCAGCAGGCGCTCCAGCGTCCAGGGGGGCAGGTCGGCGGACTGGTGCCCGCCGTGCCCGCCGTGGTCCCCAGCTGCCAGCAGCGTCGCGGCCACCGCGTCGACCATGGTGGAGGTGTCCTTCCCGCGCGGCGCCCGCGGGCGCGGTTGCCCGCCTCCGCCCGACGCCCGATTCGTCCTGTACCGGCAGCCCCAAGACTAGGGCGTCGCGTCACCGCGCCCGGCGGCGGGGTCGCGCCCCCGCCGCCGGGCCACCGTCCGACCGTGGTCGGCCGGGGCAGGCCGGAGCACGGCCTACAGGACGGCCTCGGCCTCGCCGATGCGGTTGGCCGGCACGGTCTTCAGCTCGGTGACCGCCTCCGCCAGCGGGACCAGCGTGATGTCGGTGCCGCGCAGCGCCGTCATGTGCCCGAAGCGGCCGGCGTGCACCGCCTCCACCGCGTGCCAGCCGAACCGGGTGGCCAGCACCCGGTCGTAGGCGGTCGGCACGCCGCCGCGCTGCACGTGGCCGAGGATCACCGCCCGCGCCTCGATCCCGATGCGCCGCTCCAGCTCGCCGGCCAGCTGCCGGGCAGCCCCGGCGAACCGCTGGTGGCCGTAGATGTCGGTGGCGCCGGTGTCGAAGGTCATGTCGCCCTCGACCGGCGCCGCCCCCTCGGCGACCACGACCAGCGCGAACTTCTTCCCCCGGTCGAACCGGGCCTGGATGCGCTCGCACAGCTCGGCCATCCGGAACGGGCGCTCCGGCAGCAGGATGGCGTGCGCGCCCGAGGCCATGCCGGAGTGCAGCGCGATCCAGCCGGTGTGCCGGCCCATCACCTCGACGATGACGATCCGCTGGTGCGACTCCGCGGTGGTGGTGAGCCGGTCCAGCGCCTCCGCGGCCACGCCCACGGCGGTGTCGAAGCCGAAGGTGACGTCGGTGGAGGCGATGTCGTTGTCGATCGTCTTCGGGACGCCCACCACCGGCACGCCGGCCTCGTGGAACATCCGGGCGGCGGTCAGCGTGCCCTCGCCGCCGATCGGGATCACCGCGTCGATGCCCCAGTCCAGCAGCTTCTGGGCCATCTCGGGAACGGCCGCGCGCACCTTGTCGCGCTCCTCCCGCGCCGAACCCAGGATGGTGCCACCCCGGGTCAGCAGGCCCGAGACGTCGTCCAGCCCGAGCGGCCGGTACACGCCGTCGATCATGCCCTTCCAGCCGTCGAGGAAGCCCACGATCTCGTCGCCGTGGTCCACCACGCCGTGGTGCACCACGGACCGGATCACGGCGTTGAGACCCGGACAGTCTCCGCCGCTGGTCAGCACACCAATTCGCATCGCTAGCAACTCCTCCAGGCGGACCGGTCCCGCGGCGTCGTGCGGTGCCGCCGCGGGCGATGTCGTCGGACCGCCACCCTATCTCGCGGTGATCGCCCGGCGGTGGCGCGTGCCCACGGCTCGGACGGCCGGGAGGCCCGGCCGGCAAGGCCCGCCGGGGGCCGTTCCCGGCCATGTTCGACCACCCCGTACTATGGAGCAAGCGAAGGGGAGTAGTCCCTGCAACCGCCGACCGGTCGACACACTGGCGCCGCCGTCCACGCCCCGCGTGGCCGCCGGAGCCCGGCCGTCGGGCCCGAGGCCCGCCCCGTGGGGCGCGCCGGGTGGACGAGACCTTCGATCCGGTACCGGTGCGTGTCCGCCTGGGCGCGCACTCGTCGAGACGACGCGGTGCCGGGTCGAGTGGCCCCCTTCCCGCGTCGGGCAGGTCCGCACGGCCCGGTCACCGCCTGGTGAGAGGGAAGGCGGAGTACCTGCCGATGGACCTGACGGTGGTGGCCACGACCTTCGTGGTGATCTTCCTCGCGGAACTCCCGGACAAGTCGATGTTCGCCTCGCTGGCGATGGGTACCCGGATGCGTCCCATCTGGGTGTGGTGCGGCACGGCGGCGGCGTTCTGCGTGCACGTTGCGATAGCGGTCGCCGCCGGCGGCGTGTTCGCCCTGCTGCCGGACCGCCTGGTGCACACGGTGGCCGCACTGCTCTTCGGGCTCGGCGCCTGGTGGATGCTGCGCGGCCACGGCGACGAGGACGACGACGACGGCGCCCCGGGCGGCCGGGTGGCGCGCGGCCGGTGGGCCACCGTCGGCACCGCCTTCACCGTGGTGTTCGTCGGGGAGTGGGGCGACATCACCCAGCTGGCCACCGCCAACCTGGCCGCCACCCAGGGCCTGCTGCCGGTCGCGGTGGGCGCGGCGGCGGCCCTGATGAGCGTCAGCGCCCTGGCGCTGACCGCCGGGCAGGCGCTCGCCCGGCGGGTCTCCCTGGCCGCCGTGCAGCGGGTCGGGGCGCTGGTGATGGCGGCGCTCGCCGTCTGGTCGCTCGTCGAGGTCATCCGCGGCTGAGCCCACGGCCTCACGCGCGACGGCCCCGTCCGCGCCGCCCCGGCATCACACCCGGGGAACGGCTCGGACGGGGCCGCCGTCGTTCGCCGCTACGCGCCGGTGGAGGTCACGGCGTTGATCCGCTCGGCGCGCAGCTGGTCGAACCAGGTGTTGTCGGCCGGCGGCAGCGCGCCGACGTCCAGCGCCAGCTTGATCAGCAGGTCGGCCACGGCCGGGTTCCGCGCCATGATCGGCCCGTGCAGGTACGTGCCGAACACGGTTCCCGCCCAGGCGCCCTCGGAGCCGTCGCCGCTGCCGTTGCCGCGGCCCACCCGCACGTGCCCGAACGGGCGCACGCCCGGCCCCAGGTGGGTCACCCCCTGGTGGTTCTCGAAGCCGGTGATCGGCGGCAGGCCCAGCTGCGGGTCGACGTCGGCCAGGATCTCGCCCACGCACCGCTCGCCCTCGCCGCGCACCGCCTGCACGTCCAGGATGCCGAGGCCCGGCTGCCGCCGGCCGAGGTCGTCGATGAACTCCCGGCCGAGGATCTGGTAGCCGGCGCAGACGCCGAACACGATCGCGCCGTTGTCCACCGCCCGCACCAGCCCCGGGTCGCGCAGGATCCGCTCGGCGGCCAGCCGCTGCGGGCGGTCCTCGCCACCGCCGATCAGGTAGATGTCGCCGCTGGTGGGCACCGGCTGGTCCGAGCGCACGTCGTAGCGCTCCACGTTCAGCCGGCGCTGCCGCGCCCGCCGCTCCACCACCAGCACGTTGCCCTGGTCACCGTAGGTGCTCAGCAGGTCCGGGTAGACCCACACCAGGCGCAGACTGCTCTCGCTCAACTCCCGCTCCGCATCATCCGTCGTCGTCGCCCGCAGTGCGGCCGCCTCAGCCCCGCACGTCCCGGCGGAACTGCTGGAAGGCCGTGTAGTTCGCGATGGCCTCGATCCGCCCCGGCGGGCAGGCGGCCACCGCCTGCGCCAGGTTCTCGGCGACCGTGAACCGCAGCCCCGCCACGTCCAGCCGGACGGCAAGGTCCAGCCGGCGCTGCCCGGTCACCACGATCGGGTGCCCGGCCAGCCGGCCGTAGTCCACGTCCCAGAGCCAGGAGGTGTCGGTGCCGTCCGCGGACAGCGCGTTGACCGACAGGATCACCGGCGCGGGCGGCCCGTCGATCAGCGTGAACGTCTCCAGCCAGCCGGCCGGGTTCTTCGCCAGCAGCAGCCGCAGCTGGCGCCCGGCGTACTCCACGACGTCGTACCGGCCGGCCACCGCGGCCACCGTCGACATCCGGTCCAGCGCGACCTTGGGGTGCACCCCGAAGACCGCGGCCACGGCCGCGGAGGTCGCCGCGTTGGCCTTGTTCGCCCGCCCGGGCAGCCGCAGCGACATCGGCCACGCGGAGCCCGCCGGGTCGATCACGTGGTCGCCGTGCAGCGCCCACGCGGGACGGGGGCGGCGGAAGTGGCACTCGGCGCAGTACCAGTCGTCACCGGGGCGGTGCATCACACCGCCGCAGCTCGGGCAGGACCAGGCGTCGTCCTTCCACGCCTGCCCGGCCGCCACCCACACCACGTCCCGGGAGGAGGAGGCCGCCCAGGCGACCAGCGGGTCGTCCGCGTTGGCGATGACGGTGGCCTCGATCCCGGCCAGCCCCTCGCGCCACCGCTCGGCCAGCATGCGGGTCTCGGCCGCGCGGTCGAGCTGGTCGCGGGAGAGGTTCAGCAGCGCGATGGCCTTCGGCGCGACGTCCCGGGCGACGCTGGCCAGGTACTTCTCGTCCACCTCGATCACGCCGTAGCGGGCGGAGCCGCGCCCGGCCAGGGCCGAGGTGATGCCGGCCGGCATGTTGGCGCCGAGCGCGTTGGAGACCACCTGGCCGTTGGCCCGCAGGGCCTCGGCGATCAGCCGCGTGGTGGTGGTCTTGCCGTTGGTCGCCGAGACCAGCACCACGTCCAGGTGCCGGGCGAGCTTGGCCAGCAGGTCGGGGTCCAGGCGCAGGGCCACGCGTCCGCCGATCACCGAGCCGCTGCCGCGCCCGGCCCGCCGGGAGACCGCGGCGGCCACCCGACCCGCGGTCACGGCGAACTTCGCGCGCGGAGGCAGCGACTCCCCGCTGTGCTGTGACGGGGCATCGGGCCCCGGGACGGAGCTGCCTGGCATGTCTCTCGCACCCTCCTGGTGGCCGACCGGGGCCGCCACCGCCGCCCGGGGCCGGCGCGGTGGCGCCTGGCGGGTGGTGCGGCGGCGGTCGCCGGTCGCGTCGACGGCTTCCCGCCCGCCACCCTACCGACTCCGCCGAGTCCGCCGATCACAACAGGCCCCCGCGGGGCCGGACGCCCGCCTCCGGCGGCACCCCGGGGCCCGGCCCACCGGGGCCGGAGCGCCGCGCGCGGGGAGCCGCGTCAACTCTCCCACATGCCCTCCACGATGTCCTCGACGCCGTCCACCATCAGCCCGGCGCCCTGCACCACCACCCAGCGGGTGGCGGCGTCCACGCCCGCCGTGCCCGCCGTGCCCGCCGTGCCGGCGGCCCGGACCGCCGCCTCGTCACTGGCCAGGACCACGTCCCGCCAGCGCTCCCAGGGCTCGCGCAGACCCGCGTCGGCCACCTGCGCGCCCCCGCGGAGGGCCTCGGCGATCCCCTCCATCCGCTCGCGCAGCCGCGCGGCGAAGGCGGCCGACCCCGGAACCCGGCCGGCCGGGCTCCCCGCCCGCGGCAGGTGCGCCTCCAGGACGGTGGCCATCCGGCCCAGGTTCACCAGGCCCTCCCGCACCTCGGTGACCGCCTCGGTCGGCACGCCCCGGCTGTCCCACACCGGCTCCAGCACGGCCCGCTCGGCGATCGCCTCGGCCGTGGCGCGGGCCCGCCGCTCCTCCAGCAGGGCCTCGCGCACCGGTCGGGCGCCCACCCGCGGCCCGACCCAGCCGCGCCCGCGCCCACCGGCCGCCGCCGCCCGGGCCGCCGCGGCGCCCGCCGCCCGTGCGGCCGAGGCGCCCGCCGCCCGTGCGGCCGAGGGCCGGGGTGTGCCGGGCCGGTCGGTCACCCCGGCGTGCTCCGCCACCCGGGCGGGGCCCGCGCCGCCGGTGCCGTCCCGGCTCGCCGCCGCGGCGGCCGTCACTCCAGGGGCCGTGGCGGCCGTGGCGGTCGTGGCCGCCGTGGCTCCAGTGGCGCCGGCTGCGGTGGCGCCGGCGGCCGGCCGCGCACCCGCCGCACCCGCCGCGGCCGTCGCCCGGTGCCCGCCGGCCGCCCCGCCGGACTCGTCCGGCAGCGGCTCGAACGCCTCGATCACGGCGGCGGCGTACCGTCCCGAAGCCCGTGCCCACTCCGCCAGGCGGTCCGCCAACCGCGCGGTGTCCCACACCGGGAACAGCGCCGCCGACGCCCACAGCGCCACCGCCCCGCCCAGCACCGTCGCCGACACCCGGTCCAGGCCGGCCCCCGCCCCCGCGCCGGACAGGTGCAGCAGCAGCACGACGTAGACCGTGACCGTCGCCGACAGCACCACGTACCCGGCCCGCACGGCCACGAACGACAGCGCCGCGAACCCCGCCACCCAGCCCGTCGTGGCCCACCGCCCCGGATCCGACCAGGCCAGGATGGCCGAGCCGACCCCCGCCCCGACCACCGTCCCCACCACCCGGGCCACCCCGCGCCCCCACGTCTGCACGAAGTTCGGCCGCATCACCAGCGCGGCCGTCAGCGGCATCCACACCCCGTGCGGCCACGGCAGGGCCAGCGCCGCCACCAGCAGCGCCACCACCACCGCGGTCACCCGCACCGCGTGCCGCCACACCGGCGAGGAGGACGCCGCGTGCTCACGGGCGGTCCGCCACGCCTCCGGCACCGTCGACAGCACACCGGGGCGGTGCAGCCCGGTGCCGGCCCGCCCCACCGTCACGATGTCCTCCAGCTCGCCGAGCAGCGCCACCAGCCGGGTGGCGGCCCGCGCGGCCACGCCCTCCACCACCCCCGGGGCGCTCCCGCCGGCCGGGTCGCGCCCGCCGGCGGTGTAGCGGGCCAGCACCTCACGCGCCGACGACGGCACCCGCACCGCCCCGCCGGCGCGCACCGCCCCGGCGACCGCCGCCAGCACCTCCGCGGACGCCGCCAGCAGCTCGTCCACCTGGCGCCGCCGACCCGCGCCCACCCGAGGATCGGCCAACGCCGCCAGCACCGGCCGGATGCGCTCCACCGTGCCGCGCACGCCGTGCAGCTCCGGCGGCCGGTAGCGGGCCTGCCAGCTGGTGACCTCGGAGGCCGCCCGTGCCTCCATCAGCGGCAGCGGGTCCAGCGGGGCCACCGGATCGGTGCGCAGGTCCTCGGCGTAGCGCGCCATGGAGTCGACCGCGGCGCCCAGCGCCGTGCGCTGGGCCTCCCAGTGCCGCATCGGCCAGAGCACCATCAGCAGCGCCTGCACCGCGCCGCCGCCGAGCGCCGCGGCCCCGGCGAGCAGCCGCTGGCCGAGGGTCAGCTCCAGGGTGCCCAGGGCCAGCAGCGCGGTCAGCGTGGAGGCGGCGACGATCCCGGCCGTCGGCCCCATCGCCCAGGCCAGGCCGCAGGCCAGCGTCCACACCGCGGTCACCGGCACCAGGAGCCACCAGTGGTCCGCGCTCAGGGCCCCGGCGAGCGTAGCCGCGGCCATGCCGACGGCCGCCACCGAGGCCAGCACCGGGCGGGCGCGGAAGCTCGGGTGGAAGGCCGTCATGCCCGCGGCGAACGCGCCGGCCACGCCCGCCGACGACGCCACCGGATCCCATCCCAGCAGTCCGGGCAGGATCAGCGCGATCGCCGCACCCACGGTTCCCCGGACGGCGATCGCGGGGTTCCCCCAGCGGCGCTGGACGGTCAGGCCCTCCCGGGCGGTCCGGAGGAACGCGCGTAGCCAGCCCATGACTCCGAGGATAGATGACCGAGTTGGTCGGCATCTGAAGGCTGATGTCTGGTTTTCATCATTGATCCTGTTCTTCCCTGTTCTGATGGATTCGTTCGCCGCTGGGCCAGCGTGAAGGCCAGGGCAGCGGGTAGGGGCCGAACAGTGGACCACAGGCCGGGACGCGCGCTCCCCCCGAACGTCCTGGCCCCCGGCGGCGCACCCGTCCCGCGTCGGACACCGGACGGCGGAACGCGCGCCGCGCGGGAACACCAGCCGAGACAGAAGGAGCCCGCGATGCACGCCGCCCGCAGCCACCCGCGAACGGACGTCGGGCGCGCGACCATACCGCCGCCTCCGGCGCCCCCGCCCCCGATCCCGCCCGACCCGGTGACGCCACCCGAGCCGGAGCCCGCCCCGCCGGTCCCCCCGACCCCGGGCCGGCCGGACCCGCTGCCCCCGGATCCCATGCCGACCCCGGAACCGGAACCCGAACCGACCCCGTCCCCCGGTCCGCTCAGCTGAGCGGACCGGGGGACCGCTCGCCCCCGAGCGCCCGGCCGACGGCCGGGCCGGGGGCGGCGAGCGCCCCGCGGCACCCTGCGGCGCGGGCCTGATCGGACCGGATCCGATCTGAGATCATCGACGAGGATCGAACAAGGCCCGTCCCACCGGCCACCGCACCGTGGGGCCCGCGACCGGCAGGAGCAGTTCATGGAACGCAGCGCACGCATCCGCCGTACTCCCTTGCCGGGCGTCGGGACGCAGTACGACGTGACCACCGAGGAGGGCCGCCGCCTCGCCCTCGTCGTCCACCTGGACGGACGCCGCTTCCTCGGCCTCTACGACGCCGACGACCCCGACACCTGCCGCGGCACCGTCGCCCTCAGCGGCGAGGACGCCGAGTCGCTGGCCCGCCTGCTCGCCCCGGAGACCCTCGCCGGGCTGGAGGACTTCCGCCTCAACCTGGTCACCGAGCACATCGTGATCTCCCCGAAGTCCCCGTACGTCGGCCGCACCCTCGGCGACACCGGCTGCCGCACCCGCACCGGAGCCTCGGTCGTCGCCGTGCTCCGCCGCACCACCGTGCACCCCTCACCCGGCCCGGACTTCCGGTTCGCCACCGGCGACACGCTCGTCGTCGTGGGAACCCGCGAGGGCGTCGACGCCTTCGCCGCCATAGTCGCCGGCGGGTGATCGACGGTGGACCTCGCCCACTCCAGCACCCTGCTGATCGAACTCGGCGCCGTCATCCTCGTCCTCGGCGTCCTCGGACGGATCGCCGGCCGCTTCGGCCTCTCACCCATCCCCCTGTACCTGCTGGCCGGCCTGGGCTTCGGCGAGGGCGGACTGCTGCCGCTCGGCACCTCGGAGGAGTTCACCGCGGTGGGCGCCGAAATCGGCGTCATCCTGCTGCTGCTCATGCTCGGCCTGGAGTACACCGCCCCCGAACTGGTGGACAACCTCCGCACCCAGTACCCGTCCGGGATCGTCGACTTCCTCCTCAACGCCCTGCCCGGGGCCCTCTGCGCGCTGCTGCTGGGCTGGGGCCCGGTGGCCGCCGCCGCGCTGGCCGGCGTCACCTGGATCTCGTCCTCCGGCGTCATCGCCAAGGTCCTCACCGACCTCGGCCGCCTCGGCAACCGGGAGACCCCCGTGGTCCTCGGCGTGCTGGTGCTGGAGGACCTGGCCATGGCCGTCTACCTGCCCATCCTCACCACCCTGATGGCCGGGGTCGGGCTGCTCGGCGGCGGCGTCACCCTGCTGATATCGCTGGGCACGGTCGGCGCCGTGCTCTACCTGGCGCTGCGCCACGGCCGGCTGATCAGCCGGGCGATCTCCACCGACAACTCCGAGATGCTGCTGCTCGCCGTCTTCGGACTCACCCTGCTCGTCGCCGGCCTCGCCCAGCAGCTGCAGGTCTCCGCCGCCGTCGGCGCCTTCCTGGTCGGCATCGCGCTGTCCGGCGAGGTCGCCGAGGGGGCCCACAGCCTGCTCAGCCCGCTGCGCGACCTGTTCGCGGCGTTCTTCTTCGTCTTCTTCGGGCTCTCCACGGACCCGGCGACCATCCCGCCGGTGCTGCTCCCCGCCCTGGCCCTGGCGGTGGTGACGGCGCTGACCAAGGTGGCCACCGGCTGGTACGCCGCGGGCCGCGCCGGAGTGGGCCCCAACGGCCGGTTGCGGGCCGGGGGAGCGCTGGTCGCCCGCGGGGAGTTCTCCATCGTCATCGCCGGTCTGGCGGTGGGAGTGGAACCCGGGCTGGGGCCGTTGGCCACCGCCTACGTGCTGATCCTGGTCATCGTCGGCCCGCTGGCCGCGCGCTACACCGAGCCGCTGGCCCGCCGGCTGGTCCCCGCACTCCGGCGCACCACCCCCGCGCCCAGCCCGGCCCCCGCCCCCGAACCGGCGGCGGTGGCCGCCGCCAGCACCGCCCTGGCACCCCCGCTCCCGGAACCGCCGGAAGGCGCGGGCGGGCCGGCGGAGCCCCGGGAGCTGCCGGGAACTGGGGAACTGCCGGAGCCCGGCGAGCTGCCGGGGGCCGGGGAGGAGCTACCGAAGCCCACCGACGCGCCGCGGAGCAGATGACCGGGCCGTAGACAAGACGGGTATCCCTCCTGTGGACAACCAGGAGCCCCCTTGCTTCCAGGGCTAACGCAGAGCGCGGCACGGACGCAAGGGGGTTTCCTGTCCCTGTGGATATCCGCGAACCCCCCTTGTCTCCAGGGGTAACGGAGGATGTGGCACGGCGACAACGGGATTTCTCCGGCCTGGTGACAACCGCGCGCCAGGCTGGGCGGGAACGCGGCACCGAGCCACCCTCTGGCTCGGGAATCCGAGGAGTATGGCGCCCAAGGGATACAGGCAGGAAAGGCTGAGCGCCCCGTGAGCCGGATCAGGGGATGTAGACGCTGGCGCCGAACTCGAAGGTGCCGCTCCCGCCCGGCGGGACGGTGCCGAGCACCTGGCCCCGGCAGTCCGGGTTCGAATAGACGGTGGCGGTCTCGTTGGTGTTGTTCCGGATGGTCAGCGGCCAGATCTGCGCGTTGTAGCAGCCGCTGGGGTTCGTGTAGCTGTTGGGGGCGATGTGGAGGGTGCCGGTCGCGGCGGAGGCCAGGGGCGACGTTCCCAGGGCCAGGGCTCCGGTGGCGGCCAGAACGAGGGCGGTGGTGGCAATGCGGCGCATGCGCGGCTCCCCTTGCATTGGCGGGCGCCGAGTCCTGACGGGGCACCCATATCAACCTCTCAACACGCAGAGTAGTGATCAGGTGTAAGTCTGTAATCACTCGG